>NZ_AJKI01000019.1 GCF_000259075.1 Marinilabilia salmonicolor JCM 21150
GTGCCAGTTACAAGGCTTGCGAAGTCCGAAAATACGGAGTTTACTTTTCGTAAATGAGTACTTTTCGGACAAGCGTAACGCAGTAAATGGTACTTTATGGACAGACACTAATAAGTCAATTTCTTACAAGGATTAAAAACATTCAATCTGTTTTTTTTGTCTCATTTTCAATCTCAATCTCAATCTCAACACACTTTATTCTTACTCCCCTTCTTCACAGTCACACTGAGGGATTTTGGGCTATTTTTCATTTTTTAAACCAAATCTTCTATAGTTTGTTTTTTTAGGGTGACAGCAGAAAAAAACATACCTGCTGTTGTGCAAGCTTCGTTTATGTAGGGTGCAATTGTGATAAAAAGGTTTGTTTGTGGAGTCTTACCCCCTTTAATTGGGGGTGTAATTTGAATAATAGTTAAGATATCGACTATGTGTTTGGCAGAATAGGGGGTGAAAGTGTGATAAAAATCAAAAAAAACTGGTTGGGTTATTTTTTGAAAGCAAAAAGTTATATATTTGTGACAGAAACTTGCCAAAACCCCCCTTCGCCTTAACGAAATGCTTGAAAAGACCTGATAAAGGTCATGGTTCTGCTTTTAGGCGGAATTTTGTGATAAAAATCATGTGTTAAATTCTAATAAAAGTTGGAAACATTTCCTAAATTGGAATGTTTTCTTATTGTTCTATTTTTTAATTTTAAACCTATAATCTATGAAGAAAGTACTTTTAGCACTTTCGTTCCTCATGGTTTTGGGGCTTGGTTCAGTTTTGGCACAAGCACAAACTATTACAGGAACTGTTACGGGAAGTGAAGACGGTATGCCGATACCCGGTGTCTCCGTTTTCGTTAAAGGAACTACTGTGGGTACAGTTACCCAGGTAGATGGTACATACTCATTAAATGTGCCACAAGATGCGGAAACTATTGTTTTCTCATTTATTGGAATGCAAACCCAGGAGGTTATTTACGAGGGGCAGAGCACTATAAATGTCGGAATGGTTGATGAATCATTTGCTATGGACGAAGTAATTGTAGTAGCTTACGGTACTTCAACCAAAGGTTCATTTACCGGTTCTGCAGCTGAGGTTGATGCTGAAAAAATTGAAAAACGTCAGGTTTCCAATGTTTCACAAGCATTATCAGGAGCCGTTGCAGGAGTGCAGGTGTTGAGTAATAATGGACAGCCAGGTTCTGAAGCAACAGTAAGGGTTCGTGGAGTCGGTTCTATTAATGCCGGTACTGATCCGTTATATGTTGTTGACGGAATTCCATTTGATGGAGATTTGTCTTCTATCAACACCTCCGACATTAAATCAATGACTGTCCTGAAGGATGCCGCATCTACAGCCCTTTATGGTGCTCGTGGTGCCAATGGTATTATAATGATTACCACAAAAGAGGGTAGTGGTAAAGCCAAAGTTAACTTGAATGTTAAATATGGTTTTAATTCACGAGCTGTTGAAAACTATGATGTATTGACCAGTTCCAAAAATTATATGGAAACTGCTTACCGAGCTATTTATAATGCAGGAATCTATAATCTTGGCTATTCACCCGTTGATGCCAATATTTATGCCAATTCAACAATAACTTCTGAAACTGAAGGTGGATTGGGCTATAACGTGTTTACTGTTCCCGATGGGGAATTATTGATAGGAGCTAATGGGAAGTTAAATCCCCATGCCACCTTGGGGTATAGCGATGGAGAGTATTTTTACACCCCTGATGACTGGGCTGATGAGACTTTCCAGAATAATCCAAGGCAGGAATACAATATTTCGATTTCCGGTGGAACAGATAAACAGAGTTATTATCTCTCTTTTGGTTATTTGGATGATCAGGGAGTAATCTCAGGTTCCGGATTTGAGCGCTTTTCCGGCCGCTTTAAAGGAGACCATGAAGTCACTGAATGGTTGAAAGTTGGTGCAAATGTTAATTATAACAATGTACAGAGTGATTATCCCGAGGAACAGACCAATACCAGTTCCAGCGGAAACGCTTTTTTTGTCGCAAACTATATCGCACCAGTGTATCCGTTGTATGTCCGTGATGGCGAAAATGGCCAAATTATGATTAATAACGGTCGTAAAGTTTATGATTATGGTGATGGTGTAAGTACCAATTATTCACGTTCTTTCATGTCAATTGCAAACCCTGCCGGTGACTTGACTTACAATAAGACAGATTACCTAATGGATATTATTAACAGTTCCTGGCATGCAGAATTAAGTCCCGTTCAGGGATTGAAATTAATTGCCAGGTATGGTTTGAATGTGGATAATACCAGATATGGTGATTTAGGAAATGCTTATATGGGGCAAAGTGCTTCTTATGGCGGTACTGCGTATCAAGAACAAACCCGTACAGTAGGATTTAATCAACAGTATATTGGTAGTTATCAGAAGACATTCGGAGAGGATAATAGCATTGATGTGACTGTTGGTTATGACGGTTATGATTATAGAACGGAGTATATTTATGCTAACGGTCAAAATTTATACAATCCTGAAAGTTATTATGTAAATAATGTTATTGATAATATCAATGGTGGTGGAGCAAAAGATACTTATGCCACACAGGGTATATTTGGCCGTGTTAACTATTCCTATAAGGAAACTTATTTTGGTAATGTTGCTTATCGCCGTGATGCTTCAAGTCGTTTCCACCCCGATAATCGATGGGGGGACTTTTGGTCTGCAAGTGCTGCGTGGATTATTAGCAAAGAACCCTTTTTGTCAGTTGACTGGCTTGATATGCTCAAATTGAAAGCCTCTTATGGCGAACAGGGTAATGATAATATTGGTAACTATTATGCCTATCTTGATCAATTCAGAATGTCTGGTGCCGATGGTGTATTCTCTGATGGTGCTTTAAGTTATAAAGGGAATAAGGATATCACTTGGGAAACTTCAACGTCATACAACGTAGGTCTTGACTTCGCAATGCTTCGCAACCAATTAATTGGGACTGTGGAATATTTCGGAAGAAAGTCAAGCGATATGCTTTATTACAAGCCGGTTGCCGGAAGTAATGGATATACATCTGTTCCTATGAATATTGGTTCAATGACCAACTCAGGTGTTGAGGTTGATCTGAGCTACAATATCTTTAACAGGAATAATCTGGTTTGGAATGTTAATGCCAATGCCACGTTTGTAAAAAATAAGATTAATGAATTACATCCTGACCTTGAGGGAGAGATGATTGATGGAACCCGAATCTATAGAGAGGGTGAATCAATGTATCATATGTACCTGGTTGATTATGCCGGTGTCGATTCCGAAACAGGAGAGGCTTTATATTGGGCTGAGGATGAAGAGGGTACTCGCATAAAGACAGCTGATTATACATTAGCTCAGTCTTACAAAGTAATGACTGATGATCTTTTGCCCACTGTTTATGGTGGTTTTGGAACTTCAGTTGAAGCTTTCGGTTTTGATGCTTCTGTTCAGGCTTCGTATCAGATGGGTGGTGATATTTATGATTCAGGTTATGCTCGGCTGATGCATGGTGGTACTTCAAGCTTTGCAGGTAATAACTGGCATAAAGATATTTACAATGCCTGGAGACCCGATAACAAAAACACAAATGTGCCTCGATTGGATGCTAATGACAGATATGCGAACTCAATCTCTACTAGATTCTTAACCAGTTCTGACTATTTAAGTCTTAATAATATTACTATTGGTTATACTCTTCCTTCCGACTTGGTGAGCGGGTTTAATATTGAGAAGCTTCGTATATACTTTAGTGCCGATAATGTGGCCTTACTTACAAGTCGTAAAGGGTTAGACCCCCGTCAGAGTTTTACAGCAGCAACCACTGCACGCTATACACCAATTAGAACAATTTCAGGAGGTCTTAGCTTAGTATTTTAATAATTTTAAATGATTTGTACTATGAATAAAAAATATATTATTGCGTTAATGGTTCCTGTCATCTCTCTGTTTGTTGGATGTGAGGATAAACTTGACACGCAACCGGAAGGATCTACTGTTACCTCTGAACAGAAAGAAGAGGTAGTTGGTAAAGATCCTGATAAAGCTGTGGCTGGTGTAAATGCCATTTTTGCTCAGTTTAGTCAGTATATGCCGAATGAAGATGCACTTGGCGCTGAACGCCATAATGACTTCGGGTTTCCTTCTGTTATGTTATTCACTGATGCTAATGGTTATGATGTGGTGAGTGAAGATAATGGTTATAACTGGACAGGTAACAGCCTGGATTATTCCGACAGAGACTATACTTCCTTTGAGAGCCAGATTATTTGGAACGACATGTATTCAATGATATATGCAGCCAATAATGTTATTGCTAACATCCCAGCAGATGTGGAAGACCCTACTTCTCAGTTTTATCTGGCACAAGGTTTGGCAACCAGGGCTTTCAATTACTGGGTTCTGGCCCAACTTTATCAGTTTAAATATGTGGGGCACCAGCAGGAACCTTGTGTTCCTATTATTACTGATGAAAATGCTGAAGTTGCTGCACAAAATGGAACACCCCGTAGTAGTGTTGAAGATGTGTATAGTTTAATTACTTCTGACATTTCAGCAGCTTTGGATCTATTGGAAAGTGCAAAACAGGCTGGAATAACCAGAACTATTATAACAGAAAAGGCTGAAGATAAACGATTCTTTAGTTTATATGTAGCTTATGGGCTCAGAGCACGTATTAATTTGAGCATGGAGAAATGGAGTGAAGCTGCCGCCGATGCCACTAAGGCAATTGAAAATGCCATGGCAGATGGAGTGAGTCCTGCCGCAATTTCTGATGTTAATAAGCCTTCTTTTTGGACTATGGATGAGCCGAACTGGATGTGGGGGATTAAAATCGCAGAAACCGATGATGTTGTTACTTCAGGTATTGTGAACTGGTTATCTCATATGGGTTCCCTAAATTATGGATATGCCTGGTATTCGAAAGGAAAACAAATCAATAAAGCTCTTTATGAAACGATTGAAGAGGATGATGTTAGAAAAGGTTGGTGGTTAGATGAATATCAAGAATCTCCGAATCTTAATAATGCTTATGAAGGAATAATCGCTGATTATGATTTTGCTCCTTTTACTCAGGTGAAATTTGCACCCTATAAAGAAGAGGCTGGTTCTTCAACTAATGCCAGTGATATTCCTTTGATGCGTATTGAGGAGATGTATTTGATTAAAGCCGAGGCACAGGCAAAAGGTGGAGCTCCTGATGCTGGAAAGACTACACTTGAGGAATTTGTTAAAGCTTACCGAAATCCAGCTTATGTTTGTGAAGCTACTTCTCCAGATGGAATTCAGGAAGAAGTTTTCCGTCAACGTCGTATTGAATTGTGGGGCGAAGGTTTGAACTGGTTTGATGTTATGCGGCTAGAAACAGGTGTTGATCGTAGAGGTGGTGGTTTTCCAAATGCTACCATGGTGTTTAATATTGCCCCGGATGATCCGATTTTGTTATGGAGAATACCCGAGTCAGAGATTCAGGCCAACCCTGGATTGACAGAAGGCGAAAATAATCCTTCTGTTCCTGCTCCGGAACCGGTTGCTGATCTTTAATGTTACACCCTAAAGAATATTCATATATGAAACTAAATAAAATTTTTATAGCAATTTCGATACTGGCAGCTTTTACCTTTAGTGCCTGTGACGAATTTGAAGATACGGTTACTCCAAGTCCGGAGGTACCTGAGGGATGTCAGGGGGTTTATTTTCCTGCATCTAATCCCCAGTTGATAGAACTGGAGCCCACTGAAGCTACAGAAATGACTTTAACTATAGCGCGTGAGGTTTCTTCAGGTGTGGCAGAGGTTCCTATTGTTCAGGAAGTCAATGACGAAAATGTTTTTGAGGTACCTGAAACAGTTAGTTTTGCTGATGGCGAGACAGAAGTGGATTTTACTGTTACTTTTCCAACTGCAGAGGAAGGTACAACATATAACCTGAAACTTGCTGTTGAAGGAGATGAATTTGTAAATCCTTATGCTTCTGAACTCCCATATGTTGAAACCAATGCTACAAGAATCCAATGGGTTCCTGTTGAAGAACCTATGATATATGTTGATGGTGCATTTTCCGGAGGATATGGAGTAAGTTCGTTTCCAATGTATGTTGAAGCAGAAAAAGCAGAAATTGCTGGAGCTGTGCGTTATAGATTTAAAAATGTTTATGATGTTCCTACCGGTTCGGATGAAGATGGAGTTTATGATGGCTATCCGTATAATGATCCAGGCGATTTTGATGAAAGTAAAGATTATACTACTACAATTGAAATTGATAATCGAACCGGAGAGGTTTTTATGTTTTCACATGAAATAGGTGTTGATTGGGGATATGGAATGATTTCTATAGGATCATTGTATGGAAATATTTCTGATGATAAAGGTAAGAATCCACTTGGGGAAAAAAATGGAGATGTAATTACATTTCCTCCATCATCTTTATATTTCAGCGAAGCTGGATATAATAGTGGAGCTGCCTATGGAGCTTCAAGTCCAACCATTATTTATATGACAAAAGAAGCCTTTATCGCCGCTAACTTGAAAATTGAAGACTTCAATGATATTGAATATGAAGTTATTTCAGGAGAAGTAGGTGAATTTGAGTCCAATGCTTATAGTGAGGTTTGGAATCAAACAATTTCAGCAGCAATAGATGTCGATCCAGAGAATGAGGAGAGTGAATACAAAAACTTGTTTTATCTTTCCGATTTATATGCTGACGGTTACGGTCTTGCTTTCTACTATTACGAAGAAGATGGGAAGGTTATTGTTCCTGAGAATCAGGCAACTGGTCAGGAGTATATGGGTCAAATGGTTTATGTTTCACCTAGCGAGGAAGTTGAAACTTTTGTTGAAGTAAACTCAAAAGGAGTAACTATTTATTCTTTAGGGTTAATGTTCCATTATGAGGATGGTACCATTCTTGGTGAATTCTCTGAAATCTTTTACTATTCTCAAGATGCGGTTTCTTATAGTAAAGCAGATTTTATGGGTGATTTTGTAATGACCGGTGAGTCTCAGTTTGGTGATGGTCCTACGGAAATGGAGGTTTCAATTTCTGAAGGTTTGGATGAGAGTTCCCTGATTATTACAGGTGTTGATTATGCCGTTGAAATCATTGCATCCTTTGATGCTACAAACAGCATTTTATCTATTGCTCCACAAACATTGCCAGATTTTGAATTGAGTAGTGGAACCTATGATGCCACTCTTTATACTACTGATGCCGGCGGTGTTAGTACCACATCAGAAATTGATTTTACCTTTAATATGCAAGGCAATCTTGTTATTGCAGAGTCTAGTGTAGGTGATGGATATTTGATTGACAGTGAAGCAGCAGGCGGTTGGGTTGATGGTTATTATGATTTGGTGTTTACACCTGTTGAAGATGAAACTAAATCAGCTAGTGTCGATTCCGGAAATTATAGTGGTCTTTCTGTTTTTTCTACTTTGAAGGAAAGAACTGAAATTGAAATAACCGGTCCTGATTTTTCAATTCAGGGAAATAAAATGTCTAAGGAATCTTTAAAAAGGAATCTGTCAAACAGTGTGATTTTTTAATTATTTCTATATCTGATTAATTGAGAGGACCGTTTCAGTTGTATTGAAACGGTCCTTTTTTGTGTTACATTGGTTCTGTGAACGTTCTTAAGTCTTATTGTTAAATTTTAAACTTGTTCACAGGTATATTACATTAGAAGCTGCCTACTTTTTCAGCAACGCCTGATTAGGAATTTTTCGACATCGTGGAGTTTTATGAACAAAACCTCAAGGACAAGCCTGTCGTGATTGGTATTGTTGGAAATACCAGCGACTTTGACCTTGATGCATTGGAAAAATATGGAGAAGTAGAACGGATAAGGGAGAAGGATATTTTTGGAGATTAGATATAACTGATTTTACCTCATTTAATTGGCAAACGTTTTATTTGCCTGATTTTGGTAAAGTGATGTTCATTTTGATATAGGAAGCACCGGCAAGTATTTTTGTCGGTGCTTTTTGTTGACTGATAAATTGTTGTGAGGTGCTTTGAAGCATCATTATTGTGAAGTTTGTGGTGTTTTCTGTAAGAATACAAATATGTTTGATTCAATCAACCAGTTTTGTGTTTTGGTAAGATGCAAATTGGCCGGACTTACTTTGTAATAGGTGTCACCCCGGCCGGGGCTTGTTTCGATTCTTTTAAACAATTCTTCTACCTGCTGCCCCATCCGGGGCGGTAACATTTTGACCAGCAAAACGAATGAACTTTGTTTTTTTCAATGGTAAAGAAAAAGCTTTGTATTGTACGTATCTTTCAATCTATCCAATCCAGCCCCGGCGGGGCGACAGTATGGTAGCAAAGGAATGTAACAATATAAAAGAGGAAGCTCCGGCAGGGGTGATAGTATTAGGTTTGGTTGTTGTGTTTTTCCCGGGATTGTTCTCTTTCTTTCGGTTTTTGGTTGCCTCTTTCAGAGACCGTGTGGTGTCGGTTGATTAACCCCGGGCTCATTGCGGCTTCGCCTTCATGGCCCGGGGTTACTCATGTTTGCCCCTTTCAGGGACGTGAGATTTACAATGCAACAAATGGATATCTTCTTACTATGTTTGTTTTTACTTTATTTAAGGAGTTTACCATGGTCGTGGAATGCTCCCCGGAGGGAGCTTACGTGAATAACCCTGTGGAAATCCCGGGATAGCCTGAACGAGAGCAACTGGGTCCCCGGAGGGGGCAAATTTGAGTAACCCCTGGGGCATCCAGGGGCAGTCTGGGCGATAGAACCCTGGTCCCTGGAGGGGGCCAACAAATTTTGTTCTTTTCATTCCTTCCCGGGTTTTAATCTTAGAGATTTTCTTTCCTTCTATTATTGTTAATGAGCATACACCTATCTGCTGATTTCTTCTGCTATTACTCTTGATTGGATATTTAACTTTTGTTAGGTGTTTGGTGTTTGCCAGCCCGGTGGTTACATACACTTAACTGCTCATCGAAGTAACCAATATGTTTTCATTTTTTCTCTAAGTGATTGATAGAGAGGTTGTGTGTTGGTTTGGAATGAAACCCCTGTTTTGTGGGGGTGTTTGTGAGTAATTTGTATTAATTAAGAGGATCATGTCGTGAGAAAAAGGGGTGCGTGAGATGTTTTATGATTTTTTGTGGTGGGTATTTGTGTTTATTCTTATTTTTTGATTGTAAATAGTCATGTATAAGTTTTGACTTGTTGAAAAAGTTTTTAATTTTGTTTTAAACAATAACATTCCCCATTGCTTAAATCCTTCTCTGATGCGAACATTAATTATTATTGTTTGTTAATAATAATTGACAAATATTCAAGAAAAGTGTAATTTGATTTTTAATTGTTCCATATTTTTTAATTTTTAAACCTATAATCTATGAAGAAAGTACTTTTAGCACTTTCGTTCCTCATGGTAATTGGGCTAGGTAGTGTTTTAGCACAGGCTCAAACCATTAGTGGAACTGTTACGGGAAGTGAAGACGGTATGCCGATACCCGGTGTTTCCGTTTTCGCAAAAGGCACAACAGTGGGTACGGTTACTCAATTGGATGGTACGTATTCTTTAAATGTACCAGATGATGCTGATTTTATTGTGTTTTCATTTATTGGGATGGAGACTCAGGAAGTTCCTTATGAAGGGCAGTCAGTGATTGATGTTACGTTAGTTGATGAAGCTTTTCAGGTAGATGAAGTTATTGTTACCGCATTAGGTATCAAAAGAGAGAGAAAAGCATTAGGTTATGCTGTTCAGGATGTTGATTCGGAAGAGATTGGTCGTACGGGGAATTCTGATTTGGCTGGAGCCATGCAAGGTAAATTAGCTGGAATGGATATAAAACCATCCAGTGGTATGCCTGGTGCTTCATCACAAATTGTTATCAGAGGAGCCAGATCCTTTACCGGTAATAATACACCTTTGTATGTAGTTGATGGAATGCCTATTGCATCTACATCATATTATGATACGGGAAATAGTGTTACCGGAGCAGATATTTCTAACCGTGCAGTAGATATTAACCCCGCGGATATTGAATCAATTAATGTATTGAAGGGGCAGGCTGCTGCTGCTTTGTATGGAATCCGAGCCTCCAATGGAGTTGTTATTATTACCACTAAGAGTGGTGCCAATAATAAGGTTGGAAAACCTGTAGTACGCATCTCTCACAATTCCAGTTTTGATGTAGTTTCAAGGACTCCTGATTACCAATCAACATGGGCACAAGGTAACTATGGTAGCTATGTTCCCAATACTTCTTTGTCTTGGGGACCAAAAATCAGTGAGCTTCCTAATAGTCCGACATATGGAGGAAATACAGATAATGCCTACACCCAAGAAGATGGAATGCAGCAAGGTAAATTTTATGTTCCTCAGTTGGCACAAGCTGGTTTAGATCCCTGGAAGGAACCTCGTGTTTACGATAATTGGGATGATTACTATCAAACCGGCTATAAGTCTACCAATAGTGTTAACGTAAGTCAGGCTTTTGAAACTGGAAGTTTTGCAATAGCATTGACCAATACAATACAAGATGGTATTGCCTTAAACACCGGGATGGATCGGTGGAACTTCAAAGGAAGCGGAGTTAAGGAATTGAATGATAATTTCACTGTTGGATTTTCTTCCAACTATGTGAAGTTGGAGATTGATAAACTTTCGGGAGCTAATGATGCATCACTTGCAGGAGTTCTTTCTGCACCGGCCAGTTACAATCTTGAAGGTTACCCTTATCATGAGCCAGGCGATCCTTATTCTCAGATATATTATCGCTCAATGACTTTTGATAATCCATATTGGATTGCTCAAAACAATACTTTTAATGAGAAAACTGAACGTTTTTTTGGTAATGGATACGTAGAATACTCAACAAACATTGCTGGAAGTCTTGATCTTGATGTTAAATATCAATTGGGAGTTGATAGTTATACTACCCATTTCCAGGATATTTTTGAATATGGATCAAAAGGAGGAGCAGGAGTAATGGATAACTATGGCGTTTCCTCAGCTACCTACAATTCACTTTTGACGGCGAGTTTAAACTGGTCATTGTCTGATAACTCTGCGATTTCTGCTACTTTTGGTAATGAATTAAACCATGAGGAGATTAAAACGTACTCAGAGCATGGAGAAGATTTTAACTTCGGAGGATGGTCTCATATTCAAAATGCTAATGTAGTAACAGCAGATGAAGCTCAGGAAAGCGAAAGAACAGTAGGTTTTTTTGGTAGCCTCTCGTATGATTGGAGGTCAATGTTGTTTTTAAATGCGACCGGTCGAAATGACTATGTTTCAACCATGCCCAGAGGTAATAGATCTTTCTTTTATCCTTCAGTTTCTTTAGGCTTTGTTGCTTCAGAACTTGAGCCGGTTAAAGCTTTGGATTGGATCTCATATGCCAAAATAAGAGGGTCGTATGCTGAAGTAGGACAGGCAGGCAACTACATCAATAATTATTTTACAAAACCTGATTACAGTGGTGGTTTTTGGACCGGTGAACCTATTCAATATCCTATTGATGGGGTTAACTCGTATATTTCTAATAATGTTCAGTATGATCCCAACCTTAAGCCACAGAATACAACTTCGTATGAGGTAGGAGTTAATCTGAAGTTTTTTAATAATCGCTTTGGTATAGATTATACTTATTCTCGTCAGGACGTTGAAGATCAGATTTTCCAGGTCCCATTGGCTGCCTCAACCGGAGCTGCAGGTTTGGTGATGAATGGAGGAGCTGTTCATACTAATACTCATGAAGCAATTTTATATGCAACACCAATTAAAATAGGTGATTTTACATGGGATATTGCAGTTAACTATTCTAAAATTGATAATGTAGTTGATGAGCTTGCTTCTGGTGTTGAGAGTATTTTTCTTGGTGGTTTTGTTACCCCCCAGGTCAGAGCTGGTATCGGAAATACTTATCCGGTTATTTATGGAGCTTCATTTAAAAGAGATGACCAGGGGCGAGTATTGGTGGTTGACAACCCTGGTGCATGGAACCATGGTATGCCTGAACAGGGGGAGCCTGCAGTTATAGGAGAGGTTTCTCCGGAGTTTATTCTTGGGGGTACCAATACCTTTAGTTACAAAACTGTTTCTTTAAGTGCTGTTTTTGAATGGAAAAATGGCGGTGAGATGTATTCCGGGTCTAATGGATTGTTAGATTTATATGGAATGTCTGCACGAACAGAAGATCGCGAATCTACATTTATATATGATGGGTATAAACCAAATGGAGAGAAGAATGATATCGTTCGGGGAGGAGTGAATGATCCGGATGCAATACAGGATTTATATGTAAATGTACTCTCCAATATTGATGAATATTACATTCATGAAAATTCATTTGTGAAGTTGAGAGAGTTGGCCCTGAGTTACAAGCATCCAACCAAAGTTTTTGGTAGTGTAGATCTTGGTGTTTCAGTTTTCGCCAGAAATATACTGCTTTGGACAGCTCTTCCAAATTTTGACCCGGAGGCATCTCAGGGAAATAATAACATGGGAGGTTCATTTGAGCGCTTTTCTTTGCCTCAAACAACCAGTTACGGATTTGGAATTGATGTTACGTTTTAATTGAGTAATTAAACAACTGTGAAATTATGAAGAAATATTTGAATATAGCTTTGGTTTTCTCTCTACTTTCTTTCTTAGGAGCTTGTAGTGAAGACACCTTGGATGATATAAATGAAAATGTGAATGATCCTACTGATGTTGGTTCACATCTGATTATTACAGATGTGATGACCAGTACAGCCTTCAGGGTTGTAGGAAGTGATCCCGCTTTTTATGCATCTGTATATATAGAGCATAATGTTGGTATTTACAATCAATCTTATAATGCTGAGATTAGGAGTGGTGAGCCAATAAGTTCAACTACATATAATAACTCATGGGGATCAATTTATGAAAACCTGTATAACTTAAACCTGATTATTGAGAAGTGTTCTGAAGGAGGTTCAGAAGAGGGAAATTTTCACACTTTAGGTATAGCTCAGATTTTGACAGCCTATAACTTGGCTGTATTGACTGATCTATGGGGAGATGTGCCCTGGACTGAGGCGTTACAGCCAGGAGTGATTTTTACACCTGTATTGGATAGTCAGGAAAGTCTTTACCAGGAAATATTCGGGATGCTTAATTCGGGGCTTGAAAACCTAAATAAAGAAACCAATTTTTCCGGACTTGGAAGCCAGGACTTTTTCTACGGAGGTGATATTGATTTGTGGAAAAAATTTGGTAATGGTCTGAAGGCACGATACACAATGCGCCTTTCTAATAGAAATGCAGCATATGGCGACGTCATTTCCTTTGCCGATGCATCATTTGAAAGCGCTGCAGAACAATGTCAGTATGAATATGTTGATGCCAGTCCTTTTTACCAATTCTTGCAGGATCGTAATTATTTTGGAGCAAGTCAAAGTATGCATGATAAACTGGCAGATAGAAACGATCCCAGAGATAATGTATTCTTTACAGGAGATGTATTTGCACCAAACGGAACTCCGGACCAGGTTCAGGATCAATATTCGAAATCAGCTATTTCTGTTGAAACAGCGCCAACTTATTTGTTGAGTTATCATGAACTTCAATTTTTGAAAGCTGAAGCGTATGTTCGGCTGGATGAGTTAGAGAATGCAAAAGATGCTTTAGAAGAGGGGATTATTGCTGCTTTTCAAAAACCAAATATTGGTCTTACTGCTGCTGATGCTGAAGATTATTTTGCCAATGAAGTTGAGTCCAGATTTGACAGTAATCCTCTTGCTGAAGTGATGGTTCAGAAGTATCTTGCATTTTATGAAGAGGAAGCAGTAGAGGCTTATAATGATTATCGTCGGTTAGTAGCTATGGGCGATGATGTTATTACTTTGGAAAATCCGGCCAATCTGCAACAGTTTCCTGTCCGCTTTAGTTATGGAGCTGATGATGTTACTACGAATGCTAATGTCCGTGAAGCCTATGGCGATGGATCATATGTGTATTCAGAAGAAGTTTGGTGGGCTGGTGGAAGCCGTTAATTACTTTGTTGAATTTGAAATTGTTTTGATATGAAAAACATATTTTGGTTATTATTTATACTTGTCGCAGCTTTTGCATTTAATGGCTGTGATGAAGAAGATGAAGATCCTGCTGGTTTAAGGAGTGCAGGTATTGTCCCTGTTATATCGGATATTTCATCTTCCTTTTTTGATTTGCAAGATTTGGATAATGCATATGTGGAGTTTACCGTTGAAGCTTCTGGGGAAGATGAGGTAAGTAAGGTGGAGATAGAAGCCACATATAATGGAGAAACAGGTTCTATTGGATCATATGAGTCATTGCCGGCAACGGTTACTGTTACTGCCTCCGAAGCCGTTCAGGCAGTAAATGCCACCCTTGATGAATTAGCTCTGGGTGATGTAGTTACCCTTGAAGTAATTGTTACTTCAGAGTCAGGTGTAAGGGCACGTTCTAATGTTATTATTAATGCTACTTTTGCTTGCGAGTCGGACTTGACAGGTGAATATGTTTGTTTGGCTAGTGGTGCGTCAACAGATCCCGGCCCCTCTTCTGACATTAATCCTATTTCGGATTACGAAACAACTGTAGTTTTGACTGAACAAAGTGTTAACGGAGCGTATACAATCTCTGATTTTTCAGGAGGCTTATTTACACTCTGGTACGGTATGTACGGTTTAGCCGGTGATTATCCCGGAGAGTTGAAGGACGTTTGTGGAGATATTACTTACGTGAATACCGTTGGGCCTTTTAGTTCTCCCATTTCCGGTTCAGGGAGTGTTGATCCTGAGACAGGAGTTATTACTATTAATGGACTTGCTGATGATTGGGGAGATGTGTGGACTTTAGTTTTAACGCCAGTCAGCAATTGAAAGATTTTTAATCTGGCTATTATTTCCCGTAATAGTTTTTGTGAGGGACAGTGCTTTCGGGTGCTGTCCCTTTTTTGGTGTGAGAGGCTCCCGGAGTTTCCTCAGATATGCGTCGGTAGGTGGGGGAGGATGGAAGAGGCTGAGCCCTGAGGCTGAGGCTAATATTGAGAAAAAATGTTTTTGATTCGGTCAATCAAACTTGTATCAGGGGAAAAATGTTTTGTACGTGTCGCCCCATCCGGGGCTTGTTTCGTTTACCTTGAACAATCTATCTACCATCTACCAAACTGCCGCCCCATCCGGTGCTGTTCCATTTTGACCAGCAAAAACGATGATAGATCTTTGTGTTTTTCGCAATGGTAAAGGAAAAGTATGGTGATGTTAGCACCCTTCATTCTGTTTGTTCCAGCCCCGGCGGGGCGATAGTATGGTAGCTTGTATATGACAAGATAAAGGGTGAAGCCCCGGTAGGGGTGACAGGATTAGTAGTTGGCCCCCTTCAGGGACCGTGTAGTGTCGGTTGATTACCCCCGGGCTCATTTCGGCGATGCCTTCATGGCCCGGGGTTATTCAAATTTGCCCCTTTCAGGGACGTGAGGTTTACAATGCAACAGATGGATGTTTTTATAAAAAGTTAGTTTTTACCTTCTTTAAGGAGTTTGCCATAGTCATGGATTATGTCCCCGAAGGAGGGCAAACATGAGTAACCCCGGGGACATCCCGGGGCATACTGAACGTGAGCAATCCGGTCCCCGGAGGAGGCCAACAAATATTCCTAAAATGACCTCCTTTCTCTAACTGCCAGCTTCTACCTTCTAGCCTCCAGCCTCTAACTTCCACCCTCTTTCTCTCTTCTCCACTTAATAAATCCCTCTTTTCTCTTTCATATTTTCCTTTTGATGCTTAAATTGTAATCGATAAAAAGATTAATAAATAATCAAAAAAAATCAATGAAGACTGATAATCGGCATGTTGTACATTTTGATCTGGACTCATTTTTTGTATCGGTAGAGCGGTTGATGAACAGTCGTCTTAACGGAGTGCCGGTAATTGTTGGAGGGATGAGCGACCGGGGAGTGGTGGCAGCCTGTAGTTATGAGGCCCGGCAGTTTGGAGTGCATTCGGCCATGCCCATGAAGCTGGCGCGCCGTCTTTGTCCCCATGCCTTTTATGTGCGGGGTGATATGGATGAATACAGTCGTTACTCACGTATGGTGACACAAATCATTGATGATTCGGCCCCTTTGTACGAGAAAGCATCCATAGATGAGCACTATCTCGACCTTACGGGTATGGATCGTTTTTACGGCTGTCTGAAATGGAGTCATGAATTGCGCAGCAAGATTATCCGGGAGACGGGGTTACCCATTTCTTTCGGATTATCGGTAAATAAGACCGTGTCGAAAATTGCCACCGGAGAGGCCAAGCCAAACGGGGAGAAGCAGGTGCTTTTTGAAGAGGTAAAACCCTTTTTATGGCCATTATCCATCAGTAAAATACCAATGATCGGGCCTGCTACTTATAAGTTACTGCGATCGATGGGCATTGAGCGCATTGAAACGCTGGGACATATGCCTCCCGAGATGCTGCATCACGCCATGGGAAAGAACGGACTGGAACTCTGGAGACGGGCCAATGGCATAGACCTTTCACCGGTGGAGCCTTACACTGAGCGGAAATCCATCAGCAGTGAGCGCACTTTTGAGCAGGACACCGGAGATATGAAGATGCTGATGGGGCTGGTGGTTAAGATGACTGAAAAACTGGCCTATCAGCTACGTGCCAAAGAAAAGCTGACGGGGTGTATTACCGTGAAGATAAAATACAGCGACTTTGATACCCGAACATTGCAAAAAACGGTGCCTTACACTTCGTTTGATCATCTGCTCATCCCTATTGCCAAGGAGTTGCTGACCCGTCTCTATACACGTCGTGTGATGATACGCCTGATAGGAGTAAAACTCTCACATCTGGTAAGCGGAGCCCCTCAACTCGATTTGTTTGAGGATACACCCCGGCAGGTGCAGTTGTACCGGGCGCTGGATTATGTGCGGCATAGGTATGGAGCAGGCGCTGTGGGGAGAGCGGTTTGATAATGATCAATGATCAATTAACAATTAACAGTTATCAATTAACAATGATCAAATAAACAATTAACAATGAATAAATTACCAATGAATAATAAATTAAAACTCTAAAAAAAAATACTGAATTATGAAAGAAAATGTAGCGTATCAAAAGGCTTTTGATTTTGCAATTAAAGTATATGGATATTGCAAATGGTTAAAGACAGAAGAAAAAGAATATGATTTGGCCCGACAATTATTGAAAAGCGGAACTTCTATTGGAGCAAATCTCGCAGAAGCAAACGGAGCTATTTCGGGAAATGATTTCTCAAGCAAAATAAGCATTGCATATAAAGAAACACTGGAAACACAATTTTGGCTGAAATTATTAAAAGCAGTTGGCTTAATGAATGATTCAAAGTATGAACTTCTTTTTGAAAATTCCGATGAGATAGGGCGTATTTTATTTGCTATTATCAAAACAACCAGGATTAATAATCAATGAACAAATAATCAATGAACAATAATCAATGAACAATGATCAATAAGCAATGCACATTGATAATTGGTAATTGGTAATTGATAACTGATAATTGATAATTGATAATTGTCAAATCATACTACAGTCTCCGGTTCGGGACACTTTCACCCGAAGAGTTGGCAGCACAGGCTGCCGCTAAGGGGATTGATACGCTTGTTTTTACCGATATCAACAACACGTCGGGGATGTTTGAGTTCGTGAAAGCCTGTCGGGAGAAAGGGATTTCAGCTCTGGCCGGTATAGAATTCCGCAACGATAACCGATGGATCTATACCGGCATTGCTCTGAACTTCGACGGTTTTGGGGAGTTAAACCGTTTTTTGAGCCACTACCGGTTGCAACATCTGCCATTGCCTGCCGAACCACCTGTGTTTGAACATGCGGTGGTGGTGTGGCCCTGGGGACAAAGAGAACCGTCGCAGCTCAGGGAGCATGAATATGTGGGAATTCGTCATTTTCAGCAGCGACAGTTGCTTACTTCCAAATGGCGTTATCATCAGGATCGCTTGATTGTCTGGCAACCCGTGACTTTTGCCGATCGAAAAGGGCTGGAGTTGCACCGACACCTGCGGGCCATCGATCGCAATACGCTGCTCGACCGCATCACTCCTGACGATATGGCATCGGCTTACGACTGGATGGTGCCGGAGGGTAAGCTTATGGAGGCTTTTAAGGATTATCCTGAAATAATCAAAACTACTGAGCAGTTAAAAAGGAACTTGTCCTTTGATTTTGATTTTTCAGGAATCAAGAATAAGAGTACTTATACCGGCAGTCGCCGCGATGACGAGCATCTGTTGCGGCAGTTGGCGCTGGATGGACTGAAAGAACGATACGGATTGGCTCATTCGGAAGCCCGGCATCGGGTGGAGAAAGAACTGGACATCATCAGCAAACTTGGCTTTTCGGCTTATTTTCTGATAACCTGGGACATTATCCGCTATTCGCTGGCACATGGCTTTTATCACGTGGGGCGGGGGAGTGGTGCCAATAGTGTGGTGGCTTACTGTTTGAAAATCACCGATGTGGATCCCATTGAGTTGAACCTCTATTTTGAGCGTTTTCTGAATCCTAAGCGTTCGTCACCTCCCGATTTTGATATTGATTATTCCTGGCGCGAGCGCGAAGAGGTGCAGAACTATATTTTTAAGCGTTACGGGCAAAAGCATACGGCGCTGTTGGGGGCTATTTCCACATTCCAGTCCAGAGCAGCCATACGTGAAATTGGCAAGGTTTACGGACTGCCCAAAGAGGAGATTGACCGGCTGGCGGTTCAGCCGGCGGGTTTCGCAAGCGGTTCTGCGGAGCAGCGCATTCTGCAGATGGGACAACAGATGACCGATTTTCCCAATGTGCGTTCGATTCATGCCGGTGGGATTTTGATATCTGATCGTCCCATAACCGATTATACCGCACTGGATCTGCCTCCTAAGGGCTTTCCGGCCACTCAGTGGGATATGTACACTGCTGAGGATATAGGGTTCGAAAAGTTTGATATTCTGTCGCAACGGGGAATCGGGCACATTCGTGAGTGCATCGATATTGTGCATGAGAACAGGGACGAGAAAATTGACATGCACCGCGTGGAGGATTTTAAGCAGGACGAACAGGTAAAAGAACTTTTGCGCAGTGGGGAGACTACCGGATGCTTTTACATCGAAAGTCCTGCCATGCGTGGATTGTTAAAAAAACTCCGGTGCGATGATTATCTGACGTTGGTGGCGGCCAGTTCGATTATCCGGCCGGGAGTGGCCCGTTCGGGGATGATGCGGGAATACATCCGGCGTTTTCACCATCCCGATGATTTTGAGTATGCCCACCCGGTGATGAAAGAGCAGCTGGGAGAAACTTACGGCGTGATGGTCTATCAGGAAGATGTGATTAAGGTCTGTCACCATTTTGCCGGATTGGATCTGGCCGATGCCGATGTGCTGCGGCGGGCCATGAGCGGGAAGTATCGTTCCAAAGCTGCCTTTCAGGCTATTGTGGATAAGTTTTTTGAAAATTGTAAGGGTCGTGGTTACTCCGGAGCACTGACGTCTGAGGTGTGGCGTCAGATTGAATCGTTTGCAGGATATTCCTTTTCAAAGGCACACTCTGCATCGTACGCAGTGGAGAGTTTTCAGAGTCTCTATCTGAAAGCCCGTTATCCTTTGGAGTTTATGGTGGCTGTGATCAACAATTTTGGCGGGTTTTACGATACCTGGTTGTATGTGAATGAGGCACGCAGGTGGGGTGGAGTCCTTCATCTGCCCTGCGTCAATCGTGGGCAATATGCAACCTCCATCATGGAGAAGGATATTTTTCTGGGATTTGTTCATGTGCGTGATCTGGAGCAGAAAACAGCATTGAGAATAGTGGAAGAACGCAACAAAAATGGCAATTATCATGATTTAGGTGATTTTATCCGACGAACCGGGACAACCAAAGAACAATTGATTCTTCTGATACGCCTGGGAGCGTTGCGGTTTACGAGGAAAACCAAGCCGGAATTGTTGTGGGAAGCCCACTTGTTGCTTGCCGGTGAAAGGAAGCAAATAAAAGGAGAGCGGCTATTTCATCCGGAGACGCCTGATTACCGGCTGCCTGCATTTGAGCAGAAACACATTGAAGATGCCTATGATGAAATTGAGTTATTGGGATTTCCTGTCACTTGTTCGCTTTTCAATCTGCTTCAGACCTCATTTCGGGGCGAATTCAAAGCCGGAGATCTGGAGCAGAATTTGGGTAAGCAGGTGCGTATGGTGGGGCAGCTGGTAACGATTAAATATGTACGAACCGTAAACCGGCAGATAATGCATTTTGCCACATTTATTGATGCTGCCGGAGAGTTTTTTGACACTGTCCATTTCCCTCAATCCCTGAAACGATGGCCATTTAAGGGACATGGTATTTACCTGATTCTGGGGAAAATTGTCAGTGAGTTTGGACAGCCTTCCATTGAGGTGGCCAAGATGGCCCCATTGCCTTTGCAGCCTGATCCGCGGGGAGGGAGATGAGGAATGAGGGATGAGGAATGAGAATTGAGGTCTTGACCTACGAGCTAAGAGCTACGAACTAAGAGCTAAGAATGTCTTGCCATCCCATTCATTCCTTTGTAACTTCAGATTATAAAACAAAAAAGGAGGATTTACAATGACACATTTGGAAGAATATCTGAACAAAGAGCAGGTCGGTTACCGGCGCATCATTCACTCACGCGCTTATACTGCTCAGAAAACAGCTGCCTATGCCCATATTTCCGGCAAAGAAATAGCCAAACCCGTCATGGTAAAAATAGACGGACGACTGTGCATGGCTGTCATTCCTGCTTCCGGATCGCTGGATACCATGGCGTTAAAAGAAGCTACCGGAGCCAGGGACGTGAGACTGGCTTCAGAGCCTGAATTCAAGAACAGCTTTCCGGATTGTGAGGTGGGGGCAATGCCACCCTTTGGAAATCTTTACAATATGGATGTGTTTGTTTCTACCGAACTCACACAGGATCCGTTCATTTCATTCAATGCCTGCAATCATTCGGAGCTGATCCAGATTTCTTACAAGGACTATCAGCGGCTCGTAAATCCCGTTGTGCTTGATGTAACCTACCATCCGATTATACATAATTAGTGTCCGTCCATAAAGTATCATTTGCTGCGTTACGCTCATCCGAAAATTCCTCATCCCGATTGTGCTTTTTGTTGGTTTTTTGTTCAAAAAACCTTACAAAAGCTACTTCGGGACTCCGTATTTTCGGACTTCGCAAGCCTTGCAATTGGCACTTTCTGCCCAGACACATGACTATAAACAAACTTTGCTTAGATTATAGACAGGCTCTAATTAACGGTATTTTTTCCTCCCGTTTTTTCTAATCTGAAAAAAAAATGACAAATTTGCAATCTGAAAGGATAGAAGTTATAAAGTGTTAAATATTAGTGCGCTTTATAGTTTCAATTTGTTACTTTTAAAGAATATTTGTTTAAAAATCTTATAAATCAAATTCGATGAAGATTAAAAGCCCACTTCAGATTGCCAGGGAAAAATATGCTCCCAAGGTACCGGCTGCATTAAAAGGCAGCGTGAAAGTCGTAGATGGAGACAAGACCCAATCGGTTGCCGATCAGGGCGAGATCGAAAAAATGTTCCCAAATACTTACGGAATGCCCGTATTGACATTTGAAGCTTCCGATGAGAAGAAAGATTTTCCTGCTATGAATGTAGGGGTGATTCTTTCAGGTGGACAGGCACCCGGTGGTCATAATGTAATCTCAGGTCTTTTTGATGGTCTGAAAACTCTTAACAGCGATAGTAAACTGTATGGTTTTCTGGGTGGTCCCAGTGGGTTGACCGATAATCAATACAAAGAACTTACTTCTGATGTCATTGATGAGTATCGCAATACCGGTGGCTTTGATATCATTGGTTCAGGACGTACCAAACTGGAGGAAGAATCACAATTCGATCAGACGCTGGAAAACTGCAAAAAGCTTGATATTAAAGCGCTGGTGATTATTGGTGGAGATGATTCCAATACCAATGCAGCTGTGCTGGCCGAGTATTTTGCTGCTAAAAACTCAGGTGTTCAGGTGATTGGTGTTCCCAAGACCATTGATGGTGACCTGAAAACCGATATGATTGAGACCTCCTTTGGTTTCGATACTGCTTGTAAGGTTTACAGCGAGTTGATTGGTAATATTCAGCGTGATGCCAACTCTGCCAAGAAATATTATCACTTTATTAAGTTGATGGGGCGTTCTGCTTCTCACATTGCTCTTGAGTGTGCATTGCAGGCTCAGCCTAATGTGGCCATTATTTCTGAAGAGGTGGAAGCTAAAAATATGACCCTCGATCAGGTGGTTGACCAGATTGTTGAGGTTGTGGTAAAGCGTGCCGAAAAAGGAGAAAACTTTGGTGTTGTGCTTGTCCCTGAAGGTCTGGTTGAGTTTATTCCTGCAATGAAAACCCTGATTGGTGAGTTGAATGATATGTTGGCCAAATACGAAAGCGATGTTAATGCATTGGAAACAAATAAAGAGCGCCGTGAGTTTGTAGCAGGTAAGCTGTCTGATGTTTCTTCTGAAGTATTTAAGCATTTGCCCAATAGTTTTGCCAATCAGTTGATGTTGGATCGTGATCCTCATGGAAATGTTCAGGTATCCCTGATTGAGACCGAGAAGTTGTTAATTGACATGGTGAAAGCCAAAGTTAAGAAGTTAAAGAAAGCTGGTACATTTAATGGGAAATTCAGTGGTCAGGCCCACTTTTTTGGGTATGAAGGACGTTGTGCTGCTCCTTCAAATTTTGATGCTGATTATACTTATTCGCTGGGTTATACTGCATCAGTGCTTATAGCTAATGGTAAAACCGGCTATATGGCTTCAGTTCGTAATCTTACAGCTCCTGCTGATGAGTGGGTTGCAGGTGGTGTACCTGTGACTATGATGATGAATATGGAACGTCGTCACGGTTCCATGAAGCCGGTAATTCAAAAAGCACTGGTAAAACTGGATGGTAAGCCGTTTAAAACTTTTGTTGAGAATCGTAAGGAGTGGGGAGAAAATACTGAGTTTGTTTATCCCGGACCTATTCAGTATTTCGGACCTTCCGAAGTTTGTGATCAGACCACCAAAACATTGCAGTTGGAGAAGTAATACTGCAACATATGAACTAAATAGTGCCCGTCTAGAAAGTCGGGAAAGTTTCTAAAAAGTCATGTGTCTGGTCAGAAAGTGCCAGTTGCAAAGCCTGCCCCGATTTTTTTTCGGGGGCTTGCGACCGGGTGCCGCCTAAAGCTTTAGCGCCGTGCCGTCGGCAAGCCTTTGGCGACCGATGGGTGGC
>NZ_AJKI01000020.1 GCF_000259075.1 Marinilabilia salmonicolor JCM 21150
AATTTTTAGACTGTTATTTTATTGATTTTCAATTATTTAACTGTTTTGTCATGTACTAAGGTAACGCATGTTCCATTTTCAAGAGGAATTTCAAATGGTAAGAGTACCATTGTTTGAAAAATTCTATTAGGATTGATACCTAATTTTTTATATACAGGCAAGAAGTCTTTGTCATATACATCTTTATTTAAATGACATCTTTCAAACAGCTTATCAGGATTTTTCTCCATTGTGATCTACATCTTTTTTATATGACTAATGTCCATAGGCATTACCATGTCCATTCATTCCCTTCAGAATCATCAGAAAAATCAAGCATTAACTTGTCATCTCCATTTTCATGGGCTTCCCTGGCTGCTTTATCCCAGCCTTGTCGAACATTCTTTTTTGAAGAATCTCCTGAATTCTCACAGAACTGATCATTCTTCTCTTTTCCCCTTTCTTTTTTCATACCGCCTTTTTAATATTATTTCCAATTATAGCATTTTTCCGGTAGCAATATGCAATCAACCGTTTTTACACATTTGGAGACTTTGCTTATACAGATCGTCTTCAGTTCTCTTTCTGGTTTCCGGGTTAAATCCGGTCAATGTCATTTCAAGGAGACAATGGGCCAGGATCTCTGAAGAGGTAAAATCTCTTAGTGTGGTTTCATTAACGGACATTCCCATCCATTCTTCCCAGGAAGAGAACATCGGACTATATGATTCCGGGGGATTCGAATTGGTCTCAATCGCTGATAGGTTGATAAAAGACTCGAATTCAGGCTCTTCTTCCTCAATGAAACTTAATAAAATCTCAGAGGTGCTTTTCTGTGGGCGAATTAAGGGCATTTGTTCATAAACTTTTTGATAGCCGGCTTCATTTTTCTTTAGATCCGGGTAAAATGAAAAAAGTTTTTCCCTTACTGACGACCAGGTCGTTTTACGGTATATATCTTTTAAAGTCATCGTTAAAAAGGGCTTAATGAGATATAGGTCTGAACAATATTGAATCTCCATGTTGACAAAAATCGGCCAGATCAATTACTCAAATTTACATAATCCATTGAATTAGATAACCTTTTAATTTGAAAATTGTCCGTTTGGATTGTCCTTTTTGAAATTTAAGCATATAATATTGCTACAAATAATACTGAATGAAATGGATGAAGAAAAAAATAAAATTGCTAAAAATTTTGTTGACTATGTAAAGAAGTTTGACGTTTTAGCCAATGGACGAATCACTTCAACTACAATTGAGCAAAACTTTCATTACTGCAAAAGACAATTCGATAGAATCTTTAAACAGTACTCCAAATACACTCCACTGGAAATTGCAGAAAGATTTAGGTTATTATCCTGTGTAGAAAACATTCATAACGGCCATACATTAGCGGAAACAGCACTTCAATATGACTTTACACCAGAAGGCCTTTCAAAAGCCATCCGAAGCAAGCTCAATCTTGATGTAAAAAAAATTAAAGGGAAAAAGCTTGAGATTGATAAACATATAAAAATAAGCAATACCATGGTCCAATTAGATCAGTATAAACACCAACTAAAAAAAGAAGTGTTTATGGAAATATTAGAGGCTTTAGAGGAGGAAAAGATTTTAAAAATGATCACAACAAAAGATCCTCACCCTGAATCAATGAATGAAGTCGAATTACACTTTGATTTTAAGAAAATCACAAAAATCTTAATGAAATTTGATGGCTACAGAATAAGCAAAAAAGATTATCAAAATCTGGATTTACAAGAAAGTGTTGTAATATTAGCCATCTGTAAAAAAGAGTCAGACTCTGAAAATTACCAGTTTGAACTACGGGAAAGTGAACTGGCATCGTACATTTTCATTCTTGGTTTCTTCTTTAATATTGAATCATTGAATCTTAAAAATGATTTTTACACATTCATTTTATCAGATGAGTTAAGAATCATTCTGGACAGCCTTAAGGAAATAGAAGAAGTTACAAAGGAAACTTTTGACATCATATTAACGACAACTATCAAAAAAGATAATGTTATAGTTGAGTTTAACCCCATGTTTAAAGAAATGATGATAGAATTCAAAAATCCTAATCAATAGATCGCTGCCTTATCATATTCCTCATTTTTGTTTTCCTGTTCCTAAAAACCATAAGGGAACAAATGCTCAACCGCTGAAATTAATCTCAAAAGCCCCAATGAATAATCAGGGATTTACTATTTTTGTAAAACTAAATAGATAATGGCATTGCGTCACTAAAGCTTCTCCACAGAAAAACGACCAATTTTAACTGAAAGAGAGGAGCCAGAAAGTGAACGCACCTGATATGGGTGTGTTCCTTTCGCTGATCTAATTCTTTCAGGTGCTTGGTCGTACCTTCTGTGATTAGATATAGCGGAGGTTCACACCCACATTTTTTTGTGGGCTTCCAAAAACTCACTATTTATGCGAAAGATAAAATCGATTCCTCCGGAAGTTCATCCCGATTTGTCAGATCTATCAGTTGAAGAACTCGAGAATTTGCGTGTGGATTACCTCGAAAATGGTCTATATGGAAATGCCCTCATAAAGAAATACAATTTAAAAAAGGTAAGACCCAATCTAATAAAGTTGCGCCTACCTCCTATCATAGATTATGGTATCGTTTGTCCGGATTGCAGTGTATATGCTCATAAAAAACTTGAAATGGGCAATACAGGTTATGACACCCCGTACTGTCCACTATGCAAAAGAAAGTTATCAGACAAGGAAAACAGAGATCTAGACTGCACTCAAGACACAAATACGGATACCGTGTATCCGGGGTTCTTTTTAGATCACATGGACGATCCTCAA
The DNA here is from genome assembly GCF_000259075.1 of Marinilabilia salmonicolor JCM 21150. Taxonomy (GTDB): domain Bacteria; phylum Bacteroidota; class Bacteroidia; order Bacteroidales; family Marinilabiliaceae; genus Marinilabilia; species Marinilabilia salmonicolor. The sequence goes on from NZ_AJKI01000020.1 coordinate 2,806, forward strand.
TTCTTTGAAAGATTAGTGAACACCCCTTATGTAATAAAGAGAATAGACGAACACAAATTCCCGGAATTAACATTTGAACAAAAGGTATTTATTAGCGCACTTGCTAAGTTCTCGATTGAAGAGGATATGTCAACAATAGTGCTTTTAAACGCCATGAAAAGAAGAATATCGCCACAATATAAATGGTTAATGAATATTCTGAAAGAATTAAACCTGGGCAATTTCTTCTATGAATTGTCAGAGAAGTATGTTATAACTATAGACAGGAACATTACAGACTATTTATTTAGCCCTCATGACTTTTTTGAGGCATCAGCAGAAGAAATACTCAATTTTTGGGAGAAGCTCAATTATTACGAAGCTGCTGAATATTACCTGGACAAAATGGAGGATGTAAATTTTCACACAAAAATCGGCGCCAAAACGGAAACCATTCTTAAAACTCTGGTATCAGAATTTAGCATTGGCCAGATTTGGGCTATAATCCACAAATCAATTCAGGGAGGTTGCGAATTTTTTGCTAAAAACGGAGGGGACAGGGCTTACGCTACCAATTCGGTGATCGGTGCATGTCAACGTAAAGCCGATTATTATAAATCATCAGAATACCGATTGATACCATACAGCCGACCCTGGCTGGTAAGAAGATCTGATATAAGCTACTACTTCTTTGATACTCTCCTTGGAATTGGTGAAGAAAACACAAAGCTGCTCCCGTCTATTAAAACTATTCAAGCTATAATTTCTTAATGGAAACAAGCAATATTTTAATGTCGGAAAAAGATAGAATAGGGGTTTACAATAAGGATGTATCAAAATGTGTGCTCTGTAAACCGGCAGTAAACCAACAACACATTAACAACTAACACATTAACCCTTCAAGTTTACAGGTTTACAAGTTTACAGTCAAAACATACCTCTATAGAAGAACAAAGATTACTTTTCTTAAAAATGTAGGGTGAAAAAAAAATGGCATCACAATTTTAATGGCACTATAATGGCACCACAAACAAAAAAGGGTTAGCACCAACAGCGCTAACCCTTTCATTTTCAATAGTCGGGATGAGAAGATTCGAACTTCCGACCCCTCGCCCCCCAGACGAGTACTCTAACCGGACTGAGCTACATCCCGAACAATTATGTGGTCTTATTTTTAAGACGGTGCAAAGATAACCAAATTGGAGGTCTCTGCAAGAGCCGAAAGCCAAAAAATGTGTTTTTTTTGAGGGAACAGAAACGACTCCTTTGATTTTAAAAAAGTTACAATTTCCTTTTATCAATAAAAAAAAGATCGTTAAGAAACATTATCTTTACGTATCTGAGATAAGAGAAACAATACAATTCAAGAATAACCGAATAAAATCATCTAAACCCATTTTAATATGATTGACACAGAAGCTTTCAAAAGAATGTCTTACGGACTGTATGTAGTTTGTTCGGGCAATCAAAAAAACGGTAACGGCTATATTTCAAACAGTGTATTTCAGGTAACTGCCCGCCCGGCCCAAATAGCTGCCTGCTGCCATAAAGACAATCATACTACGGGAATCATTGAAAAAACCGGAAGTTTTTCCATTTCTGTTCTTCACAACGAAGCTAAAACATCGGTTATTGACAAGTTCGGCTATCAAAGTGGTGCAGATATTGATAAACTCAAAGAGATGAATGTGGAGTACGGCGGCACAGGAGTACCCATCCTCCTCAACGAGGCCATAGCATGGATGGAGTGTAAAGTTGTAAAAACAGTTGACGCGGGAACACATCTGATTTTTATTGGCGAAGTGTTGCAGACTGAATTACTGGATGAAACAAAACCGGCTATGACCTACGCAGAATTTAAAGAAAAAAAACAACGGACAGCGCCTTCCAATGCCCCAACCCACATTGATGAACCGGAATCATCTGACACAAAAAAGACAGGCGATAAATATGAGTGCCAGCAATGCGGATTTGTTTACGAAAACGAGAAGGAAGGCACTCCCTTTGAAGAATTACCCGACGATTGGAAGTGCCCGGTTTGCGGTGCACCAAAATCAAAATTCAAAGCTATTTAGTGTCTGTCCATAAAATACCATTTACTACGTTACGCTTGTCCGAAAAGTACTCATTTACCAAAAGTAAACTCCGTATTTTTGGACTTCGCAAGCCTTGTAACTGGCACTTGCTGATCAGACACATAACTAAAAACAAACTCTGTTTAACTCATTAAAAACCCGGGAAGCAACAGCCAACCGGTTTTTTTATGAGATAAACATGCGCGCGCCATCTCTGTACAAAATAGTTTTGTAGATTTGCCAAAATTTTTTTGATGTACTCCAGACTTTTCTTTTTCAATCCCACCAACGAAATGGCCATAGCAAATGGTGAAGTTTCCTACATGCCTCCCCGCCATCTGCATCATTTTGAAATGGATATGGCTGCACTGCCCTGGTTGTTGGGCAACGAAAAAGATTACATCCTGGTCAGACAAAAAGGGGGAAATTCCATACAGCATCTGGAACCTTTCAATTGGAACTTGCCCACTTTAGTTTCATCGCCGGAAGAGATCTCCTCAAAAGACCGTCACAACCTATGGTTCTCTCCCTGGGGCTGGAGTCCTGCTGTTTACAGACATTTTAAACCCTGGATGTCGTTCAGCCACCCTGAGTGGTCTTTGCATCCGTTTGCCATCTGGCAAAAAGATCTTGCAAATATTTTAAGCAGAGCAACAAGTTATCAGCTATTGAAAAAGATTTATGACATAAAAAAGGCCAACCGATCTGCATATCCCCTGATTACCATTCCGGATTTGCCAATGGAGATTCTTGATGAAAAGAACCTTTCGACCATACTCACGGAGCTGTCTCCCCCACTGATTGTCAAAACACCCTTCAGTGCATCAGGGAGGGGCCTTTTCAGAATACGAACTGAAGAAGATGCCCCTGAAAAATCCCCATGGATAAAAGGAATGCTAAAAAAACAGGGAAAGATATATGTTGAAAAGATGCTTAAAAAAATTCAGGATGTATCTTTTCAATTTTATATGAATCCGGATGAGATTAGCTTTCTGGGACATAATTTTTTCTACGCGGAGGCATCAGGCCAATTTGCCGGTTGCGCCATTGGAGACCCCGAATCTCCCTCGCCTATGCTCCAGGATAAGAAGTTGATATCTGAGGCCATAGAACAAGCCTCCGGTCTTCTGTACAAAGGTATTTCAGAGATAAAACTCAACAAGCAATACACAGGTCCTGCTGGAATTGACGGAATATTCGTTGATGATAACGGAAAGCTAAAGTTACAACCCTGTCTGGAGATAAATCTGCGATACAACATGGGATATGCCAATGTTCTTTTTAAGCAAAAGATGCATTCCGAAGCAAAAGGAATGTGGAAAACCGGCATCTTTACTAAAGAAAAATGGAAAGAGTTTTGCCAAAAAGAGGCCACAAGTCACCCGGTCAAAACACTTGACGGCAAGCCCATTAAGGGATTCATCCCATTTGTTGACCCAGCCGGGGATAAACTTTTTGGTGCCTGGTTACATTTGCGATAACTCAGACTTGAGTTTCCTGCTCTTCAATCTTATCTTTTTTAAGCACCGGAGCAAGTTCCTCTTTTATCAATTTAAGTGTGGCTTTATACCCTACTTCCACAAGATCATCTATCCGGTCAAAATCGAAAAAGGTAAACCCCTTCATCTCTTCCGGTTCGATTACAAAATCACAAAGTTTACGACTCTCAACCACATTTTGCTCAATTCCCAGACTAAAAGCACGCTGCGCAATATCTTTCATCCCTTCTATGTCCTTCATGGGGCCGTTGTAATTCACATGCACCCCTATTAAAGTCTGACATTTGTCTTTAATAGACTGGGCCGGAAGATTGTCAAACAAACCACCATCAATGTAGGTAACACCGTCAATCACCTGTGGCAAGATTATTACCGGAACGGAACATGAAGCAAGAACAAAATCAATAAGGGGACCTTTTTCTCCTTTGACCTCATTTTTTCCATCGGTAATATTGGCAACTGACAAATAAAAAGGCTTTTTAAGGGCAGAAAAATCATCCTTCTCAATTTTATTTTTGAGAATCTTTTTTACAGCATCCAACTCAAAAAAGCCTTTTTGCCCAATCCGAAGCGAGACCAAATTATAAATCTTTTCCTTTTTCACAACTTCAAGAATCTGATCGGGACTGTAACCGGCGGCATACAGCACGCCAATCAGGGCCCCCATGCTGGTTCCGGAAACAATATCGGGTGACATCCCGTTTTCATCAAGCGCCCTGAGTACGCCAATGTGGGCAAACCCTCTGGCACTGCCACCACTAAGAGCAATACCAATATCATGATCGTACTTGTTTTCAATCGGGACAACAACTTTTTCGGGGTCTGCGTCCTCAGATTTATTTTTCTCTTTAGAGAACCAATTAAACCAACCCATCCTATTGATCATTAGGTAAAACTTCTGATTTACAATGAAAAGGTAAAATTATCAAAAAAGGGAAAAACAACCAATTTGTTTTTCCCTTTTTAACGAACCTGTAAAAACGATGTCTCATTCATTTATTTCTCCACTGAGTACATAATCAATGCAGAATAGGTGTTAACTCCCTGGCTTGAATGCGACGAATACTCAAGATCAAGAATCTGTTCAGGAGTAATTTCCTCCTCCTGCAAAAATGAATTCATTTGATCATCAAGAGACATATCGTAATCATCCAATCCGGTATACTGAAAGTGTTTGGTAAAAACTTTTTTCATAGGTACATTAAATTAAAAAATTAAACCGATTCCGTAAATAACCTAATTGACTCCACAATCAATAAGTTTAATTTCTTGTACGCAGAAAAGTGCTTTTTGATTCAAAAAAAGAGCAGATGATCTTCATTTTTTTGACAAACACTTATAAGTGATTGCTATATAATGGATTTCAAGCAAAAAGGCCGGAAACAATGCTGTAACCGGCCTTTACAAACAATCAAAATCAGATTATTTCAGGTTATTAACGGCTTCGACCAATTCGGAAAACTTTTTATCCATTTCGGTTCTGATACCTTTAAAAAATGCTTTAACTTTTTTCGGATCATCTTTTCCATCAGGATGATTTACCTTGGCAATGACATCATTCCGAAAATCAATAGCATCAGTAACCACTTTTTTAAAATCCTCTTCTTTAATCTGATCAAATATCATTTTACGAACATAAGCTTCAGTAACAATCTCCGAAGCAAGATAGTTTATGTCTTTTTTTAAATCACGAATACTTGCCATTTTTATCTGTTTTTATGATTCTTCTTCAAATTTAGTAGTTTTTTTTGAACTCAGACAATACCGGTTGAATAAAAAGTCTTTTGTGAGTAGTTATAATAAGAAAAAGGCTCCAGGTTCATTTCGTTACCGGAAACACACAAAATCACTTTCATTTATCACAAAAAAACGAACATTCATAAAAGAATACAATCATTTAAGCATTAATGAGTAACATCGGAGTGATAAATTCTTAAATTTGTGTGTGTCAGAAAGTGCTTGTGCTTTTTTTAACCCAAAAAGCGCAGCCTGACCCAAGTAACCCATGTTCAAAAAGAAAAAGACGACCCAAAACGTTGGGCCGTCTTTTTTACTTTATAAAGTGTCTGTCAATTCAACCACACTTCAAGCTGACTCATCACCCTGTTTTTTAAGGAATCCGGTAAATTGTTTATTCTGGTACGATGAGAACCTCCAGGTTTTTCAATTTTCAGCATTTTACTAAACCCTTCATTCTCAAGGGATGTTGCACTCCAGGGATCATTCTCGCCGGTAATCACAATCATTTCAGGATCAACCTTTTTCAGCTTACGCAATATTTCAAAAGGCACTTGTTCATCAAAAGATAAGTTTTCCACGTCCGGAGCCATAAAACCGTTGGAAACAGTATCTTCCTTTATTTCGTCCAAAAAATCTTTCAAAGGAGCTGCCAGGTATGGATAATACCCGAGCTCTCTGTATGCCTGATAAAAGAAGGGTCCGATTTCTTCCCACTGCTGATCGGAAAAATAGCCAAAATCGCTACCCTGATGCAGGTGGGCAAAAAGCACTTCCGCATCAGCACCCGGTTCGGGAATTTCATCTACCGGTCCGCCCCATTGCCACAAACTAAATGGATATTCAAGAACTGACAGTTCAAACGCACGCTCCTTCCCCATTCGGAAAGTATAATCCTTTTGTGTAATCAAATCATTAAACCAGGGCATCAACTCCTCCTTGCGTTTCAAAACCTCTTTTTGAAATGCCGCAATTCGTTTTCGCTGTTCGGCTGTGCCCACACTGTCAAAAAACGCCACCAGTCTTCGGTCATCACGCTCCAGATTAAATGGTGCCACATAAGAGACAGTAACATCAACATCCTGCGGAAAAAAAGCCCGGTGAATCATAGCAGTCTGGCCGCCCTTACTTATTCCGGTATTAACCCATTTGCCCTTATAGAATTCCTTCAGGGCTTCAACAACACGATGATGATCGTTAGCCGCCTGTTCCACCGTCAGATACTCCCACCTGACGGAATCGGGCACAGACATTCCAAAATACCTGTGCTCAACCACCACCTGATTGGCTTCCAGCAATGAGGCAAGTTCGGATGTGAAATTCTGTGGAGCCATATAACCTTCTGTAATCAATACCACAGGGGCTTCTTCGGATTTATGAGACAACCAGACTCGTTGTTTAAAGAATCCTTTTTCGGGATTATGATGATCCAATGGTTGATTAATCCATAACAGCCATGCATTGGAATACATTGAGTCCGGCTCTATCTCCTCAGAAGAAGAAAATGCAGGCCGTGATTCAATAAATTCGGTCGCCGATTTCCATTTTAGACTACAAAAAGAGAGAATACCGGTAACTACCAGCAGAAGTGAAATTCGTATAACTTTTGCCATTTTCCTACGTTAAATGAAATCTTTAGAGAGGTCAAAATTACATCAAAATGTTTTTCTTTGTAATGATATAAGTTAATAAAAATAATAAACCATGAAGCATCTTTCTACACTATCAGTATTCTTCTTTCTTTTCAGTTTAATTTCTGTTGCAGCACCTTTAAAAGAGGTGCACCGCTCAACAAAAACCTACGACAATATTACATCGGTTGAAATTAAAGGAGACTTTTGCAAAGTAATTCTGAAACCATCTGCCAGCGAGCAAATAACGGTAAACAGCTTCATTGAAGCCTCCAAAGACGTTGAAGGTTTTGGGATCAACGACCAGACCGAAGCCGGCAAACTCAACCTATCGGTGGCTGTTCCTTCAGAGCATGTATCCACCAAATCGGGGGAAATTGAAATTCAACTACCTGCCGGCACCGAAATTAAAATCAAAACAGCTTCGGGTTACATTGAAGCTTCAGACCTGAAAGAGTGCAAAGTAAATGCTCACGCCTCTTATGGAAAAATAATTGTGGAAAACTTAACAGGAGATTATTCTTTCAAAACTTCCACCGGAGGTATCAACGTGAACAACCTGACTGGTAAGCTATCTGCAAGTTCCACCAAGGGCGACATTGAATTGTCAGATATTGATGCAACCACGACCATTGTTACTGACGCAGGAGCCCTGACTCTTAAGAACCTGAAAGGTAAAATTAACACCCAAAGCAATACCGGAACCCAAACCATTAACAACCTGGATGGAGATTTGATGTTGCGAACTTCAACCGGAGAAATTACCATCAATAATATCAAGGGATCATTAGAAACAGCCAATGATGACGGAGATGTTTGGTTGACGGATGTTGAAGGTGCCATGCGTCTGATATCCATTTCAGGCAACCTGGTGGGAAAGAACATTCTGCTTACGGAAAATGCCTATTTTGAAACCACCAAAGGACGAATCGAAATGGAACTCAGAAACGACATTAATGAACTCACTTTTGATCTGGCGTCCAATTACGGTTTTCTTTACATCCCGGGAAAATCGAAAAAGAAAAAGCTAAAAGAGGGCAAAGGTCCAATTCTAATCTCAACTTCATCAAACAACGGAGCGCAAAGATTCACGTTGGTTAATAAGTAATAGAGTTATTAAACAGCAAAAAGCCGTTCATCCCAAATTCGGGAGAACGGCTTTTTTATTTCTAAGTCCCATCAGGAATTACTTCTTGTTTGATTTTCCTGATTGACTTTTGTTTGCATCGTCATTTTTCATACCACCGGCAGGCTGACCTTTGGGTTGAGAGGCCTTAGCCTTCGTTGCAGCAGCGTCTTTTGCCCCACCCTTTTTCCGGCGTTCGAGCTCTTTAAGCACTGCATATTTGGCTGCCGCAATGGTTTCACGATTCACCTTTTCGGTAATTCGTCCCTTCATCAGGTCGTCGAACTCGATGTAACCATCCATTAGCAACAATTGGGTGATCATATTATTGATCATCGTTTCGTCATTGTATCCTTTAGCCTGATATAGCTTGCCGGAATCTTCAAGAAACTCCTGGGCAAAATCAGGATAGTTGGGAAGACTCATCAGTTCGTTACAGGTTTCCCCAAAGCTACTCAACTCAATATTGAGATTAGGAGTTACCAAAAGCGGGCTGAACCCTTCCTTCTTATCTTTAGGACAGAACATATTTACCCCGCTCATATCTACAGAAACTGAAGGATCATCCATCCTGACAAATTCGGCTTTCATCATTTTATCTAACTGGTAGAGATAGAAATTGTATCTCCACAGTTCATTACTGCTCTGCCCATTGGTAAAAATGTGACCATACTTCTCACGTACAATTCTTCGGACGTGGTTTTTCTTGTCGTTGATTTCACTGCTGTTGGCACGCAGTTCCTTTATAAGGTTGGTAAGTGACTGGGCAGCTTTCTGTGGTCCCATAATCTCTTTACCTTTCTTTCCGATCTCGGTAGAAACGATACCACATTCTATTTTGGCACCTTCTCCTTTACCGTCGGAGCCACCACTCAGCACATCAATCAACTGGTAACGTTGTTCTATCTGATTATCCTGAGCAATAAACGGCTGTCCGGCAGGAGTACTGGCCAATGAATCGAATATAGAGCTAAAGATATTTCTTGAAAGAATTACATCCTCAATCTGATCATCCAGTTCCACATGAGCAATAAAGCGGTTTTTCACGATATCGAATTTCACTTCGGTCACAAGCCACTTCTCATCCTCGAAAGGAATTTTCTTACCCACAAAGATCTGGTTCACCACTTTCTCAACATCCACCTTATCCATCATCTTATATGAAGATGCCAGGTAATACTTCCCGTCTTTAGGATCGATTTCCCAATCAAGCACATCATCAAGATAATTTCCATGTTGTGACAGTACCTCGACAATGTTTTTATCGGCAGTGTAACGCGAAAGAGTACGCTGGAAGTGAGGTCCATCCTGACTTGTTGCTTTCTCTTTACGCTCACCATGCGAATCGATGTAAAGCAGGAAGTTCTCAGGATTACTAACTCTGGTAATACCTGCTTCCTCTTTGGAATAATTGTGAGCAGTAAGAATAATATCAATCTTGTAGGGCATCTGAATTTCACACAGGCCGCTAATCGTGCTCCTGGAGTTCAGATCTTCCACATTACTGTCGGCACTACTCTCAAAGAGATATTTATAGTACTTAATATATTCCGGATCGAAGTCGGTAACACGTGAGAAGTCTCCCTCCTCAGTTCCAAACCCATAGATATTGCCCTCCTTGTCGCGGAATACGTGGTACATATCACCAGCCACATTCTTAATGGACCGAACGCCGGGAAGATTCTGTTCCAACCACTTAAGCGTAAGACCTGCCAGCATTTCGGACTTACCTACCCCACTATCACCATCCACTTCCACAACGAATATGGAACCATCTTCCAACTCGATGGCAAAGAGCGAACCGTGCTTGGGAATACCACCCATCTCTTTCACGCGCTCATTCATCATGGTAAGCCATGGCTTCTTCACATCACCAAAATAGTCGGCTTCCTTACGAAGCGGAGTTACAAGCGTTTTAATGTTACCACGCGGGCCTTTGATGTCGAAGTACCCAACCTGCGGGAATGAAATCACCTTCTCGGGAGCTCCCAGCAAAAGGAATACATCAGGCACAAAATTCTCGGCCTCTTCAAGTGAAATATCTTTATACTGAGTTAACCTGAAGAAGTCGGTCAGATATTTAATATATCCCTTCTGGAAAATAATCAACTGGGTAACGACACCGCTTTTCATTATTTTACAGCGATAATCATCAGGATCCATATTGGCCACAAAGCGTGCCAGCCTTCGCTCAAAGAATTTGGAATCGGGCTTGGTCGAAAGCGCTTTGATATAATCATTTTTCGACTTATTACGATTCATATCCAACAGGTACATGGGCTCATCATCACCACGATCAATTTTGTGGAAAGGATATTCACGTTTTTTGGCATCAGTAGAGATGCGTGTATGTCGCTGCACCGATTGCTCAACAGAGATTACCCCACATTTGGTCATCACGTCATTGATCCAGTTGAGGGATCCTCCATTAAACTCCTTCAGGGTTTTATCCTTGATCTCGAAATTACGGAACAACGTAATACCGTGTTGAATCATCTGATTCACGTCACTGTTCTGTCTTCTGAAATAGGTATCCAGCACTTTAATAAGCGTGTGCGTGTATTTATGGTAAAAATCGGTACCTTTTGACAGATTTTGCAACAGAATAAGGAACCCAACTACTTTCTGAGTTACCTCAGCCAGGCGGGTTTCGTCCACTTTAATATCTTTCTTACGAAGGATATAATTCATGATGTCATCCACTTCCCGGGGCAAAATATCGGCGAGGATATTTTCGGTAAAAATCTTAAGATCAGCATCATCTGTACTATTGATACGATCCTGAAGAAATTGCAGTTTTTTCGTAACCTGGTTGAAGAAACTGTTATCGTTCTTCAGCAAATAGAGGTAAAGTACCTGATCACTAACCGACAAGTCACTTTCAAAAACACGACGTTTTACAACATCAGCAATAAACCCAAGGCTGCGGCCAGAAATGCCAATTTCAGAAAACTTCTCATCCTGTCGCAATGTCTCCACAAAGTGGCTGACATACCTTTCCAAATCAAGATCTTTGACCTCAAGGCCTGTAACCTCTTCAAAAAGATCACAGGCAATTCGAATCATCTCGCGACGACTGGGTTCGATGGTAGCCTGCTCAAACGGAAGATTGAAGTGCAGAAGAATTTCCTGAATGTGCTTTTTCAACACAGCATTAACACCCTCCAGACGCGCAACATCCATATAATAATCTCCACTGGCCTGAAGCGTCAGAATCTTCATCTTGGTATCGGAGAACAGAAGGCGTTCCATCTCTATAAGGATTTCACGCATAATATTCTTCTCTTCCGGGTCATCCAATACGTAATGGTTCGGATGGAATGTTTTCTTATTATTAATATATTTCAATATGGTAGCTTTGCTAAAGCGAGATGCTACGATATTGAAGTTAAGATTTCTCAACTGAGGAATCTTTTTATAGATCTGCGGAAGTAAATTCTCATATATTTTAGTAAATGCGCTACTACGCACAAACTCTTCCACATCGCGGCAATCACCTACATCCCCCTGAAATTCAATAACTGAGTTTTTAGAATCTCCGATTGTGGTAATTGAAACACCACTCACCTGGGGTGATGCATGGTATAGCGAACGATTCTCGTTGATGAGTAATGACTGATTGACCTTTTTGGTAAGATCGCGTACGTTCTCATAATCTGCAAAAACCGCCTTCAGGAATTCAGCATCTTTCCCCGAACTCAAAATTTCGTTCATCAAGATTGGAACTTCGGCTTTAGGCTCAGCCTGACGAGCAGCCTGCAATTTCTTCCAATAATTCAGAAACAGGGTAAATGCAGTACGGACTTCACTTTCAAAGACTTCATAACTTTTTGCAGTTCCTTCGATGAAGCCACCCAAAGAGAAGCGAACCACTCCGGTGCGATATGGAAGCGCTGAAATTCCCCTTTCACCGGCAATTTTCTTGGCAAAGTCTTCAAGATCGTTATAGCTTCCGAAATTCTTAAACAGCAGGTTAAACAAATAAGAACCATCAGAATGAATAATGGAAACATCCTCAACCTCCAACTCTTTTATTACTTCTTCAGCAATTCCGGCTGCAGTTTTTAATCGCAGATTCGACTCTGTTCTGAAGTTTTTGTTGATTCTGAAACGGTTCAGACCTTTTACAAGCTCACCACCATAATAGATATAAAATGGCACATCCTTGTATTTAAAGTCATCGGGGAGGCCCAGAATATCAAGTTTTGCAAGCGACACCAGTTCGTCAAGCAAAAACAAATGCATCGGACTTCCCTCAAATCCGGCCCTTACCGGATCTCCGGCCGCCGTTTTCTTTTTACCTTCATCAGCCAGTGAGGCTACGATAAAACTTTCAATCTGGTTGACAATCCGGCTTCGACTGGCATCTTTAGGCAATCTCGATTCCAGCTTGTCCTTCAATGCTTTTGCCTTCAGACCAACCTCAAGCACGGCATTCAGGAAGTAAAGAGAACTGCTGTTGCCTCTGACAGCCTGATTACGTTTACGCGAATAATCAATAACCTCCTTCATAGCAGGGGTAGCCACAAGAGCACCAAGGCGATCGCCCGATCCTGCCAGGTTTTTGGTGGTAGAAAGTGACGATACAGCCCGCATTTTAGAGTAAACATTCTCGTTATTGAAAATGTAACGGGAAATAGATCTCCATTTGGGCATCATTTCCTCTTTCACCTTCACACTGTCTGTGTAAGCCTCGTCGAGCAACAAAGTAATTTTACTGTTGTTGACAAACTTAAGAAACTCAATAAGGCTTTCACGATTAAAATCACTGTAACCTGTTGGGTTAGATGGATCATTGATAATAATAGTCACATTCTCACAGAACCTATCCCACAAGTTTCCGCTTGCATCAAAAAGTTGCAGGGTATTCTTTATGCGGGAAAGTTTTGTCAGCAAACGCTCATAATCAATCCGCTGATCTTCCAGGTTCTCAATTTCAATATCAAAAGGATTGATATAAAACTTATCGTCCGAAAACAGATCAGTATATTCCCATGCAAGCACCTTATTGTAGATGATATATGGCTTCGGACTCTTATCGCGGTAAAACAATAAATCGCGAATAATCATCTGCACATCATCAGAAATAGAGGTCTTGTCCAGATTTCCAAGATCACTGATAAATCCTTTAATAACTTTCTGGTCTTCTTCGCTGAGATTTTCAAAATCCTTATAAACGCCAAGATCGATAAGCACATTGCGGAACCTCCCTTTATTATCAGATTCATTGTCAATTTTTGCAATGAATTTCTGATACTTCTCCATAAAGAGATTTACCCCGAAATTTTTGTGAAAATGGTTGTGAAGAGTTCGTTTATAGTTGTCTGGGATAAAGTTGATGATTGTCTTGCAACGATCAAGTATTTTATCATCAATGGGTTTTACTTTACGTTGCAGCAGGTACTCGCCGTAGGTACGAATCTGGTTACGCCCACCTCCTTCAAGGATCGTAGCAATCTGCAAGGCAGGAGTATCCGAATAGAAATATTTACGAATCCGATCTTCAAAAGTATTGATCAATTCTTCGTTTTGCTTTTCCCGTTTTTCGGGTGCAGCAGTATTCTGGATAAACTGAATAAAGTCGCGAAGACGTGCCAGGGAATATCGATCCTTAAGAATCTGACGAGAAAATGAATCAAATTTGAACAGATTGGTATTCTTCACCTGATCATTGGTTTGCCCTAGCTGTTCTTTTTTTATTTCGTCAAGTTCCTGATTGTAATCTTCAATTTTCTTATCGAGCAGCTCCTTAAATTCCTCCAGATTTTTGTTGTTCACATTCTCGAGGATCAACCGGAGGTTGAGCTGAGTATTGGCAGGAGCCCCGAGTTTTTTGGTATGAACCTTATTCAGGGTGTTAATAACACCGTTGTGGAAACTAAAAACAAGGGAGGTATTGGAAGCATGCGATTCGGGCGAATCATCAATTACCACAATGCGGGAAATAAGCGGGAACCATTTGGACCCTGCAAACATATTTTTGCGCATATGCTTTACTTTCACCACAAAAACACTTGCAGTATCATCCAGCATTTGTTCGTAGAGTTCGTCTCCCTTTATATTCTCCAATACGCGCACAGAACTGTTACCAAAGACTTCGCCTTTGATCAATTCTACAGCAGTATCGCTATTTCCGGAAACAACGGTTCGTATCAGACCGTTAAGCCCCTTAAAGTTGACTGCCCACTCGGTACGATGCAGGAAGTTACTTTTTTCAGCTTTAGTGGTATAATGCGTACTCTGGTTAATCATCTGCTCCAGAGTATCCATCAGGTAATTCCAGTGGGCTTCATCGATGTCTCCAATAACGCCTATAACATCCCGGAAACGACGAAGTTCAACAGGAGCATCGCCAATAATTACTTTAGCCAGAAAATCAATGGTTTTCTCAGTAACAGGAGGAGTTCCCACTGAAAAATCATGAGCATTTCGAATATTTTCAATCCATTTTTTCTGTTGAGAGTTGACAATATCGTGGTCAGCGAAATATCCCAAACGGCGGTTAAAGCCCTGTTTCAGGGAGTTATAAATAAATGCCTTTGAGTCCTCGTGAGGATACAGCATCAGAGCAATATCCGAATACCCGGGAATTTCCTCCCGAAACTTAAGGAGAAACTTCTGAATCTCGGCCTGTTGTCGTGCAGGATCATTGGGTTCTTCATAACAAAGGCGTACAAAAGCCTTTAAATTATCGAAGACAAAATTCGGCAGAAACACTTCTGCTCGTTCTCCCAGCGAGGCATAAAGGTCGATGTATTCACGAGCCTCTTGTCGTAGAAAAGCTTTGGGGACTCCTTCGATTTGCATAATAAATGTCAATTAAAAATTCCGGTTAATAAATATCCTTTTGTCCTGTAATTAGTGTTTGTCCATAAAGCACCATTTACTGCGTTAAACTTGCCCGAAAATTCCTCATTTACTCAAGTAAACTGCGTATTTTCGGGCTTCGCAAGCCTTGTAACTGGCACTTTCTTGACAAACACATGACCAGAAACAAATCTTGCTTAGTTTATAGACAGCCTGTAATTTAATTAATATCTCTTGCAACCTGCGCTTAAAGATTCACTAATTTTAGCGCCATTTGATTTCAAAATGTTACAAATATAGATATATCAAAAATAAAATAAAAGCAAAACCGCCCTGTTTTTAACCTTAAACACGGATATTAACAGGGATTAACGTTTTGCCTTTATTTCTTACAACACAAAATTCCATCAGATCAAAAAAGGTTAACCTACACCTTATACATAAATCAAGCAAGGTGAAAACAGGCTGAAAGCCTGAGAGCAATAGCCCGGGGCAAGGCCCTTGGTTTAGAGTTATTACCCCCTCTTTAGTGGTCGCGTTGCGACCACTAAAGAGAATGGTTCAATAATCTTTTTCCAGTTTTATCTCCGACTATCCATATTTCCTGGTACTTGATCATCTGGTAACCAGAAATAATGAAACAAAGTTCGACAAAGTCAATTAATCATATCAACGGGAACCTTTGAGGTATTTATACAATTCACTGTCGGTGGAAAGGATAACATGGGTCTGATCATCGAAGGTTTTTTCGAAAGTTTCCATGGATTTCATAAAAGTGTAAAGAGTTCTGGAAGCCGACGATCTGTTGTAAGCATTGGAATAAATAGCTGCAGCTTCACCATCGGCCCGTCCCATGATTTCTTCGGCTTCTCTGAATGCTGCCGATTGAATAGACTTAAGTTCCCGTTCCTTTTCACCGTTGATACGAGACGCTTCACCCTGTCCCTCAGATCTGAACTTGTCAGCTATGCGATAGCGTTCACTCTTCATCCGCTCATAAACCTGTGTGCGGACGTCTTCCACATAGTTGATACGTTTCAGGCGGAAGTCCATTACTTTAATGCCCAAATCGGCTGTTTGTTCATTGGCTGCCTGAAGAATCATGGCCTGGATTTTCTCACGGCCCACAAGAATCTGCTCCAGACTGTCACCAATCATTTCACTTATAACACCCGATGACATTGGCTGTCGATTACTTGTTCTAACGGCTTCAATAAGATTATGATTGGCAATAAAGTCTCTTGTTTCTCCATCAAGAATATCATCAAGTCTGGATTGTGCGCCCAATTCATTACGCAGACGTTTAAAGAACTGTAAAGGATCCACTATTTGCCAGCGGGCATAGGTATCCACAAAAATGTATTTCTTGTCTTTGGTCGGAATTTGGTTGGGATCACCATCCCATTCCATATACCGTTTCTCAAAAAAGTTTGCCGTCTGAATAAAGGGAACTTTAAAGTTCAGTCCCGGATCCACGACAGCCTCTCCCACGGGTTTTCCGAATTGAGTAATGACCACCTGTTCGGTTTCGTCAACCACAAATATACTCCCCATAAGGGTGATAAATGCGAGAAAGAGCACAATTATTAAAGTAATTTTATTTCGTTTCATGTTAATTCTTTTATTGTGTTGAATCTTACGATTCATCTTTAATTTTCAGGTTGAGGTAAAAAGCTGAACCCAGAAGCCGGTTCAGGATTCTGCATTACTCCTGGGTGTTAAGTTTCTTTACATTGTCCATCTGCATTTGCAATAGTGGCAAGACATTGTTTCCATCCTTATCGGTGATAATTTTATTTCCAAGACGAGGTATTACTTCCTGCAATGTTTCGAGATAAATACGTTCACGCGTTACCTCAGGAGCTCTGACATATTCAGAATAAAGTTCATTGAAACGAGCTACCTGTCCTTTTGCGTTATTGACACGTTCAACAGCATATCCCTCAGCCTTTTGAATGGTCTCTTCAGCCTGACCTTTAGCCTTGGGAATCACCTTATTGTATTCCGATTTAGCCTGATTTATTAAGGTCTCTTTTTCCTGCTGAGCTTCGTTTACTGCATTAAAGGCAGCTTTGACGGGATCAGGCGGATTCACATCCTGAAGCACCACCTGATCAATCTTAACCCCAAGTTCATAGTTGTTGGAAAGTTCCTGAATCAATACCTGAACGCTGGAAGCAATTTCAGCGCGGCCAACGGTCAATACTTCATTCACTGTGCGATCGCCCACCACCTGACGGACAGCTCCTTCTGAAACATCACGCAGGGTGGATTCGGGGTTTCTAACCTTAAACAGAAATTTGTAAGGATCATTAATACGGTACTGAACCACCCACTCCACATCTGCCAGGTTAAGGTCTCCGGTAAGCATCAGAGACTCATCTCTGGTACCGCTCTTGGTATATTCCGACCGTACATTAGAAGAGGTTGTTCTGAATCCAAACTCCAGTTTTTGTTGCCTTTCCACCGGTACTTTATACACAGTCTCTATGAAAGGAATTTTAAAATTCAAACCCGGCATCACGGTTTTGGTATATTTCCCAAAACGCACAATAACCCCGGCCTCTTCGGGGCCTACCTGAAAAAAACCGCTCCAGGCCACAACCACGATAACGATTGCCGCAACAACCGACTTTATATTCTTAAGCACTTTTTTCAAAACAGGAGGTATCTCCTGATTTGAGAATTCGAATTCACTCATAATTAAATTTACATTTCTCCCGCGTAATCGGGAATTACTTGATTGGAATATTTGTTTGTTACAGAATTAATGATTTTCAGACATAACCCTCAGGAAATTTCTTACAGCATCCACTGTTTCCAACTTGTAAGATGCATTGGTATGCTTGATACCTACTTTAATGGTAACAGCTTCAGGTGGCAACTCTTTGAAAAGGTACTCATCTGTCCAGTCATCACCCATAGCGAGGATATAGTCAAACTGCTTGTTTAACAAATAGCGATTGGCAGCCACTCCTTTATTAATGCCACCGGTCTTCACCTCCACCACTTTGTTTCCTTCCATAATTTCCAGGTTGTGGTTGGCAACCATAGTTGTCAACTCATCCTTCAGTTCTTTGGCACGCAACTCGCCCAATTCGGCTTCGGCCTTTTCGTAATGCCACACCAGAGAATAATTTTTCTCTTCCAGGTAAGTTCCGGGAGTACGAACGACAAAACTATCAAGGATAGGACGTACCATCGGCATCCATGAATTGGTGGCATTGGTCAGCATTTGCCAGTCACTGCCTCTTTCACGCATCCAAACCCCATGCTCACTGATCAGGCTCACATCAGATCCGTCAAACCATTTGCTGAGGGTTTCCTTATCCCGTCCGCTAATGAGTACCACTTCGTTTCGCTCATCACTGGTAAGTGCATTCAGAATTTCATGTAACGGATAATCCGGCGCTGCACTGGGTTCTGCCTCTCGCGTTACTTTCTTAAAATGTGTCAGGGTGCCGTCATAATCAAGGAAAATAGCTCTTGACTTGGCTTTGGAAAAGTCATCCAGCAATTTCTTACTGAGTTTGGTAGTAATCTTCTTCGCCAGAAAATCTGTCTGAATCTGTGCAATCCGCTTCAGCGAAGAGACAAATTGTTCTGCCCACTTGAAAACATCATATCGCTTCAAACGCTTCTGAATAACTGACATGCGGGCTCGTTGCTCATCGATGGGCATTTCCAGTGCCTGTTTGATCGCATCAGCAACCTGGCTTTCATGGTTGGGGTTAATGACAATGGCTTCTCCCATCTCTTTTACCACACCGGTCATCTCACTGATAATCATCACACCGGTCTGATTGGTTCGTGAAGCTACATACTCTTTAGCCACAAGATTCATCCCGTCACGCACCGGGGTTAGCAGGGCTACATCGCTCATGCTGTATAGTTCCACCAGATTTTCAAAAGGCATGGATCGATAAAAATACCAAACCGGTGCATAGTTTACCGTTCCGTAAAGTCCGTTGATGCGCCCAACAAGTTCGTCCACTTCCCGTTTTAATCGCTGATATTGCGGAACACTGTTGCGCGAAGGCACAGCCAGCATAACCAAAGTCACTTTAGTGCGGTATTCGGGAAACTTCTCCAGAAATTTCTCAAAAGCTCTTAAACGGTTTGGTATCCCTTTGGAATAATCAAGCCGATCGATAGACAGAATTAACTTCCTGTCGGGAGATACCAAAAAATACTTTTCCAGTTCCTTATGCAGAGTAGATTTCTCCTGCATGGGTCTGGAAATTGTTTTGATCGCCGAATCATGAAACTTGTCATAGTCAATCCCCATGGGAAAAGCATCGGCAAGAATAATCCTTTCATTAATATGTATCTGATTGAAAGAGATTTCATAACCAAACAGACGACGGACACTACTTAAAAAGTGACGTTCATAGTCGTAGGTGTGAAATCCGATCAGGTCAGCCCCCAAAAGCCCTTCAAGCAACTCATTACGCCATGGTAAGATGCGGAACACCTCATACGATGGAAAAGGAATGTGCAAAAAGAATCCGATGGTAATATCAGGACGTTTGGCCTTTAGCATTCCCGGCACCAGCATAAGCTGATAGTCGTGTACCCACACAAAATCTCCATCTTCCACCACTTCAAGTGTCTTATCGGCAAACTTTTGGTTCACTTCTACGTATGATTCCCAGAACTCGGGAGAATAATCAACATATTGATTGAAGTAATGAAAAAGAGGCCAGATAGTTCTGTTACAAAAACCTTCGTAAAAGGTATGCACTTCATCGGCGGTGAGTGGAACAGTATCACACCCTTCCTTATCGAGCAACCCTTCAATTTCCTTAAACTGATCTACCGTGTAACTGTCAGTTGCGATCCCTGGCCACCCTATCCACCGGCCCTCAAAATCCTTATAAACTGATTTCATTCCGGTAGCCAAACCACCCACGCTGGGTTTTAACAAAAATTTATCTTCTTCCGAAACTATACTGAATGGCAATCGATTAGAAACTATGTGAAGTTTTTTCATGGGTTTATGCTTTTTATTTTCCTTTAAAGTATAATGTTTTTTCTTTATTTTACAAACTTTGCATCGTCAAAACAAACAAAAAACTGAAAAGATTGAACACACTAACAAACATGAACAACCTGAACTATGGTGTCGTTGGTAACGGTAAAAGTGCAGCATTGATATCAGATAAAGGATCGGTGGACTGGCTTTGTTTACCAAAATTTGATTCTCCATCCATTTTTGCTGCTTTACTGGACAAAGAAAGAGGGGGTCAATTCTCTATTGTATCCGTTACCGGAGCTGACATTACTCAAAGATATGAATTTCATTCCAATATTTTAATCACCCGCTTCGAATGTGCTGATGGTATTTTTGAGATTCATGATTTCATGCCCAGGTACAAAACAGACAACAAGGGCTATTACCTGCCTCCGGATCTGATCAGATATATTAAATTAATCGAAGGCAAACCGAAAATTAAAGTTCATTTCGATCCCCGATTGGAATATGGTAAGTACGATACTCACATCACCTTTAACGGCAAATATGTGAAAGCATATACTGCCAAAGGAAGTTACGATTCGTTGTATCTTTACACCAGTATGGACAAACTCTCAGTGGTTGGCCAGTTACCAATCACCATCGATAAAGATCAGTTTATCCTTATCAGCTACAACCAGAAACTTTTGGCTCAGGATCTCAACAGAGCTTACCTGAAACTCCAGAGAACTAAGGTTTATTGGCTCGACTGGGCAGAACGCACCACAAGGTTTAAAGACTACAATGATGAAATCATGCGTAGCGCCCTGCTTCTGAAACTCCTGAGTTATCATAAATCCGGAGCCATTTTGGCAGCAGTTACCACATCACTACCCGAAACCATCGGAGAAGTCCGCAACTGGGACTACCGTTTTTGCTGGATCAGAGATGCATCCATGGTGATTAAGGTCATGACCATGCTGGGCCATTTCAATGTTGCACATAAATATCTGAATTTCATTATCGACATGCTCCCCGACAAGGATGAGAAAATTCAGATAATGTATGGTATCAACGGAGAGAAAAAACTTACCGAAACAGAGCTTCCCCACCTGTCTGGATACGAAAACAGTAAACCGGTTCGTATAGGGAATGCTGCATACAAACAAAAACAAAATGACATTTATGGTATTCTGGTAGATGTAATTTATCAGTTATTTCACCTCTTCACTACTTCGCTGGAATACAGCGAAGAGCTGTGGACCATCATCCGAAACATTGTAAAAGTGGTGGAAAAAAACTGGCAAAAGCCCGATAAGGGGATCTGGGAAATCAGGAATAGCAATAAACACTTTACATTCAGCAAGGTACTTTGCTGGGTCGCTGCCGACAGGGGAATTAAAATTGCAGAATTGCTGCATCAGAAAGAATACATCGAGACGTGGGGCAAATTGAGAGATAAAATCAGAAATGATATTTATAAAAATGCCTGGTCAGAAAACAAGCAGGCTTTTACGCAGGCTTATGGTACCGAAGACCTGGATGCCTCTATATTATTGATG
Organism: Marinilabilia salmonicolor JCM 21150; assembly: GCF_000259075.1. GTDB lineage: Bacteria > Bacteroidota > Bacteroidia > Bacteroidales > Marinilabiliaceae > Marinilabilia > Marinilabilia salmonicolor. The sequence continues at coordinate 24,176 of NZ_AJKI01000020.1, forward strand.
GAAGCCTACGGATTCATTGAGGGAAAAGATCCCAAATTCAAAAGTACTGTTAAAGCCATTCAAAAAGAGTTGGAACACAAAGGACTGATGTACCGTTACAAAAATAAAGATGATTTCGGACAGCCCTCCTCTGCTTTTACCATTTGCTCTTTCTGGCTGGTAAGAAGCCTCTATATGATTGGAGAAAAGGATGAAGCCAAAAGAAAATTCGATGAACTGCTGAAATACTCCAATCATCTGGGACTTTTCAGTGAAGACCTGGATTTCGAAACCAAAAGAATGCTCGGGAACTTCCCGCAAGCATACTCCCACCTGGCATTGATTGATACAGCTATGCTGCTGGCCGGTGGAGAAATATCCAGTGAGGAGAAGATTTTGGGGAATATTGGGTAAGGAAACACCTGATTTTTCTGATTAATATAGAACAAACAGGGGCTGTCCAATACGTTTGGGCAGCCCCTGCTGTTTGATATACGTAAAATTCGATCCTCCCAAAAGAGTTACAGTACATCCTGTAAACTCAAAAGAGTGTTCAAAACCGGTTTACCCAAGATTCCAATTCATTAACATTACCTTTCCGCAAAGATGATCTGATCAATCAAAAAACGGTTAACAGCCCCGTTCATATTCTCATTGAATGATTCATACCCTATTTCGAGTTGGTTTTTACCTTCCCGAAGTTCTACCTCAATGGTATTTGTTGTTCCCCAGTTGGCCCACTCATCGCTTCCCCGCTGCGGGAAAACTAAAGAAGACGCAAATTCACCATTTACAAACAAGGTTCGGATCCCACATTTGTTATCGGTATTAACAGGACCACTACCATTGGCATAGCGGAATGACAGAAACCATTTTCCTGATTCAGGTGTTGAGGCAGAAAACTTCAACGGGTCATTTTGTTCCTTAGAAAACTTCACATACCCGTCTTCCTGAAAACCCGGAACTTAATTTTGATAAATCAAATTAAAATCCTCTGCTTTCAGAATTAGAGTTCCAAAAAAATTTGGGCCGTCCCTGGACAGTTTTTTATCGTGACGGATGTTTTTCTGAAGCTCCCGGGTATTTTCTTATGCTCTACAAGAATTTTAGCGTTACCCAGGGGATACTTCAGGACTTCAGGGTAATTTATGAATTCGTAAGAGTAATGAATAATAAGTAAAAAAAACATCTAAAAAAGAAAGTTCTTTTTTCTCAATTCTTTTTGAAAAAATTTTGATGACCTAAAAATGTGTTTTAACCATTTTAATATTCAAACCATGAGTTTGGGCAACTTTTTGCTTTTCGATTATTCAAAGCAGCTCAAAACAATCCAAACCAATCTCTTCAACAATGTAAAAAATGCTCAAATCAAAAGTTCTTGGCAATGGAATGATGAAAAAATCCTATCCCTATTCTATGCAAAACCTCAATGAAGCTCCACGAGAACAAATTTGAATTGTAATATGGTCTTTGCAGACCTGAGTTGTCATTTTAACAAAAAAATTGAGGTTCTGTAGAAATGTAATGCGCGTTTTGACGAACAATGAAATTCCCATTGTCGTGCAGGCGCTTTATTACAATCCCCCAAAAACTCCGGATGGTGGGGACGTGTTGAAGAAAAGAAATTAATAAGCAAGTTTCCCAAAAGCATCCCCATGTTTTTACCAAACATATACAAAAAAACACGCACCCCCTCTTTTCTCATTAATAAATGAGAATACATTCTACTTCGCATCGAAATACTCAATAAGCTGATAAACTTGATTATTCAGCTCCTTCATTTCTTTCATCATGGGGTCCCAAATTTCATAATAATTATTTACGATCCCTTTATTAGCGTCAACATTTGAAGGATCAACACCTTTTGCGGTTGGATCGTTGTCCTGATATTTGAAATAATGCCAACCAACACAATTTTTTGACTCCAACAGGGCTAAGTTATAGTTCTGATAAAAAAGACCACGATCCTTTTGAGTTTTTACAATCCAACCGGCACCACTTTGATTGGGCATTCCAGAGTCTTCTCCTTTTGTGTAATATTCTGTAACAATAAAGGGCCTTCCACTCCATTTGGTCCAATTAGCCATATCTGCACTATCGGGAGTCCAATGATTGTAGTAATTATTAGAAACAATATCGAGATAACGGCCTGCCGTTTTCATAAATATCGGGTAGTTTTTTTCTTTACTGTAAAACCTTGCTCCGATATACATGTGGTTTGGATCATATTTTTTTATCGCATTTGAAACAATTGAGAAGTACTTATCAGCCACAAGCGCCATAAACTCTTCACGATGTTTAGCGGTAATCTGGCCTGATGAGATCCCCTTCTCATTTAACCATTCTTTGGCTGCCAGATAACCTGGCTCGCTTGTAGGTAATGCCAAATAATTATCAATAGATTCAAATTTAAAAGGCATTTCATTATCTGAAAAATGCCCGAACAAATTAGGATCATCTTTGTATTTCACAAGCTGCTTTGCACGTTCGTCAACATAAGCTTTAAAACCGGGATCAAATACAAAAATTGCCTCATTGGGATAGCCTGTATGCCCAGCTAATTGGCGGGCTTTACCGTGGGACCATGCGTAACTACTCATGAAATTCCAGTTAATACAATAAGCAAAAGGTTTCTCCAGACTTTTATTGGCCTCAATGATGGCATCAGTATCTGACCATGAACCAGCACAATTAAAACCATTGTCCTGAAGCATTATAATGGTTTCTTTCATCCAGTTTTCCTTTGAGTTAAATCTTTCCAACAAAGCCTTTTTATTTCTTTCCGATTTTCCGGTTCTCAGGCTATTCAAAGCAATATTTATGTAATAATAACCATCTGGATCAATACACCACCATCTGTCTCCAATTTTTTTAACATGGAAAAAACCGGTGGCGGTTGTCTTTAAGTATTTGTTTCCGCCATAACGGCTCTTTTCAACTGGTTTTGCTGACCTTTCAAATCCTTTCAGCAAATCAACTGTTCGCGTTTTAAAAGGCTGATATTCCGTGTATGTTCTGGTTTCATCCTCATGGTAAAGACGAACTTTAGCCTCAACTACAATGGATTCCTGTTTTCTTTCAGAATTAGCTTCATTTCTTTTTATGCTGCATGCATTGATTAAAGAAAACAGAAAAAGAATTATTAGTGTCTTGTTCATTTTTAATATTTTAACAAATTCAAAAACCATAATTATTCGTAGCGAAAATTTAAATACGATTGCTTACTTCATTTAGCTCAGTTCCAAGGATTATTATATTAGCACAAAAAGTAAGTTGTTTTTCAGCCCTATAAAATCAATTTTTTGGTATTTCTTCAACCTTTCATTGTTTTTGGTAAACACGAACATAATCAATCATATAATCATGGGGAAACAAGGAATTATCTATTCCCTTTTTTCCACCAAGTCCTCCACCAATCGCAAGATTGAGGATCAAATGAAAAGGTTGATCAAATGGCCAGGCTCCATGCCCTTTACCATTATTGCGGAATGTAAAGTAGTGTTTCCCATCCACAAAACTTCTAATCACTTTCTCAGTCCATTCCATTGAATATACATGAAAATCAGTTGTTGCAGTAGGTAAATAGAATTCTTCTCCTACCTGGGTTTTCTTAATGTGGTTGTAAAAACCGGTGTGCACAGTTGAAGATACAGTATCAGGTTCGAACCCTACATGCTCCATTATGTCAATTTCTCCACTTTGGGGCCAGTTTCCGTAAGTATTTTCAGTAGGCATCATCCAAATTGCAGGCCATGTTCCCCTTCCCTTTGGCACTTTTGCCCTTACAACAACTTTGCAATACTTCCAATCTCCTTTTCCTTTTGTGGTTAAACGGGCAGAACTATAATCTTTTCCAGATAAAGGCTCCTTTATAGCTGTAATTGTCAAAATTCCATCTTTAATGTATGCATTGTCAGGATCGGCTACAGTATACCATTGCTTTTCATTATTTCCCCACCCCCAGGAATTTCCTCTTGTGGCATAATTCCACTTTGTGGTATCCGGCAGCCCGTCTTGGTCAAATTCATCACTCCAAACCAATTCCCAGGCATCTTTATTTATATCCGGGTTTTCAACCTTTTTCTCCTTTTTTGTTATTGCACATGAAGTAATGCCAACCCATAATAATGTACAGATAAAAAATCCTTTCATAATATTCAGTTTTTTTGTTTGAGAGACAGCACATTCCACCTCTTTGTTTATATTTACTATACGCCTAATTTTTCCTGTATAAATACACCGGTGTTAAAAAAAGCTTATTTCTATTTTGGTCTGACTTCCGGTCTTGACTAAGGCTCTTTATTCAATCAAAAAAATCTCACCATTTAAACCGCTCAGGCTATTACCCCCTACCATTAATGAAAAAGTACCGGGCTCAACCAAGTAGTCTCCCTCACTATCCCAAAACCCTAAAGAGGAAGCAGAGATAGAAAAAACAACCTCTTTCTTTTTGCCTGCTTCAATAAAAACACGCTGAAATCCTTTTAACTCTTTCACCGGACGAACAATAGATGCTGATTTATCCGAAATATAAAACTGTACAATCTCAGTTGCGTCAAGAGAACCGGTATTAGATACATTGACTTTTACCTTTATCGAGTCAGGCTTCTGGAACTCCTTAGCAGAAAGTCTAAGATTTTTGTATTCAAAAGTTGTGTAGGATAATCCGTGTCCAAAATGAAATAAGGGGTCAAAACCGGCATCTAAATAATAGGATCTATTTCCCAACGAAGACTGTCTTGCTTCTAATGGAATATCATCTAGCAAAACCTCTGTACCTCTGGCTGGCCGTCCCGTTGAATTGTGATTGTAATACACTGGTACTTGCCCCACCATCCTTGGAAATGTAACAGGTAATTTTCCTGAGGGAATAGATCTTCCAAATAAAATATCAGCAATTGCAGGGCCTCCCATTGTACCGGGATGCCAGGCATAGAGAACTGCATCTGACATCTCAACCTCATTTTCAATAGTTAAAGGGCGACCTGCCATTACTACCGTTATTAATGGAATATCAATTTTCGAAAGTTCTTTGATTAAATTGCTTTGGACCCCCTGCAAATCAATATTTGCAAGTGAATGAGCCTCGCCAGAAAGAATAGCCTCTTCTCCTACAAAAGCAATAACAGCATCTGCTCTTTTTGCTGCATTCAATGCCTTTCCAAAACTACCTTTATCCTTATCTCTGCTATACTTAATCGTTGGTTCAAATATTATTTCAACCTTATCCCCATAAGTTTTTTGAAGCGCTTCAATGGGGGTAATAACCTGTTCTTTTTCACCGTCAAAAACCCAGGTTCCCATCTGATCATGGGGAGCATCAGCCAAAGATCCGACAACAGCAATCGTTTTGAGTTCCTCAGAAAAAGGCAATATTCTCTCATCGTTTTTCAACAAAACAATGGATTGTACCGCCGCCTCTTTAGCAAATACCTTCTCGGGAGGCTTCTACTGCAGCAATCCTGGCTCCACCCTCTACAATCGACGGATTAAAAGATGCCGCCTGCCCCAACGGAATCGGAAAGATGGTTTTATACCCATGAATAACATCTCTGGCAATTAACAAAGGAATGCCCAAACGACTCTCTTCCATTGCAATTTTCTGAACTTCATTAACCAACTCAGGTTCTTCAATATTCAGGATGGATCCGATATCTCCTTTCCGAACAGCTTCAAAAAGCGCTTCATTAACTCTTCTTCCGTCAAGCTGATTCATTTGACCTATTTTCTCTTTTAAGGTCATTTGTGAAAGCAACGCATCCACTTTGTGATTTATCTCATCATCAGCTCCTGAATCACTGCATGAACTGAGCATTATCGCCGAAAGCACCAACAAACAAAACACTATTTTCATCCTCATAAAATTTTATATTTAACCGGCACTAAAATATCATTAAGACTAAAAAACGAATAAAGCCACTTTCCTCTCGCACAACATATTTAATTGTAGTTTTTTTGCTTTAAAAACATAATGCCTGAAACATCAATATAATTTTGAATTTTTTTAACCTTATTCGAGCACGTCGGCATAGTCTAACTCCCATTTTAATCCCGGAGATTCTTACCACACCCTTTCCTCTGAGAAGAAATTAGAATGATTTGACAATACGCATTTATACATTTTACCCTGTTGAACAATTTTCTTTTAAGCAATTTATAGATCTTATCATCATAATTTCCCTTGTTTCCATCAAGCCTCAAGAATTTCAATTTAGCACCTATTCAAATTGTTTTTTCTTCCATTCATAGTAATCCTTTAGAATAAAAAACGCCTTTTTTTTATTTCCGGTTGGGGAGATCAGTCCTTTTCTGTTCCATCCATCTTGTATATCGGGCAAAACCCTTCGAGGAGAGCGAAAATCTGCAAGAATCCATGGGGTAATTCCTCTTAGCTGCGTTATGTTTTCAAGCATTTTCAGAGTTTCTCTATAAAGCTCTTCCTGATATTCTTCAGTCCAAAGTTCCTCAGCAGAACCATGATTTCCTTGTAATGCTCCGGCACCAAACTCTGAAATAATTACCGGTTTCTGATATTCAATTTCGAATGCAGCAGTTTTTATTTTTTCATTTCTACCATCGTACCAACCGATATATTCATTGAAGGCAATAATATCTACATATTCCTGTAATGGATCTTCAACAACCTGAACATTGTCAGTTCCCGGCTTTGTGTGGCGTTCTAAGGCGGCACTAACCAAACGAACAGGATCCATCTGATGAGCTTCGGCAATTAATCTCCTAAGAAATTTTGTCCGATATTCCGAAACCGGAGTCTCGTTGGCTACTGACCAGACAATAACTGAAGCACGGTTCTTATCCCGACCAATCATGTCCACCAATTGAGCATGAGCATTGTTATAGGTATTTTCATTGTGCCATTGAATAGTCCAATAAACCGGAACCTCTGACCAAACCATTAAACCCAATTCATCGGCAACCCGAATCATCGGCTCATTATGGGGATAGTGAGCCAACCGCACAAAATTACACCCCAATTCCTTAGCCCATCCCAACAAAATACGGGCGTCCTCCTTTGAATAAGCACGTCCACCCCGCATTCCGTTCTCTTCATGAATACTTATTCCCCTAAGAAAAACAGGCTTTCCATTTAACAGAATATCGGTATCTTCCACTTCAATAGTTCGAAACCCAATCTGGTCGTTTATTCTGGTGTTTTCAAATCGCAATTGAATATCATACAGAAATGGGATTTCAGGCGACCAGAGTTTTAGTCTGTCAGCACGAATTTCCATCCTCCCTATGCCATCTGAATTTGTTATTAAAGAAGCTTCTATATCTGCTTTTGGAATGGACAAAACAACTCTCCTCTGGTCTGCATTGGACCCATTTAATTTAACTAAAAACTCTAACATATCATCAGAACCTTTTTTCAACTGGAGATAGTAATCCTGTATGAAAGTTTCTTCTACTTCTACTATTCGAATATCACGTGTTATTCCTCCATAATTCCACCAGTCAGTGTTTACGGTAGGAACTTTTTCTATTCCTCTGGAATTATCAACTTTCACAATAAGAAAGTTCTTACCGGCTCTAAGCTTCTGCGTAATTTCAAAATTAAATGGAGTGAAACCACCAATATGTTTCCCAAGTTTTTCTCCATTTAGATAAACATCAGCTTCATAATTAACTGCTCCAAAGTGAACAAATTGCCTTGAATTTTTATCTTTCGGGTTATAATCGAAAGATTTATAATACCAAACAGTTCCCTCATAATAAAAGAGCTTTTCCTTTTGGGAATTCCAATCTCCGGGAACCAAAATATTATCAGCTTTTGTAAAATCATATTCAACTCTTTCGGAAGGTCCTTCCTGCCTATAACCCAGAAAAAAAGCTTCTGATTTATCTGGATTATCCTTTGTGTCACGCGCAACCCGTCTGTAATCATAATAGCCAACCTCATAAGGATCTACAAGATATTTCCAGACACCGTTTAATGTGGTTGTATTACGGTTATCCACGTTGATTATTTGGGTTGACTGCGCAAATACTACTGTATTAAAAAAGACACTCATCAACGTTGTAAAAATCCAAAATCTTTTTTTACTATTCATGTTCTCCTGTATTTTATGACAGATCAAAAAAATATTACATAAATTAATCTGGTTAGATCATTTAAATATCAATAATCCTCCGTTAATAATGTCATCATGACTTAAGCGTACTCCATCTACCTTTTTGTCATTTAAAAACATTCTAGAACGTCCCGTTATTGAATTGTTTACTATTCGAAACAGCGTCCCATTTCCAGGATTAATTATTACTTCATCAAATAATGGCTTAAATGCATCATAATATGGCTCACCTACAACCAAAGGGTAAAGTCCAATTGAAGCCCACACAAACCAGGCTGACATTGTTCCGTCATCATCATCCATTTCCGGAATAAATGCTCGAGGTGCTGCCTTATACGCCATTCCTGTATATGGATTTTTAAAATGGTCATGCGTTCCATATCTATGATTCATAGAATCTTTCAAGATCGAGGCCACCCATTTATTGGTTAAATCAGGCCTGTTTAATCTTCCAAAAATAAACGGAGCATGAATATCCGGCTCATTTCCCTGATTATACAACTCATTTTCAAAGAAATATTTAAGTTGGGCAACTAAATTTTCGGTTCCCCCAACCATTAGAGCAAGACCATTAATATCATAAGGAACAGACCATCGGTACTGCCACAAAGTTCCCTCATATAAACCCTCACCATGCATGACATCAAAGGTTTCCTCTTTGATATCCTTAAATTTCTTCTTCCAGACATTTTTCCATATTTGAGATGCTTTTTGGAAATATCTTTCTGCATCTGAATCCTTACCCAGTTCTTTAGCGATATGTCCCATTCCCCATAGATCATAAGCAGTTTCAAGATGATTATCAGGAGACCTCATCGGTAATCCTTCAGCTTCCTCTTCCATTTTTTCATAAATCTTTTCCAGTGAGATCCCCTCTATTCCCTTTTTAAAAGCATCTAATAAAACAAGAATGGAATGTTCGGTTCGTACCGATGGTGATGATTCGAAATTTGAAGACCATTCTGGTTTTCCACTTTGATATAATGCAACCAATGATTTACATATATCACTGTAAGCAAAAGGGTCTATTAATGAAAGCAATGGGAAGCGGGTTCTATAAGTATCCCACAAAGACCAGGAACTGTAATAAACAAAGTTATCTGCCTTATTTATTTCTCCTTGAGAATCTAAATAAAGATTGTCATGAGAAGTAGCATTTACCGGATTAAGAAAACAACGATATAAAGAGGTGTAAAACATCACTTTTTCTAAATAAGTCCCCCCCTTTAAAGTTATTTTGTTTAATTTTTTCTCCCAACGTTTGTAAGCAGTATTACGTATATCATCAAAAGAAAGATGACTCTGTTTTTTAAGTTCCTTTAAAGCAGTCTGCCTGCCAATTGGGGAAAGTGCTATTCGAAATTCAACAAATGACTTGTTGCCTCTTTTAAAATGAAAACCGATCTTATTTTCTGCAACCTTTACTGTATAGGGCTCATTTATAGCCACCGCATAGGATTGAATATACCGTCCCTTATTACAAACATTTCTGGCAGAGTAAGTGCCAACCAGAGTATCTTCATTAAGGAACTCAAAAGAACTTGTTAAAAGATCTTCAAAGCTGGAAGAAACATCCAATTCAATAGTCAGTGATTCATTTCTGCCAAAAAAAAAACGTTGAACAGACATATTATTGGTAGCACTCAATTGCACACCGATCCCATTGGAAAGATCAACCCCATAATATCCGGGGACAGCTCTCTCTGTCCCTTTGTGCAAAAAGATATATTCCTCTCCATCGATTGAAGGACGTAAACTCAGATTACCCCCTGCCCCGCCACATCCTGCTCCTGATACTCTGTTAATACTAAACCCATGAAGAATTGCCCTTTCATAATTGTATCCCACATGACTTTTAGGATCTGTATCAGGCCCAGCCTTCACCATTCCAAAAGGTACACATGCCGCTGGATGGTTCTGTCCAAAATCATCTGCAGTACCAACAAATAAATTCACATAATCAATATTTTCCTGAGCATAAATTATATGCATGCAAAAAAACAAACCAAACGAAACAAAAAATTTCATAGAAAACTAAACTTAAAGTAACCAGCCTATGCTTAAGCATTTGACTTGCAACCAGGAGTGCAAATAATCGCTTCATTGATAAAAGCCGAATACTCAAAACACCATCATATTTTTTTAACATAACAAAGAGGAAAGAGAAATTTATACCCCCTCTTTTTTCAAAATGTATCTGCAAACCTTATTTGCAATAGATGCAATAACATAACTCAAAAAAACAAAAGCGAAAAGCATGATTATTTTTGTTGGTGCACACCGATGTCTATCCTGGAGTCTTCCGGAAGTTGATTTCCAAAAAAGTCAGTATCTGGAATTCCTGGTAGCTGAAGATTCATCCCTGCGTCTTGCACTGGAGAGTTCTCGTCCACCCTGTATCCTTCGGGACCTGTTCCAGGTTTCAAAAAAAGTGGATTTTTAAAGATTCCCTGTTTATCTTCAGGCCAATCAATTGTAGAATTACCAAAATATAAATTATTACAAAAATGATTTTTCTTGCTTTCACCCAGAGCCAAACTATGCCTATCCCCTTCGAGAAAGGATATATTATTAAAGAAATAAGTATTTGTTGCATACCCACCCCAATCTTTATGATAAACCATTTTTACGTCCGACTGCTCAGGGCTCAAATAAAATACATTATTATAAATAAAAGTATGGTTGGCCAATCCAGCAATTTTCAAAGCAAAATAACAACCATCATCTTGGTTAGCCAGACCTTCCCTCTCAAAGATATTGTACCGTATAATTGTAGTATCATTAAATCCACCATAATAAGAAGGCCCACCAGTAACTAACATTCCAAAATCATTGTCGTGCAAATAATTATACTGAATAATGGTGTTTTTTGACATATAATCACTATCAATGCCACCAGCATCCTCATCATTTTTGTTCTTCTTTGTAAAGGATGCCTCATTGTACTGCCATAAGGCACTATCTGTATTAAAGCTAAAAGCAGCATTCCCTGAGGCCTTCAATCCATTCTGAAAAAAGACATTGTGTTCAATAAGAGGTTTTCTGGCCACACGTACAATCAACGCATTTGCTCCGGCTCTCTCAAACACATTCTTACGCACCACATAATTCACAGAAGGCGTCCAATTTTCAATTGAATCCAAACTCCTTTTCGACCACGAGCTTCTGTTGGAGAGTCCTGTACGATCGACATCATGAATGTAACAATCTTCAACCAACAAATCATCAAAATAAGTAGGCACTTTATCTCCGGCAATCTCAATAAAAATACCCCCATTATTTTTCGTTTCTTCCTCCTTTTGATTTATTGCTCCGTTGACTCCGTGTACTTCCAGGTTTAGAAAATTTACTTCATCTATCCTGCCAATATCGGTTGCCAGATAATAGATCCCCATTCTCCTGCTATTATTAGAAATGTATTGATCCGGGTTTTCTACATTGAACCAAACAAAAATATTCTCCTCTTCCCATTTGGATAATAACTTACCATCCTCATCTGATCGGTCATAATTAGTAATCTCAAGATCCCTTAAAGTAATGTATTCGCAATTCTCAAGAAAAACAGTTGCTATAACGCCGTTTCCATTAATTCGCGGTCGGGCTCCCTTTCCATAAGCACCAATTACGATAGGTTCCCTTTCAGTACCGGAGCTCGTGAAATAAATATCTCCCTCCCATTCCTGATCTCTTTTAAACAGAAGGTTAGTTCCTGGAGTAAAGTGATACTCATTAATATTTCTCAATGTTTTCCATGGAGAACTTTCAGACATTCCGTCATTCGAATCATCTCCCATTTCTGCATCAATGTAAAAAATCTCTCGCTCATCCACCCTCGAAGAAAAACCACAAGAAAACAGAAACATCCCTTGAAACAAGAAAGAAATCAAAATGAAAAATGATATATTTTTTCGACTATACATAAGACTAATTCCTAGAAGTCAATTAAAATATTTTATAGATCCTAACAGCATTCAAGACAGGACTTCCTTTCTCAGCTTCAAATCTGATATCAATCCCTTTATCCGAATTAACATTAACAGAAAACTTCTTGATGACTGCCGTTTCAAAACCTGCTTGATTGGCCAGATTCAGATTATCAAGAACGAGCTCTTCATTTATATAAACATCGAAGACCCGAACCTCGGCACCAGCATCTATTTGATCATTCCCCAAATTATAGGCCAATGCTTCAACTTTCTTATCAGTTTCTAATTCGGCCCAATAAAGATATACCGCATACTTCCCGTTAGGAACATCAAATTTGAAACGATCCAATCCTTTTCTTTGGGTTTGAAAAATCGGATCGTGATCAGTATTTTTTATTTCATTGGCAAAAGCTGGTAAACTTCCATGCCAGGTATTGGGAGCATTTATCTCACCTCCAACATAGCCCCAGCTTCCAGAAGTGTAGGGTTGCTCTGGTATCCAAACCATTCCGGCATCCCGGTCTTCAAAAAACCGTTTTGAACCAAGAGAAACATTAACAGAGGCAAAATCCCCTTCAATTTCTCTTAAATCGTATGGTACCTGGGAAAATTGCACATTCAAAATATCCCGAATTTTTTGGGAGCCAAAAGTCCCAATTGCTTCAAGTGTATTCTCACCATGAACAAACGGCACTTCAAAAACTACAGTATTATCAATAACAGCTTTTCGTCCCAGACATACATTATTATGATAAAAATCTATACTATCTGAATTTGAAAAAACTTTTACCGGTTGAAGAGTAATACCTTCCTCATTAGCTCCCCCTCCACGGTATTTCCAGCTCTTACTTCCAATCAAAACAGTATTCCTACCGGAAAAACGAGCGGTATAAAGCTGATATGGGTCTTTCAACTCCCGGTCTATACCAGTAATACCTTTACTATTAATATGAGGAACAGCATCACCTCGCAACTCTGAATGAAAATCATTCAGATTCCAAATATTTGCTCCATTAACAAATGATCGTTCCAATATAGCTTCAAGATAGTGCTCATGATACATATTTGCATATTCGACTGTGAAATCGAAACGTTGAGGTTCAAAAGAATGCAATCGAGGATCAGCGCCTGCTCCATATTCTGAAACAAAAACAGGAATTTCAGGATACTTAGCATGAAAGTCGTCAAGGAAATTATCAAATCCGGAAAAATTCGGACCATACCACCCTGAATAAAGATTCCATCCCACCAATTGAGGAATTTCTATAAGGTTAGCATCCTCATAAGCAGATAAAGAACCATGAAAAACGAGCATCGATTTTCGATAAAGATCTTCCTTTCGAATGGTTTGTTCCAGTAAATGTCCGTATTCCTCGACCGATGTACAATATGCATCATATTCCTTTGAATTCTTATCATATGGAGGTCTTAACATAATCTCATTCATATAATTCCATATCAGGACAGAAGGATGATTAAAGTTTTGTCGAACCATTTCTTTGACCATTTCAACTGATCGATTGAAAAATTTCTCTGTTTCAGTAATTCTGTTTACAGAAGGGATCTCCACAGATGTAATTATTCCTAACCTGTCACACATTTCAAGAACCACCGGATCCTGGGGATAATGTGAAATCCGAAGAAAGTTTCCTCCCATTTTTTTTAATAACCGAATATCCCGAACATGCATCTCGTCACGCAAAGCATTGCCCAATCCTGCAAAGCATTGGTGTCTGTTTGTTCCAATCAACTTTAAGGGCTTACCATTGATAGAAAACCCGTTTTCCGGATGAAACTCATACCATCTAAATCCTAATGAATTTGTAACTTCATCCAAAACCTCATTACCATTCTCTGAAATAATCCGGGTAATCACCTTATATAGTTGTGGAGAATCTGGATCCCAAAGTGCAGGATGATCAATTTTCATATTTTGAATATCTGTCACTTTCTGTACTTCGGGATTTATTTTTGCTTTCGTCCAATGCTGGCCAATTTCATGGCCTGAAGGTGAAATAATTGTATGATGTATTTTTATTCTTTTACTTTTATCCGAATGGTTATTAATTTTGGTTTTAAGTATTAAAGATGCATTTTCATCTGATACTTCCGGAGTGGACAAATAAACACCGGACGAACCATAATCTGTCGCACTTATATGTGTATCATTTTTATAAATAATTGCAATATCCCGGTAAATGCCTCCGAAGAAGGTAAAATCAGCAGATAGAGGAGGGATATTTTCAGAATGAGAATTATCTACCTGAATCGCAAATAAATTTTTCGCCCCCGCATTGATATGCTCGGTAATATTAAAAGAAAAACGAGTATACCCACCTTCATGTGCACCAATAAACTCACCATTAATCCACACTTTAGTAACTTGATTAGCACCTTCGAAATATAAAATGACTTGCTTATTTTCGGCCTCCTGCCCAATATAAATATCACGTCTGTACCAACCCTTACCCCTGTAATAACCAGATTCTTCATCCACAACATCTTTGTCATTCCAGGTATGAGGAACATTTATTTTCATCCAGTCTGCATCGTCAAAATTAACCTTTTCAGCACCTTGAAAATCTCCCTTGAAAAATTTCCATGATTCATTAATTGTATAGTATTTACTCTGCCCCAACATAAAAAAAGGAAGCAAGCAGAAAAGACCAAAGAGGATAGCCCTATTCATCGTTTAAGTTTTTAAATAAAAAGAGAGAATCAAAAAAAGAAAATTAATTTTCCCTGGTGAGTTCAGATCACCAAGGAAAATTTAAGATCCTAATAACCGGGATTTTGCTCCATCGGGTAGGTCAAATTGGCATCGATAACTTTCTGCGGAATGGGAAAAAGTTTATCCCTTTCTGTCACATATTGTCCACCATTATGATTGTATAGTCTGGTTCTCTCTAACCATTTACCGGTTCTCAATAAGGTATATCTTCTTTCTTCCTCAACGACGAGCTCTCTGGAACGCTCATCAAGGATAAAGTCAATATCTACTTCACCGGAACTAATCTCAGGAGCATTAGCTCTTCTTCTTACCACATTAATGGTTTCGGCAGCACCTGCTTCATCTCCTAACTGAAGTTGAGCTTCAGCCTTCAACAAATAGGTATCTGCCAACCTGAGATAGGCCTGATCATTAAAATTCTCATTTCCATTTACATCTCCGGCATGTGAAACCTCCCACTTTCGGGAATGGGGCCAATCTCTTCTGTTTCTGGTCTCATAAGTAATATCCTCACTCCAGTCCATTCTGATTGTATCCCCGTAGCTATATCCTTCAGGCAATTGATCTGCTTTACCCGTATCATTTTGATCAGCATCTTTCAGGATATAAAACTTCCTGATAGCGTATTGCGATCCTCTGTCATCTTCTGCATCATACAAATCGATTGCAAACTTGGTTAATGCCATTCTCGCCCTGGGGCGCCCCCCCCGGTCAAAAGTCAATTCTAGTGGTGTAACACCATCAATATTCAAGTCATTATACCGGCTGATATGCCAGCGTCTCATGATGCTTCCACCGCCACCAGCAGTCTCAAATTCATATTGCCATGTCCACAGAGACTCGGTATTTCCCTCACTTCTATTGGTATTTCCAGGGTAAAACATATCCATAAATGGAACTCCTGGTTGATCACTTCTCACACCATATCTTTCTGTTATTAACTTATATTCTGGTGTATTAATGCACTTATTCACCCAAAAAAGTGCACTATCCGGCTTATTGTCAATAAGATACAACTCCGACAAATAATGTTGAACAGCTCCCCTGGAAATCTTTCCTTCAACAGACGGTTCTATTGCAAGATGCTTCTCACTAAAAAGAAGATCCTTTTTTATTTGCGCCCAAACCTCTTCAACCGGAGCCCGTTGCCAGTCAGTTTTAACATTCGATCCTTTAGATTCTTCAAGGCTCAAAGGAACATCTCCCCATAAAAAAGCAAGATGCCGGTAGGCCCAGGCTCTTATTGCATGTGCTTCAGCCAGAATACGATTTTTATTTTCTTCAGCTGTCATACCATTTGCGGCCCAATTAATATCACTCTGCTCAGCACGGTGAATTAATGTATTTGCTGCATTTACTATTTCATAAGCCCAATCAAAGGTTGCAACCATATCCCAGTTAGTGGGGTTATTTCTTTCACCCCACTGCTGTGCAACTCTTGCAAACCCATCGGCATGATTAGTACAAAGATTATCATTCCCGTTCATCATTATTTCCCCCAACAAATAATTGGGTCCATTTCTTCCTTCACGCTGTTTTCTAACCAGACTATACATTCCGTTCAGCCCGTTTTCAAACCCATCAACGCTCTCATAAAGAGATTCTGCTGCAATAATATGTGGCGGTTCTTCCACAAGGAAATCCTCTGAACAACTACCAATAATAGACCCCAAAAAGAGTAATCCGACTATTATTCGAGTGAAAATATTAAGTTTCATAATTTTTCTTATTTTTTTTATTAAAAACCAATATTAAGACCAAATACGTATTCTTTCTGCAAAGGGATTCCTCTTTGTCCATCAAGTTCAGGATCCATCCCTCCAAAGTCAGTAATGGTCATCAGGTTTCTACCTGTAAAATAAACTCTTGCTTTACTCAGTCCTATGCGATTCAATATATTGTTCGGAAGATTATAACTAAGTGTTATGTCCTTAATTCTCACAAAACCTGCATTTTCATAGTAATTGGCATTTCCGGAACCTGAACTTGAACCATCTTCAGAATTCGCATAAAAATCATTAGTGGGGTTTTCCGGAGTCCACCAGTTTTTCTTGGTTGTATTTCTGGAAATATCAGTCCAAACATTATCAGTTTTTAAACTATTGTATTTCAACATACCATGCATTCCATGAACAAATACGCTCAGACCAAAATCCTTATAGTTAAAACCATTGTTCAACCCCCATGTAAAATCAGGATCTCTCTGACCTAGAATAACCCGGTCCTCAGCATCAACATCCCCATCTTCATCTACATCTCTAATTTTCACCATACCAGGCTCTGATCCATAAACATCGGCCTCTTCTTCTTCTCCCAACTGCCAAACCCCGATTACTTCATAATCATAAATGACTTGGATGGGCTCATTAATGAACCAACTATTAGCTACATCATCAATTTCATTACCATCCTCATCAAGAATACCATACAGTGATACAATTTCATTATTGGTAAAGGCCATATTTAATGAAGTCGACCAGGAAAAATCGTTTGTCTTAATGTTGGCGGAATTAATGGATAATTCGAATCCACTATTTCTGGTCTCACCAATATTTTGAGTAATTTCACCTATACCATGGATAGGAGAAATAGTCCGGTCGAGTAATAAATCTGTAGTATTGGCAACATAGTAATTCAAATCACCTCTTATTCGACTCTTAAACAAAGCAAAATCAACCCCTACATTAAAGTTCTCTGTTTTCTCCCAGCTTAAATTACCTGTTCCCAGTTTGCTTGGGACATACCCAGGCAGAGTTGTACTTCCAAATACATAATCCTGACCTGACAAACGGGTCAATGTTTCATAAGCACCAAGTGCCTGATTACCATTCTCTCCCCAGGATATCCTTAATTTTAACATATCAACAGTCTCGGAGAATGGGAAAAAGCTCTCATTAGCAATATTCCATCCCAAAGCAAATGATGGGAAAAAGCCCCACTTGTCCTCTTCTCCAAAGCCGGAATAACCGTCACGGCGTCCGGTCAGAGTAAAAAGATACCGGTCATCAAAAACATAGTTAAAACGTAGCATTTGAGATAACAAATTAGTCTTTGAATATCCATATGATGGCTCAATCAAACTGGCCTGATCCGCAGCATACCAGGTAAGTATATCATGAGGAAAGCCCGATGCCTTTAGTCCGTTGCTACTAAAATTATTCTCTTCAAAACTATAAACCCCGGTAAAGAACAAACTATGCTTTCCAAAGTCACGTTCATAGTTCAAAACATTCTCAACTGTATAATTCTCATACTTTGCTCTTAATGTACTGGATTCCCCCTGATTTTCGGCCCCTTGCTTAACATCTCTGCCATAATAAGAGGCATCATCAGTAAATTTATAACGAATTCCACTATTCAACTGATAGCTTAACCCTTCAACAAAAGGAATATCCACCTCGAAGAAATTATTTGAAACCAGCTGATAGGACCTGTCAATATTTGAAATTAAGGTCGCTGCCAGAGGATTAGAAAAATTTGTACTCGCAGGATTGGGATATAAAGTAAGTGTACCGTCATCGTTATAAACTCTGGAAAGAGGATTCATCCAGGTAACATCATAAATACTTGGTGAGATTCCATCCTGATTGGTGTAAGTAAAGGAGGTTCTGGTTCCAAATGTCAGCCAGTCCGTTATATCTGTTTGAAGATTAACTCGATTACTAACTCTCAGAAACTTATCATTGACTGCCAACCCTTTAACATCAAGAATATTTCCGGAGATATAGAAATTCGTTTTTTCATTTCCACCGGAAACTGACAAGGTATGGTTTTGACTTTTCCCATCTCTCAAGGCGAGATCGGTCCAATCAACCCATTCGCCACTTTCATAAATTTCCTGCTCAGCCTCAGTCATCGTTGATGGATTCCTTTCCATTTTAAATTTGTAAAACTCTTCACCATTTAATAACTCTGGAAAATTAGCCATCTTTTGAAGGGAATAATAACCATCATAGGAAATTACTGTTTCACCTTTTCTGCCTTGCTTAGTGGTCACCAAGATGACCCCGTTGGCTCCCCTGGATCCATAAATCGCAGCAGATGAAGCATCCTTAAGAACCTCAATGGATTTTATATCATTAGGACTTATGTCACTTAAAGCTCCTTCATACGGTATTCCATCAAGCACAACAAGAGGATTGTTACTAGCTTTAATGGAGTTTCGTCCCCTGATCAAAATAGAAGAATTGGGAGCTGCCCCGGCGCTATTGGTACTAATTGTAATACCGGGCATTGCACCTTGTATAGCTTGAGTAATGTCCACATTAGGAACCATTTCCAAACGATCTTGGGGAATAGATGCAACAGTACCTGTCATATCACTTTTTCTCATTGACCCGTAGCCAACAACAACCACTTCATCCAATCCAACAAGGTCTTCTTCCAGAGTAACATTAATTTCATTCCTGTCTCCAATCGAAACTTCCTGCGATTTCATCCCGACAAAAGAAAAAATCAGAATATCAGCGGCTTCATCAACCATAATTGAAAAATTACCATCAATATCTGTAATAGTCCCTCCAGAGGTCCCTTTCACTGTTATTGTCACACCGGGTATGGATTCCCCTTGACTGTCAGTCACTTTTCCTCGAACAAGGAGTTCGTCCTGCTGGTTCAAGGGTGCATTGCCAGGTTTTTCCTCATGAGGGAAAATAACCACATGCTTATCAACGATCCTAAAGTCCAGGTTTGTATTGGATAGGATATCGGTGAGTACTTCTGTTACAGTTTCACCATTAGCATCCACATTTACCGGTGATACACTTTTTAATTGTTCGTCCTGATAAAAAAAGCTCAAACCGGTTTGTGCCTCAATAGAACTCAGCACATCAGTAATGGTGCTGTTTTCCATTTTAAGTGTTAACTTCTCATTTTGTGACCAGGTTGTCACAGCAGACAGCTGAAACGTAAGCACTGTCACAAAGAACAAGGATAATTTCATAATTCGAAGAATTCGATTTCCTGCCCAGGAACGTCTTGTCCCTGTGCAATTCCACATTTTTTTCATAGATTTACAATGTTTTAGTTCACAATTAAAACCAACTTCAATGCTGTTGGAGCAGCAGTTGAAGCAATTCATTACGGGGGATGTTGGAGCATTCCCCGTTTGTTTTTAATTCATAGATTCGGATTTTTACTTGTTAGACTTCTGTTTATGTAACACGATATGATTGGGTTTCATTTCCACCTCAATGGGAACGGTAAGATTTACAAATTCAAATACCTGATCCAACCTCAGATTCCTAATGGTACCCGAATAGTGAATACCATTAAAATCTTCCTGCCGGTAATCTATACGTATGTCATACCACCTTTCCAGACGGGTAATAAGATTGTCAAAATCTTCATTATTAAAGACCATCTCTCCATCTCTCCAGGCAGAACTATTTCTAACATCACCCCGCTGTTTCACAAATTGAAAAGTCTCTTTGCTCATGGTCAAAAAGTCACCAGGTTCCAGCGAAATCTTTTCCCCAACGTCTGACCTGACTTTTACAGCTCCTTCCTCGAGTGCAACCTCGACGGACTTATCATTAGAATAATTTTTTACGTTAAATTGAGTTCCGGTCACCCTCACTTCCATTCCACCTGTCTCTACTGCAAAAGGACTAGTCACATCTTCTGCCACTTGAAAAAAGGCCTCCCCGTCTAACTGTACATTCCTCTGACGGCCAAAATGTTGTTCATATACCAGTTTAGAACTGTTGTTCAACCACACCCGGGTTCCATCAGGCAAAACTGCTTCTGTTCGTTGACCTGAATCAGCAACCAGCTCAATCTGAGTATTATCAAAAAGGTAAAAATAGTCAGAAATCATTGACCCAACAGACAGGATAATTGCCACAGAGGCAGCCACTTTCCACCAATTCAAGGTTCGTTTTTTAGACTGAGTAAGTCTGGCACGATTAAAAAAATCATTAATCGGAACAGAATCCGCTTCCTCGTTCTTTTTAAAATAACGATGTTGAATCAGTTTCTTCAGCCTCTGATATTCGATCTCATTTTTCTCATTTGACCGCCATCTCTTTAATTCTTCCTTCTCTTCATCAGTAGATGCAACCATTATATGACGGCCGATTATTTTTGATATATCTTTTTCTCGTTTCATTGTTATCTTACTGTCGTGATTGACAAATTTTGAAAACCTAATCTACCATTTATTATAAGGACACATATTTTTGAGAATATTACTAAATAAAAAAGAGATTTTATTATTCATTTTTCACAAAATATTTATTCAAAAGCAATTATACTTTTAGAAAAAATATCAAACAAGGACATAATATGGTATTTCACCGACCTTATAAATAGGACAGGTAAGATGTAAAAAGGCGGAAAGTCTGGGAGAAATCGCCATCGAAAATACACTGTGTTAAGAGGTAACCCCCACGCCTTCCCTCTTCGTGGTCACTTTGCGATCAGGAAGAGAGGGGTAAATGTTCATTTCTATTTTCCTGAAAGGCTGCCCCAGACTATTACATAAAACCTTCAACACAACAACATTATAGTAGTTTAGCCAGGACTAAAAGAAAGAATGAATAATTTGCTACAGACACAATAAAAAGGATTGTAGGCCGGAGTAGTTTTTCTTAATCGTCAGATCCATGCCCAACGTTTCGCCGATTTTGCGCACGGCAATGGCAATCTGATTATCCACGGTATTGGCAGATATTCCAAGAACCTGGGCAGTTTCCTTTCGGGAAAGTCCTTCTTCGCGCAGCAGTTTGAACACCATTTTACATTTTGCCGGCAATTCCTCCACAGCAGAGTTCAGTGTTTCAAGCATTTGCTCAGAAATCAAATCATCCTCAGGCGTATTTGCATAACGAGTAAGCTCCACCTCTACATCATCTAATGAGTCAGTGTGCAAATAATGCTCTCTGCGAAGAACATTGTAACACAGATTCCGTACCGCAACAAAAAGATAAGTATTCAGATTTTCTATTTGATCCAGCGTTTCCCGTCGTTCCCAAAGTTTGAGGAAAACGTCCATAACAACCTCTTCAGCCAGAGCATCCTCTTTAAGAAAAGAAGCAGCAAATCTCTTAAGTCTCAAAAAATATTGATCCAGTAATTCTCTGAATCTGACTTCATCATGATGTTTGAGTTGCAAGGACATTCAGCGCGGATTAATTAACATTTATTTACAACGCCCAAATATATAAAAATATTATGCATTGCTGATCCTAGCGGGCTTCATTCTTTTGCTCTACGAATAGGACATCTACCCCCAAATACACCCGCTATAACCCATGTTACGTAAAAGATTACTTCTGTAGCAATATCCATAAAAATCAACCATCCCTTTCAGTTTTGACACATCATTTACAGTATTGGTAACCCAGCTGATATTAAAACAGAACTACATACTCTAAATTTATATCTCTTACTTCTATAATACTTCAATCATGAAAAATTTAATTTTTATACTATTCGTATTTCTCTTTATTTCCGGATGTACATCAAACTACTCATCCAGAAAAGTTGGATTTCTAGCCACTTCATTTGATGTGGAACGCTTTCGAAAAGAAGCCGGTTATTTTAAAGAGCAGCTGGAAGCTTATGGTTATGAGGTCCTCTTGGAAGATTGTGAAGAAAACCATGCACTCCAGTACGAACGAGCCAAAGAAATGCTCGAAAAAGAACTGGATATTCTGGTCGTAATTCCTGTGAACATAAACACAGCACATAACATTGTCGATCTGGCAAACAACGAGGGTGTTCCCGTGGTTGCATACAATAGGATGATCATGAATGCAGATATAGAAATGTTAATCTATAGCGACAATTACTTCATCGGAAACTCCATGGCCTCCTGTCTTCTGGACAGTGTTAAAACGGGGAAAATAGCACTCCTGGCCGGAGATAAGATGGACCCTAACGCGGTGGAGCAAAAAAATGCCATAGACGAAGCCATTCGTAAACACAAAAAAAATAATGAGTTAGAAATAGTTTACGATACATACATCGAAGATTGGAATGCAGATAATGCAGCATTCGAGCTGGAGCAAGTACTCCAGGTTTATCCCCTCGACGGAGTTATTGCAGGGAATGATGCCATGGCAAACGCCAGTATTGAACTTATAACCAAAAGAGATCCTGCCTTTAAAGTCTTTGTTGTTGGTCAGGATGGTGATAATATCGCACTGGAAAACATTGCGAACAGACAACAGGTTGCAACCGTTTACCACCCCTATGATAAACTGGCGGGTAAAGCAGCAGAAATAGTTAGAGATTTATTGGAAAATAAAACTACTGAAGAGCACATCAGTGGAAAAGTTTTCAATGGATTAAAGGATGTTCCGGTGGTAAGGATCAAATCAGAAGTGATAACCCGGAAGAATGTTGAGGAATACAGAAACAATTAATACAAGCCGATATGGACTATATTAAGCACTGCGCATTATTTAATTAGTGAATTAGAGAGCCGGCATGCCCTTTTTGTAAATACCTTAAAGTGCATGACTCTTACCATATCCAATCAAGTGAAAATCTGGATTTCGAAACTATTTGAAACCAAAAGAATGCTCGGGAACTTCCCGCAAGCCTACTCCCACCTGGCATTAATTGACACAGCCATGTTGCTGGCCGGTGGAGAAATATCCAGTGAGGAGAAGATTTTGGGGAATATTGGGTAAGAAAACACCTGATTTCCTGATTGATATAAAACAAACAGGGGCTGCCCAATACTTTTTGGACAGCCCCTGCTTATTTATATCATTTTCTTATTTTAATAGTCCGTTAAAAAGAATATAAACGCAAAGACACAATGACGCAAAGTTTTTATTATGAGAGAGTTATGTACTGCATTGTAGTTTGTGTAAACCATTGATTATTAATTACTTCTAATCCCGAAACTTCGGGATAACAGAGTATTATTATTTCCACACAGACTTCAGTGATTTGAATTTCACATCAGCATAAAAAGAATTATTCTCCCCGGTTAATACCAACTCATTGTAGATTTCCTCAGGGAAAACCAGATTGGTCTGACTGGAAAGACCACCATTGACAAAAATCTCAACAGAACTCTGATCGACTATTATTTGAAGATTTAGCATCTCCTCCCGAAAATCGACCGGGCTCTCAATTGATTTGCGAAAAGCACCTGAGAAGTTCGATGTTCCGGATTCGGTCCGGTCAAAAGTTAACATTCTCCGTTCAATATCATACCCAATCGTTACAAGTTCACCATTGGAGTTTTGCAACTTCAGAATATTTCCTGAATTCGAAAACCCGCTAATGGAAACCGATAATTCATAAGCATCAGGAGCATCTATATCCAAATTGACATTATTCGTCACCTGACCGTCAAATAATCCAGTCTCATTTTCGGATATCACATTAATCTCCTCTACAATTTTAGAACCAACGATCAGATGCCCGTCCGGATAAGTGTCAAGAAAAAGCTCTCTGGGAAGTGTCATTGCACCTCTGAATACAGAAGCAGGTGTTTGTCCGGCATACTCCCAATTGCTCATCCACCCCATAAAAATACTCCTGCCCTGAGGTTCATTGCTCCAGGTCACTCCTGCATAATTGTCTTTTCCGTAATCGAGCCACAAAGGGTAAGGAGCATTGTCAGGAATAAACTCATTCCCGTCAAAATCACCAACAAAGTATTGCGTGCCGGTTCCCCCGTTGGGTGCGCCATTGGTACTGACAATCAGCACCCATTTTTCCTCACCATTATAGTCCATTGATATCAAATCGGGACATTCCCAAACACCATAAGGCAAGCCTTCATAATATTCAAACGCACTCAGTCTGTCCCAATTCAGCAGGTTGGCGGAACCATAAAACGTAATAGAATTATAGGTCGCCAAAGACATGACCCATTTTTCGGACTCTTCGTGCCAGAAGACTTTAGGATCACGAAAATCATTAATTCCGGGATTGGGGATTACCGGATTTTCTGCATACTTTTTGAAGGATCGCCCTTTATCTGTACTATAAGCCAGCGATTGAGCCTGTTTATCCCCCGCCGAAGTATAAATTGCAATCATTGCATTCTCCCCAAAACCGGCTGTGTTGTTCTTGTCAATCACAGCACTCCCCGAAAATATTGCTCCCAGATCATCAGGAAATATTGCAACCGGAAGATGCTCCCAGTGAAATAAATCTTCACTAACGGCATGTCCCCAGCTCATATTTCCCCAGTTAGTTCCCAATGGGTTGTGTTGATAAAAAAGATGATATTCACCATCAAGATAAACCATCCCGTTGGGATCATTGATCCAGTTTTTCTCTGCGGTAAAATGGATTTGAGGCCGATACTTTTCTTCATAATCAGCCTGTACCTCCTCGTTTTCATAATCTATTTCATCATTATCACAAGAAAGTGTAACAAACCCAAAAAGAAACAAATACAACAATAATTTCATATCTTTTGATTTAAGTTTCATAGTCTTAAACTTTATTTTTGGCTTAAGTTTATAGTCGTATGTATATTTTTAGAGATTGCTTCTCCCGATTTCGTTCCTCATCGGGATCGCAATGACGCTCTTTCACTTTTTATGGAAGAGGTTGACAGATGGCAGGGCGGCTTCTCCGCCCTGCCATCTGCCAACCTCTTCTCTGTTATCGGTAGGTTCCGTTATTACGAGGGCTATGCCCGAAGCAATCTCTAATGAAAAAAACGCTACTTTAAACTATAGCCTTTTTTTCAAAAGACTCATCATAAAAACTTATTTTAATTTCTGCGTGCCAGATAATTTATGGCATTCTTGGTGAACTTTTGAATATTTCCGTGATGAGGATTTTCGCCGTCAGGATTAAGCTCACCCAGTGCATTCTGGTTGAATTCGAATCCACCAATTCCCTGATATATAGCCTTTCCACCATATTCTTCGGTAGGCAGAAATTCCACTACTCCAGCCATCCAGTAATCCCGAATTCCGCCCCACACTCCAAGCCATTCAGCCTGCAGTTCCTCAGTAAACGCCTGATAAATCTCGGGATTATCATTGGGCCCGACACCAAAGTATCCGGGAACATTTTCTATCACATGATTATGGTCTTCTTTCCAACCGGGACCAATAACCGGGAACCACATATACCCATCATCATCAACATTCATAGAAATTCCGCTATAAACAGGATGATTGCTTACATTATGAGCCCATCCCCCATTTTCGGCATCCAGGGTAACACCAATACCCCAAGTGTCAGGGTTATCAAAACCTTCACCCGAACCAATAACCATAGCAAACTCACTGGAAATTCGTCCCAAATCCCACAAATAACTACAGGCATGCGAATTCAATAATAATCCGCCACCACCTTTATAAAAGCCATTCACGGCACTGAGAACCGAATTATCCAAAGCAATCCCGGGCAGTTCAGCACTTTGATCATAGTACCACCAGAGTACACGATATTTTGACAAATCTGCCTCTCCGTTTTGAACTTCCTCAAAGGTTACAAATTCACCATTTTCATAATTAGAGAAAAACCACTCAGCGGCCGCTTTTTCATCATCGTCTTCGATGGTTGCAACACTCGAATGTGCACTAAGAAATCCAATATAAAACAACTCGGTGACATTTATGATGTAATCGTTATAGACGTTTCCGTTAACCAATCTCACGGAAACAGGCTCCGAGAAATCCATTACATCTCCAATTTCAGGGCTCATCTCCACACCTGCAGGCACATCAATCTCCACATTTAAGCTGGTCAAATCTGTACCATCCGGAACCTGAACATTAATTTCTCCATCAATTTCATTGATTTCACCTTCAACGCCATTTACCGAAAAGCTCATTATTTGGGCCTCTCCATCAAGCTCAAGATTGCTGGCTGTCCATTCCTCCTGGCAGGAGGTAAAAAGTCCCCCCGCCAAAAGAAATACCATTACTGAAGCTACTATATTTCGTTTCATAACAAATATTTTTTTAATTGCTGAATTACAACTGATTAATAACTTGGATTTTGATCGTAAAGTCCTTTACTAAAGTTTATTTGCTGAAGCGGAATAGGAAGGTATTCATCCTTGTTTTTATCAAAATCCCCATTTTCATAATAGGTGATTCTTTGCGCCTCAGACTCATAATACTCGTTCAAAACACTATCCGCAACTCCCCAGCGCACCAGGTCGAAGAATCGGTAACCTTCCATGGCAAATTCCAGTCTTCGCTCCCAGCGTAGAGCTTTCCGTGCAAAATCATTGGTCCAGTCGCAATTCACTCCGTCTTGATATAAGGCTGTTTGTAAGTTAGGAGCATACTCAATTTTGGGAGTACTTACCTGTGCTCTTGCTCTGATTTCATTTATCAACGGCAGCGCTTCATCTTCCCGGTTCAGTTCAATCAGTGCTTCGGCACGCATCAACAATACATCAGCATAACGTATAATGATGCGGTTCTTCGAATTTCCATAAAATGGGTCAATGTTTATGAAGGCATCGCTCTCGGGGTCAACATTCTCTTTCAATGAGGCATAAACTCCGTAAATCCCGGGATTTCTGTTCCAGCTCTCCTCATAAATCTGGTTGTCATTGTATTTAAATGGATAACCGGGTATCGCTACAGTATGGTACAACCGCGGATCAACAGAATGGATTCCTTCATCATAAGGTTCATCGTTATAGGAATCAAAAGCAGGCAGTCCGTTCTGTGTTTTAAAAGCATTCACCAGGTTATGACTTGGTTTATGAAAATCACAGCAGCCAAGCCCCTGTGGCGTTGCCAGCACATCTGAGAAATTCAGACGTCCGTGAAATGTTCCGTCATCATGGGAGAATTGAATGGAGAAAATGGCCTCCGGGCCGTTCTCATACGAACCGTGAATAAAATTATTGGCAAAATCCGGCTCCAGGGTGTAGGGAGAGCCCATGACATATTCAGTAAGCTGAAGCACCTCATTCAGCATCGCCTGGTCAACCCCTGTGACGTTGTGTTGTGCATCCTGCTGGTAAGCCTGATAAAGCAGTACACGTGCCAGGTAAGAAGCAGCGGCATAGCTAGTAACACGCCCAACCTCATCTTGTTGTTTCGGGGTGTTTTCGTAAGCATACCGGAAATCATCGGCAATCCTTGACCATGATTCGTCATTGGACAGTGCGGTATTGGAGATGGTCTCATAATCCTCTGCAGGAACGGTTTCATCAATATAGGGCACATTTTTGAACAAGACCTTCAATAGAAAATAAAAATGTCCCCGGATAAAACGCAATTCTCCTGTGCGTTCTGCTTTTTGTTTATACTGCTCCTCTGTCACAGAGTTCAATACCCTGAGCGCTGCATTGGTTCTGGAAATACCAACATAGAGGTTGAACCACATACCATCTGTGGGCCCGGCATCCAGACGCATATTCTCAGAGATTTCATAAAAGTGAAAATCATCAATATCCGCCTCATCCCGGCCTCCTTTGTAAGCATCATCAGACCTCACACTGCCATAAGGCCACAAGCTGAATGGCACATCGTAATGGTCGTTGCCCAACATTGAGTATGCGGCAATCACCAGTTTGTCAATCTCATCGGGCGAGGTTACCTGACTTTCGTCGAGTACTCCCTGTGGTGTTTGCTCCAGAAAGCTGTCCTTACAACCACTGAAAAGCACCACCAACACTGCTGCAAAATATATAATTGTTCTTTTCATCGTTCCTCTTTTTAAAATGTAGCATTAATACCAAAAGTGAATGAAATGGGTTTCGGATATCCGAATCCGGTGTTTTCAGGGTCAACACCTGTAAAGTCCTTACTGGCTATTGTGAATAAATTCTGACCGGAAACATAAACCCTGAATCGTTGCATTCTGATTCTTGAGGAGATACTCTCCGGCAGGGTGTAGCCAAACTGGGCATTTCGCAGTTTCAGATACGACCCGTTCTCCACATAATAAGTGGAGAATCGTCCTTCGTTATTGATATTGGTTGACTGAAGAGCCGGAATATCCGAATCAGGATTGGCCGGACTCCAGGCATTCAATAAGCGGGTTCCCTTATTGGAGCCGGTTTCTCTTACACTCCAGAAATCGGTAAAGGTTTTCATCGCATGCACATTCAAATCCACATTGTGAACCCCTTCGGCAAATAGACTCAAATCAAACTGACGATACTCCAGATTGATATTCAAACCATAAGTAAAATCAGGATGCGGGTCTCCAATCCAGGCGCGGTCATCTTCGGTAATAAAGCCATCTTCATTCAAATCTTTGTATCTGATACGGCCCAAACCTTTACCATCCTGTACGGCATGATTGTCCACCTCTTCCTGGTTTCTGAAGAGACCATCAGTAACATATCCAAACATTGACCCGATGGGACGTCCAAGAATATTTCCTCCCTGCTCGCCAGTACTGTAGGCATTCCACACATATTCCGGAAGTTCAGTGATTTCATTTTTGTATGCGGAGATATTTCCACTGATGTCGTACGACAACCCGTTGCTCATCTCTCCACGATACCCAAGAGATACATCCAAACCGGTGTTTTTCATGGAAGCCCCGTTGAAAGTCTGACTACCGCCTTCGCCGATTACCGCAATATATGGAGGGGTAACAAGCATATCCTCAGTCTCCTTCTGATATACCTCAATGGTTCCGTAAATGGTTTGTTTCAGGAAGCCAAAATCCACACCAATGTTGCTCTGGGTAGTAGTTTCCCATTTCAAATCCGGATTTCCAATTTGCTCTCTTTTAAATCCTGAGGGCAACTGGCCGGTTCCTTTGCCTTCGATATCATAAGCAGTACCACGAATAATCACCCAGGTAGGGTCAGCAATACCATAATCGGGAACAAAAGAGGTTAGTGTTCCATAATATCCGTCATAACTCTGATTGCCAGTCTGGCCCCAGCTGGCACGCAACTTCAAATCAGAAACAAAATCGGCATTATCCATAAAGGACTCCTGACTTATTCTCCATCCTAAAGAGAAGGCAGGGAAGAAACCGAAGCGATTATTTTCTCCGAAACGGGAAGAACCATCATATCTTACTGTGGCTGATGCCATATATCGATTATCGTAGGAATAATCGGCCCGTCCAAAATATGAAAGAAGAGAATAACCAATTGAACCACCGGTGGTTCTGGCATCGCCTGTTCCGGTGTTGGGCCACATAAAATCAGTGGTTTCCACATCAAAGCCCTCTTTTGTGGCATTGAAATCTATGTTCTCTTCCCGGAACATTTCTGTACCGGCCAGAAAGTCAACATTGTGATTTCCTGTCTGAAGGTTGTAAGTGGCTGTATTGGTCCATGTCCATTTCAACCAGTGTCCCTGTTGCATATCAACAGCGGTTCGGTCGTTTTTAAGAAATCCGGCCTGATAGCTTCTGGTAAAACTTCTTTTGTAGAAATTCCCGTAATCCAATCCGAAGCTGGTTTTTATATTCAATCCTTCAATCGGTTCCAGATTGGCATAACCATTTCCAAAAGTACGCCAGTAGCGGTAACTGTTATCTTTATTGGCGTCCAGTACCCTGAGGGGATTATCACGGTCGTTCATTCCTCCCGTAGGGCCACCCCATCCACCATCTTCGGTGTAAACGGGAATAACCGGCAAGGCTTGAATGGCCTGGTCTATTGCAGCTCCGGCATTGGCTTCCAGCTCCTGAGTCATATTCAAAGTGAAATTTTCACCAATGGTCAGTTTATCATCCCAAAGCTTGTATTCGGAGTTCATCCGAGTGGAAACGCGGCTGAAATTACTGTGTTTAACAATTCCTTCGTTATCAAGATAACCCACAGAGAAAAAATAGTTTCCTTTTTCTGTTCCGTTACTCAAAGAGAGGTTATACGACTGCATAAGTGCCGGGCGGGTAACCTCTGAGAACCAATCAGTATCAGCTGGTCGCATGGTTTGCGCTGCATCCAGGTAAGCCGGCAGTAAAATCTTATTAAGCTCAGGATTTCCGTTTCCATCGTAGCCCCAATCATATTCATACCCCATATTATTGGTATTGGGTTCAGCGCCCCTGTTCACATAGGCCTGCCACATAGCCTGCCCGTATTGCTCTGTGTTTAACACATCAATCTTGTTGTTGTAATAAGATGAGGATAGGTATGCATCAAATTCAACAACCGTTTTACCCTCTTTGGCCTTCTTGGTAGTAATAACAATTACCCCATTGGCGGCACGTGAACCGTAAATACTGGCTGCCGATGCGTCCTTCAGCACCTGGATACTCTCAATATCGTTGGAGTTCAATTCATGCATACCTGCCTGAGTAGGAACACCGTCAATGATATAAAGCGGATTATTATCTGACCGCAAAGAGTTGATTCCGCGAATGTTGATACTGGCATTTCCCTTTGGACTACCATCTGAAGTAATGCGCACACCGGGAATCCGTCCCTGCAATGCTTTTATCGGGTTACTGTCCGGAGTTTTCATCATGTCATCCACCTCGACAACAGAAACGGCTCCGGTAATATCAGAACGTCTCTGTGAAGAGTAACCGGTCACTACCACCTGTTCCAAATCCACATATTCCTGTTCCAGTGTTACATTAATGGTTCGCTGTCCATTCACAGGAACCTGAACAGTCTTCATTCCAATGAAACTAAATACGAGCGTTTCATCTCCCGACACATTAATGGAATATTGTCCTTCTGCATCGGTAATAGTCCCCTCCGTTGTTCCTGCCTTCACAATGGTAACGCCGGGCAGAGGATATCCCTCTGAATCGATGACTTTTCCGGTGACTTCAACCCCCTGGCCCATGACCCCGGGGAT
Source organism: Marinilabilia salmonicolor JCM 21150 (assembly GCF_000259075.1). Taxonomy (GTDB): domain Bacteria; phylum Bacteroidota; class Bacteroidia; order Bacteroidales; family Marinilabiliaceae; genus Marinilabilia; species Marinilabilia salmonicolor. The sequence goes on from NZ_AJKI01000020.1 coordinate 55,587, forward strand.
AAACAGCCCCACAAAGGCCATTATGAGCAAACCCCTTTTCAAGGTTCTAAAATTTCGATTTTTTTTCATGATCTTGCTGTTTAAGTTGACTATATAGATTTATTTCAATTCTCATAACATGAATACTTTACTGATTAATACCGGACACCAGCTCTGCCGGAATCACCGGCATTGCACCGGCCCGGGTGCAAACGAACGCCGAGATTTCAATGGCAGAGCGATGAATCTCTTTCAGAGACTTACCTGCCAGTAACCCAACGGTCATCGCAGCAGTGAAAGAGTCTCCTGCTCCTATCGTATCTGAGACCTCTACTTTCGGAGTTTCCATTTCCGACATCTCCTCCCGGGTAATTAGGATACTTCCTTCACTCCCTTTGGTAAGGGCCACCATGCACAGATTGTATTTATCCAGAAACTGCCGGCAAATCGACACATCATTTCCTGACATATTGAACAGTTTTCTCAGCTCATCCAATTCTTCATCGTTAATTTTGAATACAGTAGCATGCTCCAGCGAGCTTTCGATAATCTGGCGACTATAAAAAGACTGTCTCAGATTGATATCAAAAACCTTAATACATTTCTCGGGAGCCATTTCTAAAGCGTGCTGAATGGTTTTGGAGGAAACTTCGGAGCGCTGTGCCAGGGAACCAAAACAAATGGCATCTGCCGACACAATGGCCTCTTTAGCCACATCGTTCAATGCAATAAAATCCCAGGCAACATTTTCATTTATCACATAATCAGGAACTCCGTCCACCAACTTTACATCCACCGTTCCTGTTGGTTTATCAACACGGGAAATACCATTCGTCAGGTTTCGCTCCTGAATAATCTTCAATATTTCATCTCCCTCTTTATCATTTCCAACAGCACTGACTGCTGCCCCACGCGCACCCAATTGTTGAGCGTGCCAGGCAAAATTGGCAGGTGCCCCGCCCAATTGTTTGCCTTCGGGTAAAAGATCCCACAGAATCTCTCCTATTCCGACTACAATTTTTTTCTCCATGACTTTTTATTTTGGAAACTACCCGTTGCCCTTAGGGATTGTGCCGAAATAACTTGCCGCTTTAAACTTGTTCTTTTGCTCTTTAACTTCCTTGAAAACCCATTAAATAGCTCGCTATTCGCAGTATTTTCAAGTCGGTAAAGAACAAAATAACTTCGTTAAATCTGTCAATTCATTTCATTACAAACCCTTAGCCCGACAGGTAAGTGCTGCCTTTTTGCGGGCAAACACCCGGTTTAACATGTTGACTTCAGGCAACGGGTATTTTGGTTTTATTCTTCTCTCAATCCTAACTCTAACTCAATCTCTTCCAGTGATTTTCCTTTGGTCTCCGGTATTTTTGCCAAAATAAAAACAAAGGCTACCACAGTGAAAACCAGGAAGAATCCGAAGGCTGCGGCTCCGCCCAGACCGTTTAGCATCCAGGGGAAAAACTGCACCACGATGAAAGTACAAACCCAACTTACTGCGGTAGAAACCGACATTGCTATTCCGCGAATCTTATTGGGATATATTTCAGAAGTAACAACCCACATTACAGGCGCCAGAGAGGCGGCAAAAAAGGCGATGTATCCAAGAATTGATATCAACACACCAAGACTGTCTGCTCGTCCGGTCAGAAATGCAAAAACCAAATAGAGAAGAGACACGGTCATACCCCCTGTTCCTATGAGCAACAGCTTCTTCCTGCCAATCCGGTCTATCAGCCAAACGGCAACCAGGGTAAACAGAAAATTTACTACCCCAACCATAATGGCCTGCAGTAAAGCCATGTCGCTTCCCACACCGGTTTGATTAAAGATGGTGGGAGCATAAGCAATGATTGCATTGATGCCGGTGATCTGCTGAAAGGCTGCCAGCATGATTCCCAGAAATACAACCTTGCCCAACTTACCTTTAAACAAGGATGAAAACTTCACCCCTTTTCCTGACTTCCTCTGGTCCTCTTCAATCCTTGTCAGAATAGAGTCATACTCTTTCTGAGCATTCGCTGTTCCGGCAACTTTTTTCAAAACGCCCAGTGCTTCATCCTTGTATCCTTTTAAGATGAGCCAGCGCGGACTTTCCGGAAACTTAATCAACATAGCGGCAAGAAAGGGAATGGCAATAAACAAAGGACTTGCCAGCATCCACCGCCAACCTTCATCGGTCCCTATCATGTAATAATCAAACACATAAGCACCCAATATCCCGATTACAACCCCCAGCTGGTTAAAAGTTCCCAGGGTTCCTCTGACTCTGGCCGGTGAAATTTCGCTGATATAAGTGGGTACCATAACAGAAACGGCTCCCACACCGACTCCTCCGATTACTCTTGCCAGCGACAAGGCTATCATAGAGTTGGCCAATCCACTCCAAACGGCTGAAACACCAAATAAAACTGCGGTAATGACCAACACCATCTTTCGTCCGATTTTCTCCGATAACGAACCGGCAGTAAAAGCACCAATCATACACCCTATAATCAGCGCACTGACCACCAGGCCTATTTGAAATTCACTCAAAAGAAACTGTGACTTTATGGAAGAGACCGCCCCGGAAATGGCTGCCATATTAATTCCAAAAATCAAGCTCCCCATCACTGCTACAATGATGGCCCACAACAAATTTTTCTCAATTTTCATATCCTTATATTTATGCCAATTGAATTGGCCTTTATTTCCAAATAGATTTTAATCCCCGTACCTGCGATGACACCACTTTGGTTTGAGCAGATTCAACTAATTCCACATTATTCAAAAGCTCCTGTGGAAATACCAGGTTGGTCATCTGCAATCGTCCTCCATTTACCAATAATTCAATGGAAGACTGGTCCACAACCATCTCTATCTCTGTAACTGGCCCGAAATCAAGAGGAGCAGTTACCAGGTCGGTAAAATTTTCATGAAATGCTGTTTGGCCCGAATTGCTGCGGTCGAAAGTGAGTAAGCCTTTTTCCAAATCAAACAGGAAAACGGCCTTGTCTCCTTTTGTATTTTTCAATGCAATTTCAAAGAGTGAGCTTTCATTCGTCTCCACATTCATCTGATATTGGTAAGCCGGGAATTTTTCAGAATTCACAGATAGAAGTTCATTATCTTTTTCCCATTCAGCAGCTATTTTGTCCAGTGTTTCCACAAATTCGGAATGCACAAAGAAATTGCCTGAAGCATCTTCATTCAATGTCAGTTTTCGGGGCAATGTATTTGAGCTACGCCACTTTTCGGTGGGCACAACATTGGCATATTGCCAGTTGCTCATCCATCCTATAAACAGGCGACTTCCGTTTTCATCCGGCACATTGGACCAGGTTACCCCGGCATAATTGTCTTTTCCGTAGTCCAGCCACACTTCCTTTTCAGCAGGCCAGTCGGAAGAAAACTCTGTTCCGTCAAAATCACCGATGTAATACTTTGTTCCTGACCCGCCATTAGGCGCACCCGGATTTAAACTCACCAGCAAAACCCATTTCTCTTTTCCATCAGGAGTCGTCATCGGAAAAAGATCAGGACATTCAACCACGCCTCCGTGATCAACACCACCGCCAAAGTCACTTTCAAAAGTCCAGTTTTTTAAATCAGGTGATGAATAAAAAGAGACCCGGTCTTTCACTGCCAGCGCCATAATCCACTCCTCTCTGTCTTTATGCCAGATTACTTTCGGGTCTCTGAAATCTCTGATTCCGGGATTATCCAATACGGGGTTGCCTTCGTATTTCTCCCATGTTCTGCCATTGTCCACACTATAAGCAATACCTTGAGTCTGATAATCGATATCACCATTGGCTTCTTTTTCATGGCTGTGATTGGTATAAATGGCGACTAGCGGAATTTCTTCATCCTTTCCGAATCCGGAAGTATTGTTGACATCCGCAACTGCACTGCCTGAAAAGATCGTCCCCAGAGAATCGGGATAAAGCGCTATCGGCTGATGCTCCCAATAAATCAAATCTTTACTGATTGCATGTCCCCAGTGCATGGGACCCCAAACCGTGCTATCAGGATTATATTGATAAAATAAATGGTATTCACCCTCATGATAAACCATACCATTGGGATCATTCATCCACTGACTTTCAGGAGTAAAATGGACCTGAGGTCTCCAGGGCTCATTCATGTAATCTCCCGAACGATTAGCATTTTCTTTTTTCACCCCTGTACACGATAACATCATCGGTACAATGAATAGTGAAATCAATAATTTCTTCATAACGTCTCTTTTTGTTAAACCTTTAAACCTGTCTTATCTTGCTTTTGCAAATTTTCGTTAACACAAACATAAAGATGTTACCAACAACCCACCTATCCCGGATGTTACCAACCCTATCAATTTTGTTTCCAACATCCCCGTTTATCCCTTAACAATAACAGGTGTTACACGCATTGTAACATGAGTGATACCCATTTCGAAAAACAGTTCATCACACCTAAATTCATTTCCTTTTTTCCACTGAATTAGTTTTAATTTTCCTTAATTTGCCAATCTCAATCCAATCACTTTTATGAAAAATTACCTAATTCCCCTTTTTATATTAAGTGCAATACTTTTTTCTATCCTTACCGGCTGCAACAAAGAGAAAAAAGAGACTTTTCACATCGGATTTTCCCAGTGTGCCAGTGACGTATGGCGAGAGACGATGAATAAAGAAATGGTCATGACAGCCGCATTATACCCTGATATTCAGCTAACCATCCTTAATGCAGAAGAAAACACCAGACGCCAGGAGCTTCAGATTCAGGAATTAATTAATAAGAACGTGGACTTGTTAATCATTTCGCCCAATGAATCGGGGCCCATCACTCCCATCGCCGAAGAAGCCTTTAATCAGGGAATCCCCACCATAATCATTGACCGGGAGATAAACTCAGATAATTACACCGCCTTTGTAGGAGCCGACAATACCCAAATTGGCAAAGATGTAGCCTCCTACATTGCCAATATGAATAACGGAAGAGGAGAAATTCTTGAAATTAGAGGCATGGACGGCTCCAGTCCGGCCAAAGACCGTAACAGCGGTTTTATGGAAGTACTGAAGAAATATCCTGATTTAAAAATTAAAGAAAGTGTTGAAGGCAAATGGTTGCCTGAAATAGCAGCCCAAAAGGCGGAGGAAGCATTTAATCAGCATCATTTTGACATTGTTTTCGGGCACAACGATGTGATGGCACAAAGTGCAAGGAGAGTGGCAGACTCACTAAACATCAACAACCTCTTTGTGGTAGGTATTGACGCACTACCAAACCTGGGGATGGAACTGGTGGAACAAGGGGTATTACAAGCTTCTTTCATCTATCCTACCGGAGGAAAAAAAGCCATCGAAGTGGCCAGAGATATCCTGACAGGAAAAACGTTTCAGAAACAAAACATTCTGGGGACATCAGTAGTTGATAGTTCCAATGTAACAGTTTTGCGGCTTCAGATGGATCAGGTGATGGCTTTTCAGGATATTTTGAACCGCCAGACAAGCCGCATTAAAGAGCAGGAAATCCAGTTTAATGACCAGCGTTCCCTGCTCAATGTGGCATTAATCAGTCTTGCTCTATTGGTCGTTTTATCGCTTTGGCTTGCCTATTATTACACCATGATTCGCCGACGAAATGCCGAGTTAGACCATAAAAACAAAGCCATTGAAAACCAAAAGGAACAACTTCAAAATCAAAACCACCAAATCAGGGAAATGAACAAAGAGGTTCAAAGGGCCACTCAGGCTAAACTGAGCTTTTTTACAAATATAAGCCACGAATTCAGAACGCCGTTAACACTCATTCAGGCACCCGTTAATGAGGTTTTCTCGTCTCAGGATATTGATAAGATTCCGTCTGTGAAGAATAATCTATTGCTGGTCAGGCAAAACAGTGATCGCTTGTTAAGGCTGATTAATCAACTCATGGATTTCAGAAAAATGGACGCCGGTAAGCTCAAACTAAACATCTCCGAAGTCAACCTTCATCAGCTTATCGAAGAAATATATAACGCATTCATCCCGCTGGCCCGCCAAAAAAACATTGATTTCTCATTTGACTGTCCTTCAACGAACAGAATCATCCACCTGGATGTCGATAAAATAGACAAAGTTCTTTTTAATATTCTTTCAAATGCCTTTAAATTCACGCCTCAAAACGGGAGTATCAGAATTAATGTTTCTCCTATTGATGATACAAAAATAAAAATTGCTGTGGCCGACTCAGGACCGGGAGTCCCTAAGGAGAAAAAAGAAAAAATTTTCAAACCTTTTTACCAGCAGGACGAGCACCGTTCTGCCGGAACAGGAATCGGTCTTTCTTTGTCAAAGGGTTTTATTGACCTTCACAAAGGAGAAATCGTTGTTGCAGACAATACCCCTACGGGAAGTATATTTACAATTATCCTTCCTGATAACAAAGACCTGCAGGCGACCAATAATTTAAAAACAGCACCGGACATTTTTGCTCAACCGGTTATCGATGAAGTCAATAAAGATGAAAATTCAGATGATTTCTTCCCAGATACCGGTCAGCCCAAACCAAATTTACTCATTGTGGAAGATGATGAACAACTCAAATCCTATCTTCTTCAATTATTGTCCTCCGACTATTTCATCGAAACAGCATCCAACGGGAAGGCCGCACTTTCTTTACTTGAAAAGAAACAAGCAGACCTGGTACTTACCGACCTCATGATGCCTGAAATGGACGGTACCGAGCTGACCGGCCACCTCAAGAACAATATTGAAACAAGTCACATTCCTGTCGTCATGCTTACAGCCAAGGCCGGCATGGAGCAAAAAACAGAAGGCATTGAAACCGGGGCCGATGCCTATATAGAAAAGCCTTTTGACCCCAAATACCTCAAAGTCCGAATAAAAAAACTCATTGAACTGCGCAGAACACTTCGCAGCCATTATCAACAAAACATCGGCAATTTCTATTCCGATGAAACAAATGATCACACCCCGTCAATAGACCAGAAGTTTCTCTCCAAATTACATTCAACACTGGAAAAATGGTACACCGACCCGGATTTTTCCGTGGAGAAAATGAGTGAAATCGTTGGGCTTTCCAGGATCCACCTTTATCGAAAAATGAAAGCATTGACCAACTACACCCCATCAGAATACATCAACAAATTCAGGCTTCATAAAGGGATGCAAAGACTCAGGAATGAGAAAGGAAACATCTCAGGAATAGCCTTGGACGTGGGGTTTACTTCACCCGCCTATTTCACCAAAAAATTCAGGGAAGAGTTTGGAAAGACACCATCAGAGGCTATTGAAGAATGAAAAGAGTTAATAAACCGTTCTGATTACTTTAAAGAAGTTCCGTTTTCCGGGAAAGCAGATGCCTAATCTCCCCAACCATCTGCCTTACAACAAAATAACCTTTCCTATTTAACCCTAAAATAACTAATCTCTTCAAGCATTTGAGCAGCCAGAGAAGAGAGTTCACTACTTCCTGATGAAACCTGTTCACTGATGGCTGCACTTTGTTGGGTGATACGGTTCAGCTCCATAATGGCACTATTGACCTGCTCGGCCCCCAGGGACATTTCGCGACTGGCAGCCGTAATCTCATCCATTGCCTCCAAATTTCCTTTCAACTCGGGTTCTAAAGCAGAAAGCCTCGATTCTGTCTCTTCTGACATATTTGTACTTTTTTCCACAAGAGCAGTGATGATGTCGGCATCGGAACGACTTCTTTCAGCAAGTTTTCTGATTTCGGCCGCAACCACAGAAAACCCCCTACCATGTTCACCTGCCCTGGCTGCTTCCACAGCCGCATTCAAGGCAAGAATATTGGTCTGACGGGCAATATCACTAATGGCAACAATTCGCTCGGAAACTTTCTGCATCAACTCACGTGTCTCCTTCGACATTTTTACACCATTCAATATTTCATTGGTCATTTTTTGAGCATTTTCACGCGCTTTCAAGGAGTTGTCAGAATTCTGCTGAATATTCCCAACCATCTCCTCCATACTGGAGCTAACCTCTTCTGATGCGGAGGCCTGCACATTGGCACCTTCCGACATCTCCACAGAGGCCTTATTCATCTCGTTTCCTGCATTATTTATCTTTCTTGCCCGCTCTTCAATGCCCTGCACAACTATTCTCAGACGATTTACCATGCTGTTCAATGAGGCCCCCAACATACCGATTTCATCTTTCCGGTCTTCATGACTTTGTATGGTCAGGTCTCCCTTCTCCATTTCGGTGGCAAAAGAAACAGCCCTGCGAAATCCAAAAGAGATATCACGCGACTGATAAAAAAGAAAGACAAGAATAATGGCTAAAATGGTAAACACAGAACCACCCACTGTAAACACAAGTTCTCCCACACGTCCCTCTATATAATCCCGATTAAGTCGATAGGTCAAATAACCATTCATTTCAGGAAGATAGATATAACCAGACCATTCATCGGGAGAAGTTAATTCCCTGGTGGTTCCTGTTTGAGCCTGATAATGTATCAGTTGATCCATTAAAGTGTTCCATCCCGAAGAATCCTGGGGAGCAATCAAAAATTCCTTTTTTTCATTAAAATACCCCAATTCCTCCTGCTCGGTTTTCAGATTGGCGACCAGATTTTCAATACCGCTAAAGTCTGATTCGGGGACACCAACAAAAAGCATCCCCTGAAGTTTTCCACCAACAATTAATGGCTCATAAACAGACAGATAGCTTTGGTCAACAACAAAAGCAGATCCTCGAAAAGTTTCTCCCCGTTCAATGGTCTGAGCAACCTCCGACTCATTTGAGATAAATGTTCCGGTAGCACGGTTGCCCGATTCATCAAAAACACTGGTGGCAACACGCAGAAATCCATCCTCAAATTTTTGAAATATGGTTACCGTTCCTCCGCTAAGGTCACTCAAATAATCTGCGAAATCTGAATTATTTTGTAATTGCTCATTATCCACATACCAAATTGGTAATTCGACAGAGACACTGTTCCCTGACATTTGATTTATAGCTTCATAAGAAACAACCTGATCTTCTTCAATGGAAACAATGTTCGTTTGAAACAAATACCTAACCACTTTTATGGATTGGTCCAGTTCACTCTCCACATTCTCCCGATGCGATAAAACCATTTCCTCCAGGAACAACAAACGGTCGGAAGCTGTAACTGCAGCACTTTCTTTAATGGTGTTACCCAGCGAAAAATATGAGTAAACGGCCAGGATGGTCATAAAAAAGGCAATAATTCCTCCAAGGATGAAATTAAGGCGGGTAGAAATCTTAAGATCTTTGGTTCGAATGCGAAAATTAGAAAAAAATCGTGCCATGTTCAAAAAATAGCTTTGTAAACCTTACTTTATCAGCCATTTGAAACGACAAAGAATAAAAAAAGATTCACAAAAAAGCACAAGAAAGTTTAATCGGCACGAAATTATTAGAAGTATAGTTACTTCAACTCCGCAACAAGCTGACGTAAAAAATCCCGTTCATAATAGTCATCATCCACGACCTCCCCATTCCAAATAAGAACATCCAGGTCAATTTCCCGGGGACCAAATTTTGCACGGGAACGGTCACGTCCCATTTCATTCTCAATTTTTTTTAGAACAGACACCAATTCTTCTATGGAGAGAGCCGTTTGTATCAGGGCAACAGCATTCAGGAAATCGGGCTGGTCGGTAATGCCGATGGGGGAAGTAACAATCGGTCCGGCTACTTTTCTTAATTGGAAATGTGTTTGAAGTTGGTCAATGGCTTTTCCAATATTATGTTGGGCATCAATGTTCGACCCCAATGCTATAATAGTTTCATTGCTCACAATTCCGATTTGTTTTTGGTAAGACTGAATGAAACACTTTTTGCAAAACGCAAAGCATGAGGCTTGTCCACTTCCACAGACACCTCCTCAACTCTGGGTATATTAAGAATCAGGTCTGCCACTTCGTCAGCCACCTTTTCAAGTAAATTAAACTGACGATTCTCGACAAGAGTGATAATTTGTTTGCAAATATCCCGATAATTCAAAGCCTCATCAGGGGTGTCACTCTTTTGCTCTCCCTGCAAATCATACTGAATAAGAATATTCAGCAACAAATCCTGCTTCTTTCCAAGTTCATGAGGATTGAAGCCGACTTCGGTACGCAACAAAAGATCTTTGATTGAAATAGCAGCCATAACCTTACAAAAGATGAGATCCGCTGTCACAGAAAATAATTTGGCCTGTGACAGAAGGATTGTTTAACAAAAAAGAGACAGAGGAAGCTATATCATCCACAGCAACCTGTTTTTTCAAGGGTGTGTTTTCCACTATATCCTTCAGGTAATCTTTGCCTTTACGGGGTGGTGGCAGCACAGGTCCTGGTGCAACCCCGTTTATCCGAATATCCGGAGCAAAATCAAGAGCTCCCATACGGGTCAGCTCAGCAAGGGTTTTCTTTGCCAGCAGATAGGCCGCATGCCCACCCTCATTTTTAACCACTTTAGTATCCAACATATTAACAACAGCCCCCTTCCCAAAAGTATTTGCAAAAGCCTGTAGTAGAAAAAACGGGGCATCAAAGTTGACGGCCATCTCCTTCTTTAAAAAAGAAGGGGAAGTCTCCACTATTTTACCGGAATTAAAGGTGCTGGCATTGTTAATCAAAGCATCAAGGTGCTGAAAATTATCAGGCAAACGACTGAATAAACTCAAAACAGCTTCGGGATTTGACAAATCGCATTGCAAAACAGGAAATTCCCTGTCAGGAAAAGATTCCTGAAGCTCTTTGGAAAGGCTTTCTGCATCATCCCGACTGTGGTTGTAATGGATCACCACTTCCCATTCTTCTCGGGCCAAACGCCGGGCAATTCCCGCCCCTACGCGCCGGGCACCTCCTGTAATCAAAACTGTTCGGCTCATAAATTTCCGTTTTGGCAAGTCAGTCGGTTTTTACTGCCTTCATCGATAAATTAAATTCACAATCGTCTCCAACCCCACACGGTCCGTCTCATCAAAAGTATTCAACTCCCGACTATCCACATCAAGTACAGCAACCACTTTTCCTGCTTTATCACGAACCGGGACCACTATTTCGGATTTACTGAGTGAAGAACAAGCTATATGCCCGGGGAACTCCTCCACATTACCAACAACCACACTCTTTTGGTTATTGATTCCCGCCCAGCATACACCGGTGTCCTTGTTCAATTTCAGACATGCCACAGGTCCCTGATACGGCCCCACAATCAAATCCTCTTTATCATCTACAAAATAGAATCCGGTCCAGAAATAATCAGGCATCTTATGGTGAAGTAATGCAGCAATGGTACTCATACGAGACCATGGACTTTCAGTGGCCTGTATCAACTTTTCAACCTGATTGTATATTCTTTGATATCTTCCTGTTTTGTTTTTATTTGACATGTGTATTGTTCTCTTTTAGAGTTATCTGAATATAAAATGAATCCTTATATAATTATAAACCAAACCTTTTCGGTAATTCAAAAAGGCGAATAGTGTAAATATAAAGATTATCCGCAAAAGACAAGAGGGACGAAAAATAAAAATGTTTCAAGACAAAATTTGACCTAATTCATTTCTTCTCTTTATCCCCCACTAATACCTGCAAGCAAGCGGTAACGCCTGGTTACAGGAGTTATTTCAATCCAACAGACAAGTGAATGCAATAATAATTGCTATTGATTATCTTTTAGTTTCATCGTAATTTGGGACACATAAATATAACAGCAACATTCACAGTTTAAATAGAGTCTGTCCATAAAGTACCATTTGCTTCGTTATGCTTGCCGCCAAAATACTCATTTACCCAAGTTAACTCCGCTTTTGGCAGCTTCGCAAGCCTTGCAACTGGCACTTCCTGACAAGACACATGACTTTTTACAAACTTTACTTAGTGTTTCTCTATAAAGTCCAACTTCTGCGTTGTTGCTCAAAATCTAAATCCTCAAATACTTTAGTATTCTGCGGTTTAGATTTTTCACAGTCATTGAATTTGAACTTTCTATCTCAAACACGTGAAAAACGCTTAGTTTATGGACAGACTCTAAATAGATATCGACACAAAAGTTATCAAATACATATAGTAGATCATAACTTCTGTTTTTTGAGAAAAATATCTTATTCTCATTGGTATCCGGTTAATAAATTAAAATTCAAACGAATGAAACGAACATGATATTTTTTAAGCATAAATATCACAAAAGAATATTTTTAAAAAATATTATGCGAGAGCGAAGCGGTTCCATTCGTTCTCAAATTTTTAATTAATTTCTTATCAGGTAATTACAAAATTTTAAACGAATGAAACACCTAACATTTCTGGTAATATTGACAATTTTATCTATTGCCGCCTGCACTTCCGACCAAACAGAACAACCTGCAATTGAGGAAAATCCGAAAGAAGAAATAAATAATGAAATGGCCTCCGGGGAAAAAGAAGACGAAAATTCCGAAGAAAATGTGGATGACAGTGCTTCCGAAAACGATGAAAAAAGTTCATCAGCACCAACCTATATCGCAGATCACACAAAAGCAATTGAAGAAGTATTGCGGGGCATTCCCACACAATACATCGACTATGCCAAAGAAAATTTTCACGTAGCTTATCAGCATACTTCACATGGCACCCATGTTTCACGGGGTGTTTTCGGGTTACCGGATTACAAAGATGGAGATGACGAGTTATTCGGGATTTCCTTGAACAAACAAGAAAATGGAAAACTGACTTTTTACGATTATGCGCTTCAAAGTTATGCTGCAGACGGAGAAACTGCCACTGACCTCAGCGCAGATGAGACTGGCTTTATTAAGGCAACCAGAAACTTTCTTGATGACCCGGAAAATGCTCATGTAAATGTGATTATGTGGTCGTGGTGCGACATTGCAGGACACGATGTTGCAGGAAATTACCTCCCCGGAATGACAACGCTCATTTCTGAATACGGGGAAGGTGGTTCAAAAATCGGCACAGGATCAGGCCAACGCATAAACCCTGTTTACTTTATTTTCATGACTGGTCATGCAAACGAAAACAACAACATCGGAGAAGGAAAACCGGCCAATCAGGCAGAATTGATCAATAACTACTGCCGGGAAAATGAACAATTTTGTCTTGACTATTACAGTATAGACAGCCACGACATGGAAGGTAATTATTGGGAAGATGCAAGCGATGACGGCTATTCCACTAGTTACGAAGGAAACTTCTACAAAGATTGGCAGAATAGCCATTCGGTGGGAGAAGGCTACTGGGAAAATAAAGAAGTTCCGGATGGAGATGTAATGTATGGAGCTCACAACACCCAGCACATCACAGCCAACCGAAAAGCCATGGCATTTTGGTGGATCCTGGCAAGAATGGCCGGTTGGGATGGCAGTCCCGGATATTATACCGGCATTTACTAACATATATTCATAAAAAACAACCGACCACTGCCTTGACAGTTGGCCGGTTGTCCACTCATCCACTAAACCCAAAACCCTTCTGTTATTCCGGTACTCATTTACCTATTTGGGTTCCCAAAAAACATTATACAGCGTAGCTTCCCTCACGGTCTCTCAACATTTCCTGCAACTTTTTACGTGTAAAGAAAATACGACTTTTAACCGTTCCAATGGGAAGTTCAAGTTGCTCAGCAATCTCTTTGTACTTATATCCATCAGTATGCATTCTGAAAGGAATTCTGAAATCATCATCCAGTTGTTCAATGTACTGATTCATTTCAGTTACAGAATGAACCATTTCAGGTGTTTCTGATGCATAATTCTTTTTAAAGGCATGTTTAAAGGCATCATCGGAACCATCAAAAGTATTTCTGGTTTTCTGATTTCGCCGGTAATTGTTGATAAAGGTGTTTTTCATTATGGTAAACACCCAGGCTTTAAAATTGGTATTCGCCACAAACTGATTACGATAGGTGAGCGCTTTCAGGATTGTCTCCTGTAACAAATCATGCGCATCATCGTCATTTGAGGTTAAACTAAGGGCAAAATACAGGAGTTTATCCTGTAGCCCCAAGAGTCTGTTATTAAACTGAATTGATGTCATGGTGTATGGTTTTTAATTATTTTTCTGTCTAACAAATATACTCAATAAATAAACGATTGCAAATAAAACGCAAACAGAATTTTATCGTTATTTGTATTTTTTCTAAATAACATATTTGCTATTCATTTGATATTCTGATATTTTCATTTTTTGAAAACCAGAAATTCTAAATTACAAAAAACCAGAAAAAAAGTCAAGGCCTTAAAAAGTTAAACAACAAAACAGCCAAAAACATTAACACTTCACAACACTATTTAGAATGATTATAGCTTTTTAGGCGGGTCAAAATCACGATGTTCCAGGGGACTTTCTTCAACAACCCCTTCTTTCTTCTTTCTCGAAGAAAACCAGCGATCCAAAGCAGATTTCACCCAGGTTCCTTTGATAAGGGTGTAAGAAACGGCCAGAGAAAGAAGCATCACAGCGACGCCATACAACTCCTGAACCTCATATTCGGAAAAATCCCAGATGATAACCTTTCTTGCCAGCGCAATCATTGCAACCAAAAGAACAATTTCCACATGAATCTTTTCCTCCTCAAGAAAGGCCTTTACAGTGTCGAGCAGCTCAATTCCAATAAGAATAATCAGGAAGAGTCCGAAGAGTGACTGTAACCGTTGAGCATTAAAAAAAGTCTCGGGCCCTGTGATTGCCCCCAATACGACATTCAGAATAATATTCACTGTACTTACCAGAAGTATCAGGGACATTACGATCAGAAGAAGAAAAATTATTCCTTTCTGGAGTATTTTTACATATTTGAGCATATTGTTATCGTTTAATTCATTTTAAGTGTCATAAGTTAGACATTTCTGTCTGAACCATTCGCATATCACAGGAAAATCTGTACTTTAGCCTCAGAACAAAAGGGTAATGAATTAAACATCCCCTCTCCTGACAGATCATAATAGCATTATTTCGTGTAATATGCAACCATTTCGGACACCCGCAGCAAATCTGATATTTGAAACAGCCTCCTTCCATACTCAGGAAAAAAAAGAGATCATTCTAACCAGGAAGGAAGCCGATAAAGCATTCATTTTTGCCGCCAAAAACGGATTAGTCCCATGGATTTTTCACCAAATAAACAATAATGAAACAAAAGGAGTTCATTGGCCCCAAAGCATAAAGCAGTCTATGCGGATGCAATATCTTCAGACACTGGTGATGAATCAGCAAAAATGGAAGGTATTCAGGGAAATTAAAGCATTGGCCGCTACAAAAGGCATCCCGGTTATACCGTTAAAAGGAACTGCATTGGCTTTCAGCCTATATCCTGAAGAGGCGTTACGTCCAATGGGCGATTTGGATATTTTGGTTCAACCACATCAGGTCTATACCCTGAGGGATCTACTATTAAGTAAGGGAGCCATTCCGCTACATGTTCCCATTTCCAGGATGCATGATAAAGTGCATGCTCATATTTCGGCGCTCAGGTGGCAAAATATCATGATAGAACCTCACCAGAGGCTTTTTGCCATGGGAAGCAACATGAATCTCAAAAACACCGATTTATTTGAACACACCAAACCGATTCAGGCCTACCCTGACATAGAAATCTTTGATGATCGAATGCAAACCTATCACCTTACCACACATGCTTTCAAGGGTTTCAAGATGGGTGGAATGCGATTGGGATGGCTGCTTGACATTGCCCTGATTCTTCATAAAAACAAAAATAATGAGGATTTCATACCGTCGGTTATTGACCTGAATCCTGGAGCAAGAAAGGAGATACTGGCACCGATTCAGTGGGCATCACTGTTGTTAAATGAAACACCTGTTTCCAAACCGGAGTTGCCTTTTCCTGATGAGATTATGTTTCATGAAGAACAGGATGCAGGCAAAAAACACAAAATAATGGTGGCTCATGAAATAATGGGGCTTCCCGGCCTTACCAACAAAATAAGGATGCTGTGGGGAGAGTTTTTTCCACAAAAATCTTACATGAACCACCGCTACGGAAAACACAGAGGCCTTCCTCTTATCCTGCTTTACCTGAAAAGAATTGCCGGTCTCAGGATGCCAGGAAATCAATAATTTTCTTTACCCCTTTCTGAAGGTTTCCGGTGGCAAGTTTGAGATTTTGATCAAATTCCTTATGAGTCGGGATTCCGGAATCCATAAGATCTGTAACAGCCTTTACACAAAACAGGGGCACCTGATGCAACCGTGCCACCCATGCAACAGCAGCAGCCTCCATTTCCTTTATTTCACCTCCTATTTTCCGGATATTCTCCTCATCATGATCCGGCATATCCAGGGAGTTCCCTGTAGTCACAACTCCCATTTTGAACCCAAGCGACACCAGTGATGAAACATCCAGCACCGGGAAATAACCAATACTTTGCTTGTCCCATCCGGCGATTGGCACCCTTCGGTCGTGAAAAACCACATGGTCACGGCTCAAAAACACATCTCCGATCTTGGCTCCATTCTCGCCAAAGGCACCGGCAGTACCGGCATTTACAATCAATTGGGGCCCATATTTAGCTATGGCAAACTGCGTGGCAAGGGTAGCAGCCTGTGTTCCGATAAGGTCGAGACCGGTTTCAGGATCTTTCCCGTTAATAACCAGCGACAACTGAAGATTTCTGTATTCTCCTGTCCACCCGCGCATAGGAAGCCCCGGACAAAAAGAAGGATCCTCCTCAAGTTGCAGAGCATCAATGATTGGTTGAGCCTCTGCCCGCATGGCAATAACAAAGCAAATATTAGTAAAGTTCTTCATGTTAGTTTTTTATTACTCAAAATCAATAGTCAGCTGCAACGGTCCACTTTCCTCACCAGGAGGAAAATTAGACACCGAAATTCCGAGCAATCTGACCGGTTTTTCAGGATTTGCCAAATTTAATAAATCCTTCACAACCGAAGCCAGTTGTCCGGTATTAATCACAGGATCGGAGGAGGAATGAGATCGCGTAATCTGATCAAAGTCACTGTATTTTACCTTCAGCGTAACTGTTTTGCCAAAAGTCCCGTGTTTTTTTATACGCTCCCACAATCCTTTTTCCAACTTTTCCAATTGAGTAAGCATTTCATCCCTGGTGGAAATATCTTCATGAAAAGTATTCTCAATACCAACAGATTTTCTTTCCCGGTGAGGTCTAATGGGTCTGTCATCAATACCGTTGGCAATCTGATGAAAAAAAATGCCTGCCTTTCCAAAATTCCTAATAAGCATTTGCAAATCGGCATTACGGAGATCTTCCCCTTTAAACAATCCGAGATCGTGCATTTTCCGAGCTGTACGCGGACCCACTCCAAAAAAATCATCCACAGCCAATCGACTGATAAACCCAGTCACCTCCTCTGGTTTTATCACAAATAATCCATTCGGCTTATCCTCATCAGAAGCAATTTTAGCCAGAAATTTATTAATACTGATTCCGGCTGAGGCGGTAAGTCCAGTTGTCTGAAAAATTCTCTCTTTAATCTCCCGGGCTATAAGTGTTGCCGAAGGAATTCCTTTTTTATTAGTGGTAACATCCAAAAAAGCCTCATCAATAGAAAGCGGTTCCACCAATTCGGTATAATCTCTGAAAATATCCATGATTTTTGCTGAATCGGCTTTATAGACCTCAAATCTGGCCTTTACAAAAATCAAACCCGGGCATTTGCGTGCAGCAATTTTAGAAGGCATGGCAGAATGCACCCCAAAAACCCGTGCCTCATAGCTTGCGGCAGCCACAACTCCCCGATTACTGCTGCCTCCAACGGCAACCGGTTTACCACGAAGTTCAGGATTGTCTCTCTGTTCAATGGAAGCAAAAAAAGCGTCCATATCGATATGGATGATTTTCCGAATCACGGTGCAAGTTTAACAAATATCCGGAAGAGAAGCGTTCTCATTTTCGAATCGGTTAAACCAAAAATAGAAAAGCTTTCTATCTTTGGAATTGAAAAAAGCAGATAAAAAAGAATATGCAATCACAAAACTCCCCAAAAGTCGAGTTAAAAACCAGCAAAGATGGTTCTTCCACACTATACAGACCGGATCTTGATGAACACTATCATTCCATTCACGGAGCCATTCAGGAATCCATGCATGTTTTTATCAGAGCGGGATTACTGGCTCATGAGGGAAACACGATCAACATCCTGGAAGTTGGTTTTGGGACCGGCCTCAATGCGTTGCTCACAATGCTGCATAAAGGAAACAAAAAGGTTTTTTACCAAACCATCGAGCGCTACCCTCTGGAGGCAACCATTGTCAAGTCAATAAACTACCCCAAAGTATTAAACATTCCTTTAGCCAATGAATATTTCAAACAGTTACATGAGGCACCCTGGAATAAGGACGTTCAAATAACTCCAACATTTACGATTCATAAAGAAGCATCTGACCTTGTCTTGTTCACACCACAGAAACCTTACGACATAGTCTATTTTGACGCTTTCGGGCCAGACAAACAACCTGAACTGTGGACACCCGAAATATTCAGAAAAATATCAGAAAGCATCAATGCAGGTGGTATTTTAGTCACTTATAGCTGCAAAGGAACAGTCAAACGCGCAATAAAAGCAACAGGCATGAAAATTGAAAAAATTCCGGGACCGCCCGGAAAAAGAGAAATGTTGAGAGCAACGAAAATATAACCTCCGTAAAGAAATCGTAAGATTTTTACTAAATTTCGCAGCCGAAAAATCAACCTGCATTATTAAACAAACTGCGATGCCCTTCAAAAAAAAAAA
>NZ_AJKI01000021.1 GCF_000259075.1 Marinilabilia salmonicolor JCM 21150
TAAATGACTGTTTTGAAGGCAAGCCCAACGCAGCAATTGGCGTTTTCTTGCAAGCACTATTTATTGCTGATGCCTGAATCGTCAGGACTCCCCAATTTCTGAGCTTCGATAATGGAAGTCAGTATTTTTTCGGTTTTGGAAGCACTCTCTCCCAGCAGAAAGGCAATCTGCTGAACTGTTTCCAGATTTTCACGGATGACCTCCCGCGCACGTGTTACCACCTCCTCCTTTCTAACTTCAGGGGCCGTAAGGTCACGTATAATACCTCCCACAATCCGGTGTTTCTCAATGGTAAAAACAGAGACATTCACCACCGAATCGCCAATGGTAGTATCCCTGTTGAGAAGATCCTGCCCCGATTGCAAAACAGAGACAAACAATTTGGGGAACGGCACCAGTGCCGCCAGTTCAGCCCCTTTAAGTCCCGGAATCGTTTCATTAATTTGCCTGGCATCATCCCCAAGCATCTCCACAAAACTGTTGTTGGATTCAATAATCTTCATGTCTTCATCCACAATAACCACTCCGGCTCTGATTTTATTAAGCATTGCTGTAGTTGTTTCTGCAGCCAGTCGTGCCAGTTTTTCTTCCTCCCGGGCTTTTTCTTCACTCTGCTTAAGAGCTTCTTTCGTCTTTTTAAGTTTTTCATTGGTTGCGTTCAGCTTTCCAATGTATGTATGCATTTTATGAATGGTATAAGTATAACACATCTCATAATTGGTCAGTCCCTGGCAATAAGCGACCGCAAATTCCCGACAAGAAGGATATCCACAAGCTCCGCATCCCAATTGATCCTCCACTTTTTCCTTACCCATTTCATGCAAAACGCGCTGAATTTCACTTTCTGCCGGATAAGGAAGCCGCTGGTCATGCTCTTTAAACGAGCGACTCAGATCCAGGTCCCGGAATGACTCAATCTGCTTTTGCCAGGTTTCATAATCAAAGTCCTTCAGACGTTTATTGACATATTTAATGACCTGGGACCGTCGGTAAAACTTTTTCCCTCCGGGAGATGTTCCCGGCCCCATGATACACCCCTCGCAATAAAAAAGATCAAGATGTTGCTGAAGTCCTATTTCTGTTTTAAACTCCTGAAGAGATTGGAGAAAGTTGTTACGACCTTCCGTCATTATAATGCTTGCACTCAACAAATCCTGATTGATATCCACTGCCTGCAACAACCCCCTGTTAATAGGGAAAAGCCCGCCTTTTCGACCAATTGGAGGGTCAAAATCACTAAATTTAACCGAATTTTCAGTAATATGGTTCTCAACAAACATCTCACGCAACTCCAGAAAAGTAAGCACTGCATCGGTTTTACCATCTCCTTTAAAGAAACGTACATCATCTTTGGCTGCCGCACAGGCTGTTATGTAAACAACTTTTGTATCGGCTCCGTACATTCTGTGGGTGACTTTCGCCATCGCTACATAAGGAGGTACAATGGGGGCCAGATTCTCCACCAGCTCAGGATGGTACTTCTCCACGTGATAAGACACGGGCGGACAATTGGTACTGATGTAATATTTCCCCTGAAAATTGTAAAGAAGTTCCCGATAACGAAAGGAAACCAGGTCCACACCAAAAGCGCCCTCCATTACGTAAGAGAATCCAAGGGCACGAATCATCCCCACAAACTTTCGGTAATCTGAAATATCCACAAACTCAGCAGAAATGGTAGGATCACAAATGGCCGCAACGGGCGTGTCGCCATCAAGAATATTGCGGACACGTTGTTTCTCCTCCCTTATCTCTATGGCATCCTGAGCACACATGGTCACACAATTGCCACAACCAATACAACGTGCAGGCATTATTTCAGCATGTTTCTCCACAATGCGAATGGCCTTGGCGGGGCAAACCCTGATGCAGGTAAGGCTTAAATTACACTTTTCGGGATCCACATGAATTAACTGTCCCATAAACCTCAAATTACAAATTACTCAATATCCTCACGGGAAAAAAAATCACTCAAAATATCATAAACATTGTCCGAAGTAACATTCCGGAATATCTCCCCGTTAATTTTTAATATCGGCCCGTATTCACAGAGTCCGTCACAAAGGTCACCGTGAAAAAATACCCGATCCTGAAGATCATGTTCCTTGAGAAAGCTTTTTATCAAATCCATGGTATAGCGGTTCCCTCTCGAAAAACAAGAACTCCCCAGGCATATGGTCATATCTATTTCATTGCTCATGGCGGTATATTTTGCCTTGGTTACAGTCCGAACCTGAATAATTCATGAATTAATCAGGCCAAAATTGCCATCTCACTAAAATTACATATTTTTAACACATCCCAAACACCAATCCTCTATTTGTAGGGATTAAAAATTAGCAATAAACCAAGCAACCATGGCAAGCCTGTTACTCCCCATATCGCCCGATGATGACATCAACAAATTACTGCCGGCCGTCAAACAAATTGCCGGATATCCTGATTACAAAATAATTCCTTTTACCTACAAGAGTTCAGGAAAAAAGCACCGTCCAGAACTAAATACGGAAGGATGGGAGATACGGGACTCAGAAGATGATTTATTCAAAACCATATATTCCTTTCTCTTTCCCAACAATGAAGACATTGCACTGGTTGTAATCAGTCCGCAGCTGATAAATCTGAACCGCAGAAACAAAGCCACTCGCTTTTTCTCAAAGTTCAGGAGTTTACAGGTACCTTACCTTGTATTACCTGAAATCCCCGAAGAAACATGGCAATTGAATGAAATATTTTTCCCTGTCTGCCTGAAAGACGGCGAAAAAGAAGCCTCGGCCTGGGCAGGTTTTTGGAGCAGAACCTCTGAAGCAAATCTTCATCTTCTTTATCCCGAATTCAGGAATAAAACAACAAGACAATATTTACAAAGAAATATGGCCTTTATACGGAATCTTTTTCACCAGTCCAACGTTACTTTTGACACCATTTCTGCAGGACAAAAAAGAAAAGAGGCCAGACAAAAAGCGATGGAACTGGCCAAAAGTTCAGTGGACACCCTGCTTGTAATGCCCGCTACAAGACTCAATTCTCCGGAATATGTTTTTACGGGACCTCCGGAAATCCGGTTATTAAAAAACCGGGGCAATACCCCGGTTCTTTTTGTCAATCCCCGTCATGATATGTATGTACCCTGCGGGTAAAAATTTAATACCTGTTTCTCGGAGTATAGGTGGTATGAAGCAACTCATGGGATTTATGCCCCAGCGGTTCCACCAGAAACTCCTCATAAATCTGGATGATTTCCGGGTTTTCATGCGATTTACGAATTTTTTTCCCCGCATCTTCACGGTAAATAGCCTCTGCCCTTTTCTTTCGAATCTCAGGCGAAGTTGGCAACGGCTGACCTCCACCTCCCAGGCAACCTCCCGGACAAGCCATAATTTCTATAAAGTGATAATCAGCCTCTCCGTTTTTCACTTTCTCCATCACCTTCTTGGCATTCGACAATCCATGAGCTACGCAGGTTTTCACCTCCACCCCATCCAGAAAATCCCATTCAGGCAAAGGATTCTCAATTTTCAGCGAAGCCTCCCGAACTTCCTCCATTCCTCTGACAGGAAGAATATTCAACCCATCGAATGGCACTTCCCTTCCGGTCACTACTTCGTAAACAGTTCGGAGAGCTGCCTCCATGACTCCTCCCGTTGCTCCGAAAATAACACCGGCTCCAGTACTCTCTCCCATTATGCTGTCGTAATCATCATCGGGGAGGGATTTAAAATCAATACCTGCCTGCTTCACCATCATGGCCAGTTCGCGGGTTGTCACCACAAAGTCCACATCCTGATATCCGCTGGCCCGCATTTCCGGCCTGTTGGCCTCAAACTTTTTGGCAGTGCAGGGCATCACCGAAACACTGACCATATCGGAAGGATCAACCCCTATTTTATTGGCATAAAATGTCTTGGCCAAAGCTCCAAACATCTGCTGGGGAGATTTAGCCGTGGAAAGATGCTCCAGAAAGTCAGGGAACGTATGTTCAATAAACTTGATCCATCCAGGAGAGCAGGAAGTGGTCATTGGAATCTTCACGTCCGACTCTTTATCTTTCAGTACCCTTTTTAATCGTTGAAGCAATTCATTTCCTTCTTCAATAATGGTCAAGTCAGCCGACCAATCAGTATCCAGCACGGCATTAAAGCCAAGCCGTCGTAATGCAGCCACCATCTTTCCGGTAACAATTTCTCCGGGATCCATATCGAGTGCTTCTCCCAGTGCAATTCTCACAGCCGGAGCCGTCTGCACTACCACATATTTATCCGAATTATCAATGGCATTCCAAACCTCATTAATATATGTTTTCTCGGTAAGGGCTCCGGTAGGGCATCTGTTTACGCACTGGCCGCAATTGGTACACACCACTTCGTATATTGGTTTGTCAAAAAAGGTGGAAATCTTCATTTCGCCACCTTTATGAGCCACAGTCAGTGCCCCGATGCTTTGTATCTGGTCGCAGGTCCGCACACATCGCTGGCATCTGATACACTTGGAATCATCTTTTATAATTGAGGGCGAAAATTCGTCTATCGTATAACCTTTCAAAGGCACCAACGGCAGGAATCCACTCTCTCCCACAATATATTCATTGGATAAAGTCTGAAGCTCGCATTTCCCATTTTTATAGCAGGTAGTACACTCAGCGCGATGCTCGGAAATCAGTAATTCAATGATTTGCTTACGCGCATTGCGAACCTTCATGCTGTTGGTAAGAATTTCCATCCCCTCGCTAACCGGGATGGCACAAGAAGGCTGCAAACGATCCACGCCGACCTGCTCTACCACGCAAACCCTGCAGTTTCCTGCCACACATAAGTCCTCATGATGACACAACGTCGGAATCCGAACATTCACTTTACGGGCAGCTTCCAGGATGGTGGCCCCTGCATCAACAGAAACACTGAGATGGTCTATTTTAAGATTCACTTTCTCAACCATAACTATTAAAATTTTATTAACGCAAGCACCAAAACAGGCCTGATTAGTATATCATCTCTTCACGAAAATTTTCAACAATAGAACTAAATGAATTGGCCACCGATTGTCCCAATCCACATTTTGCTGTAACCCTCATTGTTTCGGCCAGTTCCAAAAGCTTTTCAAGATACTGCGATGACTTGTCACCTCTCTTAACAGCCTCTATTCCCAGCAGCAATTGTTGTGTGCCAACTCTGCAGGGCGTGCACTGACCGCAACTCTCCTCCACAAAAAAATCGAGATAATTGTGCAAAACATTGTACATGGAACGTGATGAGTTAAAAATCATCATAGAACCTCCGGTAGGCAAACTGATACCTGTAAGTTTCCCTTTATAGCCAATAACCGTTTTATCGAATTTTTTCCGGGGCACACAAAAGCCGGCAGCCCCTCCCACCTGTACTGCCTTGGCATCACCGTCGCCGAAATCGTCCACAAATTTCTGCAGGGTCATGCCAAATTCCAGTTCATAAATTCCGGGAATTGGTGTATCACCACTTACCGAAAATACCTTACTCCCCCGACTGTCCTTAACTCCCAAATCCCGGAACTTCTCAGGACCATACTTAAAAATAGAATAAGTATGAGCCAGGGTTTCCACATTATTAATTACAGTAGGCCCGTTTCGATAACCTGAATCTGTAGGAAAAGGAGGTTTATTTCGTGGTTCTCCCCGGTGCCCTTCCATGCTTTCAAAAAGCGCCGATTCTTCCCCGCAGATATAAGCACCACAACCCAGAAATATCTCAACCCTGAAAGGAAAACTGAGGCTGTCGGCAAGTTCATGAAACTCATCAATAGCCTTTTGAAGCTTAGGAATTAAAAACTTGTATTCCCCCCTAAGGTAAATAAAACCTTTTTGAGAACCGATAATTCGTCCGCACACAGCCATCCCCGTAAGCACTTTATGCGGAACACTGGAAAGAATCTCCCGATCCTTAAAAGTCCCCGGCTCCCCTTCATCGGCATTGCAGATAACATATTTTTCCTGACCGTTAGCGTCTGCAGTCAGCTTCCACTTCAATCCTGTTGGGAAACCTGCCCCGCCACGCCCCTTTAAACCGGAACTTATCAAATCTTCAATCAATTCCGCATTGGACCGGTTAAGGGATTTCTCAAGAATAGCAGCCGAATCATGCTCATTCTTAAATATTAAGTCGAGACGTTTAAGACCTTTTTTCATAATGCAGGATTTTCTGAAATAAAATTATTCCCATTGAAACGAACATGATATTTTTTAAGCATAAAAATCACAAACCGCGTGTCGCTAAAGCTACAGCGGAGGCACAAGAATATGGTTAAAAAATATTATGTGAGAGCGAAGCAGTTCCATTAGTTCTCAAATTTTTAATTAGTTTTTTATCAGACAATTACAAAGTTTTAAACGATTGAAAGCAATCAGTGCAATTTCAAGTGGAACAGATCAGGAGGCTGATTTTTGTGCATTCAACCTGTATTCGTTGATAATATCTCTTACCTTACCCGGAGTTAATTCTGTATAAGGCACATCATTAATAAGCATGGCCGGCCCTTTATGGCATTGTCCCAGACAATTTGTTTCTTTCAACGTAAAAAGGCCATCAGGAGTGGTTTCTCCCAGTTTTATTTTCAACAACTCTTCAAGTTCTTTTATTACCTGATTCTTCCCATGCATCATACACGTAATGGTTTTACAGACCCGTATCACATATTTCCCACATTTTTCTGTTTCCAGAAATGAGTAAAATGTTGCAGTACCGTAAACCTTAGCCGCGGAAACATCCAGTTCCCGGGCAATCTCAACCATGGCATCTTCAGGAATAATATGATTGTCCTCATAAACATTTTCCAAAATAGGAAGTAAACTTTCAAGTCCCCTGCCATGGCGGTCGGCAAGTTTTTTAATGTAATCAACTGAATGAGGCATAGCGCTGATTATTAAATAAATATCAGAATAAGGATTTTTTTCTTTAATAAATTTCAGTCAATAAAATAGCGATGTCCATGACTTTTGTCATGCACCCCCTCTGATTTGTTAATTTTTATTAATTCTAAACACCAATACCAAATAGCCACATTTTTTTCAGATTCCCCGTATTTTTCCCGAAATTTGTGCAACAAAACAAAAGCTGAAGTGAAGAATTACTTACATAAACTGATAGCCGAAGGAGAGCACGTTCAACAGGATTTCAAATATGCCATCAATGACAGCCGAAAAATAGCCCGGTCACTGGCAGCATTTGCCAATACAAAAGGAGGACGATTGCTTGTGGGAGTGAAAGACAATGGCAGAATTGCCGGTGTTTCTTCAGATGAGGAGTTTTATATGGTCGATGCAGCAGCCACACGATATTGCCGACCACCTGTTCATTTCGAATCACATGAACACGTAATTGATGGCAAAACGGTGGTTGAGATAATTGTTCCTAAAAGTGAAAGAAAACCCCACAAAGCCCCCACTAAAGATGGCAAATACAAGGTTTATGTGCGCGTAGAGGATCAAAACCTGCTCGCTAATCAGATATTATTGAAAGTCTGGCTGCGCCAAAGAAAAAACAAAGGAACCTTCTTTCAGTTGAAGGAGCCGGAACAATTACTGCTAACCCGCCTCAGCAACGAAGATCCATTTATTACCCACACAAAATTTGCCCGTATTGCAGGCATATCACGAAAAAAAGCAGAAAAAATACTGGTCAATCTTATTGTGATGGGAATTATCGATATTAAACTCACGGAAAATGGTGCTTTTTACTTCCTGAAAGAGACTCCTGACAAAAACGAAGAAAAGGAAACAGCTACCACATCACCGGTTTTTAAAACCATTCGCTAAAAGACTATTAAGCCTGTCCTGCAGGGCCAAAGTTCATTGGAGGAAAACCACTGCCATGATCGTTAGGGCCGGCAATATTCTTAATGGGCCCATGAATTTCCTCAAACCTGGAAATATTCTCCTTTAATGCCTGAAGCAACCTTTTGGCATGTTCTGGGGTCAGTATTACCCGGGATTTCACGGAAGCTTTGGGCACCCCCGGCATTACCCTGGCAAAATCAACCACAAACTCCGACGGAGAGTGACTGATAATGGCAAGATTGGAATAAATGCCCTGCGCAACTTCCTGGTTTAACTCAATTTTAACTTGTCCTTTTTTATTGTTCTGTTCTTCCATTTTCTCATTTTTTAATGAAGCATAAAGGTATAAAAACAAGATGATTTTATACCAAAATCACAAGCGAAACACAAACAAAAAAGCGCAACCCCTATAAAAGAGTTGCGCTTTTGTTTATAGATATTTCCTCTTAATCAGGAAATAATTTGCACTATTAGTCCCTGACAGTCTCTGATTCGCGCTTATTGACCAGTTTATCATATTCTTCCTGAGAACCAACGATAATCTTGTCATACTCACGCAATCCGGTACCGGCAGGAATCAGGTGTCCGCAAATAACGTTCTCTTTAAGACCGTCTAGCTTATCTATCTTACCCTGAATTGCAGCTTCATTCAATACTTTGGTTGTTTCCTGGAAAGAAGCAGCCGACATAAAGCTCTTAGTCTGCAACGCAGCACGGGTAATACCCTGAAGTACCTGCCCCGACGTAGCAGGAACAGCATCCCTGGTCTGTACAAGTTTCAAGTCCTTCCGTTTCAGTTGCGAATTTTCGTCTCTCAAACGACGGGCATTCACAATCTGTCCAGCACGCAAGGTATTAGAATCACCGGCATCCACAACTACTTTCTTACCCCAGATCTCATCATTCTCTCCCATGAATTCGATCTTATCAACAATCTGACGCTCCAGGAATCTGGTATCACCGGCATCGGCAATCTCCACCTTACGCATCATTTGACGCACGATAATTTCAAAGTGCTTGTCATTAATTTTCACACCCTGCAAACGATATACATCCTGAACTTCGTTCACAATGTACTCCTGTACAGCAGTAGGTCCTTTAATGGCAAGGATATCAGAAGGCGTTGTAGCACCATCAGAAAGAGGTGTACCGGCACGAACATAATCGTTTTCCTGCACAAGAATCTGTTTGGAAAGAGATACCAGATATTTCTTAACCTCACCATTCTTAGAAGTAACGATAATTTCACGGTTACCCCGCTTAATTTTTCCAAATGCAACCTCACCGTCAATCTCGGAAACAACCGCAGGATTGGATGGGTTACGCGCTTCGAACAACTCGGTAACACGCGGCAGACCACCGGTGATGTCACCGGAACGTCCCATGGCACGAGGAATCTTAGCCAATGTCTCACCCTGCTTAATGTCATCACCTTCATCCACGGAGATGTGAGCACCTACAGGAAGGTTGTATGTTTTAAGCACCTCACCTTTGGAATCAAGTACCCGCAATCCGGGGTTCTTAGTCTTATCACGGGTTTCGATGATTACCTTTTCACGATATCCGGTTTGTTCATCAGACTCTTCTTTGAAGGTAATACCGTCAATCATATTCTCGAAAGAAACCTTACCGGTTTTCTCCGTAATAATCAAGGCATTAAACGGATCCCATTCACAAATCAAATCCCCTTTCTTCAAATCGGTACCATTCTTAATATAAAGTTTGGCACCGTAAGGAATTGGTTGTGTAGTAAGAGAGATATTGGTGTTCTTATCTACAATACGCAACTCAGCCAAACGGCCAATTACCACATCAACATCAGTTCCTTCTTCAGTAGTGAAAGGAACAGTGCGCAACTCATCGAATTCAGCTTTACCCTCATATTTGGCAAGCATACTGTTCTCTGAAGTTACGTTTGAAGCAGTACCACCCACGTGGAACGTACGCAGTGTCAACTGAGTACCAGGCTCACCAATGGACTGGGCAGCGATAACACCGACAGCCTCTCCTTTGTGAACCAGCTTACCGGTAGAAAGGTTACGACCATAACACTTGGTACAGACACCTTTCTTCGACTCACAAGTCAATACTGAACGAATCTCAACCCTTTCAATGGGTGAATCCTCAATAGTGCGTGCTTCAGTCTCGGTAATCTCGTCACCACTCTTCACAATAATCTCGCCGGTATTGGGATGATAAACATCGTGCACCGATACACGTCCAAGAATACGTTCATAAAGAGAAGCAACAACTTCTTCATTGCTCTTAATAGCCATTGCCGTAAGACCCCGAAGCGTTCCACAATCTTCCTCATTGATAATCACATCCTGAGAAACATCAACCAGACGACGGGTCAGATAACCTGCATCCGCAGTCTTAAGTGCGGTATCCGCAAGACCCTTACGGGCACCGTGTGTAGAGATAAAGTACTCAAGTACCGAAAGTCCTTCCTTAAAGTTAGACAAAATCGGGTTCTCGATAATTTGACCACCTTCAGCGCCGGACTTCTGCGGCTTGGCCATCAAACCACGCATACCGGACAACTGACGAATCTGCTCTTTCGACCCCCTCGCTCCCGAGTCAAGCATCATATAAACGGAGTTAAATCCATCTTTATCAGAGCTCAACTGGTTCATTAACGTTTGTGTCAAACGGGCATTAACGTGTGTCCAGATATCGATGATCTGATTATATCGTTCATTGTTGGTAATGAATCCCATATTATAGTTATTCATTACCTCTTCAACTTCAGCATAACCTTCATCAACCAAAGTAACTTTCTCCGCAGGAATAATCACATCCTGAAGGTTAAACGACAGACCACCTTCGAAGGCAAGCCGGTAACCCAGTGACTTGATATCATCCAGGAAGTTAGCAGTTTTTGGAGTACCACAAACTTTATGAACTTTACCAATGATATCACGCAGAGATTTCTTGGTCAATAAGGTATTGATGTATCCCACCTCTTCAGGAACAAACTCGTTAAAGAGAATTCGTCCTACAGTGGTCTCAATCATTGTTTCAACAAGTTCGCCCTGCTCATTAAGATCATTGGTCTTAACGGTCACCTTAGTGTGCAGTTCAACCTGTTTCTCGTTGTAAGCAATTTTAGCCTCTTCGGGAGAATAGAAAACAAGCCCTTCATTTTTAGCTCCGGGTCTTGCTTTTGTCATATAGTACAATCCCAAAACCATATCCTGCGAAGGAACGGTAATAGGAGCTCCGTTAGCAGGGTTCAGAATGTTCTGACTTGCAAGCATCAGCATCTGAGCCTCCAGAATTGCAGCATTGCCCAATGGAAGGTGCACCGCCATCTGGTCACCGTCGAAGTCGGCGTTAAAAGCCGAACAAGCCAACGGGTGCAACTGAATAGCCTTACCTTCGATAAGCTTTGGCTGGAAAGCCTGAATACCAAGTCGGTGAAGCGTTGGAGCACGGTTCAGCATCACCGGATGCCCTTTCAAAACATTCTCCAGAATATCCCAAACAACCGGATCCTTGCGATCCACAATTTTCTTGGCAGATTTAACAGTTTTTACAATACCTCTCTCAATCAATTTACGAATGACGAAAGGTTTGTAAAGTTCAGCAGCCATATCTTTCGGAAGACCACATTCGTGCATCTTCAGTTCCGGTCCAACAACAATTACCGAACGAGCTGAATAATCAACACGTTTACCAAGCAGGTTCTGACGGAAACGTCCCTGCTTACCTTTCAAACTGTCGCTCAAAGATTTCAGTGGACGGTTGGCATCCGTTTTAACTGCGTTTGATTTACGTGAGTTATCAAACAAAGAATCCACAGACTCCTGCAGCATCCTCTTCTCATTACGCAAAATAACCTCAGGAGCTTTGATCTCAATCAGACGCTTGAGTCGGTTGTTCCGGATAATTACCCTGCGGTAAAGATCGTTAAGATCGGAAGTGGCAAAACGACCACCATCCAAGGGAACAAGAGGTCGCAATTCCGGAGGAATTACAGGAACCACCTTAACAACCATCCATTCAGGACGGTTAACCCCTTTGGATTCACGGAACGATTCCACCACCTGCAAACGTTTCAAAGCCTCGTTTTTACGCTGCTGAGAAGTTTCTGTGTTGGCTTTGTGACGCAAATCATAAGACAGTTCGTCCAGATTCAGCCGCGACAAAATCATATGCAAAGCATCCGCTCCCATCTTGGCGATAAACTTATTAGGGTCATCGTCATCAAGGTGCTGATTGTCTTTTGGCAGACTGTCAAGAATATCCAGATATTCCTCTTCAGTGAGGAAATCCATATATTTCACACCGTCAGCTCCGGTAACTCCGGCTTGAACCACCACATAGCGCTCGTAATAAATAATTGAATCCAACTTCTTGGTTGGAAGACCAAGAAGATACCCGATTTTGTTGGGTAACGAACGGAAATACCAGATGTGCGCAACCGGAACCACCAGCGAAATGTGGCCCATACGTTCGCGACGGACTTTCTTCTCTGTCACTTCAACACCACATCGGTCGCAAACGATACCCCGGTAACGAATCCGTTTATATTTTCCGCAATGACATTCATAATCCTTTACAGGACCAAAAATGCGCTCGCAGAACAAACCATCCCGTTCAGGTTTGTAAGTACGATAATTTATAGTTTCAGGTTTAAGCACCTCACCGCTGGAACGTTCCAGGATTTCCTCCGGTGAAGACAACCCGATGGTAATACGGGAAAAATTACTCTTGACTTTCTGATCTCTTCTGAATGCCATATATAGCCGAGTATTAGAAGTTTTTAACTAAAAGAGGCATATTGTGCTCTCCCAATAAAGGAAAGCACATAGCCAGAGTACTATTCAAGATTCACACTCAAACCAAGACCGCGCATTTCATGCAGCAATACATTGAGTGATTCGGGGATGCCCGGCATTGGAAGCGGGTCACCTTTCACAATGGTCTCGTAAGCCTTGGCACGACCAAGTACATCATCCGATTTCACTGTGAGAATCTCCTGCAATATGTGAGAAGCACCAAATGCCTCGAGAGCCCAAACCTCCATCTCACCAAAACGCTGACCACCAAACTGAGCTTTACCACCTAGTGGCTGCTGGGTGATGAGAGAATAAGGCCCGATAGAACGTGCGTGCATCTTGTCCTCAACCATATGGCCAAGTTTCAGCATATAAATGATACCTACTGTAGCGGGCTGGTGGAATCGTTCTCCGGTACCACCATCATACAGATAACTCTTACCAAAATCAGGCACACTGGCTTTGCGCGTCCAGTCTGTCAGATCCTCATTTGAGGCACCGTCAAAGATCGGAGTAGCAAACTTAACTCCAAGAACATCCCCTGCCCAGGCAAGAACGGTCTCGTATATCTGACCAAGGTTCATCCTTGAAGGTACACCCAACGGGTTCAATACAATATCCACAGGCGTTCCATCCTCAAGGAATGGCATATCCTCCTGACGAACAATACGGGAAACAATACCTTTGTTACCATGTCGTCCGGCCATCTTATCACCCACTGTAATTTTACGCTTCTTAGCAATGTAAACTTTTGCCAGCTGCACAATTCCTGCAGGTAACTCGTCACCAATGGTAAGATTGTATTTTTGTCTCTTCTCTTTGGCTTCAAGCTGTTTATATTTCATCCGGTAATTGTGAATTACCTTGGAAATAAGCTCATTTTTATCTTTGTCGGTTGTCCACTTATTGGGATTAACTGACAAATAATCAAGATCCTGAAGAATTTTCTGAGTAAACTTGGTTCCTTTGGAAATAAGATCAGCTCCGAGATAATCTTTAACGCCCTGGCTGGTTTTGCCATTAATAAGAGAGAAAAGCTTATCAACAAGACGGCCCTTGATTTCGTCAATAGAACGATCGAACTCCTGATCAATCTTAGCCAGTGCAGGTTTATCGCTTGTTCTGTTTTTGCGGTCTTTTACCACACGTGAGAACAATTTCTTATCGATAACCACACCAGATAATGATGGAGAAGCTTTCAAAGAAGCATCCTTCACATCGCCTGCCTTTTCACCAAAGATAGCCCTCAGCAGTTTCTCTTCCGGAGTCGGGTCACTCTCCCCTTTAGGGGTAATTTTACCAATGAGAATATCACCGGGCTTCACATGCGCACCAACACGAATAAGACCATTTTCATCCAATTCTCTGGTCGCTTCTTCACTTACGTTGGGAATATCAGAGGTCAGTTCTTCCAATCCGCGTTTTGTGTCCCGCACTTCAAGTGAATACTCATCAATATGCACCGACGTAAACACATCCTCACGGACAAGTTTTTCGGAGATAACAATAGCATCCTCAAAGTTGTAACCTTTCCAGGGCATAAAAGCCACTTTCAGGTTACGTCCCAGTGCGAGTTCACCTTTCTCGGTAGAGTAACCTTCGGTCATAATCTGACCCGGCTCAATACGATCACCTTTCTTAACGAGCGGTTTCATATCTACCGTAGTGCTCTGGTTGGTTTTCTTATATTTAGTAAGTTTATACCTTTTTGTTTCAGGTTCAAAACTCACAAATTTCTCTTCATCAGTAAGATCATATCGTACCACGATCTCCTGGGCATCAACAAACTCAACAACACCATAACCTTCGGCAACAATCTGAGTACGTGAATCACGAATCAGTTTACCCTCCAGTCCGGTACCCACAATAGGTGCCTGAGGCCGCAACAAAGGAACAGCCTGACGCATCATGTTAGATCCCATCAAAGCGCGGTTGGCATCATCATGCTCAAGGAAAGGAATCAACGAAGCAGCAACAGAAGCAATCTGGTTAGGAGCAACGTCCATCAGGTCTATTTCCTCTCTGTCAATGAGCGGGAAGTCACCATCGTGACGAGCCTTAACCTTACTATTAGCAAAAACACCACCTTCGTCAAGAGGAGCATTTGCCTGCGCAATAATTTTTGACTCTTCCTCTTCTGCAGTAAGATAATAAACACCCTCATTGGTAAGATCCACCTTACTGGTTTCAACTCTACGATAAGGAGTTTCAATAAATCCAAGATTATTGATTTTCGCAAACACACAAAGAGATGAGATAAGTCCAATGTTTGGTCCTTCAGGCGTTTCAATAGGACACAAGCGACCATAGTGCGTATAGTGAACATCACGAACCTCAAATCCGGCACGTTCACGAGACAAACCACCAGGTCCGAGAGCTGACATCCGTCGTTTATGAGTAATCTCAGCCAACGGGTTGGTCTGATCCATAAACTGCGACAACGCATTGGTACCAAAGAAACTATTAATAACCGAAGAAAGGGTTTTACTGTTGATCAGATCAATAGGCGTAAACACCTCATTGTCACGAACATTCATTCGCTCACGAATGGTTCGGGCCATACGAGCCAGACCAACACCAAACTGATTGGCCATCTGTTCACCAACGGTACGAACGCGACGGTTACTCAGGTGGTCAATATCATCAACCTCAGTCTTAGAATTGATCAGTTCAATCAGATATTTAATAATCGCGATCATATCATCACGAGTTAATACCTTCGTATCCAGATCAATATTAAGATTCAGTTTTTTATTCAGTCGGTAACGCCCAACATCCCCCAAATCGTAACGTTTATCAGAAAAGAACAACTTGTCGATAACGTCACGGGCAGTAGCCTCATCCGGTGGTTCGGCATTCCGTAATTGTCGATAGATGTGAACAACAGCTTCTTTCTCTGAGTTACAGGGGTCTTTTTGAAGCGTGTTATAAATAATAGCAAAATCAGAAAGGTTCTGATCTTCCTTATGGAGTAAAATAGTCTTGGTCCCGGAATCGATGATTTCCTCAATGTGTTCATCTTCCAACACAGTTTCCCGGTCAATAACCACTTCATTTCTTTCAATAGAAACTACCTCCCCTGTATCTTCATCCACGAAGTCTTCGATCCAGGTTTTTAGGACACGGGCAGCAAGCTTTCGGCCAACTACCTTTTTCAAAGCAGTTTTGGAAACTTTAATTTCATCAGCAAGATCAAAAATTTCCAGGACCTCTTTATCACTTTCGTATCCAATAGCTCTTAACAATGTGGTAACAGGCAATTTCTTTTTCCTGTCGATGTAAGCATACATCACATTATTAATATCGGTAGCAAATTCAATCCAGGAACCTTTAAAAGGAATAATTCTGGCAGAATACAATTTAGTTCCATTGGCATGCACGCTCTGACCGAAGAAAACACCAGGAGACCTGTGCAACTGCGATACGATGACCCTTTCGGCACCATTAATAATAAAGCTACCTTTATCGGTCATGTACGGAACAGTACCCAGATAAACATCCTGAACAACGGTATCAAAATCCTCATGTTCCGGGTCGGTACAATAAAGTTTAAGTTTGGCTTTCAGGGGGACACAATAGGTCAGTCCTCTTTCGATGCATTCTTCAATGGTATAACGGGATGGATCGATTCCAAAATCCAGAAACTCGAGCACAAAATTGTTTCGGGTATCCGTAATCGGGAAGTTCTCCATAAAAACCTGCCATAACCCCTCCTGTTTCCTTTCCTCGGGGGTAGTCCCCATCTGGAAAAATTCACGGAAAGATTTCAGCTGAATTTCCAGGAAGTCAGGATAGTCCAGCTGGTTTTTGATGGTAGCAAAGCTAATCCTTTCGGTAGTAATTGGAGTCATCTATCAACAAATTATTTGAACTTAAACATATAAGCATAAAAAGGTTTAGGATCCCATAATCATGGGTTCCTAAACCGTCACCATATTTCAGGTATATTGTCCTGTTTACTTAAGTTCAACTTCTGCTCCTGCTTCTTCTAATTGAGATTTAAGGCTTTCAGCTTCTTCTTTAGATAC
This sequence comes from Marinilabilia salmonicolor JCM 21150, assembly GCF_000259075.1. GTDB lineage: Bacteria > Bacteroidota > Bacteroidia > Bacteroidales > Marinilabiliaceae > Marinilabilia > Marinilabilia salmonicolor. Next base: position 16,617 of record NZ_AJKI01000021.1, read on the forward strand.
TTTTTCCTTGATCGGAGCGGGAGCTTTATCCACAACTTCTTTGGCTTCTTTCAGGCCAACACCGGTCATTTCCTTAACCAGTTTTACGATGGCAAGTTTAGAACCACCTGCTGATTTCAGGATAACATCAAATTCAGTTTGCTCAGCAGCGCCTTCAGCTTCACCGGCAGCAGCACCACCAGCAACAGCAACGGCTGCAGCAGCAGGTTCGATGCCATATTCTTCTTTCAGGATTTCAGCAAGCTCGTTAACGTCTTTCACAGTCAAATTCACTAATTCTTCTGCAAGTTTTTTAATATCTGCCATTGTTCTAGGTATTAAATAATTTCAATTTCAGTTTGTAAAAATTTATTCTTTTTCACTAAGGGTCTGGAGAATTCCATGAATTTTGGTTCCTCCGGATTGCAGCGCGGAAATAACGTTCTTCGCAGGTGACTGCAGAAGACCGATAACATCACCAAGCAATTCTTCCTTAGATTTGATGGTACTAAGTGTCTCTAATTGTTCACTACCCATATAAACGGATTCCTCAACATAAGCACCTTTCAAAACAGGTAAACTTGTAGTTTTTTGGAATTCCTTAATCAATTTGGCAGGAACATTTCCTGTATTACAGAAAAGAACAGCAGAAGTACCTTTAAAGGCTTCCTCCATGCCTTCCACCTGCTTTTCGCTTTGCTCAAGGGCCAGTTGGAAGAGGGTGTTTTTAACCACCATCATCTTAACGTCCTTATTAAAACAAGCACGACGCAAATCGCTGGTTTGAGAGGCATTCAACCCAAGGGTATCAGCCACATAAAAATGACTGTACTCATTGATTTTTTCTGAAAGCTCTTTAATCAGTGCGCTTTTATCTGTTTTTTTCATGATTCCTAATACTCTTCAGTTAACATTAATATTAAACCTCAACCGACTTGGGTTCAATGCGAATACCGGGACTCATGGTACTAGAAAGCGCGATGCTCTTAATATAGGTACCTTTAGCAGCTGAAGGTTTCAGCTTGATAATGTTACCTACAAATTCACGCACATTCTCTGTAAGCTTATCGGGCGAAAAAGAGACTTTTCCAACGGTAGAATGGATAATTCCATACTTGTCCACTTTAAAGTCAATTTTACCAGCCTTCACTTCGCTAACAGCTTTAGCAATATCCATGGTTACAGTACCACTTTTGGGGTTAGGCATCAGACCGCGAGGTCCGAGAATCCGGCCCAAAGCACCGACTTTAGCCATAACACTGGGCATAGTAATGATAACATCAACATCGGTCCAGCCTTCTTTGATTTTATCGATATACTCATCCAGTCCAACGTAATCGGCACCTGCTGCTTTAGCCTCCTCTTCCTTATCGGGAGTACAAAGAACCAAAACTTTGGTTTCTTTACCTGTACCATGAGGAAGCGTAACAACTCCGCGCACCATTTGATTGGCTTTCCGGGGATCAACTCCCAAACGGACGTCAATATCAACAGATGCATCGAATTTAGTTTTGGTGATATCCTTCACCAACTGAGCAGCTTCTTCAATGGGATATTGCTTTCCGGCATCGATTTTTTCTAACGCTAACTTCTTATTTTTTGTTAGTTTTGTCATTGTTGCAAACGGATTTTAATTGTTAACCGGAAAATCACCATCAACTGTGATTCCCATACTTCTGGCAGTACCAGCAACCATCCTCATTGCAGATTCGACTGTGAAGCAATTCAAGTCACTCATTTTGTCTTCAGCAATAGCTTTCACCTGATCCCAGGTAACTGAAGCAACCTTTTTACGGTTGGGTTCAGCAGAACCGGATTTTAGTTTAGCTGACTCCAGCAACTGCACAGCAGCAGGAGGAGTTTTAACTACAAAATCAAAAGATTTGTCTTTGTAAACTGATATGACAACAGGTAAAACCTTACCGGCTTTTTCCTGTGTACGAGCATTGAATTGCTTACAGAATTCCATAATGTTCACCCCTTTGGCTCCCAATGCGGGACCTACCGGAGGTGATGGATTTGCTGCGCCACCCCTAATCTGAAGTTTAATTAAATTTTCTACTTCTTTAGCCATCGTAGCAATTCGTGTTGGTTATTAATAATCAGGATTATTGAGAATAATATCTTTTCCACCTGCAGAGGCAAGAAACTTGCCCTGGAAGCTCCGCTGCTCGATGAACGAACACTATTCTTTTTCTACCTGTAAAAAGCTTAATTCTAGAGGTGTTTTGCGTCCGAAGATCTTCACCATAACTTTGAGTTTGCGCTTCTCTTCGTTTACCTCTTCAATCACCCCGTTAAATCCGTTAAACGGACCGTCAACAACTTTTACGGTCTCTCCCACATAAAACGGGATGCTGATTTCTTCTTCATTTTCGGTCAACTCATCTACTTTACCAAGCATACGGTTCACCTCTGATTCACGCATCGGAACAGGGTTGTCATCACCCAGAAATCCTATAACGTGTGTAATACCTTTGATAATATGAGGAATTTCTCCGACCAATGAAGCTTCAATAAACACATAACCAGGATAAAAAGTACGTTCTTTATTAATCTTTTTCCCGTTACGGATCTGATATACTTTTTCGGTTGGTATCAATACCTGGCTGACATAATCCTGAAGGTCACGGCTGGCGATTTCACTTTCTATGAATTCTTTGGCCTTTTTTTCCTTCCCGGTAACAGCCCTTACCACATACCATTTCTTTTGAATATCACTCATCGGAATAATTCCTTCTTCCAGTTTTTAATACAATTGTTGATAAATCCACTGCAAGACATTGTCAAACGAATAGTCCATCGCATAAACAATACCTGCAATAATCACAGACGCCACCATTACAACAATAGCACTGTTCTGAAGCTCAGGCCATGTTGGCCATGAGGTTTTGTTTATCAGTTCATGATGAACATCCTGAAAATAGGCTTTTATCTTTTTCATATTCTATCTTGTACTTTGCTCTTTACCTTTGGGCAATCAAACATTTTCGCACGGGAGGAGAGACTCGAACTCCCGACACCTGGTTTTGGAGACCAGTGCTCTACCAACTGAGCTACACCCGTATTCATAAAGATGGAGAAGCACATAGCCTCTCCATCTTCTATATGTTTTGGAATGCTTATTCCAGAATTTCAGTTACCTGACCGGCACCAACAGTACGACCACCTTCGCGGATAGCGAAACGCAGACCTACGTTAAGAGCTACGGGATAAATCAGGCTAACAGTAATCGTTACGTTATCACCAGGCATAACCATTTCTGATCCTTCAGGAAGAGTAATCTCTCCGGTTACGTCCAGGGTACGCAAGTAGAACTGGGGACGATATTTGTTATGGAATGGAGTATGACGTCCACCCTCTTCTTTTTTCAACACATAAATCTCAGCCTTAAACTTGGTGTGAGGAGTGATTGAACCTGGCTTAGCCAAAACCATACCACGCTTAATCTCTTTTTTATCTACACCACGAAGAAGAAGACCTACGTTATCACCAGCCTGTCCGTCGTCCAAAATCTTACGGAACATTTCAACACCGGTACAAACGGTTTTCTTAGCTTGAGCACCAAGACCAATCATTTCCATTTCATCACCAGTGTGGATTACTCCGGTTTCGATACGTCCGGTAGCAACGGTACCACGACCTGTAATAGAGAATACATCCTCAACAGGCATCAGGAAAGGCTTCTCGTTGTCACGCTCAGGAGTAGGAATCCAGGCGTCAACAGCGTCCATCAGTTCCATGATTTTTTCTTCCCACTTCTCTTCACCTTCCAGTGCGCCAAGAGCAGAACCTTTGATGATAGGAGCATCATCGCCGCCAAACTCGTAAAAGTTCAACAGATCACGTACTTCCATTTCAACAAGCTCGAGAAGCTCTTCATCGTCAACCATGTCCACTTTATTCAGGAACACAACGATTTTAGGTACGTTTACCTGACGTGCAAGCAGGATGTGCTCGCGGGTCTGAGGCATAGGACCATCAGTACCGGCAACAACCAGAATCGCTCCGTCCATCTGGGCAGCACCAGTTACCATGTTCTTCACATAGTCGGCGTGACCAGGACAGTCAACGTGTGCATAGTGACGTGCTTCAGTCTGATACTCAACGTGAGCAGTGTTAATAGTAATACCCCTTTCTTTTTCCTCAGGAGCATTATCAATAGAATCAAATTCTTTGATTTCGGACCAACCTTTCTTTGCCAACACTTTTGTGATAGCAGCAGTCAGAGTAGTTTTACCATGGTCAACGTGACCGATGGTACCGATATTAACGTGAGGCTTCGTCCTTTGAAATGTTTCTTTAGCCATAACTCGAAATTATTAGACAATTAGATATAAATTGAAACCACTTATTTACTAAAAATAAACATCTTAGCGTCTGTTTTTAAGCAAAAACGCCTGATTTTCGGGCCATAAAGATAAACATTTTCAATGCAATAATCCATAATTAAGGTTCTTTTTTCCAAAAAATCAGCACAATAACCTCTGCTGACCTGGAAACAAAAAAGCTATTTATCCTTTTGCCCATTCATTTTAATAGGCTGATTATTAACTATAATCAGCCTATTAAAATGATATTTGGAAGGTTATTCACCTACCAAAAACGGTGTGCAAATGTATAATATTTTTCAAACAGCACAAAATAATCAGGCACTCTTTTTTGACTATTTGGCTTTTAACTTTTCTTTGCGTTTAATCAATTGTTTACGCAAGGCTTCGCATGTCTGATCAACAGACTCTTCAAATGTTTTACTTTGTTTTTTAGCAAATAAATTACTACCCGGAATATCCAACTCAATTTCCGCAACTTTATTTTCCGAAGTCTCAGCCTTATCGAGGCGAAGCGTTACCTCTGCTCCAATGATGCTGTCGGAAAACTGATCGAGTTTCCCAACTTTCTGATTGATGAAATCTTCAAGTCTTTCTGCGGTATCAAAATGTACCGATTCAATAGTAATGTTCATAGACACTCCTCCAACTTATTTAGGCCCTGGGATGGGCCTGATTATAAATAGATGATAATTTCTCAAATGTATTATGGGTGTATATCTGGGTAGCATTAAGGTTGGCATGCCCAAGCAATTCTTTAATTGCATTAATATCTGCCCCCCTGTTAAGCAAAATGGTAGCAAAAGTATGTCTCAACACATGCGGACTTTTTTTGGCCATGGTCGTAACAGCTCTCAGATGCTTATTTACAATCCGGTAAACCAATTTATGGTAAACGGGATCTCCCTTATCGGTAAGAAAAAACCCAATTTTGTTCCGATCAGGGAAAGAGGAATTCCGCACCTCCACATATTTTAAAACATTGCTCTTAGTGCTTTGGTTCATCGGCACAAGCCGCTCTTTATTGCGTTTCCCAAGCACCTTGACAAGCCCGGAAGAAAAATCAAAACTATCGTCCCTTAAGGCAATCATCTCTGAAAGACGAATTCCGGTTCCGTAAAACAAATCGATAATCGTTTTATCGCGCACTCCGGTAAAATCATTTCCAAAAGGAAACTGATCAAGCAATAAGTCCATTTCCTTCTCTTTGACAAAGTCAGGAAGATTTTTCGAAAGTTTAGGCAAAATTACTCCTTCTGCAGGAGACGTTTCCATAACCCTCTCCCGTAAAAGAAATTTAAAATAAGCTCTAAGAGAAGCAACTTTCCGATGTATTGACCTCGGCTTTAGATTATTGTAATGAAGCGCCACTACCCAGTTTCTGATAAACCTCGTTTTTACTTTACGTTCATCCTCCACACCCATCTCTTCCATATACGAGGCAAATTGTTTAAGGTCTGCTTCATATGCAACCAATGTATGATTGGAACAACGCTTTTCGAATTTAAGATATTTTAGAAACGGGTCGATATATAGCATAAAAAAACGCCTGACTTTTCAACTAATGGTTTAAACGAATATACGAAAAAACCGCTGAAAAGTCAGGCGTTTTGAAAAAGAAATTTTGTCTATTCCGTATCTTCCTGAAGCTTCTGAATATAGGCTGCTTTTTTAAGCTCTTCCCTGCGCTGAACAGACGGCTTAGTAAAAGCCTGGCGACTGCGGATTTCACGCATTGCACCAGTTTTTTCAAATTTACGTTTGAATTTCTTCAGTGCTCTTTCAATATTTTCTCCTTCTTTAATAGGAACTACGATCATGATATTCGTCTTTAATATTTTTAAACTTCAATTTTTTAAAACTAAAATAAGCTTCCACTTCTCACAAAGTGCAGAAACCTAATTGGGAATATTTGTAAAATCAGTTCTTTTTCTTAAAAAATAAACAACCAACCTCCAATCTTTTAGACGGTTATAAAAAAGAAAACAATGTTTCCAAAATCAGGTGCAAAGAAAATGAAGATTATTGATTGAAACAAGTTAATTTTCATTTTTCTGCTCTTTTCAGGCTATTTTTCTCATTAAAACAAAGATAGGGAAGTACCCTTTCCAAAGATTCCTTATCAAATGATTTGAATGTTTCCAAAACACTCTTATTGGCAACAACCCCATTTTTCTTTTGATATTCAACAATTTCCCTCGCCTGATAGAAGTTAACATAAGGATGAGCTTTAAGTTTTCTAAGCGCAAAGGTGTTGACATCCATTTTTACAACATCATCTGGTGAGACCACAAAACAGTCGCTTACTTCATCTACCAGCCCGGAGGGCAACCCATAAACCTCCCTGAGTTGTTCCACACTGTAAAAACCACCCAACAGATTTCTAAAGTCAACAATACGACGGGAAAAAACAGGACCAATCCCCTTAATTCTTTGCAATTCGAGTGTATCAGCTTTATTCAGGTCTATAATTAAAAGAGGCTCATCATTAAAGCGTTCTGTCCCGAAATCAACCGTCATTTCTCCACCAGCATTTCCCTTTTCCGGTTTGTCATATTTATCCGGTTTTATCCCGGAAGGGTCTTCAATTTTCACAAATGGCAGCATTTGGGTCAGCATTATAGAATCCAGACCATAAATTTTCCCAATTTCCTCACCTTTGTAAAAAACGCCACCGGCTTCCCGAAATTTTATCCAGTTTATTATTACATAGGAAGGGATTCCCATGCGGGAAAGTTTTGTGACAGAAACCGTGTTCGGATTGAATGTGGAAAAGTTAAATTGCCTCCTATTCCGGAGCACCGAAGATTCAGTTTCTGATTTCATTTTGGAGGACTGTTCCAACTCTGAAAGAATTTCAACTTCAGAAATCACTTTTATTTCAGGAGGTTCAGAAACAACTGGTAAAAGGAATCTAATGACGACCAGAAGAACAATCAAAAAACTCAGTAAAACCAGGCCATATTGTTCTCTTCGGGAAAAGGCAAGCCAATCTTTCCACATGTTTTTTTGAGGCAAGATAAATCATAACTCACATTAAATCAAGCATCAAAAAAATTCATTTTTTATCAGACGATCAAATCCATCCCAGTCCGTTGAGGAAAACCAAAGCAATAGCGATGGGTGCCAGAAACTTTATGATAAACCTGAATCCTCTGTAATAACGAGCCTTTCTTCCGTCTGCCTCTATTTCAAGACGTGGCAGATTTTTTTCCATTACCCATCCCACAAAAATAACCACGAGAAGTCCTCCGATGGGTAGCAATATGTTTGAAGAAACATAATCGAATGCCCCGAAGGCGTTGTCACTAAAGGCACACAGAGCAGCCAGCAAAGACATTATTCCGGCTGCAATCCAGGTAGCTTGCTTGCGGCGTAACTTGAGTTCTTCGGTAAAATAGGCGACCACCACTTCGAGCAAAGAAATGGAGGACGTAAATGCAGCAATGCTAAGCAGAACAAAAAACAGTAATCCAAAAAGATAACCTCCCGCCATCTGATTAAAGATATTTGGCAAGGTAACAAAAACCAATCCCGGCCCCTGGTTGGGAGCCATCCCAAAGGCAAAAGCTGCAGGAAAAATAGCAACACCGGCAAGAACAGCAATCAGTGTATCGGCCAGGGATACGGAAAGAGCAGTTCCGCCAAGACTCTCGTTTTTCTTAATATAAGATCCGTAAGTAACAATGACTCCCATCCCAATACTCAGGGAGAAGAATGCCTGTCCCAACGCTTCCAGAATTACATCGGAATTAAGTTTTGAAAAATCGGGATTGAAGAGAAAATCAAGTCCGGCCATTGCCCCATCCAGTGTAACCGCCCGCACATTCAAAACTAAAATAATAAGTACCAACAGAGGCATCAATATTTTAGTGTATTTTTCTATTCCCTTTTCAATTCCTGAACTAACAATGTAAGCTGTTCCGGTCATAAAAAGTAATGTCCAGAACAACGACCATCCCTTTGTGGCCTGAACTCCCTCAAAAACCTGAATCATCTGATCCGGAGTGTTACCGGCCAAAGCATTGGTCAGAGAATAATAGACATATTGCAAGGTCCATCCTGCCACCACAGCATAAAAACCAAGAATAAGAAATGCAGCACCCACCCCCATCACACCAATCATAAACCACGGTTTTCCCGGAGCCAGTTTTCTGAAAGCCCCGAAAACATTCAGTTGTGCCTTTCGACCAATCAACAATTCAGATATCATAACCGGAACACCTATCATAATAACAAACAACAGGTAAACCAACAGGAAAGCACCACCTCCGTTCTCGCCCAAAACGTAAGGAAAACGCCAGATATTTCCTAGTCCGATTGCAGAACCGGCTGCAGCAGCAATAATGCCGAATTTTCCTGAAAAAGTATCTCTGGAAGGTGTATTGGATTGCATAGCTGAAAAGAATAAAAGGGTACCACTAAAAAAACCCCCACACAATAGTGGGGGCTTGAAAATTTATCCTATTTAAGAATGTATTTTACAATACATCTACGCAATTAAGCGCTTTAAAAGCAAGTTCGAGACGCTTAACCATAGCCTCTTCACCGGCACGAAGCCATTTTCGGGGATCATAGAACTTCTTGTTTGGTTTATCCTCTCCTTCGGGATTACCAATCTGCGTCTGGAGGAAATCATGATGTTTAGCTTCATACTCACGAACCCCATCCCAGCAAGCCCACTGTGTATCTGTATCGATGTTCATTTTGATAACACCATAACTGACAGCCTCCTGAATCTCAGCATCAGAAGAACCTGATCCACCGTGAAATACAAAGTTAACAGGCTTCTCTTCGGTACCGAATTTCTTTGAAATAAAATCCTGAGACTTTTTGAGAATATCGGGACGCAACACAACATTACCAGGCTTATAAACACCATGAACGTTACCAAAAGAGGCAGCAATGGTAAAATTGGGAGAGATCTTCTTCAGTTCTTCATAAGCAAAAGCAACCTCTTCAGGCTGAGTATAAAGAAGTGCATTGTCAACGTTAGAATTGTCAACGCCGTCTTCCTCACCACCGGTAATTCCAAGCTCAATCTCAAGAGTCATATCAATTTTGCTCATTCTCTCGAGGTATTTTTTACAGATGTCGATATTCTCCTGCAAAGGCTCCTCTGAAAGGTCAAGCATATGAGAGCTGAACAAAGGCTTTCCGGTTTCTTTATAGAATTTCTCCCCCTCATCGAGGAGTCCGTCAATCCAGGGCAGCAATTTCTTGGCAGCATGGTCGGTATGAAGAATTACAGGTACACCATAAGACTCGGCCAAAAGATGAACATGCTTGGCAGCAGCAACTGCACCTTTGATAGCAGTTTCCTGTCCTTCTCCGTTGGCTGCTTTACCAGCATAAAATGCGGCACCACCATTAGAGAGCTGAACAATCACGGGAGCCTTGGCCACTTTAGCAGCTTCCATCACAGCATTCACAGAGTTGGAACCAACAACGTTTACAGCAGGAAGAGCAAATTGGTTTTCGCGGGCTACACGGAAAATTTCCTGAAGATCTTTACCTGCAGCAACACCTGGTTTTACAACATCCAAAATTTTTTCTTTCATAATTACAATTATTTGATGAGATGTAAAATTAATAACTTGTTAAAAGCAATAAAGATTTGCAACAAAACGTAATTATATAACACAAAATCAATTACAAATCCGTGCAAATTTAAAAATAAAATAGGAAAAAAAGCAACCATTGGTGAATTTCCACCGGAACTAAAAAGGATAACCAATTGCAAAGTTAAAGCCAACATCGTCCCATGTCCAGGGTCTGTTCAGCGGAATCCAACGTTCGCCCTCAGGAAGCGAAGGATCATGAGTCTTAAGACCGGCATCGAACCGGAAGATAAAATAATTGAAATCAAAACGTGTTCCAAGCCCTGTACCTACTGCCAACTGTCCGGCAAATGTTCCAAAATCAAACAAGCCTCCTTCCGGACTGGCATCTTCGCGGATACTCCAGATATTTCCAACATCCATAAATAAAGCTCCTTCAAGAATCCAAAACAGTTTAAACCGGTATTCCAGATTAAACTCCAGTTTAATATCGGCAGTTTGATTGTAAAAACGAGCACCCTCTTCGTTATAGCTTCCGGGCCCCAGGCCCCTGACAGGCCAGGCCCTTATGCTGTTGGCTCCTCCCGAAAAATAACGCTTCTCAAACGGCAGCACATCCAGATTTCCATAGGGATATCCCACTCCTGCAAAAAATCGCCAAACCAACGAAGTATATCTGTCAAGACGATTATTAAACCGAACATCCACATCAGATTTCACATACTGGGCATACCGAATTCCAAGCAGCTCATCATAATCCTGCCCTGAATCCTCGTTCCAAAGGCCGGAGACAGAAGACAAAAGGTTACCTGCTGATTCCACATTGGCTCTCAGATACCAAAAATCACGTCGTTGCCCCAACACCTGCTGATTCAGTAAAAATGAATAGTTCATATTCATAATCAAGTGATCTTCATAAGTATATCTCAAAAAAGTATTGCTGATTCTATCCCAAAACTCATCATTCACCTCGGGAATATTTACGAGATTAAACTCAATGGGATAAAAAGAGTGAGAAATATACCTGGAAGATCTCCAGTTATATCCCAGACGTGCATTAGCAATGGTTCGTGTGTAGTCAGGCCTGCGTTGATAATTGTATGCCAAACCGATGTTTGTCTTGGGGTTGTACCTTTGTCTGAATTGTTCTATACGAAGCGGAAGCAAAAACCGTGGCAGAACCAGAGAAGCCTCTGCGCCCAGTTCCAGTGTATTAAACTCTTCGGCTGAGGAGCGCACAAATTGGTTCTGACGTGCCAGTCTGGTATTAAAAGTAAAAAATTCACCCCCCTTCATCAGATTCTTATGCTGATAGGTAAGATTTCCGGCGGCTCCAAGGTTTCCTGAAGAGTTAGTACCTTCAATATCGAAGGATACAGACTGTGGTTTACCCGGTGAGAGACGAATTACACAATCCAGTAACGGTTTGCCTTCAGAATCAAAAGATTCGGTTTCTCTGAAACGAATATTAATGTACTTAAACAACCTCAATCCACTAAGAAGCTGATGTGTACGACTAACCATCCTGGCGTTGTATATATCACCCGGATGAATATAACTTGAACTAAACAACAATTCAGGCTTAAAAGACAATTTATCGTTGTAAACAACAATAATATCCTTATAATTTAAGGTGTCTGTTGCAACAGCAGTATTACTACTGTCGGCTTCAACTGCATCGGCGGCTCCCATTCCAATATGAAAAAGAACCTTATCAATTTTGAATCTGCGGTGGTGTTTATACCCCAGAACATCCTCCGGACTAACAACCACCATAGAATCAACGACCTGATGGTTGCCTGCTGTAGTATCTGACCTGAAATAGATAAACTCTTCAGAAAACTTATAAAACCCTTTACTTCTGAGATTCTCGGCAATCCGTTCCCTTTCACGTTCATGCAAATTAACTGTAAACGGTCGTCCTGGACGCAGAAAAGTAGATAACGTATCATTCAGAATTTCCTTACGGATCGAATCATCTTCGATCCGGTAAAACAGATTTTTTAAATGATACCGATTTCCGGGATTGATATCATAGGTCACTTTAACTTTCTTTTTCCCCGAATAGATGGCAGTGTCGGTAACAGAAGACTGAAAGTACCCCTGATTCTTAAGAAACAGGGAGATCTGGCGTGAAGACTGGGTGGATAAAAACGGGTCATAAATAACCGGTTCTTCACCTATACTCCTCAACCATTTATTAATGCCCTTATCACCATCACGCCCGGAAAGGTTGTATAGTCCGAGATAGAATTTCCAAACGCCAAGAAGTTTGGTATTTTCCTGCTGCCGGATATAGGGCTTAAGCTGTTCCTTTCGCACATCGGCCCCCCTGTTTCTCACTTTCACATTGGCAAGCAGGTGTTCATCTTCCGGAACAAATTTGGTAGATGAACAGCCGGTCCCGCACAAAACCATCAGGCCGAAAAGAAAAGGAATACAATTCCTAAAAGAAGTAATATTTTTAGACATCAATAAAATCAAAGTATAATTGGGATTCAATATTCCTGATAATACAAAGAAACCAAATATATCGGTTATAATTATAATTTTGCAAACAAAGAAAAAGCCAAAATGATAGGACAAGCGAAAAAAAAGTTGATTTCCTCACTTTCACAGAAAAAATATCGTGACAAGCATGGATTGTTTGTTGCTGAAGGGCCCAAACTTCTACACGACCTTTTGGAAGCAGGCATTCAAGCCGAAATGATCCTGACCACTGAAAATGTTCCACTACCTGAAACAAGGTCATCCGCAGTCACGGAAATTGTCACCGCTCAGGAACTAAAAAAAATCAGTTTCTTAAAGACGCCCCAAAATACTTTGGCAGTCTTTCGGATGCCATCCGTAAAATTTCACCCGGAGCAACTCAACAACCAGCTTTCTCTGGCACTCGATGGCATTCAGGATCCCGGAAATATGGGCACCATCATCCGCATGGCCGACTGGTTTGGGATTTCCACAATTGTCTGCAGCAAAGACACGGTGGATTGTTACAATCCGAAAGTCGTTCAGGCCTCCATGGGTGCCCTTGCCCGTGTTAGGGTAATTTACACAGACTTGCCCGCTTTTTGTCAGCAAGTTTCGTCCAACTCCGACCTGAAAACTTTTGGCACTTTCATGGATGGCGAGAACATATACGCCCTTGATTTGCCGTCATCGGGGATCATTGTAATGGGCAACGAAGGAAGTGGTATACGTCCGGAAACCGCAAAATATGTAACCCGAAAAATTGCCGTTCCATCATTCTCCAAAGGTGGGATGGAGTCATTGAATGTAGGTATTGCCGCAGCCATTGTTTGTTCTGAATTCAGACGGACTACCTTACTTTAATAAGTCGGGCAACAGCCATAGCACACTGTTCTCCGTCAAGAGCTGAGGAGGCGATGCCCCCTGCATATCCCGCTCCCTCGCCACATGGAAATAGTTTTTTAATACGCACATGCTCTAAAGTTTCCCGGTCACGCGGGATTCTTACCGGTGAAGAAGTCCTGGATTCAGTACCCAACACCACTGCCTCCTCATCCAGAAAGCCACGGGCTCTTTTACCAAAAAATTTAAAACCTTCCTGCAAACGGCCGGAAATATGCTCAGGCAAAATAAAATGCAAAGGAGCAGAAATTGTACCCGGGACATAGGAACAATCGGGTAAGTCGTAAGAAAGTCTCTTTCCGACAAAATCGACCAATCGCTGTGCCGGAGCAATGACTCCCTGCCCACCGTTTACTGCACAAAGCCTTTCTACATCCTGCTGATGCTTCAGACCGGCCAAAGCACCATATTGCTGATGACCAGGAATATCTTCAGGTCTGATTTCCACCACCATACCACTATTGGCAAAAGGTGAATTCCTTCCCGAAGGAGACATTCCGTTGACAACCATTTCATCGGCTCCGGTCATTGCAGGAACAATAAATCCTCCCGGACACATACAAAAAGAATAGACGCCTCTTCCCTCTACCTGATGAGAAAAGCTATAAGATGCAGCAGGCAAATAACTTCCACGGCCCTCGGGTGTATGATACTGGATTTGATCAATCAGCTCCTGTGGATGTTCCACCCGCACTCCCATAGCCCATGTTTTAGCTTCCAATTCAATGCCTTTTTCATCAAGCAACCAATAAATATCCTTTGCTGAGTGACCAGTGGCGAGTATCACTGCCTTTGCGGTGATCTTTTTCCCATCAGCAATCTGCACTCCCACTATTTCATCTCCCTGAAGAATAAAATCGATAACCCGCTCATTGAAAAGAAATTCACCCCCCGAAGAAATAATAGTTTCCCGGATATTCCGGATTACACGGGGCAACCGATCGGTTCCGATATGAGGATGTGCCTCAATCAGGATATCATCTGCAGCCCCATGAAAATGCATAATCTCCAGAAATTCGCGAAAATTTCCCCTTTTTTTACTTCGGGTATATAGCTTACCATCAGAAAATGTGCCGGCGCCACCTTCTCCAAAAGCATAATTTGAATCTTCGTTAAGTTCCTCATTCCTGTTGAGAAGCGCAATATCTTTTTTCCTTTCAGACACCTCTTTACCGCGTTCTATAACGATGGGTTTAAAACCAAGTTCTATCAGCTTCAGCGCAGCAAACAAACCTCCGGGACCAGCTCCTACGACAATTACCTCAGGAGCATTGGTTGCATTGGGCCAGTGAAAAGAGCGGGGCTGATGGGCAGGCATGGGTTCTCCGGTCCATACTTCCACGTGCACCTGCACCATCACCTGCTTCTGCCGTGCATCTATGGATCTGCGAATTACCCTCAAACCGGTTATTTTGCCGGGAGAAATTTTCATCTTCCGGGCAGCAATATTCTTAAAGGATTCCTCCTGGGACGCCTGTTCGGGCGTAAGTCGTAAAGCTACTTCCTGCTTCATTATATCTGAGTTCTGAGTTTTGTGTTTTGTGTCCAGGGTTCTGAGTTTTGTGGTCAGGCTTCTGAGTCGGAGGCTTTAAATCATTGGTGTACGGCTATAACGTTGAGATTGATTTGCTGGGTTACCAATAACAGATTTTTGCAACAAACAGAAATTCAAATCATCTGCAAAGATATGGAGATCCAATAATCATTCAAAGTAAAAAGAAAATACAAAAAGACGTGAAGAGAGTCTGTCGAGGACATCAGTGAAATAAACATCTTCGGGTTCTCCTGTTCCCTCAGGATTCAGCACATTTCGCAAACCAACCGAAAGTTTTACTTCTGTAGATAGTCTGAAGTAGTTAAGATACATATCTACACCGGCTCCAACTTCCAGATACAAATCATTGGATCTTAAGCTGAGGCCATCATTTTCCGTTTTGGCCAAATCGATGCGGGGATTGATACCACCGATGACATAAGGCTTAAAGTTGGTCATCCGGTCGCCACTAAACTTCAGCAAAAGGGGAAACTCCAGAAAAGTAGATTTGATTTCCAGTGGCACCTCCTCTGCTTCTCCATCCTGAATGTATAAGAGATCGCGCTGTCCGAAACTAATTCCGGGCAGAAAACGCAAATTCAGATTTTTATTGATACGCAAACTGGTAACAATACCAATATTCACCCCCGGATTGAGACTAACCACTTCGGCATACCGATTCTCAAAGCCTTCAGGACGATCAGCCGGCATCTTATGGCGAACTTTAAAATCCATAGCATTAAGTCCGATAAGAAAGCCAAAATGAAGTGGCTTATAGTCAAAGGCAGGCAGGTTCGGAACCTTTTTCTTGTTCTCGACTTGAGAAAAAGCAGGTATTTGGAGAACCAAAAAACAAATAAAAAATGCAAACAGTCTCAATGGCCAATGATTTTTCAGCCTAACGAAAAAAACCATCAGATTATTGCGTTTACTTTTTAACAGACACATAAATGGTGGCAATTCCAAAAGTTTGGGGAATTGATTTTTCGGGTTCCAGTCCGGCAGCCCGAAGTTCATTTTCAAACTCCATTCCTTCAGGAAACTGAAGTACAGACGCCGGGAGGTACCTGTAGGCATCTTTATCCTTAGATATTAGCCCTCCCCACCAGGGTAAAATACGGGTAAAATAAAAATGATACAACTGCTTAAACGGGAAAGAGGCAGGTTTGGAAAACTCCAATACAATGAGTTTCCCGCCGGGACGAAGCACTCTTTGCATTTCGGAAAGTCCTTTGCTCAGATTTTCGAAATTGCGCACCCCAAAAGCGACCGTTACCGCATCAAAGAAATTACTCTCGAAAGGGAGATTTTCGGAGTCTGCTTCCTTAAGAGTTATGGTCATATGAAGTCTTTTTTGCTGAATTTTCTTTTGTGCAAACTCCAGCATCTGGGGTGAAAGATCGACACCATAGACTTCAACAGGATCAATTTTACATATTTCTATTGCCAGATCTCCGGTTCCGGTGGCCACATCCAAAATAATGGGAGCCTGCAGTCCTTTCAATAATTTCACCACATTTTTTCGCCAGATGCGGTCAATTCCAAAGGAAAGTAACCTGTTGAGCAGGTCGTAACGAGGCGCTATACGGTCAAACATGGAACGAACCTGTTCCTTTTTGCTGCCATCAATATTTTGATATGGTTTTATCATTTGTGAAAATTATATTGGTCAAAAATACAAACCTTTTTGATACATCAATACAAAAGAACAGGAAGACTGCCCAAGATGTTTTTCAATCGGCAATCTTCCTGAAGATTTTTTATGGTATCTGCTATTGCAATCTAATACAATTTCCTGAATACACTACTTAGTGCCCGTCTATAAAGTCGGGAAAGTTTGTAAAAAGCCATGTGTCTGGTCAGAAAGTGCCAGTTGCAAAGCATGCCCCGATTTTTTTTCGGGGGCTTGTGAAGCCGCCAAAAACGGAGTTTACTTTGGTAAATGAGTATTTTGGTGGCAAGCGTAACGCAGCAAGTGGTACTTTATGGACAGACTCTACGTAGATTCTGACAGATACAAATATTGCAATACATCCATGGAATTACACTTTCCCTTCAGCCCACCATTTCAGTCTGTTTTCAAATTTGGCTTTAATTTCTTCCACAAAACCATAAGATTCATCATCCACCCTTATTTCTCCCTTTGTAACATGCCCCAAAATAGAGAATGGCATATCCCTTTCCATCATGAAATCCACAAAGTCATCCTGTTTTTCCGGAGAAATAGAGACGATGACACGCCCCTGAGATTCACCAAACAGAAATGCATCACGCCGCACTTCAGCATCAGAAGTGATATCAAAACCATAATTGAGCGGAATTCCTGATTCCAAAAGGGTAAAAAAGAGTCCTCCATTGGAAACATCATGAATAGATCGGGCCAGCTTGTGATCCACTATATCACTGATAACAATCTGAAGTTTTTTCTCCTCTTCAAGATTAAAGTAGGGAGGCAATGAAACATCCACCCCATGCACAGTCCGAAGGTACTCCGATCCATTAACATCATCACGTGAACGGCCCACAAGGAAAATCATATCCCCCTTATGCTTAAAAGACAAAGTCGTATGTTTATCCACATCTTTAAGTACTCCTACCATTCCAATTACAGGAGATGGAATAACAGGAATAATCTGACCTTCAACCGAACGTTGATTGTAAAAACTTACGTTACCACTGACCACCGGGATATCAAAAAATCTGCACGCATCAGCCAATCCTTTAACAGAATCCACAAAATCGGCATAGGCTTCGGGATCATATGGATTTCCAAAGTTTAAGCAGTCAGAAACAGCCAATGGGACACCGCCTCCGCAAACAATATTCCGCATAGCTTCGGCAAGTGATATCCGGGCACCATTAAAGGGGTCTGAGGTAAAATAAGAAGGATTGCTATCGACGGTTGCAAGGAGTGCTTTATTGTTGGTACCCAATTCAATAATTCCCGCATCGGAAGGGAACTTGGTACTTGCAGATTCTTTGCGCAAAGTTTTTGAAAACTTACGGGTCAACCACTTTTTGGAGACAACATTGAGTGATTTAAGCATTGTTTCGACTACAGCCGGATAATGATCAGGCTCGGTCAGGTCATCCACTCTTATCGATTGGGGAAGTTTCCTTTCTGCAGCAGTTTCCCGTTCATAAACAGGTGCCAATTCGGCAAGACCAAGATATTTAACCGGGAATTCTATTTCCGGAGATCCGTTGATGCCACACTTGAGCATCTGTGAGTCATTTACGGTTCCTATAATGCCCAAGGTAAGTTCTCCCTCCTCAACAAATTGGCGAACTTTAGTTTCATTTTCAGGAGTAATACAAACAAGCATTCTACCCCAGGTTTCAGAAATCAGGATTTCACGAAGGGTCATATCTTTATCCCGTAACGGCACCTGATCGGCATTGAATTCAACCCCGCTATTTCCTCTGGCAGCCATTTCGGTAAGAGCACCCACAATACCCTGCGCTCCGATTGTCTGCACGCCTACCACCAGTTTTCCGGCAATAAGCTTTTTCAACACTTTATAGAGATGCTTTTCAGACTCTATATCCCGCATCTGTTCAAGGGAAAGGCTTTTGGTTTCACCATCAGAAATTTTATCAGCGACAAAAGCGTCATTGTCAATACCATCGCGACCGGTTGGAACACCAATTACCGCCACAAGATTTCCGGCACCACGGGCAACTGCGGAAACCAGTTCATCTTTCTCCGCAATGCCAATAGACATGGTATTGACAATAGGGTTTGTATTAAAAGCTTCACAAAAGAACACTTCACCTCCTATAACCGGTGTCCCAAACCCTTTCTCAAAATCAGCAATCCCGTTAACCACTTCATCAAAGAGCCATCGAGCGGTATCTCTGTCTGACTTACCAAAGCGCAAAGAGTTGAGCAAAGCCACAGGTTTTGCTCCCATGGAAAAAATATCGCGATTGACGACACGCATACCCGTTGAAGCTCCCAGGCGAGGCTGAACGGCACATGGATGATTGTGTGATTCAAGCTTAAACACAGCAACCTGTCCGTCGCCAATATCAACAACACCAGCACTTTCCTGTCCTGCCTCCACCAAAACATTCCGATTTTTTGTAGGCAATAATTCCAGCCACTTCCGGGAGTTTTTATAACTGGCATGTTCCGACCAAAGGATGGAGAAAAGCTCCAATTCCAGTTTATTGGGAACACGTCCAAGAATTGACTCAATTTTTTCGAATTCCTCAGAAGTCATATTCAACAACTCCGCATCGGCAATTGTAGATAGATCTTTATGGTTCATAGAATACAGATTTTTCAGATTTTTGAAGGTTGGGCTTGTTAAAGTTAGCAAAACATTCAGAAATTTTATAATGACGGTGCGATTTAATTCTTAAAATTTCACACCAACAAAGCAGCCGATGGACACAGTCTTTACACCAAAAGGGATACTTTGTTGTATCAATCGGGGGATCAAACTATTAACGACCAGTCCTATCCATAAATCGATTCATATTCTTTACCCCATGCCCTTCAAGGAATAAAAACTTTTTAAAAATTGGTATCTTTGATACTTAACCGACCTTACACATAAGTCTGGTAAGGTGTAAACAGGCTGAAAGCCTGAGAACAATACCCCAGGGCAACGTCCCGGGCTATTGCTCAAATACTTTCCGCCTGTTAAAAGCACAACCTCCCATTTGAAAGGACTGATTAATCCACAAATAATTTTAAACTATTACCAATATGAAAAAAATTGCTTTAGTAACAGGTGCTTCTTCAGGAATAGGAAAAGCCTGCGCTGCAATGCTGGCGCGGAACGGATACAACCTCATCATCACCGGAAGGCGAGGAAACCGACTGAACGAACTGGCCCAAAAGCTAAACAACAATAACATAGAAGTTAAGACGCTGGTTTTTGACGTTCGCAATAAAGATGAAGTGGAGCGTGCTATAAAGTCTTTACCGGAAGAATGGAACACTCCTGAAATTCTCATCAACAATGCAGGTCTGGCAGCGGGGGCTGATCCTATTCAGGATGGAGATTGGAACGACTGGGAGCAGATGATTGACACCAATGTAAAAGGCCTGCTTGCTGTCAGCAAAGCCATTATGCCTGAAATGATCAAAAGAAAACATGGGCACATCATAAACGTCAGTTCCATTGCCGGATCAGAAGTATATGCCAATGGCAATGTATATTGTGCCTCGAAACATGCAGTACACGCCATTACCAAAGGTATGCGGATTGATCTGTTACCACATAATATTAAAGTATCCTCCATTTCACCAGGGATGGTAGAAACAGAATTCTCGATTGTACGATATCATGGCGACAAAGAAAAAGCCGACAAAGTTTATAAAGGACTGACCCCGCTTTACGCTGAAGATGTGGCCGATGCCGTAGAATTTATGATTTCCCGTCCGGCGCACGTCAATGTGAACGATATGCTGCTCATGCCAACCGCGCAGGCAAGTGCAGTTTACAATCACAGAGAGGGGTAAAAGGGCTGAGGAATGAGGGTTGAGGGTTGAGGCTTGATAAAAGGCTCTGCCCAAGTATTACAAGGGATTCTCAATTTTTCCGGAAAAGAGAATGGCCCCGCTTTGTTCTTCAGCAATGGCAAAGAAGAATGGTCGATCTACTCTGAACACCGGCAATTCAGGCCCAACAGAGGTAACAACCATTCCCACACTGGTTGCAGCAGCTGCTTCTGTTCCCTCCTCGTCCACCTTGATATATGTTTTATGATTGACTTTATCAATGCAAGCAGGAGCATCAATCATATTGGAAAAATCGGCCAGAGAGGGAGAGAAAGGAAGCTCCATTCCCATATTTACAAGACTTGTATTCAGGAGATACTTACATTCAACCTCGAAACGAGGCAGAAAAACCTTAAGGTTTCGTTCAGTCATACTCCCTAATACGGAGTTCCATTTTTCGGAAGTCATATTCTCTATCAATTGGTCAACAGTCCTATCCTCCTCAGGAAGTGCAATAACCATATAAAAAGAACCGTTGCCATAAGGAAGTTTCAGTGCCTGCAGGTCATCATTTTTATGATACTGCAGGTCATTTTCCTGGCTCATCATAGACACCTGAGCTACAGAACCATCAGACAAAAAGAAGTCTTCATCCCTGGTATCTGATTTGTCAAATTGATATTGCCATTTTCCAAGAAAATAGACAGCATTTACCAGGAACATATATTGCTGGTCACTAATCTCATCGATAATAGTGGGGATTTTACCATGGGTTTTATCATTTACCCAGTTATTGATTCGCTCCTTAGCAGCCTCTTTATCTGAAAAATCCACACCACTGAAAGCTGCATTATAAAACTCTTTAACAGTCTCACTAAACTCGTGCTTTGCCGGCAGGTCCTTCTTATACCACACAGAGTTGGCAATTTCCAACTCCACTTTGGAATCAGTCGATTGCAATACTTCGCGGATATTTTTAAAGGATTGGTTCATTGTTTCCACATCTCCAAAATCCATAACCCCAACCATCTGGTCGAGTGTTTGACCGGCAGCACCGTTGGTGGTCATCCCCAAAGCCTGAGCAACGCTTAGTGACGAAATCACCACATTCTCGCCTTCATTAGCCTCAGAATTAACAGTCTCCAAAAGTTCCCAGCCAAACCGATCAGTTGCCTCCAGAACTTCCAGCGACTTGAGATCAAAATCCTTTTTAACCGGTTCTTCGTCGTTATTGAACAAACTGCAACCAAACAAACCTGCAAGCAATAACACAGCAATGGATTTAGCTATCATCATAATAATGGCTATTAAATTAGAAATTGAGTAAGAAGAATATCATTCATTAGATGCAAGAAAAAGCATAAGGTTGCTTTTGTCAACCTTATGCCCATCTAAGCCCAGGCCTAAAAAGCTCTTAATGCCAACAAATTAACAGAACTTCGTACTCAAAACTAATTTATACAGATTCCTCTACATTCACGGAAAAGGCATTAAGAATATTGCCATGTTCGTCATCAAATTCCTTGAGGGCCTGCATCAACTGAGAAGCTTTTTGGTTTTCGATAAAGGCAAAAACCCCGAGAGAGTTTGTGGGCCGTTGGCGCGGCCCTGAAACAAACCAGTTTTCCTGGAAATTCTCATTTTCTTCGAAGACTTTAAAACCCTGAACATCCATTTCGAAATAGGCCAGGACTTTCTTTTCACGAAGGAAGCGCTCTATCTCCTTTGTGAATTCATAAAGACTGGTAATTACTATTAGTTTCATAATAACTTAGATTTAATTCCTTAAGAGATTCTTAATTTATTAACCTCTTTTTTTATTTCAATAGATCGTTAGACTTTTCGACACCTGCCAATATCGGCCACAAAATACTCCCTTTAACCACTTAAACTTGTTTGGTTTTAGATTCATCATCCCTTTCAACTTCCTCTGATTTCGATGGCTTTTCATACCTTTTTCTCTCAGTCATGTAAAAGATAAGCGGAACCAATATTAGTGTCAGGAAGGTGGATGCGATGGTTCCTCCCATCAGAGAAATGGCCAGCCCCTGAAAAATGGGATCGAACAGAATCACAAAGGCACCTATGACCACAGTTCCGGCTGTGAGCAATATAGGGATAGTACGCACGGCACCTGCTTCAATAACCGCCTGCTTTAATGGCACATTATCGGCCAGACGAAGGTTTACGAAATCGATCAGTAAAATGGAATTTCGCACCATTATACCCGCCAGGGCAATCATACCAATCATGGAGGTGGCTGTAAAGAATGCTCCCAGAATCATATGTCCCAGAATAATTCCCACCAATGACAGCGGAATTGCCACCATCATCACAAATGGCACTCTGGTATTCTGAAACCAACCCACAATCAGCATATAAATTATCACAAGCACTACAGCAAAGGCAGTTCCCAAATCACGAAAAACTTCATAAGTGATTTGCCATTCTCCGTCCCACTTCAATCCGTAATTGTCCTCTTTCTGAGGTTGTCCCTTGTAATATTCACCGAGCGAATATCCTTCAGGAAGGTCAATGTTTTTAAGTCTTTCAGAAACATCAAGCATGGCATACACCGGACTCTCCAATTCTCCGGCAACATCGGCAGTAACATACACCACCCGCTTCTGATTCTTGCGATAGATGCTCTTTCCTTTTACCTTCTCTTCAATGTTTACTATATCGCCAACAGGCACCATAGTACCATTTTCCGACATCAGCTTAAGCTTTTCCAAATCACGAATACTACTGCGCTGCTGCTCATCCAATCGCAAAGAGATGCCTACCTGTTTGTACTCATCCTCATCGTAAAGTGTAGATACTTCGCGTCCGTGCAATCCCATGTTCAATGCGCCCACCAGCTGCTCAGTGGAAATCCCGGCAAGTGCAGCTTTTTCCTTGTCCACATTGAAAAAGAACTCTTTCTGATCATCTTCCATCTGCCAATCCACATCAACCACGTTTTCGGTATTGTTAAGTAGCGTTTTGACTTTTTCAGCAATCCGGATCTGTGTTTTACGGTCGGGACCATATATTTCAGCCACCAGGGTTGACAATACCGGAGGTCCGGGAGGGACTTCCACCACTTTTACATTGGCATTGTAACGGGAAGCAATACGGTGAATCTCAGGCCGCAGAGCCTTTGCAATATCGTGACTCTGAAGATCACGTTCCCCTTTGGGCAACAAATTAACCTGAATATCGGCCACATTATCACTTCTTCTTAAATCGTAATGACGCACCAGCCCGTTAAAATTGATAGGCGCGGCTGTTCCCACGTAAGTCTGATAATCAGAAACCAGTTTATCCTGCTTCAGATAAGTGGCAATCTCCTTTGTAACCATGGCCGTACGCTCAAGGGTAGTTCCCTCAGGCATATCCACTACTACCTGAAACTCATTCTTATTATCGAAAGGCAGAATCTTCACCGTCACCACCTTCAGGGCAAACAACAGCATAGAGCCCATTAGCAGCACTGTGACACCCCCAATAAACCCCCACCGTTTCCATTTAGAATCAATCAAAGGAATCATGGAACGCTTGTAAAGACGATAGATGCGTGTCTCTTCAAGCTTATAGGGTTTATCTTCTTTTTTATCCTGATGGCGAAGCAACCTGAATCCCAGCCATGGTGTTACAACCAAGGCAATAATGAGCGAAAGCATCATAGCAATGGAAGCCCCGATAGGCATAGGACTCATGTAAGGTCCCATCAGACCACTTACAAATACCATGGGAATAACCGCTGCAATTACCGTAAAAGTGGCCAGGATGGTTGGGTTACCCACCTCATCGATCGATCGTATAGCAGCCTGCCATGGCGGCATCCGGTTTATCTTAAAGTGCCGGTGCATATTCTCGGCAATAATGATGGAATCGTCAACCACGATTCCTGTCACAAATACCAGAGCAAAAAGTGTAATCCGATTAAGTGTATAATCGAGGAAATAATAACTAAAGAGCGTAAGTGCAAATGTAATGGGCACTGATATGAAGACCACCAGACCACCGCGCCAGCCCATAGCCAGCATCACTACAAAAGTCACTGCCACAATGGCACCCAGAAGGTGCATCAACAACTCTCCTACTTTGTGTGAAGCCGTGGCACCATAATTCCGCGAAATGTCCACATTCACATCGGCTGGTATCAATTCACTGCGCAGATGGTCAATTTTATCCAAAATCTGATCGGAAACACGCATGGCATCCGCTCCACGGCGTTTAGCTACTGATATGGTTACAGCAGGATAATCACCGGGGGCTTTCTCCAGCTTCTCCTTTTTTCCCATTCCGTAACCAAAAGACACATACGTTTCGGGCAGTTCTGGCCCATCCGTCACCTCAGCAACCTGTTTCAGGAAAACCGGATGTCCGTTCTGAATGCCCACCACCAGATTTTTCAACTCGCGAGCCGATTCAAAGAAACTGCCCGCTTTCACACTGATGGCTTCATCGTTCTTGTTGAAGTCACCTGATGTCAACTGTTTGTTGGACTGATTGATTTGCCGGCTGATCATCAAAGGATCAATATGGTAAGCCTCCATCTTCTCCCTGTTGAGAACCACACGCACACTGCGACTTCGGCCACCAATCACTTTGGTTTCGGCCACTTCATTCACCTTTTCAATCTCGGAGTTCAGTTCCTGAGCCAGCCTCCTGAGTTGATAATCAGAATAATTCTCACTCCACAAAGTCAATCCCAGTACGGGGACATCATCGATAGAGCGAGTCTTTATCAAAGGCATGGAAATACCCTGAGGCATTTTATCCATGTTTTTGATGATTTCGTTGTACATCTTCACGAGACTTCGCTCTATGTCTTCACCCACATAAAACTGCACAATCATCATGGCACCGCCTGGCGATGAAGTTGAATACACATATTCGATTCCTGTAACGTTGGAAATCACCTTTTCCAGTGGCTTGGTGATTCTGGCCTCCACTTCCTCCGGACCGGCCCCCGGATACCTTACAAAGATATCTGCAATGGGGACGTCAATCTGAGGCTCCTCTTCTCGTGGGGTCAAATAGGAACTGTAAGCACCTATCAACAGGAATACCACCATGAGCAGAGGGGTAAGCTTGGAGTTTATGAATAGTTTGGCTATCGTACCGGCTATACCTGTCTTCATTATATAAAATTTTCTTAGTTACGGTCTTTTGACAGACTGTTAGATTATTAGAAGTTAGAGAATTAGAGGTTAGAGATTGAACCATATCAGGCCTATAAGGGCATTTTAGTGATGCTTTCTATTGATACATTTTGAGATTTTCAGATATGAGATGGTTGAAATAACATCAGACATCTAACCTGAACTATTCATAAATTATCTATTACAATGTTCAACTACCGGCTAAATAAAGGCGTCCTCAATAAAATTGACTTGAAAATAAATTATTATTCCCTACATCAATTTTCTTTGCGGTTACCCGTATTTATTGGCATTTAACCATCTCATGACGAAAACTTATGAAACGAAGTTCGACGAAGTCAATAGACCAGGCTAAATCATGCACATAGCCACAAAAGTCCCTCTACCTCAAAATTATCTAGTTTATCTCAACCAAAATTCCATCATATAATCTGGCATCGTGTTCGGTAATGTACCTTTCACCAGATTTTACCCCTGATAGAATTTCTGTTTTACCATTAAGTTCCCTTCCGGGACGAATCCAGCGCACGAGGGCTTTATCCTGTGGGTTAACCATCCAGATTCCTGTCAGCTGGCCTCTTTCCACAATCAGCTCCGAAGGCACCTCAACCACTTCCTCCGTACCATGATGTAATTTCACATTAGCAAACATTCCCGATCTGACAATTGAAGTCTGATCATCATCAGGAATTAAACCGATAAGAATTTCATACTGAGGACCCGAAAATTTACTGGAGGGACTGATATTGGTAATAACTCCTTTGACGGTTTCATTAACAGATGATATCTCAACCACGGCAGTATCTCCGGCAGACCAAAGATTCATTTCACTTTCCGGAATTCGTGACAACACTTCAAAAGCACCTGGCGCTTCAATGGCCAGCAAAGGCATGCCCGGAGAAGCCATATCGCCTGTATTCACAAATTTGTTAATCACAGTGCCATCATACGGAGACCGGATATTGGCATATTGCAGCATCTCATCCACTTCCCTGCGACGCTGTTTGGCTGCCTCAAGACGGGCTTCCGCCATTTTAAACTGAGTTTTGATATCGTCGAACTCTTTCTGAGTTGCGCTCTCTTTATCATAAAGGGTTTTAATACGCTTGAAATTGTTTTCCACATTTTCGAAAGCAGCGGTGGCTTCAGTTATACCAGCTTCCACCTGCTGTTCTTTAGCTACAATCGCATTGCTGCGAATAGATACCAGAAGGTCACCTTTTTTTACGCGATCTCCCTTTTCTACCAATATTTGCTCAACCTGTCCCATCAGACGGGTGGCAACGGTAGATTGCTTTTGTGCCTGAACTATCCCGGTGTAATCGTAAGCTTTAGGATTACTGGATATTTCAATGGTAGCAGCTTTCACTTTTAGACCAGCTTGAGTTGTTTTATCTTTCTCAGATTCAGAGCAGGAGGATGCCAGAATTCCTGTAAAAATCATCATTATCAGGGATATATTCTTCATAACTTATGTTTATTTTGAGGTTTAAGGATAGCTCCTTCAATAAATGTAAAATTTGTTTATTGTCATTTACCTTTTCTATTCTGCTTCCATTAGATACTCCAGGTAAAAAACGGCTTTATTGTAATTGTAAAGTGCATTCAGTCTTTCCAATTGCTTTTGGGAATATGCAGCCTCGGCCGCCAGCAGATCAGAAGTTCGCTCAAGTCCCTCTTTGTAACGATCCATCCTGATGCGAAGGGCTTCTTCCATGTGCTGCTCAGCCAACTGACTTGCACTTAGGGAATTCTCCGCCACATTTAACTTTCTTCTGGCGTTATCAAGTTCCATGCGGCCCTTGTCCACATACTCACTTTTGCGGATTTCGGCCAACTGAGCATTGGCTTTGGCTTTCTTTACAGATGCCAGATTTTTGTTTCCGGAAAAAAGTGTCCATTGCAACCTGGCCCCAACGACCCAACTGTCAGCATCAAAACCGGTAAGTTCATCACCATGAAAATTATACCCGCCAAACGCATTGAGACGAGGCACAAACTTCATTTTTTGCATGGTAACCATCTTATTACGGGCATTCACTCCGCTTGACATAGCCATTACGTCGCTCCGGTTTTGCAAATCAAATTCGGAAGCGTCGGTAGTCAGAAAAACTTTTGACAATTCCTCTTCCGGAACAATCTCTTCGTCAATATCCATTCCCAGAAGAAATGCCAGCATCTGTCCGGCTGAAACCACGTCATTATGAGCTTCTTCAATTTTGGTCTGCAGGTCAAGCACCCTTACATTGGCTGCCATTACATCTGCCTTATTCACATAACCCTGATCCTGATTATCACGGGCAATGCGATGATTCTCTTTGGCATGCTTTAATGCTTCCTCCAAAACCTGTTGCTTAGACTGAGCCAATTGGATGGCATAATAAGACTGCTTTACAGCATATCTGATGTAATATTTCAAATGAGCAGCTTTGTGTTTAGAAGCCTCCAGCTTATGAGACACCGCCTTTCTTCCGGCAAAAGCATCCGGATTAATTAAAGGTTGTTCCACCAAGACACCCAGATTGAAATCGGTAATCTCTTCGGGATCATTCAGCCACTCCGGATTAAAATCCGATTGGTTAACAATCTCTTGCTGCAACTTAATACCAAATGCAGCCAATGGATCGTTGGTATGCGTAACGGTTTCTGACAGATTAATCCTCGGCAGAAAACTGGCCAATGTTGACCGGTACTCAGCTTTCTGGCTCAACACTTCCTGAGTCGACTTTTGAATTTGCCAGTTGTTGGCTTCAGCTACCTCAAGCACTTCATTCAGCGTCCAGGTTTTTGAAACTCCCTTCTGGGCCTTCACCAAGGCAGGCAACAACATTAATGCTGCAAGTAGTAATCTGATTTTTGTACCTGAAAATCTTTTTCTCATAAATATTGGATATTTGCCATTTCACTTTTAATTGATCTTTCATTCAATTATATCCAGGTTCCCTCGAAATGAATACCCGGGTTTTAATTGAGGGTGCAAAGTAAATGGATGAAAATTACCATTCCAATATTTACATATTTAAAAATATAGATTTGTTGTTAAAATAGTAAAACAAAGGGTTAGGAGTAAAACACAGTCAAGTAGTTATCAAAAAGATTATAATGAATAACTCTAATCAACAGGCATACACGGAGAGAAACAACCAATTATAAAAACACATAACTCCACATTAAGGCGTAAACCATATCAGGAAAATAAGTTTATGGAGAATGATCCTAATGAAAAGTAAAAAAAATCACAAAAAAACACCCGAAGGAAATCCAACGGGTGTTTCAAAATCGTTATTAAAATGGTTTCTAATCTATAAAGCCCTGCTTCTTCAATACCGCGAGGTAAACTTTACTGAAATGCTCATTATTGGCTTTGGTATAACGAACATCGGTAAAGACCTGCGCCAGGGTTTCTTTATTATTTTCAGCTGTAAACTGCTTATTGGCGTCAAGTTCTTCCTTCTCTTTGTACAAGCGGTCGATGTCCTCCTCAGTATAATCCTTGTAAGTCTCCTTATGCACAACAGCTTCCAGCGGTAAGCGCTCGGCTTGTGCAGGATTTTCATCAGGCCAGCCAAGAGTTACAGTGGCTACAGGTACCACTCCTTTGGGCAGGTTGAGAATATCTATGATTTTATCTGCATTGTAAGTAACGGTGCCAAGGTAACAAATGCCCAGACCTTTATATTCTGCGGCAACACATACATTTTGAGCAACCAAAAGGGCATCAATAGCGGCAGCAACAAACGACTGGAAGTTATCATATCCAGGTTCCGCATTTCGCTGTCGGCACCACTTATTAAACCGGTTGAAATCTGCGCAGAAAGTCAGTGATACCGGAGCATTTTTAAACACAGGCTGACCAAAATGTGTAGGAGCCAGCTTCTCTTTCATTGCGTCGTCGCGGGTAACCACAATGCTGTAAACCTGCATATTTCCGGTAGTTGAAGCACGGGTTCCTGCAATGAGAATATCATTTAGAAGGGTCTCATCAACGGGTTGGTCGGTGTATTTTCTGATTGTGCGATGATTAAGTAGTACGTCCATCATAGTAGTTTACTTTTCGGCAAAGCTAAAAAAAAGATTATCGATAAAACAATTAGTCATTCCCACCTTTAGTAATCAACTGCTCCAGCAAACCCACCATTTTTTCAAATTCCTCTTCCGAAAAACCTACAGAAGCATAAACTATTTTACCCTCCTCATTCACAATATAATTACGTGGAATAAACCCGGTTGCAAACTTATTGTAAATGCTTTTATCTTCATCACCGTACACCGGAAAACCAAGATTCCGACTCTCTTTAAAAGCAGCAACTTCATCAAATGAATGCTCCCGCCCAATGGCCAGCATTTTAAAGTTATTGTTGTCCTTATATTTCTCCCACACATCCTTTTGCAGAAATGGCATCTCTTTAAGGCAGGGGCCACACCAGGTGGCGAAGAAATTTATCAAAACAACCTTCCCTTCATTGTCAGTAATATTAAAGAAATAACCGTTCTGATCTATCGTAAATTCTGGAACAGGCTGCCCTTTCTTAACTACATCATAATCCTGAGAATATGCTGACAAAGAAAAAAAGAGGGTTACTAAAAAAATAATCAGGTGATTAAATGTTTTATTCATCAGTATATAATTTATCTAAGTTATTGGTCTGATGGAACTCGCATGAAAGGAATTTATACATTGTCTTTTGTGGCATCCCTTGCCATGCACGTTTCATTCGTTTAAATTTTGTTTATTAAAGTCGGATGGAACTCGCATGCAAGAATTTATACATATTCTTTTGGGGAAATGATTGCCATGCCCGTTTCATCTGTACATTCAACAATCTTTATATCCCCGGATGATGCCCATGTATCCCAATTCAGTTAGAAAGCAAATAGATCAAAAAAACCATTCACATCCTCAATATCATGCAAACCCAGGATCCAGCAAACTTCTGAAAAATCTGAGAAATCCAATCCTCCGGCAGCGATGGCTTCATTATTGTAACGCCCCTCTTCCCCATTGTATTGCATGGCTATATCTATTGCCAGCTGCCATATTTCGAGCAATTTGGGATTCTTAATTCTTTTTTTTAGCTGGATATATACCGGAGAACGGAATCCCGGAGTTCCGTTTCCTACGGCATTTCCATCGGGTATTTTGTGATAATCGGCATTTTCTTTTACAAATTGAAGACACTCAGGTGTGGTTACCTCCTCATTCCAGTCACTATGTTGCACCAGGTGAAAACGCTGCTTCGTATCTATTTCAGGCAAATCTTCATGAATAGCCTTTATCAAAGCGGCTGAAAAATCGGACTGGCCTGCTTCTGCAATCCAGACTTCTCCATCGTTGGCAAGAATCGGTTTTACAATTGTTTTGACTTTCTCCACTGCCTGTTCAAAATCTGCATGAGCGTCGGTCCAATTGTCGCCGAAGGCAGCCTGAAAAAGCGGATTGGGTGGCACATACAAGCCATTCTGCATACCATAAGCACCTGCAATTGCATGATAATTAATTTTTGCAAAAGAGGAATCAGACAATAAAGTAACCAGCGCAGCTACTGAATGAAGATCATCTACGTCAGTTTTACAATCAAACTGTGCTAACAACAAATCCTTTTGGGAATTGAACCCTCCGGCTTTTGAAGGCTCGTTTCCCAATGAAACATTAATAAAAAATAACCACAATATTGACGTTACAAACAACACCCGTGTTTTTGATTTCATTTCCTTGTACACTTTAATTTTTTATACGTTTCGAACAAAATGCATTCTTTCTCTTCAAATATACAGATTCTTAGCTGAGAAATATACTAATAGTGCGATCACAAAATACTATTTCATATTTCACATCCCTTTTTCCTTCCTGCATCGTTGAAGTTTTGTCTTGCAGAAATCAAAATATTTGAAACACAATTTAGCCACCCCACTCCCAGACTCAAAGCAAAAAGAAACCAAAGCCGAACAAAAAAAGTGAGAACTTCCCTTTTGCGAAACCCTCACTCTTCGGTTTGAATAACTCTATTTCTTATGGTTTCACATAAACCCTTGAGACATAATCTTTTCCGGAAATGGATTTAGTTTTAAGAAAATACCATCCTTCCTCCCATCCGGAGCAATTGACCCGGAAGGCTCCAATGCTTTGGGTTTCTTTTGATGATTGTATCTTTTGACCGGCAAGATTAAAAATATCTACGATCTCCAGTTCTTCCGGAATATCCAAAACAAAAAAAGTCGTTGCCGGATTGGGAAAAACACTCACCGTTTCAGCTGAAACAGAACTCAAAAAAGTAGGCTTTGTAACAGAATAGAAGACATCGTCAAAGATGAAACCATGAGACCGGGTTCCCGAACTCACCGCAAAAACATTCCCTACGATGGAAAGATCTAAAGCAGCAGTCTGATTGAGGAGGTCTGATATAGGAACCGAAATAAAATGCCACTCTCCGTTACGCTGCACACCATAAGGATCGGCACCCGGATCAAAGAACAATTCTCCTTTTCCTCCCTCTTTATCCTCTACCAGTACAGTAAAAGAGTCATTGGAGTCCTCAGGAATTTTTATACTGAAATTAAGAAATCCACCTTGGTAATGAGACAAATCCAACGGGGTTTCTGAAAAGATACCAAAGCCGGACCACCCATCTTCAGCAGACTCAAAAGCCAGCAATTCCTCTCCTTCATAAGGTGTTTGAGCACTCAATTCGGTAAGGTTATTCCAGATATGCAAAAAACCATTCTCCTGATCAATAGCAAAATTCTCAGTCACATCAGTTCTTTCGGTGAAAATACCATATTCATCGGAAGTAATCCCAGGCTCCGGTTCGCTGCCACCTGAATTCACATTCGGATTTTCGGGCTGATTAGCACCTACCGTATAAATTACATCGTCGAAAGCAATATTGGATATAGCTCCTCCACTGGCAGCAAAAGGAATACCAACTGCTGATAAATCCAGCCCCTGGGCGGTTAATTCGCTGACCGGCACAGACACCCGATGCCACTCACCATCACGAGCAAAGCCTTCAGGATCCTGACCGGCAATAAAATGATAAAGAGCCGCTGTCCCCCCGGCTCCCTTAATTTCCAGCTTAAAATCCTGTTGGGAAGCTGTTTTCACAGAAAAAGAGAGATACCCGTTGGCAAAGTGTGTTAAATCATGGGCATTGTCATCATGAATACCAAACCCCCACCATCCGGCACTTCCCGTGGAACTGAAAGAAAGAAACTCCTCCCCGTCATAAGGATTCGTGGTAGTAGTATTCAAGGTGTTTTCCCAAATGAAAATATGCCCGTCCACGTCATCAATCAAAAGTTGTTTCGATACATTGGGATTTTCGGTAAAAATGCCGTAAAAATCAGCCTCTACTGTGTATTCAGGAAGCTGTACAGGACCGTTTCTGTCAGCATTTAAATCATTATTAATCAATGGAGTCTCCGACAAAGAAAAATAAACATCATCGACCAGAATATCAGATAAAACGCCTTCACCACCCAACATAAAAACATTTCCAACAGATGATAAGTCCAGTCCCTGGGCAGTCAGATCAGAAACAGAAATAGAAACCGTATGCCACTGGTCATCACGAACAAAACCATAAGGATCACTACCGGCATTAAAATTTATTTTAGCTTCAGCCTGATTGGTATCGCCCATCCCCACCCAGAAGCTCTGGTCTGAAGAAGTACGCATATTGAAATGCAGATAACCATCGGCATAATGAGAAAGATCCACACCTGCAGATGAGTTCAGTCCAAAACCAAACCAAGTTGAGGAAGGGTTGGTGTAAAACGCAATCACTTCAGAACCATCGTAAGAAGGAGCTCCATCAATAGCAACCATGGTTTCCTCCCAAATCTGAAGAGAGTTACCCACATCATCAATAACAAACTTTTCAGCAATATCTGAATTCTCTGTGAAGATGCCAAAAGCATCAGTTTCAGGAGCTGCCGGAGGAGTTACCACCAATTGTCCACCATCGGATTCCTGCTGATACACCCGAACATAATCGACATACATCTTTGCCGGCATTGGGGCCGAAACAGCATTGGGATCGGTAATACCGGGGAAAGAGCCTCCCACGGCAAGGTTGAGAATGAAAAAGTGGGGCCAGTCGCGAAATTCCTCCGCATCTTCGCCATCAATGTTCATGGCAAAATAAGGTTCTGTATCCTCATTAAAATACATCTCGATTCGGGAGGATGTCCATTGAAGTGTAAAAGTATTGTATTCATACAGGTTGACCCCATCGGCAGCAGTATATTGAGGACCGTAACCGGCATAATTTCCACCACTTTCCCAGTGCAAAGCTCCGTTAAAAGTACGTTCCTGAGTTCCGGCAGCGATTCCCCCGGCATGTCCACCCTCAACAATGTCTATTTCGCCGTTGGCAGGCCAGGTTCCTCCATGAGTTCCGAGCATCCAGAAGGCAGGCCACAAACCATCGGCCAACTGAGGAAGTTTGATGCGTGCTTCAATCTTTCCGTATTTGGCAGCAACTTTTCCTTCTGACTTAATCTTCCCTGAGGTAAATTGATATCCATTGTAGCTTTCACTTTTAGCTGTGAGGATCAACGCATTGCCACCCTCACCATCAGGACCCACTTCCACATTTTCGGATCTGTAATGCTGCAGTTCCTGATTGGCTCCCGTATTCCAGATACCGACTTTATTTTCAGTGGTCCAGTAATCGGTGTTCAACTGGGTGCCATCGAAGTTCTCTTCCCAAACCAGCTCGTACTGGGCATGGACTGTGGTCATAGTGACCAGCAAAGCTGAAATAAACAAGTAAATTTTTTTCATGAAAAAAGGTTTTTGGATTTTATATCTAAGCTGTGATTTTTATATCAGGGGAATAAAGCAGGCTAACTTATTCATTATCGGTCTTTAGGAAGTAAACGTATTAAGAAATGTTAACAACCCAAAAATTCCGGAGTCATAAAAAACTCATATTCGGCAAAATACAACCTCACCAAAAACTCACACCGGGAAGACTTGAAAATGCATGTACCCATCAATAAACTTGAAATTGTTTTTTCAGCAGGGGAGGTAAAAAGAAAATTGTTTTCCTAAAACAAAGCAAAAAAAATGGAGTGAAGTGATTCAAAGTAAGTTCTTGAATCATTCCACTCCACTTTATATGTAAGACAGGATTATTGTATAAAAACCCGAATTCCCAATATTACTTTACAGGCTGAATAACAGCAGCCCATCCACCACCACTTTTCATTTCAATTTTCAGTTTTTCGCCACTGTTAATGGTAATTTCTTCTTTGGTATAGTCGCGTGCGGCGCGGTCAGCGTTAATGCCATCGGCAAAAACTATTGCATTGTACTCCCCCTCATTCAGAAAGGAGAAATCAAGTTCCAGCTCCCGGCCGTTCCAGTCGGTCATGGCTCCCACATACCAGGCATCACCTTTACGGCGGGCCACAGCCACATAATCGCCAATTTCACCTGCCAAAGGCACCGTCTCATCGAATACCGTAGGCACCGAAGCAATAAACTCCACACTCTCCGCCTCACGAAGATAGTTGGTGGGATTATCGCACAACATGGAAAACGGAGAGTCAAAAACCACATACATAGCCAACTGGTGAACCCTGGTTCCCTGACTCATGGGGTCGCTGTGCACAGCCCGCCAGTTGAAACGATTGGCATTCTCCATCGCTCCCGGAGTATAATCCATGGGGCCGGCAAGCATGCGAATATATGGCACCGTAACATCATATTCGGGGAAATTATCATATTCAGTCCACTTCACCTGCTCCAGTCCAAAAACCCCTTCATACGTCAAAACATTGGGGTAAGTCCGGTGCAGCCCGGTAGGTTTGTAAGCACCATGAAACAACACGAATTGCTCATATTGAGCAGCTTTCGCAGCAGTTTCATAATAAAAATTGACCATTTTTTGATCGTCCCGGTTCATAAAGTCAATTTTGTACCCTTTAACGCCCATCTCCGAGTATTTCTCAAACACCTCGTCCATTTTCTGATTCAATGGCAACCATCCGGCCCAGAGCACAATATCCACACCCTTTGACTTCGCATGATCAACAATTTCCTGCAAGTCAATTTCAGGAACCACGCTCAGGAGATTGGTGCTTTCAGACCAGCCCTCATCCAGTATGACATATTCGATTCCTTTCTCTGCAGCAAAATCGATGTAATATTTGTAAGTCTCTGTATTAATCCCGGCTTTAAAATCCACATTGTAAATATTCCAGTCGTTCCACCAGTCCCAGGCCACTTTACCCGGCTTAATCCATGAAGTATCTTCAATTCGTGAGGGAGAAGCAAGTTTATAGACCAGGTCATTATCCAACAGTTCAGCATCATTCTTACCCACTGCAATCATTCGCCAGGGATAAGCACGATTTCCGTTAGTTTTGGCAATATAATCGGCTCTTTTGGTTACGTAAGACTGAAGATTATTGTGCCCCCCTTGCTCTTCTTCCATGGGGTAACGTGCATATTCTGCCTTAAACCCTGTTGCATCATCATTCAACGACAAAAACATTCCGGGATAATCTTCCAAATCAGCTTCACTCACTACCAGAGAAGTCCCATCATTGTTCTTCACCAAAAGCGGAGTTATAATTAATGAATCGGCATCAATTTCGTCCAGCTCTAAAACATCATAAGTACTTTCAAAAGAGACCTGATAGCGTCCAACCGGTTCACGCACGTATGGAACATAAAATTCCCCGGCATCCGGGAATACAAAGGAAGTTTTCTCACTCTTTATTTTAATTTCTTTCTTTATGGATGTAACAAACCGATAGGCTACCCCATCATTATAAGCCCTGAAAATCAAACCATAACCACCTCTGAAAATCATATTCAACTCATTATATTGGTTGCTGATTTTCGATTTCTTATAGAAGGAAGTTTCAATAATTTCGTTTCGGGAACCGGGAAATGAATTTCTCAAAACAGGTTCTTCTCCAAAAACACTGTAGTCTTCCACTTCCAGTGCAATAGCAGAAGGTCCGGCAACCAAATTATCATTAACCTCCAGACTCCATGCTATCTCATCGGTAACAGCAATTTTAACTTTTAAACTGCCGTCAGGAGAACTTATTTCCAACATTTCATTCCTTTCCCCAAAAGCCGACAGCGAAGTTAAAAACATCACCAACAGTAAATTAACTACAATTTTCTTCATAATAAAGCAGATTTTCTTAATGTTTTCTCAAAAATAGGTCTATTTTATTAAATATTCTATCAAAGTACAAAATACACTTATTGTTTGATAGAATTCGTAAATTGATGTTTAATAAAAGACATTTCTAGCAATCAATAAAACCACAGACAACACCTTCAGCGTCGATATTTTGTTAATTGAGAACAAATATAAACTTAAGCCAAAGGCTTTAACAAGCAAACACTGTTAAAAAGCTAATTTTAACCACCTTACAAAAAACAACTAAAACTTTAGTCAATTATTTGTCACAAAACTTGACTGACTAAAATTTTAGTCGTACGTTTGTCATGAAGGATTGACAAAAAGAAAAGATATGCAACTGACGAAAGCAGAAGAACAAGTGATGCAAATATTGTGGGAACTGGGCGAAGGCGCTGTTCGCGACATCCGCGAAAAATTTCCGGAGCCAAAGCCTGCGCGCAATACGGTATCAACAATAGTTCGGATTCTTGAAAAGAAAGGATATGCAACCCATAAAACATTCGGCAATGTGCACGTATTTCATCCGATTGTAAAAAAAGAAGAGTACTCGAAAAGCCAACTCTTCGGGGTAATGAAAAAGTACTTCAACAATTCGTTCCCGACTATGGCTTCCTTTTTTGCCAGGGAAAAAGACCTCTCCATTGAAGAGTTGGAACAACTCATGGAAGAGACCAAAAAAGAACTAAACAGAAAAAAGATAAAATGATGCTTATTATGGAAGCTTTTCTGTCGTATTTAATAAGATCGTCCATTTGGCTCACTGTCTTTGGTCTGATTTACTTGCTGGTTTTGCGCAACGAACGTTTCTTCGTGCTTAATCGACTGTTTCTGCTTGCCGGACTGCTGTCTGCTATTATATTCCCGTTGATTACCATCCGGTATTCTGTAACCATTCCTTTAATGCCTGTACCTTTGACTGCCGAAAGCGTGTCAGCACAGACGGCACAGACAATCCAGAATCAATCATTATCATGGGATTTCATACTGGCAGCCAGCATCGTCACGGGAGCATTGTTTTTTCTTTTGAAAAGTGCGACCCAAACGCTGATGGTTTTCAAAGTCATCAGCCTCTCTGAAGTCAAACATCATAACAACCTGAAAGTGGTTAAATCCGGAAGATTCCGGCATTCTTTCTCTTTTTTCTCATACATTATTGTCAATCCTTCATCCACAGAGAAAGAATTTCGGGAGATCGTAGCCCACGAATCGGCACATATACGGCAATATCACTGGATTGATTTGATTTTGACTGAACTGTTACGAACCCTTCAGTGGTTCAATCCCATGGCCTGGATTTATGGTCATTTTATAAGGCAAAACCATGAATATCTTGCCGATCGCGCGGCGTTGAAAAACACGTCGGATCCGGCAGTTTACAAAGCCATTCTCATCAACCAGTTACTGGGTGGTGAGGCCATCAGACTGGGCCATTCATTCAGTTATTCACTCAACAAAAAACGATTTATCATGATGAAAAATACATCCATCCCTGTCATCCGGAAAATGAAATTACTCATTATTCTTCCTGTAATCGCCTGCATTTTTTATGCATTCTCTGAACCGGAGTATATCTATGAAACAATTTCCACCAACTCTACAGAAGATGTTGATAACACGGAAGAATCTCCGAGCACCGGGATTATTGACAATGTCATTGCTGAATTAGAAAATACAAATTCATCAAAAACGGAAGCAACAATGTCGGATCAAACTTCCGCGACTGATGTTAACAACAATCCCACCCACCGGAATGAATTACCCAAACTGAAAAGGCTGGAAAACAATCTCCGGGTACAACAATCCGGAGAAAAAACCATCGAAGGAAAGGTGGTACAGGAAAACGGGGATCCACTTCCCGGAACATCCGTGGTCATTGTCAATACCACCACCGGATCCGTTACCGACAAAAACGGGAGGTTTAAAATTGAAGATGTTGCCAATAACGCTGAGGTTGCTTTCTCTTTTGTAGGCTTCAAAACTGTAAAAAAACAACCAGAATTCAATAAAGAGATGGTTGTTCTACTCAAAAGAGATACGGTGCAGAAAGATCTGAGCATATCCATTCGTTCAAACGGTAAAACAACCCCTGAGAACAATCCCATCATCTTTTTGGATGGTAAAAAAGTTCCCTTTGAAACTTTAAGTGAAATTTCACCTGAAAGTATTGAAGCTATTGAGGTATTGAAGGACAAATCTGCCACTGAAAAGTATGGAGATGAAGGGAAAAACGGGGTGATTCTGATAACTTCGAAAGAGAAAAAGATTCAAGCAAACGATAAAACCACCCAAAATAAAACAAACCAGGCACCTACGTACAACGGGGACCCCATCTTCTTCATTGTCGAAGAAATGCCTCAATTTCCAGGAGGTGATTTGGCTCTTCATAATTACATCGCCAACAATTTGAAATATCCGGATGAAGCCAAAGAAAAAAGTGTTGAAGGAAGAGTTTATGTCAATTACATCATTGCCCCATCAGGCAAGGTTGATAATGTCAGGGTTGTGAGAGGTGTAGATCCGATGCTTGATGCAGAGGCCAAGCGGATTATTGAGGGAATGCCCGAATGGAAACCCGGTAAGCAACGAGGTAAAAGTGTGGCAGTTAGCTTTACCTCTCCGGTGGACTTTAAACTATAAACAAATAAAAGTGGGGCAGACAGAGAACTTTATCTCTTCTGCCCCCTATCGTCAAAAAAACGGCAACACGGCAGTCACTCTTCAATGACAAACTGACCTTTCAATTGAATATCAGCCGATGAAGCACCGGCCAGAACTTTTACCGTTCCGGGTTCTATCACAAAACGTTCTTTTTCTGTGTCATAATAAGCCAAATCATCCAGTTTTACCGGAATTTGCACATTTTTCGATTCTCCCGGCTCCAAAGTTACCCGTTTAAAACCCTTCAATGCCTTATCAGGGCGTCTGGAAGAAGTCTCAGGAAAAGAAGCATAAAGCTGAATCACCTCATCTCCTTTAACCTGTCCGACATTTTTTAGTTTAACTGTTACAATTACCTCTTCCTCATTTGATTTTACTGAAGACCCGGTTATTTCCATGTCCACCCACTCAAAAGAAGTATAACTCAATCCAAAACCAAAGGGATACAAGGGTTCCCCATTGAAATACATATAAGTATGTCCTTTTCGGATGTCATATTCCATCATATCCGGAAGCTGCTCCTCAGATTTAGGCCATGTTTGAGTAAGTTTTCCTCCGGGATTGTAATCGCCAAACAGTACATCCGCCAACGCAGTACCGGTGGATTGTCCGTTGTGGGTGATATGTACAATGGCAGGTAAATTTTCCTGCGACCAGTTGATGCCATAGGGAAAACTACTTTGCAAAACCAGAATGGTATTGGGATTGGCTTCAAAGACCCGTTGTGCCAGCCACTCGTCGGTAAGACGAAGTGTCTTACGATCCACAGCTTCACGCCCCATACCGGGATCAGGACAATCTCCCCAACGCTCACTGTCGCAATACGGATGGTTGCCCAGAACGACAATCGCCACATCGGCCTGTGAAGCGGCCTCGACAGCAGCATTGTAATCGTTATCGGGTGCAAACAGAACCTTATCAGCACCCATCTTTTCTTTGATCCCATCGAGTGGGGTGCTCATAAACGGAGGCATTCCGCTGTACCAATCGAGCAAAATAGTGTCGGCCAAATGACCGATTACGGCTACTTTTCCCAATTCATCTCCGGCGAGCGGAAGCGTCTGTTTTTCGTTTTTCAATAAAACGACAGATTCCCGGGCCATTTGCAAGGCAGCCTCCTGATGCTCCGGAGAAGTCCACGGAGCTGGTTTGCCATCGCGACCAATTGATGCATAAGGCACCTTATCCTGAGGATCGAGCTGCCCCAGCTTAATCATCACCCGATAAACACCTTTGAGTACTTCATCCAGGTCTTCCTCAGCAAGATATCCATGTGCCAATGCACCCCAAACACCTTC
Source organism: Marinilabilia salmonicolor JCM 21150 (assembly GCF_000259075.1). Classification (GTDB taxonomy): domain Bacteria; phylum Bacteroidota; class Bacteroidia; order Bacteroidales; family Marinilabiliaceae; genus Marinilabilia; species Marinilabilia salmonicolor. The sequence goes on from NZ_AJKI01000021.1 coordinate 57,129, forward strand.
GCGATAGTTGTCAAGAAACTGATTCAATCCGGCTTTGATCACACCCTCTGCTGCCCTGTAATAGTCATCATACGCTTTATGGGCTCTTACCAGCAACGTATATCCTCCCCCATCAGTACAAATAATTCCGTTGACACCCCACCTGGCCATGGAAATCTCTTTGTGCATGGGATGGATGTGAGCAGGCACACCATTCACAGCATTATAGGCGGTCATATAAGCATTGGATCCACCTTCCAAAATTGCACGACGGAAAGTAGCACCATAGTATTCGTAAAATAGCTGCGTATCAAAGTTGGACGAAGAACTATCGCGTGTATTTTCATTGCTGTTAGCAAGGAAGTGTTTCAGCAAAGAAGCAGTACGCCAGTATTTTTCATCATCGCCCTGAAGCCCTTTGGTAAAAGCCGTGGACAGGGTTCCAACTAAAAACGGATCTTCCCCAAGAACCTCTTCAGTGCGTCCCCAACGCGGGTCACGTCCCAAATCTGCATTCGGAGCCCTAACAACCAATCCACCTTTACTGATTTCAGGATTTTGAAAAATGTAGCGCGCTTCAATGCTTTCAATTTCTCCGGCTTTACGAATGAGTTCAGGATTCCAGGTAGCTCCCATTCCGTAAGCCTGAGGAAACTGGGTGGTAGGGACCCTTTCGTCGCCTTTGGGAGCCCAGTTGGCCGGACCGCCCATGGCCACTCCGTGATAACCTTCAATATGCGGTGCGCCTTTGATGCCCAGCCTCGGAACTGATGGATCAGTGCTTAAAGCTGACACTTTTTCTTCCAGCGTCATTCGTGAAAGGAGATCATCCACCCGGGTTTCCATATCCAGGTCCGCATTCTGAAAGGGATAACTGGTCTGTGCCGATGCATTTAATAAGGAAAAGATCCCGATTAGTATCAGCAAGTAAGGGATTACTCTTAACCTCCCGAAATAATTATTACTAAAAGAATAAATTCTAAAGTTCATAACAATAAGTTTTATTAGTTGCTGTGGTCGATACACTTATAAAACTTAAAATTACATTTTTTTACGGAAACATACAGGATGTTACTAATTCGTAGAATTACTATCACAAAGGAGGGGTTATCGTTTTTACCTTGACTCCGATTATGGCTTTGCAGGTTTTAGGTTCATCTGCCAAGGTCGGCACCCAGCAAGCACCAGCACCCAGCAAGCACGATAACTCTGTTAAAACAACTATTTTGGAGAAAGTTTCACTCAAACCAATAAAAGGAACAATCAGGTTTCCCGGATTCCTATATTTCGAAAGCTTTTTAGCCAGAGTGATGGAAAATTCAGGAAATTAATTTTTGATAATAATAAATTTTCTTTTTGGCATTCCGCGTGTCGCCGAAGCTTTAGCGTTTCACCTTCGGCGACCGATGGGAGGCACTGCCAAAAAAACAAAAAAGCCCCCCGGCATTCGGAGAGCTTGCTATATTACTCGAAAAAGTGCTCTGACTTAAAGAACTAAAACAGGTCTTTCAGAACTTTCTTCACATCTTCAATATCGGGCTCGATATCAAAAATATGATCCGGCTTCAGGTATTGAACCTCTTTTTCACGTTTAAAGAGCTCTTCACCTCCACCGGTAATGTTGAGCATCACAATATCATCCTGAGGAACAGTTCCTTTTTCCACTTCTTTAATGAGTGTTGCAGTGGCGATTCCTGCCGCCGGATGAATATCACAGCCTTCCAGTTCTTCGAAGAGAGCAGCAGCCTGACGACCTTCCTCATTTGTAGCCACCAAAACTTCGCCTGAAGTGTCTTTTAAAGCATCATATAAACCACCAAAAATAGGATAAGGAGGTTTACGATTAGATAACACTTTGGCATCCATATCCTCCACCTGCTTGCGGGCTTCATCATTATCAAATTCAAGCATTTGACGAGAATCGGCTTTCCAGGCATCATAAATAGGCGTAAAGGGTGCGTTTTGTGCCACACGGAGTTTCATGATATTGGTACCGAATCGTCCATCCACCATAAGTCGCTGATTAGCTTCCCAAGCAGCAATAGCGCCGGTTCCGCTTCCAACAGCCTGAAAATAATGATCCGGAATACGCCCGATAAAAGTAGCTGCTGAAAGTACGGTGGTCCCCATACCATCGCGGCGTGCCACATTTTTCGCACCACCTTCGGCAAAAAATCCGGGAAGATCGCAAATCATATTGGAAAGATGAATGGCATCAAAATAATCACTTCCGGAGCGGGTACTAACCAGTTTCACATTACTATTAATAGAGCGGTCGAACCACATGGCGCTGAGATTGTCTTCAGGGACACACAACAAAAGTTTAATGTCATTGTCAGAACAAACTCTGGCAAAAGCACGTGCTGTATTTCCCGCTGATGCAACCACTAACACGCCCTCTGTTTCGGCAGTAAGTCTTCCCCCTACAGAGTAGGCCTCCGTCTCCTTAAAGGAGCAGGTCGGCATGAGTGCCCCTTTTTCGGGCCAGTATCCGCTAAAAGTGATATAAAGATTATTCAACCCAAGATGTCTGGCCAGTCCCTCGCTCTTGTAGGTTACAGGAGCCGCAGATCCCTGAAGCATGTGATTAACAGGCAACCAGTCAGCAAACATGAACAAACCAAACGATTCATCTTTCAGGTTGATCTGAACCTCTTCATAAACGGCACGTATCAAAGAAGGTTCTGTTTCTCCCGGAGCATCGAGCGTCCAGCCTTTATCAACAAATTCTTGTCCTGTTTTAACTGATTGAAGCAGATACTGAGTAGGAACAAATTGTGAAGCCATTTCTTTTTAGTATTAATTTTCGCGGTGCAAAAATAAAAGAATTAAAGGACTTATCCTTGTCCATGGCACAATTTATGGTCTGAACCGCTCCTGTACTCAATTTTAATTTTACTTTCCTTGCCTATAAGCATCACAAATTTAAAAACGATATTTTCAGGGATCAATGGCTTGCAAACTTCAAAACACGTTGTTGCAATGATCTGATAAAACTGAGTCGAAATTTCCGGAGGGATTATATCCAAAACGGCATTGGCCATCTTTAACGATTCAATTTCACCAATCACATCTGGAGCCAATCCACAATCACGTGCAATATCTGCCACAAAAACCGGATTGAAGCGACAATTTTTACTGTGGGTATTCAGATTCCCTGCAGCAAGTTTGGTGCTTTTCGCAAACATCAAAGCCAAAGTAATTTTTTCAGCGCCCTCTTCCACCGCCATCTTAATGGTATTTCCTATCAGGTTGCCAAAATGCACAAAAGCGGTATCCGGCAGGTGAGAAAAATCTGATCGGATCAGGTTTTCGCTGCGTTTTCCTGATGTCAATACAACTTCGCGACATCCTGTTTTCATCGCCACAGACAACTGAGGACGAATACTGGCCAGAAAAGCTTCGGAAGAAAAGGGAATTACCCGCCCTGAAGTTCCGATAATTGAAATGCCTCCTACCACTCCGACTCTGGGATTGAAGGTTTTCGCGGCGAGTTTTTCTCCCTCCGGCACAAAAGCCCTCACCTCGAACCCCATCTCCAGACCATAATCCTCTGCCAGATGTTCCAGCAAATTTGTGACCATCTGACGAGGCACCGGATTAATGGCGGGTTGCCCCACCGGAACCTGTAATCCGGGAAGAGTCACCTTACCCACTCCTTTCCCCTGTAAAAATTTCATCCCTGAACCAGGGCATATTTTCAGCTCACAACCAATTTCATGACCATGAATCACATCAGCATCATCACCCGCATCTTTAATCACTACGCAGGAGGCCTTTACATCAGAAATACTTCCAGGAAACACAGGAAACACAGCTTCACTTCCATCCGGGAGCATCACAGAAACTTCATCCGGAAAAACACCTGTCATCAATCCCAGAAAGCAGGCTTTCGCTGCAGCTGTAAGGCAGGTTCCGGTGGTGTATCCCTTGCGGAGAGGCGATTTATCCTGCATCAACTCCCGACGTAAGTGATAAAATCGCTGCAAAAACGATTTTGGTGAAAATACCTTATAAGAAAAATCAGGCAATGAAGGACGCCGAACCATCCAGAGAGGCACCTTTAATAATGCAGCAGCCTCTATTTTGCTTTGAATAAAGCCTGAAGCACCGCTCTCCTTGCTAAGTAAAACCCGGACTCCGGTTTTCTTTGCCAGAGCAACAAGACTGTCAACATCTTCATCGGGAGCCATCGGAATTACCAAATATTGAGGAATACCATATTTATTGGCTTTATGACGACTCAAACGGGTATCCAGAATGCGGAAATAGCACTGTCGCTTTTGCCATACAGCACGAAGCTTTGGGATGGTCTGCACTCCGGTAAGTGCAAGAATATTTTCGAAATCACTATTCAGCAAAGCCTCCTCCAAAGAAACAAAGTCATCAAAAAAACGCACATAATTATTGTTCAAAAAGTCAGGAACAGGGCGCTCGAAACGAAGGGTTGTAATATTACATCTGATGGCTGCATTCTTGATATTATGATGCAAATCCACCGCAAAAGGATGAGCTGCATCAATAATCAGGCGAATACCATTGGCATTGCAAAACTTAGCCATAGCATCAGCATCCATAGCCCCGACAATCAATCTACCCCTAACCTTCTGAGACGTCTCAGCCTTCGTAGAATAATAATAATTCTGTCCGATTATATCCAATATCCTGGCTGCCTGTCGGCCTTCTGTAGTGCCACCAAAAAGTAGAATCATAGTTTTCTGCTTTGTGCATGGGGCATGGAGCATGGAGCAAAGGGAAACACTATGCTCCATGCTCTCTGCTCTCTGCCTTAATTCCTTCCCTAAACTCATGTGTGAACGATCGGTCGTATAACTTGGAAAATCCCGAACGGTTATCGATCGCTTTACCGACCACAATTAGTGTTGTCATCTTCAGATTATTCTCCTCTACTGTTTGTGCAAGTTTTTCGAGCGTACACCGATAGATTCTTTCATCCTTCCAGGTAAGTTTATAGCAAACAGCCACCGGTGTTTCTGGCGGATAATGAATCAACAACTCCTGCTGAACCTTAATAGCAATAGCTGCGCTAAGGTAGATACACATGGTACTTTGCGATGCCGCAAGCTTGTGCAACTGTTCACGATCCGGCACAGGAGTTCGTCCTTCACCGCGGGTAAGGACAATGGTTTGCACCTCCTCCGGAATGGTAAACTGAGATTTCAGAGCTGCTGCCGCCGCCTGAAAGGAGGAGATGCCCGGTGTGATATGATACTGCCATCCCCATTGATCCATAATATTCATCTGTTCCTGAATGGCTCCGTAGATACAAGGATCGCCTGTATGCAAGCGAACAATAAACAGCCCCCGGTCGTAAAACCTGCGCATACTTTCCATTTGTGTCATCAAGTCCATCCCTGCCGAACTTTCCACCACACATCCGGGTTTGGCATATTCGGTTAGTTCCCGTGGCACCAAACTTCCGGCATAAAGAATATAATCGGCCGCCTGAAGCATCCGTTTTCCCTTAACGGAGACTAATTCCGGATCTCCCGGTCCAGCCCCCACAATTTCAACAAACCCTTTTCGCTCAAAGCGTCGATCGATGGCAACAGCATAAGTAAAGTTTTTGTCTCCGGCCTGTCCTTTTGTTTTCTCAATCAACAAAGTATTATTGGCCAAATGCATGGCCGAAGCCTCGGCAACTCCGGCGGAACCGGTCATCTCCCTTACCCGTTCCGATGGATTTGGAACCTTATACCTATTGAGTTCGTCACCAGAGAAACAACGCAACGGAAGGTCCCACTTTTCGCTCAATTTCAGAAAAGCCGGCTCATCTTTTTTTAATTCAACAGTCCCCAGGGATGCCAGAGAAAGCGGGGAAATACCTTTCTGCTGAAAACTATCCAGCAGCAGATTCTCAAATTCGTCAAAAGGCAAATCCCGCTGACAGCCTATTCCGGCATGAAGCATTGGGGGGCGGTAAAAAATGGCTTTATTCCCAAAATCGTAAAGAAACGGAGTGACCGCAATAATTAATTGATAATCAGCGACATTTAACGTCGATGTCTTAAAAAAGAGATCCACATGAGAAGGGAGTTCAGTTTCCAGAAATAAAGTCCCCTTATCTCTGGCTTCCAACAGTAAGGCTGTTTTCCGGCCATTAACAAAAGCAGCCATCAGCCGGGTAAGATTCCCTGAGCACTCTATTCTCCAGTTAAACCTGGCAGGCAAGATATCCAGGGCCCAAAGTCCGGATGTATCACTGACGGTGGTGATGACCGGCTGAGCTCCAAGCATTTCAGAGATTTGCTGAGCCAGTGCATTGGCACCTCCCAGATGGCCAGAGACCACCGGCTGAACAAATTGTCCGTTGGCATCGATGTTGATCACCGCAGGATCCGTTTTTTTATCTTTCAGAAAAGGGGCTACTTCTCGAACGCAGATTCCCAAAGCCCCAATGAAAATAAGGGCTTTATTCCCTGCCCATAGCTGCTCATAATTTTTGGGTGATCGGATTATGGTTGCCTCAAAATCTGCTGACAGAAGCCTTTTTGCCAGTTGTTGGCCTTTATCAGAATGGGTAATAATAGTTTGCATATATTTATCTTTTCTTCTCTGCTATCAGTATAGAGATGGGATTATGATCGTCCACCTGGATTTGTTGCTGTTGTGTTATCTCAAATCGGTTGTGAGAGCACCAGCTCAGAAAACGAGTCCTGCTCTGGCCGGATACGGAATTAAAACCAATGACACCTCCAACCAGAAGGTATTTGTTCACATCATCCAATACCTCCTCCATTTTGCCACCATAACCACCAATAAAAACGGCATCGGGAGCAGCCAATTTCTCTTTTTTTGCTTTTAAAAAATCCCCGACAATCAAATAAATCCCAGGAGCCTGAAACTTTTGGGCATTGCGGTGAATGATGCCTTCCGACTCGGAACGAATCTCAAAAGCTGTTATCTGCAAATGAGGATGCTTTAGTCTGGCCTCAATCGAAACACTCCCGGTACAAGCACCCACATCCCAAAACACCTTGCGCCTAAGTAGTTGCATCAATGCCAAAGTAGTAATTCTAATCGGCATTTTTGTGATCATGCGGGGACGGCCTTCAAGAGGCTCAAAAGACTCTTCAGGAATGCCTCTTGCCGGAATGGCATCATCTGTTTTTTCCAGAAAAAAGCAATTGGGGTGTTTAAAATCCAATTTTGAAATATCCTCTGCATCAAGCACCATTACACGCTCGTTTTCTCCTCCCATTTTTTCACCGTAATAAATCCTGTAATTTGAGTAACCATAGTTTAGCATCCTTCCAATAATCTCAACAGGTGTTTTTTTACGGTCAGTAAGAATTGCCATGCGATTGGTCCCCTGAATCAATGCCTTGTCAAATTCATGCCAGGGTCGTCCGGTAAGTGAGACCACCGGGAATTCTCCGTAATTCAATCCCAAACGATGCGCCAGCAATTGCAGGGAGTTAAATTGTGGCAGCACTTTTATTTCTGAGTCAGGGAACTCACGTTTTAGTGTATTGCCAATGCCGAAGAAAAGAGGATCACCGGAGGCAAAAACCACCCAGTTGCCCTTCTTATTTTGAATATCTTCAAACAAACCCGACAAAGGCACCACAATAGGACTCCAGTGATACTTTTCCGGCAGGAACTGCTTTACCAATTCATGATGACGATTGCCTCCGGCAAAAAAATTCACCGATGCAATAAAGGTTTGCACCTCTTCGGTAAATTCCGGAAGCCGGTCGTTAATGCCAATGATTGTTATCTTCATGTTGTTTTCTTTTGTGCTTCAAGAATCTTTGTACTGCTCTTTTGGGCGAATAGGAATTCGACCCCATTGATTTTTTTTATCTAGTTAAAGCCAAAATCCAGCGGGCGAATAGGAATCCGACCCCAATTGATTTTTTTATCTAGTTAAAGCCAAACTCCAGTGGGCGAATAGGAATTCGCCCCACCTACAATCCGGCACCGGGATGCATGGCTTGAGCATCTTCCCAGCTCAAAATGGCATTGATAATGGTTGCCGCCACATTACTGCCACCTTTCCGGCCATCCACAATAACAGCAGGAACCTCCGGACATCCGAACTTCAACTGCCATTTGCTTTCACGAACATTCACAAATCCCACAGGAGCCGCTACAACACCTGACGGATGAGCCTTCCCATTTCTAATAAGCTTTATCAGCTCCATCAATGCAGTTGGAGCATTGCCAAAGGCAAAGAGTGCATCGGGATGCTCCTCCACGGCCAGACGAATACCTGACTGCGTACGGGTGATGTTTTTATTGACAGCCAACGCTTTAACGCGGTCATCATCAAGATAACATTTTACCTCAACGCCCAGTTTATTTAGGGTTTCTCGACGAATACCACGTGTGACCATCGAAACATCGGTGACAATAACCGGAGGTTTCCCGGAATAAAAAGCCTTATGCAACCTGGCAACCATATCGTTCCTGATTTCCACCAAATCATTCATACCAAAATCGGCCGTGGTATGAATACAATGCAGTGACACCCATGTATGATCCAGGGGTTGGTTTTCAACATTCAGGTTCTTTAAAATGGTGCGAAAACTCTCATTCATAATCTGACGACCGGGATTGTCCTCCGCCGTCCCTTTCTGATTATAGTAGCCACGAGGCGTCACCATGTGATTGTTAATCATGCGTGTTTGGCTATTGCCAACCATCACCAGGGAAAACATATCCACCATCGAAGCATCCAGTTCTTCAATGGTCAGGAAATTCAATTGCTCATCCTTTCGCCCCACATTCCGTGCAATGCAAACACAAGTCTGAGGAGACCGAAACTGCAAAAAAATGTCCCGGAGCCGCATTAGTTGCCAGAACCGTCCCTTGCTAACAGGATTGTAAACAGCCGTCACAAAATCAGCCACGGCAGCTGCCTCAATCCGTTTTTCAATTCGTTCCCAGGGCGTGAGCAAATCCGACAATGAAATCGAACAAAAATCATGTCCCAACGGTGCCCCCATACGTGCTGCAGCAGCAAACATGGCACTGATACCCGGAACAACTTCAATTTCCATATCTGATGCGCGCTCCTCCTTCATTTCCCAAAGAAGCGGGGCCATCCCGTAAACTCCTGAATCACCGCTGCTGATAACCGAAACTGTTTTCCCTTTTTCCGCCTCTTCAAAAGCCGACTTGGCACGATCCCGCTCTTTTTTCATACCTGTGCTAATCGTCTCCTTCCCTTTGGTGAGGTGACCGATGTATTCGAAATAGTGGAGGTAGCCAACAATTGTATCGGATACTTTCAGAGCCTCCACTGCCTGGGGAGTCATTTGTGCCTGGTCACCGGGACCAATACCTATAGTGTATATTTTGCTCATTTTCCGTCAGTTAATTCTCTATTAAGGAGCTGCTAAAAAGGTCAGCAGCACAATTTTTATCAGCAAATAATTTATCTAAGTCATTGGTTTGATGGAACTCGCCCCGAATCAACGGGCTCGTTTCATTAATTGTTCTTTTTGGCATTGCCCCAAAAAGGAACCAAATCCCGATTATGGTTTTTGTGATTCTTTTTACAAAAAACTTTACAAAACCTATATCGGGACTAGTCCGCTTAATCCTATCCCCCCGCGAAACCCAAAATTTCCGGCCTAAGTGTCGTATCCCGCATAAAATAATTCACCAAGTATCATTGATTTTACTTTTTTCGGCATGATAAAAAAATCACGTAGCTAAGGCTATGCTCTTTTTTCTCATATTGAAAAAAGCAAAATCAATTTCAACTTTTACATTATTTTATACACGAAACAACACTGGCGCAAGGCCATGAAAGTCGCCCATTTTGGCTTCCCGCCATCCGCCGGCCCGGAAAGCGGACAGGCCAACGCGCCTTTCAAATAGTAAAAATCACTCATTATGATAGCATTCTTTCAACAGTAATATGTTGATATCTCACCTTTAATGCTCCAGCTTTTTATAGTGTTATTCAGAAAGCCTTATTTAACTTTTGGCATGGAGCAAAGAGCATAAGGTCAAAATCTACTTTTTGCACCATACGCCATACTCTATGTATAAAATATTATCACTGAAAAATAAGGAATCTCCCTATCCTTTAAGTCCTCCACTTTTGAGGTGACAAATCCATCGGTTGTGCCAGCCTTTTCCACATAAAGGAAAGGTCGAGAGCATTGCTTCAGATGGTGATACCAGCCGGTAAGCACTTTCATTTTCATTACTACCAGCGTGTCGTCAGGATTTGCCTGAAGCATTTGGGATATCTGCGCAAAGCTTTTTGGACGGGCAATGACGTTGAATCCCGAATTACCCTCTACAAGAGGGATATCTCCGAGACTTCCGGCGGCAATAAAAGCAGGAATACCGGATATAACGCAGCACTCCATATTATCGGCTTTAGCCATTTTAAAAAGATAGCCAAAAGTACTGTAGAAAAGCACATCTCCTTCATTCACAACCGCTACTTCTTTGCCCTCCTCCAATGACTCTTTTATGATTTGGTACGCTTTTCGATAAATCTCATCACGGTTTTTATCTGTCATGGGAATGTTTAATGGCCGACACTCCGTTGTTATATCCAGCTGCTGTAAAATTTCCAAAGAGTAAGATTTTACGCTCCCTGATTTTGAATAAGTAGCCGGATAATAGATCACATCAGCCTGCCGTAAAGCTTTTAACGCTTTCAGGGTAACCATTTCCGGATCGCCGGGGCCAAGACCTATACCTGTAAGTTTTTTCATATTTTTTTTAAAGCAGGAGATTCTCTTAATCTTCAAACAAGAGACACTAGTTCAAGTGTCTTTATTTTCTCTTAATCCCCTAACACAATCTTCAGAAAACGCTTCATTTGCTCAGGTTCTCCCAGGTACAAATGCATGTAAGATGCCCACACTCCTTTGTGACGAAACACCGGCATTTCAACCTCTTTTCCTCGTGCTGTTTTTACCGAATAGCGGGGTGTGGAATGGGCATTTATCAATTCGGAATAATGAAATTCATGGCCCCTTAATACAAAGGATTCTCCACTCACCTCCCGATATCCCAAATGGAGTTTCATATCTTTAAAAGAGGTAGAAAAATCGAATACTCCTGCCATGGGAAACGACGAACCATCTTTAAGTATTATCTCCTTCCCCAGATACATCATTCCACCACATTCGGCCACAATGGCTTTTCCTGATTCTGCAAACTTTCGAATTGCAGATAGCATCAGACGATTCTTAGATAACTCCCCGGAAAATAATTCAGGATATCCTCCGGGCAACCAGATAAGATCCGCATCAGGTACGTTTTCGTCAGCGATTGGAGAAAAATGCCCCAACGTCCCCAAAGCCTTAAGACATTCTAAATTTGCCTGATAGGTAAAATTAAATGCCTTGTCGGCGGCAATGGCTATTTTTAAATTTTGCGATTCAAAGGGAGCCTCTCCAAAATCCCCACCTTTATTATTCGGAGCACTCTGAGGCAGGGACGATTGCTGACAAAGAGATGCCTCACTCCGTTCAGAATGACAAAAGACTTGAATTTCATGACTTTTGGTACAGTTCCATTGCACTTTTCTATCTGACTCAAGCAATTCTGACAGCCCCACATGCTTTTGAATCAGTTCAGCGGCTCTTTTCATAATGTCTGCTTCTTTACTTTCTCCCGGCATTTGTAATCCAAGATGCCGGTCATCAATGGCCAAAGCCTTATCGCGAGGGACATATCCCAGTGCCTTTACACCTGAATCTTCTGCTGCTTCTTTCAGAAATTGGTAATGAGAAGCTCCTGCCACCTTATTAAAAATAACGCCTAACAATCGAATACTCCGGTCGAAATGCTTAAAACCATACAACAGAGGCGCAACGGAATAAGCAACACTGGAAGCATCCACCACCAAAACTACCGGGATATCTAATAACCGGGCGATGGCGGCCGAACTTCCCTCATCCTTTCGGGCTCCATCGAACAAGCCCATTACACCCTCCACAACACCCACCTCGGCATTTTTCATCTGAGTATAAAAAACTGATTTTAAGTGACTTTCTGATGACATCCACAAATCCAGATTGTAAGATGCTCTACCGGCAATGGCAGTATGATGCATCGGATCGATGTAATCGGGGCCGCATTTAAATGGTTGCACACAATAGCCCTGATCACTAATTGCTTTAATGAGTCCCAGGGTTATCAAGGTCTTCCCTGAATTACTTTTGGGCGCAGCTATGAGAAAGGTTGGTTTTGTCATGATTTTATTAAATTAATTTGCATGGTGCAGAGGGCATGGTATAAAGAGAAACTCCGTTTGACAACTTCTATGCACCATGCGCCGTGCTCTTTGCTCCAGGCCTTTTTAGCTGCAAAGGCAATCCTGCCACCATCAGCGTTGCTACATCTGCCAGGCCTGCAATGTGCTGATTCATCCATCCCTGAAGATCGGTAAAACGTCTTGCAACCGCGCTCTCAGCATGGCCTCCCAACCCAATCTCATTGGAAATAACAATTAGGATGGTATCTTTTTTAGTCAGTTTGCCAAACTCTTTTTTAGCCATTTCTAAAATCTCATCCACCGAGTTATCCTGATGATCAAAAAAGAGGTTGGTAAGCCACAATGTGACGCAATCCAGCACCACAACCCGGCCCGACACCTCACAATCAGAAATATTCAGCGGTTCTTCAATATTTGTCCATTCAGAACCACGATCCCTTTGATGGCGTTCCACCCGCTGGCGAAAATCATCATCCCAAATACGAGCAGTAGCCAAATAAACAGGGTTGGAGGACATTTTCAGCGCCAGATTTTGGGCGTAACTACTTTTTCCTGATCGTTGTCCGCCGGTAATGAAATAAAGCATTGTTTAGTTTTTAGATTTTAGACAATAGAATTTAGAGATTAATCCAAATCGTCAAGTGGGATTTAGGGGGCTCTCTCCTACAAATATTTCACTTTATAATATTCGTTATTGTGCCATTCCAGACAAATCACATCTCCATAATCAATATGCATGGCAAATATCTTCCGGGGAGATGCTTCCAGCAGGTGAGCCAGTAGTGCCCGGAGCAATCCGGCATGGGTGACCACCATAACATTGGTATGTCCGGTATTTACCAATTCATTCAAAAAAGCAATAACCCACCGCTGCACATCAAAAAAATTCTCTCCCCCATGAATTTTACAATTGATAAAATCCTGCCCCCACTGATCCTGCTCCTCTTCAGGAATATCGGTCCAGGGTACCATTTCCCAACGACCAAAATTGATCTCACGAATGCGTTCGGAAGTCACTACCATGGCATCCTGCATTAATGCCTCAGCCAGCATGGTACAGCGCGATAACGGACTGGAGTAGCAGATGTCAACGCTCATACCATTAAGTTTAGTCCGGGCTTTTGCGACTGCTTTCTCTAAAGATTCGACAGAAGGTTTTACATCTGAATTTCCGTAACAAACCCCCGGAGGAGCTTCTGTTTTTGGGTGTCTGATAAAATAGATATTCTTTGGCATAAAAATGAGATATGAGATGTATAGATACTAGATAAATAGCATTGAGTCTAACCAACTTTTGCGTCTCAATTATTCAAATTAAATGTTCCTCTTATGATCCAATCAGCATAAGTAGAAAAGCAATTACCAATACTTCATTAACCTGCTGTACAGCCCCCAGACAATCGCCGGTATAGCCGCCAATTCGTTTTTGAAACCATTTTCCTGACAACAGAGAAAACACAGTGACAATGGGGATCGTCACCAGCACCCACCAGGATTCAAACAACAACAGCGGGGAAAATCCCAGTACAGTAGCCCAGAAAAACCGGATCCAGGAAATTGGATGACTTGTATCACGTGATTTGGACTCTCCGGTTGGTCGGGCATAACTCCAACCCATAGATATTATCAGGGTTGACCAGCGACTCAACACATGAGAAGTAATCAAAATAACAGGTATCCACAAGGCATTTATTTCTATTAGCAAAGCGATTTTGAGAACAATCAAAAGCACTACTCCTATTAGCGCATAGGCTCCAACACGCGAATCTTTCATTATCTTCAATCGCTGGTCTTTACTATATCCCCCACCGAAAGCGTCACAAACGTCCGCAAAGCCGTCCTCATGAAAAGCTCCGGTCACCAATACGCTGGCTCCCATCGAGACAATGACAGCCACTGATTGTGGCAAATAAAGATTGGTCAGCCAAAAGACAAGAGCTCCCAAACCTCCCACAATAAAGCCAATCATGGGAAACCAGGTTAAAGCCAATTGTTGATTCTCTTTTCTATACTCAACTTTAAACGGCAAAGGCAGTCGGGTGAAGTAGAGAATTGAGGAAAACAAGATATTTAATTCACGCATAATGATTTCATGATAAAAAAATGAAAGTATCGAAATGAGCATAGAACATGGAGCATGGGGCTTGGAAAAGGGCAAAAGTATTGACTCTCCATGCTCCGCGCCCCATTCATCAATATTCAGGTACAATATTTCCGGTCTGATCAACCACATTATATACCTTGGCTTCACCAAAAGAAGTCATCTCATTAAGCATAGCCACACTTCCCTGAATGATTGGATAGGCAATTGCAGAGCCTGTTCCCTCACCTAAGCGGAGATCGAGATTTAGCAATGGCCGGCCCGTTAGGTATTCAAGCATTTTCACATGTCCGTGTTCTTTGGAACAATGTGAAAAAACAGCGTAATCCCGAACAGTGGGACAAATTTCACGAGCTGCCAAAAATGCCGATGTGGTGATGAAACCATCCACAATAATAAGCATACGACGTTGAGCCGCTTCCAGCATTCCTCCCACCATAGTGGCAATTTCTAATCCGCCAAAAGTCGCAAGGTTCTCTTCTGGGCTCTCAGAGATGCCATGCTTTTCAATGGCACAACGTAAAACATTCGCCTTGCTATCAACCCCTTTCTGATCAAGACCACATCCGGGACCGGTACATTCCTCTACTGCCAATCCGGTATAAACGGACAACAACGCAGTAGCCGGAGATGAATTGCCAATGCCCATTTCTCCAAAACCAACAACATTACTTCCTTTCTCGGCAAACAAAGCCACCACATCACGGCCATTTTGAATTGCCTGGTCACACTCTTCAGTTGTCATAGCAGGTTCGTTCAAAAAATTCCGGGATGCTTTACGCACTTTTTTATCAATTAAGCGCGGATGCACTTCAAAATCGTGATCAACACCGGCATCAACCACATACAAATCGAAACCATACTGTTTGCAGAATAATCCGATACCTCCGCCACCATTGACAAAGTTACTGACCTGCTGCCATGTAATTTCAGTAGGCACCGGGCTCACACCTTCCTCGGTTATTCCATGGTCTGATGCCACAGTCAGCATCACCGGTGATTCCAATTCAGGTTTGGTGGTTTGCTGAATAAGGCCAATTTGTAAGGCCAGCTCTTCCAGATATCCCAAGGATCCAACAGGCTTGGTTTTCTGATCGAGGTTGTGTTGAAGAAGTTTTCTCAGCTCACCATTTTCGATGGGCTGAATGCTTAGGTTTTTGAGTGAATTCATAAAATTATTGTTTTAGAGTAAAAACGAAACTGGTGAAATCAGAAATTTGAAATGCTGTATTTCTTACTCCACAAGGCAAATCAGTGATAATCAGGATCGAAATAATCAAGACAATCATCAGGATTTCCACTCCCCTGTTGATTTTAATTGTTTTTTTTAGATCCGGCATAGTTATTTCTCTCTTATTGCTTCCAATTTTAGGTTTGGAAACCACCTCTCCAAAATAATCATGATCGCCCCCAAATTGGACATTAAGAATCCCGGCCAGAGCAGCTTCCGGATAGCCGGCATTGGGGCTGTTATGCGATCTCCCAAACCGAAAAATGAACTGAAAAGCCCTGTATCTCATTCCACAGAATGCCATTAAAAGTGCTGTAATTCTCGCCGGAAGGTAATTAGCAATATCATCCAATCGGGCAGCAAATTTCCCAAACTGTTCATATCTTTCATTTTTGTAGCCAATCATTGAATCCAGTGTATTGATCATCTTATAAGCCATCATACCCGGAACCCCGAAAATGGCCAGCCAAAATAGAGGAGCCACAACTCCATCACTGAGGTTTTCGGCCAATGTTTCAAGGGTGGCAGTTTTAATTTCATGACTACTCAGGTTTTTGGTGTCACGCCCAACAATCCGCCCAACCTGTCGCCGCCCTTCTTCCATACCAATCTGCAACTTTTCGAAAACGGATTCCCCTTCACGAATAAGAGTGGTACCGGCCAAACCCGAAAAGATAAAGACCATTTGGAAAAAGACTTCCAGCCAGAGATTTATCTGACCCAATAGAAAAAAGACCCAATAAAAAAAGAAAAACACACCGGTGACCAAGACGACCGTCACCACCATTCCACGTACAAAATTGCCTCTTCCCCGGTTACATTTCTTCTCAAAAAATGCAATAAGTTTTCCAAATACAACGACCGGATGTGGCATCCGGGAAGGATCCCCCAGAATACGGTCGAGTATCCAGGCAAAAAACAAAACCGGTATAAGCAAATTCAACTCCATTCTTTGAGTGCTTCAATTAATTGATTGTTTTCTTTGGGCGATTGCACCGAAACCCTGAAATAATTTTCTGACAGGCCTCTAAAATTGGATGCATCCCTTATCAAAAAGCCATTATTGTGAGCAAGATGTTTTTTCATTACAGCTGCTGACAAAGGAGCCTCGACTAAAAAGAATGTAGTTGAAGAAGACTCCACCCTAAACCCTTCTATATCATTTATTGCATCTTGAAATCGTCGTGATTCCTGAAGATATCCGGTCACTTCCTGCTTATCGTGAACAAGATTGCTAAAACAAAAACGTCCTGCTTCCAGTGCCAACACATTAATTCTCCAGGGCATCACTTGTCGTTGCAGTCCATCAATTGTTGATGGAGCTGCCAAAAGATACCCCAGCCGGAGCCCGGGAATCGCAAATATTTTAGTTAACGACTTCACAATGATTAGATTTCTGTGTTCCGGCAAACTGGGTTCGAGTGATATATCACAGTTCAGAAAATTGGTGTAGGCCTCATCCACCACAAAAATAACATTGGGGTTATCCTCAATTTTTTTCACCAACTTATCCTGGTCATAAATGCGCCCGTCCGGGTTGTTGGGATTACATATCCAGACCAAATCTATCCCCGAAAAATCAACATTTCCGAATGTTGTGTGGTGAAAAAACTCCATCCGGTGATTGTACTTACGACAGGCATCCTCGTACTCCGAAAAGGAAGGGTAAAAAATTAATGATCGTTTCCCCTGAAATAGCTCCGCAATCAAATAAAAAGCTTCAACAGCCCCATTGGTGATCATTACACTATCGGCAGGCAAATAATTCTGCTGCTCTATCTGACGAGCCAGGTTTTCACCCAATGGATCGGGATAACGTTCAATACATTTCATACAGGAACACAGGTGATTTTTCAGCGCGGTATCGATACCCGCCGGAATAATATTCGAACTGAAATTGATCCGTATAACCGGAAAATCATATATGTCGTCACCGTGGCCTCTAATCATTCTGCCAATACTTTATAAATCATATCCATATCCACATTTTTGCGAAGATGGTCGGCCAGCAGGTCGTACTGATTTTGTTTAAACTCATCATAACTAATTGAGGAGGTGACAGCTTGCGCATAAGGAGCCAGCAAATCTTCTATCACCACAGGATTATCAAGGATTCCGTGCATATAGGTTCCCCATATATTAGTATTTATCCGGCAGCCCTCTGTACCTCCATTCTCCAAATGGTTTAATGGCTCCACACCCTGGCGATTGGTTTGTCCCATGTG
The DNA here is from genome assembly GCF_000259075.1 of Marinilabilia salmonicolor JCM 21150. Classification (GTDB taxonomy): domain Bacteria; phylum Bacteroidota; class Bacteroidia; order Bacteroidales; family Marinilabiliaceae; genus Marinilabilia; species Marinilabilia salmonicolor. The sequence goes on from NZ_AJKI01000021.1 coordinate 74,882, forward strand.
GATTTCATAACCCACACAAGGCTCCTCAAAATCCTTGAAATAAAAAGAAGTTCGAGCGGTGGATTTCTCCGATTCGAGGATGGTCGTCACAGGTATGATATTCAGCCCCGGAACTGCATCCACATGTCCTTCCACATGTCCGGGATCTTCAATACGAGCCCCCATCATCTGGTAGCCACCACAAATACCAATCACTGTTTTTCCGACTCTTGACTGGCGGACAATTTCGGCTGCCACGCCATTTCGACGCAGTTCAATCAAATCAGCAATGGTACTTTTAGATCCGGGCAAAATGATGATTTCTGCTTTCCTGATTTCTTCCGTATTATTGGTATAATATAAATTTACTCTTTCATCCTGCTCCAAAGGACTAAAATCGGTAAAATTGGACAATCGCCTCAGATGAATCACCGCCACATTGACCCTATTATCGATGGCAAAAGTCGCTTTTCGCTCCAACGAAACTGAGTCTTCCTCTTCAATACTAATGTGAGTAAATGCCGGAATAATCCCGAGTACGGGAATACCTGTGAGTTCTTCGATAATTCTCTTCCCCTCATCGAACAGAGAAATATCGCCCCTGAATTTATTAATGATAATTCCTTTAATACATTCACGTTCCAGGGGCTCCAATAACTGAATGGAGCCATAAACACTGGCAAAAACCCCTCCCCGCTCAATGTCAGCCACCAGTAACGTGGCCGCTTCAGCAGTAACAGCCATCCGCATATTCACAATATCATTTTTCTTCAGGTTAAGCTCGGCAATGCTTCCCGCACCTTCGATTACCACAGGATTGTAAGATTTATGCAGCCGTCTAAACGCACCTATTACCTCCCCAAACAACTGGTCTTTTATCTCTCCCCTAAAATAACTACCTGCAGAATAATTCCCCAATACCTTTCCTTTTACAATCACCTGAGATTGCTTATCCGACCCGGGTTTAAGCAACACGGGATTCATATCGGTATGACAATCCAACCTGCATGCCTCTGCCTGAACTGCCTGGGCGCGACCTATTTCGCCCCCGGTTGCCGTTACGTAGCTATTGAGCGACATATTCTGTGCTTTAAAAGGAGCCGGACGATATCCATCCTGCAGAAAGATGCGGCAAAAACCGGCAGCCAGCACACTCTTGCCTACATCGGAACCGGTACCGACAATCATCAGAGGATGTTTCAATTTTTTCATTTCTATTTTATTTACAATACTCCGTTATCCCGAAATTTCGAAATTGCAATGCACTGAAATTCAATTACTTAAAAATCATAGTTTTTATCGCCTAAAACACAGAATATCAGCGTTATATGAATTGTCTTAAATCAATAGGGTCCTAAACATTTTCCAAAAGGGATTTCATCCCTTAAACCCTGAATTACTTTTTTGTCTTGATACAAAAAAGTAATCAAAAAACTTATTTCATGATTATTGCTACGCTCGACAATATTCAAGCAAGCTTGATATTGTTCTCACTAAACGCAATAATTCAAGACTTAACCAGCTTTCACTCTAAAAACTACGGTTCTTCCATCGAAATCGTCTAAACTCATCTCACTTGCTGCGCGCGTGAGATTCAAACAAAGACGATTTTTCGATGAAACAACCTTGTTTTTAGGCTTACCTGCCAAGGTCGGCACCCAACAAGCCCGACAGCTCTTTTAAAAAATTATTTTGGACAGGGTTGATTTTACATCTAAAAGTCTAACGATCGACTGTCATTTAAACGCAAATAAACAATAGCCAGAGATAATCATCACCTCTTTTAATTCTCTTTGCCCCGTGCCCCATGCTCCATGTACTATGTTCCATGCACTATGCCCGATGCACTATTCTTTATTTCTCTTCCCCTTCCATATCACCCATATAACCACGGGAGCTCCCACAAATGCAGTTACCGAATTAATGGGCAATTCCTGCTCCAATCCCGGGAGCCGGGCTACCAAATTACAAAGCAATGCTATTGCGCCACCAATAACAGCAGCATTAATGACCAGATGATAATGATTGGCTGTCCGTGATAAAAGTTTGGCCAGATGCGGCACTGCCACTCCGATAAAAATAACAGGACCACAAAAAGAGGTTACCAAAGCAGTTAAAAAACCGGCCGTGATAATGACCCCAAATCGGGCCCTTTTCAATTGCAATCCCAAATTAATGGCATATCTGTCACCCAGTGACAGAAGATTCAAGGACTTGCTCAAAGCCAGTGACGAAACGGATAAAACAATCGTCACCAGACTAAATATCCAGGCTTTTTCGGCTGACATCCGACTAAAACTACCCAGGCCCCAAATCACATAATTGTGAACATCTTCTTCAGTGCTGTAAAATTTCAACAGCCCCACCAACGAAGAAGACAAATACCCAATCATCACTCCGATAATCAGCACACTGAGTGTTCCTCCGATGCGACCGGAAATAAAAAGAATTAAAAAAAGCACAAGGCCAGCCCCCAAAAATGAAGAAAGTATTACTGCAAAATCCCCCCACACCCCAAGACTGTAAAACGAAAAACCTAAGACCTGACCGGAGAACAGCATTACAAATGCCACCCCCAGACTGGCACCAGATGATATCCCTAACACGGAAGGACCCGCCAGCGGGTTCTTAAAAAGGGTTTGCATCAATAATCCTGCAACACCCAGGGCCATTCCGGCTCCTACCGACACCAAGGTTTGTGGTAAGCGGGTTTTGATTACAATATTTTCAAAAATAACATTGCTGGTTTCCCCGGTAAAAAGAAGAGTGACCACTTCTGATAAGGGAATATGAACCGACCCCAAAGCCACATTTAAGACCATAAGAATGGCTGTCAGCAAAAGTGCTGCCACTAAAACAATGGTGACTCGTTTACTCCCTTTTCCAATCATTTCAGTCTTTCATAAAAAAACGGTTCATAAGCCGGTAAGATCTCCCGATGAAAAAAATGGATGTAATCGGCCAAAAGCACATCCGGTTTCACGGCAGATTGCTCATAATATGGTTTCTCCCGAATATTGCACAACAAAACATTTCTCTCCCTAACGGCTTTAAAATCAGCATACCTGCCATCCTGCTGCAAGAACTCATAAAGTGTTAGTCCTGTTTTTTCGGGATGAACCAGGCGCCAGAAATCAGCATTATGCGCCTTTCTGTAAATGGTCTCAAAATCTACCGGATAAGCCCCCTGTTCATCATCATTAATGACATAATCAGCACCGGCATCACGAAACAGACGAGCATAGAAACTATCTCCCCCCGGGACATACCACGATCCGGAACGCATCTTCCCGGAAAAAACTGTTGGCCGATGCTCAACTCCGGCCATCTCTGTTTTTAGTTCGCAATAGCGTCTGGCAATCTTATTGAAAATCGTATCTGCCTTTGCCTCCTGCCCTACAAAAAGAGCCATCATCTTCAACCATTCAGATCGTCCAAGCGGAGTCATTTCATTATAAGCAGCCATCGGAACAAGCGGAATTCCCATATTTCTTAAAACATCGAACCCACCAGCTTTAAACGGTGACACAAAAATCACATCAGGATCCAAAGCTGCCAATACTTCCAGGTTAAAATTCCCTTCCTTTCCGATTTGTTTAACCTTACCTTCAGCCACCCGAGCATTCATCTCTTCATGAAAAAGATAGCGGCTGCTGTTAATGGCAACAATATCATCGATATCGTCCAGCGCAAAGAAATAAGCCAACTGGGTGGATGACACACAGACAATCTTTTTGCAGGGCACCCTAATTGCATTTTCTATGCCGACCGCATCAATGCTGTCTTTAACCAAGGTAAACCTGCGGGCCGACTGTTCAGAGTGATGCTCATCGATAAAAACTGTCAGTAAATGCCGGTCTCCCTGTTTTTGTAACGTGAACTCCCGGGCATACTTTAGCTCCACGTCTTGTATCTTTTCCGAGGCTGAGTTTTCTTTTTCCTGCTGAACACCACAGCTCTGAAACAAAATTACCAGCAACACCAGACTCAAAAATTTACAACTCATCGAAAGCCCCTTTTAAATGGTCAATCCATATCTTCACGACCTCATCATATTCTGCCAGTCCTTTCATCACAACATCCACATCAAATCCTTCAGTTTCAAGCTGCGATTTCCAGCTCTCCTTCTCCTCGCCTGCCATATCGTTTTGGGCATGGTCACCAGCTACCGACATAAATGGAGTTAATGTCACTTTTTTAATATGCTGTTTTTTTAATTGTTTTATCACATTATCAAGTGAAGGGTATCCTTCCACAGTTGCCACATAATGGCGGTCAGACAAATCATTCAGATAATACTGAAATCCCGGATAATAGATATTGGCATCGTGATGGGTCCCATGCCCCATAAGCACCACCGCCTCATCATCCAAAACTGGTAGTTGTTGCGTAAAAAAACGGGCCATACGCTGGAGATCCTCATGGTTACTTACCAGCGGACGTCCCATGGTTGTTTTCCCACCCCTTTTTTGAATCCGGCTAAATCCTATAACAGTGTGTACCACATCATGAAATTCAGCCCCCGGAATAATATGCAGAGACTGCGCTGCTATATGTGTATATCCGGCCTCTCCCATTTTTGCCAGCGCTTCGGAAGGCGAATCAATCGGAATGCCTTGTTTTGCCAGTTTCTTTCGAATAAATCCGGAGGTATAAGCCCAGAAAACATCGATATCGGGCCAGTTTGTTTCGACCGCCGCTTCAATGTTATCAAAAACTTTCCGGGCTTCGGGATAACTGGTTCCAAAGGTGACCAGTAAAATACCTTTCTTCTGATTTTTAGTCTGCGCACTTGTTCCCATGCTAAATATCATTAGGGCGATTATGCCTATTAACAATAACTTTTTCATTGGTTCCGTTTTTTTCTTATTCTGAGAAATTAATTCTCAACCCCATAAAAAAGGTGCGCCCCGGCGTTAAAGTTCCATAATGAGCCCCGAGCGGACTGTCATCCACATAATCAAAAACATTGTCAACTCCAGCAGACAGTTCAACTATCAAACTTCCCAAATTGGAGAAAGTATGATTGGTGGTAAAATTCCATAAATCATATCCTTTTGCGTTGGGATCTCCATCATAGAATTTTTCGTCCTGGATACGGCCAAAAATATTCGCATTCAGCGCGTAATTCTTCCAATGGTGATCATAAGCCAGTCTGATGTTACCACTATGCTCCGCAACACCCTCCAAACGAATATCATTGGTAAGGTTTCGGGCATTGACATAACTATATCCGCCGCCAAAAGAAAAACCAGCACCTGTCCGCACATCCAGTAACACATCAACACCCTCGGATCTGGCTTCTGAAATATTATCATGAATCCGCTCATTTTCCCCTTCCCCGTCAACATAATCAATCAGATTATCAACATTGATGCGGTAGGCTGATGCACTCAAAGAAACTTTCCGGGTGTTGTATTCAACACCGGCAGATAAATACTCTGACTTCTGAGGATCCAGTTCGGTATTACCGAGGTAAACGCGTCCCCGCCTTTCATAATTGTAATAAAGTTCTTTGAGCGTAGGAGCTTTAAAACCTAAACCATACGTACTGCGAATATTGAAATTCCCAAGCTTGAAAAGTGCTGAAAGTTTAGGGGTAAAGGCACTACCAAACTCTTTATGATTGACGTACCGGACACCTGCCACCACATCCAAAACATCAAAAAACGTCATTTCATCCTGAGCATAAAGAGCCAGGGTATAAACATCAGCTTCTCCATCCACAAGACGGTCGGCCGATACCATTTTTTCATTCAGGTAATCAACGCCTACAGTCAGCGTGTTTTTAGATGATATGACATTCAGATACTTTAGTCGGGCATTATCCAGACGCTGATCATTATTGATGGTCTTCTGATCTTTCAGAAAATCCCCATCCACATCATCATGATTGTACCGATAGTAATAAAGAAAATTATCGTGGTGATAATCAAAAGAAATATAATCTCTGCCATCCAACAGGTGTTTGGCTCCGGCTCCATAAGCCTCATCCTGATAGTAATAGCCATAATCAGCCACAGCTTGTTGTCGGAACATATCCTTCTGATAATAGGTACCTCCGGCATAGAAATCCAGTTTTGGTGAAGCCGCAAATTCAAATTTTTGAGTTACCGTAAAGTCTTCATAAGCCTTCATGGTTTTCTCTTCTGTTTCAACCAATTCATCACCATCTTCTTCATATTTGCTGAGCTGCCAACCGTCGCTGCTTTTACGAGCAAAGGAGGTGTGAGAAGACAATCTGCCGGCATCCACTTCCACCACATTATTTTGTTGCCAGGTATTATTTCCCCTGATACGAGTGGTGTTAGAAAAATGGCTTCTTTGTCTGGATTTCTTGGTGATAACATTCACAACACCGGCAATAGCATCGGAGCCATAAAGCAGTGATGAAGCTCCTTTCAGAATTTCGATACGTTCAATATTATCGGGATTGATTCGATTGAGGTCGATATTGCCACCAATATCCCCATAAAGTCGTTTCCCATCAATCAATACCACGATAAAATCGTTGCTCAATCCGTTAAGCTTCATAAAAGCTCCCATGGAACCGGGACTAAAGTCAAATGAAGGACTCAGACTCAGCATCAGGTCATTAAAATCGGTAGCTCCGACACTTTTCACCTCTTTGGAGGAAATGAGTTCTGTCGGGACAGGCGCATTTTTTAAATGGTGAGCAGTTCCTGTCCCGGTAACGACAACCTCTCCAAGATTGCTGGTTGATTCCTCCAGAGAAAAGTCCATTTCATTGCGACCTTCAACAATTTCAACATCCTGCCTGATTCTTTTAAATCCATTGAAAGAAACAATCAAAGAGTAATTTCCGGGCTTAATACTGTTAAATTCATAATGCCCCTTGTTGTTGGAAGCGGTCCCGGTATTGGTTCCTTTGAAATAAATGTTTGCCCCCGGCAGAGATTTGCCGGATTTACTGGTGGTGATTTTTCCTGAAAGAGAGGTGCTTTGTGAATAGGCAGACATACCCATTCCCCATAATAAAACTACAATAGTCCAAAAAAATTTCTGCATGGTTAAAATAATTTTAATTAATTATTCCACCTTGCATCCATAATGATAAAGAAAAACATGCCGAACACGCGCGCGAATGTCCTAAACATATACTTCTATCCCGGAAGCAAAATGTTAGATAAAACTCATTCTGGCAGGTTTTCTGGCTCGCTCCGGTTTGAAAAGACCTTCCCGGAAACATTTTCAATTATCAATTACCAGTTATCAATTACCAATGTTAAATTGTCAATTGATTATTGGTCACTGATTATTGCTTTTTGTTTCCAGTGGTAAAAGAGTTTTTTCAAACCACCATTAAAGAGCTTACAGCTGCGGGTACAGCTCCGGATTTACACCGGATTCCCTTTTATTACCTCCAAAGAGCTCAGAGGTAATCACCAAAATCGGGGACAAATATATTGATTATTTATCAATATGAAAGATTAAAGAAATGTTGACTTATTAAAAATAGAATGGACCAAAACAAATCTAACGCCCAGCTATCTCAAAATAATTCCTTGTGCTCCTAGCCTTTAACCTCAAATCATCATGCTTTTATATAATTTTTTGGTTCATCACAATTAATAGATACTTAAAATGGGTACGCCCCACCTCGGGGTCGATTTCAATAATTTAAAACATGAGCTATAAAAATTTGACCCACTTACGGGGTCATGACTTTAAATTATAGCAGAGCGGAGCCTGAAGGGCTCCAATATTTATATAAATAATTGGTAAAAGAATACCGACGCTGAAGGTGTCGAATTCTTATAGTTTCCTGAAGCGATTTACTTTGGCATCAGTACACATATTTATTATGAAACTATTTAGGGGCTGCTGAAAAAGTCAGCAGGCCTATTTTAAATATATATTTTATTGTCCTTTTTGGCATTGCCCCAAAAAGAACGAAAAAAGTCTAGTCCGTTTAAACCTATCCGCCCGCGAAAGCCAAAATTTCCGGCCATTGCGCAAGGCCTTGAAAGTCGCCCATTTGGGCTTCCCGATATCCGCCGGCCCGGAAAACGGACAGGCCACCGCACCTTTTAAATAGGAAAAGTCGTTTAGCCTAAAAATATTCTTTTGAACAGTGATATTTTGACTATTAATTACCACAGGTGCAGACTTCTTGAAAGATTTACTTGAAAAACCTTGCATTTTGAATGATGTTATTGGCTATAATTGATTTATTATTAATTCTTTGATTGTTTTTCAGCAAGCCTTATTTAAAAAACTTTGCGTCTCTGCGTAAAATACTTTACGCATATTATTAAAAAAGCCCCGGCAAGAATTCCTGCCGGAGCTTCACATTAAACAGATAACTGTATTAAAAAATCTCGATTACTTAACTGTGACACTCAGTTTTGCTTTCCCTCCCAGTGGATTTTCTTTTAACTCAAACGTTTCGCCTTTTAGTGATAGTTCCACTTGCTGTAATGTATTATCAGAAGGCAGACAAACCATGCCTTTGACCGATGTTGCATCGGCAACAAAGACTTTCAATTCCAGTTTAGACCAGTCCATTTGCATAGTTGATTGGGCGAGTTTAATGTGCGGCACCACTGCGCCATCACGAACCAGCATCACCACGGGAACGTCACCGGCTTCAATTTTGTGCCATCCAGGTGTGTAACCTTTTCCAGACTGGTAATCGATCCACTTATGGTTTCCGGGTAGATATACATTGCGGGTATTCGTATTTTCAAAAATCGGAGCCACCAGAACATCCTGACCAAACAGATACTGATTATCCACAAGCCATGCACCAGGATCATCGGGATATTCCACAAATAGAGCGCGCATCATTGGCAGACCATTCTCTGCGGAATGTTTGGCCTGGGCATAAATGTAAGGCATCAGCTCATACCGCATATTCACCGCTTTTCGGAAAGCATCGGTAAAGTCCTCTCCGTATTCCCATGGTTCTTTTGGTGGGGCACCATGCGTGCGTGAATGCGAGGAGAGCAAACCAAAAGGCAGCCATCTGCGATACAAATCTTCAGGGGTTTTCAACACAAAGCCTCCTATGTCGTGACTCCAGAAGGAGAAGCCGGACAGTCCCATGGACAAGCCCCCGCGAACAGTAGCCGACATGGCTGAATTGGTATTGGCAGGATCGCCACCCCAATGCAACGGCCATCGCTGACTGCCGGCCCACGTGCTGCGAGCCCACATGATTTGGTCACCGGTAACCTCTTTGGTAATATCGGCTACTGCTTTGTTGTACCTCAAAGGATAAAGGTTGTGCTCATAAAAACCGGTTCGACCGTTGTAAAAAACCCCTTTGGCAGGAGCGGCCTCTCCAAAATCCACTTTTATGGCACCCACTCCCAGTTCTAGCAAACCTCTCAGTTTATTTTGATACCAGGAAACAGCTTTTGGATTGCTAAAGTCCAGAATGGCATCTTCAGTAGGAAGATTTCCCTTGTCGTTTTTTATGAATAGTCCTTTTTCGATAATCTCAGGGAAGAGTGTATTTTGTGGAACAAAGTAAGGCAATTGCCAGAGTGATGTATGAAAACCCTGATTTTTGAGGTCTTTTATCATTTTCCCTGCGTCATCGAAACGCGATTCCGAAAATTGATAATCGCATCGCCAGTCGGTTTCGAACCAACCGGTATCAAAATGAATCACATCACAGGGAATTTCATATTTGCGGAGGTCATTTGCCACGTTGCGACCATCTTCTTCTGAAAAATAAGTGATGCGACTCATCCAAAGCCCAAACGACCACAGTGGAGGCATTTCAGGCTTTCCGGTTACATCGGTATAAGCATCCAGAACCTCCCTGGGGTCTCCCAAAAAAACAAACAAATCCAACGTTTCGTCACCGACCATCAGAGAATTGGCACCACTGAAATATTTACCCACGTCGCAGGTAATTGGTGACGAAGTATGCATAAACATTCCGTAACCACGGCTACTCAGAAAAAACGGGATGGGCTTGTAACTGGTTTCGTTCTGGGTACCGTTGGCATCATCTACCCACAGCACAACTTTCTGACCCCGCTTATCCAATTCGGTATATTGTTCTCCAAAACCGAAGATTTTTTCATCGGGCAAAAGATTAAAAGTTGCCGAAAAACTACGGCTGTAATCTGAGGCTCTGCGAACATACGAAAAAGGCATAACGGGCGTGTAAGTAGCCTCAGCATTGTCCACGTGATGATTGGTGCTGGTTAATAGTTTGCCCTTTTCATCATAGAACGAAACGCGCCAGGGATTTTCATCAATCACCACAGCTCCAAATTGGCTGCTGTACCTGTGGCCTCCCTCAATTTTCTCATACTTCCAGGCATCGCTGGGTGGCATCTTATTATTGACGAGCATCATGGATTCTCCATTGGCCACTTCGGGGCTCACAAAGCCGGACTGTGCCTGTAGTCGAACCGTCCGGGGAGAAACAAACTGCACAGAAAACGGGAGCGTAGGCGACACTTCATATTCGGCTTCAGGAAACTCATTGGGTGTCACCGGACGCAAAACTCCCAGCATATTGTTAAAAGCCATACGGGTTTTGAACTCATACCGGTTGTAAACAATTTCTCCGGTACCGGTTTCCGGGTCAAAACTGACCATCTTATCGGCCAGATAATAAGTGTTTTTAAAACTGCGAAAATCATCACTGATATCCACAGGTTCGTTACGAAGGCCCATTTCCTGGACCTGGGCGTTTACAGGCACCAGAATCAGTACTGACAGAAACAGTAAGGTAATCCTGGAAGAGGGTTTTGCCCATAATTGGAGAAAAGTTCTTTCTTTCATAGACTCTTTAATTTTTAGTAAGAAGCTAAATTTGTTTAATGATTTATCCACAAATCAGAAAAAAAGGGATGAACTGAAAGCCAATAAATGTCTCTCACCTCATCCCTTTCTCATAAATTCCGGTTACAGGAAAAAGCAAAGCTTTAACACACTCCCGGAAGACTTAATATACAAATATTTACTTCACGGCAGGTCTGCCTTCGGCCTCCACCACTTCAATGATCAATTCCCCGGTTTTCAATCCATCTGAATTACCAGTTAGCTTTATTTCACCGGCCCCGCCAGTGGATTGAATAATAACCTGAGCCAAACCATTAAATGTTTTGCGCTGCCATGGCTCAGCAGGAATGACTACCTGCAGTTTTCCGGGTTCGGTATTTACCACCGACCAGGGATTTTCTTTCACATAAGGAGTAGCAACAACCACAACACGATTGATTCCGGCTTTCAAATAATCTTTCTTAAGATGAAAGACTTTTTCGTACTCTGCAATATCCTTCTCAATTAACTGACCATTAACATACAACGACGGATTATCCCCAATGCTGCGGAACATCCAGTTAATATCGCCGCTAAGTTCCTCTTCTGAAAGATCAAACTGACCAATAAACACGGTTTTCTGAGCTTCTGTACCTGGTTCCAGGCCGTCATTATTCAAAGCATCTTTTAGTCCTTGTACATCAAAGTCAGGATTAAGCACCTGTGAAATATTTGATTCAGTAGCCAGTGTTTGTTTCCAGTTATTGAAAACGACTGTTTTGTAGGCATCAATGTACCGGTCCGGTTCATGAGAGGTAGGATCACCGTTACCCACACCAATAATTTTGCCAGGTCCCTCAATCTCAAAAGTGATATTCCTGTTGGCCGTAGGCACCACACGTCCCTTTTTATCGGTCACCTGAACAGTAACGATGGCCACATCTTCACGATCCCCATCAATGGTTTGACGGTCCGCAACCAGTCTTACTTTTTGAGATTCCCCGGTTGTTTCGACGATTTCAGTATCAACTTTTTTCCCGCTATCATAAGCAACCGCCTTTAATTGTCCGGCCTTGTAGGGAACTTTCCATTCCAAATGACTGTTAGGTTCCATCTTCTTGCGACCAAAACTCGTTCCATTGGCAAAGAGTTCCACTTCATCGTGGTTACTATAAACCCATACGTCGAGGGCATCACCTTCACGACCTTCCCAGTTCCAGTGAGGCAGAATATGCAACACATCCTCATCGCTCCACCATGATTTCAGGTACCAGACATTGTCTTTGGGTAATCCACACAGATCAAACATCCCAAAGTAAGAAAGTACGGAAGGATATCTGAAAGGTGTTGATTCTCCACGGTAATCGAAGCCGGTCCAGATAACCATCCCGGCAAGGTAATCGCGATCGGCATAGTGTTGCCATCCCTGCTGAATGCTCATAAATCCGCTTGGTGTAGGAACATCATAAGCTTTGAGGTATTGCTTTTCCTGATCATCTACATAGATGCCACGAGTAGTATTGGTAGAGCCCTGCTCAGTACCCAACGAAGCCTGCCAGGGGAATTTCTCATGATGCTCATCGGTACTACCATGTCGCAGATAATTGAAACCCATCACTTCGATCACAGAAGAGATACCGGCACCCCAGGCACCACTGACGGCTGCATTAGCCGGACGAGTTGTATCCAGCGTTTTAAGATAAGCCTGCATATTTTGCGCCATCATGGCACCACGTTCTCCGTTCTCTATCATCCACTCCTCATTCCCAATGGACCACAACACAACTGATGGATGGTTGCGATCCCGAATGACCAGACGTTTGAGATATTCAAGCATGTAATCGGTCGTCCCCATCAGGCGGTTTTCATTCAGAACAAGCATTCCCATGCGGTCGCAAGCCTCGAGTAAGGCAGGAGTTGGCGGATAATGTGCGGTACGGTAGGCATTGTTCCCCATATCTTTCAGTTGCTTCAGTCTCCATTCATGCAAACCATCAGGGATGGCGGTTCCCACGCCTGCATGATTTTGGTGGTTATTGGTTCCTTTTATTTTCACATGCCGTCCGTTCAGGAAAAATCCTTTATCAGGATCCCACTTAATGGTACGAATCCCGAAAGTAGTTTCATATTTATCCACAACCTGGTCATTGCTGTGAATCAAAGTTTCAAGAGTATATAAATGAGGATCATCAAGATCCCACAAATGCGGATTATCCACTTTGTACTCAAAAGTGTATTCGTCACTACCCATCGGAATAAGTTCAAATACACCGGATTTCCCCTCTGCCACTACGTCACCGGCAGCATTAACAATCCTGTTTTCCAACGAAAAGGAGGATTTTCCCAGGTTCTTATTCCGAACAGTCACCCGGGCAGTGACGGTTGCTTCATCTCCATCCACTTCCGACGTAACAAAAGTCCCGTATTGAGGCACATGCAACGGATTAACCTTGGTCATCCAAACATGGCGATAAATTCCGGCTCCTTCATAAAACCAGCCCTCTTCCATGCTGGCATCCACACGTACAGCCACCACATTCTCACCGCCGTAATTCAGGTATTCGGAAACATCATAAGAAAAACCGGTATACCCACTAGGCTCGTTGCCACAATAAAAACCATTGACCCATACTTTCGAGTCACGAAATACGCCGTCAAACTCCAGAAAAATACGTTTCCCTTTATCCGATTCCGAAACAGAAAATGTTTTACGATACCACCCCACGCTGGTATCCGGAAATCCGGGACCAACTTTTTTGTACCCATGACTATGACTGGCGTCACCGGAAAACTCCATTTCAGCAGCCCAGTCATGCGGCAGATCCAGGGTCCGCCAGGTTCGGTCATCAAAATCAGCAGCTGCAGCTCCATCACCATAACCGGCTTTAGCCAGATACGTAAAATAACTGGTACCCATATTGAAGTCTTTTTCCACATCGTGGGGATGACCGAAAGTAAACTGCCAGTCGAAGTTCATCAGCAGGCGCTCACGCGGGCTGGCTGATGACAAAAATGGCACCACCATAAAAAGCAGTAAAAGGATTTTTCTTGTTGTGTGTGTTTTCATATTATAGATAATTTTATTTTAAATAAAGGGGCTGTCTAACCTGCTTAAAAAATTAGTAACACTAATATGTACTTCTTCATAATTGTTCTTTTTGGCATTCCGCGTGTCGCCGAAGCTTTAGCGGAGGCACTGCCCAAAAAGGAACCAAAGAAGTCTAGTCCACTTAACCCTATCCCCCCGCGAAAGCCAAAATTTCCGACCATTGCACAAGGCCATGAAAGTCACCCATTTTGGCTTTCCTCCATCCGCCGGCCCGGAAAGCGGACAGGCCAACGCGCCTTTCAAATAGCTAAAGTTGTTCATTATTACAACATTCGTATAAAAAGTAATATCTTGACACTTTCCCTTTGCAGCTGAAGAATTTTAATCATTTGCATAATAAAGATTAAACCAGAAATGAAACTTCACCTATAAATCATCCAATTTTCAACTATTACGCATTGCTCCGGAAACCCCTGTTAATAAGTTACTCTTATTGTGATTGGGGCCCTTTCCTTCAGGCTCACCTCCATCGTTCCCTCTCTTAGTTTTTTTCTTTTAATGAAGGAAGCACTATTTTCGGTCTCCACTTTAGAAATCGCTTCGGGAAGCTCAATCATCACATCCTGGTCTTTGCCCGATGTTAGAGTTACTTCAAGACCATTTTCAGTCCACAACAAACGATCAATCGTAATTTGTCCCCGCAGGGCCATACCTTTAATACTTCCGGTTTTCCAGTCATCAGGTAAAGCAGGCAATAATTTCACCAGTCCGGGTTCTGAATACGCCAGTGTGCGCATAATTACGGCAGGAAAGCCACCACTCACATCCATATTAAAGAGATTGCCTGAATTGTGATAAGTTCCCAATGACGGAGTGAAGTAAAACCGTGAAATCCAGTTGATAATTTCTCCGGCAATTTCACTGTTACCCAGGTTGGCTGCAATCATTCCCTGTTGTGCCAGTCCGAAAGCCATTTCGCCACCATTTTCATGACGGCGGTGCACCATTCTTCTTTCTACAGTTTCCCTGGCAGCTGCCATCAGCTCAGGATCTTCCTTAAATTCGGGGGCAATCATTTCGTACAAAGCATACAAATGAGAAACATGCCTGTGTTTGTAATTGTCTTTTAAATCTTTGGGCAACCATTCAGCCAGAGCTCCGTCTTCGTTAATGCGGTATTCAGGCATAAGCTTCAGCATTTTCCCCCACTTTTTCAACTGAGTTTTCTCTTCCCCCAGTAATTCACCGGCTTCGATGCAATTACGCAGCAATTCTTTGGCAATCATCACATCCATGGTGGCATCTATAGCCGCCTGCGCATTCGTGTTTGAAGGAGTATTCTCCGGGGAATAAGAGGGAGTAAAAACATATTTTCCATCATCTCCCAATATCAGAAAGTCCTCATAAAACCAGGCACTCTCTTTCATAAACGGGTAAATGTGCTCTTTCAGGTAATCTTTGTCACCGGTATAGAGATAATAATCGTACAAAATACCGGATGCCCAGCCGGCTCCTCCTGTCCATAATGAAAGACACCACTCGTCGTCGAAGTGAATGGCCCAGCCTTGCGAACTGGAATGCGCTGGTAGCACAATCCCCCTGGCCCCGAACAATCGTTGTGCATTGTCGCGATAATACGGCATCATCCGTTCATGATAACTCATATAAGCATGCATCAACTCAGGAGTATTGGATGGAAGATACGAGGAAACCGCCACTTCGACATTGCCATCGTGTGTAAAACCAGACGACCAGGGTGGCGTCCAGGTTCCGCTCCAAATCCCCTGAAGGTTGGGAGGATTGGTGCCGGTTGAAGAGATAATATTGTAACGGGTTGCATCAAACTGTCTTTCTATGAGAGCCGGAGAAGTACGCTCCCGGGCCTGAAGCACCAATACCTCTGACTGCAATTCGGAACCTTTATCCTCAGGCAAATCAAGCATAACACTATTGAATAATTTGCCATGTACCTTTTCATGCCGCTCCTCCAATGTCTGATAGTCAGTAATCACCTTTTCCAATTCCTCTTTTAAGGATGGAACCACTGATTCTGAATAGTCATAGTTGGGATCGACCTTCATCATCACCAGAATTTCATCGGCATTTTCAACCACCATTTCATTGTTGCGGTAAAATACTTTCCCGCCTTTAGGAACAACTCTTGCGACTCCTTCGAATCCCTGAGGATTCCCCTCCCATTGGTTTTTGAATTCAGTGCGGTAAACCAGGTAACCATCGTGGGCCGAAACATCTACATTCTTAATGGTGCTGTTTATGTAATCCCATTGATCCCAGCTTACCGAATGACGGTCAAGCGACAAAGTAGCACTTACCTTATCACTCCCGGCTATTTTCATAACAATCACACTGTCGGGACGAGATACAAAGAGCGTGCGCTGATATAATTTACCGTTCTGCTCCCACTCCACCTTAGCTTCCCCGGTTTCAAAGTCAACCATCCGGGAGTAATTGGAAACATTACCAGCAGGCATGGCTACATTAATGTTGCAAAAAGGGACAAACGGATCAATCCATTTCTTTTCTCCATATCCCTCTTTCATGCTCTGGTCAACAGGAACCTCTGCCGCTTCTCGGTATTCCCCTTCTTCCAGAAGGCTGCGAATCTCCTCTAAACGGGATGCCTGATCTATTGGCTGCAAGGGCACCCAGACAGGCAGATAACACAGCGCATGGTTGATGACCACCCGATCTCTGTGAGGATCGCCAAAAACCATAGCCCCCATAGTTCCATTGCCACTCAAAAGAGCATCTTCCCAGGTGGGAGCAGGTTTCCAACTAACAAATCCGTTTTCAGGTTTCTGAAACGATTGTCCGGAAACAACAGCCCCGGTAAACGTTAGTATTATTGCCAGTAAATAAATTTTATAATGATATAGATTCATAGTATCAATCAGTAAAAAACCATTAAAACAGGGTCTGCTCAAAAAGTCAGCAGACCTATTATTAATTCCTTTTTTCTTAATGTCCTTTTTGGCATTCCGCGTGTCGCCGAAGCTTTAGCGGAGGCAATGGCGCAAGGCCTTGAACGTCGCCCATTTTGGTTTCCCGCCATCCACAAGCCCGGAAAGCGGACAGGCCAACGCGCCTTTCAAATAGTAAAAATCGTTCATAAACTAAGGCATCCTTTTAAGCAGTCATATGTTGATCCGGTTACCTTTTTGGATGCTGATATTTTTAACGAGTCACAAAAAAAAATTGCACATTTAACAAAATTACGTGCTGCAAATTATTCTTAAAGCACTTTTTAAAAAAACCAAAATACAGACAATCAACTTCCAAAAAACCAGGCGCCTGGTTAATGACAAGAACCCGATTCTGAGCGCAAAATAACATGTGCAGCAGCCTCAGGCAATCCCTCTGCATTGGCTTTTATAGTAACAGATCCTGCTTTGTCTCCTGCTTGAATAATCGCCAGACATTTTCCATTAAATGTCTTTCGTTGGGCACTTTGGAAAGAAGCATGACTGGTTTGATCTCCGTTATCAGTAGCAATTACCGAGGCCTCTCCGTCCAGACTGAATTTTATGAGGTTATCTGCATCAGGAACCAAATTACCATCTTTGTCTGTCACAAAAGCCGACACATAAGCCAGATCATTTCCGTCTGCTTCAATGGTATCCCGATCAACATTCAGTTTAATCAGGGCCGGTTCTCCGGCTGTTTGAATACGTTTTTCAGCTACAACTTCTCCATCTCGGATGGATACGGCACGCAATATTCCTGGCTCAAAAGGCACCCTCCACAAGACATTAAAGCGACCTTCAGGTTTGCTTTTGGAACCCAGTGATTCTCCATTCAGAAATAACTCAACCTCATCGGCATGATTGAAATATGCCCATACATCAACTGTTTGTCCCTCTTCCCAGTTCCAATGGGGGAAAACGTGCAAAACAGTATCCTTTGACCACTCACTTTTGTAGAAATAATAGGAATCTTTTGGAAAACCAGCCAAATCAACCATTCCAAAATAGGAACTTCTGGACGGCCACTGATAGGGAGTCGGTTCGCCCAGATAATCAAAACCTGTCCAGATAAACATTCCTGACATATAATCATTGTTTTTTATGAGGTTCCATGTTTCTGTATGAGTGGATCCCCAAGGCGCCCGGCAATTGTCATAAGCCGAGCAAGTATTTCCGGGATTCCCGTCATAGAAAGGAATATCCCAGCGTTTGGGCCAGATTCGAACACTGTCGGAGGGCATATCGTAATGTCCACGGGAATGTAAAGACGAGTTGGTTTCGGTAGCGATAAATGGTTCACCGGGAAAAGTTTTTGGGAAGTCCAGCCAGTCTTCATGATGGTAATTGAACCCCACCAAATCCAAAGCCCCGGATTTATTCAATGAATTGTTAGGTGACGGCCCGTTGTTACCGGTTGTGATGGGTCTGGTTTTATCAAGTTCGCGCACAATGGCAGCCAGTTCTTTGGTAATCCTGATTCCGGTGGAGTCCCATTGCTCCAATATTTCGTTACCGATACTCCAAATCATCACACTCGGGTGATTTCGATCCCGGCGAATGTGGTCACGCAAGTCCCGCTCATGCCACTCATCCCAATAAAGCGAATAGTCGTAATCGCTTTTGGCTTTAGCCCACATATCAAAAGTCTCATTCATAACGATAAGTCCCATTTCGTCACATAATTCCAGAAGTTCAGGAGCAGGAGGATTATGTGAAGTACGAATGGCATTGGCCCCCATTTCCTTCATGATTTCCAATTGCCGTTCAATAGCCCGACGGTTAACTGCAGCCCCCAAAGCCCCAAGGTCGTGGTGCATGCATACTCCTAATATTTTTGTTGGTTGATCGTTAAGGAAAAAACCCTTTTCGTGGTCGAAATGAAAAAAGCGAATCCCAAAATCGGTTTCATACCTGTCGATTAAAGAACCATCGGTCTCAATTTTAGAAACTGCGGTGTACAATGCAGGATTTTCGAGGGTCCACAATTCCGGTTGAGACACCTCTGTAGAAAGGTCAACGACTTTAGTTTCACCGGCAGCAATGCGAACGTCAGCCGCCCGTACCGTAGAAATCTTCTGTCCATCGGTAGAAATAATATCAACCAAAAGCTGAAAAGTAGTATCCCGGGCATAATCGTTGCGAATTGAATGCTCAATGTGCACCAAAGCCGCATCCTCTGTAACCTCGGGTGTTGTAACAAAAGTTCCCCACTGGTCCAGATGAAGAGGATTCACCGAAGTGAGCCATACATTACGATAAATTCCGGAACCGGAATACCATCGGGAGTTAGGCTGAACGCTATTGTCCACTTTTACGGCAATCACATTCTCTTCTTCACCGAAAAGGAGATAAGGTGTAAGATCGTATCTGAAAGAGATGTAACCGTTGGGCCGTTTGCCAAGATAATGTCCGTTGATCCACACTTCACTGTTCATGTAAACCCCGTCGAACTCAATAAAAAACATTTTATTGCTCTGACATTCAGGTATCGAGAAGGTTTTCCGATACCAACCCAGTCCGCCGGGAAGCGCGCCGCCTCCAACTCCTGAAGGATTATTTTCATCAAATGTCCCCTCAATGCTCCAGTCATGCGGCAAATTCAACTGGCGCCAGTTGGAATCATCAAAACCCGCTTGGTGATACCCGTTCGAATCCAGACTATCCACAAGTGTAAATTTCCAGTCGTCGGTGAATTTATTTTTCGTTCGAACTTCCTTATCTTCATGAGAACAACCCGACAAGAACAACCCGGCAACCATAAAAAACAAGACAAAAGACCTCATAGCGATTAGTTGTATGTGTGGAGAAATAAAAAAAGGCCTGATAATCCATATATCATCAGGCCTTTAGTTCAATTCAATCTACTTAAAAACGAACTCGACAGCCTGACCGGAGTAATCCACCAGCTGGCCTTTTGCCGCATCAGGATTAAACCCGACAGACTTATCGGGAGATACAAATACTACCTCAAACTTGCGCTCTTCCAGCATCCCGTCGAATGAGCCTTCACGATTGCCAATTGTAAGGGTTTTATTCTGATTGTTGTATGTGAAAAGAATGGTAGAGAATTTACCCTCCTCGTAATTATAGTTGGAGTTTTCGTCTTCGTAAAGCTTAAACTCACCATCGTCACCGGTGTAAACATAAACAGTGATCAGTTCAGGTTTTTTCTCTGTGGTGTACTGAATCTCCGGACCGGCAGTGATAATGGCTCCTGCAGGGGCATAAATCGGCATCCGTTCGTAAGGAGCATCCACCTCTTTGGTTTGTCCACCCCTGACAAATTCTCCGGTATAGAAATCATACCATCCCTTGTTTTCGGGGAAATAGACTTCACGACTTCGCGCTTTGTATTCATAAACGGGGCATGCCATCAGACCGCCACCAAACATAAACTGATCGTCAATATTGTAAACGTTTTGGTCATCGGTATAATCCATTACCAAACCACGCATGATGGTATAATTGTCGTGATAAACGGCTCCGGTTAGACTATAGATATATGGCATCAAACGGTAGCGAAGCTTGTTGTAGTAAAGCATCGACTCATAAGCCTTGTGTCCTTTGGGTGCAATATTCCAAAGTTCTCTGTAAGGATACTGTCCATGCACACGGAACAAAGGAGAGAAGGCTCCAAACTGATACCAGCGGGTGTTCAACTCGCGCCACTCTTTCATATCTTTGCTGCCTTCTTCGGCTCTTTCATACCTTTTCTCCACACAAAATCCACCGATATCCATAGTCCAGTAAGGCATTCCGGAAAGAGAGAAATTGATAGCTGCAGGGATTTGTGCTTTCAGGTCTTCCCAAACGGTTCCGATATCGCCACTCCAGGTAACCGTTCCGAAACGTTGCATACCTGCAAATCCGGAGCGCGTAAGAATAAACACACGCTCATCGTTCTCCAGAGATCTCTGCCCCTCATAAATTCCTTTGGCATTCATCAGCGCAAACGCATTGAAATACTTAGTTGATGGTCCCAAATGAGTTGGGTTCATCAGCTCTTTGCGGTATTCCATGCTGGCATTGGAGAGAATATCCGGCTCTGTTGCATCCAGCCACCAGGCATCAAAACCTTTGGTGTAAAGTTCCTCATTAATTTGCTTCCAGAAAAGCTGCCTGGCACCGGGAGCGTAAGCATCATAAAAGGATCCCACATATCCGGGATAAATCCAGTCTTTGATGCTGTCCTCAACAGCAGTACGATACATCCAGCCGTTTTTATCAAACTCCTTAAAATGCTCTGTATTGTGGTAAAACTTAGGCCATACAGAAATCATGATGCGGGCATTGTTTTCATGCACCTCATCCACCATTCCTTTGGCATCGGGGAAACGTTCCTGATCAAACGCATGACTTCCCCACTGGTCCACAGGCCAGTAAGACCAGTCCTGAACAATATTATCGATGGGGATTTCGCGATCACGGAATTCATGCAACACATCCAGCAATTCCTCCTGCGTTTTATAACGCTCACGACTCTGCCAGAATCCCATGGCCCATTTGGGCATCACCTGAGCTTTTCCGGTGAGTTCACGGTAGCGTGAAATCACATCATCCATAGAATTTCCGGCCATAAAGAAATAGTCAATCTGATCGCCCATTTCACTCCAGAAAGAGATACGCTCCTGTTCTTCAGGATCCACGGGGGTTAAAGCTTTCAGCCCGATATAAGACTCTCCCCCATCAGGAATCCAGTCGAGTTTCACATGATACTTCTTCCCGGCTTCCATATCCACTTCAAACTTGGCAACCGACGGATTCCAGGCAGTACGCCAGCGATCGGCCATCAACTCACCATCAATCCATATTTTGGTATATCCGGCATAGTACATCAGGAAGCGGTGGATTCCAGTCTCATCAGGCTCAATCTCACCTTCCCAGGTAATCCGGGCATTGGTAAAATCAAAACCTTCGGGAAAATTCTCAATGGTTGTCAGATTTTCATAATCAATAGTATTCTCCTGACGAACCGTGAATACATTTCCTGTTTCTTTATTGTCGATGTATGTGGCAGTAAGGCTTCCCTCTTCACCTTCGTTGTTGAATAGCTTAAATTGATCTATCTGCCCGTAAGGACGAGGATCTCCCCAACGTGTCAGTGAGTAATTATCCCACAAAATTCCGTAATTACGGGTGGATAGAATCACAGGCACCGAAACTTTGGTGTTGTATTGAAACAACTCCTCATTTTTTCCTTTATAATTGTAATCGTGGGCCTGATGCTGACCAAGTCCATAAAGACCTTCGTCATCATGCGACTCCCATACCTGACGAACTTCGTACCCTTTTACGCCATCCACTTCCATGGGCTTAATGGCTTTTCCACCATTTGCTTTTTCCTGAAGTATCAGATTTCCATCCATATCAAAAAACTGAACTTCTCCGGTTATTTGAGATACTTTGGCAGCAAGCTTTGCAGTAGAAAGGATCAGAATACCTCCATCTTC
Organism: Marinilabilia salmonicolor JCM 21150; assembly: GCF_000259075.1. GTDB lineage: Bacteria > Bacteroidota > Bacteroidia > Bacteroidales > Marinilabiliaceae > Marinilabilia > Marinilabilia salmonicolor. Next base: position 97,093 of record NZ_AJKI01000021.1, read on the forward strand.
TGTGACATCAAAATCAACAGCTTTCTCCAATGGCAAAGCAACCAGACTCTCTTCATTACTAAAAGCATCGGCAGCTGTGGCAGACACTTTGATGATTTCTTCACCAAAGGGAGTCAGACGAATAGCCTGAACTGATTGATCAGACGGATTCTCAGGAAAAACCGTCAAACCGGAATCATCAACCTTCCATCCTTCCTGGGAACATCCAAACCCCAGAATCGCAATAAAACCAAGTAACAATAACTTCTTCATAATTTCCTCTTAATGATCCTTATAAGCAAAGTTTACTCATAAGATAGTTCTAAAAATAAAATGGCAATAATCTAAACTTCAGGCAAGGGGATAATTTCTTCATTTAATGTGATCTCCTCACAAAGATTGTAAATAAGTGTGAAACTTACACACCGTATCTGAACAAAAGCTGATACAATCTTTATACTAAGACATTTCGCATTTTTTAAATCATCAAAAGCCCGGAAGTTTCCCCCTGAAAAAAGAAAGAAGCAAAAATTGACCACTTAACCCCTGACTCCCCTCTTTAGACAAAGGGAAAAATCCATGACTTTCAATAAGATAAAAACGGCATATAAAAATATAATCAGAAGGGATATTCTCCGGCGTTGGAACCCTCCATCAATGCATCGTACAACAATTGGTCTCCCACTTCTAACTGGTTTCTGTCCATCATCCCGAAGCCATGGTTGGTCAGACTTCCTTCGTCCCAGTAAAAAGGAACCATTCCGTAGTTTTTTGCCTGTTCGGTGACATACCGGTTAAAATAAGCGCGGGACTCATAGTGGAGTTGTTGCCATTCAGCATTGTCACTAATGGTGCGGCGTATAGCGCCAAACTCTCCCAGAATCACAGGTATCCCATTATCCACAAACTGGGTTTTCATTTTCTGAAACTGAGCCAACACATAGTCCTCTTCGCAATCCCAGTCGGGGTAGCGTCCTTCGGCTCCTTCGATGTGATAATTCCCGCCCCAGAAATAATAAAAGTCTCCCCAGTTCTCATCCTGCGTCAAACCACAGAAGTTCCAGGGTGTATAGTAATGTACCTCTGCCATCAGACGGTCTTCCACATCATCCTGAGGCAAAGCGGTCATCAATGTATGGGTTTTATCAATATCGGTTGAAGGCCCCTGGAAAATAAGCACGCGGTAGGCATTGCAACCACCGGTAGCTCTCACTGCATCGATAAATACCTGCTCGTAGTTAAGAAGGACTCCCATCTGCTCTGCATCTTCCACATTGGGCTCGTTGGTTCCTGCAAATAACAGATGTTCATCGTAGTCCCGAAAATGGATGGCAATCTGTTTCCACAGTGCTTCCTGTTTTTGACTCACTTCTTCCTCCTTTTCAGGGATAATATTTTCTTCGAGCCATCCGCCATCCCAATGGATGTTCAAAATCACATACATATCGTTGGCATAGCAATAATCGACCACTTCCTGCACCCGTGCCAACCAGGAATCCTTAATTTTGTTAGTTTCCAGATCTTCAATGTAGCTGTCCCATGCACAGGGAATACGTACTGCATTGAATCCGGCAGCAGCCACTGCATCAATCAGGGCCTGCGTAGTTTTTGGGTTTCCCCAGGCTGTTTCACCGGATGGTGGTTCCATGGAATTTCCGAGATTCCAGCCCATATTCATTTTTGATGCCAGTTGGATGGCCGTACTCTCCATACCCGTCATATCTGCAGGGATGAAAGCATCGATGCCCGACTGAACCACCGTAACGGTATCCTTGATGTCGCCCATTGCAAAAATGACCAGCCCCGTACGTTGGAAAATTGAAGAATTGGAGGCCACCGAGAAATCTTCAGAAGCTTCTGAAAGCGATTTATTCTGCGAAATCCAGTCGCCCTGAATGGTCAGGTCATAATTATTGGTAACCTGCAGGTTTACCGAAAAATTGCCTCCCGATGCATCAATCTCGAAACGATCTTCCTCAATAATCATTAGCTCACTTCCGGCTTGCGTGACCACAACCTCCTGTGTCAGTCCGTCAGCAGAAATGGCTATTAATGCCGTTCTTTCGTCGGCATCAGGATTTTTCTGAACCGTGACAGCAACAGAAGCTTCCTCATCGGCGGCGGATCCGAAAAGCATATCAACATTTAACCAAACAGCTCTTTCTGAGATAACCCAGTCGCGGTTGGACTGAATATTCAGAAATTTGGATCCACTATTGGCAGGAAAAGAGAGTTCATCAACACTCACTGACAAAAAAGCCTCTTCATTGGGATCGTCATCGGAGCAAGATGAGCACTGGAGGCTCAGCAGCGACAGAAAAAAGAAAAAAGCCAGTTTCTTCATAAAAGAGAATTAAAAAGGTTCTTAGAGGTTAGGTAAAAAAATCATACTATTCTGCTGTTCAATAATGCAAGCCCCGGTTCAATTACCGGGACTTGCCTCTAATTGGCTATAAATAGAGTTTGTTTTCTAATCTCATTTGTTAATAAATCAACACCTCGTCAATGGTGGCTGTCACGGCAGTCATATCAGCAATATCCTCTCCCATGCCGACTATATCAACGACGAACACCATCACACCTTCCGACAAGCTTCCGGGAGCAAATGTAGCAGTGTAGGTACCATCTCCGTTTACCGTGATGACCTCTCCGTTAGCTTGGGGATCCCAGTCTCCATCTGCATAAAGAATCGAAGCATCATAAGATCCTGCAGCTCCTTCAGTCAATGTAACCCCACTTAGAGTAAATGTAACTTCCAGACTATTAAATGAAGCCAGTTCACTGGTTGAGAATGGAGGATCTTCTTTGGTGGATCCATACTCATTAAAAAGCTCCAACCGTAGGTTTCCTTTTTCTTCAATATCACCGTAAGCAAGTTTGGTATTATCAAATGCCAGAACTGTTGGCTCAGGTTCTCCATCATCGCTTTCCGGAGCCCCTCCATCTGAAGGAACCAGATGGTAAGCAACATATTCGGGCTTTTCGGGATCTTTTGCACCAACCCACATGCCTGTAACTTTACCGGCAGCATCTTTTTCAATGGACAAAATTCGCAATTGATTGTCAGCAGTTAGTCCAAAACTGGCCCATCCGATAACAGAAAATGAAGGAACAATTCCGTCAAATGTATAGATTCCTTTCTCATCCAAGGTATAGGTACCTGTCTCAGTAGTTCCGTCAGGAGCAACATATTTCACAGTATTCTCTTCAGAATTCATCGTTAAAGAAAATCCATCATAAACACTGGGGTCGGGTGTTCCTAACCAATCGGGATAATCCTCCGGGGCATCCCATTCATTCATCCTTGTTCCATCCAGCTTAAACCAATTTAGAGGAGTCTGGTCAGATAATGTCCAGGTTATAGAGGTAGAAACAACCTGTGAAATATCCTCCTGCCAACCTGCAGGGAGTTCAGGCTCCGGATCCGGAAGGTCTTCGGGAACCCAGTTATCGTAATAATCTTTCGAAACATAGTTATAGACAAACAATGCAGGATCTTCTCCCGACAATGCTTTATCACGAAGAACTCCTAATTGCATAGCATCCTCAGTAAGAGACAACACCCGGATATCTCCCCAGTTTATTACATGTCCATCACGTCCTTCGTCATGCAAAGGAGCGGCATCAGTCATGGAAAGCGTTTTGGCATCAGCATCAAGGAAGTAAGTACCGTTCTCGACTCTTCCGAGCACTTCATGATTTACCGTAACAGTTGCATTTCCTTTAAGACTGAAAGTCATTGTTCCATAATCCGCTGCAGGCATTATCCACTGATTTCCTTCCCAGTCTGCTTTCCAGCTCCAGCTGTCTCCTTCAACAGTCTGTCCTTCAGTCACTGTAGCCCAGCTGTCGTCGGTCCCATAAAAATAAAGAGGCCCGACAAAATAGCGACTTTGTCCCTCAGCATTCAGATCCATCAGCCACGTTTTCTCTTCCCCAACACCACCGGTCAGCAGATCCCACAGAGGATCTTTAACGTAATCCGTGTTACTGGTCAGCAGTTCCAAAGTAAAAGTATCGGCCTGCACTACTCCACCGGGAGTTACCACACCATAAACAAAGTCGTAGTTTCCTTCAAAAGGTATACGAAGAGTATCTATTCTATTGGTACTTCTTCCCATCGGAGTGGTCCAGAAAGGAGCGAATCCATCATTTCTGGCCATCAGAATCACCATATTAGGATCTTCTGCATCCTGGACAATACTGTATTTCAAATCTTCCTTTGAGAGCAATTGCCCCAGTTCATATTCCTCGGGCTGACAGGCTGAAAACAAAAGCGTCATAACAGCCAGCACCGAAAAGCATATATTGAAAAATTTAGTCTTCATAATCTAATAGTTTTTTGTGATTACCATCCTGCATTTTGCTCCAGCAGGTAATTCGACAAGGTTATCTGAGTTTGGGGAATCTGGAACAAACCTTTTTTCTCCACAAAGTTGGAAGCCTGGATTACCACCTGATCTTCGCTGCCACCGGTCAACACATCAACACCATTCTCTTCAGCAATTTGAGAAGCAGCCTTATCAATTCCCTGACGCAGTAAATCCCAGTAACGAATTCCTTCAAAAGCAAACTCAAGGGCTCTCTCTTCCAGAATGTTTTCGGGTGTTGCAGAAACTTCATTAAAGCCTGCCCCCACTTCTCCGTCAACTGTATAAGCTCTTCTCCTCACCCGGTTGAGGTACTCTGTAGCATTGGCACTACCCAATTCGGCAGCCATCAGCAATACATCCGCATAGCGAACGATAACCCAATCCTGATACTGAGAAATCTGAAAATCACCTTCCCCCAGACCGGCAACCTCGTCAACAAGGGTCCACTCACCTGACGCTTCATCCTTTTCCCACTTACTCATGGGAGTATATTTCTTCACAGAGAAACCGGTATATTCACGCTGATCATCCAGTGTTTCGAAATCACCCTCAATACCTTCCCCCACCAGGTCAATCATTGAAGCGGCACGGCGGGTATCTCCGTCTCCAAAAGCCTGAGGAAATTCAGGATGCACAGTACATGCGCCCCAGCCACGACCATAAGGAAAACTACTGAAGTTTCGCATTCCCAGCATTACAAGCCAACGGTTTCCGTCCATATTGCCATTGTAATCCTGGGTGTAATTAAATTTCTTAGCCAATACTACCTCCTGATTTCCCCGGCCGGCATACGATGACTTCATTATTTTATTATCGCCATCCTCTTCCAGTGTCATACTGGCAGCAGGCCACAGATTCCTGAATTCCCCTACCAGACCATACTCTTCGCTGGCAATAATATCTTCAAGTCCGGATAATGCCTCCTGAGCGCTCACCATCCCTACCAGATCACTCTTCTCATAATATCCGGTGTAGTAAAGGTAAACACGCGCCAACAGGGCTTTTGCAGCATATTGAGAAATTCTTCCGTCATTCTCGTTGGCGTTGCTTTTTGGGTAAGCATCAGCCGGAATGTTCTCAGCGCCAAACATCAGATCTTCTGCTATTAATTTATAGACCTCATCGGGATGAACCTGCGGAAGATTTTCTTCTGAAGGTTCGGTAAGCAAAGGAATATTTCCAAACAAACGAATCATGTCGAAATAAAGGATTGCACGCAAAACGCGGGTTTCTCCCTCTACGCGAACCCGATTGGATAACTGAGTTTCTTCTGTATCTCCATTCCATGCTACGTTGTCAAGTTCCTGAAGCAACTTGTTGCAACGGAAAATCCCACGGTAATAAGATTCCCACAAATTGTTGCCCAAATCGGAGTAAGAAGGGGCTTCTGAGAGATCAAAGCGATCAATGGCCTGATAGTTTCTGTCATCACCCACGCCTGTTGCACCAAAACACTGGTCAGACATCACTTCCGACAAAAGGTAAAAAGAGACATCCGCATCGGAAGAGGTACGTTGCCACCCGTCGTAGCAACCAATCAGTGCCAGTTCAGCATCAGCCTGGGTGGAATAAAAGTTCTCGTCAAAGAGGGAAGTTTCCGGTTCCACATCCAGAAAACTGTCGGAGCAGGAAGAAAGGCCCAGTCCTACAACCCCCAGTGCTGCTATTAAATATATCTTAAAAGACTTCATATACTATGATTTTTAATTTTAGAATTTAACATTTACACCCAACAGGAATACTCTCGGACGCGGGTAATAACCCAGATCAACTCCGGAAACCCAGTCACTGGTACCATACCCGACTTCGGGATCCATTCCATCGTATTTGGTAAATGTAAAAGCATTCTGTACCTGGCCGTAAAAACGAAGCTGACTCAGGTATTTCCAGTTAATCAAATCACTAAAGTCATAACCCAGTGATATATTGCTGATGCGAAGGAAATCTCCGTCCTGCAAATACAAGTCAGAGAATGACCAGTTCACGTTATTATCAGTTACCCGGGGCATCTCATTGGAAGTACCCTCGCCGGTCCATCGGTTCAGAATTGCACTGGTATAATTGGCCTTTTTGTTGGCATGATTGCGGTAAGACTGAACAATCTTATTTCCGGCCACACCACTGGCGGTAACATTAAAATCAAAGTTCTTGTACATCAGGTTAACATTAAAACCAAAAGTAAAGTCAGGCATTCCGTTCCCCAGATCTACCTTATCATCCTCATTGATTTTACCATCCGTGTTCTGATCCACATATTTCACATCGCCAGGCTTCACATTGGGCTGGAAAATACCGTTTCCTGAATCTCTCCACCATTGAATCTCAGCCTCATTCTGAAATATACCTGCAGTTTCGAAGCCCCAGAAATATCCGATGGCATGACCGTTTTGAGCACGATAGAATTCACCGGAATTATCATAAAGCATATTGCTCTCTCCGTGAATGATTCCATCTTCTGTTGGAATGGCACCCACCTCATTTTTATTGTAAGCCCCGTTGGCCGACAAAGAATACCTCAGGTCACCAATCTGGTCATTCCAGTTCAGCGCCAATTCAATCCCTGTATTTTTGACATCACCACCATTGATAAAAGGAGCCCCGGTTCCGGCAGTTCCCAATATGGGCGCTTCCACCAGCCAGTCCTTGGTAGTTTTGATGTAGTAATCGATGTTGGCCCCCAAACGAGAGTGCAGGAAACGGGCATCAATACCCACATTGATTTGTTCGGAAGTTTCCCACTTTACGCCTGCATTGGCCAAACGACCGGGATATGCACCTTTCACATTGGATCCCAGCTGTGTTCCGAAAAGGTAATATCCGGCAGGGTAGTCTCCGTCATAATTGGTAATGATCATCGGAGAGGCATACTGGAAGTTTTCGATATTCTGGTTACCAACCTGTCCCCAGCTAGCTCTGAGTTTCAGGTAATTCATCCAGTCGCCGGCATCTTCCAGAAAGGACTCCTCCGACATTACCCAGCCTGCCGAAACAGAAGGAAAATATCCCCAGCGATTGCTTTCCTGAAACTTTGAAGAACCATCGGCCCGGAAAGTAGCATTCAGCATATACTTCTCTTTGAAGTTGTAGCCAAAACGGGCAAAATAGGAAACACGACGAGCTTTCACTTCAGGCCCACCTTCCACATTGCGCTTTTCGGTAACTCCTGTAATATTTCCATCCTCATCTTCCACCAGGGTAGCCTGGCCGGTAGTGTTATCCAGGTAAGCATAGTCCCAACTGTCAAATTGCTCAAGCAGGTCCCAGTTAGATCCCTGCACGCGCATTCCCTGATATTGAATAGACTCCATACCACCAAGCACCTCGAAACGATGGTCACCAACTTCGAAATTATAGGTTGCGGTGTTGGTCCAGGTCAGGGTATGTCCTTTCGACATATTTTGCTGAACAGTAGTGTGATCTTCATTGTAAGAATAAACAGAAAATCTGTAAAGAGGAGTATAGCTGCGGTATTCTCCGGCATAGTAATTAATACCAAAAACCGTTTTAAGGGCAAGGTTTTCGATGGGCTCCAACTCAGCATAGACATCGGCCAGCAAGCGCTGATCATCATTCTCATTATTGCTGTTGGTCATCATGTGCCCATAAGGGTTCCCATCACCATCATACCACTGCGAAGAAGAGGTATCGTTATACGAAGAATCGTACTTGTTATTGTCGCTAAAAACCGGCGCAAGCGGAGAAGTTCCAAAAGCTCCGCGAAGTGTATTGCTGTACTGATTGCCCACCTGAACTCCGTTTCTCATGATGTAACTGAAGTTCAAGTGCTGTCCCACCTTTAACACATCATCGTACAGCTTGTGCTCTGTATTTAAACGAAATCCGTAGCGTTCATAATTGGAAACATCAGGACCTCCTACAACACCTTCCTGTCCGGTATAATTCAAAGACATAGAATAAATGGAGGATTCAGAACCACCACTAAGTCCTATGTTGTAATTTTGCGTAACAGCATCGTCCACAAACATTTGCTCAACCCAATCGGTATCTGACGTACCATCAAAAATAGAAGGATTATACAGCGCAGCTCCCGAGTTGGCTGCCTGCTCCTGCATGATGGCAATGTATTCATTGCGGTTCAGCATGTCGGTATATCTTGGTACCCGCTGAATTCCGTAATAGGTATCAAACGTCACCTGGCTTTTACCTGCTTTTCCGGTCTTGGTAGTAACCAGCACCACACCATTGGCGGCCTGCGACCCATAGATAGCAGCAGAAGCGGCATCCTTCAATACATCGATACTCTCAATATCCGAAGGAGCAATGGTCGAAATATCTCCTTCAATTCCATCGATAATGTAAAGAGGCCCGGCATTACCAACAGTTCCCAGTCCGCGAATGGTTACCTTCATATCGGCTCCCGGCTGACCCGATGTGGAGGAAATATTAACCCCGGGTGTGCGTCCCTGGAGGGCCTGCAAAGGAGAAGTATTGTTCATCCGCTCAATGTCTTCCCCTTTAACCTGCAGGGTAGCTCCGGTAACCAGTTTTTTCTTCTGCACACCGTAACCAACCACCACCACTTCATCAAGGTCGGTAATATTGTCTGACAGCTGCACATTGATGGAGGATTGTCCGTTCACCGGAATTTCCTGACTCTCAAAACCAATAAACGAAAACACCAGGATGGCATCATCCCTTACTTCTATTGAGTAGTTACCATCCACCTGCGTAATGGTACCATTCATCGTACCCTTTTCGAGGATGGATACCCCCGGAATGGGTTCATTTGACGAGTCAGTAACCAAACCGGTCACTGTTTGCTGGGCCATCATCAGCCCAATCCCCGCCATAAAAAAGAACATAAAAAGAAAACTCTTTTTTAACATAGCATTGGATTTAAATCTTTAAAAAATGAAACACTCCTTCTTTTGAGTAAACTAAAAGTTCACTGTCCAATACATTTTTTAACTGTATTCGACTCCTCAAAGGTATTTTAACACTCTTTAAGACTTAAGTCCTTTTGTATAAATGATGGGGGGATTTGGTATTGAAGAGACGACAATATGTATTTCAAAAAGGGGTGAAATGTATTCTACAGAAGGTTTACAGAATTCAATTTCAAGACATTGCATCAAGCTAAATACAGATCGCGTCAGCTTTCAGAACCCGATGTGGAAGGAGGCAAAAATGGACGACTTAGGAAAACTAAAACACAAAAGTCAACATGGCGATCTGAACATTAACACCCACGAGTGTTGTTCGGCTGTTGTTCGACTCTTATAAAATTGGAGAATAGTCGATGAACAGTCGATGAAGCCCCGAAGCAGATACAACCGAGTCCCGAAACTGGTACCACCAAGGGGCTAAGCAAATATGAAGCAGAGGGTTACAGAGAAAAAATCACCCGTTCTTTTCGATCCGCTTTACATATTCGGAAGGAGAAACACCGAACTCTTCTTTAAAGTAACGAGAGAAATATTTGGGATCGTTAAAGCCAACTTTAAAGGCCACTTCACCAACATTGAGCTGACTTTTGCCCAGCAACTGGGCGCCTCGTTTCAGCCGCATAATGCGAATAAATTCTGTAGGTGTTTTTCCCGTCAGAGATACGATCTTGTTGTAAAGATGTCCCCGACTAACCCCCATTTCGCGGCTAAAAATTTCCACCGACAGATCGGTGTTGGCAATATTTTTCTCCACAAACCGCGTGGCTTTTTTTATAAATTTTTCATCCAGGGATGTTACGCCAATTTCTCCGGGTTCTATTTCGAAATGCTGTTTTTCCAGTTTGGCGCGGAACTGCCGGCGTATTTCGATTTGTTTCCTGATTTTAAGCTCCAATACCTCATAATTGAAGGGCTTGGTAATGTAATCATCTGCTCCGGCTCCCAATCCTTCTGCTTCCTGCTCAGAAGACACCTTAGCTGTAAGCAGAATGACTGGTATATGAGACGTTTTGGACTCACTTTTAAGAATACGACACAACTTTACGCCATCAGTTCCGGGCATCATAATGTCACTAATGATAATATCAGGATAGACAGACCGGGCCTTTTCAAGTCCGGAATCTCCATCTGCAGCTTCTACAATACGATAATCGCGGCGTAAATTTTCTTTGAGATAGAATCTCAGATCTTCGTTGTCTTCGATGATCAAAAGAAGCGGCTTTTCACTATGGTCCTCCTCCTGCTTATCTGCAATCTTTTTTCCCCTTCCCCGAAGATTATAAACCTCAATTCTTTCGTCGGATGCAACTCCTGTATCCTCCTCGTGTGTCAGAGGCAATTCAACAGTGAAAGTACTTCCCTGCCCGGGTTCACTTGTAAGAAATATTTCCCCCTCATGCAATCGAACAAACTCCTGTGTAATGGCAAGCCCGATGCCACTGCCAAGATTCTGTGTATTCCTGTTTCCAACCTGAAAGAAGCGTTCAAAGATCTTTTCCTGTTTTTCGGATGGGATTCCAATACCTGTGTCGCTTATAGCGATACGCACTACTCCCCCCGAGTTTTTCTCCGAAGTCTCCGAAAACTCAATATTCAACTTCACCTCTCCATTCTCCTGAGAAAATTTAAAAGCATTGGACAACAGATTAAACACAATTTTTTCCATTTTATCCGGATCAAAACTCATGGTCAGAGAATCAACATTGGAAGAAATTGAAAAACGGATCGACTTGGTGTCAAACAGATCTGAGAAAGAAATAGCAACTTCCCGAACAAATGCGACAATATCCCCTTTTGTCCTGCTTAGAACAATTCCCTGAACCTCTATTTTCCGAAAATCCAGTAATTGATTTACCAAACCTAAAAGTCTTCTGGCATTTCTGGTCACCAGCTTTAATTGCTCCCTGATACCGGCATCTTTCACATCACCAATCAGTTTTTCCAGCGGAGTTAGAATCAGTGTCAAAGGAGTTCGGAATTCATGACTGATATTTGTAAAAAACCTGATTTTCATCTCATCCAACTCATGAATTCGCTTGTGCTCCATCAATTCATTCTGCCGCTGGTATTTGATTCGTTCACGACGTCTGACTATGAAACCAAAGAACACAACCAACCCTGCAAACAATAGGATATAAGCACCATAAGCATATCGGGTGGCATAAAACGGAGGTTTTATTATCACGGTCAATACCGCCTCCCCTCCATAAGTGGCATCATCTCCAACCTGACCTCTCACACGAAAACGGTAAGTGCCGTAATTCAGGTTGGTATAGGTCGCCATAGGATTCTGGGCATCGGCAGCAACCCATTCCTGATTAAAACCCTCCAGAAAATATTGGTATTTTATTTTCTCAGGATGAAAATATCCCATCCCCGAAAAGTCAAGAGAGATTACATTCTGATCATGCCTTAATTCCAGTGTATCGGAGAGAAAGAGTGGTCGCTGAAGAATGACCCTTCGATCAACTTTTTCCCCGACCTCCACTTGTTTATTAAAGAGTCGCAAACCGGTAATTCTAACCTGCGGAATCCGGGTGCTTCGCTGAATCTTTGACGGATCAAACAGATTGAAACCATCAGGCCCGCCAAAAATTAATTCACCATTGGAAGTTTTAAAGGATGCGTGTTCATTAAATTCGCGCCCCTGCAGTCCATCAAGTAAATCAAAGTTGTTAAAGGAATATTCAGGTCCCTCGTTTCCAGTCCGTATTTTTAACCTCGACAAACCATTCAAAGTACTCATCCAAATGTTTCCCTGACTATCTTCAAGCAAGTTGAGTATATTATTATCAGGCAGACCGTCACGTTCCAAAAACAATCGAAACTCTTTGGTTTCGGGGTTATACATATTCAACCCATTTCGGGTACCAAACCACATAAATCCCCGCTGATCTTCGAGTATGGCCAATACAATATGATGGCTCAGAGCATTTTGCTTGCCCGGATTGGCTGGGATGTGAGAAAACCTTCCGGTTCTTTTATGAAGTACATTGACCCCGTAGGAAGTCCCAACCCAAAGGTCACCATCACTGTCCTCTTCCATGGTCAGAATAAAATTAGAATTTACAGAATTCAGATCTCCGTCGCGGTAATGTAGAAAACGATCATTGTCCTCATCAAAAAGATCCAGACCTCCCCCCAGGGTACCTACCCATATCCGTCCTTCCGAGTCTTCCAGAATTTTCCAGATCCGATTGTCTGCAATGGTTCCCGGCATCTCCGGATTGTGATAATACCTTTTAAACTTTCCGTTGTAATAACAATTCAACCCCCCATAGTAAGTTCCTACCCACAAACGACCTTGAGAATCAAAGAGCAGACTCACCACCACATCGTGACTCAAAGAATCAGGATTAGATGGACTGGCCCTAAATACCCGGTACCTTCCAGTATTGCGGTTATAATATATCAGCCCGTTTCCATTGGTTCCGATATACAGGTTTCCCTTATTATCTTCAGCAAAACAATCTATATCATTGGCTGGAAGTCCACCCCCGGAAAAGGGATTGTGCGAAAAAAGTTTAAATTGAAAAAGATCTGGATGGTAATAATTAACACCCTCTTTGTAAGTCCCGATCCAAATGGTTCCGGAATTATCCCGCATCAGGGATGTGATGCTGTTTTGAGATAAACTATTGGACGCTCCTTCGGTTGTTCTTACATTGATGACTGAAAAGTCTGATTTATCGATGATCTGCAAACCTCCATGATCGGTACTAACCCAGATATGTCCCTTTTCATCCTGCAGAATACCGGTAACAATATTGCTGGCCAGGTTGTATCGGGTATCATTTACGGAAAAGTGTAATTCCCTGCCATTTGACACATCCAGATAAAACAATCCGAGATCACTTTGCTCTGAATAAATCCAGAGATTACCACTCTGATCAACAAAAACAGAATAATAGTCGCCCACCGGAACATCAGATAAAATCCTGCTCTCATATGAAGAAACAACATTACCGGTTTCAATATCCAGCCGCTCCACTCCCCCTTGTGCGTTCACTATCAACACTGTAGAATCGGTATCTGCGACAATATCCGTTACTAAATCACTACTTATATCATTTTTGTTCCCTCTCAGCTCATGAAAACGCTCAATTTCATCAGTTTGAGCATCCACTCTGAAAACCCCGTACTGATTGGTTGACACCCACAAGTTAGAGCCGCTGTCAATTACCAAAGATGAGATATAGTCGGAAGGAATGTGGTCTTCACGGGTGAGAAGGTCATAATCCGAACAGAAAACATCTTTGTAAGGATTAAATATGGTCAATTGATTATCCTGAGATAAAATCCACAAAGAACCCCTGTGATCTTCAAAAATCCTCTGAACATTATTAAAGGGAATAGTAGTGCTATCTCCCGGAATGTTCTTATAGGTTTTAAAAGAATGTCCGTCGTATCGGTTCAACCCCGAAACAGTCCCAAACCAAACAAATCCGAAACGATCTTTATGAATGGAGGAAATTTGATTATTAGAAAGGCCATGAGAACTATTGAGATGGCGGAACTTGTAGTCGGCCTGATCCAGTTTTTGTCCTGTCAGAAACAAACAAAAAGCAGACAGAATCACACTGACCAATATTTTTCGGAACAAATACCTCATGATGTCATTAATAACAGAATCTGTTTCGGTAAAATGGAACTTCTTCAGTCATAAATGTAAACAAATAATAAAAATAACTTCTCCAACCTGCGATTTTTTAGTCACGAATGGCTGCATATTCGAACCAGTCATAAACAGCAGGCACCTCCGACGATTCCCCGTTCCCTGTGGCATAGAGACCTACGTAAACACCAGTAAACCACCCCACCGTCTGGGTACTTAAAAAAACGGGGACTCCCGGAAAATACTCAAAAGTACTGTTCACCAGATAATAGTCATCTCCAACCCTGCAAACACTGGGATCAGGATAGAAACCAGGGATAACGGGATTTGTATAAGTAATATCTGCAGAGGTATCAGTTACCATCACCCATGGATTGGGGTTTACCTGTTGTGAAAAAAGAGGTGCCGAAACAAGCAATAAAATAATAATGGTAGAATAATATTTCATGGTATAAGTTGTGTATATTACAGATAATAAAAGTATTAATTTCTTTTAAAACAACATTATAAACAAAAAACAGACTGAATACAATCATTCAGCCTGTTTCAAATTTCAAAATTTCCTGTCAGCTACCGAAGAAAATACTCTTATCTCTTTCGACTCAAATTCTTACAAGCAAGCGGCGGAGCGGAGCGATTCTGCTCAACAATTAAGAAAATGCTGGCTCTCACCAATATATTTAGTGAAAGCCTTCCAATTTCTAAATCAAAGTTAACTCTAGGTAGAGTCTGTCCATAAACTAAGCGTTTTTCACGTGTTTGAGATAGAAAGTTAAAATTCAAGGCGTGTGAAAAATCAAAAACCACAGAATTCTAATGTATTTGAGGATTTAGATTTTGAGCAACAACGCAGAAATTGGACTTTATAGACAAACACTAAGTAAAGCGATACTTCGCAAAACTCGTATCGCTCAACTTATGTTCGATATGCCTGAGAACTATATCAGCTTCAGTTTCTTCAATTCAATTTTCAACTGTTCTCTGGTATCATCCTCCATTTCACACAGAGGAGCACGGAACACTTCATTGACTCTGCCCATAAGCGCAAGAGCAGTTTTTACCGGCAAAGGATTTGACTCAGCAAACATCAGTTCCATCAACGACCGATATTTGTAAAACAATTCACGAGCCACCTTATAATCACCATTTATTGAACTCTTCATCATTTGATGAAAATCAGCCGGAATAAGGTTTGCAACCACTGATATACACCCGTCAGCCCCCAGACAGTTGGCCGAATAGGAAAGAAAATCATCACCACTGTAAACCTTAAAACCATCAGGTCGGTTGGCCAAAAGCTCGGCAAACACATTCATATCACCACCAGCTTCTTTTATCGCAATAATATTATCGAAATTATTGGCCAACTCAATAGCCGTTGATGGTTCAATGTTACTTCCTGTTCGTCCCGGGACATTGTATAAAATGATTGGAGCATCCACATTTTTGGCAACCTGAGAGAAATGTTTGTACATCCCTCTTTTGGAAGGTTTATTGTAATAAGGAGCCACCACCAACAAGGCGTCAGCCCCGAGTTCCACCGCCTTACGACTGTATTTAATGCAATCGACCGTTGAGTTACTTCCAGTTCCGGCGATTACAGGAACTCTTCCGTTGACTTTCTTCACACAGCGCTCAATCATCTGAGCATCTTCAGCATCGCTTAATGTTGGTGTTTCACCTGTTGTACCACACACTACAATTCCGTTGGTACCACTGTTGATATGAAATTCCACCAATTCATCAAAGGTTTCCAAATCGATTTCACCGTTGTCTTTAAAAGGGGTTACAATGGCTACTATTGAGCCTTGCAATTGTTCAATCTGCATAGTTTGTTATTTTATATTAAATTCAAACTTCATTCATTTCCTTTACGACAATTAAGCTGATTCATTGCATTGTCTGAAACTCAAAGGTAATACATATTCGTTATTTGGGAAAATTTTTGTTCTTGTCCGGTTTGAAAATCCGTTTATCATGTAATCCGAGATTCTCATCAAGAAAATCTTTATTTAGCGTAACCCTGAAAGGGGAAAAAACGTTTAGAAAAAATCTGGAACTAATTTTTGCGTTTATTGGATAAACCGTTTACTTTTACTGAAAAATTATCAATCATGAAGAAATTAGCACTTGTTGCCTCTGTGTTGTTGTTAGTAGCTTTGGGTTTTTCATCCTGCAAGTCTGTACAGGACTGTCCTGCTTATGGACAGGCCGATGTTGAAACCGAAGAAGTCAGAGCCTGATATTTTAATTGATTTTTACTGTACATTCATTTATTTCCCGTTTGTTTTTCATCAGTATAAAATTTATCTAAATAAATGGACTGATGGAACTCGCATGCAAGAACTTACACACGTTCTTATGAAATAACCATTTTCATGCTCATTTCATCACGGGATGTTTAATGATTGCCAAGAAAGCTATCAGAATCAGGGGTAAAAAAACTAAAAAAGGAACAAATTAACTGTTCCTTTTTTTTTATGTCTCAAAAAAAGGTGCCCGATATTGACGGACACCTCTAAAAGTTATGAAAACACCATTACTTGTAATCTACCGTAATGGTCTCAATAGAGCCATCAGGTAAATGATTCAAGTCGGCATATCTGGCACTTCGAAGCCATGTCTTTCCTGAAACTGCAGAATCATGGAAAAACAAATACCACTTTCCCTTAAATTCAACAACTGAATGGTGCGTAGTCCATCCCACCACAGGATTTAAGATCACACCACCATAGGTGAAAGGTCCATAAGGATTGTCTCCTGTAGCATAACAAATTTTATGCGTATCACCTGTTGAATAGGTAAAATAGTATTTACCATTGTATTTGTGCATCCAGGAAGCCTCAAAGAAACGGCGATCGTTATCTCCGGCTTTCAATGGTTCACCATTCTCGTCAAGAATAACAAGATCTTTTGGCTCTTCGTCAAATTGAAGCATATCATCACTCAATGCAGCAACTTTAGCACATAATGCGGGCTCATCATCGGCAGGCAACTGACCACATTCAATGGCCTTGTTATCCCGGAAACGCTGAAGCTGGCCACCCCAGATACCACCGAAATACATATAGTGTTTGCCATCCTCGTCCTCAAAAACACAAGGATCAATGGAGTAACTGCCCAGCATAGGAAACGGCTCGGGAACAAATGGCCCTTCAGGCTTATCACTGATGGCCACACCAATTCTGAAAATATCCGTCTTATCCTTCACAGGAAAATAAAGATAATATTTCCCGTTTTTAAAAGCTGCATCGCTGTCCCAAAGCTGACGTCCTGCCCATGAAATATCCTTCACATGAAGTGCAACACCATGGTCCTTTGCCTCAGCATCTATATCATCCATCGAGAAGATATGATAATCCTCCATGGCGAAGTGAGAACCCAGGTCATCCTCCGGGATTCCTGCTTCAAAATCATGCGAAGGATAGATGTAAAGTTTTCCGTTAAACACATGCACTGCCGGATCGGCAATGAATAGGTCTTTTGTCAAGTGTTCTCTAATCATAACTCTATATTTTTTATTGATTCATCTCCCAATCTTTGGCCATTTCCAAAATATCATCAACCCCTTCTTTTATCTGATAATTCCGGTCAAAAAGAAGCGGAAAGTCTGTACGACCTTCAATAGGCCAATCATTTCTCCATGAATTTCCATCATGAACTCCCCAGAATGTCACTCTTGTGATTTTCTCATGGTGTTTTAGGAACATCTCAAAGAATCCGGTATAACGATCCATTACCTGCTGATATACAGAATCCGGAAGTCCTTCGGAATACGGATCATACTCCTTTGACAACTCATAATTCAGGGAAACTTCAGCAGTAACCTCATCTGAAGGCCAGGGCACAATCGTCATGTCCAGTTCAGTAATCATAATATTTACGCCAAGTGAAGACAACTTCTGAATAGAGGTTTCCATCTCTGAAATAAGCGGAATATCAAAATTCAAATGTCCCTGCAAACCGATGCCGTCAACCTTCACACCCTTTTCAAGGAGGTTCCTGACAAGGTCATAAATTCCATCGCATTTAGCTCTTCCTGAAACACCATAGTCATTGTAGTACAATTCCGCTTCCGGATCAGCCTCCTGTGCAAACTGAAATGCAAGCTCAATATATTCAGGGCCGATAATCTGATACCATTTGCTCTTGCGCCAGGAACCATCACCTTCGATAGCTTCATTTACTACATCCCAACCATCAACTCTACCTTTATAGCGCCCCACAATGGTCTGAATATGATTTTTCATACGCTCAATTAGTTCTTCGCGTGAAACATCCTCCCCGTTTTCATTAACAAAAATCCAGGGGGCAGCCTGCGAATGCCAAACAAGGGTATGACCAACAATATGCATATTGTTTTTTTCAGCAAACTCAACAAAGGCATCAGCCTCATCCCAAAAAAAGATGTCTTCTTCAGGATGAATATTCTCCATCTTCATGCAGTTCTCGGCAACAACAGAATTAAAGTGCTTTTTTGCAATCTCAATGGCTTTAGGTTCGTTTCCGGCAATCTGCTCCACATTAAGAGCAGTACCCATCAGAAATTTCCCTTCAAAAGCATCCTTAAAAGTCAATTCTTCTTTACTCTGCGAACCGCTACACCCGGACAATAATAGTACGGATGTAAGAGCGGCTAAAGCAGAAATTTTCAACTTCTTCATTTTTATAAAATATTCTTAGTTATCTCTCTTATAAAACTCAAGGTTTTCTCAGGTAATTATTAAGTACCATCGTTCTTCAAACAGTTCGGATTTCCTGATCGTTATTGAGGTCGGTTACAATAACCTGAGTCCCTTCTTTCAATTCTATCCCTGAGTGAAAATCAAAATTTAATCTTCTACTCCTCAGTGATACTGCTTCCTCTTCGCTCCAGCAGCTCTTTCTCTATTTTAACTTCCATCGATTTATTGATGTTATAGAAAATCAAACTCACCAAACCTACAAGGAATGTAAGAGCGGGGAATACACTCATAGACAACTTAATACCCTGAATGGCTGTATCCGGCTGAACCACTGCCTGCTCATTGTATCCAAACAAAGCAAGAAGTCCGGCAAGGATCGCGCCTCCCATACTCATACCGACTTTTAACCCAAAGGCCATTGCAGAGAAAACAATAGCTGTAGCTCTACGATTATTCTTCCACTCTGAATAGTCGGCAACATCAGCAATCATTGCCCAAAGAAGCGGAATGGTCAAACCATAAAAGAACCCATGGAAAAGCTGAAGCATATAGACAGCGCCAATGGCATCAGAAGCCAGAAACAGGAATAAAAACTGCGTAATTAAAGCTCCGCTTAACCCAACAATAAAGACATCCCGCTTTCCATACTTATCGGCAAGTCCTTTAGAAAAAGCAATTCCAATCAGCATCATCAATATAGCAACGGCATTAAAAAGACTGAACCCTGAAGTTGGTGCATCATTGGGCCAGCGGAACCCAACAAACCCCATATTCTCAAACATACTGTCCACGTTGTTTATAAAGCCGTTAAACCCTACGTCTGTAAGAAAAGTGCCCAAAGCGGCCTGGTCCAGATAGTTTTCAAAATAATAAACATAAACACCACTTTTGAGAGCCATCGTAATGAAAATAAAAGTGGTCAGAATCAACATCATGATCCAGGGACGGTTATGAAAAAGGTCCGAAAGGTCTTGTTTAACACTGGAGGTTTGCTCCTTGGAAGGAACAATTCGCTCTCTGGTGGTAAAAAACGTAATCAAAAAGAACACAATACCAATAACAGCAAAGAAGCCCATCACTATTTCAAATCCGGCGGCCCGGTCTCCATCACCTACGATAAAAACCAATGGAAGCAAAACAACCTGCACAACAAACTGAGCAACCATTACTCCCGTAAAACGATAAGAGGAAATACTGTTACGGTCTGACATATTTCCGGTAATCACTCCACTCAAAGAAGAATAAGGAAGGTTATTGGCAGCATATACAATAACCAATAATATATAGGTAACCATTGCATAGGCAATTTTTCCTCCGGTACTGAAATCAGGCGTGGAAAATGCCAGAATGGCAATTACGCCAAAAGGCACTGACGTCCACAGAATCCAGGGTCTGAATTTACCCCAACGAGTTTTAGTACGGTCTGCAATCATGCCCATTACAGGCGTAAAAAAGGCTCCTACCATACCACCTGCAAAAATGATGGCGGACGCTGACGATGGCGGTATTTTATACACATCAGTGTAGAAAAAGGCCAAAAATGTCATCAAAGTCTGAAAAATGAGATTGGCTGCAAGGTCTCCAAGGCTGTAACCAATTTTCTCCTTTAAACTAATTCTCTCTGTCGTGCTCATAATTAATATTTTACAAAACTTATCTAAAAATAATTCAATTAAACATCTTTAAATCAGCAAAATCACACTCAAACATTTTATTAAAACTTGTTATGAAATGCAAAATCAAAGATATTTACTCTGAGCCAGTTTTCAAATCCTGAAAATAAAAGAGAAACAGGTCATCTGTTATTTTCTGTTCTGCTTTTGTGCTGAAAAAAATCCACCCCAATCACCACGCCCGTCATATGTGCCTGTTTAATAGCTCATTAGACCACACCTCCATTTCCCTCAAACCTGTCATAATGAAAATATTTCCTCTTTCTGATGAAAAATTTATCCACTATTTAAACCAAAATTTACTCCAACCGAATATGCCTCTGAAGGTAAGAATGGCTGATGCAATTTCAGGAAGACCAGGATCAGATAAAACGCTCAGACACCAGACAGAATATCATTCCCAACCAACAAATCAACAGCGTCCGGTTAAAAAATGGAGATTGCTTCACTAGGTTATCAGTGACAGAATAGTGGAGGCAGATTCTTTTACAAGCAAAGCAGCAGAGCCAAGCGCCAATTCACAGTAAGAAACAAAAATGAATTAAACCAATTCTTGTCTTTTACCCACGAAAAGACAGCAAGGACTTCAATAGCACTTTAAAAAATCAATTATGACATTTTCACTCCCATTAATCAGGGGTTAGCGCCAGGCGGCCGTCAATAAAGCTGTAAAAATGCTTTTATGTTCTTGAAATTCAGCAACAAAACTGTAATTGAAAAGCAATTAACTGTTATAATCATATCAAATAAACTCCTGATTAAAGATTCTATTGGTTCCGCATATTTGGGATGAGCTCAGAAAACAAAAAACAGGACTTCTTACTTTTCCAAAAGCCCCTCATCAATAAATCATCTCCTTTGCCAGACATTAAGTTAAACATTGCGTAGGGTAATATTAAGCCAATACAGGCTAATTAACTTTTATTTAAGAAATTCAGCGGGTTATTTCTTGATGTTTTTGCTTTGATTTCTTACTTTTGTACCGCGAAAACGAGAAGGTATATAAATATAATCTCTAAAAAAGCGATAATATGTCAAAAATCAAGATTGGTATTAATGGTTTCGGTCGTATCGGCCGCCTGGTGTTCCGCGCCGCTCAGAATTTCGATAACGTACAGGTTGTAGGTATCAACGACCTAATTGACGTTGAGTACATGGCTTACATGCTGAAGTACGATTCTACTCATGGTCGTTTCAACGGTGACGTTGAAGTTAAAGGTGGAAAATTGGTTGTAAACGGAAACGAAATCCGTGTAACTTCTGAGAAAAATCCTGCTGACCTGAAGTGGAATGACGTAGGTGCTGAGTACGTTGTTGAGTCAACCGGTCTTTTCCTGACTAAGGAAAAAGCTGAAGGACACATCAAAGCCGGTGCCAAAAAAGTTGTTATGTCTGCTCCTTCAAAGGACGACACCCCTATGTTTGTTTGCGGTGTAAACCTCGACAAATATACCAAAGACATGGATTTCGTTTCAAACGCTTCATGTACTACCAACTGTCTGGCTCCTATCGCCAAAGTATTGAACGACAAGTTCGGTATTGTTGAAGGTCTGATGACCACTGTTCACGCCACCACTGCAACTCAGAAAACTGTTGACGGTCCTTCTATGAAAGACTGGCGCGGTGGACGTGGTGCCGGACAAAACATTATTCCTTCTTCTACCGGTGCTGCAAAAGCTGTAGGAAAAGTAATTCCTGAATTGAACGGAAAACTGACTGGTATGGCTTTCCGCGTTCCTACTCCTGACGTATCTGTTGTTGACCTGACTTGCCGTCTGGAAAAGGGTGCTTCTTACGAAGAGGTTTGTAAAGCTATGAAAGAAGCTTCTGAAGGAGAATTGAAAGGCGTGTTGGGTTACACCGAAGATGCAGTTGTTTCTAACGACTTCGTAGGTGAAACCAAAACTTCCATTTTCGACGCTGACGCTGGTATTTCTCTGAACGACAACTTCGTGAAAGTGGTTAGCTGGTACGACAATGAAATGGGATACTCAACAAAAGTTGTTGAACTCATTCAGCACATGAATTCTGTAGATAACGCCTAATTCAGGTTTTATCATATCATCAAAAAGCCTCCTTTCCGGGAGGCTTTTTTGTTTATAATTCACAATTATCCCAATTCTTTGAGGAACACAGATATGTAAAAAAACAACCCCTTTTCAGAAATGCAGAAAAGGGGCTATAGAATTAAGCAATTAATACAAAAAGCAAACCTACCGCTTCACAAACCTGGTGGTCTCGGTCTCTCCATCAACAATAACCTGAAGAATATAAACACCTTCAGACAATCCACTCACATCAATCTGCCCTCCGGAAGCACCAAGTTCACCATTGGCTACTCTTGTTCCGTTCAAAGAAGAGATAGAATAAGCTCCTTTTGTCGCAGTGACAATATTCAAAACCGAACCGACAGGATTTGGGAAGATTCGCAATGAACTAATTTTTGAGGGCTCTTCAATCAGGGTAACATCGCCTGTTATTTCGATATCAAAACTACATTCTTCAGCATTTCCCTCCTGGTCTGTCACCGTCCAGATTATCGTATTTATACCCACCGGCAATTCTGCACCGCTTAGTGAGGCAGCCTCGTTAAAACTGTTGGAAAGTGAAACTCCACATTTATCAACTACCTGAACAGGATCCAGCTCGGTTCCACTCACCAAATATGCACTTTCTCCCATGTCCAAATCACGCGAAGAATTCATCACACACTCTATGAAAAGGGGAGTGATATCCACATAGGCGTAACGGTGAATACGGTTATCCATGGTAACAAACAAATCACGTCCGCAATCATTGTCAAAATCGGATGTCGTTATTTGAGGACCGGTCGCCATCCCACTTGTCTGAACAGGGATTTTAGCACCATCAGCAAACAAGGTTTCGGTGTTAAAGGATACTGCATTACTAAAATCAAGAACTCCAGTTCCATCATTCCTAAATACAGCAATTTTATTATAATATGTATCAGATACGCTAAGATCCAGATCCCCGTCACCATCCACATCTACCAAGGCAGCACCGTTCGGATAATTCCCCGTAATACTATAGGTAACGGCTTCAGTTACAGGATTCTCCAATCCGCTTCCCGTGTTGACAAAATGCTTTAATGAATTATTTGTAGTTCCGCCAAACAAATCGGGTATTCCATCCCCGGCTAAATCCTCAAAAGCGATGTTGAACAAATCGGCAGAAGGCAAAACATCTCCACCGGTAGTTCTGAGCACCTGCAATCCAGTAAAATTGCCATCAGCATCACCGTAAGAAGCTACCAGCAAATACTCATAAAACATCTCTTCACCAACAGGATCATAAAGAACAAACCCGGAATAAACCAGATCGACATTTCCATCATCATCGAGGTCTGTGAAGGCAAAAACTCCTGTTTCCAGATCCTTTCCATCAACCTGCAAATCCTCTTCAAATATGAAATGTTCATTGCCCTTATTCTTGAAAATACGAACAGGATTACTTGATGCCCCGCTTTTCAGCTGACCGGCTGAAGGAGCCAATGGTCCTCCGCCCCCGGAATCATCGGGCATACAAAGCAACAAATCATCCAAACCATCCTTATCGATGTCGGCAAAATGGAAAGGCCAGGACTCATCAATGTCAACATGATTCAGAGAAGAGGTTGTACCATCATTAACAAAGGTAGTAGCAGGCGTCGATTGAAGGAAACGCAGCAGTTCACCACTTTGACTGACCGACAACAACAAATCATCTGAAGGATTGAGATGAACAAAAGAAAAATATCCATTATTGGTCAAAATCTCATCACCTTTGCTGTCCAAAAGGACTTCCGAACCGGCAAAAACATCATTGCCACTATTTTGAAAAACTTTTAAATGATTGTCCATATAAATTGATCCAACCATTTCCAGAGTTCCGTCATCATCAAGATCCACAAAAGAAAACCCCCGAACATCCTCAAGAACAACACCTTCTTCAGCCTCAAGAAAAGTTGGATTTACAGCAAACCCATCAGCTATATCAAATTTCCTGATTGGTAAGCGATAGGGTGGACTTGAAGTTATCCCTGCATATAGTTCCGGGTTTCCATCTTCATCCAAATCGGCAATTTCAATGGCATTAAGGTGGTCGAGATATAAAGCAGTTGATTCATCGACCATTAAATCACCGTTAAAAGAAAAACTTCCACCTCCGTTACCTGAAAAAACTTTAATACTGCTGCTTACCTGAACAACCAGTTCAGGAATGCCATCACCCGACAAATCATAAAAGGTAAAATCTCCCAGTGCATAGTAATTGATTGCCACCCCGTCAGCCATCAGAAATCCGTCATTAATAAAAGCTCCGGATTCATCCTCTTCAAAAACGGCTATCCCGGTGTTACTCCCTGAATAGGTCATTGTCTGCAACAATTCTGTTTCTCCGTCTCCATCCACATCAAAAAACATGCTTCTACCCCAACTTTGTAATGCAGCGGGTTCAAGAACATTTAGTTCCCCCCTGGCAGTAAATTCCTGTCCAAAAGCCAATACTCCTGAAAACATCAACGCAGCGGCTGTACCGGCCAGGCGAATGCCAACAGCATGTTGCAATTTCTCCAAACGCGCAAAAACACGCTGAAGCTTCTGCAACAAATTATTAATTTCAGCACTATGGCTATTCTCATCCAGAAAAGCCAGCTGAACACGACGATACAGTTTGTGAAACTTACCAACCAGGCGATTCCACTCCTTATGTCTTGGAATAAAAAGCAGTTTCTTTTTCATCAGCAAAATTTTCGATTACAACGTAAAAAACCACAAAAGAAATCACTAGTGCCCGTTTAAAGATTTCTCCGGACAATAGTGATAATAAATTAATCTCAGTCTCTTACCTTGCCATTTAGATAAAACACACAAGGAGTAAACAGGCTGAAAGTCTGAGAGCACAAACACAGGACAAAAGCCCTGGGGTGGAAGACAATTCCAAAATCTACATCACAAAACTGAATCTTATTATAAAAACTTGATTTTCTGACAATAGTTTCACTTTTCGTCAAAAAAATCAGACCGGTTATCCCAATCTATCTTATTGTGACCTGCAACAATATCAATTTGGCGCACCAAATATTGCTCTACACCTCGCCCATAATGCTCAGGCATCACCTTAAAAGAAGGGACATTAAAACTTTTTTCTCCTTTCATCTGAACCAAAGCCATGGCCGCAGGTTTTTGTTCCAAAACAACAACCAAAGCCGTCATTAAATCCTTATCACCATAGTCACCGTTGCTGTCAAAATCATCATTTATTAAGGCGGGAAACTTCCTTTTGATTACCGACAATGCAACATTTTTGATGACTTGTGTGGAATAACTTCGTTTAAGGGGGGCAGATTGAGGCTGAGACTGAGGTTGAGGTTGAGATTTCTCCGTTTCTTTCCAAAACGATTTTTGCCCCAACGCATAAGCAGCTTTGTGGATATCCATATCGGCAGATAAAATTGAGGGCCGCAAAGAGTGAAGAATCTTTACATCATAAATTTCATCAACACTCATGGTATATTTCATAAACCCAACGACAGTTTTATAGGGCAGGTAAACTGCAATAACCCCTGCAAAAGAGGTTTTTGCAATGGGTAAATCAGCAAAGACCGGACTGTTATGTCTGAGTTTGGAAACCCCGATAAACAGATAGTCTCCGTAACGAGCCATTCCACGGGCAAAACCACCAAGACTGACAATCACCTCATAGGATTTATGGCGGGGGTCAACTTTAATCAATTCGCCTTGTGCAGAATTCAACAGATATAGTTCATCATCATAAACCCTCGGAGAATGGGGCATAGAAAGATTATCAAGGATAATTTTCCCGGATGGGTACTCCATCAGCACACCACCATTCATTTTGCTTTCGCGCCACTGATGTGGTTGGTCTCCCTGCCCGAGAGCTGTTAAATATTTTATCTGCCCGCCTGCAACAGCCATTCCGTTAAGATGACATCGATCTTCCGGTTGCAAATCACTAATAAAGGGAGGTTGCCAGACAGAAACAAAGTTGCTTTCACTTTTAATCTCACTCACTGAAGAGAACTGGGTGTTAACTGCCAGCAACTTACCATTCACAAACTCCATATCATGTAAAGCCAGATTGCCAGTATAAAAAGAAGCTCTGGGCAGATAAATGGAATCATAAATTCCGGGTTTTGTCGGATAACCAGCCGCAAGGGATGGCTCATTTCGGAGCAAAACAACTTCATTAGTATTGGCAACGGCAAGCTTACCCTCAAAAGCAGCCATCCCCATTGCGCCGGGGAAAGTCCGGGGCAACTGAATAAGTCTGTCATTATTCACAGAGCTGACTACAATAACTTTACCGGCCTGATATGTACTTACAGCCAGGGAAATACCCAGTTTCCCCAATAGTTCTGCAAATTGTGGGGAATATTCACAATCAAAAGGTTTTGGTTGATTCATTAGTCAGAATTTAATCTAAATTAATTAATCTGATGGAACTCACAATTCTTTTATACATTAACTTGAGCCTCCGCGATAGCTTCAATCACAAGCAATTTGTCGCAGATTTGAAAAACCAAAGCTCCATACTTGTTCCATTTTTCTCCAAAATATATGTTAATGTAGTAATTCTGAAAACAAAATACACTTTTATTCCATTTCACCTACACCCTCTTGATGAGTTATCGCTCACCGTAAAATATTTGACCAGTCAAACTTACCTTCAATTACTTAGTGTCTGTCCATAAAGTACCACTTGCTGCGTTACGCTTGCCGCAAAAATACTCATTTACCCAAGTAAACTCGGTTTTTGGCGGCTTCGCAAGCCCCCGAAAAAAAATCGGGGCAGGCTTTGCAACTGGCACTTACTGACCAGACACATGACTTTTTACAAACTTTCCCGACTTTATAGACGGGCATGCTTTATACATAAAACAGGTAAGGTGTAAACAAACAACAGCGCAGAGCAACGTCCTGAGTCAGGAATAGCCTGCCCCTCTCCCTTTATTGGCCGCATTGCTACAGATTAAGAATTACCGATTTATGTATATGGCAGGTTAAAAACAAAACCTACCATTATTTGTTAAAAGAATACTGTTTTAAACAGATTATGCTTACTGGATAAACCTGTAATCCGGCAAGTTTTCACTAAATTTGTCAATCTGTAACCGAAAACAACTAATCATCTTACAAAAATACATTTAACCATGGCATTCGACATTGATATGATTAAAAAGGTCTATACCGGAATGGACGAGAAGATAAAAACAGCTCGTGCCCTTCTGAACAGACCACTGACACTGACAGAAAAAATTCTTTACAGTCACCTGGCCGATGAATTTCCGGCTCAACCTTTTGAGCGGGGAAAATCTTATGTCAATTTTGCTCCCGACAGGGTGGCGATGCAGGATGCCACCGCACAGATGGCCCTTCTGCAGTTTATGCAGGCCGGAAAAGATAAAGTGGCAGTCCCGTCAACCGTCCATGCCGATCACCTGATTCAGGCTCAGGTAGGGGCTGCAAAAGACCTTGAAGGTGCAAAAGTTACCAACAAAGAAGTTTACGATTTTCTGAGTTCCGTATGCAATAAATACGGCCTAGGATTCTGGAAACCCGGTGCTGGAATTATTCACCAGGTAGTGCTGGAAAATTATGCATTCCCCGGTGGAATGATGATCGGTACCGACTCTCACACTCCAAATGCCGGAGGACTTGGAATGATTGCAGTTGGCGTAGGTGGTGCTGATGCCGTTGATGTGATGGCCGGGATGCCGTGGGAAGTAAAATTCCCCAAGCTGATTGGAGTTAAACTTACCGGAAAACTAAACGGTTGGACTGCTCCCAAGGACATCATCCTTAAAGTCGCCGGACTACTTACTGTAAAAGGGGGTACCGGATACATTCTTGAATATTTCGGCGAAGGTGCTCAATCACTTTCTGCAACCGGAAAAGGGACCATCGGAAATATGGGTGCTGAGATTGGTGCCACCACTTCCACTTTTGGGTTCGACGATGCTATGGTTCGTTATTTCCGGGCTACCAAACGTGATGATGTGGCAGATGAAGCCCTCAAAGTAAAAGAACACCTGACAGGAGACCCGGAAGCTTATGCCGACCCTGAAAAATATTTCGATCAGGTAATAGAAATTAACCTCAGTGAGCTGGAGCCGCACCTCAACGGTCCTTTCACCCCCGATTTGGCCACCCCTATTTCCAAGGTTCGCGAAGTAGCCAAAGAGAACGGATGGCCAACCAAAGTTGAATTCGGTCTTATCGGATCCTGTACCAACTCTTCTTATGAAGACATCTCCCGTGCTGCATCCATTGCCAAACAAGCAGTGGACAAAGGACTGAAAGTAAAATCAGAATTCACGGTAACTCCTGGATCCGAACAAGTTCGCTTCACCATTGAACGAGACGGTTACATCGATCTTTTCGAAAAGATGGGTGGACGTGTTTTCGCAAATGCCTGTGGCCCCTGTATTGGTATGTGGGCACGTGAAGGTGCCGATAAGGAGGAGAAAAACACCATTGTACACTCCTTCAACCGCAACTTTGCCAAACGTGCCGACGGAAACCCCAACACACACGCGTTTGTGGCATCTCCTGAACTGGTGACAGCCATCGCCATCTCCGGGGAGCTTGGATTCAACCCTTTGACTGACACACTGAAAAACGACAAAGGCGAAGAAATTAAGCTGGAGCCGCCAACAGGATATGAACTTCCGCCCAAAGGCTTTGATGTGAAAGATGCCGGTTATCAGGAACCTGCCAAAGACGGGTCCGGATTAGAGGTCGTAGTAAAACCCGACAGTAAGCGTCTGCAACTGCTCACGCCCTTTGAACCGTGGGACGGGAAAAACATTTCAAGTGCCAAACTGCTCATTAAAGCAGCCGGCAAATGCACCACCGACCACATTTCAATGGCCGGTCCCTGGTTGCGTTTCCGCGGGCATCTGGACAACATATCCGACAACATGCTGATTGGTGCCATCAATGCTTTCAACCACGAAAGTAACAATGTAAAAAATCAGCTGACCGGAGAATATGGCAAAGTTCCTGATGTTCAAAGGGAATACAAAGCCAAAAATATACCTACCGTCGTCGTGGGCGACCATAACTATGGAGAGGGTTCTTCACGCGAACATGCTGCCATGGAACCACGTCACCTTGGGGTAAAAGTGGTGCTGGTAAAGAGTTTTGCACGTATCCACGAGACCAACCTCAAAAAGCAGGGAATGCTTGCCCTCACATTTGAAAACGAGAACGATTACGATAAAATTCAGGAAGATGATGTTTTTAACTTCACGGATTTAGAATCTTTTGCTCCTGACAAACCTGTTACCATTGAAGTGGAACATGCCGATGGCACTAAAGATACCATTAAGGCTCTTCATACCTACAATGGACAACAGATTGGATGGTACAAAGCAGGTTCAGCACTTAATTTGATTGCTGCTAAAAATGCCTGATTAATACAACAAAAAATATCCAGACTCCGCCCGACATATTCGTGGCGGAGTTTTTTTTTACTACCATTCAGACTATAAACCAAATCTATATTGAATAAAGATTTCCTATTTGATTGACATTAGACTTTTGACTAATTTTGTTCTAAACAAAAACCAAAAAAGATAGAATTATGAAGAATACAAATGAATTAATTGGACTTCAAAACACAAGTGAAGTAAACGAAAAGTTAAATGAACTACTGGCCAGTTTTCAAGTATTTTATCAAAACCTCAGAGGTTTTCACTGGAACGTAAAAGGAAAGATGTTCTTTACTCTGCACAATAAATTTGAAGAGCTTTACGACGATGCAGCAGAAAAAGTGGATGAAGTTGCAGAGCGTATCTTAACTTTGGGGGGAACTCCTCTTCACACTTTTGAGGACTACCTTAAAACTTCAAAAATTGCTGTTATAAAAGATGAAAACGACGGCATGAAATTAGTGGAAGCCACACTGGAGAACCTGAGTACCCTTATAAAAATTGAAAGGGAACTACTGGAAGTTGCCGAAAAAGCAGATGATGAAGGAACCAATGCCCTGGCAAGCGACTTCATCTCAGAGCAGGAGAAAACTGTATGGATGCTCAATTCACTACTTGGATAATCAGTTATTAAAAAATTATATCGGCCCCTGTCGGATTTTCCCTTCAGGGGCTTTTTTATACATCAGACCAAAAAAATTTATTATCATTGTTGCTGAACATTAACAGCAATAAATAAACTTATGAACCAATATCCACTCATCCTAAAAGAATCAGGAGAATCCCAACCATTTCTACCATCCAAACTTAAAGCATCGCTTTATCGGGCAGGAGCCGAATCCACACTCATCGATGAAATAACCAATGAAATCGAGTCCTGGCTTACGGATGGCACCACAACCAAGCAAATATACAGACGTGCCTTCAGCCTGTTGCGCAAAAAAAGACGAAGCATGGCAGCCCGTTATAGCCTAAAGAAGGCCATTATGGAACTGGGCCCCTCCGGCTATCCGTTTGAGCATTTTATAGGACACATTTTCAGATTCAAAGGTTTTGATGTGGAAGTTGGTCAAACAGTAAACGGTAAGTGCGTGACTCACGAGGTTGATGTAATTGCCTCTGATGAGGAAAATCAACATCTCGTAGAGTGCAAATACCATAATAGCCAGGGTAAGTTCTCCAGCGTTCAGGTCCCGCTTTACATCCGCTCCAGGGTGAACGATATCATCGAAACCCGGCAGGCGCTGCCCGAGTATAAAGATCTTCGCTTCCACGGGTGGGTGGTTACCAACACACGATTTACCTCCGATGCCATGGATTATGGCCGTTGCAGCGGATTAAACCTCATGAGTTGGGATTATCCTGAAAAAGACAGCCTTAAAGAATTGGTTGAAAAATTTCACGCTTTTCCGGTGACCACCCTAACTCAGTTGACCAAAGCACACAAACAACATCTGCTCAATAAAGGCATTGTGCTTTGCAGCGAACTAAATAGCCATCAGGAAGAGTTGGATGCTTTGCAAATTCCTGCTGCAAAACAGCGCAAGATTATGATGGAACTGGAAGATCTTTGTGATGGCAAACAATAACAAATCCAAGTTAACGCGAAAATCCTAAAAACAAACACTTAATTCATCACCAAAAAACATTTTATTCTTTTTGCAACTTTGTTTGAAAATTGAGCAGAACCTCCTATTCTTACAGTGCATTCAGGAATAGCAAACCACTCTCTTGGAGCAGAATTCCTAAGTAGCGTCCCGATGAATCGGGATTAATCCGCAGGTCGTAGATTTAAGTCCTGCCTGGGGAGCTAAAAAGACCATATTCTTAGGAAAGGGTCTTTTAATTTAAAACCCATCCCTCATACGTTTATCTTCAAACACATCGGAATCACGAATTTTTCCTCTGCTTTTGCCCGATGAAAAAGTGTACTTTATTTTAAACCAAAAAGGACATTCCGATGTCAGGATATTGTCATCAACATTTTCAGAAAAACCATCTCCCATAAGGGAATACCCCTGATAAGTGACCTTCCCGGCAAAAGGAACAGCACTAGTGACCCCTACTGTAAGATTCCTGAATATCTTTTTGTCCAGAGATACGAAATACAGAAAATCCTCATAAAAAGAAGACTGAATTTGATGAACATCGGCTCTTTGCATCCCCGAAGCCGACAATGACCAGCCATGGTTCATTTGCCAGGACAATCCAAATCCCCACTCTGAAGTCCACTTTTTTACCGACTCGATCTGGTGCATGAGTGCTACTCCTTTCGGCGCTGTTTCCAGGCGAAAGAACCTGAAATAAGAACTAAATATCAGACGATCGAATGGCTTAAGTGCTGCATTAAACCGGACACCTAACCGTGTGATATCTCCAAGGTTTTGCGGCTGCTTAAAAAACCCCTCCGGATTTTTCATTGTTGTAAAATCAGCTATCACATCTGTACTCCTGGAAAAAAATGGTCCCACAGACAGGAACTGATTTCCGACCAATAAAGAATACTCCAGCGCCAACTCTTCAAAAAACTCCGGATGTAAATAAGGATTCCCCTGCTTTTGAGTGAAAAAATCACTTGAAAGCAAAGAGGGCATCAACTGTATCAGGTGAGGACGTACCACAGACCTGCGGTAACTTAATTTCACCTGATGTTTCGCGGAAGGCTTAAAAGAAAATGAGACAAACGGAAAGAAAGACCATACACCATCAAGCTCTTCGCCGCCCACCTTATTTTGAAAAAACTCAGCCCGCACTCCTGCCTGCCCCTCAAAACCAGACCCCTGAACAACAATTGAAGTAAAACCTGACAATATATTTTCCTGATAATCTTCACTTTCATCAACGGCATCTCCCAATTTCCGGAAATGCCCCTCTCCCCCGGCCATCCAACGCCAGCGCGAATTCAGCCCCACCTGATACTCCATTTTTCCCATAAGGGCTCTTTCGTAAGCATCCGTTGAGGTCCAAAAAACCTCATCTTCCATGTATTTTGTTCCCTTTCGACCGTCAAACTGATAATAACCTGCCTCAAAAGCAACCGACTGATTTTCTGCTCCATCAAACAAATGCTTGAAATACAAAGAACCACCAAAGGCAAGATTGTCATCAAGTTCATCCTTCTCCAATGACTTTTCAAAACGAGTTTCATTCTCTGTGTCCCGGGTGGCAGTCACAAAACCATCCTGTTCGTTTGAATAAGGATTTACAAATGCGTAAATATTAAACTGGTTCTTCGAATCCGGAAACCAATCCACTCCGGCCATCACTTTATGCGACCAGTTCTTCTGACTCAACAATTCTCTGTTTTTCAACACCAACTCCGGGCCTTCAAAAATCTTTTTCGTATTTTCAGATTCAATATCAAAATAACTAAACTCCCCCCGGTACGAACTGAATACATTAAGGTTCGGGGCGCTATACAAAACACTTGCGGAGGGAAAAGAGTAAATCTCGTTCGAACGAGCAGGAATTTCACCATTCAAATGGCCACTAAAACCACGAACCTCGTTTTTCCGGGTAACCACATTCACCACGGCAGAAACATCTGAGCGATATTGTGTCCCGGGTTGATGGTTTATTTCTATTTTATCAATTCGGTCAGAATCCAACTGCCCAAGAAAATCGACCGACCGTTCAATTCCATCCACCAGAATCACCACATTATTTCTTCCTTCCACCATCACATTCTGCATCATGTCCACCTGAATACCAGGAACAAACTTCACCATATCAATTCCGGAAGCTGAAGCTTCCTTCATATTTCGATTTACAAAATAAGTAGTTCCGCCAGAAGTATTTTTGGCTCTTATCCGATCCCTGACTGCCCTTACTTCCTCTAAAGCATAGGAAGCAGGAATCAGCGTAAGTTCTCCCATATCATAAAACTCACGGCCAGCTAAAGCTATTTTTTGAGAAGACAACTCGTAACCGACACAGCTAACCTGAATCAACCCCTCCTGACTTCCTGGCACATTCACGGAAAACCCACCATCCGATCCGGTAATGACACCTGTTACCATACCAGAATCGGGCAATGACTTAAATACCACGGTGGCAAATTCTACTGGCCCTCCGTTTTTCGCTGTTACAGCTCCGTTGATTTTAACCAGTTTCTGAGCATTTAAACTGATGTCTAAAAGAAAAAGCAAGAAGAGTCCAAACCATAAACATTTCATTATCCTTTTCATAATCCCCATTTTTTTTGTTTTGTAAAACATTCTGCGTTCATCTCGCCCGACAAAAGAGAACATTTATTTAAACTCAGGATTTTCCTCTTTCGTCATGACGTTGATGCAAAGAGAATAAAGGATACAGAAAGCCCAAAGAAACTGGGATATACAGAAAAGTTTTGTGATAAAATGATAAGGAAGACTCCTCCTTTGTGATCAGCAACAAGTTTTTGTGATAAAGAACAAGACCCAAAATCAACAGTAGCGGCGATCAAAATCATAAATTCTGGAACGTGATACAGGCACTTCTCCGGAAATATGAGACAAACGAAGCCGGTAGCCCAAACTGTTTCCTTTTTTCTTCTGAACCTGGTCCACGTTAACAATATAGGCCCTATGGCACCTTACAAAAGCAGGAAATGACTCAAGCTGCTTTTCGATCTGTGAAATGGAGTTACGAATGGGTATTTTCTTTACTTCTCCCTGTCGAAACAAGTAGAAAATGACATAATTTCCATCCGACATCGCATAAAGAAATTCATCCTCAAAGAATTGCAGCGATTCCTTTTTTAACTGAGAGGAAATATTAACCTTTTCCCCTTTCTCAGGGTTTTCATTTGCATTCATATTTTGAGAAAGATCACTACTCCCGTAAAATACCTTAAGATTGGATGAAGTAAAATAGACAAAAGGAAGAATGGCTATAAAAAATGTCCTGATAATGGAATCAAAAAATGTAGCCCAATTCCATCTTGAATTGACTGACAGAGGCTCCACAATAAAAGCCAGCAGAAAAACGGCACACCCCATCATGAGCATCAACAATAAAACAGCAAGCAATTCCCTGCCAAAAGTCCAATGCTTATCAATTCCAAAAAAGGGAACCACTCTAAGCAAGAAAATGCCTCCCATTGCTGTAAGCGAGATTCCTCCCGAATAAATCAACATCGTCAATTCGAAGTTCAGGAATTCTCCTTCATGTGTATTTAATGGCTGATAAAAAACAGTAAACAAAAGGCTAAACAAGAATAAGATCAAACTACCACGAACAGGATATGCAATGATATAATTCTGGGGGAACAAATGAGTAAATATATTTTTTTTCATGGACTCAGCAGATCATTTTCTAATACTTACACAAAAGTATCTAATTTTCGGCAAACCTGCTGAAACAACGGTCCCATTTCAATCCCCACTTTCTTGCCTCCATACCCCCCTCAAATGAACTGCCGGAAACTGGAGAATATCGTCGAACAACAACCTTGTCAACAACAACTCATAAAAACACAATTAGTTATTTTACTGAAACTTACATAAATGAAAAACTAATACCCACAAAAAGACCATGCTTTAACACTAATAAAACATACAAAACACTTAAAAAACCCTTTAAAAAAAAGAGAACACAAAAGATAAAGGCATTAAATTCAAATAACGTTTTGCAATTAAATATTGCTTCGGACAAGGCCCCTGCCAACATATTCCATATAAAAGTAAAAAAACGTCATTACGAGAGATCAGCCCGAAGCACTCTCTAAATATACACATGCAACTATAAACTTAAGCCAATATAAAACACAAATTAATTCATACCATTTTAAAATGCTTAACTTTTACAAAATAACTAATTACCTGTAATAGTACACTTTAGACATGAAGAACAAATAATTTCGGAAACTTTTATCCGATTTTATTTCTTTTAAAAAAAATAGTCCCCTATATTTGAATTCGAAACAACAAAAAACCAACCAAAATGCAAGCTATATTTTCTGCAAATATGATGATGAAAATGACATATACCATGATGTGTATGTGTCACCATTATATATTGCAGAAAGGTAAATATCATAATTGAATCAGGATATTAAAATTTAAAATGAAAGCCCTTCTGCATAATGTAGAAGGGCTTTTTTTATGGATTTTTCAATAACTATCAACCCCCGGAACTATGAAACAAAAAAATTACCTGCCAATAGCCATCAACATCACCGGAGAAAAAATCCTCGTAATCGGAGGAGGACAGTCGGCATGGAAAAAAATCCAGATTCTGAAACGATTTGATGCCAAAGTTGAAGTCATTGCATTAGAGATATGCGATGATTTAAAAAAAAGTAACATCCCCTATCGCATTAAATCCTATGAAAAAAGCGACCTCAAAGGCTATCTGATGTTCTATTCCTGCACCAACAACCCTCAACTGGATAAGCAAATAGCGAATGATGGTAAAAAAGCAGGTGTGCTCGTAAATATTCACGATCAACCGGAACTTTGCCAGTTTGTTTCTCCCGCCATCTACCAGAAAGACCATCTGAGAATTGCCGTAAGCTCCAATGCCAGGGATGTTTATGCGTCTATAGAAACCAGAAATATCATAAGAAATTATTTTGAATCAATAGCTAACAATTAAGTTCTGAACACAAGCCAATCAGGAACATAAAATTCAGTTTTCGGCATTTAGACACCACTTTGTTGACCTATTACAGAAATCAGAAACAGTAAAACCTTATTAACCATCTAATGACACAAACCAAAATGAGTAACCAACTATCACCTCTAAACGAAGCTCAGTTAAAGTCGCTGGAAAAATTAACAACGAATCTGACAAAAGAACAAGCCATCTGGCTGAATGGCTACATCCAGGGCTTTTCGGCAAGCACATTTGCTTCCGCTGATTCCGAAATTTCTCCGGCTGCGGTCGAAAAAACAGCAAAAACACCCCTGACCATCCTGTATGGGACACACACGGGACGCAGCGAAAAAATAGCCAACAAGATTCACGCTGAAGCCACAGCAAAGAATTTTGAAAGCACTCTGGTGGCGATGGACCAATACAAACCGCGAAACCTGAAGAATGAAAAAAACCTGCTCATCATCGTCAGCACCCACGGAGAAGGCGAACCGCCGGTGATGGCTGAGGACTTTCATCAATTTATCACCGGGAAACGGGCTCCCAAACTAACGCGATTAAAATTTTCTGTTCTTGCGCTGGGCGATAAATCCTATAAACATTTTTGCCAAACAGGAATAGATATCCAAGAAGCCTTACTAAAATCAGGTGCCGAAGAAATTACCGATTTGGTGAAGTGTGATGTGGATTACCAGCCAGATGCAGATCAATGGAAACGGGAAGTTTTCAACAACCTGCACAGTGAGCCAGCTGAAGAATTGTCCACTTCAAGCCCGGAGAATCCAACCGGAATTGCAACCAGAACCTATTCAAGAAAGAATCCTTATGAAGCAACCATCCTGGACAAGGCTCGCATTACGGGACATGAATCTAACAAGGAAGTATATCATCTGGAAATATCCATTGAGAATTCAGGAATCAAATACGAACCAGGAGATTCACTTGGAGTAATTGCACAAAACCCCGACAAACTGGTAGACGAGCTACTATCCTCTCTCAAAGATGATGGTTCGGAGTCGCTGGACACACATGCCGGAAAAATCTCCTTCCGTGAGGCTCTGCTGCACCACTACGAAATCACCATTCTCACCAGAGATCTGATTGAGAAATATGCAGAAAAGACCAATCACAAAGAGGTAAAAAAGCTCATAAAGGATGACCAGAAGCTGGAAACATATCTCTACGGTCATGATGTACTCGATTTACTGCATGAATTTCCGTCAAAAATAACTGCCGTGGAACTCCTGGAAATCCTGCGACCATTGCCCCCAAGACTTTACAGCATTTCTTCGAGCCAGGAAGCTGTGGGAGAAGAAGTTCACATCACAGTATCTAAAGTTATCTACGAAAACAAAGGAAGACAACGACTGGGTGCTTGCTCCGGACACCTGGCCGAACACAAGGAAGTGGACGATAAAATACTGATATACATCGAAAAGAATCCAAACTTCCGCCTTCCGCCCAATGGCAGTCCCATCATCATGGTTGGCGCCGGAACCGGCATTGCCCCTTACCGCGCCTTTATCCAACAGCGGGAGGCCATCGGACAAAAAGGCAAGACATGGCTATTCTTCGGGGAACGTAGATTTTCCTCTGATTTTCTTTACCAGACCGAATGGCAGAAATATTTAAAAGAAGGATACCTCGGCAAAATAGATCTGGCTTTCTCTCGCGACCAGAAAGAGAAAATCTATGTGCAACACAAGCTCCAAAAGCAACAAAAAAAGATTTTTAAATGGCTGGAAAACGATGGAGTCTTTTACCTGTGTGGCGACATGAAAACGATGGCTAAAGATGTGGAGGCAACGCTTCTTTCCATCATCGAAAAGCAAGGAGGAATGACTCCCGAAAAAGCCAAAGGATACCTCAAGAAATTAAAGAAAGAGCGGAGGTTTCAGGCTGACGTGTATTAATCAGGAACAATACTTTCATAATAAAACACCAAAGACATGAGCAATCAAATAGACTGGACCACACTTTCGGAAGTAGAAAAAATAAAATATGACAGCAATTATCTTCGGGGCACACTCAAAGAAAGTCTGGCAGATCCGGTAACCGGAGCCATTGCCCCTGCCGACACACAAATATCCAAATTTCATGGAATTTATCAGCAGCACGACCGTGATGTTGCCAAAGAGCGGAAATATCAAAAACTGGAACCGGCCTTCTCATTTCTTATCCGGGTACGTCTGCCGGGTGGAATTGCCACAGCCGACCAATGGCTGCAAATGGACAAACTGGCCGACAGCCATGCCAATGGAACCATTAAGCTAACGACCCGCCAGGCATTTCAGCTCCACGGAGTCATAAAAAGAAACCTGAAACCCACCATTCAGGGAATCAACGAAGTCCTGTTAGATACCATTGCGGCATGTGGTGATGTCAACAGAAATGTAATGTCACATGCCAATCCTTCCGAATCTCCGCTCCATGCGCAGGTCTATAAACTGGCCGGTGATTTATCCAGGCACCTGACACCGCAAACAGGAGCTTATCACGAAATATGGCTTGATAAAAACCTTGTTTCTTCCAGCAAAAAGGAGACAGAACCCATATACGGAGATCGTTATTTGCCCCGAAAATTTAAGATTGGCATCGCCATTCCTCCATACAACGATGTGGATGTATTCTCTCAAGACCTTGGATTCATTGCCATAGAAGCAAAAGGAAAGCTAATTGGTTACAACATAACAACAGGCGGAGGAATGGGTTCCACCTTTGGAATACCCGAAACCTACCCAAGACTGGGAGATGTAATTGGATTCTGCAAACCGAATCAGGTAATTGATGTTACCGAAAAAATCGTCCTCATCCAGAAAGAGCATGGAAATCGGGAAAACCGAAAAAGAGCACGGCTTAAATACACCATCGACACCAACGGAATTGACTGGTTCAGGAAAGAGCTCAACAAAGCGCTGGGATTTCCTCTGGAAAAAGCCAAGCCTTACAGGTTTACCCGCAATGGCGATCGTTATGGCTGGAAGCAGGGCACAGACGAAAAATGGAGTCTTAATCTTTTCGTTGAAGGTGGAAGAATAAAAGATTCTGAGCAGCTCCCCCTTAAAACAGCCTTACGGGAGGTGGCCAATGAAGTGAATGATGCACAGTTTATTCTGACAGGTAATCAAAATCTGATTATTGCCAACACCAACGAAAAAGAGAAAGTAGCCAAAATTCTAAAAAAACACAAAGTATGGCCCACGCCTCTTTCAGGCTTACGTCAGAACTCAATCGCCTGTGTGGCATTGAATACCTGCGGATTGGCGTTCGCCGAGGCCGAACGATATCTGCCCGACCTGATCACAAAAATTGAAGAGATTTTAAATAAGTACAACCTGCTAAAAGAAGAGATTGTGATACGAATGACCGGTTGCCCCAATGGATGCGGACGTCCTTACCTGGCAGAGATCGGACTCATCGGAAAATCTCCCGGTCATTACAATCTCTACCTGGGTGGCAGCAATACCGGAAACAGACTAAACACACTTTACAGAGAAACACTTACTGAAGCGGACATTCTTACAGAACTGGAACCCATCATTAAAGATTTCTCCAAAAACAGGTTAAAACAGGAATCCTTTGGTGACTTCGCTATCCGACAAAAATATGTCACAGAGACAAAGCAGGGGAAGGATTTCCGGCATTAAAAATCAACCTCAATAAACCAATCTACCGGGCAAAGAGCTCCTACGGGAGTCCCCTGCCCCAACCTAAAAAAGGCACCCCATGGACAATACCAATAATCTTCAGGCAGAGTTTTTACCCATTTCAATCAATATTAA
This sequence comes from Marinilabilia salmonicolor JCM 21150, assembly GCF_000259075.1. Lineage (GTDB taxonomy): Bacteria > Bacteroidota > Bacteroidia > Bacteroidales > Marinilabiliaceae > Marinilabilia > Marinilabilia salmonicolor. The sequence continues at coordinate 137,137 of NZ_AJKI01000021.1, forward strand.
GGACAAAAAAATCCTGATCGTAGGTGCGGGGCGTGTAGCTCTTCAAAAAGTAAAGAATCTTCAGCGCTTCAATGCCTCCATCACTATCATCGGCGAAGCAGTGAATCCTGAATTACAGGCAACAAATAACATCAACATTAACAAAAAAAAATATGAGCCTGCAGATTTGCAAGGAGCTTTCATGGTATATGCCTGTACCAATGACAGAACAACCAATGAAGCCATTCGTCGCGATTGTGAAGAACAGAACATTCTGGTCAACGTCGCTGACCGGCCCAAATCAGGAGATTTTATTTCGCCGGCCATCCACAAAAAAGAGGACATCACCATTGCAGTGGGATCGAATGGAAACAGTCCGGCCAGATCGGTAAAAATCCGTAATCTGATTAAAAACCATCTGGAGTTTAAGTGTGAACAAATCTCCCTGAAAAACACATCACCTGAAAAATATGACAGAAGCCTTCACTCTCCAAACTTGCATCAGGCGATACCCCGACCAAAAGGGAAAGTGATTCTTGCCGGTTTCGGGCCAGGAGACCCGGGACTTTTAACCCTTAAAGCCAATCAATACCTGGAAGAAGCCGACTTTATTTTTCACGATGCTTTGCTGGATGTCTCTTACCTTGACCGGTTTTCAGCTGAAAAAATCCCCGTTGGCAAAAGGTGTGGTCAGCATTACAAAAAACAGGAGGAGATCAATGAATTATTGCTCAATGCTGCGCTCACAGGCCGAAAAGTAGTTCGGCTGAAAGGTGGAGACCCCTTTGTTTTCGGACGCGGAGGAGAAGAAGTGGAATTTCTGAACAGCCACCACATTGATGTGGAAGTCATCCCGGGAATTACCAGTGCCTTTGCCGCATCAGCCCAGTTTGGCATCCCCCTGACGCAAAGAAACATCTCCTCTTCCATCGCCTTCGTAATGGGACATGACATGACTCAGCGACCATTTCCAAAAGCAGACACGTTGGTATTTTACATGGGGGCCAAATTTCAATGCGAAATATCGAAAGCACTACAGAAAGAGGGGTGGAGCAAATCCACTCCGGTAGCACTTCTGAGCAATATTTCCAATCCCAACTCAAGGGCAGTAATCTCCCAGCTTGACCAGCTGTGCGAAGAAAAATTACTGGAAGACACCCCTTTATTGTTTATCGTTGGGGAAACGATTAAAAACATCCCTGATCTGGCAGGAATTTCAGAAGAGAAACGACATGCAGCAGCTTCCTTCCATGCGTAAAACCCTTAAAGAAGGGTTATGCTACGAAACAAAAAACCTCCTGTCGCCACAGAACCGACAGGAGGTAAAATTTCATCATCCGCTCAACCTGACTTCCCTTCGCATAAACCCCAGATAAGAGAATAAAAAGAATAGTCAGGGCCAATAGACATAAAAAAACCGTCCCTGCCAAAACAGAAACGGCTTTTGGATAGAAAATTGATTCAAATTTCAAACGTACTCAAATACCGCTCACCGGTATCAGGCAATAATACCACTATTCGTTTCCCTTTTAACTCCGGCCTTTTTGCGAGTTCTATGGCAGCCCACAAAGCAGCGCCAGATGAGTATCCGCAAAGAATTCCCTCTTTTTGTGCTGCCTCATGGCTAAAATGGATGGCATCCTCATTTTCCACAGTAATAACCTCATCAATAACCTCCTGATCGAGAATATCCGGCACAAAACCGGCACCAATCCCCTGAATTTTATGAGGCCCCGGCTGTCCACCCGACAAAACAGGAGAAGCAGAGGGCTCAACAGCTACAATTTTCACACCCGGTTGCTTCTTCTTTAAATGATGACCGACACCGGTAATCGTCCCTCCGGTTCCAACTCCTGCTACAAACACATCCACCAGACCATCTGTGTCATCCAAAATTTCCTGCGCAGTGGTTCTGTAGTGGGCATCCGGATTGTTTTTATTTTTGAACTGCTGTGGAATAAAAGATTTAGTATGTTTTTCGGCTATCTCCTGAGCTTTAGCAATGGCTCCTTTCATGCCATCTGATGCCGGTGTAAGCACCAATTCAGCACCAAACTTTTTAAGAAGTTTCCGACGCTCAATACTCATGCTTTCGGGCATAGTAAGTATTAACTTATACCCTTTTACTGCAGCCACTAAAGCAAGCCCCACACCAGTATTTCCACTCGTAGGTTCAATAATAATGGTTTCCGAATCAAGGACTCCCTCTTTCTCTGCTGCCTCTATCATAGACAATGCAGGTCTGTCCTTTACCGACCCACCGGGATTGTAAAACTCAAGCTTTGCAACCACTTCAGCGACTGCCCCATCAGCCATCTTGTTCACTTTCACAAGGGGCGTACTCCCAATCAATCCTGTCATATTTTGAGCGATCTTTGTCATAATAGCTGTTTTTTAATAAATGATGTAAACTAAATATAATACATTAATCCTTCGTCCTGAACATTTAATGCCGGAAGAACATCCAGAAACACCTCTCCGAAAACTTTATCAACAGAATCTGAGGTCTGTATCAAAAAAGAAGAAATTGCTTTCTGCCTGGAAGTAAGCGGCTCCCTCTGTTTTTTTTACTTTGTCTCTCCCACTCAGGGTCGAGACATCGAAAAACCTCCAATAAAGAAATCTCTTTCAATGGCCTAGCAAGACGATACCCTCCCTGAGCACCTCTCTTTACTTTCACAATGGCACTTTTGCGAAAATCGACAGCAATACCTTCCAGAAATTTTGGCGGAAGATTATCTGACTCAGCCAATTCTTTTACCGACCTGTGCCCAGGCCACGCATAATGCAACTGCAAAAGAAACACAAGACCATAATGTACGCGTTTGGGAAACTTCATTACACCTCTTTTTAATATGTTTTATTTGCAAATATATTCTTATTATCAATAACAACAAAGATTGACAAAGGTTTATACAAGCATATTTTTTTAATATGATTTAAGCATCCAGGAGAAGGAAAAAGCAAGGGAAACAGGCAATAACAACGGCTTTACATCCACTAAAACAATGATAATAAGACCGGGCAGGGACTAATAAAAAACAAAAACCCCGAAAGCAGAATTCATTGCTTCCGGGGTCTTACATCCAAATTACAAAAAAACTTTTTTTTGCACTTAGAACATGGGTAGAACGGGAATAATAAAAGATTAAAGGGTATTCTATATTCGTATTAGCCTGAGCACGACAAGACAACTCATCAGTATAAAATTAACGTAAGTTTTTGGTCTTATGAAACTCTCAATTCTTTTACACATACTCTTTTGTGGCAGTTTTGAGAAATCAAAGCTCCATGCTCGTTTCATCCCTTAATCCAAACAAGACAGGCTCGTCTGGTAGTAAACGGTCTTAATTCATACATGAAATTTTCACGGGCAATTAGCATAAGAACTACAATATTATGCGGCGTATTGGCAACCACTCCGATTTTGAACCGACCAACAAAAGAGATATTTTCAACAAAATAATCCACTATCCGAAGATACCCGGAAGCTTTAAAACTTAATTTAGCATTACTGAAGTCAAGCAAAACGCCCTTTGTTTCGGGAGGCAAATCCTCTTTCATTAAAGCATCCCAAAAAGAGAGAACATCATCGACGGTTACTTCTCCTTGAAAAACACCCACAATTGCTCTGGATTTCCAATTGAATTCAACAGAAGCCAAACACTCCTTTGTGGAGGGCAAAAATTCGATTTGATCCTGCATCAGAGTCATAAATCATCATTTGTTAGTAAAAGCCCCCCGCGGGCACAGGGGGCTTTTGAGGGCTTAAACATCAGGGCGGGCGGGTATTATTCAATTAATGGCAAACTGTCCGGTAAACCTCACAGTTCCCATATCTAACTCAACTTCATACTCTCCGGAGGCAAGCGCAGAAAGATCTACTACAAAATAGCCGGAGCCATGTACATAGAAAGAATCACTAACACTTCCGGAGCCTGAAACAGCCGTCACATCAACATCCACAACACCAACATAATCCTTAACAAATAACACCAAATCATCTCCTCTTATTTCAGCATCCACAGATACCATAGAAGAGAGATTCTTAAGAATACTAAAAGATTTCAAGGTGGTGTCCCGTACCTTCAACAAATCAACTGCTACTGGATCATCAGACTCTGCTGAATCATCATCTTCTTCATTTTCTGCGAATGCAAACCCAGAAAAGGTCATTGACATTAAAAAGGCAATTACTAAAAAATAATTTCTTTGTAACATGGTCTTTGAATATAAGTGCAACAATAAATCACAATTCAAAGTAAATGGTTAACCTGCACGCAATCAATACTTTTTAACGCCACTCATTTTATTTAATGGCATTAAACAACCCAACAAGCTATATCACAATCGATTAGCACTCAAATATTAACAATGGGGGGATAAATGGAAGGGCCCTGAAAAACGGTGGGACAAATGGTTAAAGTCACTTAAAATCAAAGAATTAAACAGATGAACGGCAATTGATTGCTGTTTTGCCTGACTTCTGCGTTTTAATATAAACCTTACGTCATCAATTAAACAATTCAAGCAAATTATTAAGAGAAGGATAGTCAGAGAGATTTTCGAGAATCCTTTTTTTCAGGTTAGATTTTCTAACCCTTAAATTATTATTGGTAATTCCCAGGACTGTGGCAATCTCCGCAGAAGGAATCTCAAACTTTAGCAGAAAAAGAACAACTTTCTCCGTATTGCTAAGTGGAAAGCCTGAGGGAACGTCTACATTAGAATAGAATAAATCATCGTTCATCAAATTATACATCATTCCTGAGAATTCTTCTTTCAAAGCGTTCAATTCGGTCTGCAACTCCTTATAGGCAGAGGAATCTGACCGAATGTATTTTTGAGAAAGCATATCAAAACGCTGCTGAGCAACCATCTCCCGCTGTGTAATCAACTGATAAAAACGCAAAAGATGACGGCGCTGAAAACCTTCTCGAACCTTCCCGGCAACCTCTTTTTCTGCAGAGATTCTCATCAAACGTTCATTTTCATACTCCACACGACTTTTCCGAAGGTTAAGAAAGTAGATTAAGACAATAAAAACCAGAAGAACAAACCCGGCCCCGGCAATAAAGGCAAATCGCTGAAACTTCTGTTTCTGCCTTAATGTCTCCACCCTGGCCTCAGACAGATCATATTGCTTCTCCAGTTCCAAAATCTTCTTTTCACTTCTTTCGCCTGATTTATCCACCAGAAAGTTAACCGCATCTTTATATCGGGTGGCAGCCAGTTCATAATCACCAACCTTAGAAGCTTCATTCCCCAAATTGACAAACAGATTGTAATCCTGCCATTCACCTAAAGAATCAGGAAAATGTTTTACCGATTTTTTCGCATAAAACAAACTTGAATCTCTTTTTCCTAAACCGGAATAAACCCGGGAAATAGAATAATAGATATTAGACAGCCGCGGTTTAAGCTTAACTTCTGACATCCGCTCCTCAAGTATCTTATATTCTTTCAAGGCATTCTCATAATCTTTATAATAATAATAATAAGCAGCTTGCGCATTGATAATATCATACCGATTCTCAAACGAAACTCCATTCAGCAACCTGAGTTTATCCAACACACCCTGAGACTTTTCCTTATTATCAATAGAAATGTATCTCCAAAACACCGCCAGAGAGGTAATCACAACCGCAGATACATCCTCCATTTGCTCGGCTTTACGTAAAGCCATATCCAGATATTTTTCGGCCTGTTGAAAATTATTGTTATCATAATGAAGAATGCCAAGGAAAAACCAAAGTTTTGCTTCTTCTTCAAGACGAAGCAACCCGGGGAATGTATTTATCATTGGCTCCACCTCCTTCAGCGAAATGAATACAAGTGAATCGGGGCTATTGGGAATCTTATATCTCACAATCCCCTGGTAAACAAGAGCTCTGGCAATATTATTATTTGGCAACGGACTCCGAAAGCTTTCTACTGCAACACTGATGGCCGAATCACTCACAAAGGTTTGGTCCAATCTACTTTTAAGAATGGTACTCAGCAAATAATAGTATCCTCTATTTTTTGAATTCAGCTGCGAAACATCAATATCTTTTAAAGAATCATTGGCCGCATTATAATCCTCATAAATAAGGCTATCTATTGCAACCAGGGTTCTTTCCGCCTCCTTCTGAAAAGGAGTCTGGCAACTCCAAAAAGTCACTAAAAGAATCAAGGTACAGAAGAAGCAAAACTTCATTGGGAGGTTTATTTATTAGGAAAAATTTATATTCAAATCAAAAAGCTTCTTTCAAAGATATAAAAAAACCGGTGGTTCCAATTGAAGAAACCCCGAAATCAAATCGAACGTTCAGCGGGTCGTCCGGAAGCATCCTAAAACGGAGGCCTCCTCCTGCAGAAGAAATCAAGTCTGTAAAAGGTCTTTGATATCCGTTGTCGGCTTTCCCTGCCCCTGCAAAAGCCACCACTCCCAGACGCCACCAAAGATGCTGTCGAACTTCGGCTCTCGCCAGCCACACAGCATTCCCGGTCTCTTCAAGAGGGTGTCCGATGCCACGAAGTCTCTCCTTCCCCCCCAATTGAGGTTCCTCATAAAACGGAATGTTCCCCTCTGCATAATCAATGATTACCTGAAAAGCCAACGAAGTAACCTCTTCTTTCAGCGTAAGGTATTGTCGGCCATCAAAGGTATATCGCTGATAATTATAATCTCCTACTCCTGAAACCCCGGCAAACAACGGGAGTATTTCCAACCACAATCCACTCTGAGGTGATAGTGTGCGGTGCCTTGTGTCAACCACCAGCTTTGGCCCTACCCCGGCAATAAAGCCACCTTCAGCTCCTGTAAGACCCTCTCCTTCAAAAACAAAAGGAGCTGACTCGTCAAAGCGATTATTGTTCAGAAGAATCCCTCCGCCAATCCACAAAGCAGGAAAAGGATTGCTTAAAAAATCCCATTCTATCCGAAACTCCTTTCTGTCAAAGAAAAAATCCCTGTCATCGGCTCCCACCCAGAATTGATCTTCCCTGCTATTCAAAAATGCCTCACCGGTAGTCAGCCACCTCCCTCCAAGGTACCATTCATGCTCCAATTGTAGCTGAAGCATCCCTTTAGTAGAATGCTCTGCATTGATGGCAAGAGTATTATACTTCCCCTTATGAGCACTGTTCCACTTAACAGCAGGCATTACCCCATATACAAACCCATTGCGGGGACTCACGCTCAGAGATGGATAAACAGTATATACCACCCCCTCCTTCTCCCAGGTTACAAGGTCAAGTACTTTTTCTCCCAGACCTGCAATCCCTGATGTCTGCCCAAGGGAATCAGTTTTTTCACCATCACCTGCTCTAACCTCCTGTGAAAAAACACAATTCACACCTGATACAATCCAAATAAAAAAGACAATCAGTCTCAATAATCGACCATACATCATATTCTAAAATCAATTAATTTCTAACCAGCTTTATGCACCATTTGTCAATTAATCCTCAAATCAGGCAGAAAAATACCTGTTTTTTGTAACAATTCGGATAGTTTTGCGTTTTTCCTTACCATAATCAAACAGAGAACAGAACATTTCAAACCTATATGATATATAAATTTCGGATCATATCCAGTGAAAATGAAGACTTTATCAGAGAGATTGCCATTAACAGTCACGCAACCTTCTTTGATTTACATACTTTCATTGTGGATGAATTGAATTATGATAAGAGCCAAATGACCTCTTTCTTTCTTACTGACCAAAACTGGCACAAGGAAACAGAAGTCACACTTATTGACATGACCGACGGACAGGATCCAGACATAAAAGTGATGGACACTACCAAGCTGGGAACACTTATTACTGAGAAAAAACAAAGATTGCTGTACGTTTTTGATCAGTTTGCCGAACGCGCACTTTTCTTAGAATTATTCGAAATGAGCGACGGGGAAGAAAAGCACCCTACATGCATCAGACGGCAAGGCACTCCCCCTGTTCAACTGGACAGTTCTGCCCTGGAAAGCGGGGATTTGGATGACATCGATTTGCTTGAATTTTCAGGAGATGAAGAAAACGAAGACATCATGGACTTCGGCGAACAACAAGACTCATACGATGAAGAAGAATGGTATTAAGCAATAAAACTGTCGTCGTTATTACCGGACCAACGGGCATCGGAAAGACCGGCCTTAGCATTCAACTGGCCCAAGAACTCAACTGTCCTGTAATCTCTGCTGATTCCCGCCAGATCTTCAGGGAAATGAAAATCGGAACGGCAGCTCCCAACCAGGAACAGCTTGAATTGGTCCCACACTTCCTTATCGGGACACATTCCATATTTAATTATTACAGTGCCTATGAATATGAACAGGAGGCCCTGGCTATAACCAATAAATTGTTTCAGAAAAACAATACCATAATTCTGACAGGCGGTTCTATGTTGTATATAGATGCCTTTTGCAATGGAATTGACGATTTGCCAACCATAGATCCTGAACTTCGGGAAAATTTACAACAAAAGTATAGAACCGAGGGAATCGAGAGCATCCGAAGACAACTGAAAATACTGGATCCGGACTTCTATACCCAAGTGGACCTGAAGAATCCAAAGCGCGTCATTCATGCCGTTGAAATATGTCTGATGACCGGTCGTCCATATTCTGAACTCAGAACCAACACCCGAAAAAAACGTCCGTTTCGAATCCTAAAAACAGGATTGGACATGGATCGAACTGACTTACACCAACGAATCAACGCCAGGGTAGATAAAATGGTACAGGAGGGATTGGAGGAAGAAGCCGTTAATCTGTATCCTCACAAAGAATTAAACGCTCTCAATACGGTTGGCTATCGGGAATTCTTCGATTACTTTGATAAAAAAACATCTCGTGAGAAAGCCATTGAACTAATTAAAAGAAACTCCCGAAGGTATGCACGCAAACAACTGTCATGGTTCCGCCGGGATAAAGAAATTAACTGGTTTGACCCGAAAAATCCTGAGGAAGTTATTACATTTGTAAATGAACAGCTAACCAATAAATAACGTCTGTTCAGAAAATAACTTACCGAAGGCATCGACATTACGAACAAACTTTAACAGGCCGGGGCTCCTAATTAATTAAATGATTCTTTCTCGCGGTTTACAATCTTAAGAGAAGAGCTCCGGCTTTTTTATTTTCTCAAAATGAGCAATCCAACCTGTTTCAACATCAGAGTTTACGGCATCTGTATCCGGGAACGCCACCTGCTAGTTACCGATGAATATGTAATGGATACTTATATGACGAAACTACCCGGCGGAGGGCTGGAATATGGTGAAGGTCCTGTGGAATGCTTAAAAAGAGAATGTCAGGAAGAGATAGGCATTGAAGTAACGGTGACAGAACATTTTTATACCACCGACTTTTTTCAACCAACCCGATTTTTCAAAAACACCCAGCTGATAAGCATTTACTATCTCTTTCAGCTGCCGGAGAATGATGATCTTAAAATTTCAGGAAAGAAGTTTGATTTTGAAAAAGGGAGAAACGGAAGTCAATCCTTCAGATGGATTGCCATTCAAAACCTAAAGCCTGAAGACATGACCTTTCCGATTGACAAAAAAGTGGTGGAACTTATAAAACTTAATTTCCCAACACCATAACTGGGAAATCATTTTTGTGCTGTAAAAATAAGAGGAACAGAATCAGAAGTTAGATCATCTTCTTTAAAACTTCCGTAAAACCGGATATTCTTAAAGCCGCATTCTTGCAACAACCTTTCCGTCTGACCTTTTCGTAATGGCAACAATTTTACCGAATTACGAATTTCCTTGCCGCTTTTCTTCACGGTAAGAAAAGTCCTGAAATCAACAACATCTTCTGATTCGTTGAAATCATAAAACCGCTCAAATCTTATTTCATCATTATCAATGGTTGGCAAACCTCCGATTTCCTGATCCAAAATACGATCGTAGTGAATAATCTGCACCATCAACATACCATCAGGTTTCAAAACATCTTTAGCATTCAAAAAGAACTGTCTTATCTGTTGCTTGTCAATCAAATGAACAAGTGTATTCCCAAAAGAAACCACCGCATCAAATGTATTGGGTGGCCATTTTTCAGAAAGCTTTAATATATCCATTTGAGTAAACCGAACATTCTCTGAGGCACCGGCCTTTTCCCGGGCAGCCGAAACCATTTCGGGATCCAGATCAATTCCTTCGACCAAAACCTTTTGTTCTGCCAGTTTCAATGCCAGGTTTCCGGTTCCGCATCCGGCCTCCAGAATTTGCTTGCTGCGAACACCTCCCATCTTACTATTAATAAAGGCTACCTGCATGGCAGATGGAGGAAAAATATAATCGTAGTAAGGTGCAATAGATTGATAAAAGGACATAATCAGAATTATTTTTAATCAATGGATTAACCGGGATTAACCATTGGTTTAAAATTTTTCGGAAACATGATACTCATTTCTGTCCGGGCGATTGCGTGATACCAATTCTGCCAGGAAACCGGTAACAAAAAGCTGTGTTCCCAATATCATGCAAACCAACCCAATATAAAAAAACGGATTACTGGTAACCAAAGGGGCTACCACGCCATGAGCAACACAATACAACTTATGAGCTCCGAGCCAGATTGCAAGACCAAATCCGATTAAAAACATAAGTGTCCCCAAAGCACCGAAAAGATGCATCGGCCGATTTCCAAATTTTGATATAAACATCACAGACAAAAGATCCAGAAATCCTTTCATAAATCGCTCAATTCCAAATTTTGTTACTCCATACTTACGCTCTCTATGAACCACAACTTTCTCGGTAATCTTATGAAAGCCGGCTCTTTTTGCCAATATAGGAATATAGCGATGCATTTCGCCATACACCTCAATGTTTTTTACAACGTCACATCTATATGCCTTAAGTCCGCAATTGAAATCATGAAGCTTTATTCCGGAGATAATCCGGGCAGTTCTGTTAAACAATTTACTGGGGAGTGTTTTATTCATTGGATCATGCCGCTTCTTCTTCCAGCCACTCACCAAGTCATACCCTCCCTCACGAATCAAAGCATAAAGCTCCGGTATTTCATCCGGACTGTCCTGTAAATCAGCATCCATAGTAATCACCACTTCACCCTGTGCGACTTCAAAACCTTTGTTTAATGCTGCAGACTTACCATAGTTTCTGCGAAAACGAAGCCCGTTCAAAAAGTCAAACTCCTTTTTCAACTCTTTAACCACCTTCCAGGAATTATCAGAACTCCCGTCATCAACAACCACTACTTCAAATCCGATCTCCATTTTTGAACACACACGTTCAATCCACCGGACAAGTTCCGGCAGTGACTCTTCTTCGTTCAGAAAAGGAACAATAACTGTTAACTCCATTACTCAATATTTTTCATGGCATTAGAAAACGGATCCTGCGGCCTTCTGCGTTGAAATATGGCAATAATCAAGGAGAGCAGCAACCCGGTGAAGCCGGAGCCCAAAATGCCCGACAAAATCATTAATACAGGATTGGCAACCAAAGTAAAGATATCTTCCATCTGAGCAACCTCATTTTCAGACATTCCCATGGCCAGATAAGTTTCCTGCATCTGAAGAATTAATTCATCAGTATAACTCGGATTTATCACCTTCATATACAAAAACATCCAGGCGCCTAAAACAATACCGGCGAGCATCGCCATTCGGGTTCCCAGCCATACTCCCTGTCCGTACTCAAGCGAACCGCTCATGAAGTTTTGACGGTAACGCACCATAGAAATATGAATAAACCCAATATAAACAAGCCAGTTTAACACACTATCCAAAAAGGAAGTCTCGAGTCCTGTCATTTGTAAAAACCAGAAAACGCCAGCAAGTGCCAGTCCCATAAAAGCACCCTGATTCAAAACAAACCTGGCTTTATTTTTTTGTAACTCCCTGTCTGTCTTTTCTGTTGACAAATCATCCATCGTTTATGTAACTTATTTCAAAATTAATACACGGCTAAAATACATAAATTGTCACTATTGAACGAGTAATTTCTGTTTTTCAGAACAGATTACTTCAAGACTCAACCAGTACCAGGTATTCATATGAGGAAAAGCAAAAGAACCGCAGCAATTTCCTTTTTTAACGAACACTTCTGTATCGAGACATCTACCGTAGATTAACCATAGATCATAAAAAATTTATTTTTTTTCAGGCAAAAACAAATTGAAATCAAACACATTAGCTATAAACCACCCAAAAACAATAAATTTTTTTCACCCGGAAATTTGCCGGCAATGGTAAAATTTCTACTTTTGCACCCCGGGTAAGTCCTATACGACCAGCTCCTGCTGAACTCCCCCAGGGCCTGACGGCAGCAAGGGTAGGCGGTTGTAGCGGTGCGATATAGGTAGCTTACCCGCCCTGCCAATATAGCTCAGTTGGCCAGAGCAGCTGATTTGTAATCAGCCGGTCGGGGGTTCGAATCCCTCTATTGGCTCTCACAAAAATTATATCAATTTTTCGTTTGCAGATAAGATAATTTATTTATCTTTGTCGTCCCAAACGCAAGGCAATACAAGGCCTGTAAACGTTCTTAACATTACCGGGGAGATACCGAAGCGGTCAAACGGGGCAGACTGTAAATCTGTTGGCTCAGCCTTCGTAGGTTCGAATCCTGCTCTCCCCACTGCGTCCTCCGGAGCATTGACAAAAGAGGACAAGACACCTTCGCCAAAGCCAGGGTGTACAAGCCAATATAGCTCAGTTGGCCAGAGCAGCTGATTTGTAATCAGCCGGTCGGGGGTTCGAATCCCTCTATTGGCTCATCATTGATGTTCTTTGAAATTGCGGGTCTTGTAAAATAATTACCGGGGAGATACCGAAGCGGTCAAACGGGGCAGACTGTAAATCTGTTGGCTCAGCCTTCGTAGGTTCGAATCCTGCTCTCCCCACTTTTTGCGGGAATAGCTCAGTTGATAGAGCATCAGCCTTCCAAGCTGAGGGTCGCGGGTTTGAGTCCCGTTTCCCGCTCAAAAAAAAGCCTGATTGTAATCCGATCAGGTTTTTTTAGGTCTTACATTTTATGGATCAGGGTTTTAAAGGCCTCAAGCAAAACTAAACCAGTTCCACCCCACATTTGCGGGAATAGCTCAGTTGATAGAGCATCAGCCTTCCAAGCTGAGGGTCGCGGGTTTGAGTCCCGTTTCCCGCTCAAAAAAAGCCTGATTCGTTTGAGTCAGGCTTTTTTTATTCAAAATATCAGAATTTCCCTGTCATCCATCACAATCTATGCTTATATTTGTTTGTTCCTGAACAAAATCACAGATGCTATGCTTGTAAAAATATATCCGGAAAATCCCAATCCCCGGGAAATTCAAAAAGTAGTGGAGGCACTGCGCAATGGCGGCATTGTTATTTATCCTACCGACACGGTTTATGGTCTGGGTTGTGACATTAACAACACGAAAGCACTGGAGAAAATAGCAAGAATCAAAGGCATTAATCCCAAAAAGGATCACCTGTCATTTATTTGTCATGATCTGAGTCACCTTTCGGATTACACCAAACCTTTGGGAAGTGCTACTTTCAAACTTGTAAAGAAAAATCTTCCCGGACCTTTCACTTTCATTTTGCAGGCAAGCAATAGTGTCCCGAAATTTTTTAAAAGCAATAAAAAAACCATTGGCCTCAGAATCCCTGACAATCCCATTATTATTGAGATTGTCAAAGAACTGGGCAATCCAATTCTGAGTACATCCATAAAAGATGAAGATGAAATCCTTGAATATACCACAGATCCGGAATTGATTCATGAAAAATATCAGAACCTTGTTGATATAGTAATCGATGGAGGTTATGGAGGAAACGAGGCTTCTACCATTGTGGATTGCACCACAGAGGGCGAGTTTGAAATTGTTCGGCAGGGAAAAGGAGAACTGGAGTTGTAAAAAAAAAGTTATTCAGCTAAACTGCCGAATAACTTTTTTTCCTTTTGATATACTCCTCAATAGCATTCAGATTTTTAAAATTATCCTCCATCAAATCGACATCATCGGTCTGTATTCCAAAGCTTTCTTCCAAAAATGAAATAAGACTCAATAAGCCCATTGAGTCAAAAATCCCCTCCTCAAAAAGCATTGTATCATCTTGAATTTTTGCAGGATCGGTAAAAGATGTTTCTGCAATAAAGTTTTTAACTGATTCCTTCATTCGGTTCATATTTTTCTATTAGTAAAACTTATTTCACATTCCGGGATTCATGTTCAATCACTTCCACAATTCTACGGGCAAAAAGCGGATAAATTCGTTTTGCAAAGGAGTAGGATGGATGTGAGTCCCGCTCACCAGCAGCATTTTCAGGGGCCAGATATATCCCCCCCTCGGTTTCCAGGGTCCTGAAGTCCCATAAAAAGATATTGTCATCGGGCTGATCCCAATCCTCAAGGACCCACATAGAGAACTCCGTTGCAGCTCTTGCAGCTTCCGGAGTTGTAACCGCTTCAACCAGCGCAGGCGGAGTCCAAAGCAAAAATTTTGTATCCGGATACTTATGCATCTCCTTCTTTAAAGCCTCATATTGTAATTTGTAGTTTTCTACGGATTTAACATCTGAATCCACATCAGGCTGAACATCAAATACAATATCGCTGGACGGGAAACAATGCTTGAAAATGACAACATCATAATCAGCGGTAAGTGTTTTTAATGTGGGCTCCTCCATAAAATAATCCTGGTGCCCGTTTTTCACCCATATATTATAATAATCATATGGATAATTATTCCAGCCATACGGATCGCGTTTTGGAAAATTCATTTCAATAACCTGATAATTGGTTTCATTTTGTTTGTTATATTTTTCAAACCACCTCGGGATTCCTGTCTCAAAACCTATTTTTCGTTTAACTCTGGCCCAAAGGCTGTTTTCCACCCGCCAAATAACTCCACCTGTACTGTGATGCAAAAAAACAACTTTAGCATTTTTTGCTTTACCGGGATTTTCAACTTTCGCATTATCGCAGCCGGAAAATCCAACCCCTGCCAACATGATAGAAAAAACAAACAATAATATTCTCATAACAACAAGATTTATTTTGAAAACAATTAATGTTTTTGAAATATAAGTAGAAAGCCAGCCGTTGTCGATTGGATTTTGACAGAAGCGCTATACTTTTATTTGAGCGGCGTAATTTTGTAATTTTACAACCAGTTTTTTTGTCACACTTTTTAAGGACACCTCCCAAAATCTGATTATAAATATTTCCCACAATTCCCTGAAATACCCAAACCCGGCATTTTATTTGACCAGCGCAAATATTTCCTTGATTATTTTCTTGCATTATACCGTAACTTTGGTTGAAATTGAGGTCATAAAAAAATTACTATCTGATAAATTTCCAGAAGATGATAAACGGATTGATAAAAACATTGGTTGTAAGCATGGTATTAGTACTTTTTTCTTCATGTTATTCATTAAAGAAATCTATTTACCTTGACGGAGACTTACCAAGGAAGTTAAATGATATTGATGGAACCTTTTTGCAGAATCCCCCCGAATACAAAGTAGAGGTTAACGACTTGCTTTACATCAGGGTTACCAGTTTAGATGAGCAAACATCTGCTTTTCTGAATAATGAATCGGGTTATACCAATATGCCGGAATCAGCATCGGCCACAAGTCTTTTGGGATACCGGGTGGACAAGGACGGTTCAATTGAATACCCCTTTATTGGAAAAATATTTGTAGCAGGCCTCACTTTGGAAGAAATACGCGAGAAAATCACACTTGCCGTAAGCAGATATCTGGAACAAAGTAATGTCATCGTAAAGCAATTAAATGATAACATTACCGTTATAGGCGAAGTTAATATGCCGGGCAGATTCCCTCTTAACAGTGAGAAAATTAACATCATAGAAGCACTCAGTCTGGCCGGAGACCTTACAGACTTTGGAAACCGGAAAAAGGTACGCCTTATTCGTCATCGGAATGAAATTCCTCAAATGTTTATCATAGACATCACAGATGAGCGAACCATCTATTCGCAATACTTCTGGCTTCAACCAGGCGACATTATTTATGTAGAGCCCAGACCTTACAAAGCATTAAGCCTGAATGCCACATTTGTTACGGCAGGTGTTTCTATGATTACAGCCACTTTTGCCATACTAACTTATCTGAACTCGCGGGAAGACAACTAAAGATTTGAAGAATGACAAATTACAACGAAAATACAGAAAGAGAAAACAATCTGAATATATTGAAGTTATTGAAGCAGATGCTGAAGTACTGGTATTTCTTTCCAATATTTCTGACGCTTACAATAGCGGGAGTTATTTTATACAATAAAACCACCACTCCTCAATACCAAATAAGCACCAGATTACTGGTGTCAGAGGGCAATGATAATCAGTCATCCATGACAGGCGGTGGAGAAAATGCGCTCCCTGGAATAAACCTGGGAAGTCAAAGCAACATTGAGAACCAGCTAATCATTCTCACCTCCCGACGACAAATTGAAAAAGTTTTAAAACAACTTGATTTTACCATCTCCTATTTTAAAGATGATTTATTTCGAACCAATGAAATTTACCAGGAAAGCCCATTTACAGTAATCCCGGATACTTCAGAAGTCAAGTTATCCAACCTGGACTTTTCAGTAGAATTTCATTCAAAGGATCAGTTTACCCTTTCTTTAATACATGATAATCAATATTATTCCGAAACACACAAATTTTTCGAAAAAATCAGTACGCCTGATTTTGTTTTCACAATTGCTCCCAATGAGGAAATCATTTCTCGCGGAGAGAGATATATTGGTCGGAAATTCCTATTTAAAACCAGAACAATCAAAACACTGGCAGGGCATTATCAATCGAAAATAAGACTGGACAGAGTAACCCGGGAAAGTTCAATAATTGAGATTTCTATTACTGAGAACAACATCAAGAAAGGAAAAAACTTCCTGAACAAACTAGCTCAGAACTCAGTGAATTATACCCTTGACAAAAAAAACCAAATTGCCTCCAATACCATTGAGTTTATTGAGAGGCAACTTGTAGGAGTAATGGATTCACTGGCCGCGGCAGAGTCTGTTCTCGAGGGGTTCAGAAGTCGCAATGAAGTAATGGATGTATCTTTTCAGGGACAAATGATTATCACCCAATCTAATGAACTGGAAAATGAAAAGGCTACACTGGAAGCACGTCTTGATTACCTCACGTATCTCCTGAATAACATCGAAAACAATCTGGACATCAATGACATTGTAGCTCCTTCGGCAATGGGGGTCAACGATCCGGTATTAAATCAGCTTATTGGAGAATTGGCCTCCCTCAACGCAGAAAAATCCAGTCTCCAATTCAACACCAATATCGAAAATCCCAATATTGTCCGGATCAATCATCGGATCCAAACTTTAAGAAATTCCCTGCTGCAGACCACCCGCAGCATTATTGAAACAACGCAACTTTCTCTGAACGATCTGAACAAGAGACTCTATCAGCTAAGTCAGGAAATTAGAAAACTGCCAAAAACAGAGCAGACACTTTTAAACATTGAACGGAAGTTTCGGATGAACGATGAGATGTACACCTACCTGCTCGAGCGCAGGGCTGAAGCTCAGCTGGCCAAGTCGTCCAACCTCCCGGACCACGAAATTGTAGAAGAGGCCATTGCCCGGGGACAGGTTACCCCCGACAAAACTCGAAGTATGCTAATGATTGTGGTTTTCGGCCTTATGTTTCCGGCAGTTATTGTTTTCTTAAAAGTGTACAACAATGATAAGATTCAGGATGAGTCCGAAATTTCGGAATTAACAAACTATCCCCTCATAGGAACTGTTCCGCTGCATTCAGACTCCAACAAAAGGCTTGTATTAGAGGCCAACTCACATTCCCCATTGGCCGAAGCTTTTCGAAATATCAGAACCTCCATTGGATTTTACGCTCTGGAACAACCTGAAAAAACAATTCTGGTAACCTCGTCTGTCCCATCAGAAGGAAAAACCGTATTTGCGGCCAACCTGGCAAATTCTTTTGCTCAATTAGGGAAAACAACTTTATTGATGGGGTTTGACCTGAGGATGCCGGCCATTAACGAAGAGATGTTCCCGGATTTAAAAACACCGGGACTGGTACATTATCTGCTTGGAGAAAAAGAATGGGAAACACTTGTTCAGCCATCCAGAACAGGAAACCTGAACATCCTAACATCAGGAGACATTCCGCCAAACCCTACGGAATTAATTGCCAACAAAAAAACCGATCAACTTTTTACCAACCTCAAAAAGCATTTTGAGATTATAATCATTGACACTCCACCCGTAGGCCTGGTCAGTGATGCCTATCTTTTAACCAAATATAGTGATCTGACATTGCTGATCACCCGTCAGAATGTAACCCCTAAATCGGTCCTCAAGAAATGTTTGAATGATGAAAAGATGAAAAAACTGGAGCATGTGGGAATTGTATTGAACGGCGCCCAGTTTGAGAGGAAAGATTATTCGTATTATTACAATACTGAAAAAGAGATTAAGAAGAGGAAAAAAAGGAGAAAGAAAGAACGAAAATAAAAAACCCCGAAATGATTCGGAAGGGAAAATCACATTCTCCTTTCATAGAAAGATATTATCAATTAATATGATTTAAAACTTTTATCTTTTGAACAAATCACATATTTACGGAAGAAAAACTGAAAGAAATTAACACCAATGTCCTATTTTATTAATTTTAGCATAAAAGGTATGTGAAAACAACTTTTTAAGGAAAGGAATATTTCGGGGAAGGCTACATTTCCACATAAACCAAATTTCAGTTTCTTCAAGTTCAATATTATCAAAGGAATATATTATTCTTTTTGCTTAAAAAGAATGTCATTTTGTTCGCCCCCACCACCAAATCTTTATATTTTTTTAACATTGCTGATCTATTATGATAAGCAGAATGCACTCTCATTATCGTTTCTCAGGTACAAGAAGATGTATCCACGGTCTGTCTTTCCTAATACTCCCACCAATATATCGCCCCCATATGGACATGCTCAGGTATGACCAAATTTATTTTAAAACGCTACCTCATATTTTGCCAATCGAGTCATTTCTGATAAAACACGAGAATCTCCAAAATGTCTAAAAAAATCGTGGGAGAACACATAATCAGAAGAATCAGTTATTTAGATCATTGTTTATTCGTGCATTTATATCCTCAGCTAACTTTTTTGTAAATATTGTAGCTCCGTCAACATTTAAGTGTTGAGAATTGTAAAAATACTTTTTGTTAAAAACCAAAAGAGAATCCCTTGAATAATCAAGAAAACAGGCATTGTATTTATGAGCTATCCTGTTGTAGTAATCTACATTCAGAATTGTATTAAATCCTTCTGCATGTATGGGAGGATAAACTAAAAAGACTATGATTTCTTCCGTTTCACATTTAGCCAAGAAGCGCTCAAAATTTTGAACGGAAACGCTATCCGAGGATGTAAATTCTTGTACCAATTGGGTATAATCAAAATCTGTCATCCCATTTTCTTTTAACGATGATTCTATCCCTTCATTGGCATTTGTTGGCCAGGATTTATCTTTTGGGAAATATCCTCTTGAATCCTGAACTTTAAAAATCTGAACATTTAAGAAAGATAGCATTCCGGTTATAATTTCAAAAGGCTTACCTGAATACTTTACCATCGGGACAGAATAATCCAGACAATTGAAACTTCCTGTTAACTTCATAAGCTCCTTTACTTCCGGAATATTTAAATAAGGTGCAAATTTTATGGAGTTTTTAAAACCTTTATTTAGACTCCTAAGTGTCCCATTACTTACTATTTGAATAATTATCTTGGGTTTAGTGTTTTTCAATCTATAAAACTCATACTGAGCCTTTTGAGGGATAAACGGAGTGCCGTCTAAGGCAAGATTGTATGAATTAATCCCCAATATAGAATCAATAATAAAGGGATCAACCTGCACTAACGCTTTGGAACTACCATTAACAATAAGATCAGCATTTAATTTCCCCTGATTTATTTTTGTTAGGTTATAAAATAATGTTGTCTCACTTCTCCTAAGACCGGTAGAAACAACTTTATCCAAACATAAAGTTACAACATATAAAATTATTGAAAATATTACAATATCAACAATGAATCGTTTCATATTGGTTTCAAAATTGAAAATAAATAAAATCCTGAGACCCTCCAGCAAATACTATTATATACAATATGAGCAAAATATACAAGCTCCATCTAACTATTCGATATTTAATCCCAAAAAGAAACTCTATTCCATATTGTTTATCTCTTCCAAACCATTCAACTACTATTAATAGCACTATATTTAACAACGAAAATGCGAAGTCAGACAACAATCGTCCACCCCATGAAGTAGGAATAACATTAAAAAAATTCTCGCTTGTAAGAATACCCTTAATATAGTCGAACGCATGTCCTAAGTTCTCGGCTCTAAAAAATACCCATGCAAATACAGTCAAGGCAAAAGTAATAAGCATATGAAAAGATTCTTTAAAAGTCGGTAAATACCTGTCTTGGGCTACAATTCTCAGGTTGTTTCTATTATTATTGGTTAGCAATAATGGCAAAAAGAATATGGCGTTTAGTGCGCCCCAGATAATAAAAGTCCAATTTGCACCATGCCAAAATCCACTTACAATAAAAATTATAAATGTGTTTCTAACTTTCATTAAAGTCCCACCTCTGCTACCGCCTATAGGGATGTAAAGATAATCTCTAAACCAAGTTGAAAGGGAGATATGCCATCTTCTCCAAAACTCTGCTATATCTCTTGAAAAATATGGAAAAGCAAAGTTTTGCATTAAGTTAAACCCAAAAAGCCTAGACGTACCTATGGCGATATCTGAATACCCAGAAAAATCTCCGTATATCTGAAAAGCAAAAAACAAAGCTCCAAAAATCAGCGTACTCCCATTCATTTCTGCTGAATTATTAAAGATTTGATTTGCAAATTCAGCACAATTATCCGCAACGACTATTTTTTTGAACAAACCCCAAAGAATTTGACGCATTCCGTCAACAAACTTGGCATAGTTAAAAGTTCTTTTATGAAAAAACTGAGGTAATAAATTGGTTGCACGCTCTATTGGTCCAGCAACTAATTGAGGGAAAAAACTTACAAAGGCAGCAAAAGCAATAAAATCACTAGTTGGTTCCAGTTTTCTCTTGTAAACATCAATCGTATAACTTAACGTTTGAAAAGTATAAAAGCTAATCCCAACAGGTAAAATGATTTCAATTGAATTGAAACCCAAAACAACCTGAAGACCCGGAATTACATGATATAATGAATCTAAAAAGAAATTATAGTATTTAAAAACACCTAAAAATCCAAGGTTTACAACAATGCTTGCCCATAACAAAAGTTTCCGTTTAGATTGGTTTTCTTCATTTTTTAGTTTGAAGCCAACAGTATAATCAACGATTGTACTAAAGACAATTAATGATAAAAATCTCCAATCCCACCAGCTATAAAAAACATAACTCGCTACTACAATCAGCAAGTTTTGAAGCTTCAGATTTTTTTTTATTACAAACCAATATAGAATAAAGACTATCGGTAAAAAAACAGCAAAATCAATTGAATTAAATAACATTGTTATTGTCTAACTTTTATCAATGATTTTTGTGTACTTTATTTTAACATAAGAAATAAAAACTATCTTTCCACAGAAGGTAATTGTGGTGCGCTCCATTTTCAGGCTACACACCAGATAAAACTAAGCACAACTCCTTAACTAACTATTTTTATGCTAATTGAGAACATCCCTTGGCGAACGCCCCCATTTCACAAGTGCTAAAAAACCATCCGTATTTCAGCAAAAATAATATGTCATAAAGAACAAGTCTACAAGCGAATCTTTAGTCCAAATCGAAAATGAACAACCTCTTCATAAGTAAGATCTGGCTGATAACTATAAGTAACCTTAAAACAACCTAAATTTGCGGAAACTTGAGAACTCATTTTCCAACTTTAACCACACCATCAGCTTCAAGTTGTCTCTCAAATCTGGCGCCGAAAAACTCGGGGACCATCCCCTTCAGTCGGGAAAAGAGAATATCATCCGACTCAAAGTTCAGGCTATTCAACATCTCCTCAATTTCTTTATTCACCTGATAAAAATCAACCGGACGAACTTTCCCAATCATAATCTTTTTATGATAGGTAGGTAACGTATTCTCGGAAGATGCCAACAACTCTTCATAAAGCTTTTCTCCCGGTCTCAAACCGGTATATTTGAT
Organism: Marinilabilia salmonicolor JCM 21150; assembly: GCF_000259075.1. GTDB lineage: Bacteria > Bacteroidota > Bacteroidia > Bacteroidales > Marinilabiliaceae > Marinilabilia > Marinilabilia salmonicolor. The sequence goes on from NZ_AJKI01000021.1 coordinate 159,301, forward strand.
TTGAATATCCTCGCCAAGCTTCAATCCGGCGAGTCTTATCATATTCTTGGCCAGATCATCAATCTTTACCGGTTTCCCCATATCAAAAACATAGATCTCTCCTCCATTCCCCATAAAAGCAGCCTCAAGCAAAAGTTGGCAAGCTTCGGGAATGGTCATGAAAAACCGGGTAATGTCTTTATGTGTAACAGTCAGCGGTCCACCCTGAGCAATTTGCTTTTTAAACAAAGGAATTACCGAACCATTAGATCCTAAGACATTACCAAAGCGAGTAGTGATAAACTGTGTTTTGCCCCCTTTTTGTGCGGATAAAGCCTGCACATAAATTTCACAAACCCTTTTGGAAGCTCCCATCACATTTGTGGGATTTACCGCTTTATCGGTTGAAACCATCACAAATTTCTCTACGCCAAACTCCACAGCCATATCAGCAAGATTCTTTGTTCCTCCGATATTAACATGAATGGCCTCATAAGGTGCAGATTCCATTAATGGAACATGCTTGTAAGCTGCAGCATTAAAGACAATATCGATGTCCCAATTCTCAAAAACCTTCCTGATTCTGTTTTTATTGGTCACACTGCAAAGAATCAACTCAAAAGGAGCATCGCTGTAACTCAACAGCATTTCCTGTTGCAAGTCATATAAAGCAGATTCGGCCTGATCGAGAAGCAACAGTTGCTTAACGGGAAATTTCATCAACTGACGCACAATCTCTGAGCCAATAGAGCCGGCAGCTCCTGTAACTAAAATAGTTTTCCCGGTTAAGCCTTCCATAATATTCTTCTGACTGAGACGAATCTCCTCCCGTCCAAGCAAGTCTTCAATCTTAACGTCTCTTATCTGCTCTGTATTGGAGATCCCGTTCAACCAATTGGAAACAGTTGGCATTATCTTCAACTTCCAGTTATTTTCCAGACAGGCATCTGCAATTTCCTGTTTCCTCTCAACGGTAATATCATTAACTGCCAGGATAATCACCTCAACTTTAGAAAGTTTACCTTTACCGCTTGCAACATCACTCCATTTTACAACGGGCAATGAAGATAAAGTGACATGATGCCTGCCGGAATCCTCATCCACAAAACCAATAACATTATATTCGTTATTCTTATTGCTTTTGATGGCTTCCATTGTAATCAAACCCAAATCACCGGTCCCGTAGATTATGGTGTTGATATTTCCTTTCCGGCTGGTAAAATAATTATAGGCCTCTTTAACCAGCATCCTAAATCCAAAAGAAAGAAATATCACCAAAAGATAATGAATAATCAACACCAGGCGGGGAGTACCCCCAAACAAAACTCCCTGAGGACCCAAAAACGAGACTACTGCCAATAGAAATATAAGTGAAGAAGTGGATGCAAGAAACATATTTTTTAACTCATCGAGATTGGTATGACGAATAACCCCGCGATATGTCTTAAAAATCAGGAAAAAGAACGCGTAAGTAATGGAAGTCCAACCGACTGTCCTCAGGAAATCCCACATGGAATATTCTTCCAGGTTGACATTAACCCTAAGAATATAGGCCATCACTAAAGAGCTGTTAACCAGCAGCATATCAATAACAAATATCCACCATGGAGAAACTATTTTTCCTTCAAATATTCTTGTCACCAAACTTCTCATTGGGATAATTTTTTGGAACTGAAAATCATATTTATCCATATACAACAACACTTAATGCCTTGATTTAATAATTTCTTAAAACAAGCAATAACCTCACTTCAGGAATCACAAGTTAAAGCAGGAGCAATAAGCATTGCAAGTGGGTTTTTATTATACCGTCCTATTTATTGACGAATGGATTGATTAAATAACCTAATAAGCTATTTACTGAAATCAATGACTCTGCCACATATATAAAACGGAAAATGCACAAACAGGCTGAAAACCTACAAACAATGGTTTGGAACAACTCCCCAGAAAAATTGTAATAAATACTTCCGTTTATGGTTGCGACCTAACCAAAACAGGGAATATGGAGAAACGCATTTAGTTCCAGAAGGTTGCCCTGACCTCCTCTGCTCAAAGACCTTCGGCCTTAAAAGAACATAACCTTTCTTTATCAAAATAACACTCTGTATTTCTCCAAAAGAAAAAAGGCTCGCTTTCTGAAGGTTACACTTTAATTTTTAGTTTCTACGATATATCCTTCAAGAACTTTAGCTATTGAATCAGCACCAACCCTGTTAATATGAACATAATCACCAAAGAAATCAGGGGAATTAAAATAGTTTGTAAGATTAATAAAAGAAACATGAGGTTGCTTTAAGCGCATTTCAACCTGTTCCAGATAATAAATTCTATTGGTAGATGGAATCATTTCAAACAAACTATTCTCCATAGGCATTCCCACAAGAATAAGATCAACATTCATCCTGTCAGTAAGTGCGACAATAGAATCCAGATAGTTAAAATTCATTTTACTGATATTCTCAGGAAATGAATCATGAAGAAACATTTTATTTAGTATTTCCTGCCTGTTATCAACTCTTTCTTCAACCTCTCTCCGGTTAAACTCAACATTCGTATAACCGCCAATATGTGGATAAATCTTTTCCTCCTTCTTAAAAACATTGATAAGGTATGGAATTACGGGAAATATCCGATTCCTCAAGTAAACCTCAGAATAAGCAAAATAATTTACCGGAATACCTTCAAATAAATCAAGACCATTCTCTTCACGCAAAAAGGAAATTCTCGAAAAAATCTCAACTCCGTTTGTTTTATTCTCCGAAAACACCAAATCCCAATAAGAGGAAGTTTCTACCAGAGAAAAGGACAATATGATTCTGTCCACATTATTCGGTCGGGATAACAAATCCCTTATTTTTACAAAAGACACTACTGCAGGCTCTCCGGCAAGACCCACATTGCAGGATTTTTCTATGTAATCAGGGTTTATTCCTCCTGTCGCCAAGGAGCTACCCGTAATAAGTGTCTCTACATCTGAAGGCACCTGAAATCCGAATTTATCAAATAATATCTTATTCCCGTTATAGGAAACAACAAGCAAAATCCCCAATATGAACACGAATAATATCAAGCGCTTAGCAAACCGTCTCATGATACTACATTTTTTAATTTACATACTTTTCAAAAATCAAAGCTAAAATTCTGCATACACAAAAACCATTTGGTTTTTGGAGAAATAAACCACAACAAAAAGCCAGAAAAAATAAATCCCCCATCGATAGCCCCATCTTAAACGATTAAACCACTCTCTGAGTTGAAGGCCCTTATCCTCAATCATCCACTCAAATATAAGGAACAACAAAGCTGTTGACAAGGCAACTCCGGCCTCCCATCGAACGATGTTAAAACCATAGTGGGTATTATCAAGACCCTGTATTTGAGGCAAGAACCTGAAAAAATGAATCGCATCTCCCATACTTTGCGAGAAGAAGAAAACCAAAGAAACCGAAAAGAAAATATAAACCAGGCTCCTGCTCCCCCACTTATACACAAACGATGGAACTAATTTATTCCACTTCACCCTTTTCCGCTTCGTAAAGAATTCGTAAGTAAGGGCAATCCCCTGCAGGATGCCAAGTACAACAAATGTCCAGTTAGCACCATGCCAGATACCAATTACCAGAAAACTGCTAAAAACTGCGTAAACAGCTGCCTTATTTCCCCACTTCCTATGCTTCAACAACAAACGATTATAAATAAAATCGTTACACCATGAAGAAAGTGTTATATGCCATCGCCTCCAAAAATCACCTACGGTTTGAGCAAAGAAAGGACGACGAAAGTTATCGGTTAGTTGAATGCCAAAAATCCGGGAAAAACCAAGTGCCATATCTGTATATCCGGAAAAATCGAAGTAAAGTTGAAGGGGTTGAATAATAAACGTAATAATTAAAGGCACTCCCTGAAACTGTTCTACATCGGCATAAACTTTATTAACCACAATGCCCAATGTGTCGCCAATCACCAGCTTTTTAAACATTCCCCACATTACTAACTGTCCTCCCTCCACGACCCTCTGATGATCGAATTTAAACCCGGAAAGATTTATTTGTGGTAGAAATTTCCTGTGCCGCTCAATAGGGCCGGCCATAATTTTAGGGAAATAGAGCATATAAAGAGTTAGATTCAGGAAGTTTTTCTCAGGCTGATCCTTGGCTTTATAAACGAGGTATAGATAACTAATCCCCTGGAATGTATAATAAGAAATACCCAATGGAAGGGCAATTCTTCCAATAACCCCAAAATCACTGGCTTCAATCCCAAGTATGAAAAGAACATTTTCAACAATAAAGGAAAGATACTTGAATAAAACCAGGCCCCCTATGTTAAAAACCTGCCCCCCAATAAAGATATTTTTTCGTTTCTTTGAGTTCTTTTCTTTATTAACCATCAAAGCAATCCAAAAATTAACAAACGAAAAGAGGATTGCATATACCAGAAAGGAAGGAGAAAAAAACGCAATAAACAGCAAGCTCGCCAATAACAATATGGCACTTCTGATTTTCAAAGGAGAAAAAAAGAAAATAAAAAATAATGCTGTAAAAAACAATAAGAATTCCAGTGAAGCAAAAAACATAGAAAATTTTTAAAACATTAATTCTAAAACCAAAAATCCCGGTCAAGGTCCAATATGATTATGACATAAAGACCAATTAAGATTAAGACAATTATGGGTTAAGAATTCTTCTCATTTCTTCTATTACATATAATTGTTCCTCCTCACTCATTGAAGGAAAAATGGGCAAACTCACAGTTCCCTGCCAAGCTTTCTCGGACACAGGGAACTGAGATGGATCCAGTTGATAATTATCCCGGTAATAACTCAACCTGTGCATAGGCTTATAATGAACCGAAGTACCTATTCCTCTGTCTGCCATTTTTTGAATAAAATCATTTCTGCTGATTATGCATTTTTCATTAAGAACGACAGGAAACAAGTGCCATGCATGATGTTCCGGAGGCACTTTAGATACCGGAAGATCAACCATTTCCAAATCGGAAAGTTTCTCCAAATACCTCTCAGCCACGACCTGTCGTTCATCCCTGTAACGATTGGCCTCTTCAAGCTGTGCCAACCCAATGGCAGCATTAACATCAGGCATATTGTATTTGAATCCGGGTGCAACCACATCGTATTCCCAGGAAGGTTTATCAGAAGTAAAACGATCCCACACATCGCGATTAATTCCATGCAGTCGCATTACCTTGACGCGATTATAAATCGTCTCATCATTGGTTGTGAGCATCCCCCCCTCGCCGGTTGTGATGGTTTTATTAGCATAGAAACTAAAACAAGTAACATCCCCCCAACTTCCAACCATTCGTCCTCCAAGCTTTGCTGGAAAAGCATGGGCTGCATCTTCCAGTACCTTAATCCCTTCCTTCCGGCAAATATCCATTATTCCTGTTCCGTATGGATTAAACATTTCTGCAGACTGTCCTCCATAATGAACCACCACCAGATACTTCACATCAGGATACTCTTTGATCGCAGCGGTAAGAATTTCAGAAGTAATCAATGATGTTCCATACTCCACATCCAGAAATACCGGATCAGCTCCCATGTAGCGAACAATTTCAGCACTGGCAGTAAAAGTCATATCAGGCACAAATACCTTATCTCCCGACTGAACTCCCAAAGCCTCAATGCCAAGGTGAAGTGCCGCTGTGCAGCTATTTACGGCACACGCATAACGGGCATTCACTTTTTCGGCAAATTTATTCTCGAAACTAAGGGTTTTGCTGGCTGTGGTAAGCCACCCGCCTTCAAGCACTTCGGTAACGTACTTTAACTCATTGCCGGTGCAGGAAACTTTTGAAAATGGAACTTTCATCTGTATAAAATTTATCTAAGTTATCAGTCTTATGAAATCCACATAATGTCATTATGATTCACTTTTTTCAGGCACCAACCCCTACTTTTTGATTTAGTTAATCAGTAACTAAAAAAACAGGATAATTCAGGTTATTTCCATTTTCCGTTCATCAGGAAGTAAAAAATGGGAATTTTCTGAATTACATGGCGATGAAAGGGAAAATTAATAGTCTAATCTAAAACCCTGATTAACTCTTTTGATGATTGAACCAAGGCTCATGACTAAAAACAAAAGCTGCATGGTAAAATATTCCCATTATCAGGAAAGTGGCCCTCGCAAAATCAAAATAATATAAACGCTTAGATTCAGTGTTTCTCATTAATTGAAAATTTAGAGGAATGATAAAATCAGCTCAGGAATTAATAGAATTGAAACAGCTTCGTTCCATTAACAAGAATGATCCTGGCTATATCTTAACGACTAAAAGAAGGACCGGAGGTAATCTGATTTGTTTTGACAGCTTCAATAAGCATTCAATTAAAAAGAACAGCCTTTATGGTAAGAAAGATGATTTTAAAATCTTTAAAAAAAGAATGCCCGGATGCATAATCTTCATAAAAGGTTAGCTTCTTTGGAAGAATCACATCCCGGTACGTTTTATGCGGATCATCTGACTGTTCCAACAACTGTTCTTCATTCCTGAAATAAACTGAGGCATTGTCAGTTACTCCGGGCTTTACCTTAAGCACTTTTTCCCAACGTTCCGGATAGGCATTTACCCACTGTCTTACCTCCGGCCGGGGACCGACAACGGACATATCCCCTTTCAGAACATTTAATAACTGTGGCAATTCATCAAATTTGGTTTTCCTCAAGAACTTCCCGACTCTAGTAACCCTTGAATTATCTCCTGCATTAAACTCCCCTTTTTCAGCCCCGGGGATTCTCCTCATTGTTCTGAATTTAATGATTTTGAAAGGTTTTACATATTGTCCGATTCTTTCCTGAATGAAAAAAGCAGGCCATCCGGAATCAATCACAATCCATAACGTAATCATCACTACTGGAATGAACAAAATGACCAACAAAAAAATGGAAAAAACCAGATCAAACAACCTCTTCATTGAAAAACCTATATAAGTTATCGCGAAGTTTGCATTATTTTAAAAAAGACATTCTTCTTTACAAGAACAGCCAGAATTCCTTTTAAGTATCCCAGTCCGTAGGAAATATGCATCAGAAATAATGCCCCTATCACATAAAAAAAAGTCCCGAAATTATTCCTGAAAGCACTTTGCAACGCCACCCAACTCAAAATAATGACATAGAGACCTGCGAAAAAAAGAAATAAACCCGAAAACAGAGTGAAAAAAAACGATAGTAATCCGCCCCAAAAGAGAAATAATACAAAGACAGGAGGAATTAATTGCCTCCAGGTTGGCAACAATCCTAATTTCTTTACAACTAAAGGCTTAAACAAACCATACTGATAAAACATCCGAAATAAATTATGCCAGGAATCCCGGGCAAAATACTTTATTTTTAAATCGGGCAAAAGAACTATTTTCATTCCTGATCGCCGCATCCTGCCATTAAATTCATCATCCTGGTTCCGAACAAGCTCCTCATCAAAAAGCCCGATCTTGTCAAAAACAGACTTAAAAAAGCAACCAAATGGAACTGTATCCACCTCCATAGGCGCTGATGCTCCAATTCGAAAAAATGAATTTCCAACTCCGGCAGGATGCCCCATGGCAAAAGCAATGGCCTTTGATTTAGACTTCGGATTGGGAGGGATTGTCTCCACCACTCCGCCTACATTATCAGCATCGTAACGTTTCAACCCGTCGACCAGACGGGGCAGGTAATCTTCCGGATACTCTGCATGAGCATCCATCCGAACAATTACCTCTCCACTGGCGTATCCAATAGCTAAATTTAAGCCGGAGGGAACAATTCTTTCACGATTTGAAATGGTTATTATTTTTAAATCCAGATGGCGGACATTGTATGTATTAATTATATCCAGAGTTTGATCATCGCTTTCTCCGTCAACAATAATTACTTCAATTTTCTCGCGGGGATAATTTTGAGCAAAAATATTATTTAAAACCATTTCAATATAACCGGCCTCATTTCGTACCGGCATAATTATGGACAGTAAAGGATATGAGTTTTCCAGTTTTGTCATATCTTTTCGAAGTTTTTAAACTTTCCTGCTCCTGTGCGATCTATTTCCGGAACCCTGACAACAACAACCGTCAATCCTGCTTCAAGATACTTTTCAACAGCTTTGTTTAGAGCACTCCTTAATTGAGGAGTAATTTCATTCCGGGAAACAATCTGAATTTCAAAATTCTTATTTCCTCTACCCACAACTTTATACTCCTGAATACCTTCCAATTTATTTATTACCCCCTGAACAACGTAATAAAAGGTTAGCCCAGGCACTTTTTTCCCGGAAGGTAATACAACAAGATCACTTAAACGCCCTCTTAATTCTTTAATATAAGTTCTGCCGCCTTCGTGCACTATTGATGCATTATCTCCAACTTCGTATCTGATTATGGGAGTTCCCTTATTGTGTAGGAGTGTGCATAATAAACGACCTGACTCCCCATCGGGTAAAAGATGTCCTTGCTCATCTACAACCTCAAGATACACCAGTTCATCGGAAACCAGCCATTTTTCTCCTCCTCCAAATCCAATAACACAAACTTCGGAAGCACCGTATTCATTGTACACCGGAATCCCAAACCCAGCTTCAAGTATCGCCTTATCCGCTTTAGTACAGACCTCTGCTGTAACAATGCAACTTTTTAACCCGGGACACTTCTCTTTTAAAACAATATTGTTTTGGATTAAATATCTTGCAAAAAATAAAAGGGTATTGGTATAACCATAAAGATAACTAAATGAATGCTTTTTGAACACTTTCACCCACTCATTTAAAGATTGGTCATTCAAATTAAAAACATTAAACCTTTTACGATGAGAAATAAAATCTTTCAGCTTTTCTTTCCAGAATTTCACTCCGGACAGAGGAATTCCATAAAATCTGGCCTGCGAATCATTTAAACTAATCCCTGCTTTGGAATAATGATTCGCTACATTCAACCAGATAAGAGTATGAGTTAAGCGATCTCTTACAAATACAAATGGTTGCCCTGATGAACCGGATGTTTGAGAAGTATAATATTTCTCTTTTCCAACATCTGAAATCTTCTTAAGATGGTTACCCTGGAGATCCTGCTTTGTCAAAATCGGCAAATTTTTCCAACAACCATCCCACCCGTTGCTAATGCCTCTGTAAAAACCATTATTTCGAATATGATAGTCAACCAGGTCATGTTTCTTTTTTTCCTGCCAGATCAGAAGATCATCCTGATTCATCATTGACCTGTATTCTTCGTAAGCTTCTTCAACAGGAAAACCTAACAATTTAAGTGTCTGAAAGAAATCCGCCATAATTAATCTCTTGCTAACAAATCTGAAGGTCTTACAAATTCAATTTTCTGATCTGATTTGCAAAGATGCTCTAGCATATAGAAAAAATTTGCTCTGTTCTCCTTTTTGTTTTTAAAGCTAAACATCAATGGATGTGCACTTAAAGTATAGGTAGGAAAATTTGTTCTAAGGATGTAATCGGTTACTTGCTTCCCAAAACCGGGATAGTGATTTTCCAATAGCAAAATATCTTTATAGTAAAAGATTCTTCCGGTCATCTTAGTGCTCCGAAATCCAAGTTTGTGAAGAACATTGGAGTAGGATACTCTCACCCATTTATAGTTTTTGTCCTTCAACAACCTGATTAAGGCTTCATTGTCACCCGTTGCAGCAAAAGGGAATATTCGTCGGTCTCCCAAACTAAAAGCCCCCCTCCGCATCCATGTCATTGGCCGGTTGTGAGGAGGAACAAAACCAACCACATTCTGCTTCCCTTCAATGGCCCTTTCCAGAGTATTCTTACTCCTTTCCAAACTTTTTTCCACTTGCTTCACTTCAAATAATGGAATCCACTCATGTCTCCATGAATGAGAAGCTATTTCGTGTCCACGACTATAGATTTCTTTAATTAATTCCGGGAAAGTATAAGGATATAAACCTTCTTCTGCAGAAAAACCAGTAACAGCAAAACAACATTTTACATCATACTGATCCAGAACGTCAAGAATAACCCTCAGATTTGCAATTTCACTTTCCAAAGTTTTAAAATGAAAATTATAAGGCAAACTGGAATTTATTAACCCAATCGGTCCATCAAAATCCCAGATAAGCACAATTTTCTTCTTAAATATTTTCATCCGAATCCCTTAATGTATAATAAAAATATCTTTGACTTATTTTCTGGGCAAGCTCTAAATTTTCAGTATAATAGATTATTATTGTATCCGTCTTATATTTAATAGCAACAGGCTTTAGCTCATGGAACCGCATTTCTTTCTCGTTATTTAAAAAATTAATTCTATTCAAAGGCATGCCTTTTCCCTTTTCTAAGATAAAGGAAATTATTTTAGTTATATGCCTTTTATCTGACAATTGAAGATCCGTAATAAAAAAAGTGCCGCCCATATAATATCCGGAAAAATAAGTTTCATGCCCTTTCAACTGGAACACTTTTATTCCGGGATAATAATCTTTAAAGCTGAAATAACGCCATTGATAAAAAGCCTGATCTATGTAAACAGACAGCCTATTGCTTTTAAATCTGTCTTTAAAAATGTCATTTAACCGTTCGGGTGATATTTCCAGCATTTGGAAAAGAGATGAGACTTCCTTAACAGAGAAAAAATTCAGAAAAGGATTTTTCACTTTATTCAAAGCGTTTATATTTATGCCTTTCATTTTTAAAGGAGTTCCTATATGATAAGGAATAAAATATCTATGAGCACTAAGTGTTTTTTTATAGCCATTTCTCAACATGGAAATTTCTGCCGCAGGACTTGGGTCACTCCCCAGTGTTAGTATCTTTTGAACATGGGCATTTTCATATAGTTTAGCCGCAATTCCTTTTCCCCTGCAATTCTTATGAACCATCAAATCACAGGCCCACTGAGCCTCTATTATTTCATTATCCACAAGCAATTTGCAGGGAATCAACCCAAGTTGACCCACCACTTCTCCATTTAATATTGCTAGCTTAAATGATGGCATTTCGGTTCCTTTCCGGCCCCTGAACTTCCAGTAAATATAATCGGGATTTCGCCTTTTCCTTCTTGTACCAAACATTACCGAAGCAAATTCGTAGTGTACTTTCTCGTATTCCGGAGAATAATTTACAATTTCAACCATAAAGCATTTAATTACTGTAAAACAATTAAATCGCTAAGTTCAATTGCTGTTTTCAAACAATTGTTTCCATTGGTGCCTTACCACTGCCCAATCAAAAGTTTCCGCCTTACGACGAGCATTAGATGCCAACACTTGTCCGGTTTCAGAATTATCAATAATTTTTAAAATTGCACTCGCCATCTGTTTAACATTGCCTCTTGAAACCAATATCCCTTCCTTTTCATTCTCCACCAAATACGAAATACCGCCCACATCGGTAGTAACCACAGGCAACCCAAGAGCCATTGCCTCAATCACACTAACAGGTGTATTGTCAACATGGGTTGTATTTATAAAGAAATCATATTTCTCAGCCAGGGAGTGCCAGTCGGCTTTTGACATCCATCCTGTAAAAGTCACATTTTTTTGAACCCCCATTTCGCCGGCCTGTTCCAAACATTTCTTTTTTGAACCATCTTTATCGGGCCCAACCATACATAAATGAGCATTCGGATACTTGGTTAACAACTCTTTCAGCACCTTTATTGCCATTGTAGGATTGTATATCTTATCAAAACTACGAACCCATAACAAATACGGAGAAAACGTTTTTCTTTCACGGAACTTATAATTTTCCAAAAAAATGTTGTTAGGGATAAACATTACATCATATCCGGCTTCGGAAAAAACATTAAAGAAATAGTTGGATGGAGCTATATTAATACTGCTTTTCCCAAAAATACTTTTACACAATACCGGATTTTTCTTTAGCCTGAAAGGAAGATTTCCCCCATGAAGAATTGGGAAATATTGCATTTTGAAGATTCTGCATACCCAGGCGGACAATAATGCAAAATAAAAGGCCTGCTTACTGTAAACATCTATAAGAACAAAGTTGACTTTATTGCTTAGTCTGATGATGGAAAAAAGCATATCAAATAATCGGAGTAATTTATTTTTGTATTCTGATGCAAAATAAACTTCATACCCCATATTTATTAATTGCTCACCAAGCGTTTCAATATTCGTAACTGAAAAACCATGTTTTGATAACTTATTACCAATATATAATATCTTCCTCATTCAACAATCTATTAAAACTTTAAACATGAGATATAATACAAACACGACAAAACTGACATACAGAAATTTAATTCCTAATCCCATGACTTAGAATTTAAGCAAGCAAAAAATTAGAAGAAGAGTTCTGATTTCTCAAAAAAACAGTTCACTTATCATTAACATTATTTCTCTGCATCTGCCGGTATCGATTTTTATTTAAACTGACGACTCTTTAAACTATTACCTGGCAACCCTGAATACATAAACGAAAACCCATATAGGACACCTGGCAAAGCCAATCGCATGGCAGCATGAAACATTGTAAGTAGGCTTAAAAACAAAAAAGCAACAAAAAAAGCACGGGATAAAGGAGAAGGAGTTTTAAGGAAATATAAAACCGGCAACCACACAAATGAAATTATCATAAAAATTAATCCTAACATTCCATTCTCCGAAAGCAGTCTTGAATATTCGGTATGAGCAGCTGCCTCGTGTCCAAAGTAAATTGCGTGCCATTTAGCTGCCATTCCATAGCCCACACCAAGAATAGGAAATTTTTTGAATGCAGCAATGTCACCTTCCATAATCTCGTCTCTTCCGGTAAGGTAACTGCTGTCTTCGGCGGGAATCCCTGTCCTCAATTCGCTGTTGGTAACACCTGTATATCTATAAAATAAATAATTATTGGTTATTTTATTGGTGTACCAAATTGTTCCAATAAAAAAGAACAGCCCAAATATCACGTATGGCATCATCTTTATTGTTTTCCTTCTAAATGAGCTTTGCTTAACCCACAATACAATAAAAGCCATAAAGAAAGCAATTACAAACGCCATCATTCCTCCTCTTGACAGAGTGACCAGCCCCCTAATCAGCAAAATTGCTATCATGCCCCAATCAAGCCATACCAAAGGGGTAATATTCTTTCCAATAATCCGGAACAACAGTACCATCAGCAAAAACCATCCGATCACTGTTGACACCTGGTTTGCACCAAATCCACCTGCCGCATCAGGACTAGATCCAACATATATAAACTGAAGGCCTGACAAGCCGGATTTAAGAGAAATGACTACCACTAAAGCAAAAGCCGGAAGAAAAGCAAAACGCAATCCATTAAGATATACGTTTTCGACAACTTTGCGTTTATAGAAATACATACCGGACAAAACAAGTGTGACGGGGCCCAACAAGTTAAACATTATCATTTGGCGAAGATCCTCGGGATTAGGATCAGAAGTCAAAAACAATGCAGGAATTAATAAAAAAAACAATAAAAGAAAAATCCACGGGAAAGACCTTTTTTGATTAATTATCAATCCAACCAGCAAAATACCAATACTAAAATATTTCCCTGCTTCCCATGCAATATTTGCTCCTGAAATCCGGTAAACAATCTCAAACCCGATAATATACAAAGCATAAAATCCAGCCCGAGCTCCCCTATCCCGATGGATTATAATATCATAAATAAAAAGAATTGTAACTGCCAGATAAAAGTACCCTGGAACTCCAGGGGCATATTTCCCGGTAATCCCTATAATGACATGGATAATAATCAATAAAAGATGCGTGCTTTTTCTGTAAAGATCTGGCATATATTAACAGTTTGTTTAGCTTTTAGACGTAATACATTTTACATAACACTGATATCAAACCTTTATTTTCAAAGCAAATTGTATTTATTATTACTGTTTGGATTTAAGCCGAGAGGATTTATTATTTCCTGCTTAAGCCGCTCATTATAATAATCAAATGAGAACTTGGGAGACAAACGATTGGCTTCAAAAGCTATTTCCCTCAATTGGGGTTCGGAGACAATTTTCAATATTCTATTTGCCAACTCATCAGCAATTTTTTCATCATAATCAACGATATATCCGTTTTTTCCATCAAAAATATATTGCCCCAGACTTGAAACATTAGAAACTAATGGGATGCACCCATAATTGGCAGCTTCTGCCACCACTTTAGGAAATCCTTCAGAGGCTGAAGGCAATAAAAAAACATGGCTTTTTTCGAGAATTTCCCCTACTTTATCCCGGCTCATAAAACCATGGAAAAAAACCGATATTTCAATCCCTTTACTTTGCTCAACAAAGACTTCTTTTTCAGGCCCGTCACCTACAAAATGAATTCCGGCAATCCGATTGTGAAAACCTATTTTTTTTAATGCGCTCAAAATATGACCGACCCCTTTTGCACTTTCCAGTCGCCCCACAAAACAAAAAGTCAAAGAACCACTGTAATCCTTTTTTTCAAAAACAGTCCTGCCCTCTTTTATCTCTTCTTCAGTAAGACAAGGATTCTCAAAAGTAACACAATGTTTTTTTTGATTTGGCCACTTACCATTTATGGTAACTTGTTGCCCGCTAAAATTACGGAGCATTGCTCTTTGGATACGATAACCGGCAGGGGGGTTTTCCTGCATCCAGTTCCCTGCATACTTAAACCAACCCGGCTTTCCGGAAAACCATTTCAACCATGGAATCATATACAATCCGATACCGGTTGGAGCTCTAAATTGGTAAACATCTCCTTCCTTCAAAACGCTCCGTACAATTCTTAAATTTGCAGGCGCTGTTTTCAAAACACTCACTTTTGCCCAAAGACTCTCTCCTCCCGAAGGAGAGATAGGCACAAAGCGAATAGAATCTTTCATCTTATAGGGTATTGCACTTTGCGGCGCTTTGTCTTTATGAAGAGGGGCACAATGATAAATAAGCTCAAAAATTTGAGTCAGATGATCTATTTCTCTTATTGTAGGGCCCCAACCGACCAATTCCCCATCTGAGGAGATATAATGTTCGGTATGAGAAATAATAACAAGTTTCATTTATCAGAATTTTGTTTTGCTGCAGTCCGGGATTACATCGGAAAAGAATAAAATTCTTTTCCTCATTTCCTCTTCTCCATTTTGAATTTAGGTATCCAACCCTTCAAATACAGCAAGATACTTCTCAACTATTACAGCCCAATCGTGTTTTTTTGCCCACTCAAATGCATGCTGCGAAAAGACCTCTCTATCATTGATTATTTCCTGCACTCTTTCGGCTATTTCAACCGAATCATTACCATCTACTAAAAAGCCGTTAAATCCTGACTCTATTGCATCATCAATACCGCATCCTGAAGCTCCCACTGCAGGAACCTTAAAAAAGTTAGCTTCCAGAATAACAATCCCAAAACCTTCCACATCCCCATCATTTTGGTTTTCACTTAAAATCAAAAAGCAATCGGCCAGAGCATAGGCCCCGGCTAAATCTTCCCGTTTGGGAAGCCGTCCATGAAAAGTAACATATTGATCGACATTCAGTGACTGTGCCAGCCTTTCGAATTCAGCCTTACAGGAAGGCAATCCAACAACATGATAATGTACTTCAGGCATGCGCTTAATTATTTCAGGCATCGCCTTTATTACACGATGCTGACCTTTTCGATAAGTTACATTCCCTACAGTAAGCAATACAGGGTCACCTTTCAATTTGAGGCTGCTGACTTCCCTTTTTTGATTTAATGCCTGAAATTCGGTTATATCGATTCCATTTTCTATAATCTTAAAAGGTTTTCTCTGCAATTTGGGTGTAAGCAGTGAATGAGTAAAATGCGATACAGGAACAATATAATCCAACCGAGAAATGCCCCAGTCTGTGATAGCCCTGTAAATCCTATTATTCATTTGTACTTCTGAACCATGCAAAACCCCTAATGACTTAATTTTCACTCCCAGGGTCTTCAAAACAGCACACAACCACAATGAGAATTTTCCTGAAAAAATGGCTCCGTCAAATTTTTTAGAAAAAACCAGCTTAAACAAAAACCATAAACGCAGAAAGTAGGTAAAAACCCAGATCCGTAGTACTCTACGGACTTTTATTTGCGGGGGTAACGATTGATCAAAATCCAGAACCTCCTGTCTGCCGGCATAATTTGAATCGGCCAGAACATTTACTTCAATCCCCCGCCGGGCCAGATATTTAGCCAGAGAATAAGCATGATTTCCAATGCCCCCCGGTCCTGGTGGAAATTCGGAAGCAACCAGTAAAACTTTCTTAATCATAAAAACTCAATTAAAGCTCCCTCTTTCAACATTTTAGATGCCCTGCGCCAGCTCATATAAACCTGAAGCCCAAAAATCGGGAAGAGAAGAACAAATACAATAACGCTTAATAAATTATACCTGACACTTCCTTTATATTTATATGGCATAATGGAAAAAGGCACTTCCATTAGCAACAAGAGGAACGCTGTAGAGGCGCCAAAATACTTACGTACAAGATATAAAACACTGGGAACTGGTTTAGGAGCAAACAATTTTTTGGGTCTTAACCCATCCCAACTCCCCATTTGGCGTAGTCCGCCAGATGACACTTTTAAATGAACACGTTTGGCCATTGGATTACTGATATTTGTAATACCCTCCAGATAACAGCGAAGGCCAAATTCACCATCTCCCATTCTTTGCTTTTCAAATTGCCGGTCGAACAGGCCCACCTTGGAAAACACTTCCCGTCGAATCAAAACATTACCTGTGTCTAACTGATCACTCCTGCTAAAAAAAGAATAATTCTCGGGAATTTTTGCGCCAACCACTGACAAAGAAACACCGGAACTAATATCAGCATCAAAAAAATCAAGACACCTCAAATGGTTTACAATCCAATCCGGATCAACTCTGCTGTCGTCATCAAAAAGGAGTAGAAACTGACTATCACTCTCTTTAATACATCTGTTACGTGCTTTCCATAAAGCTTTCTCCTCCTGAACAATCACTTTTAAATCTAAAGCTTTAAACTGCTTATAGAATTCCATATCAGCAGGATCTGTCTGATCGCAAACCAAAACATCAAAATTCTTATAAGTCTGTCTGGAAAGATCATTTAAAACATCTTTCAGATAAAAATAACGATTCAATGTGGGAATGATAACTGAAACTTTAGGATTTTTGCTCAGCAATGATTGTGAATCCTTAAGAAAATTATCATACTTTATATGTGAAGTATATATATTTATTTTTCTTACATTTTTGGTTTTAGCAAAAGCTCTAATTTCTTTAAATGGATTACAGAAAGAAAAAAAACGAATTACTAAAATTACCAGGGCCCAGTATTTATTAAAATACTTTCGGACAAAACGATAATTATCATCCAGTGATACTTTATCAAACTGCTTTAACGATAATCTTTCATCATTGGAAATAACCCCCTTGCAAAGAGCCTGATAAGCAGCGTCTCTCAATGCTGCTTCCCGTGAACTATACCCCTCATCAAAATCAATGTTTTTTTTTACAGATAAATCAAGCAAGTCATAGTTAACCCACAAAGGATAACTGCGGGTGCCATTTAAATTAAAATACCAGGATGGTTTAATATATTTTATATATGGGAAAATTAAAGTTTTACGCATTAGAATAAAATTTATCGAACTTTTCAATTTGACGTTCAATGGTAAATTCATTTTTAATTCTTTGCCCGGCAGCTTCAATTACAATCTGTCTTTCTTCTTCAGACATTTTAACCGCATTAGCAATGGTGCCGGCCATAGCCGCAGGGTTTCTTTTAGGTACAACTATTCCTGTTTTTTTATCAATAACATTTTCATTTAGCCCTCCTCCATTAGTAACAATACAAAAACAACCTGAAGCCTGAGCCTCAAGTACTGCGTTGCAAAATCCTTCATGAATACTTGGTTGCATATAAATGTCTGTACTTAACATCTCCAAAGAAACTTCGTTATGAGAAATATTTCCCTTGAAAGTGATATTATTTTCCAAGTCTAATTGATAGGCTGCAAATTTGAGTCTTTCATACTCAACGCCGGAACCAACAATAGTCCAATGAAAATTAATTTTAAAATCGTTTTTTAATCTGGCCATTGCCTCCATTCCATACTCAAATCCTTTGATCCAATGCAATCGTCCGACGGATAATATTTTTACAGGAGTATGGAATCTTCCATTATTTTGTTTCTGAATAAAATCAGAAACCTTTATGGAGGGGGTTATTTTATGAACCTCCGGAGAAGAACCAGAGCCTGTAATTTTCATTTTTTTTATCAAATCATCAGAAATAACATGCACTTTATCGGTTCTTTTCCACAGCAAATCATAACACCCGGGATGCTTAAGCGGATATACCGAAATACCGAACCCTCGCAAACTAACCGCTGACTTTGCATTAATGGCTCTTGCCACATTTTCCCTTTTAATCCCCATTGTTGCAAAACCAAAATGCAACCAATCAAGATTGTATGGCAATATATGAGCGTTGATATATATACTCTGAATTATGGGAAAAACGGATAGCCCATCTTCCTTCTGCAATCGATAAAATTTCATAACACGTTTTGGGCATACGATCAGCAACCAACCAATAACAAAAAATGAGAAAACAAGTTTTAAAACATAATTTGAAGGAACAGGAAATGCTTTTTTTATTATCGTGCCTTCAATTACTTCACGGCGGCGGGTATTTCCCACAAATAAAATAAACTTATATCCTTTATTCGTTAACCCTGCTATTTTCGAACGAAAAAAAGTTTCACTGTAGCCGGGAGGGGCAGGTAGTACTAGTCCTATACGCATAAACTCAGTGCCTGATTTGATTTATTTTTTTCCGGGTTTAGGGATTGTGCCGAAATAACTTGACGTTTTAAACTTGTTCTTTTGCCCTTTAACTTCCTTGAAAATTCATTAAATAGCCCGCTATTCGCAGTATTTTCAAGTCGTAAAAGAACAAAATAACTTCATTTAAAATGGTCAACTCACTTCACTACAACCCTTTAGCAATTTGGGTAAATGATCATAAAATCCTGACAATGATAAATATTTCTTCCACAGTTCCCGGTTATCAACTTGCATACGGATAAAATCATCAGGATGAATGGACGAATGAAAGTCAGCAAGAATCTCATCTGCTTTAGATAAGTCCCTTTCATCAATCCATACGACATGAGATTTCCAATCAATTAAATGATCATAAGGCAAAATGCAATCTGTATTAATAAAAACAGGAATTCGTCCCATCGCAAGTGATTCATAAATACGTACGGAGAAATCCCCCCCTCTTATACATAACACATAATCTGAGTCCCGGATATTATTATAAAAATTCGACAGCTGTGGAAAATCGTTGTTCTTCAGTAATAGCACCACCTCTGTACTTTTATCTAATAATAAAATCAGTATTTGTAATCGGGTTTCGATCAAAAACAGATAATGCTTTATTCCTTCTCAATATGAATGGGTATAAATCCTTTGGTTATGAAAGGCTTAATCTCAAATAAAATTTCAGGTTGCGGAAAACATTGGCCCCGAAAACGCCGGCATAGCGAAGTTTCGACGAAGCACCCTGTCCGCAAAATCCAACCAGTGGTTTGTCTGCCTTCTCTCTTACCTTAAAATTTCCTGAAAAGAAGCGGGCAACCGGATCGTTAAATAAAGCGAGCATGGCAAACTGCTTTTTCAAGCGCCGAGACTGATATCCACTGGGACTTAATACAATCATATCCGGATCCAAAGCAGGAACGCCAAAATCACCGGTAGTAATAGCAACTATATCTTTACCTGCATTTTTGCTTTCATCAATAAACTGCAGGGCGTTTTGTTTACAATTATTCTGATAATAATAATTTAAGGGAAAAGGCAGTAATGAGAAATCTGCTTTATCGATTGATTCTACCAATTCATAATGATCAAAATAGCTACCATACTTTTCTTTCAATTGATCAGATTCTACCTGTCCGCTGTAATAAAAAGGAAATAAAAAATCAACGAGTTCCTTTTTAAGTTTTGAGAACACCTCAGATTTATCGCCTATATAAACTTTCACATTAATTATTTTTGAATTAACAATACTTCGTTATACATTTTTTCAAAAGCGTTGATTTGTCCGGAGAGTAAATGACTTTTTATTATCGTTTCTTTTGCTGCTTCTACAATAGCTGACAAGTCAACCTGATTATTAACAACCTGAATCACAGCATTGGCAATTGCTTCGGGATCACGAACCGGAACCAACAATCCATTTTCTCCGTCTTTTATTACTTCAGCCATTCCACCACAATTGGTCGAAACAACAGGTACCTCCTGAGCCATGGCCTCCAAAACAACATTTGCTATTCCTTCTTCCACGCTGGGCAGCAAAAAGAGGTCAGCTTTTTGATAAAATCCCGGAATTTGATCGTGCGCAACTTTTTCCACAAATTCAACTTCGTTCTTCAAATCCAAATCATTAATCTGGAATAATAACTCTTCATTTGGTTTTCCGCCCACAATAAGATACTTAAACTTAATGCCTCTGTCTTTAAGAATCCGGCAAGCATCAAGAGCATAATGATAACCCTTTATCCAATTCTGACGACCTATAGACAAAATATTCAGCACAGAATCAGAATCATATACTTTTAATTCCTTCTTCTCAGTAATTAAAGTTCTGCTTACAGCACTCGGTATTCGAAACACTTTTTCAATATCTACTCCATATTTTTCCGCTTCGCTGGCCAATGCAAAAGAAACTGAATGAAATCCATCATAAACAGGGAACGTCTTTCTGTATTTCATGGCCAAAGCCTCATCTGCAACAGGGGAACAATTCACATGTGTTCCCCTAAAACTTGCCATAACTTTAACCCCGAAATGTTGTAAAAACAGCCATTGATCACCCTCTTTTATCCATTGAATATGAAATACATCCGGCAAATAATTAACAACAATTAATCGCTGAACCAATCTATTTAAAGAATATTTGAACCCTTTTTTTCTATCAAAACTATCTCTTACCAGACCCAGCACAGCAAAAGGCCTTAAAACTAACAATTTGGAGGCATTTAGCATTAGAGAAAAAACAGTTCCTAAAAAAGATTTTGGGAAATAATGCACCCCGACATTAGAATGGTATTTGACTTGGGCTTTCTTTTTTCCGAATATTAATACAGTAAACCCAGGTTTTTCTGAGATTCCTTTTATTAAATTCTCAATGAATGAAGTTGAAGGTATTTCACCGGTATAAATGGCTATCCTCATGAAGATAGATTGTTAGATGATTGGAAATGAATCAATAACTCAGTTGGTCGCCAGTATCCAAATATCGCTCAAAGCAAAGAGCATGGAACAAAGCAGTCGGGCCAGACACCGATTCGTCATTTTTAACACTTATTCAAAGAGTGTCTGTTAATTTTTTTCAGAAAAAAGGCTCAACGTAAGCAACATACTCACGGTATGAGAGTAATAAACCTGATTTTTTTTTTGAAAATTTTGATAAAATTGCTTAGTTACATGAGGGGGAACAAGATCACTAAATGAGGCTTTTTTAAATAAATGTTTTTCAAGTTCTGCTGCATTATTTCTCCCTAGAAACTGATTTTCCCAGTTTCGCTGCACAAGCGACTGTCCTTTTATTTTTTTTTTCAAAATCCGGGAAGTTTTTCGTGCCGCCCTGTAGGGCCAATATTTGGGGTGGGAAAATGACTGGTATGAATATAAATTACATGGATCAAAATCCTGCCATTTAATAGCTGCCACATCGGGCGATCTGCGCTTTATATATTCAATTTGGATTTTCCGGCCCGCCAGATATTTCTCAGGTACAGTACAAATAAACTCGCACATCCGGTTGTCGTAATAAGGAAGTACAATTGGATGTCTGGACGAGAAAACAGCCAAATTGACGGAAGTCCACCTGGGAGCCCAATACAATGATTTAAAGGCCCTGATTCGGGCATTGGCGTTTTCTATATTAATGTTTCTCAGTAATTTCAACAGCCTGGAATCTAAATACTCAATAAAACCACCTTCCAGTTTCCAGGCATGCCATAACTCAGAGGCCAGTTCCAATCCACCTTTTTTAAGTATCTTCTTTTTCAGATACTCCAATTGTTCAGGTTCTGAAGCATCGTCCTTAATATTCATGTCATCAAATAAAACATCCCCCCAGTGTCCCAGGTAAAACAAATTACCAAGTTCTGAAATTTCATCAATAACCGCCATTTGTCGTGGATGGGTAAAATCGGAATAGCAATTATTTATTTGGGCCAGTTCATCAATCCTGTTCCATAAATATCCGCGCGGAATTTCCAACTCTTTAAAAGGAAACCCACACTCCTTGGCAATTTTCTTTCCAAAGCCCGTTTCATCAAAGCTATGAGCAAACTTATAGCTGTAGCTGGCAACATTCGGATGACCAATTGCTTTGAGAGCTAAAGCCTGTGATCGACTATCCAGCCCCCCCGACAATGGTAAAATAACATTTTTCCCATTGGTTTGCTCAGCGGTTATCGATTCCAACAGATTTGAGAATTCTTCCACTGCATCATCGAAAGATATATCTCTGGGCTTATAATACCAATTAAAATAAGGTTCCTCAACAGATATTTCATCATTCTCATTAAGAGAATATGTTGTTGCAGGAGGCACCACTTTTAAATCTTTCCAAAATGTATCTCTGTCAAGGAAAAACCCCGTAGCTACAAACAATGCAATGGCCTTATAGTCAAGCTCATGCCGTTCATTTTCTTTATAGAAAACAGGATTAACCGGAATAATCGGATTCTGCATAAAAATATTTATTGGATATTACTAAAAATAGAGTCAACTATTTTCTATTACAAAGCTTAGCCGCAACTATCCCTTTATCTCATATCGAAAATTCACGAAATCTATACCCCTTTAAAAAACATTAGAAAAGAATAGCCCTTTATTTAAAGAAAATCAAACAGTTATTTTTTAAAAAAGCTTTAGAAAACTGTTGTCATATTTTAAGCTATATATCTTACGTTTTAGTACAAAGCCGGATTTCTCTAGAGCCCTTTGATTTGAGAAATTTTTACTATCCGTATATTCCCAGGCTCTTTGAAATCCTGTTCGTTTTTTTTCACTTAGCAAATACCAATTCATATAGGTACTGATTCCCTGACTCTGAAAATCATTGGCTACTCTCAAATCATAACACCAAAAATCTTTAGGTTCAATTTTAATGGTATTTCCTATCTGTTGAAATGGATGTCTCCCTTGCCATTGAACCCATTCATAACCCACAACTCTATCATCAACCAAACTGATATAACAAATATCCCCATTATCAAAACGTTTCTGAATCTTTTCCAATTTAACAGGCCAAACATCCAATAATCGCTCTTGTTCTTCTTTTTTTAGCTTCTGAACGACCAAATCGGGTCTTTTGTAGGGTTCCCGCAAGTTTGTTAATTCATGAACATAAAAAAAGGTAACAGTTATGGAAAAATGGCGTGCTTGTAGAAGCTTTCTTAACTTGTAAGTTATCATAAAAAATAATTTTCTTATCCACTATCTGGCGGAAACTTCTTTTTTAATTTTTACCCACCTGACAAGCAAACCTCTCCATCCAAATCTCTTCCGTTGATCCATCAGATAGTCAAATGCAACCAATAGTTTATTGTATATCCCATGTGCCAAATAATATCGATAATTATTTTGAACCTCTTTAGTCCAATGAAATTTATACCTCTCAGTTCCTCTAAGCATGTCAAATTGATAAATTCCATTTTCTATAAGATGCTTAATTGTCTCGGCAAATAAAATACTACCAATAGAGATTTTAGGATTATATGAAGACTCTATTCCCGCATTAATAAATGCATAAGAATCTGGTTGCACAAGGCCGTAGTGAATACCAATACATTTATTCTCATGCCATGCTTCAGTGAATAATACATCCCCATTTCCCGACATCATCAATGATTTATGAAATTCGATACTACTTTCCGTAAGAAAAGCAGACAATATACCTTTTTCTTCAGCTCTTAGAGAATGTAAATGATACAATCGGTCAACAATAGAGCTGTCAAACATCTCATCTTTATTATTTATTATTCTTATTCTCACATCAGATCTTTCTGCCAAATTTAAATCTCGACGTAAAGTCTTTTTGAAAGATCTACTCAGCCTGTTAATGTATTCATCGTAACTTGCCGGCAAATAAATCACAGGACAAGAATATTGCTTTTGAGAGAAAATAAAAAAATCATTTGGCGAGCCTATTGTTTTAAAATGTGACAATTGCAAGGTTCTAAATTTCAGAACAAGTTTCTTTAAAAATAGGGTAATAATTTCATCCCTATTACAATCAGGATTAACAATAAAATCCAGGTTATCAAAACTCCGGAAATCCAAATTATAAAATTTACCACCTCTAATTTGGCAAGGTAAAGCAGCAAATATTCGGGATTCATTTCTTAACCATGCAATGGAAACATCTTTCCCAAAAACATTTTGTAAAGTTTCAATAACAGTTACACCATAATAAACCGGTTTGTAAAAGGCCTTTTGATAAAAATATCTATAATCCTCTTTATTTTTATCATCAAACTTTTCAACCTTTAGTTCAGTCATATTCAAAAAAATTCAATTAAAACTCAATTACATTTTTACATTTTTTAAAATGTACTCTCTGGTTCTACTGTATCCTAAAAGAGTTAATTTATTTTTCATTCCAGAGAAGAAATCAGTGTACCACCCATCATTCTTAATTGCTTCAGCAAGTTCAAAAGAAGTTAAAAATTGGACATTCAGCTTTTTTGTCAAATTATCAAGTAAAAATCTTAGTTCCTTAAGTCCAGTTTCTCTAAAAGAGCCAACATAATTAATTCTATGACTATCTATTATTACAGGAATACGACTTTCAATTAATCTATGGGCATTAGCCAAAGCTGCTTCTGCCTTCCAACCCACCACATTTCGAGCTGGTTCGAACTTCACGTTACGGCCCAATCCAACCAAACCAGGATATAAACGGCTACCAATTGGTAAGTTTCTGTATTTTTTTTTATTTTTTTTCTTAAATATCTGTAAATTCATACCCTGCAAAGTGGTAAAACCCAACTCGTTGAATTGGTGACAAATAGATGGAGGCAAGATATATTGCGGAGCAATTGTGCTTAATGGAGAAAAATCAAAAACAGCCTTAAACTCTTCAACTCCTTTTGAAATCCAGTCTTTAATTTGTTGCGGGCTGTAATTTATATTGTTTTCCCATTCCATATATTCACTATGCAATCTCCACCCACCTTCTTTTAAGTTATTCAGCCCTCCGTTCCAATGTGCTTCAAAAATCAATCGACTCTTTTCATTTTCTTGTAAATCCTGAAGCAATCTCTCGGCATTAAAATGTAACCTACCATGGTATTGTGGAACAAAAACCTCCGCTTCAACTCCGCTTAGCCACGAAGATTTAATTTGATCCGAAAAACCAGAAATCGGTTTTAAGCAAAGTTCTGTAAAACCATTCTGAATTGTTGCTTCAAAATCGGGCATAGAAGTAATGAAATTTGCAACTATTTTAGGATTTCTACCCGTAGAATCATGGTATTGCATCAATAACTCAAAAAAATCTTTCAGTTCAGATGATGTTTCTAGTTGATCAAATGCCCAAACTTTTGGTGTACCTAACTTAGATATTAGTGATTTTTCAGCTGGTGCTCTCCACATCCCCCAATCATCACTTTCAAAAACAACGATAGGCTCTTCGAAACGGACATTCGACCAATGTCTGACTCGACCTTTAAGTCTTTTAATGAGTTGAACCATTATAATTGAGATAGAGGATAAGGATTATTGGGAAATTTACTTAAGATAGCTTTCATAGTGCTTTTTTGTAGTTCTGTCATTTTTTTTTCAGATTCCTTATGCTTATTTCGGATTACACTTCTGGGATGAGTTTTACTACTAGGTCTACTGAGTCTGTAATTCAAATCAGAAGGTATTACCATACCTGCATTTTTCATTACTTCACCAACTAAAGAATAATTTGAACTTAAATCCTCATATCGGTAAAGTGGCACTCCGTCAATAGCCGGGAAAAGAGCATTTTCAATGGCCCAACGTATGACCAAACTTTCAAATTCATCATATTTTTCGCTCAGATCAATTTGAGCATTAGCCAAGACATATTTAAAGAGTTCCTCATTAGCAGCAAAATGATTCAACTCAAACAACCATGGAAATTTAACTCTCAACTGTGAGAGAAGTACACTTTCAGGATTTCTAACAATTTTTATGACAGGCACTTGAATATTTTTTAACAAATATTCGATGGCCAAATTTGAGCGAATCAATTTAATTATATAAAACTTGGTAAGAAAAGGCCAAAGATGAATTTTAAACTTTCGAAAACTATGCTGAGCAATCCAGTCATTATCAATACGATTTCTTAATAATTTTGCAAAAAAACGTTCTAAATCAGGACAATGTTCACTTCCTTTTAACCACCTATCTGCAATAAGTTTACCCTCTTTCACATGGTTCGGATGATCCGGCTCAAATAAAAGGCGATAACCTCTCTGATGGGAAATTGATTCAGAAAGCCAGCTGGTTCCACTACGAGCTGACCCCATAATGATAAGGTGTTTGTTGTACTTCATA
Source organism: Marinilabilia salmonicolor JCM 21150 (assembly GCF_000259075.1). Classification (GTDB taxonomy): domain Bacteria; phylum Bacteroidota; class Bacteroidia; order Bacteroidales; family Marinilabiliaceae; genus Marinilabilia; species Marinilabilia salmonicolor. The sequence goes on from NZ_AJKI01000021.1 coordinate 185,824, forward strand.
AATTCATCAGTTAAAATGATTTCCTTAATGCTTGACAATTCAGCAACCAGACAAAAGAAAGCTTGATTTGAAAAAAATGGATCATGCATTACGATCCAACATGCATTGCATTGATGATTGGGAGAGCTATTCCAAAGAGGTTCCCATTGAAACCTAGCCAGGGCTACATTTTTGATCTCTCCTTAAAAAGTGGTTTATTTTATGTGTATTGGTTATAGGTAACAATTACCTGGTGTTTTTCATTTTTTCTATAATAAAACTATATATAATTTCATGCTCTTTAGCCACATTGGGCAAATGAAAAAAATCATACATCCTCTTCCTTAAAGCACTACCAATTTCATCTAATTCAGATTTAGTTTTATTTGAAACAACTCTTAACAACTTCAAAAATGATTCCTCTGAATGAGGATCAAAGAGTAATTCTCCATTTCCTAATACAAACCTCAATCCGGGAACATCTGAGCCAATAGAGGGAATTCCAAAAGCACAGGCTTCCATACATGCGACCCCAGATGCCTCTGATAGACTGGGTTGAACATACAGGTCAGCAATTCTGAGATATTTTTCAACATTCATCGTTTTTCCAGTCAAAGTAATATGCTTTTCATATCCCAAGCGTTTTATCAAATTTCTGATAAAAGTTCCGTACTCAGTGGAATCATCACCGACAATGAATAAATGATACTTTTCCGGGTGATCGATTTTAGCAAACGCATTTACCAATAATTCAATATTCTTTATCGGTACCAGATTCGCGATAGTAAGGAAAACGAACTTATTCTCAACCCCGAAATATTCTTTGAGTTCCGATCTACTTAATAAACTTTTCTTTCTTTCTATTTCTGTTATATTAGGACCAAGTCCGACACATTTTGTTGTTTTCATAGAAAGAGGAAAAAGATCAGTCATCTCAGGATTTAAAATAAAGGTATAAGATGCCAACTTGTCTCTAATTGTCCAATGTTTATTCCAGGTCATACTTTTTTTAGTATAAACCCAGGGAATTCCAGCAAATCTGGCAGAAAGTGGCTCAAACCAATCACTTTTCCAGTCAAAGGAGTGTATTATATCAAATTTTTCGAGGGCAAAAAACCGGGAGTTCTGAAACATCATTTTCATTTCCCTAAAATAATTATTCCTCCTTGGAGCTGTTGTTCTTATATAAAGAGGATATCCCAATTGCTCCACATATTTAAAAAAATCCCCCCTTGTATGTTCGCAACAAATAGCTGGGGCAAATAATTCATTATCCAATTCTTTTATTAAATCAATCATGTGCTTGCCACTGCCAGCAGAATCGAAATTGGGAATTGTGAATAAAATTTTAATTTTATCACCTATCATGAATCTGAGTTTTTCAAACTAAAAAATTACCTCTCAAGTATACTACTACAATGGTTGTAGTTTATAGCCAAACCCATTATTAGGAAAAATGACCCTTCCATAAAGTTTTTACCTCATTTTTGGCATACCTGAACCCCTCAATATTAAACAAATACCCCCCCCCAACAAACAACAAAACAAAAGCCACGGTCCTAAATAAAAATTCCACAACCATACTATCCAACTCGATGTACCTGAGTAAAACATAAAGAACAGTTACAATCCCTCCAAGTTTTAAAATTGAAATAAGAGCAACCATACTACTTAAATTAACGTATTTCTGTATAACAATTAATCGAAAAAAATAACTTAGATACTTAAATCCAACAAATGCATACAAATATTCAATTAACCCATATTTAATACCAAATATCATTGCAAAAAATATAGCAGAACGATCAAAAATCGTTAAATAAGTCAACATCCGTATATTTCCAATGCCTTTTAATAAAGAAGTAACCAATACCGAAAATGGGAATAAGGGTAATAAAAATAACAAGATTCTCAAATAAGGAACACTTTCTATCCATTTTTCGGAATAAAGAATAACAACCAGGTTTTCAGCAGAAAGATACATGACACCAAAAATCAGAATGGTTAAAAAATTTAATAGATGCAATAACTGAAAAAATGATTCTTCTATTTTTGAGAGACTGGACTGAAGCTGCGAAAAGATTGGAAACATTGGCTGAGAGATGGGCAAAATAAAAGTGTTTTGGGGTAATTCTTCCAGGCTTTTGGCCCTATTGAATAACCCAAGAGTGCCTGCATCAAATATTTTACCAATTACCAGATTATCCAGCCTACTAATTATAGTATTAATAATCCCTAAATTCAAAAACCCCAGTCCCTTTTTCCATATATCTTTAATGGATTTCAAATCAAAAACAGCCTTTGGATACCAGCTTGTTAAAACCCACAATACGACTGTGCGAACAAGAGAATAAACAATACCAGAAAACACCAAACTCCAAACTCCATACCCAAGATAAGCCATCCCAATCCCTACTATACCACTCAATGTAGATGACATCACGGTTGCCCGAACAAAAAAGGAATATTCAAGACTACGCCTGATGAATACAATATTAACAATACTAACAGAACTGATAACAAAGGTAAGTGTTGAAACCCGGACAATATTAACCAGTATTTCCGCATCATAAAACAAGGCAATATACGGAGCTGAAAACCACATAACGACATAAACCAAGACACCCAGTACTAAATTAATGTAAAAAACAGTGCTATACTGAGTTTCGGTGACCGTTTTCTTTTGCACCAATGCCTGCCCCATACCTAAATCATAGAACACCTCTGCAAAAACAGTAAAAACAGAAATCATAGCCAACAACCCAAAATCAGAAGGCTCAAGTAGGCGTGCTAAAAAAATAGATATGATAAAAGTTATACCTCTCTTAAGAAACTTTATTACAAGGCTCCATAACATAGCCTTCTTTCCTTGTTCTCTTAAACCCACTAAAGATTTATTATTAATTAAGATTATCCTATTTACCTGTTGACGACTATATTGCAAGAATCGGAAGAAAAACCATCTTCCAACGATATTAAATATGTATTTTGCTTAAGATTAGCAAGATTTATTAAAAACTTGTTATTTCCTGCAATGCCATTTTCTTCTTTTTGAACCATTACATGCCCCTGTAAATCATAAACCGACGCTTTTACAGTGCCATTTTCAGGCAACAGATATTCAATGACCACAAAGTCCTGGGTTGGATTAGGATATACTTTCGAAATCGCCAGTTTATCCGGAGCTTCTTTTAACAATAACCTTTTTTCACCTCCATTACTCACAAGCAGAAAACAACCAAATTCAATACCCGTATGTACTATTGAATATACTCCTCTTCCAGAAGGCTGAATAACTTTTGAAAGACGTAAAGGAATCTCAACACTCTTTCCATTGTATTTTCCTTCTAAAAGAGGCTCAAAAACATTTTCAACATCATAAATAGTATAAGAATCATCTTTTTTCAGCACCTCTCCCAGATCGACTCTTACTTTTTCCGTATTTTCCCAATTATATATTACCACATGTGCCCGACCTTCCTGGTAATCATTAGGAATAACTTTGATATGGTTTAATATATCTGAGAAAGGCTTAAAAGTACTATTTCTATCAAACCCAAGCTGACTTTGCCAACCGTTCAGATCCAGAGAAACATTATTATTTGCATAAAAGAAATGTTCTTCTTCACCAATATATAAATTCCTATCCCAATCATATACTCCTCTTAATTCTGGATCTTTTGGAAAATACAATGTTGCCAGCGATGCATTATTATCACCAATAATGGTATTATTTTGCATTTCTGTTGACTGAAAGCGATACATTACAAAAACCTTTTCCCCTCTGGCAACATAGTTGTCCTCAATGATACAGGATTCATTAACTGTATTATATCCAATTTGCATTCCTGTACCAGTGCTATTTTCAGGAAAATAAGTATAGTTTCCCCGAATGACCAAATCAGATATTGATGCATTTCCCCCCATCATAAAATTTCGGTTTATCCCAACACCATCAGCGCTGGCAGGAACACCGGCATTAAAAATAATATTATCTTCAAATGTGCTTCCAACTAATTTCTGGGATCCTTCTGTATAAAACTGAATTCCATGACCATAGGTATTAAAAATAATATTCTTTTTAATGGTCTTTTCACCTTCATTGTTTGAATGATACATCCCATGTCCTGCACCTCTTGAACTGCCCTTCCAGCCTGCATGAAAAATAATACATCCGCTTATTTCAAGATCAACTCCACTGGAGGAACTTCCCAATCCATTACTATATACATTATAAATAATACAATTTATTAATTTAACTCCTTCACCTCCGATTGCTATCCCATTTTCAGTATTTACATCATCAGGCCAGCTATCATTGGTTGCTGAAACTCTTTTTCGTTCAGTCTGCGTAATAATTAGATCACGAATAATTGTAAAATCACCCATCACCGCAAGAGTATTATTTCCTTCACCATTTCCAATCATTCTGACCACTTCATTATTATAAGGCATCACAACCAGGGGATTCCCCTTTTCGCCTGATGCCCATACGGTATGAGTTCCGTAATAATCCCCTCCATGAATCAAAATTGTATCGCCTGAACGATTTACCGAAGAGAATGCCCGACTCAGGCTCATCGGGGAATAAATGCTGCCACTTGCCTCTTTTTTACCATCTACAGCCACATGAAGAACTTTAGCTTGGGACAAATGAAGAAATAAGACCAGAAAAACAAAACCTGAAACAATCTTTTTAAAAATAAAAACCATCAGTTTATTTTTAGAAAAAACATAATGCATCAATTAACAAGCTTGTAAAATACATCATTTTACCAGAATGTCAAGAAAATCTGCTATGTTGATTATCTGTTTCAAACTAAGAAAATTTATTTTTGAATGTTAGGTGTCCGGTTAAATATTAGAGATTGTTTCACAGCTTTTGCAACGAATGTTTTTTTACCTGCTTAAGTAATGAAAGACAAAGTCTTTATCAGCAACGCAGTCTATCCTTGTTTATCGGAAAAACAATCTCTTTTCAAAAGAAATAATTTCTCCGGACAATGATATATTTGATTAGAAGGTCTTATCATATAAAAATAGTTAGACTCAGTAAAAAGGGAAAATTGAATTCTGAATCAAACAACGGTTTATTTTTTTTCAGAAGAGAGTATAATATTGTAAGACCCTATCTGCATACAAACCATTGTTGGCTAACACAATAATCATTAGTCAACAATGGTTTGAGAATAAATTAAGAAATACGATTCCTTTTTTGAACAACTATCAGTCATAAAGATTAAAAAACCTTGACTTTATTTGCCTTGGTTTGTCCGTCATGACTTACCGACAAAATGTATATACCTTCATTCAATCCAGAAACATCGATTACAATTTTGTTTTCTCCTTTAGAAACCGACTGCTCCCTGGAAATCACACTTCTACCAGACAAATCAATCAGTTTAATTGATGCCAATCCAGAATTTTCAGCTACAAAATCACAATTGAAAAAGGTATTCGAAGGGTTGGGATATACACGCATCTCTTCAGAGTGTTGATCAACAGAGGTATCAACAGTCGAGGCAGGCACCCTGCTTGCAGATTTTGTTTTAGTAACCAAGAAAACGCCAAACTCAGAAGATGTGTGATCTACCGCATAAGCACCGTCACCCGAAGGCTGAATAGTTTTAGATAGATTCATCGGAATCTCAACACTTTTACCGTTATACACACCGGAAAGAAGTGGCTCAAAAATATTTTCAACATCATATATGGTATAGGAATCATTTTGTTCCATTACATCTCCCAAATCTACAAATACTTCATTCAGATTTTCCCAATTATAAACAACTATATTTGCGCGTCCTTCCTGATAATCATTAGGAACTACTTTAATATGGTTGCTCCTGTTTGAAATCAACTCAAAACTACTGCTTCGGTCAAAACCAAGTTGATTTTGCCATTCAGCCAAGTCCAGTGAAACATTATTATTGGCATAAAAGAATTGTTCTTCTTCACCCATATACAAATTCCTGTCCCAATCATATACTCCTCTTAATTCTGGATCTTTTGGAAAATACAATGTTGCCAGCGATGCAT
>NZ_AJKI01000022.1 GCF_000259075.1 Marinilabilia salmonicolor JCM 21150
ACGATTTTACGATAAAACAACCTTGTTTTTAGGCTTACCTGCCAAGGTCAGCCCCTATCAAGCCAGTCAGTACATTCAAAATATTTATTTAGGACAGAATTGTCTAATAATCATTAATTTTGAATTGCGGAGGGGGCTTTGCCTCCACCGTGCAAGGGTCGGTTCCGGAAGGGGCCGGCTTTTTTTTAGATGAATTGCTATAAAATGCTTTTTACAGAAAGCATTTTTTCATATATTTGTTTAATAACCGAAACAATATGGAGAAGCTTTTTCAGAAATCATATCAGAAACTATACCGGGTACCAACTCAGTTTAAGAGATACCTGGCAGACAAAATTGACTGGGACAGTCGCCTGATTGGAATTAAAGGAGCCCGCGGGGCCGGAAAAACAACACTGTTGCTCCAATATGCCAAAGAATTTCTGCCACAGGATAATCAGACGCTATATGCAAGTCTGGATGATCTGTATTTTACGGAAAATACGCTTGTCGATTTTGCTGAACAATTTGTCATTCAAGGGGGAAAATATCTGCTTCTGGATGAAGTACATCGTTATCAGAACTGGTCTCAGGAATTGAAGAATATCTATGATGATCAGCCGGATCTTAAGATTGTTTTCACAGGCTCTTCGTTGATACACCTGAATCAGGCCAAAGGAGATTTAAGTCGGAGAGCTGTTATGTATGAGCTGGCCGGATTATCCTTTCGGGAGTATCTGAATTTTACGCAGGGAACAAATTTTGAGCCAGTCAGCTTTGAGGAATTACTGGAAAACCACACCAATCAGGCATTGCAAATTATAGAAAAAATACGGCCTCTTGCCCATTTTTCTGATTTCCTTGAATATGGCTACTACCCTTATTTTAAAGAAGCCCATAAACTATACCACCAAAAGCTATCTGAAACCATTTCACTGGCTTTGAGTATTGATTTACCATCTTCTCACGATATTAGTTTTGCCAGTGTAGAGAAAATAAGATTGCTCCTGCATGTTATTTCAGAATCCGTACCGTTTAAACCTAATATTTCCAAACTAAGTGAACGCATTGGTGTCAGTCGTAACAGTCTGGTGCAGTTCATTCGTTACCTGGAAGATATAAGAGTGATAAAATGCCTCTATGCAGATACAAAAGGAATTGGGGCATTACAAAAGCCCGAGAAGATTTATATGCATCATCCCAACCTCCAATATGCATTAGCTTCTGAGAATCCCAATATTGGAAATGTGAGGGAGAGCTTTTTTATTAATCAACTGGGGGTATTGGAACCAATGAAATATACTCCCGAAGGGGACTTTGCTTACAAGGACTATGTTTTTGAGATTGGTGGACGTGGAAAAACGAACAAGCAGGTTAAGCACCTTGACAACTCATATGTGGTTGCTGATGGAATTGAGGTGGGGCATTTGCGCAAGATTCCGTTGTGGATGTTTGGGTTTTTGTATTGAGAGAAAGAAAATGTGAAGAATATATAACAGGAGTTCCGAAGACAAAATCTTTTAAAATCTGCAAAGAGAAGCCTTAGTTTTTGAAGCTATCATGCAATGATAGCAATTTAGGTGATGTCTAGACTTAATTAATATCCTTTGGGTTAATAGTCAATCAATTTATTTCTTTTTTGAGTAAAAATTATGAAATTAAACCCATCTTTAAGTGTTAAAAATAGAACAATTAATTTAGGTTGGCTCGTATAGAAATATTTGTTCTTATGGAGAAAATGATTACCGGCAAAGCTTTGTTCGTTAGTCTTTTGCTGTTTTTCTTTGGAATAGGCCAGTGTTTTGCTCAGCAAAACTCACCAGATACCATAAAAACAGTCGTTTATTTGGAAAAGATTTTTTTTCAGCATGGAGACGCAATGGATTGCATTCACTTAAGGACTGTAGAAGATGGTTTTTTCAATTTTGCTCTTGATTGTCAAGCGGATTATGATGATTTGGTGAGGTACCATGTTCGTGATAAAAAAGGAATTTGGCTGGTTGAAAATATAAATTATAAAAATACCGGCAGAAAGGATTCATTGTCTGGCAGGTTTAACAGTTTATCACTGTCAGACGATTTTTTGTTCTCCTTTATCCAAAACCGTTTGCAGATTGACCACAACCGACTTCAAAACGAGGTTGACAAAAAGGTAAGATTGACCTTTCCAATTTCGGATCAAGACAGTATTTATGATTACTGTGTAATTGACTTTATGGACTATACGGATTCAATCAAGTTGTTTAGCTATTTTGGACAGTCTGAGGATAAAACCGGTCTTTCATTTGTTCGGAGTGATTCGATAGTCTTAACTGATCGTGAACGCAAGAAACTCATTAAATTTTTTAATAAGATAAGGCCAGTTGATATTTCCTGTAAATTCAATTTGAATAGTTGGCTATATGAAATAAGTGAAAAAGATAAAGAAACTGTTTATTATGTTTTATCCGATCATTGTGCTATGGATAGTCGGAGCAGAAATTATAAGTATAAATACCGACTGTACCATTATTTAAGATATTTATGTTCTCTGCATTTTAATTGGTATCCTCAGGATGATAAATATTATTTATGAAATCTGACAAACCGGGTTGAAATGAAGAATTAATGATATGGTAAGATATATAATTAGCATAGTGATTTTATTCACTGGTATTTCCTGCAACACTGAATCAAAAAAAGAGATTTTATCTATTCGGACTTTGGATATTTCAAATGAAGATTTAACTGAAGAAATTATCAGTTTCATGGAAGAAGTTGATCCTCCGAGTGGTAGAGAATCAAATTCTCATCCCTATCTTACGATTAAGTATCTTAATACAGATACCGTGGTTTATAGGATTGATTATTTTGGGGGACCTTTGCTTTTTTACCATCATGCAATTGCCTTTTTTGTCCAAGTCGGTGAAGATTACATTCCTGTGGAGATAGAAGAAATGATGCACTCTTCAGAATTCTTTTTCAGAATAAAAGATGAAGAAATAATGCAGTATTGTAAGCGCTATTTTCCCAAAGAATATGCATATTATCAAGAAAATGGTGAATGGCCTGTGCCGCCTACCTCGCGAGATCGATATAGAGTGTTAACATTCAAGGGGGATAAACTTATAAATAAAGAAGATAGATTCGATTAGTTTCATGAATAGAAGTACTCGGTTCCCGTTTTGAAAAAGTGAAAAGTCTTCCCGCTTGAGAATGCCGGCCTCGGAATTGGATTTTTCAAGATTTTATAGGAATTTATAAACTAAAAGGAGTATGATAAGAAAATTATTTATTGGTTTATTGGTTTCATCCTTGCTTTTTGCTTCTTGTACTGAGAAAGAAAAAGATCAGGAACAGGATAGGGATAAAAGTTTTTCATGGATTGTTAGTAATGATGAGTTAAAAGAACAAATTTTAGAGTATTTCCAGACTGTTGATACAGGAGATAACTTTCAAAATAATGTCCTTTATTTAGGTGTTTCCATGAAGGATTCCTCTTGTTTAAATTATAGCATTACATATATTACTAGTGCTTCATTTTTTGTGGGTGGCTATACGCATATGATAATTGATATTGAAGGGCATCCGGTTTGTGTATATTTTAATTGTGAAGATCCTTTTTTTCCTTCATTTAAACTTTCGAATGAGTCCATAATTAAGTTGATGAAAACTTATTACCCTGAAGAGTATAGGTATTTCAAAATGAAGGTTAAAGATTTAGGGAATGACCCAAACCTTAATGAAGATAATTTTCAATTAAACACTGTTTTTCCACCTCCAACCACATGGGCGCCGGAAATTTGGGAGTTAACTTTCAAAGATGGGAAAATGATAGATAAGAGAGTAGAAAGATAACCAGCAACTATATTTGATATATGGTTTCTAATTAAAAAATAAAAAGAAAGGTCTGTCGGCATTCCGACAGACCTTTCAACCTTAACCCTAACCCGATATAAAATTATGACATATTTTTGAAACTTGCAAAATTTGATTATTCAGACGGAACTGCCTGCAAAAAATCATTTTGCATTACCAGCTCTCCCCCACCGAGCCAGTCTCTTTCAGCATCTGAATTTAAAATTACCGGCATCCGTTTTTTTGTATTGTGAATCTCACTCATCAGCTCATTGGCAGCGGTTGTGATGATGGTATAGGTATTCAGAGATTCTCCCGTGATTTTATCTGTCCAGGCGTTCCAGAGTCCCGCAAAGGCAAAAGCTTCTTCTTCCGGCAGTGTTAGAAGGTACTTCTGTTTGGATTTTCCTTTCGGATCCAGCCACTTCCATTCATAGAAACCATCGGCAAGGATCATACACCGTTTGGAAAGTGACGGCTTGAAAGATGGCTTTTGATCAAGTGTTTCCAGCCTGGCATTGAGAGTGCTTTTGCGGATATTGGTGTCTTTCGCCCATGGCGGAATGAGGCCCCAGGAAAAACCCTGAATTGCATCATTCCTGTCATTGGCAATTACCGGAGTGACCGGAAAGGTAAACGCATTGAAAATATCCGGAGTGTACCATTCCGGTGTCAGGAACCTGGCTTTGAAACGATCTTCAAGCTGCTTGAAGGTTTTATTGTTTTTGGTTCTGAAACACATGGTTCATCTTTTAAACGTTGCTGTGTAGGCTTATACCTAATGTAAAGCGTTGTATCATTTTGAAAGCATGGGAGAGGATAAAACTAAACCTTCAATATGCTGTGGATTGCCCGCCTGAAGAAGGATGGCTGTTTTACCAATCATTTTGTTCTCCTTTCCTGTCGTATTTTTCTTTTCGTAATTCTATCTATTTTAAAATTTACAGGTAAGGTATATGGACAGCAAACACTTCTTCCTCTTAAAAAAGCTGGCTTCCAATCAGGCATTTGAGAGACCACTCTTAATGCTTCTTTATTTAACATTTCATATTTCCCCTTTGATATCGCAGCATTTTCAACTTTTCCAGTCTCAGAAATACAAATCCTTACGTAAACTCTATCTTCAAGTAAATTGCCTATTGCTTCTTCAGGATATTTTATACTTTCTTTGATGTATTCCGAAACCGCTTCTGATCCGCCTGGAAATGTGGGTAATTCTTCATACCACGTAAACGCATTAATTGAATCAGGTAAACAATCACAATAAGTTGAATCTTTCTGACAATAGATTCCTTCTGAATATCCAAGTGCAATTATTAGAATACAAATTTTAAAAAGGTTCATTGCAAAATATTTTAATTCTCTGAGATAGAACTAATATTCCAGCTATAGGTTACTCGCCGTTGTTTTCGGACGCATGATGTTTATTCCTGTTCATCAGCACTCTCTCCCTTTAAATTCACGGATAACACACCATACCTTCCTTTGGAACCATATAAAACGCTGGCAACAACTCCAGACTTAAATGTATATTCATTCACTTCCGATATTTTGATATCTGCTATTTTGTTGTCAACGACATATTTGTTGTTAATCAAAACCACCGGAAGGGTAAGGTGCTCTCTCGTAAAACCCTTGGAAAGGTGATGGAAATAACTCAGGTTCAGGGCTAAGTCGTAGAGAGTGACAGCTTTCTTTATCCTGTAATTTTCGACCAGAACGTCGGTGCTTTTTGTAATTTTCGAACTTACCGCAAGGGTCTTCGTTGTTGTTTGGGCAAAGGTAGCTGCCATGATTACAAATAATAAGATAATGAATTTTACTTCTTTCATAGGTTGGTTTGTTTTTAATGAAGAAAATACAAAACTCTCAATATGCCGTGGATGCCAAGGCTGGCGTATACAGATTGTATGCAGTTGTTATTTCTAAAAATATTTTTCAATAATTTCATTTTCAGATTTCTCTTTAGATAAAGAAACTTCTTTATATGTAATTCCCCTTTCTGAATATGGAAATACTTTTTCTTTTAGTTTATGTGTCGGATAAGCTGCTGCAATTCCTGTCATCTCAAAGTCATCAGTTGGAAATGGTTCTACAATTAATTTTAAAACCGTAAACTCCTTGCTATAAAAATAATAGCTTATTCGAATTATTGATTTATTATAATTAATTACCAAATAATCTTCTTCATCAATTACATCAATAGAAAGTTCTTTTAATCTATCTTTTATTGATTGAATTTTTTCTCTTTCAAAAATTTTATCAGGAGTCGCTTTTCTTTCGCCGTTTTTATCAAAATACTTGTCATTTATTTCTTTCAATGAAAGATACTCATTATTGTTTTTCCATGTTTCTAGTAGAAGTTGATAAAATGTTTCTTGTTTTGAAAATTGAGTCCCATAATTGCAATAGAAATTAGTATTGTCATAGAAAATATCATCTCGCTGTTCATATTTGTTAAATAAAATTGTGTCGAAAATCAAGGTATTAATTTCAATTCTATTATAGACAGAGTCAATTTCTCTTTTTATACTGAGAGTTTTGTTAAATGGTGCAACATATATCTTGGCATCCTTTTCACCAAATTGAAAATATCTCAATAATTTATTTGATGTAAAAAAAGTGTAGTCTTCTGAAATATTATTCGGCTCATTTGCAGTGTGATAAAATAACCCTAAGACAGTATCAGAGGAATTGATTAATTCTAATTCAATCAATCTATTTAATATATTTTCTGGGATATCTTTTTTCACCATAATCCCACGAGATTTATCTTGAGAAATATTGCAACTAAATAGTAATGTAATTGAAATAAGAAAAGTATAAAATCTAGTAATCATTTTATGTTGTTTTTAAGTACTTGGTTGCTGGCTTTCAATTGCATGCAACGTTTCTATAACCACACCTCAAAGTGCTATATTCCGTTTGCCAAAAAAAGGTGCACAAAACATACCAATTCTGAATGCTTTGTACACCTTTATGTTTTCTATCAATTAATCCCCATCCGGATAAGGAGAGGAATGTCAAATATTCTTTATGCTTTATGTAGGGCAGGGCAACCAATTTGTTTTAAAGTTTTTTAGTTTACTGTAAAACTAGCTTTTTTGTTTTCTTTTTCCAAAAGAGATTTACTGATTCAATCCAAAAATTCCGGTGACGTTACCCCTTATAGCAAACTTTTAAGGGAGCGCCCAGGGAGGAATAAGTCCCCAGGAAAAGCCCTGAATGGCATCATTCCTATCATTGGTAATTACCGGAGTGACTGGAAAAGTAAAAGCATTGAAAATATCCGGAGTGTACCATTCCGGTGTCAGGAACCTGGCTTTGAAACGATCTTCATGCTGCTGGAAGGTTTTGTTGTTTTTGGTACGGAAGCACATGGTTTTCGGGTTTTAAACTGGTTTTTTCAGCACCTCCCCAACCGGGAGCTTTAGCCTGGCAAGAACCGTTGACGGATTTTTTCTTTGTTCCAGGATATACTCCATAACCGGATTGGTGTCCAGTTGTTCAAAATCCATATAGTCTTTCTCTTTGTTAAGGATCTTTACCGGAAAGACTATTCCGGTTTTGGTATCGTTAATAAAATACCGGGATTTACAAAAAGATATCCGTCCATAAAATTTTACTCCCTGGGCCATCTTTTCTTTGATGGATTCAATGGTTGGGTTTTTAATAAAAGTCAGGTGGCAGGCCTGATAATCATGATCTTTATTATCGGAAGTTCTTAAACGAAAAGTTACCACATCGTCTTTATGAGGACAAGTCAAAGTTGGCTCTTTTGTTTGCCGGGCCCACAAAATCTGTTCTTTTCGTTCATACCGGAAAAAGTAGGACTTTCCGGTTAACTCTTCTTTAATAAATCCGTATTCCTTGTTTACATTAAATTGGGTTACCACGCCTCTGTGCTCTTTATCCATAAAAATTTCCGATGGTTTGAATGTATAAAGATGGGCATTTTTTATGGAGTCTTATATGTGGTTTTTAAGATTATCCAATAACCATTTTTCATTATGCTGTTCACAAAATCGCAACGTTCACAGAACGTGAACAAATGAATTTTGTGAACAAAGTACAAGGAAATGCATATTAAGAAAGAGGGATTGGGAAAATTGAAATATCTCCGGCATTTCCGGAAATGCTTTAACAATTCCCGGAAAATTCCAACTAATTCCAGGAGATTCCAGTAGAAGTTGGAAAATTTCAATTTAGCCTGCTACAAAAGATCCTCAAAGAATGCAGCAAAAAAAGAATGCTTTATGCTTACAAATTCTAAATAGAGAACAAATTCAATCAAACCTTTGTTACATTATTGCGTATTAATTAAATCAATCGTTATTTTGTAACACATCAACAAACTAAAACCATGAAAGCAACCATAGGTAAAAATATTGCTAATTTACGTAATATACAAGGCCTTACTCAGGACAATCTGGCTTCATACCTGGGTGTTTCCCGTGTACAAATATCTCATTATGAAAGAGGCGAAAGAGATATTTCCGTAACAGAGCTTAATAAATTAGCTGATTTATTTGGGGTTGAATTGTCTGATCTGTTGGAAGAAAATCCAGAGATGCAAGATCTGAACCTGGCTTTTGCTTTTAGAAGTAAAAACACAGAGTCGGATTTGGAACACATCGCCTCGTTTAAAAAAATCGTTCTGAATTACTTAAAAATGGAGCGTTTAGAAAATGCACTATAAAATCGAGAAAGAAGCGTCCGAATTCAGGGCAAAATACGGATTTGCAAACTTCGACCCAATCAGATTAAAGAGTCTTTTATTAAAGCTAAATGTGATTACACTCTTTAAGCCTCTTTCCGAAAACTTCTCCGGCATGGCTGTAAAAGTGGAAAACGCTCGTTTTATGCTTATTAATTCCAACCATTCACTGGGAAGACAGCATTTTTCTATCAGCCATGAGTTATACCATCTTTTCATTCAGGAAAACTTTACCCCACATCACTGTTCTGCCGGCACGTTCAACAGGAAAGATTCCACAGAATATCAGGCAGATTTATTTGCAGCACACTTGCTAATGCCTAAAGAGGGCATAATTAGTTTAATACCTGATCACGAATTAGGGAAGGACAAAATCTCACTTGAAACTATCTTAAAGGTAGAACACTATTTCAGCTGTTCACGAAATGCACTACTGGTAAGGTTTAAAGAACTGGGATTAATTTCTTCCAGTACAATCAATAACTTTAAATCAGATATTATCCTATCTGCCAGAAAATATGGATATGACGACTCTCTTTATCGACCAGGCAATAAAGATGTTGTTATTGGAGATTTTGGGTCTTTAGCAAAGAGGCTTTTTGATAAAGAAAAAATCTCTGAGGGACATTATTTGGAATTGATGAATAGCATCGGCTTTGATGCCTTAACAAACACCAATGCCGATGAAATCAATTGATAAAAAGAAAAAAATAATCGTTGATGCGGATGTTATCATACATTTTTCCAAAGGCGAACGGCTATTCTTACTGACCCAAATATTTTCAAATCAACTATACATAGTAAAGGATGTATTTCTGGAGGTTTTCAAAGGACCACTTCGAATGGAAATTGAAAACTTATTAAAGATGTCTCTCCTCAAGGAACTGGATTTTTCATCTGATATGGAAGTCATCATGGAATATGCTCGTTTGAAGAAAAAATTTGGTCCCGGAGAGAGTGCCTGTATGGCATATTGCAAATTTCATCGCGATGTGTTAGCCAGTAGTAATTTAAAAGACATTAAACAATATTGCGAAGAGAATGAAATTGCTTATCTGACAACTATGGATTTCATTGAGGCTGCTTTTGAGACCGGACTGCTTACTGAAAAAGAATGTGATATTTTCATCAATAATGTGATTACCAGAGGCAGTAAAATGCCCAATAAAACCTTCGCTGAATACAGAAAGTCGCACTAATTTTAATGGCAATCCAGGTTCCTTCAGGAATTTATTGTGGTTCAAAGGATCAGTTTTAATGGGAATCCCTGTGAATTAAAAAGGTGCTACTCAAGATAACCTTACCCCAAACAATTTCAACATTAACGGGCTCAATATCACCTCAGGCAAAAGAGCCGGCAGAAAAACAAAGAAAAACATTATATCGAAAGGAAAATTCCAGAAACTCCAGATAAAAAATGAGGCCGTTATTGTCAAACACCGGGTCACTAGAATAACCGCCAGACTTTTTAAAAATGATGTTCTGTTTCTACGCAGAATATAAACCTGAAAACCTGCCCCAAGGAAATAAGTAATTGAGCCCATTAGCAAAATGAGCTCAATTATTTCTATTATCGGGGTTGGTTGTTGCTCCATTGCTTTGAAATTGGGGAATTTCCAGGGTGCTTATCTATATATTAACTCCAAATTTTTTAATTTTATCCAATGCATTATTTACAATTTCCAGTCTTTTCAAATCAATGTTTTCCTGTGTTTTAACCTTTGATATGACAGTTTTAATAACACTAATCTCATTAAAAGACAGTTTGCCTGTTTGTTCTCCAATGTCGATGACTTTCTTCCAGGTTTCTTTATCAATTAGTTTTAATCTATTATAAATGACTAAAGGATCGAAAGTTTCTGAATCCGACAATTTACTGATTGAACTAATATCTGCAAAATCTAACTGAAGCTCTTTTAATTTGGAAATAATTCTACCCCCTCTTTTTATTTCTGAATCAGTAAAATTTCCATTTTTCTTTAATTTGCCTCTAATCACTGATACATAATTTTGTTCTACCTGTGTAAGACAGTCTGTACGAATCATATATAAGCATAATCCATCCCAAAACTTCATACCAAGGGATGTGATTTCTTCTAAGGTGTTATATTTTTCTGTTTCTGCGACTTCATCCGATTTTGAATCATATCTTAATTTGAATTCTTCTTCTGTTATTAAGTGTTTTTTAATTACATCAAAATCAGTGTTTTCAGCTTTTTTTTCTTTCAGCTTTTCCCATACCTTCTCGCTCTTGGCAGCTTCACTAATCAAGGCAACATCAAGATTCGTGAGAAAATCATACACGAATATCAGAAGTTTCTTTAGTTCAGCCTGTAAATCTTCTTCTATTACCTGATTATTCCATATCAGACCAAGGTTTAACTTATTCCTGGTAATGTGATGGAAGTAAGATAAGGTATAAGCTACTGTGGGAGCTTTTATATTTGTGTCCCCTATAGGATTTTGATTCTTTCGACCAAAAAGCTTATCTGTGGCCTTGAATAATAATGCATTAGCAACAATATCTTCCCAATATACTCTCCCGGGTTTCTTTTTAGAAAATTCCGCATCAATATCACGCATAAAGGCAGTGTAGTTTTTCTGGGAACCTTTGGCTACATGATATGGTTTTACATGCCATAAATTCATATACTTAGCCACGTCTGACTTTATTATTACCTGATTTTTAGGGAATTTCAACTTAAATGCATTTTCCTTACTTTTTGTTGGTTCTTTGTTTAGGGCTTCCTTATATTGTCCTTTTACACGTTCAAAAAACCATATAGTTTGTTTATTTCTGTCCTCTGAATCAACTGCATAAGTTGTCCTTGACAGTTCTTCCAGGCGTTGCAGGAATGGACTATTGGAAGTTAAATCCAGTTCGGATACTTTGTTTTGGCTGTTTGCAAACCGGGAAATAAAAGGAACAGTTTCATCCTTCTTTTCCTCATCCTTGATAACAGTCAATTTCATTTGGACAAAAACATCTGATATGTTAGCTTCCTTATAGTTTTTGGCTGTATGAAATAATGACGCTGTAGTCTGTCCTCCGTTTACTATCTGAAAATCCTTAATTGCTGTTATTACTTTTTGACCATCATTATTCAGCTTTGTTTTTACTTCCTGGGCTGTTGTTGCCAGTCCATTGTTATATGGTAAAAACATATGGGGATTAAACCTTATTGTATCGCGAATTCCCCTGTTTACTTTTCCTGTTTGCTGTAAAAATGCTCTAACGTTACTTTCAAGCAACCTTGTCCCATAATTCCTGTAAAGATTCGCTAGAATACTTCCAGGTACAATTGCAAGGTAACATTCGTATAATTCATTTTGAGAAGGCATTTCCAGACAGGGTATAACTTCACCCATCAATTCTTCAAAATCTATTTCGATGGGCTCTCTATTGCCTCTGGACTGAGATAATCGGTGTAACCTTTCTATATCCCATACTTTAAATGCAACAAGAATATCTTCAAGACTCTTTAATTTAAAATTATTTGGTGGCTCATGTGGAATATCTCCATTTGAAAGAATAAAAACATTAATCCGAATAATATCCTTTCGGTACTTATGTAATATTGTAGCTAATCCGTAAGCTTCTGTTGATGGTTCAATGTCTTCTAAATAGCCTTTTAATGCTGCATTTACAAAGCCGGTTGACCATTTTTGAAGTTTTTCAAAGTCAGACTTGCCCAGGCGGTAAAGTTCATTCGTATCCCGGTAGGAAGAAATAAAAATATCTATATTCTCATATCCTTCTTCAATTGCATAACCATTAATTTTGTATTGAATATTTTCATTTCTATTCTCCTTGATGTAACTACAAAGCCTAATACCGTCTGTTTCTCCTGCATCAGCAAGAGTTTCCATAACATACTCTGTAAATTTGTTTTCTTTTGAATCACCATTTTCATCGGCATAAACCAATGACTGTACCTCATGATACAAGTTTTGAATAAATGTATCTAGTTCAAAATCAATGTTTTTATTCTGCATTTAAGATTTCTTTAATAACGGTTTCAGAAGTAATCTCAAATTCAACGCAGTCGTTGGGGGATATTTCGTAGCTGATATGCGAGATTGCCTTGTCTACCATTGACGAAATGATTTTGGGAAATTTATCTGAAACCTGTAAATAGGTAACCTTTCTTATATTGTATGATGTCTTATTGTATTCATTTTCTATCTCTGGGTTAAGCCCTAAAAAAGATAACTTCAGGTTGAATTCATTAATTAACAGAGGATCTGATTTTAAAATATCTCTAACCTCATTGATTTTATTAGTTAAGGTATCTGCACCACTGGGTAACTCTGCAAGCCGGATAAAAGCAATGAAAAGGTTATTAAATAAAGAAGAATCTAATTGATATTCATTTGAAATTTTAATTGCAGGGTTATTTAATTTAGAGGTTTTAACTTCAATAGCTGAAGCTCCAAAGTAGAAATCCTGATTAGTTCCTGCGGGAGCCTGCCAGGATTCAATAACTTTCGTATGCTTTTTAGTTTCTTTAAGTAGAAATTCCAGAATCAATAATTCACCATACAGTCCTCTTTGTTGTTGAGGAGTGAGCATTTCTCCGGAAAATTTACCAAATAATCTCTTCCAGTATAAAACTCTTTGCGAAATCCTTAGTAATGCATCATCGATATTATAAACCGTTGAAATCGACCTAATAATATCATCAATGAACATTACGAAAATGTCAGAAAGTTCATTTTCCTGCAGGATTAATATCAATTCATTTGAGGGTAAAACCTGTATTTCAACACCAGTAAACCTTTTCAGGTAACTCTGTTTTACAATAGCTCCTTCAGGTAGTTCAACTGAAAAGAATTTGGCTTTTGAAGCTAGAATTGTTCCTAAATAGCAATTGAAATGGTTTAAATTATCAATTCTCTCTTTTACAACCCCTGTACCTGAGTTTATAATTTGACTACTCCATATTTCTTTGAGATTAGTTACCTCCATTTTCTATGTCATTATCATCATCTGTTTGTCCATCCTCGAAATCTGGAATAAGGGGACGAGCAGCAAATTCAACTTTTTCTTCATTTTTTATTTCTGGAAAAACAATACCCCAGCCAATTAATGGAATACCCTGTTCCAAGCTGTTATCATTTTCCCAGTTTAAAGGATAGATAACTAACAATGATTTTCCTGATTTGGCCCGAACCTCTTTTATTTCTTTTTCTTTGGGATTTTGTGCGGAAATGTCTAAATCCAGCCGCCTGTCTTTTCTATCCAGAATATTGTTTTTTGGCAGGGTGAAATAATCCTTACTATTTGGTGGAACACTATTCCTTTCTGGTAAACCTCCTTCGATTATCTCATTTTTACACTCAAATTCAAAAGTCTGTGTGGATTCTGAGCTAAGGATTACAGCAACAGTCCAGTATTTGAGGGAATCATGTTCGGTTTGCTTATTTATATAATTTGTTAAAACTTCTGGTCTGATATCCGGTAAATCGGAGTTGAACCCGGCAATGAAATCTGTAATTAATTCTGACGATACATTTTCCCAGATTATGCCGTTGATCTTATTAGCTTTTTTTGTTCTTCGAATAGTTGGGTTATCCATTCTATGAAGAAGATTTTCGAAACCTTTAAAGTTGGCTCTGACAACATCATGCCTTTTAATCAACTGATAGGTCTGTTTGATTTTTCCAGAAAAACCTATTTGTATTTTCTCATGTTCCCGCATTTTCCCCGCACCCGTAATACTTAATAATCCAGGATGTGTTCGTACTTTCAATCTATAATCAACAGGTCTTTTATTTTGAGCTGACATGACATCAAAATCTGCACGCATCTCTTCGGTAGCCAATGTAATATGTCTGTACCAATTCACTAACTGCTCTGTGGTATATAAACGGCATAAATCAACATAGCCTGGTCTGTAACCAAACCATCGCCCCATTTGCATGAGGGAATCATAAAGCCTCGTTGTTCTCAGGTAATAACTCACCGATAAGCCTTCCAGAGTAATGCCCCGGGCGAGCCTGTTACCTCCAACGGCAATTACTGACAATCCATTTTCATAATCATCATATTTTATGTCTTCTATTTTATGATATTCAAGTTGACGTGTGTTTTTCGTTCCATGGACTGCTCTTACTTCTATTTTCGTTGCAGCTTCAACCAGAACTGCCCTGACCTCATTCCATGAATGTGCTTTGATTTTTGGATCTCTGTAAGCTATCTTTTGTATAACAGAATTGGTCGTTGGTTCAAAGTCATTCTCAAACAGCTCTTGCAATTCATTCAATAAGTTTCCTTGTCCGGAACGAATCTGCCGGATATAATCTCTTAATATTTCATTTAATAACCAGGAAACGCGGTCAATCCATGCAACATATAAAGCGACATGAACCAACATGGAATTGTGTTTATACTGCTGCCCTCTTAAACGCCTGACTGCACAAGTTAAAATAAAGGACTTTACAGCTTCTTTCAGGCTGGCTGGCACATCATCAGGAAGTTCATCTCTGTTTGTTTTGTTTAGTCTTTTGGGGAAATATGGTTCCTGGTCTTCAGCGAATCTTATAATATCCAGTCCTTCATATACTTCTCCTGTATCTTCGTTTTCAAAACCGAAAACCTGAGTTGCGCCAATATAATTTGATGGAGGTGGGATATTAACAATAAAGTCTCGTGGAAATAAGTCTTCACCAACTTTTAGCTTAACATCCTTTACTATAGTCTCTAAATCCTCACTCCACGAGGAAGGAATAAAAATATTCGCATAAGGTGTAGCCGTATATCCAATGAATGTATTCTGGTTAAATAGGTTTAATAAAGTCCTGATTAATCTGTTTATGGTTTTTACATCAAGTTCAGTACCTGAATTAACTGAAGCATTATCAGCTTCATCATCAATTAAAAGCAGGGGAACATTAAATATTTTAGATTCCCCTTTATCGTCTTTATTTGTAAATCCAAGTAGCCAGAGAATTAAATTTTCAAGGATGCTTTTGTTTTTCTTTATTACTAAAACAGTGGGACTTTGACCTCCAATAGGAACATTAATTCGTGTCGCAATACTTTTTTTGAAATCTCCATCCGGATCTGCATTGGTAAATGAATAGATTTCCGTGTCTGCACTTATATGGCCAACACCTGTTTTATTATTCCGTTGCCGTTTTATGAAATCAGAACTATCACGACCGATAAAGCCATTGTCAATTCTTCCCTGGGTTTGTCCTCTGAGCGTATTATGAATACCAGCTATAACGATAATCAGTTTGTACCCTGCATCAGTTGCTTTATTTATAAGACCGGTATAGTTCGCCGTTTTTCCTGACTGGACATTTCCCACAACCATTCCACGTCTGTCCCAACGTCCTTTGGTTTTGGGATTAACACATTTATCCAGTATTTTATCTGTTATATCATCTAATGTATCAATTGGAAAAGAAGCATTCTCCTGATTCATGTAGATTTTATATCTGGTCCATAAATCAGGCTTAATATTTACTTTTTCATCATATAGCCAGGGTTTAACATCTTCGGCAACTAATAATGTCGCTTCTTTAGAGTGAACTTCAAAGTCGGCCTCCAGTTGTTCTATTAATTCATCCTTATTAATACTCTTGAAATCCGGCATTAACGAAAGATTGTTAACTTCCGTTGCAATGATTTCGTAAGTAACTTCCTTTCTTTTGTATTGTTGTAATAATACGTGGGCTATATTCCTTGCACTTGAAAATTCACTCATAATTAATTTAGATATTCAATGATTTGTGGATATTCATTAAAAGGTTCTATTCGGAGGATTTGTTTTATTGCTATTTCATTTGAAAGGCCTGATTTCTGCAAGGATTTAAACATCAACTTTGCTAATTGAATAGTCCCATTTTCCAGTTCCCTTTGTTCACTTCTAAGTTCTGCACTTTCGGGATTTTCGCTATAGTTCTGAATTATTGCTTCAACAGGAGTCGTTTCTCCAATTAGCTTTAAAATTGTTTTAATATCTTTCTTTTCAACAACTTCATTATTCATGATTTTATTAAGAACCGGATGTTCTTCATTAATGAAATATTCGAAAGCCCCATCCCTTTTTTTTGTAGCTTTCCATACAGGTTGAAAATCAAAGCTTTTTATTGAATCATCAAGCATTACCTGGTTTCCCCTGAAACGGTAAACGCCTCCTGCAGCCAGCCTGGTCATTTTCCCCAGTCTGACCAGGTCCTTTCTAACATTTACCGGTGGGGATGCTGTTGCTTTTTTAATATCAATTTTCCAGTCATGGTCTAACTGATTTGAAATATCAATTAAAATACGTGCATTTTTGTAATGCTCATTTTTACTGAATAAACCCAACCAATCAGCATATAACAATAACCTTTCATTTCGATAAATATAAAAGCCTTGCAATCCATACCACTTTTCAGTTTTTGCTGATTCTCTTTTGTCTTTTTTTATTTTTGAAATATGAGGCAATACGTAGCATTTAACATGAACGTTCGAATTGTCAAGAAATTCATTACAAATCAATTGCCCACCTTCCGAATCTTTCATGAAAGGATCCCACGGCTTTATTTCTAAACCATTAATCCAGATTTTAATTTTCTTTTTTTCAAGGTATCTGTGAAAAACAAGACTAAGGTGTTCCTCAACAGAAGAAAATTCTGACAAGAAAACTTTCCTGGCTGCCTCGTTTTCAATATGTGAAATCCCCACAAGTCTATCGAGATGTTCCCACAAAACGATTGATCCGCTATCTAATTCATCCAGCTTTTCAATGTGACTTTCATCAGAGATATAATCAAGTAATGACCATTTCTCTGTTTTGTTTACAAAGTCTAAATCCCAGCAGCGCTTTAAAATTTTAGAATCTGCCCTTTTAGTTGCAACCGTAAGTGTTTTACATTGAGAAAAAGATGAAGTTTTTAACCCCAGACCAAATCTTCCGAGGTCAGTTATTTCTCTCTCATCATTAGGGTCTTTACATCCGGGAGTCATGGCAGAAACTAAAGTGTTACTATCCATTCCGACACCATCGTCAATTATGGAAACCCATGATTCAGCGCCTTTCCATTCATAATTTACCCATATGTTTCCCGCTTCAGCTGAAATACTATTGTCAATAATATCAGCAATTGCGGTTTGTAAATTATAACCAAATGCCCTAAACGTATTGATCATGGCACTGGCTTTAGGTGGTGTTTCTTCGGAAATATAATTATTCAGATTATTCATATATTTCTTTAAGCTTATTAGCTATCTTTTCTGCCATAAGCGGAGGTACGGCATTCCCAATTTGTTTGTATGCAGCAGTCCTGCTTGGTTTTTCAGAGATACCTTCAAAAAAGAAATCATCAGGAAAGGTTTGAAGTCTTGCTGCCTCTCTTGGTGTTAACGAGCGGTTTTGACTTTTATCCGGATGAATATAATAGTGTCCGTCTTTACAAATATGGGCTACCACAGTCTGGGAATATGGTAAATCTGCTGCTACTACTTTAAATCTGTCAACAAAGGACTTTGTATTTTTATGAGTTTGCCAATGTAAAGGAATATCGTTGTAATTTAATCGTTGTTGACCATCCTCCCATTTTTCGACTGCCAGTTTGTAAATCCCCTTGTCTTGTTCCGTATTTGGCCTGGAAATATGCTGAGTGGTAAAATCCAATCCGTTTCGGATATGACTTTCAAACAAATACGTCCCGTTGTAAGGTTTGTAATTTGTCTTGTAGTATTCGCCGGCTCCGGCTCGCAATGAAGGTAAATCCTTAAATATCTCAGAAACAGTTACGCCGGACTGGACTTTTTCAAATTTAGGATAGAAGCCTTCTTTACCATTTTTCTTCCCAATTAGAATAATTCTCTTTCGGTTTTGCAGAACACCGAAATCCTTCGCTTCTAAAATTTTATATTCGGTATAATAACCTTTTTCCAGAAATAATTCACGCATCATTTCAAGATAGGAGTCACCATTTTTTGTTTTTGCTGATTTTAGACCAATTACATTTTCAAAGACAAAATACCTTGGTTGATAATATTCCAGAAATTTAGCATATTCTCTGAAAAGGTAATTTCTTGAATCACCCTGCATTCTGTTTCCATCTCTGGATCTGCCAACAATCGAATATGCCTGACACGGTGGTCCCCCGATTATAAAGTCAATTGATTTATCTCCTTTAAGAGAATCAATCTTGTCAAATATTATTTCATTGTTTTCATCCCCGATTGATAGGTTAATTACAGATTCTCTTTCCTTATTAGGAATTAAAGAATATAATTCTGTACGAGTAATTTTATTTTGAATATAATCCAGATAGGAATTGAAATTACCTGTCCTTTTTAAATAGTGGTATGCAGCTCTTGTAATCATAGTGTTACAAGCTGCTTTGTCTATTTCCACGTGAGCAACAGGCTTAAATCCTGCCCGAATAAATCCTTCCGACAAGCCCCCGGCTCCTGAAAATAAATCTATAAAATTCATCTGTGCTTATTTTCTTTCAAAAATACAATTAAATCATTAAAAACATTGTCCCTTTTATCAGATTTTAATTCACATTCCCAAATCACTTTTATACGCCAACCCAAATCTTTCAGCTCATTTATTTTCAGCTTATCCCGGGCTCTGGTTTTATTTATTTTCTCTAACCACCATTCAGTTTTTGTCTTTGGAACAACAAAATATTTACAGTTCTCATGCCCATGCCAGAAACAACCATTAACAAAAATTACAGTTTTATATTTGGGAAGAACAATGTCTGGTTTTCCGGGTAGATTTTTATCATTTAAACGATATCGGAATCCATTTTTGTGTAGAAATTTTCGTACAACGATTTCCGGATTAGTATCTTTCCCTTTAATCATTGACATGTTATAGCTTCTTGTTTCTTTATTGTGGGTATCTGCCATGATTATAAGTGCGATTGAAATCGTGTGCTTTCAAATAGCTACTTGTCGGGTGCTTTCCAGGCCTAAGGTGGTCTTAAAGACTACTACTCCTTTGCAGGATTGGAGTTTGGACGAACTCTGTTGCTGTTTTGTATTATGTGTTGGATCCTGCAAATTGTAATTGTATTTGGCTGTGCGGGTTAGCATTATATAATTTGTGTGATTCCTAACCTGCTAGAATAAGCTGAATATTCAACTTGGATTTCCGATAGCAAATCTTTATTGAAAGTATTTACCTTGTCAAAATCATTAATAAATTTTTCTTTAGATATGGAAAAAGAATATCTGTAATCGAATAATAATGCAACGTCATTGTCTTCTTCTGCAAAACATAAATGATCATATAACTTAATGGAATCATATTTATGTCCAGTTTTAAACTCTTTACGGGCATTATCCTTCCTCACAGGATTGCTGATTTTAACGCCGCTAAGCAACTTTAAATTTTTACCAAATTTATTCTGAGCAATATCACATGGCCGAGTTAAAAGCAAACAAATATCTTCAATCTTAGTTTGTTGGTTCTCAATTTGAACTTTCAAGAATTCTTTAACATTCTTATCATCTAACAGTCCATATTCTTTAACTACATCTTCTGAGAGAATTTTACTTATTAAACCTGGTGTTATTTTACTTTGGTCAATTGGTTGAGGATGAAACTTAAAATGAAACCAACTATTTAATTTTGAGTCAATTTCACTATTCAAGCCTTCTTCTATTTTGTATAATGCATCTATATTTTTCTTAATTATTTCTATATTTGGTCTTGTATTCTTTGAGTTTGAAATTAATACACTATCTAAAGCATCGAAAAGTACTTCTTGCTTCCCAGTCAATTCTTTTTCAGATATCATACTTCTACCACCATGTCCTAAAATTATTTTTTGCAATCGCTTTGTAAAATCATCTGGATTTTCGTTCTTCGCAAGATGACCAATTATAAGATTAGATGCTTCTTTTATACTCCGTTTCCAAGAGGCCAACTCAATTAATTCTGGTCTTTCATCAAGCTTATATTGTATGTCAGCATGTAATTTTTTAAAGTCCCAATGATTTTCTCCATCCTGATAGTCAGACTTCTGTTTTATAATTGTTACGAAAGGGAATCTGTTATTTTCCATTATCTTATTTATTACCTTACCTGCTTCATCTGTATCCTGCGACCAAATAACAAGAATAAAAAAGGAATTTTGATTGACAATGCCATTAATCCATTCGGAACATTTTTCCTCATCAAGTATCCGGTCCGGAGTATAATATATATCTAAAAAAACCAATATGGCATCTTTATAGGTATTGGGCCTTGGAACATCATCTCCAAAAGTGAGATCAGCATTAAAAAATTTAACGCCGTATCCTTGATTTCGATAGATTTCAACTATTTCTTCAACTTCATTTCTCTTATCATCGACAAAAAAGATGTTGGGTTCTAATGAAAGCATTTTATTGATTTTTATTAAATGTTAGTTTTAATGCTGCACCCCGATAATCACTAGGGATGTCATAATACATGAAATCTTCCTCTACTTCAATAATGTTAAGCTTACCATACTTTAGCATAATGGTATCTACTAAATATAACCCAATACCGATACCATCCTCTTTTCTCGAAAAGAAAGGTCTAACAATATCAGTTATGTCATCCTTAAAACCTGGGCCATTATCTGCGATTATAATTGATGGGAAATCATCGTGCATTGTTTTTATATATACACCTTTATTATCTTTGTATATGGTATCTAACCAATGCATGCTATTGTCTAAGATATTCATAATCATCGTTATAAAGTATCTTTTATCACAGTTGATCTTATTTACCTTACCACTATAATCCAAATTAAAATGCAGCCCCCTAGTTTCAAACTTCGTCCGATAATTACTAATAGCTTTATTTATTGAATCATGGACTGATATTTTAGAGATTCCTCCTTTTCGAAGTACTGACAGAATTCCATTCAGATAATCATGCATTTCTTCAACTTGTTCATTAGCTATATTAACCTTAAAAGGTTTGCTATTTATGACTTCTTTCATACGAGGCACAAGCTTCTCTAGTTCATGGAGCGCAACAGAAGCAGTCATTCCAACTCCTGCAGGAATTAATAACGTATTTTTTTTATCTTCAAAGTCTTTTTCAATTTTATCAGCTTCATCCTTTAACTTCTTCTTCTGGTCCTCTTCGGAAAAATTCGTTGAATCTATTAATTCTTTAAACAAGCTAATTTGATTGGGATTTGAATACGATTTAGAAACAGGTTTTATATTTGATAACCATTTATTTCTATCAGTTAGTCGTTCATTTCTGAAATCTGTTAAAATTGTTACAACTATCTCATAAAACAACTTAAATTGCTCATTATCAATGAAACCTTCCCTGTTTGTTTTTTCAATAAGTTCTGTAGAATTTTCTGAGTCTAAGTAAATGTAACCAATTATCTGATTGTTTGAAAACCATTGTTTATTTTGAACCCTTCTAATATCAAGCTCTAACCAATCATCTCCTGGGTCTCCATAATTAAACACCCTCATTTCATCTTTAAATACTTTTACACCTGAATGCATTTTTAGCACCTCCTTTACAGTTTTTGCATCGTAAGTGTAATTTTTCAACGTATCTGAATCTAAATCAAAAGAGTAAACTTCAATGAGAATATTACCAAACGGATTATTTTTATTAACCAGTTCATTTAGTGTCTGTTCAACTTCATTGCTATCAATTAAATCATCTTCTAGCTTTTCTCGGAGTTTAGGTCTTAATAAACCCTTTATATTTTGAGCGGCACTATTAATCGTTCTTTCACCAAATTCAGGATTAAGTTCAAGAGAAAATTTATAATCGACCGTTAAATTAAATTCATCATCTAAAAGTGCTGTATATTTATAGGGTGCTATTTCTAATACCTTTTTCGAATCAGGAAAACCTTCTAACCAGTTATTTCCGAAATCTAAATTAATTCTGAACTTTGTTTCATCGTTTTTTGGGGATAACATTGATAATGTATTTCTCTTCAATCCCCTTGCCATTCGTCTAGTCCAGTTTTCTTTTAGTCCACTAAGTCTAATATATGTACCACTATTATTTTTGAATCTAAATCCCTTTTCATCTTTCTTGATTTTCCATCTAATTGGAATTTCTGATAAATTTATAGATTGGCTGAAATCTTTCCAATTGATAAAAAGCTCCACTTCATAATTTGCTATTGTTTGCGATTCAATTTCTCCTGTATTTTCATTTATAGTGATTATCTTGGGACGAGAGATTAAAAGTATTTTTTGAGCTAATTTATGAACAGCAAATCGACCTACCCCTTTTTCACCCATAGGTACCCTTTTAAAAACAGGAGACTTAATAACTTGTCTTTTACCAGTTTCAATATTATAAGGTTTTCTATTGTCTGTCCCAGGTTCAAGCCAAACATTTTCTACGATATCAGTTGTCATTCCTAATCCGTCATCTTCAATAATTATGGCTCCTTTTTCTAAATCATCAATATCTCGAAAAAACACATCAACCTTTGTTGCATCAGCATCATATGAATTTTTGACCAACTCATAAATTGCCATTACTGGGCTTTTAATTAATTCTTCTCCTAGCAATGTTAATATATGTGCTTTAGGATTAAAATGTTTCTCTTTTAATATTTCACTCATTGATTTATTGTTTTTTTAGTGCTTCTGCAATTCTGCATTACCTGTTTGTTTAAAAGCAACTGTTCGATTGTATGCGGTCGGCCGGTGCTTCCAAGGTGCTAAGTTTGTTTCAGGCTGTAGGCTTACACAATATAAGTATTTTTAACTCGATCTCTTTATTCAAAAAGTTAAGGTGCAAAAAGCCCTCTTTGTCAATTTCCCAATCCTCAAAATTAATGCCCCATGTTCGCCTGAAATTAATGAAATTTCTCCTGCCATTTTTATATATTTTCAATTATCATAGTTACTTTATTTGGTAACTGCACCATCTTTTTAATGAACGCTAAACGATTCCATACCCATGCCTCAACGTGAGACCATATTCCTTTTATCAAAACAAAAGGTGCACAAAACATCCAAATTCCGAATGCTTTGTACACCTTTAAATTCCTTATCAATCATTCCCCATCCGGTTGAGGAGAGGAAGCTCAAATTTTCTTTAATCCTTATGTGGGGTTGGGCCGTCAATTTGTTTTATTGTTTTAAAGTTTTTTAGTTCCCCGTAAAACTAACTTTTTTGTTTTCTTTTTCCAATGAAAATTAACATTTTTTACCAATAACTCATTTTTAAATGATAAAAGGCCACCCCAAGGCAACCTTTCTTCAAATATAATCATCATTTCAATATCGTAAAAACATCACCCGCCAATGCTCCGCTTTTTGAGCTATTTTTTAGACACTGGCTATTTCGGATATTTTATCTATGCATCCTTATTTGCCGATTTTAATACATCCTAGATTGCCGAAAATGATATATTTAATGCCGGTTACACATTAAATACCTTCCCGGAAACCGATTGAAAACACTATAGTTAAATCATTGTAATATAGTTTTTTATTGCGAGGCATCCTGAAGATTGTTTAGTTCAATAATAGCCTCCAATATCAAGCGTGTGCAAGCAACGCTTGATTGGTGGCTAAATGTTGTATGCAGGTGTTTTTTTATTGTTAGTTTCTACCATATCTCCTAAATGCGGATATTGTTTGATAATAGCCATAACTGATAAAAATCCTGCTACAGAATAGAACCAAATACCCATAATTATATGAGTTGATGTCTTTGCCCCATAGTATTGGATTCCATTCAGTTAAGTTTAAAAATTGAACAAATGCACTTAAAGTTTCTAACCTTGCTTGTCTGGTACATGACCATTCTAATCCGTTATTGGGGATTATTAAAAAGATATATAAAAACACACACGCTGAAAAAACGGTAAATAGGAATCCTCTTCCCCAATTTAAGCCATGATGATTTGACCATTTACTAAAAAATAAAATTGTCTTTCCCTTATCCCATAATCTTAATTCTCGTTCAAAGACTATCATTTCATAGCTTTTAAATTTCAATGCATTTATTTCATTTCCAGATTTTCTTAGTGAATTCTTAATTATTCGATAAGATTCTCTTAGTTTTTGCAATGCTTTTTTAGAGATAAGATCATTTGAAATATCTTCTAAACCATCTGTGTTATAAACATTAAATTGGTTTGGAATAATTGATTTCTTTTCAATTTTTATGTTCCAGAAATTTGTTTCACAATTAAAATTTGCTCTTGAAATATCCAAGGATTGCTTAAATTCAGCTGACTCGAAATTTATAAATGAATCTGTTTGAGTTTTGCAATGAATAAATGATAGTTGGTTATGGAAAACCGTATTTGAAAAAATAGCTCTATCTAGAAAATCTGTTAGATGAAATATTTGAGGGGAATTAAATTCAGCGTAATAGAAATCCACTAGATTATAAAATGTAGTATTGTCGAAATTTGCTGTGTTCAAAAAATTAACTGAATGAAACTGGACTTTTTCATGAAATTTGCAATTTTTTAAATACAGAGCTTTACGAAATTTAGCGTCGTTGAAAAAGACACGGTCTTTGAATTCTATATTCCTAAGATTAAAACTACTAAGGCTAATACTGCTGCAAGGTTCAGATTCTTTGTTGTTTAACTGATTAAATGAGCAAATGTAATTAAAGTTAACATTCTTAAAATCAAAGCCATTTCTAAAAAATGCAGATTGAAATGAAACATGTTTTTCAAACACACACCTCTCTAACTTTATTATTTCATTAAACACCGATTTCGTAAACATTACATTGTCTTTGAAAAATGTGTCTGATATGGTGATGCTGCTCTTGATGTTTTGACTTTCAAGAATAAATATATTGAAAAAATTGAAATTTCGTATATAGATATCTTTATTAATTTCTCTCTTCTGAATGACTTCTGAAAGGATATTAAAATAGCAAGAAGGATTTAAATCTATATATTTCTCTGTTACATTAATTAGGTCGATAATATCATGAATTGGCTCTTTCCCATAATGGTCAAAACTTCTTATGCTTATGTATGGTACATCTTTATCTAAATCTTTGGATTCGTATTCCACTCTTATGCTATAAATTTCTTCTTGGTTTATTATTTTTGTTAATCCTTCAATTTTGTCCATTTTTTAAGATAGTTAGTAGTTTTTTTATTTTACACTTGCATACAACGCCCACTTGTATGAAATTTTGGGGGATTGCGGGAGTCGTTACTGTCTTCCGTTACAAAATTTGATACGGGACAGAGAGGTTCACGTAACTACTAAGCCCCTCAGAATTTTATGCATGATATTGGCAGCTGCTGTTATTCTCTTTTTTGTTTAGTCTTCATTTTGTTAAAATCGTATTATGGGCTTGAATATATTTTCAATTCTATGTTTCCAACCGTGGCAAGATAATGCTGAACATTACCTAATAATAATAAAATGTCATTTGACGGATTTGCCTTACTTAATGATGGCTGAACAATGTAAATATGAAAACGCATTGCCTTTGACCATTTAGCTTGGTTTAAAAAGTTCTCTAAATCATCTTCTGTTCCTTTTATGATTCTACTGCAACTATTGCCTTCAAGTTTCTTTGTTTTACGCTTAAATA
Organism: Marinilabilia salmonicolor JCM 21150; assembly: GCF_000259075.1. Taxonomy (GTDB): domain Bacteria; phylum Bacteroidota; class Bacteroidia; order Bacteroidales; family Marinilabiliaceae; genus Marinilabilia; species Marinilabilia salmonicolor. Next base: position 26,053 of record NZ_AJKI01000022.1, read on the forward strand.
AATGATTAAAAAATTCTCTGCCATCTTTGTGTTTCCACTTTAATGATTTTTCTGCTTGACCACAAACTTGATAGAAGTTGTCAATGTCATTGCTTACATTACCATTTTTAGCATATTTGAGATGGTACAGATGAATATCAATCATTGTATCTGAATCATTAATTCCAATAATGTCAGCAATTTCTCCTTTGCCATCATCATCATAAATGATTTGAAAATCGTTTTTTATTTTTTCAATAAAGTAATACTGAATTGAATCTTGAATATATGGTGCTATATCTTGAGATTCTTTTCTAATATTTACACCTGTCCAATTGTCTGCAATAATTAATTCATCAGAAATAATATCGGGCTGAATTTTAAGTTTGACATAAAGATTTCCAAATAACTGTGAGCCATCAGCGAACCAAATTGTTGGCGTGGTGTCTTGGAAAAAACTCAATAAACTTTCATTCTTATTCCCATATTGTATTGTACAGATTTGATTTGTTATTTGATTGACTTTGCAATATGGTTCGTTCGTTACTTGGCTGAGACCTATTTCAATTTCGAATTGAACAGATTCATTCTCTGCCTCAATAACGAACTTTAAGCCCTGATTAATGTCAGCACTCGGATTCAACAAGTTTAACTCTACAAATGCAAAATCATAGTTTGAACCATTAATGGATAAAGAGTATCGGCTTTCTTTGTTCTTGTACATTTCAGGATTCCAATCAATCAAAATTGGCATCACATTAGGCCTTTGCTGTAATTTCTTTATTGCTAAAGTATGTTGCAGCACAACATTAGGGTCAATTGAATTGTCTGAGATTATTTCCCCTATATCTCTACACCATTTTGTTAGCTCATCTAAATTACCTCTTTGATATGACCATATTTTTCCTTTTACAGAACAACCTAATGATACTTTCTCTCCTTCTTTATAGCCAACTCCAAAGAAGTTGTTTTTAATCAATGTACCTTGTTCTAATCCTTTTATGCCATCTTGAACAAGTTTTCCAACATATGACTGAAATGTAATATCTTGACCAATAGCTTTTCTTGTTCCTACATTATAAAGTGCTAACCTATCTACCTTATGAAATATTCTAAATACACTTTCCCCCTTAATAGGGTTTGTGTTCCCATTGCCGAAGATGGCATCCATCAATGATATTCCCGAAAATCCCTTTAGGGAAGTATTTAAGAATACACGGTTTATATTAGGTCTTAAATCCCAATGAACCACTACTAAATTCCACTGTAAATTATGAACTGTTTCAAATCTTCCCCATTCAACTTTTTCAATTTTACCCAAGATGATTATTAAAGTGTTATTACTGTGTCGACTGAAAATGTGTTCGTAGCCACTAATTCCTGGAAACCCTGATTCCCAATTTGAAGGATGCCAAGTGTCAACGGCACTTTGAAAAATCACTGTGCTCATTGCAGGATTTATTTGCTGAAAGGGAATAATTGAATCTGAGAGATTATCAAAGTTTTCTAAAAAGGCTTTAATGTTAAGTTCCTTTTCAGTTGCGTTAGCACTTAAACGGGGTAAAAGTAAATTCCAATCAGAGTTCCGCGCATATAGCTGGTCTAGTTCTTCATGTATTGGTGGGTAAGCGATATTCGTTATAAAACTTGCATTTCCTAATTGGTTATATGATGTTCTTGTAAATCGTCCAATGAATTGAAGCGTAATTGGTAAACTTTGTCGTTCATCGTGAATTGCAGCAATTTTAAGATTTGGTAAATCAAACCCTTCGCCTAACATATTGACACAAACAATTATTGAATGTTCCCCTCTTTTTATTGCTTCAATTTTATTTTTTAAGCCTGCAATTCCTGTATAAACTAATACAGGATTAAATTCATCGTAATCCCTGTAATATTCAAAAACCTCTCTTGCCCTCACTTTATCTTTACACCTTGCCATAATTAGATGGTTGAAACCATCTGCACGGTCTGCTCTTAGCTGTTCAATAGCCTTTTCTGTAATTTTTTTATCGGCTAAATCTTTATTGTATTCTCTTATTGGCAGGTAGTTAATCTGTTTGTAATATTTCTGTTCTTGTGCTTTCCTTAGAGAAAAATTAAAGATTTGCTTTCCTTGTAAACTCTGTCCGTCATTTCGAAAAGGGGTCGCAGTAAATAGAAATACTTTTTCCTTGTCAAACTTACTGATAAGTTTTTTCCAAGTTTTCGCCTCTGAATGATGAGCCTCGTCAACAAAAAAATGAGAGAAAGAATTTTTTAATATTTCTTTCTGTTGAAGTGAAAAACCTGTTAACAATGTCATTGTTGAAACAACAACATTACACTTGTCAATGAAACTTTGTAATTCCCGTGGAGTGGCAAAACCGCTATTTACAATCCCAACAATGGGATTCAAGCATGATTCATCAGCAATTCCATATTCCTTTAGTAATCCAAGCGTTATAAATTTTTGTGCAATCTGTGTTCTGAGTGAATCAGAAGGAACAGAAACAAGAAGCTTTTTGCAACAATTTGAAATTAGTGTTGCCAACATTGTTTCTGTTTTACCTGTCCCTGTTGGCATTACTACAATTGCTTTGTCGTCAGCGTTGTGAATGTGAGCTAAGATAGAGTGTAATGCACCAATCTGGGGTGGTCTAAGTCCTTTAATATTTTGTTGTTCATCTTCCTTAATGAATTTGAATTTGTCAATCCAAGTTGTTACAACAACTTCTGGTGTTATGTTTTGAAAAAGTGGATGTTTAAGCCATCGTAGAATTTTTATTCTCCCTGCGTTAAAATCCGCTCTTCTAGGAATTTTAGAAGTAAGTAGAATATATCCAATTGTATCATCTTGATGGTTAATATTACTTGTCAACAAGTACTTCACTCCTTCAGATTGTATTACGAAAGGGGCTGAGCTAATAATTTGAACATTGTCTATTGTTGTTTGCTCTCCAAAAAGTTGCCAAATCTGATTCGAGCCAATTTCATCAACAAGTTTTGATATTTTTGGTAGAGTTAATGTCATTTATTATCTATTTTACGGTGTCGCACTTTCAGTTACTGCCAACGGATGGCAATATGCGGAGGCCGGGATTTCGAAGCTCCAACTTGTCAAACCGTTACAATTTTGAGAAAGTGTACAAAAGTTTAAATTACCCACATCCCCCGGCTTACGTATATTGCGTGTTAGGTTTTCGTGCTTTATTCTCCTCAGTCTGTCCGTGTGTTGGGGCAGCCATACTCTTTGACAAGTTTTGGTTTGCGCGTTTGCATTTTTGCGTGACTTGGCAATGTGTATGGTTGCGAAGGGTGGGCTATTTACTTTTCTCTTGCCAATCATCCGCAATATCTTTCCAATCAACTTCCCTTTCTACCACTTGACCATCTTTATCTTTTCTTGTCCAAACATCCCAAAAGTCTGGGTCGTCAGATTGCGGTCTTTGGTCTATACTTAAATCTCTTATTTTAAGAAGTATTGGTAATTCAGAAGCCCAGCCTAACAATATTGCTCTCTGTGATGGAAGAGATGGTAATTCCTTAAGTAAACCTTTAAAGTTATCTGGTAATAATTTACTTACTAAATCTTGGTCTCTATCATTGCTTATCCGGTGAAGTATAAAACTGTTACATTGTGATAATACTGTTGGAGATAATTCAGATGGCCTTTGAGAAGATAAAACCAAACCTAAACCAAATTTTCTTCCTTCACGGGCAATTTTCTCAAATACTTTCGTACAGGTAGATGACGCATTACCTTCAGAATTATCATTATATCTAGTTATAAAGGAATGCGCCTCCTCCATTACTAAAACTGTTGGTAAAGTCACTTCGTTTAACTTCCTATACCTTTGTAGTGCTTCAAAAACGATTCTTGAAATCACTGCAGTTGTTACATGAATAATTTCAGACGGAACTAAAGATAAGTCAATTATTGTAAATGAAGTTTTATTAGATGCCCCAAGATATTTCTCTAACCATTTATCAAGCTCAATATTGGTTTTGTTACCAATAATTGAATCCATCCTTGTGTCGGCTAGTATTGTTCTTATTCTTGCAATCAGAAATTCCAAATATTGTTCATTACCAGTCTCTTGAGCAAGAGCCTCTAGGTAACTTAAAAATATATCACCTTCAAAAGGTATTGGAATATCTTCATTCTTTGGATAAAGTTCAACCTCATTACCTCCAAGACTAATATAACAAGTTCGAATTGTTTCGATTAACTCTACTATTTCGGTTGTTGTAAATTCAGAATAGTTAACCCAGCCATTATTCTGCACCTCCTTATGTTTCTGAATTAATTCAGTAATCATTTCATTAAGGTCATTCAGATTATCGCCTTCTAAATCAAAATTTTCTAATGAATTATTCCAAATAATTAGTCTTTCGGTGAAGTTCTTATTATGAGGAAATCCATTGTATGGTTCACCTTTATTCTCACTAGAAATAGTTGATTGTAGAATAATACCTACAAACTTCTTTGCTTTTAGGTTAGGGTCTGTCTCAAATGCAAATTCTTCATTCCGCATGGCTCTTAAAGCTCTTTTTAAAAGTGGAAGTTGAGCTTTGGTACTTGCTTGAGTAAAAGAACTCCACTCAGCACTATTCCATAACCATAAAGGTACATCTAAGCTATTTTTTTCATCTCCAACTTTTAATACTGTTGCCTTTTCCTTAAATGCTTTTGCATACTCTCCATTTGGGTCAAGTATGATAAATCTGGCATTAGTATTTTCTTCTTGTTCCGTTGCTTCAATTGACCATTGAATTAATCCAGCTACGGTACATGATTTGCCACTACCTGTATTACCTAGAACAGCTAAATGTCTCCCAAACAATCTATCAGGGTCAATTTTCACTTCTGCATTTGCAGTTAAAGGACTATTACCAATATAAACTCTTCTGTTTTCACCCGATTCAACAATTGATTTCAGTTGTAAATCAGTTGGGATTAATACAGAGGAACCTATACTTGGGAAAGAATGTACCCCTCTTTGAAATTTGAATGTTTCACTTGATGATACCTTCAGGATACCTAAAGGAGCAAGTTTCATTTTTCTGAGTGGGAAAGGTAAATCAATTAAACCATAGTCTTGATACCCCTTTCTTTTAGGAAAAGGAGAACGTTCTATAGCAATCCATTCTATCTGACAAACAATACTTCCTCCTTCATTGGGGATTAAAACATAACTATTAATTCTAGGAAACTCTCTAGGAACTCCTGCATTTGCAGAGATACCATCTGGAGCATCTAAATCTAGTTGAACTTTGATTTCGTCAGGAGCAACAAACTCAACTACTCCAATTCTCAATGAAGCATGGTTTTCAATTGGAGTTCTACTCATCACCTTCTTTATTTTGATTAGATAATGGAGTAACTGTACCACGTGCCTTAAGTAAATCAGCCATCTTATATGTGGTACGGTCTATTGCTGGTTTTGGCAAATAATTATCTACTAAAGTCTTTATGTTGCCAAAATGATATCCAAGCATTAATGAAATTTGAACAGGTCGTTTAGCTTTTGAATAAAACCTTTTGATTCTATCACCAACATCATCAAAGCCAATAATTACAAGGTGTGTGGAAGGTATTGTGAGCATGTCAATTAGTACTCGATTAATATGGTCGTCTCCAAAACTATAGCCATAAGTTACAATCGTAGAGTTAGGTCTTATTACAGAGCTTGCAAAATCTCTGAATAATTCAACATATGGGTATTCTGAAGTTTCCCTATCTTTTGAAGAATTGGGATAAATCATTAGACTACCTTCTTGGCTATATCTTTTAATGTCAACAGCACCATACGGCAAAGAAAAACGTCGTACGGTATTATCTCTTTCAATCCAATCTAATGACCCATGAAGTTTTGTAAAATTGACAACCCCTTCTAGATATCGAGGTTCTCCCCGAATCCCAGGAGGATTATAATGAATATCTATATTTAGTCTAGAAGAACGAAAAATCGGAGAAATACTACCAACAAATCTATCTATCAAATGTAGACCAGCAAGCTCAGCTCCAAATTCTGTAATCCTGTCATAATTAGTTGTAAATAAATTAAGGCGTTCTCGCGTTGCAATCCTACTTGCAAAACTTAATAAGAAATTCATGAGATACTCTGCAGGTTCTTCTTTTGCACTAGTTACTACATTTTTCTCTGATTCTAAAACTGCATTTGCAAAATTGATTATACCAGTTTCTAAATCTTTTTTTAGTGATTCTAATTTTTCTTTTGCAGGTTCTCTAGTTCCTAAAGAAGTAACTATTTCTAAACCTCTAATTAGTTCATTTAACGTTCTGATTTCGTCTTCAATATTTGCAACACCTCTTCCAGATTTTTTAGCTGATTCATCTGCGATATGTTTTATTTCGTCAGTATATTCTGAAATCACCATATTGCCCATTCCTGCACCAGGACTACCTGTTGCAAGGTGGTGAACCGCAGAAGACATCCCTGCACCTGTCAAAAGTGCTAAATGTTCACTTTGAAACAAGGCTGTTAACCAAGGCTCTACTACATTTCTCAATTCATCAGAATCAGGATCCTCAATTTCCGTTGGAACTTTATAATCTCGAAGCTTAAGGATATGTTTTCCTTGCCAGCTTTCTAATTGCTTTTCTTCTGCTGTCATAATGTCAATTATTTCATTTCAGTCTGTGTGTTGGCAAAAATTTGGCTCTTTTACAAGCTGAAGAATCGGCTTGTGCGTAGGAGCTTGTAAATGTGCCAAATGCGCGTTGGCATGTCGCTCTTGGCATGAAACCTAACGATTCAATAAACGCACTCCAAAGAACGGTTATATTTCTTTACCAAAACAAAAGGTGCACAAAACATCCAAATACCGAATGAATTGCACACCTTTAAATGCTTATCAATCATCCCCCGGCCATAAGAGGAGAGAGATCTAAAATTGTCTTTAATCCTTATGTAGGGTTGGGCCATCAATTTGTTTTATTGTTTTTTAGTTTTAAAGTTTTTTTATTCCCCGTAAAACTAACTTTTTTGTTTTCTTTTTCAAATGAAAATTAACATTTTTCCACCAACAGATCCTTTTAAAAGAAGAAAGGCCACCCAAAGGCAGCCTTTCTTCAAACATAATCATTTCAAAATCATCAGAACACACTTATCTCCCCACTCCCACCAAACCGGTTTTTCTCGGCCCTGGCCACACCACCGATAACCACCACAGAAGTATCACAATCATGCTCCCATTCAGCACTGCCACGGAAATTTCCGGTTTTGGTGACCTTATGAATGGTGACCAGGTTCATGTTGGGGTATTTCAAGGTAAGCTTGGTTGCTGCTTCCGGAGAGAGACGGAGACTGTCGGCACTGTCCAGGAACACCACGTCGTATTTGCTAAGATCCGCCGGTATTTTATCCACCAGGAAGAGATCCGGATGCACCGCTTTGAGCATCTTGATTTTCTTCTGGAGCGTGGCTCCGAAGCCTTCCTCGTTGGCTACAAAAAGAACGGTTTTTCCCATTTGGTCGGCCAGGTATTTAGCCAGGTCGATTGCCAGGGTGGACTTACCGCTACCACCTTTGCCGTAAATCATCAACCGGAAAGGCTCACTCATATCACCCAGCAGCTTGTGCCACTTTCCGGAGAGTCCCATGGGATAGAAAGCTTTTTTCTCAAAATCGGTGGAGCGCATTGCTTTACCGGATTTGACAGTAATTTTCCGATTCTGTTTTTCCAAACCATCCAGGCCTTCCAGACCTTCCATACCATTAAGTTCTGACTGACTGATAGTGGGAGTTATGGTACTTCCGGCAATGTATCTCTCCAGTACTCTTTTGATGATCTTAAGTTTTGTGTTTAAAGGCTTTGAGGCATTAACCCCTGCTTTTCCGGTTTCTATCTTCTCCAGTATCTTCCTTGCTTCCTCTTTAACACCGGTCTTGCCCTGAATACGCAGGAAACGTTTAATGACCAAAACAGCCGGCATGGTTGCCAGTCCTGTGGTAATAGCTTTGAGTTCTGTAAGCTTATCTTCAGAGAAATTGACAGTAATGCTGCCGCCATCATTGACCATGGCAATCAGTTTGTCCTGCATGTACTCAATCTGTCCGGAATAGGTTGAGGCTTTGCGTACACGCCTTTCAATGATGGCTGTCTGCAATGACTTCAGCATGGTAAGCAGCTCCTCATGAGTTTTGGTTTTCCCGTTCATCGCCACAAAGCGACGCAGAAATGAAACTTCAGCATCCACTTTTTCGGTATGCTCGGGAAGTGGTTTGTCAATGCGGGCCAGTTTTTGTCTAATCAGACCTTGTAAAACTGTTTCAGAAACTTCCTTTTTTGTGCCCTTGTCGGTTCGATAAACATAGGTCGGTTCTCCTGATTCTGCATGTGAAAGGGATTCAATTTCCGACTTTTCCACATATCCGTCCACGTAGGCATAGAGAAACTGGCCTGCTTTGTACTTGTGCTTCTTCAGCTTTTTGCGGGATTGTCGCGGCTTTTTTTGTTTTTGAGTTTCTTTGTTTTCCTGTTTCTTAGTTTTTGAGTTTTTTTGTTTGGAAGTTTCTTTGTTTTCCCCTTTACCTCCCCCACTTTTCAAGGCTTCCGGGTTTGCTTTGATGTCCTTGTCCAGAATCTCGAAATACTTTTCCAGAATACGGTGGATGGTCGCCAGATTCTCCGGGTTGGTCTCCTCATGAATGTTCTCGATGATCTTGATTATCTCCGGGTGTTTGCGGGTAAAAAAGTCGCCGTGTGCCAGTTTAGAGAAGTCAATACCTTTTGCCTTCTCAATGTAGTTGTCGATAGTAAATGCCATTTTGTGAAATATTAGTTTTTCAGAATTCAAATTCCATCTCCATTTCCAGCTCAAGGGCTGTTGCCAGGGAGAACGCTTTTGGTTTTTTTGTCTCTTTGCTTTGCCCCACGCGTTGCTTATATCGCTTTTTGTCAATGGCCAGCTGATGGCGTGCATACGCTTCATCCGGATCCTGATGTGCAATAACCGCAGACACATCTTCATCCTCAAAGATGAGCTCATACATGGTTCTTGACATCTGGGCCGATAGTGAGTATTTGTCCTGCAAAATTTGCGTCACCTTGGACAGCAATGAAGGATTGAAGTTTCCCACCATGTTGCTGCTCCGCTTATTAAAGCCGTCATTCCCGTTCATCAACAGGAACAAATCAGAATCTGTGTAAATATCTTTGTTGCGGGCACCATAGGGAATTACCAGGTCATAACCATCGTAACTACGGGACAACACAATGCCATTGGTCAGTGCTACCAGTGAGTTTCGTTGCAGCGACTGCAGATAAGGCAGAATCTTAATGACCGGCACCTGAACACTGGCCGTTGCTTTGTCCTTTTCCCATCCATCAGGCATCAGAATACCTTTCTCTTTGCCTCCGCCCTGCAAAGTAAAATCAATCAACTTTCCCCGGTAATTGGCGATGCCCTGAAGAATATTATCCGTGATGATGTAACGGGTAATCCGATCTGCCTGGCGTTTTTTCATCATTTCATCCCACTGATTGAGAATCTCCACCTGACTGTAATTATCCAGAGAACTGCTCAATCCTATGATTCGCTCCACCATGGCTCCCTGATCTCCGGAAAGTGCCAGTACCATGTATTTGCGACCATCTCCAACGGCAAAGCGTACCTTTATTTTGGAAAGTGTGTATGGGTTTTCTTCCTTTTGGTTGATGACAAATCCCAGGAAAACGGACGGAGACGGATCATTGGAAACAATGTTGGGCACGTAAACCCCTCGTCCGGGATAAAATATCCTTATGCGATTGCGAATGGCCCGCCTGAGAAGTTCCGATTTCTCCTGCTCCGATTTGATAAGTGATGCTTTGGAATTTTCAATCTCATCCATCCGTTTTTTAAGGTAGGCAGACTGCTCTGCCTGACTTTTCATTTTTTTGTAATTCTTCTCCTGACGAATATGCCTGCGGGCCACCTCCAGACGCTCATCAATATGACTGAGCATATTTTGAAGCCGGGCTTCCAGTGATTTTTCCATTCCGGCAATAATCTTTTCTGTATAAACCATCGGATCATCGGTGCCGGTGGTTTGCCGGATCAATTCCTGAATCTGACTTTTTCGAAACGGCTTTCGCAGGTTGGCGCAATCGCAGGTTTTCAGGATAGAGTCACGTCCGAAAGCACTTTTGCCGCCTTTCCCGGCCTTGATGACTTTTCTGTCAATAACCACAGCATCCAGAGCCACGGCTTCCACCTCCAGGTCATATTCCTCGATTTGCTTGAGATACTCCACGTATTCGGTGTATCGAAGGGCCATATCGGCATAAAACTTTTCCTGATCGGTCACCGAAAGAATCGCTACCCGGCCTGAAACTTTCTGAATTCCCCCTTCGCGTACTTCCGGGACTTCCGCCCCAAGCGGTTTACCCAACATTTCATCGATCTCCGGGTTTTCTATAAGATAATCCGCTACCAGCTTGTCACCGTATTTGTTCAGAAAATCCACCTGCTCCCCTATCTGATTCTGATTGGCCTTTTGATTACTGGTGGTGTTGGCATCCAGACTCCGGAGTTTTCGCTGCAGCATCATTTGAAGCCGCTTTTCCGCCGGGATAGCTGATGAAATGTAGCGGTAACGGGGCTTGAGTATTTGTCCGGTGCGGTTGATGCGCCCGCGTTTTTGTACCTCGGTGTTAATATCCAGCTCGGGCTGAAGCACAATCATTTCGCGCTGCTTCACCTGTCCTCTGGCAACCTTCCGGGTCACAATGGCATGAGCAGATGCACCGGTGGAGCCACTCTGATTGATCAGCAGGCAATCCACCTCATTGTCGTTGTACTGGCGAAATGCATCGTTGGTGGCAATCCGCTTTCGACTCAGAATAGTACCCGTTTCTTTTCCGGAAAACTGCACCATGATTTTCCGCCCGGTTACCTCGGCCACTTTGAAGCCGGCCTTTTCAATAATCCCCACAATCCGGTCAATAGGTGAAATGGTGATTCCGGTGGATACGCGGTCTATCTCATCGGTGATCCGGTTGTACTCCGCCAGAGCTTCCTCACTAATCATGGCCGGTTCCAGATAATCATATTTCTTCTGTCCACGGTAATCGGTAATGGTTATTTTCAAAACCGATTTAAGCCCTTTGTACAACACATGCTTAAAGTCCGTATTGATTGCTTCTCCCGGTGCGGATTCAGCAATCTCTTCCAGAAACGAACCCATGGTGTTGGCAAAAGCAATAATCGGTTTTCGTCCGGCTTTCAGCGAACGGATGGCATCACGGGCCACATCCTCGGCTTTCAGACTCAATAGCAACTGATTGATCACATTAAAAACTTTGGAGAAATAAGGCTGATTGTCCACACCCCCGGAAGAAGTCCCTTTCCGAGCCTGGGCCTCTCCGCCTTCTGCTTTCATGGCATCATCCATGTTATCCACGGCCTCGGTAACATAATCTTTTTGAAAAGCAATGATGTCGCGGATAATTTCCGTCACCTTATCACCAATGCGGCGGTGTTCCCGCTCATTTTCGGTCAATGTTACGTAATCCACTTCAATGCCCTCAAAAGAGCGTTCCCGGCGGATCATTTGTCCCTCAGACACCAGCTGGGCCGACAAAATCTCCTGCAATGCCACCCCGCCACGGGTAATGGAGTCCACCAGCTCATCTTTGGTCATGTTGGCCTCCGAAAGACAGGTTTTCAGTGCGTAAATAGGCATATTGTCCGGTCGCTTGGCAAAGGTGGCAGACAGGAACACCACTCCCGCAGCATTCTGAATCACATTCATCAGGAAAGTGCCTGTCTGTGAAGCACCTGAAGCACTGTGGGCTTCATCCATAATGATGATATTCCCTTCCGCCATTTTTGCCAGGAACATGGGTTTTAATGGTTTCTTCTCCGGCTGATTAAACTGGGTATAGGTAGCCAGGATAACATCATATTTCTTTGGCAGTTGCTGCGATTTGAAAACCGATTCCTGAACAGCTTTGGCATCGGGCTGATAAAGAATATTTCCTTCCGCATCCTTTATTTTGGTTTTGGCATCATCGGCATTAACGATAAACGGCACCAGGTGCCCGGAACCAATGTCTGCCAGATCCCGGTATATGTCAGAGAAAAGATTGGGCTTTTCACTTAAAAATATGGGAATCTTTTTTTGCTGATTGGCATAACGTATCATGGCCGCTGCAATGCGTCCTTTGCCAATACCGGTCTGGTCTCCCACAATCAAAGACTGGTTGCGTTCTTCAATATTGTAGATGGCTAGGGCAACGGCATCAATCTGCTCGGCAGACAAAGCCTTTTCCAGTTCATCTTTGGTTTTATACCCAAGCTTTTTACGCACCAGTTCAAACACATTGCCTCCCATCTGCTTTTTGATTTTACGGGCTGCAATGTGGGTCTCATCTACCATGGAATCCGGAACCTGGGTTTCCAGTATTACCCCTTCTTCCGAAACGGGAATATAAAGTTCCCCGAGTCCTTTGCCTGCTGACTTGTATCCACGGGAAGTCAGAAACAATTGCCAGTGATGGGGGTTGCGCTCTGATAAATCTTTCAGCCGGGCCGAAAACTTTTTAAAGCCCGAAGCCGGCTCAAAACCCCAAAACAGCAGTTTCTCACTGATTTCCGGAGCGGGTCTTTTATCGAATGTTATTGTTGCCTTCGACTGCAGGGCCTGTTTCTTTTTGTCAATCTGTATGTGAAAGGTCATGTTATTGCTTTTTAGTTTTTAAGTTTCTTTGTTTTTCTGTTCTTTACTTTCTGAGTTTTTCTGTTTTTCAGTTCCTTTGTTTTAATCTTTCTTTAATGGCTGCAATGCGTGCCTCACGGTTGTTGAAAACCCGGCCAATGGTTATTTCTTCTCCGTCGATAAACCGGGCCGTCCAGGTGCGGTTGTGGTAAAACTGTACTTTGGAGAAAGCTTTGTATCCCTTTTCCCGTTTGTCGGCTTTGCAGGCAAAAAGCTCTGGCACGACCTGTGATTCCTGTAAAACCAAGGGTTCTTTCTGGCTCTTAATGGTAATCTCCACAATTCCGGAACGTGGTAATCCGGTCACGATGCCGTTGGTAATGATGTTTCCGGTGGCCAGGAACGAAACGCGGTCTCCGGTTTTGAAAAGATGTTCCTCCTCCGGTTTTTGAGCTGCCAGATCCAGAAAGTGCCGGATGTCACAATTAAGGATTCGCTCATAAAGTGCATCAAATGAAGTGACCACCTCCCGCAGATGCCGGTTCTTTGCGCTGCCTTGCGGAGCATAGTCCGCAATTCCTGCGGGTGTCTCTTTTCGTCCTGCAATCAGGATAAGACGTGTATCAAAAGCGGTTCCCTGACGGGAATAGAGTTTTTGCCCGTCGATGGGAATGATGTCTTCCACATAATAAAAGTGATAGAGAAAATTCAGAAAGTAACGATCACTCTTGTTGGTAATCACTCCGGAATCAGGATTGTAGCGGGTATGACCGCCAATGATTATGGCTGCCCGTCCGTCATCTTTCATGGTTTCAAGGGCCCGGATAGCCATGATGTGCTCCAGCTTTTTAATGTGAAAACCTTCTACCTGCTCGATGGCTTCCAGATCTCCAAAAGGAGGATTGGTAATGATTCCGTCATAGATTCGTCCAAATCCGAATGGTAGAGAGGCATCCAGACTGGTAATTATTCTAAAGGGCTGTCGGTTCAGGTTTTGAAGACGTATCTTGTCCAGCTCATTTACATGAAGCTGATTATATGGTAGTGCGTGACAAAGAAGTCCGTTGCCGGCACTGGGCTCAAAGTATAGGGCCTCTCCCTTGGGCTTTTTGACCCACAACCCGGCCATGAAAGAGATAGGTGCCGGGGTGGAATATTGTTGCAAAAGGACACTCATGGAAGTGCGGTGCGAAAGATTGACCTGGGATCGGTAAAGCTCCACTACTTTCTCAAAACGCTGACGAAAGTTTCGTTTTTCATTAAAAGCAATGCGGCGGGCTTCCTGTGCAATAGCAAGTTCTGTCAGCTCTTTAACCTTATTTTGGTTATCAATCCCAAAGCGCTGACGGGCCAGTTTCTCAATGCTGGTTTTATTGTGAGATGTCCGTTTGTGTAGTTCCTGCTGTACGGCTTTAACAAAATCAGCTTCCCGACTGCCGGAACCTTTGGAATCATCAGAAAAAGAAAATTCCATTTCTGTTTCCAGTTCCAGAGCCAGGGCGATGGACAATATGGTGAGTGTAACTTTGGCGGTCTTCATAAACTTCAGAATTCAAAAGCCATTTCCATCTCCAGTTCCAGTGCTTTGGCAATGGTCACGGGAGCATTTTGTTTTTTTGTTTCTTTATTTTTTTGTTGGGAAGTTTCTTTGTTTTTCTGTTCTGATGTTTTTTTATTTTTCTGTTTTTCAGTTTCCACAAAAACAACCCCGCCCTGAGCATCTCCCTGTTTGTCCAGTTCAATAAATTCATCCACCCGCTGATCGGTAAAAGGCACAAACCGACCGAGTTCGATCACTTCACGGGCCTCACGGATAATGCTCTCAAACAACCGGTTGAGAAAAACTCTTTCTTCTCCCTGTGGATAAACGCCCACTCCGAAATGGGCGCCGCTAACCAGGTAGTTGTTTTCCATTCCTTTGGCAGTCAGCCGGTCAAAAACAAAACACTCAAAAGCCCTGGCAAACATCTCTACCGGAGAAGCCCAGTATTTGGTGCCGTAGAATTTGGATTCTGCATAGAATTCTGAAATATTGTTAAGGGTAAGCGGGATGTCCAGAAATTCAAGACCAAACTTTCGGGGAATGCTGCTCAAAAGCGCTTTGGCATTGCTGTAAAAAGACGGATATTTAAGATAGCCGGGGTATCTTCGTTTCAGGAAATCGAGAGATTCTTCGGGGGACTCTCCATATTCCAGGCGGAATGCGTATTTGGCATCTTTGGTGTAAAACCTTCGGGTAATGGATTTACCGGCATTATGCTCATTATTGCCCTGATAGGTAAAACGGCCCAGATTGGTGACTTTGTTGTATAAATGAAGAGCTTTCGGATTTTGGATATAGCTGTCACTGTCAATTTCAATATGTTTTTCACGAAAGGCATAATAGCTGGTGGCCATTTTACCTTTCCGGAATCCGTAGCTCATCCCCAGCAGATGGTCAAAGAAATGGCCCCATTCGTGCGCAAGAGTTCCGTCCCCGCGCTTGCGTGTAAGATTGATGATCCGGCGCACGGGTTCATAATGTGCCAGAGCTTTCCCTTTTCCCCTGGCAGCAAATGCAATGGCCAGATTTCCGATTTCATGAATCCGGCGAATGTCAATGTCCAGGACTTCACATAAATCGGTGATGGCACCAATGAAATAGCGAATATGCTCTTTCAGCTCCTTGTCGGTAATGGAATTTCCGATTTGCACGGCATTAAAACCGTATCTCTCTGTCAGTACCTTTTCAGAGATGTCATTATCAGAGATAAACAACCCGCCTTTGCGCCTGATGTGCGAAAGCGGCAATCCTGAGTTAATTTCAATTTTATCGCTTTTCTCCGTGCTCTTAGTCTTCTTTGGAAAAGCCCATTCCCACGAAGGTTCTTTATAGAGGACATTGGCAGTTTCATGAACCTTCCTGCTTTTCAACATCAGCATGTTGGAAAAACGGGTTGAGAAGTTCTCGCTTAACAGGCGTGTAAAATAATAGTGTTTTTGGGTTTTAAAATAATGATCTAACCGGTCGTAATGATCTTTCAGGAAAAGATCCACTTCGGTATAATCACGGCAATCTTTAAATTCCAGTGTGTGTCGTATCATTCCGGAAAGCTCAATCGTCATTTGCGCGGAAGTGCTGTAAGCCATCGCTGCTTCCAAGGACCACAAAACATCTTGCAGATTATCCACCAGGGGTTTTGCCGTATCATATTCATCCAGTTTCTGCTGAAGATATTCCGCCGTCCTGACATAGACTTTTCGCATATCCGCGGTATTGGCAGAAGGCTTTGGCGGAAAAGATTTCCGGAATTCATTTTTCAGATAACAAAGGGCCGGATCGGCATTGGATTCCTTCAGGATTTTAAAGTCATAAGCAGGCCAGACGTTATCTTTTACCACCATCTCGATGGCGGAGACTTCGTCCTGTTCCAGTTTGTCCAGGTCTTTAGAGTTGACCAGAGATCGCATGGCAGCGCGCTCTTTGGCAGATCCGGGAACATACTCTCCCGCATCCCTGAACTTACGTTTTTTCTGCTTTTCTTTAAGAAACTCCACCACATCAGGCGATTGTCCCAATGTTCCTTTCAGAAAAATGTATTTTACCTTTCCCATGGATCAAAAACATCAATAATTTCATTAAGACTGACATCCAGCCATTCTCCTTTCAGCTCCGAAGTTTCAGGAGCCTCAACCACTTTCCCGTGGGCCAGTGATTTGTTAAAGCAATAAACCTCAATAACTATTTCTGTCTGATCGCGAATCACCGATATGTGACTGCGCTCAAAAAGCTGAGAGAATGTATCTTCTGATTTTGTGGTTGCCATATTCAAGGATCGCTATGGATTTGACTTCATTTCTGTTTATGATGAGCTCTGCAACCGGAATACTCCGCTTGTTGTAGCTTTTTATCAGCAGGCAATAGCCGTTCTTCTCTGTAATCCCGCATAGTTCGCCACTGGTGTAAGAATTTCCGTTATGAAAGCTTACTTCTGCCCGGATCTTCATTTGTAATCTTTTTGCCGGCTGCCCATGGAGCTGCCAAAGTGAAAACCCACCACCTGATTGCGTTCCTGCAAAAGCGAACCAATTACTGTTCCTATGGCTGCACCAACAACCGATCCCAGGGAGCTTCCGATGGTTACTGCCGTCTGTTTGTCCTCAATAAAACCCGATGCCAGGAAAACAGCACTGATGGTTACTGCTACCTGTACCAAAAGCAAAATGAAGATGTAGGTCAGATTCCTGCTAATGATCTGCTTTCCGATGGCATCGGCAGAAGCCTTGTCGGCATCAATGTACTTTTGTCGCGCACCTTCCCGGTCAGACACCTCTGCTTTATAAGCTTCAATCTCCAGGGCATACATTTCCTTTTCCCACTGCATCCGGTATTGTTGCAACTCTTCCAGTGCCAGTCTGGCTTTTTCATCCTTTTCGGCTTTGGATTTTAGCAGATCACTCACTTTTCCTATGGCCACCCCGGCAGGATTAGGAGATGTGGCAATTTCAAAAATATCAGTCGCAATGGAGGGTACTTTCTGCATCACTTCGGCGCAAAATTGCTTAAATGATTTCTTTACCATGGGGATTAGGGGATTAAGAGTTTGTCCCCAAATGAGGTTTGATTGAAGACCCGCTCTTTGAGCCATCCGTAGATAAATTTCCGTTGTTCCGGTCGCGCCTGGGCAATCTTCACATAACGCGAACACTGCACCGCATTCATCAGTATGCAAAGTCTGTCGGGCATGGGATAGCGATTGACAAAAGCCAGAGTCTTATATCCCAGACGACCGTCAACTTCCAGATCTTTACCGTACCGGTTCCGGTGATTAAGCAGGTTACAACTGTTTTGAAGAATTTCCACCGCTGTTTCCGGGCCCATATTTACGGCAGTGTCCAGCAACTCAAAGGCCAGCTGGTCGTTGCTAATTTTATCAAACCCGGGTTTATACCAGTACTGCCGGAGATAAATATCCCTGGCCGTTTCTACAGTCAGATCTGCCATCGGGCCATTATACCCGTTATCTCTTGCAGTTTTCAGGGTAATCCCGAATTTTGTTTCTCCTCCCAAATCCGATGGGTCATTCACGTACCCTCCTTCGATTTCAATGATTTTGGAAATGAATTGATGTTCTCTTGCCATTTTGTGAAATTTTTATTGTTAAGTCAGACTCACATCAGTGCTGAATAAATATTTGTAATGAGCTTTCTGTCTTGATTGGGATCGACCTTGGCAGGTAAGCCTAAAAACAAGGTTGTTTTATCGAAAAATCGTCTCTGTTTGAGTCTCGTGCGCGCAGCAAGCGAGATGAGTTTTGACGATTTCGATGAAAGAACCGTAGTTTTTAGAGCGAAAGCTGGCTCAGTCTTGACTTTTTTTGATTACTTTTTTGTGTTAAGACAAAAAAGTAATTCAGGGTTTAAGGGATGAAATCCCTTTTTTAATACATTGGAACGATTTAAAATTCAACCATTAAGCTGTGTGTAAAAGTTTATGTTCAAGAATGATCATAACGCAGTAAACGGGCTTTATTGACGAACACTATTTAGTTGCCAGTCCGGTGGGGAAAATCTGCTCATAAAGCATCTGGTCATTTTCCTTCTTGATTAGAAGCATCTTTTTAATCTCTTCATTGCTGGAGCTAAGCAAAATGAAATACTCATTCATTCTTTTCAGCTCCATCTTAACGCTGGCATTGGTTTGCCCGATGCGCCCATCCATCTCGTCAAGATTGGTTGCTACCTGACGGAAATTGCCTGCCACTTCAATGCGAAATTGCCGAAGGCTGTCGGTTGAAGCATTTTTCTCATGTTTCAGCTCCACAAGCTCCTTTTGAAGAGTGGGGATATCCTGTAAGTAAGCCAGCGTCTCATCTACCTTGCGCCCGATTGTCCATATTTTTGTGATGACCGAAAATGAAAGAATCGCGGCAACCAGCAGATTCATCATTCGTGCAGAAAACAGACTGCTTCCGGTGATCAGTCGGATTTGTTGAATTAACTCTTTCATAGCTTTATCTGTTAAATCCGTTGTAGTTTAGTTTTATCAATGCTCCTTTGGCTTGTCCGTTGCACTTCACAAAGGTTCCACCTAAAAGAAAAGTGCCGTCACGTAAAGGTTTCAGAAAATAAGCTGTCCCTTTGGCGTTTGAAGAGTTCAATATTTCTGCTGTTTGAAAGCTCTTGTCAAAAGAGCCGTCACTGTTGACCCGAAAAAGACTGTTGAAAAAAACTTCCTCCTGATGGATCAGTGGATCCGATCCATTGGTACTCAGTAAAACTTTCCCGTCAGGGGTGGGATACATTCTTCCGCCATTGCTGTTGTGTGGATATGGCCCAAGGGAGAAATCAGTAACAAAGGTCTCGTCCACGGTGCCATCGGAGTTTAAACGCCAAATCTGGCTTGCTCCGTTAATACCTGTGCTTTGTCCTCCTGCCGCCATGATTTTTCCGTCAGGTAATACGGCCATTCCGCTGAATCTCAAATCGGAAATTCCTGCTCTGAATGTGGGATCAGTCGTTCCGTCAGGGTTTAGACGAACACAATAGAGACTCTCCAGACTTCCGTTAATCCGGTTCTTACTGCTGTAATAAATCAGGATTTTAAGATCTTCCTGGATAGCAATACCTGACGGAGCATTAGAGGATGAACTTCCCGTAAAAGAAAAAGTATTGTCAATGGTGCCATCAGCATTCAACCGCACCAGTTTTCCGGTAAAAGGCTGCCCTTCGTAGCCGACAATGGAAGATCCCCAGACATATATTTTACCATCCGGAGCAATATCAAACCCGTTAGGAGCTACGGGGATCCCTGATGAACTAAAAAATCCGGAGGTACCCGTTAAAAATAAAGGATCCTGGTTGCCCTGTTTGTCCAGCTTGCAAATATGTTTGAACTGTTCGTTGTAAAACTGTCCCAACACAATGGCTCCGCTGCCATCGGGGGAAAGTTTTACTTTGTTGATATAAGAATTTAAAAATCCGCCGAAATCTGTGCGAAAAGGTGTCCCGTCCGAATTAAGAATAAACAAACGGTCGGTGGCTTTTATACCCAGATAGTCATTGGCAGAGCCAACCACCCATATTTTGGGATTTTCCGGATCCTCAGAGTAATCCACATCAATGGAAGAAACACTCGGGTTAGCCGAAGAGGCTGTATTAAATCCCCGGGTATCTTTATTAAAAATCCTTTGCCCCTTATTTTTACCCGCAAAAAGAACTGAAGCAAAAGGGGTGGCAGAGGAAATGTTTATCTTGTAAATTCCTTCCGGGATAGAAATTAAATCGTCTGATGCAAAGGAAAAATTATCAATAATCCTCTTTTCTTCATTAAAAACACCGGTCAGTGACAATCCGGATATGCCTGAATTGAATTCATGTTTAGATAAATCCACATCCTGATCAAAAATCACATCCTGCTCATTTGTTGCGGAAAAACTGATCCGCACAGACGGAACCATGGCTTTCAATTCATCTTCCAATTGCGGTTTCCAGTGGTTATTGGTGATTCCTCCCTCCAGAACATATTTGGTTTTAGTGCTCAATACCCGGGTTTCCATACCTTCGTATCGAACAGCCGGATCAATGGCATCGCGATCTTCCAGAGAGGCAACTACCGTCCTTTGAGTATCCACGGGTACGTTCTTATTGACCTTAAATCCGTCAATGATTTCAATGGGCATAGCTTTATTATTATGGGTAAATGACTGAAAATACTTTGTTTGCTACCGAAGTGGGTGCAATGCTTCTCCAGACAAAATATCCGAATGTCCACTGAGGATATTTTTGGGAAGTGGTAACCATCATATTCTGCATGAAAAAGGAATCTGAAACATCAAAGCCGTTGTTATCGCGAAAAACCGGTTTCACATTTTTAAAAGGGGGTGCAAACCAGATGTATTGGTTTTCTCCGTTTAAAGGAATTGCAAATTGTCTGGTGGAATCAGCAACAACCACCTTTGACAATCCGTTGTAAATAGTGGCACCATTTAAAAGCGGTGCCATACCATAGAGCACCGGATAGTAGAAACTGTAAGTTCTCAGTCCGGAAGCAATGCTGCCGGGTGAGCCGTTTCCACCCACGTCTGTCAGAGCTTTAAAGACTTGCTTTTTATTGTGCAGGGGTGCAGTATCATCTCCCTGAATCGTGATTTGCGCGGAGAAATCATCTGTGGTTCCAACATGCACCAGGGTATCGCCGTTGCTTACATAAATTATCCGACGGTTAGCAATCTCTGTCTCATCATTGGCCGTAATGGTGGCCCTGAGTGTAACACTCTGACTGGTGCCATATTCATAAATGGCATCATTACCCGTAAAAGAAATCTCCGCAGGCACGAAAGGATAAAAGTATTTTTCCAGAAAACCCTTTACCGAAATGGCCGCCGGGTTAATTTGTGGAATACCTGCCCGCTTTACGGTGCGGTTGCCGTCAAAAGGCAAATCGGTAATCAGTGGAATGTCAACAATACCTCCCGGTTTATCCGGATCACTTACTTTTCGGATTGAAGAAGCAATGTAAGCCTCATTGTCAATGATGACATATTCTCCCTCCACAAAGCGAACTCTTTGGGAGGAAAAGATATAATCGGGAAACGCGGCCTCAATGCCATTGACTGATGTTATGAGAATCATGGGATGGAGATTTAAAGCATTTGGTAAGCCTCTTCAAACTGACGATCAGTTACAGGGTAAGCGGGGCCGTTTTCCATCACGGACATGGCACGCACCAGATTTTTCAGCAGCGCTTTGGTGCTGACGAGTCCTGCATTTTTATCCAGACCGGTCTGTGACACAACAAAGGTGATGTAACCGGAAGTATTGTTTTCCGATGGCGGAGCATACTTCCCTATGAGCTTAACCAGAGTATTGTACCCACGGTCAATATCATTTTTCAGCTGCTTTATCATGGCCCTTACTCCGTATTCAAAGGAGATAAATTGTTCAAATGTCCTGTCGGAGTTTTTACCTGCCGCAATTTTTCCATTCCAGGGGGAAGAAGTAATCTTCAGGTTTCCCGGATTATTGTTGCGGATTCCCCGTGGATAGTCAGAGCTGAGAAATCCCGGCAGTCCGAAATAATTTCTGACCGCCGGGTCACTCTCACGACTGACATGGGGAAAAGATTTTCGTTTATTGGCCTGTCTTACCGCTATGATGGCCAGGATCATGCTCCCTGCAATTAATGAGGCAGCTACGATTTGTCTGGTTCTGCTTTCCATGCTTAAAAGGGAACATTAAGTGAGTTGAATATTTCGCGTACTTTGTTTTTGTCTTTGCTGCCCAGCTCCTCATTAAGCCAGCCTACCAGGTTCAGATCATTGCCAAACCAAAGACTGGTAACCATTCCATACCGACGGATGCCGAAAGATTTGATTAGCATTAGAAGATCATCCCGGTTACGCATGCTCCCGAGTATAGGAAAGATGGTATCCTCGTCTGTTCCCGGTCCGTCCATGGCCAGATAAAGGCTTTGGGCCATAATCCCGTATTCACTGTCACTGTACGAAAGGCCTGTCTTGCTTATCTGTAGTTTATTCAGGTTGTTGCCGGGTGTTACTTTGGTATTGCCCTTTATCTTTTTGTAAATGAAATAGCCTCCTCCTACGGTCAGCGCGGTCACAAAAACCAGCTTCATCATCGAAAAAGATTTGTCGATTATTCCGGGAGCGGCCTGAACGGCAGCGGCAGCGACTAAAGGGTTCATGAAAATAAGGTTTTAAACAAGGTGGATAAACTTCAGCGCCGTTTTGGCTACCGAAGGATTGTCGTTGACTTTCTGTAAAAGCAGCAAAAAATCATCGTGATTGACCTTCTTTACCACATTTTGCAAAAGGTTCTCCATGCGTTTGATCTTTAAAAGACTATCGCTCTGAACCTGAACAGTGATATGATTTTTCATATTCTAAGCCTCCTCCTGTTGCAGTGATTTTTGCCTGATGATTTCCAGCAATTCAAGCTGTCCCTCCACATTGTTTTCCATGTAAGCCATCACATGAATAAGGTGGTCAATGGCTGTTTCGGGCCAGGTGGAAAGTACCTGGGATATCTCCCGTATGGTATTGGCTTTGGGTGTGGAATCAATTGGAGGGGCTTCCGTTTTTGACATGGATTGACCTGCAACGGGGACTGCCACATTCATATCTTCATCAATACCTAAAAGCCCTTTCAGCATGGGACTTTTGGTGGCCAGCTGCATGGCAATATTTGTGATAGCGCCTATTCCGACATCTTTAATCAGTCGGTTGGGTTTGTATTGCTCGTTTTCCTCTTTCAGCTCTTCGTTGGCCGTTTCAAGGCTATCCAGGGAATGACGGGTTTGACGCAGCTCATCATCCATCTCCCGGTTTTCGGTTGAAAGCTTTTCCAGCTTTTCTTCCAGCAATGTAATGTGGTTTTTGAGCTCCAGTTCGGTAAACTTGCGGTCATAGTTGAGACGGTCGATCATCATATCTTTGGTGTGACGTTCCCGCTCAAAAGCCAGCAAAGCTCCCAGACCGTTTTTGACTCCCTCGAATCCTTCAATACCGCTCAATCCTTCGAATACATTGTCGATGGCATAAGGTGCCACCAACGGTTGCATCATTGGCATATTTACAGCAGTGACCCCGGGCCCGGGTTCTTCGTTTATACGGATCCGCAGGGGATAATTGCTCAGTGCATTGCCTTTAATGCCGGTAAATTCCTCTATAATAATCACATCAGGAGTGAAATTATTCATCATCTTGTTGATGCATTCGCGAAACACAGTTCCGCCTTTCATCCTTTTGGTAATGAACTTATGCGCAATCCCGGGATTGGAGTCATTCTCGTAACTAACCAGAAAGGCATAAGGACTCTTGGCCTCGTCCCAATAGTCGTATTTCTTGGCGATGGCTTCAATTTCTTTTAGGTATTTCTTTTCCATGTCGTTAATGAGTTATTCGTGATCGTGATAAATGGGCTGGACTTTTAAAAATTCCAGTTTGTAAGGGCGAAACGTGAGGTAATTCTCCAGAGTGATTTCCATGTAATCGCGAAAAGCGGCATATTTTGACAACTCCAGATTTCCGTACTCGATGGCTGAAGTGGTAAAGGTGTAATCACTACTGCGGATGCGCAGACGTGCCACCTGGTCAATGTCATTCAGATTCTTTCCGGTCAGGAAGAAGAAAGCATTCCCGATGTCATGAATCTCTTTCGGGGAGTTGATCATGAGCACCAGGGGCACTGTGACATGCCTCTTGATATTTTCCAGTTCATAAACCTTTTCCCTGATTCTTTCCTGTAGAATTACATCCATGTTGTCAGTCGGTTAAATGGTTTCGTAGAAAAAGTAAGCCTTCACATGAAAGGGATTGACTGCCCGTCCGTTGTTTTTAAAAACCAGGCGGACAAAAGAGTTGACCTGTTCCTTTTGTGAAAGCCGCAACAGATCGTAATGCACACTTTTGGAATTCATATTCAGGTCGATGGGTATATCACGTATAGCGATGTCACGTCCACTGTTGAACAATACACTCAGTTCCCCCACATTGGATTTGTCCCAGTTGATGTTTTGCCGGTAACTACCCGATTTTATCCAGGTTATGTGATTGAAAAAGTGGTTCAGCGCAATGCGGGCCGTTTCATAAGCATCAAAACTGTAGGTGTTATAGGTCTGCGGCACATAGCCAAACCACGATGAGTCGGGATAACCGTAAAGGTTCCCAAACCAGGTATAGGCATTTACTTCCCTCGATCCTTCCCGGCCTCCGGAAGTAATCGTTACATAAACGGTGGCTGCTTCATAAGTTTCCCTGGCAAAATTGGATGGCTCTTCAAAGAATGTGTTTCGGTAGTTGGGAGTGGTTGCTCCGGTTTTGAGCGTCATCTCCTTTGCAAAATTCTGGTACCAGGCTTTTAAATCCTCAGGGTTCCAGGCTTTTTGCTGTGCCACAAACTTCAGAGGTTCCTGTGTGCCGTAGATATAGCTTCCGTCCACCAGCTTTTGTTTGTTTACTCCCAGCTGTACATACCAGCGTTGTCTGAGTCCGATGGCAAAGAATCCTGCATTTACCCGGTCTTTCAGCGTGACCAGTTTGCCATTCAGATAATCAGCGGTAAAAATGCTTTTCTTCTCGGAATCCTGCTCCCTGTCAATAAGAGCGGTGATGTATTCTGATACCAGCGAGTTAATGAAATGATCACGAGCTGATTCTGTCAATTCCTGATCACCTGCACCATTCTCAAGTACACTTCGCCCCATAAAAGCCGGGAGTCCCTGATTGTCATTCAGGAAAGCGGTTGCCGTATAAGTGGGTTGCAAATGGTCATAACCCCAGGAGACGGTAACGCCTTTTTCGCGGTCATAAGCATTCACAAGCATTCCGGTAACCTCGCGTGTATTCAGAGGTAGCTGGATGTCTGCCATAAAATCCTCATTGGGAAAAGCCTGGTGGGTATGTATGAGCACTTTCTTTGCCATGCAGGGAAATGAAAAAATTAATAATCAATGGCCCTCAAATAGACACTTACTGTGTATGGATAAACAGCTCCGGGAGCAGCTCCGTCTTTATAGTTCAGCTTGATCTTGCTGTTGCGGGCGCGTACATCAAACTCGTAAGGCATATCGTTGATACTTACACCCACCGTGCGGTTGATCAACACCGCCTCAAAGCCTTCGGGGATAATCTCGGTGTCATCAATACTCAGATCGATCATGGAACCCACCAGAGCGTTTTGCTGATCCACATTGATGAAAGCTCCGGTAATCCGGTCGTGCTCCTGCTTGGTGTTGGTATTCAGTAATTGTGATTGTCCGGCCTCGGTTATCTGAAGCCTTAAAACCTGATATTTTTGTTTGCCTCTGAGCTGCTGCGGTTGCCCTTTCTTTCTTACCGAGCCTAAATCTTCATTTTCCATGGCAGAGAGTTTTTTAGTTTTTTTGTTGGTAAGAAAAGACGGCTTTTGCTGCCGCCTTTTCCTGAAAAAAATCCAGAACAGGATTAGAAACATAAAGCCCGTTCCTCTTACTTTTTGTGCACTTTACACCCTACGAGAGTAAACTTCACAGCTTCAAGCGCTGCTCCTGCTTTGGTCATGGTCAACCTGGGTTTTATCTCCATCTGGGGCTTGATCCATTTGGGGTGATCCAGTTTGAAAATGTGACGCTTGCCACCATCGGTGCTTTCGTTGTTGAAAATCTCACAGGAGATATTTTCAGGCAACAGACTTTCTGCACCCACTTTTAATTCAAACTCGCCATTTTTGATTTTGGCCGGCAAATCATCCACAAAATCACTGTCGGTAGCTGCCCCGCCATCCGGGAATGTACCGAAGTCAAGACATACGGCAGTAACCAGGAAATGCTCATTCAAATCGAGCTTGGCTCCGTTAAGGTTGCTGCGACCGGTTGCTTTATCATCACTACTGGTCAGCAGGTCAATGACACTTTTGCCTTCGATTGCTTTTATTCCGTAGATGTTGGCATCTACCACCTGAAGAGCCCTGTTGGCCAGACCTTTTACAATTTCCGGGGGTAATTCATTCTTCTTCATCTCAAAGAACCCCTTGGAGGTAATGTCGGTGCGAAAAGCGGCTGCCGTCATTACACTGTTTTTACCCCTGTTTTGTCCGGCATTGTGGGCCTGACGAACAAAAGGCTTAACAGCTCTTTGTGAAATTCTCCTTGCGGCGGGACGACGAACCTGGGCGGGAACCCCGATTTCACCCAAAACACCTTCGATTTCCTCTTCCATAGAAGAGCTTGCATACTCTAAACCTTCAATCATGGCATTAATTAATTAGTGATTAAAACTGTTTTATCGGAAAGAAAGCAGCTTGTCAGTTATTATGCTGTTATTGCCAGGTCATCGTCTTCATCAATAGCTGAGATGGAGCCGTCTCCGTCAAGTCCGGCAGTGATTTCATTACCGGTAACCGCTGATAAATCGCCAATATCCCCGGCACCCTGAATTTCCGTTGAAACTTCCTCAACAATCTCTTCCTGATCATCGTCAGGGCCCATAACGGGAATTTGATATTCAGGCAGTGCCTGGTAAGAAGGTGGAACATCTCCCAGGCCCGGGCCTGCAAGCATCTTCTGGCCTGTTATCTTTTGCACACCATCCACCACGCCATAGGCGGCAATTCCCAAACCTACGCGTTTAATCAACGGATGCTTTACCATCTGATGGGTTACCAAACCAATACCGGCGGTTACCACCGGGCGAATAAACTGTTTCAGATCTGTGCCGTCAATCCCCATCATACCACTCACGGTATTGGTGCCCTGATCAACAAAGCCGGCCACGGATTTTCCCAGGATAAGTCCGGTTCCTACGGCGGCTGCAAATTTTAAATCGTCAATCATCTTATCACCCGACACCCGGGAGGAAGTTCTGCGGGAAGTTCTGCTAACGTACCTCCGGCGTCTTCGTGTTGTTGTTTTTCTTTTTGCCATTTTGTGAAATTTTAAAGGGGTTTTTCTCTTTACCGAAGAGTTACTTTTTTAACTCCTCTTCGGGTTTTTCTGCGTACTGCCGTTTTTCTTTTAGCAGGTTTTCTTTTCTTTTTTGTTCTGTTGGGTGCCGGAGGGCCTGCCAGGGCTTTAGGGCGGCTGGTTGAACGGGGCAGGGCTGCCGGTTTTTTCTTTGGTTTGAACATTACATAGGCTGCTGTCCCCACAAGAAGAAGACCTCCGCCAATAAGTAACTTCTTCTTATGCCTGGCCAAAAAACCGGGCTGTTGAACGGGTGCTGGTGTTGACATAGTTGATATGGTTTGCATTGGATTTGCATAAGATTGAACAGGGGCCCTGGCTGCTACGCGGGGTGCAATAACCGGTGCCTTTGGTCTGGCATAAGTTTGTGCCTGCACAACCGGTCTGGAAACAACCGGTCTGGATACCTTAGGCCTGCGTGAGGCAACAGCACTTTGAATAAGCCGGGTGGCTGGTACAATGGTTTTCCCACCTGAAGAACTGCTTCGTGACTTATTTACCAAAGAAGATGTGAGTTTCCCTGCTGCAGGTGCCAGAGCCATAGTTAACGGATTGGAGGCAACCACAGCTGTTAAAATCGGGGCAACCAGAGGTATTGCAATTTTTTTGACGGTATTAAATCCTTTCTTTGCCACCTTGAAAACACCTTTCCCTACTTTTTTGGCAAGTCGACCGATTTTCTTAAAGAATCCTCCCTCCAAACCGCCATCGAGGCCCTGAATGGTTAATTTAAAAACACCGCTGTTCTCCAGAAGCTCTTCATATTTCTCCAACCGCTCCAATACCTGATCACGCATGGGAGTATGCCAGTATTTAATGGCATCATTGAGCATGTTGAGCAGACTGGCCGGATCATTGGTAAAGTTTTTTACCAAATCGGGGTTGGTCTGAATTGCATCGCGGGTTTTGACCAGGTAATTGTAAGTTTTCTTCAACACATCATCATCAGAAACATCACCGAGGCCATCCAGCCCTTCAAGGAACGTCCTTCCCGTGATAACATCTTCAAGATCTGCATTGTCAATGCCGTGAAGCATTTCGATGGGCATTCCTGCCAATCCTTCTACCGAATAAAGTGAAGCCATATTAAAATCGTCTTTTTGTTCTGAGTAAGGCTTCTCAAAATTGAAGCTGTCCAGAACCGGGTCAATAATAATTTCAGGGTTGTTGTCTGTCGCGGGAATGCACACGTAGATATGCTGGTAATAGTCACGTCCGTAATACTTGGTTATGCGAAACTTGAAAGGGATCTGCAGGCAGTGAAGAATAGACCCGCAGAATATTGAATAACAGTCACAGTCAATGCCGGCACTGTCAATGCCCATCTGTTTGTGACGCACCTGACCATCATGCCAGCTGCGGGCAGGAGTCCTAAGCTCCTCCACGCCGGGTCGGTCACGGCGGTATTGCAGGTAATTGTAAGCAAATTCAAAGATGTTGGCCGCCGTTTCCTGTACGGTACGTCCTTTCAGAACCTGTGCTATTTGTGCCGCTTCCTGATGGTGGTCACGAACAATCCGGATGGCCAGATCAACCACTTCTTCCACCTCACCATTGCTGGTAAGCCGTTTGTTTTTATTATCCGGTTTGGTAAAATACTTATTGAATCTGGAACCATCTTTCACTTTCCGGGGGCCTGCCGACAAAGCCAGTCCTGTTCCTTCAAGTGATTTGGTGGCAGTCATGGTGGTCCCGTTGATTTTAACGGTAATGAAAAATGTAAGATGATCGGCCAGGAGCTGTTTTAGTTGCTCTGAATTATGGAGTATGTCCTGCGTTACACCATTACTGTTCAGGGAGTGAACAGGCATCTCAATCCTGATGCTCTTTTCTCCGGCTGTATTTGGTCTGATTACCGTTGTTGAACCATCCGGCGTTGAATAACCGATGGGCTGACCTTTGTAAAAAGCTTTTACCGAAGGAATTTGAAGGTTTACCGTGTTTTCCGAATGGTTGTAGATCCTGATTCCGACCGAGAGGATTACTCTGTATCCGGCAATATCAAGCACATTGGAGGGAACAACAAGGTTGTGAATTTTGAAAGAGGAAATAACGAAAGAAACCCGGTCACTGATGTCCATCAGCGACCAGAGTTTCTTTACTGCAATGCCGGTTCCGACGGCAAATAACCCAAACAAAACTGCTTTCTTCCGATTCATAAAACGAAATTAGCAGCATGGAGATTCCCCTTTCGGGGTTGCTCAGGTATTCAGGGTGTTTCTGTTGTTTTTTACCGGTTACCCGGGAATTATCTGTCTTTCTGCATAGTAACAGGGATTGGCTGTTGCTGAGCGGTGTTGACCCTAGTTACGGTGTTCAAAAAGCTTATTGGTAATCTTCTCCTTGAGAGAAACAATGGCATCATCAAGCAGCTCAAAGCCCAGATCCACAATTTTGCGCGACATTTCTTCCGGCAAAAAATCAGGAAGCCGGAAAGGGGAGTTCCCGGACAGTTCTTTTAATCGCTGGTGCATGGCCGATTGAATATTAATAAACTCATCTGCATTACCTCCCTTGTCGGGATGGTATTCAAAAGCCAGGCGGCGGTATTCCACTTTCAGCTCTTCGAGGGTGTGACAGTGGTCGAACATGAGAAATACTTTTTAGTTTCGGGACTATCAATGTCGGGCAATCCAAAGTGATCAATGACTATTTGCGCCTGCTTTGGAGTCAGGGTTTTGTGCGTAGGCACATAGCCGGCTGCCCTGAGTTTCTCCATGACTTCCCGGCTTTCTTTCAGCATCCTGGAGAATGCCTCCACCGGGCGCGAATAAACCCCTTCGCGCATGTACATCCGGGCGAAGAGGGACTTGGGGACACACCCCTTGATTTTTACTTCCATAAGATTGTTTTAGAGATTAATTAATGGGGGACTTTTCGTTTTGAGGCCCTTGTTTTTCAATGGTTCTCCGTGGATAATGGTCATTCCAGGAATCGGTAAAGGGAATCATTCGGTCAATCTCCACTCTTGTCCGGTTGTCGAAGATGATGACTTTCTGAATTTCCGACTCATTGAAGCTGCGCATGACGTAGCGTTTCAACTTCATGGCACCGTACTGAAGTGAATAGTGATCCCATTTGGTAACAGAGGCCCTGTTCGTAGAAGTTCCATTGCGGAACACAATCCAGGCATAGGACAAGGCCGTATCCGGATCAAAGAATTTTCCCATGATGTTAAAGTTTTAAGCGTTGACAATAACGAAAGGTTGTTTGGTGTTTCTCAGCTGTTTAATCTCGTCCAGCATCGACAGGAAACGTTCATCGCTTTTCTCTTTGGCCGGGGTAGTTCCCATCGGACAACTGGAAACACGCTGAATAAACTCTGTCTCCATGTAAGGGATGGAGCGTCTTACCGAATTTAGCTGACGGGTGTAATTCTCGATTGAGGGATTTTGCAGGTAGTCTTCCACGCACTGAAGCAGCTTTTTCCTATCTGACTTCTGCTTTGCCTTGCGATCCTGCCATTCCTTTTTCCGGGTAACCCATTTGAAAGTGCCGACAAGTCCGTTGGAGTTGTCTTTATGGAAAAACACGGAAGGAGAGACAAACCACCTGCCGGTCAGGTAATACTCCTTTTTGCGCAGATAACCGGAAGCCATGACCAGACGGTTTCGAAGGTTCTCAATTTGCAGTTCAAGGGCTCTGGGCGATGTGTCGTGACAGAAGTAGTTGGCAGCCAGGTATTCAATGGTTTGTTTCTCTTCCGGGCGGTGGACCTTGCGTCCGTTCCACAGCTGACCGCCATAAAGGGTTTTCAGATGGTCAGGCAGCAGTTGATTATCCTGGTGCGGGTCTGCATTCCACAAAAGCCAGACAGCGTATTTGTAGAGGTATTCCGCCGCCAGCAGCGACCTTTTCCGGGCATTCGACCCGCTCTGATTAACATAATCGCGCCCGCCCCCTGGCTTGTCGAAATTTTGCACCGCAGCCCGCTCCGGAAAACCGGCATACAGGGCAGGATCGGCAGACAGAACCACTTCCGGTGTCTCTAAAAGTGTCTTTTTATCCGTCTTTGAATCAGGCATTTCATTGCCCGTGTCGAGGCCGGATTCATTTGAGTTATCAACACTCTGAGAATTAACCGGAATTATTTTTTTATTTTTTCTGAAAGAAACAGATACTTTAGATGGTTTGCATTTTGCTTTATCTTTGAGGTAAACGGCTGAATTTCCGCCTTTTAAAAATCTAGAGGTCGGATGGTAATCAGGATCCTCCGCATCCCAGAGTAAAATGAGCTCGGGATTTACGTACAGATCATAGTTGGCCTGTACACCATGGGTGATTTTACTCTTTATGGCTCCACATTCTTTCAGCCGTTCCAAACGTCTGTAAATGGTAGAGGCTGCCCTGGGGGTACTTCGGCTCAGACGATAGGCCAGATCTTTATTGTTGGTGTTAATCCGAACGGGATTACCAATGGTAACTGCCAGGGGAGATAGTTCCGTGCTTTCGAAAA
Source organism: Marinilabilia salmonicolor JCM 21150 (assembly GCF_000259075.1). Taxonomy (GTDB): domain Bacteria; phylum Bacteroidota; class Bacteroidia; order Bacteroidales; family Marinilabiliaceae; genus Marinilabilia; species Marinilabilia salmonicolor. The sequence continues at coordinate 57,578 of NZ_AJKI01000022.1, forward strand.
GAGATAGCTTCAGCTCAAACTGACTGACGGCTTCAAAGTAAAGTTGTTGGAGCAGGGAACGGTGAGCTTCGGTGAGTTTTTGCTTCCTGTTTTCAGGGAAATTCCGATTGTGTTCATCAATTTCCCGGTTAGAATGGAATATGAAATTATCCAGAATTTGCTGGTGAATCTGAAAACTTTCCCTTTTTATATAGGGCCTGGCTATTGATATTCTAGCCAAAGGTTTGTACTTTTGGAGCGAATTCATTTTAGTATGTTTAAAGTGAATAGACCTCCACAGGGGTGCCACCTTGTGGTTGTCATTTTGTGAAATTGAGTGTTATCGCCAATAATGCTCAAATAAGGGGACTCCAAAAAAGTCCCCTTTCTCTATTTAATGCCCTCTGTAAGGGCGTCTTCCGGTTGTTTTTGATTCTGCAAGAAATTCATCCAGGGCTTCACGTGTAATAATGTATTTTCTGCCTGAACGTTGAGCTTTGATTTCACCGCGTCGAAGGATCTGAACTAAAGTATTGCGGTGGACTCCGATGATTTTTGCAGCCTGTTCCGTATCAAAAATTTCTTTATCCGATATGGATACAATATGACCGCTCAATGAGGCAAGTTCGGTTCTGAGAAGTCTGATTTCGGACATCAGTACTTCAAAAGGATTTTGAAGTGTTTGGGTTTCCATATAATTATGTTTAAAGTTAAGTAGTGCAGGGGTTTTATGTGTGCCAAAGCCTGCATACCATTTTGTGAAATTGGTTATTAAATTTTTGTTTTTAAGTTTTATTATTTTCAATATTTACTCCGGTTTTCAGCCTGCCCCGATTAAATGCTGTGTTTTTAGCAACCTTCAACCATCTGGTAACCTTTGAGTTTAACAGGTTTTTTACGTGAAGATATGTTAAACACAAACATAGAATAAAAGTGGATTCAATTCTAAATTTTAATAAAATATTTTTCACTTTCATGTAAATATTTTCAAAATGTCAGTAAAAGAGAGACTTAAAACATTTATCAGATACCGGGGCGTTGGTGAACGACAATTTTGCCGAACCATAGGTGTATCTGAATCGTTTGTTAGTGCCATGCGCAAATCGCTGCAACCTGATAAGATAACCAGCATTCTCCACCAATACCCGGAACTAAACATTAACTGGCTTCTTACCGGTGAGGGCACCATGGTACAAAAATCTCATGCCAGGCTAAAAGAGGCCAAAACCACCATCCACGTTCTCAATAATCTTATTGATTCCCGGGAAGAGCGTATTCATATTCTGGAAGAAGAGAATACTGCTCTTAAAAGTGAGATTGACTCCCTGCACAAACAACTCATCCTTTACAAAGAACGTCATGACTCCGGTAATTCTTCCGGAAAGGCTGAGTCATCCTGACCTTTCCCGAGCTTTCCAGTACCTTTCGCGACCTTTTCGGCACCTTTCTTCTGCAGAAGTGCTGTAATCGGGACCTATTAGTTCCATTTCACATTCTGCAACTGCTTTTTTAGTCGCAGTTCACTCTGATGGATGTAAATCATGCTGGTTTTTATGTCACTGTGTCCCATGAGCTGCATGATCATATATGGATTGGCGGTTATATCAGCCAGCAAAGTGCCAAAAGTATGCCTGGCCACATGAAAACTTATTGCTCTTCTGGTTTTGGCCATTACAGCAATAGCCTTCAAATGTCGGTTAACCACCTGGTTGGGAATGGGCCTTATGAGTCTTTTAAATCCATTTCTGCTCTCCAGTAGTTTTTTAAGATATTTTTCTGCTTTCCCTGCAAAAAGAAGATAAAGAGGTAATACCACATCAATACTTTTGGCATATTCTACTTTTTTTTGTCTGATGCGGATGGTATAGCCTTCTTCTGTCTTTTCAAGGTTATCTTCTTTTAGAGCCATTACATCAGAATATCTCAGTCCGGTATAAGCTGATAAAAGAAAAAGATCTCTTACATAAGAAATTTGGTCAAACCCAACCTCCGGAAATTCAATTTCCTCAATTCGCTGAACTTCTTCAATAGTTAGATTCTCTCTTGTACCGGGTATCTTCTTTGTAGAAAAGTTAATGTAAGGATTATCCTCTACCCTAATGTACTTGCGTTTGATAGCAACATTAATGAATCTAAGCAGGTTTTTATGGTGTTTATGAATAGTGTTTTGCTTTAATTTTTTTGACCTCAATAATTTATCAAAGGCAACAACCTTATCATAATTAAAATCGGAAAACTCACAACCATCTCCCCCACAAAACTCCTTAAACATATTAATGGTATAATTCCATTCTTTCCGGGTGCCGGGTGCCGCATGTACTTCTTCTTCATATTCTTTTTCAAGAAAGGTAATCAAATCAAAAGGCGCATTATTATTTTTCAGAAAATCTTCAAGAGAAGACTTGGAAAAAACCCTTCCACTGTTTATCAGAGAATACTCAAACCTCTGAAGGCGGTTGACTAAATCATCAAGGTATTGATTGAATGCGATAAAATTGGGATGAGACGATTTGACTCTGTTTCTGTATCTGCCACTTGTTCCCCACTGATCTGCTTCTAAAAAAACTTTAGTGGAAACATATTTCCTTTCAGTGCGGCTAAAATACACTTCTAATTCAACAGGTGCTTTATCATCCTTCTCCAGTTGTTTCTTTCTTCGATTGAAAACATACTTAAATTTTGCTTGTTGGGTCATACGTTTTTCAAAAAATGTGATACATCAGGAAAAATATCCTGGTTAACTGTGTCACAAATGTATCACAAAAACGAATTGAAGATGTTTTTTTAAAACACAACAAGAATATCTCAAAACGCACAAAAGCCGCATAAACATTGACGTCTATGCGGCTTTTGTATTTTCTGTTAATCGTAAAAATTTTGTCTGGTCGGGGTACCAGGATTCGAACCTGGGACCTCGTCGTCCCGAACGACGCGCGCTACCGGGCTGCGCTACACCCCGAAAACAAGGAATATCTCCCGTTTGCGATTGCAAAAATATATTTTTTTTACGAAATAACTTTACATTGTTAAGATAATTTTGGAAATTTGCGCGAAATAAAAGCTTAACCCCATATGCTTAAATATTTTACAAAAACATTGGTAGAAAGATTCCTGACTGAGGAAGATGATTATACGGATCATTTTTTTTGCCTAATTGTCTGCCTGACCTTTTTGTTCTCGGCCGTCAGTACGCTTTTTAATCTTTTAATTGGCTTACCCGGAATGGTTGCGTTATGGAGTGCTGTGGTCAGTTTATTTCTCCTGATTGTTTTTTTTCTCTATCGTTATCCCGGTAAAAAATACCGCTCTTTTGCAAAGGGGCTTTTTTATACTTCTGCTGTAATTACCCTCAACGGAATGTGGATTTTTAATGGAGGTTCACAGAGTCCCTCTCCAATTATTTTTTTAGCGTTTATGGCTCTTATCGTATTTCTGGAGCCAAAACCTGGGGTCGGTATTATTTCACTGCTTCTTGGGCTGAATGTGGTAGCATTACTCTTGCTGGAGCTTTTCTTTCCCGACATTGTATTAATGTATCAATCCGCACAACAACGGACCATGGATTTTGTAGTGGTTATTTCCTTCCTGTTTTTGGCAGTTGTGCCCACCCTCACCTATTCCCGCAAGATTATTATTCAACAGAAAGAACAGGCAGAAAAAGACAATCAGCAAAAATCAGCCTATCTGGCCAATATGAGCCATGAAATCCGTACCCCCATGAATGCCATCGTGGGTTTTGCTGAATTACTTAAAAGTCCTGACCTGACAAAAAATGAACAACATGATTACATTGACATCATCCGGCAAAACAGCGACTTATTGCTCAATATGCTGAACAATATTCTGGATTTATCAAAACTGGAAGCCAAATTGGTAGAGATAAATACATCAGAATTCAGCATCTCCTCTTTATTTAGCCAGATTTACAATGCCCACATCACACAAATCCGGAAAACCAGACTTTTTTTCGAGAAAGATATTCCGGATGAAATCAAAAACATTGTTATCAAAAGTGACCGAACACTTTTGTTTCAGGTATTTTCAAACCTCATAACCAATGCCATAAAAGTCACCCGGCAAGGGGAAATACGTTATGGAGTAAGATTAAAGAACCAAAAAGTACATTTTTTTGTTTTTGATACAGGTCCGGGAATCCCCAGACAGCAGCAGGAGAAAATATTTGAACGTTTCAGTCAGCTCAACAATGGCTCAGATGTAAGCTTCAATGCAGATGGTGTTGGACTTGGCCTTTCTATTTGCAAGGCCATTCTCAACCTTTTAGACGGACAGATCAAACTCCATTCCGAGGTTAATAAAGGATCAACCTTCATTTTTTCTTTCTCGACCGATATTCTTACAAGTCAGGAAGGTGAAAAAGAATCCGGACAATCTGCCAATATTCCTATAATAGAAAAGGAACAAGCATTCTCATAATCTTCTAACCTTGCATCGCCAGAACCAAACAAGTAAAAGAAAGCCAATTAATAATTAGCTGGATAAGTTGATTGCTCCGCAATTACTTCTTTTTGGCCACGAAACGACCGAAAGGAGTTCGGTAACACCTTAAAAAGTCAATTATGATGTTGTCAGTTCTTGCAAGCAAGCAAGAGAGCTAAGGGGCACAAATTACACGAATTTATGCCTTCAGGCGAGTATTGAATTGCAACACTCTTTTAAGAACTGCTTGCAGTTCTATTAATTCGTAAAATTCGGGTAATTCGTGGACGCCAAACAAAAAATGGCGTAGCCATTTTAGAAATATTTTGCAAAAAAACATGAATATCAGGAGCAAAACACTAATAGGCTACTCCTTTAGCGTTTTATTTTCCAGATTAGTAGTTTTATCCACAATTGTGGAAACAGTTGCATCTCCTGTGACATTTACAACGGTGCGCATCATATCCAGAATTCGGTCAACCGGCAGAATAATACCAATCCATGCCGGATTAAGGCCTACCGAGCTCAAAACAACCATCAGCATTACCACTCCTGCACTGGGAATTGCAGCAGCTCCGATACTGGCAAGAGTAGCGGTAAGTACAACGGTGAGTTGCTGACCTATGCTCAAGTCCACCAGATGCATTTGCGCCAAAAAAACCACTGCCACTGCCTGATAAAGGCTGGTTCCATCCATATTCACGGTAGCCCCGATGGGCAGGACAAAACTGGAAATCCGCTTATCCACTTTCAGATTCTCTTCAACACACTCAAGTGTAACCGGTAGTGTGGCAGCACTGCTACTAGTAGTAAACGCAAGCATTTGTGCAGGACTGATGCCTCGAAGAAAATCCATAAAAGATATTCCTTTAACAAAAAAGGCCATGAATGCCGGATAGATAACAAAGGCCATTATAACCAGTCCCAGAACAACAACCAGTGAGTACCAGGTAAGGCCTTTGAATAGTTCCAGAACATGTCCCGGATTGCCTCCGGCCATCTGGTTCACCATCCCTGCCATGAGGGCAAAGACAAAAAATGGTGCTGCAGCCATTATGAGCTCTACCATTTTAAGAAAAACCTCAGCTATCGAATCAATCAATCGTTTCAGCGGTGCCGCTTTTTCTGAAGGGACAAACAAAAGGGCCACACCAAAAAATATTCCGAAGAAAATCACCTGAAGCATATTTCGGTTGTCGGACAAACTTAAAAACAAATTGCCCGGCACCATATCTTCCAAAAACACCAACGGCCCATTTTTTTCTGCCTTTTGTGCCGTTTCCAAACGAATCCGGACCTCATCTGTCTCTTCAAATCCCCTTTTTTGTGCGACCTGATTCAGAACCTGATGATAAGTGCTGTCACGGGAAAACCACCGACCGTCTTTGGGAGTCAGCCCCTGCTCCTGAAGCCAAAGCTCATACCCCATTCTGTTTTCCAGGCGAACTTCCTTTTCAATGGTTTTTCCTGGAGCCAGTACATTTACCAATACAAGTCCCACTGTAACCGAAAGAATGGTTGTTGACAGGTAAAACAACAATGTTTTTCCGCCAAGTCGCCCCAGATCACGCGGATGACCAAGACTTACAATACCGCCAATAATAGAAAAAAGAACCAAAGGAACGGCAATAAGCTTCAACAAATCAATAAAAATCCGGCCCCAGGGAGCAATCCAGTTTTCGGTGAATGTTCCCCACCCCAGCCAACTGGATGCAAGTGCCCAAATGATTCCCAGCACAAGTCCGATAATGATTTTCCAATGAAGAGGAAGCTTTTTCATTTTTCAATTAGCAATAAACAATGAGCAATTAGCAATGATCAATGATCAATAAACAATTAGCAATGATCAATTAGCAATTAGCAATGATTAATTAGCAATGATCAATAATCTACTGATAAGTTTTATTCATCAGCCAGGCATCCACAATGACCATCGCAGCCATTGCTTCCACGATGGGCACAGCACGTGGCACCACACAGGGATCATGTCGTCCGCGTGCTTTCATCACCACCTCATTGCCCGACTTATCCACCGTATTTTGATCTTTCAATATTGTTGCCACCGGTTTAAATGCCACCCGAAAAAGAATCTCCTCTCCATTGGAAATACCGCCCTGTACACCACCAGATCGATTGGTGCGGGTTTTTACCTTCCCGGCTTCCGTGTAAAACTCATCATTATGCTGAGATCCTCTCATTGAAGAGGCCTTAAAACCCAAACCGTACTCAAACCCTTTAACAGCATTTATGGAAAGCATTGCCTGACCAAGAACAGCATGCAACTTCTCAAATACAGGATCACCAAGACCTGCAGGAGCATTTCTGATTACGCAGCTGACAACTCCCCCAACAGAATCTTTTTCCTGACGGATTTTGTCGATGTAATCAATCATCCTTTCTGCCATTGTTGTATCCGGACAACGCACAGGTGTTGATTCGATGGCCGATAAATCAGCAGGCACCTCTTCCATTATCAATTCACCCACCTGAGAAACGAAGGCAGTGATATCCACACCTGTTTCCTTCAGCATCAATTTGGCAATGGCACCTGCCACAACTCTTGCAATGGTTTCCCTGGCGGATGAACGCCCACCGCCACGGTGATCACGTATTCCATATTTGGCATCATAGGTATAATCGGCATGCGATGGCCGGTAAAGATCCTTCAGGTTGTCGTAATCGTTTGACTTTTGATCTTTGTTCCAGATGGCAAATGCCAAAGGAGTTCCCGTGGCTTTCCCATCCATTACGCCCGAAAGAAATTCCACACGGTCTTTTTCATCACGGGGAGTGGTAATTTTGGATTGTCCGGGTCGTCTTCTGTCCAGTTCCTGTTGAATAAAGTCCATGTCCAGTTCCAGACCGGGCTTCACACCCTCGAGTATTCCACCAACACCGCGTCCGTGTGATTCTCCAAAAGAGGTCAGTTTAAATATTCTGCCAAAAGTATTACCTGCCATTGTATTATTGTTTTAATATCGTTTTCAAAAAAATGCTTTGTAAAAATAGGTGTTGCAGGCTACATGAGCAAAAAAAAGGTGTTTCATCAATCAATGAAACACCTTTTTCTATAAAATTTTCTTGTTTATTAGCAGCTGCAACCGTCCCCACAGGATCCGGAACTGCATCCGTCGCCACCAACAGCCTCAACAAGCTCGTTTTCAGTAGCATCACGAACCTCAAGCACCTGACCTGCAAAATGCAAGTCATCGCCTGCCAACGGATGGTTAAAATCCATCTTCACGGTATCGTCGGTTACTTCCAGAACGATTCCGTTCAGGCGGTTACCATTGGCATCCTGCATAGGCACCATATTACCAACTTTGAGCAAAGACTCATCAATCTTGCCTTCCACTTCAAAGATATTTTTGGGCAGATCCACAATAGCTTCAGTATTTACCTGACCATAAGCTTCGTCTGCTTTCAACTCAAACTTAAAATTGTCGCCCTGCTTAAGACCTTCGATTTTTTTCTCGAACATCTCAATCATTTTTCCGGCTCCGTAAACGAATTGTAAAGGATTGTTCTCTCCGGTTTCTTCCACTAAATCACCTTCGGCACCATTGAGACGCAATTGATATGAAAGCGATACAAATTTGTTTCTTGCAATTTCCATTCTGTATATTCTTTTGTTCGTTAAACAAGTTGCAAAGTAACACAGTTTTTGACTCTTAATCAAATCTGTGAAGGAAAAAATACAGAAGAAGAAGGCGTAGGACGGTGAGATGGCGAGATGGTTGAAAGAGGATGGGGAGCTAAAGGCTATGAGCAAATCCTTCTTCCCCCCTTTATTGATCATTGTTCATTGATCACTGTTCATTGATCACTGTTCATTGATAATTGTTCATTGAATAAGCTGGTCAAAATCAATTTCTTCCTGGGCTGATTCCACCAAGCGTGTATTTTCACAACGAATGGTTCGTCCGGGAAATTTCTTGATCAACCCGTAATTGTGTGTTGCCATGATAACAGTTTTTGACTCTTCCTTGCAAATATGGTGGAGCAATTCCAGCAAATCATCCGACGTATCCGGATCCAGATTACCGGTAGGCTCATCAGCCAGTATCAGGTCGGGTTTATTGAGCAACGACCGGGCGATACCGATCCGTTGTTGCTCACCTCCCGATAATTGGTGCGGCATTTTGTATCCTTTATGCACCATATCCACCTTCGACAATACATCTCTGATTTGATGATCCATATCGGTCTGGTTCTTCCAACCTGTAGCCTTCAACACAAAATGAAGGTTATCATATACATTCCGGTCCGTCAGTAATTGAAAATCCTGAAACACAATCCCCATCTTTCTTCGAAGATAAGGGAGCTGACGATTTTTCAACATTTTCAGGCTGTAGCCGGCAACAAAACCATAGCCATCAGAAAAAGGGAGATCTCCGTAAAAGGTCTTCAGCAAGCTGGATTTTCCACTCCCGACCCTGCCAATCAGATATACAAATTCTCCAGGTTTGACCTCCAGATTAACATCTCTGAGAATGATGTTCTCTTTTTGACGCACCAAACCATCGGAAATTTCTACAATATTTCCTTTTTTATTGACCACCGGTTGCGTTTCTTTTGCCATGAACTCGTTACATTAATGAATTAATTGCTTTATTAATCAGGTTGCAATCCCGATCGTTAAAGATAAATGAGAAATTACATTTATCAAAAATAACCGTTTTTCCCGACTTTATATACGGACTCTATTTGGTGCCAGCAAGAAAACTTAGTTTTTCTCAGTGCTTGATTCCAAAAGTTCAGGTTGAAGACTTGTCCTATTTGAAAATCAAGGCGTTTACTTTCGTAAATAACTGTTTTCAGAAATTGATCTTTCCGGGCAAGCACTATTTAGTCTCTGTCCATAAACTAAGCGTTTTTCACGTGTTTGAACTAGAAAATTCAAATTCAAGGCGTGTAAAAAATCTAAACCGCAGTCCCGAAGTAGCTTTTGTAAGGTTTTTTGAACAAAAAACCAACAAAAAGCACAATCGGGATGAGGATTTAGATTTTGAGCAACAACGCAGAAGTTGGACTTTATAGACAAACACTATTTAAGAGCTGCCAAAGCTTCTTTAATACGCCGCATAGCCTCTACCAACAATTCATCGCTGGTGGCATATGAAAAACGGATGCAGTTTTCATTACCGAAAGCTGTTCCACTTACCGTTGCCACATAAGCATGCTCAAGAAGATAAAAGCTCAGATCCCCTGCATTTTCAATGGTTTTCCCGTCGAAACTTTTCCCAAAAAACGCACTTACATTGGGGAACAGGTAAAATGCACCAGCCGGATTATTGACTTTAAGACCGGGAATATCATTGGCCAGCTTTACCACCAACTCACGTCTTCTGCGAAAGGCTTCCACCATATCATTGGTATAATCCATAGGTCCATCAATGGCCGCCAGTGCTGCCTTTTGAGAAACCCCTGAGGTCCCGGAAGTATATTGTCCCTGCAAACGTGAGCAAGCAGCAGCAATCCAGGCCGGAGCGGCCATATATCCTATGCGCCATCCGGTCATGGCAAATCCCTTGGAAACACCATTTATAATAATTACCCGGTCCTTAATAGAAGGAAACTCGGCCAATGAATGATGGGGTTCCTCATAATTGATGTATTCATATATCTCATCTGAAATAATAAATACATGAGGATGTTGTTCCAATACGGCAGCCAGCGCCTTTAATTCTGCAAGAGAATAAACACTTCCTGTTGGATTGGAAGGACTGTTTAGCAAAAGCACTTTTGTTTTCGGAGTAATGGCCTCCTCAAGCTGGCGGGGAGTCATTTTAAAGTCCTGATCTATGCCTGCATAAACAAAAACCGATTCCCCTCCGGCTAACTGAGCCATGGCAGGATAGCTCACCCAGTAAGGAGAAGGAATAATTACTTCGTCACCCTCGTTTACCAGCGCATAAATAGCATTGGACAGGGATTGTTTTCCGCCTGTTGATACTACAATTTGTGATGAAGAATATTCCAGGTTATTGTCTCTTTTCAATTTGGCAGCAATGGCATCCCTCAACTCGGGAATTCCCGGAACCGGAGTATAATGAGAGAAATTATCTTCAATAGCCTTGATAGCAGCCTCTTTCACATGCGGAGGTGAAGGGAAATCAGGCTCTCCCAAACTCAGGTTAATGATATCTTTCCCCTGCTCACGCAACTCTCTGCTTCGTTGCGCCATCGCTATAGTTTCTGATTCAGGCAACCGGGCCAGTCTGTCTGATAATTGTTCCATATTATGTATCTTTTTTATATTCGGCAAAGCCGTTAAAGCATATTTTTCATTCTTTATGGTATCAGGTTAAGAATGAATGCACAAAAATAGTCTTTTTTTGCACCTGACAAGGTTAAGGATATTTAAGGTTAGGAATCAATAGTGTCCTAAACATTTTTCCAAAAGGGATTTCATCCATTAAACCCTGAATTACTTTTTTGTCTTGATACAAAAAAGCCCGTCAGTACTTTCAATATATTTATTAAGAACGGAATTGATTAAGAATATTTATACAATCAGAAAATCATTAACTTTGTTCACCGAGATACAAAAGTTGATGAAAAATGAATAATACTGAATTACTTCTGATATTTGCTCCGATCATTCTGATCGTGGTTTTCACACTGGTTTTAGTCAAATGGTTTCTGGATCATGAATCAAAAAAAAGACGGCAGGAATTCCTGATGGCCAACAGGCACCAACTTCTGACACAACGGCTTCAGGCTTTTGAACGCTTCACATTGTTTTTGGAACGCATATCGCCCGAGTCTCTTGTTTTGCGTGAACAACAAAAAAATATGAATGCATTTCAATTACAAAGTCATTTACTTAAAACCATTCGTACCGAATTCAATCACAATCTGGCCATGCAGGTTTATATTCCTCCCCAAACCTGGGAACAAATTAAAAAGGCACGCGAAGAGGTCTCCCGGCTCATTAACACCGCTTCAACCCAGGTTCCCCCCAATGTCCCCTCATTCGAATTGGGACGACGAATTATCGAGGATGCGGGAGCCACTGCCAACCAGGCCGTAAGCAAAGCTTTGGAGAGCATGCGGAAAGATATTGATGAACTCAGCACCAGATAAGTAGTGTCTGTCCATAAAGTACCACTTGCTTCGTTACGCTTACCGCCAAAATACTCATTTACGTAAGTAAACTGCGCTTTTGGCGACTTTGCAAGCCTTGCAATTGGCACTTTCTGATCAGACACATGATTAATTTATAGCCGGGCACAAAATGGTGTCCTCAAGAAAACTTAGGTTTTCCAAATGTGCATACAAGAAGGCAGCAAATGAAAGGCTTGAGATGACTAAAAAAACAGGAGTTTACTTTTAGCAAATGACTGTTTTGAAAATTGTCATTTTCTTGCAAGTACTAAGAAAAAAGGCTGTCTCCGGTGAACGGAAACAGCCCTGGTCTTAAAAGGAAAAGAAAAGAAGCTTTTCATTATTCCTCAACAACATGTGAGGTTATCCCTCTCTGTCATCTTTCAGTTTAATGGCAATAGCTTCTCCGAGTTTACGGCACTCGTCATATTTTTGTTTCTTTAATGCATGTTTTTCTTCCACAGGGGAACCAATAATTTCCCATTTAAGGTCTTCACCAAACTCCTTCAACCTTTTTGCGGCAGTTCCGGCCCAGGTAAAGGATCCCAAAACCCCCAGATAATGATCTTTCACTGCCATATGCTTCAGCTTATTCACCAAAGCCTCCATATTGGGATGAAGCTCATTGCTGTATGTGGGACTTGCCAGCACCAACGCCTTATACTTAAAAATATCTGAAATGATATAGGACGAATGTGTTTTGGAAACATCATAAATCCGGATATCCCTGATGCCCTGCTCTGCAATTGCCCTGGCGGTTACCTCTGCCATTTCTTCAGTGTTCCCGTACATAGATGCAAAAGCTACCACAACACCTTCCTGCGTTTTATGACTGCTCCAGTCATCATACATCTTCAATACCTCGGGGATGTGACTACGGATAATGGGTCCGTGAGTGGCTGCAATCATTTTTATATCCAGGGCACTGAGTTTTTCGAGCGCTTTCTGTACCGGACTTCCGTACTTACCCACAATATTGGAGTAGTAACGCCGCATCTCATCATGAAACCATAAAAAATCCATTTCATCATCAAAAACGCCTCCATCCAGAGTTCCAAAACTGCCAAATGCATCGGCCGAGAAAAGAATTTTCTGTGTCTGTTCGTAGGTCACCATCGTTTCGGGCCAGTGAACCATCGGTGCCAGATAAAACTGAAGCTTATGTTTTCCCAGATCCAGTTCATCTCCCTCTTTTACCTCCACCAGATTTTCTGTTATTCCAAAAAAGCCTTCCACCATGGGAAGTGTTTTCTTGTTACCCACGATTTGCATATCGGGATAAAGCTGACGTATGATATTTACCGACCCTGCGTGGTCCGGCTCCATATGATTTATCACCAGGTAATCAACAGGTTTATCACCGATAACAGCATGAATTTTCTTCAGAAACTTCTCCACCTGACCTATCTCAACAGTATCCAGAAGCGCAACCTTATCGTCGTTAATGAGATATGAATTGTATGCCACTCCACGGGGAAGGGGCCACATGTTTTCAAAAAGTTCTGTTCGTCTGTCGTTTACACCAATGTAAAAAATATCCTCGGATAATTGTACTGGCTGATACATAATTAAATACAGTTGATTTATTAAATAAAGTTCTTTACAGTTATTGCTTTCTGATCAACAGCCACACATCTGCATATTTAGGATAATTGCGTCGTATGGCAGCTATATTATTTCTTGCGGGTTGTTCCTCATTATAGGCGGCCACTGACACCCTGAACAATCCGTTTTCATTCTCCAGAATTACCGGCACAAACCCTTCATCAATCAATTCAGTTTTGTAATTACGTGCATTGTCGATATAGCGGAACGAACCAATAATCACATAATAGCGAAAAATGGTCTCGGTGGTCTCCTCCACATCCACTGTTTTTACCTTTTCTTCCCGCACCACAATCGCAGGCTCGGATGCATCTTCAGTTTCCTCTCTCACAACCGGTTGTACATCTTCCCTGACTTCAATACCATCATCCTTCACTCCCTCTGCATAAGGAGAAGAAGCCATTTTGGAGGATCCTTTTCGCATTGAAGCACAGGAGGAAAGCATCAACGCAGCCATTGAAATAAAAAATATCTTTCTCATCAGTATATAATTTATCTAAGTTATTGGTCCGATGGAACTCACATGTAAGGAATTTATACATTCTCTTTTGTGGCATCCCTTGCCATGCTCGTTTCATTCGGTTAAAATTTAAGTATAAATCTAATGGAACCCGTCCCGAGCATTCAGGACTCGTTCCATCGCTCAAAATTCTATTCCCCGGACTTTTCATTTTCTATGCCGGCGACTGCAAGTTCCCTGCAAAACCGGCTTTCAAAGAACGGCATCAAAATTGCAAAAAAAATCATTGGAAACAAACAAAAAGTTCCGTCACCCATTTATTATAAAGTTGTATTTTTACGGCCCTTTTTGTTACCATAGAACACAATTTATCATATTTGAAAACAATGGGTTTAAAACAATCAACCAAACGAAATAAGAAAAACGGACGAAAACTAATCATATTTTTTGTCGTTGTTTCTATTGTTATAGCTTCTGGGGCATGGCTGGCACTGAGTTTTCAACAGAAAATATTTGCGCCTAACGTTGTACTTGATAGTAAAAAAGCAGAAAGTTTTTATGTCCCTACCAACACCACTTTTGAGGATGTAAGTGGATTGTTAGAGATTTCAGGATTCCTTAAGAACACCGAATCATTTGTATGGCTGGCAAAAATAAAAGAATATCCGGAAAGAGTGAATCCGGGACATTACCTGCTCAGGGACGGTATGAGTAATAATGAATTGGTGAACATGCTCCGGGGCGGATTGCAAACCCCCGTCAAACTGACCTTCAATAATGTGAGAACCAGTGAAGAACTTGCAGGCAAGGTTGCACGAATCATAGAAGCAGACTCTTCATCTCTATTAAAGGCTCTCCGCGACACCAGTTTATTAAACCAATACGGATTTTCCCCGGCAACTGTACCTGCCATGATTATTCCCAATACCTATGAAATTTGGTGGAATACGGATGCAGAAGAATTTATCGCACGCATGCACAGGGAATACAACCAGTTCTGGAACGAATCCAGACTGGAAAAGGCCGATAAATCGGGGATGACACCAACAGAGGTGGCCACTCTTGCCAGTATTGTGGATGAAGAGACGGTAAAAAGTGATGAAAAAGCAACGGTGGCAGGCTTGTACATCAACAGATTGGACAAGGGCATCCGCTTGCAGGCCGATCCCACCATAAAATTTGTTCTTGGGGATTTTACAATAAACAGAGTCTTATCACGCGACCTGGAGATTGATTCTCCTTACAACACCTATATGTACCGGGGACTTCCCCCCGGCCCCATCCGTTTCCCATCTGTATCGGGCATTGAGGCAGTTTTAAATCATGAGGACCATGACTATTTATATATGTGTGCCAAAGATGATTTTTCGGGATATCACAATTTTGCCAAAACGTTGCGTCAGCATAACATCAATGCTGCAAAATACCGGAGAGCGCTGAGTCAAAGAAGAATCTGGCGGTAGTGTAATAAACCTTAAATTGGGGTAGTCACTTGCAATAACAGGTACTTTAGGGAGGTTTGGCGGAAGAAACCGAAGTAATCTAAACAGGTAAAACCAAATTTCTCCAGACAATAATGTTTGGAAAATTAAGGGGCTTTACACTTGTATAAGGCAGGTCAAGACTTTCAAAGAGAAATATCAAAAAATAAGAGAAAACCCACGATCATAAAAAATTGACTTCAGGATATAGCTGTATGCCAAAGGTGGAAAACACATCCTCCTGAATCGCCTTTGCCAGACCGGCAATTTCGCTGCCTGTAGCATGACCGCGATTGATTAACACCAGTGCCTGCTTCTTGTGAACCCCGGCATTTCCAAACTCACGGCCTTTCCAGCCGGCCTTTTCAATCAGCCAGCCGGCCGGCACTTTCACTTTTTCCCCGTTTTGTAGCACATATCCGGGTATTTCCGGCCATTTCTTCTGTAATTGCTGATAAGAGGAGGCCTCTACCACAGGATTTTTAAAGAAGCTTCCGGCATTTCCAAATTCATCGGGTTCCGGTAATTTTTCTTTCCGAATGTCCACAATCGCATTTCTGATGTTCCCAAGAGAAAGGCCCCCAAGACGACTCACCTGTTCTCTAACTGCCCCATAATCGAGCGAAAAAGCAGGCTCTTTAGACAATTTAAGAATCACCCCAGTCACTACTACCTTGTTTTTCAACGGCCCTTTAAAAATACTATACCGATACTCAAAATCACACTCTCCCCGGGATTTCCGAAAGGGCGAACCATCCTCCAGCATCACGCCTTCCACAGACTCCACCACATCGGCAACTTCCACACCATAGGCTCCGATATTCTGAACAGGTGCAGCACCTGCATTTCCCGGAATGTAGGAAAGGTTTTCAATTCCCCCTAACCCGTTCTCTACCGCCCATTGCACACAAGTGTCCCACTCCTCGCCTGCTGCAAAACGAACCAGCACCTTTTTTTCATCCTCTGCGATAATTTCTATTCCCTTCAGTTCGGGGGACAATACAATCCCTTCATAATCTCTGGTAAAAAGAAGATTGCTTCCGCCACCAATTACCAGAATCTGACCTTTCGAATGTCCCTGAGCAAGCCAGGTGCTCAGTTCTTTTGAATTTTCAAATACAAAAAAATCTTTTGCTTTTACATCAAGCCCAAAAGTATTTCGTTTTTTAAGAGAATAATTGGTATAGTGTTGCATTAAATAAGGAGAGTTGTGTTTTACAAAAACAGAACCTGATTCCTGGTTTTTTTACCAGTCAGGTCGAATTATTTTTCTCGCCAAAGAAAAAAGGAATGAAAACTTCCGGACAACTTATCTTGAATCTTCTGCGGGAGGTCCGTAATAACCGGTATTGTAATAACCGTAACGCTTATCTCCCGGATTGATGTCATTCAATACCAACCCTACCCTGTCTATCTTTTCATCGCGCAGTTCATCAATGGTTGCCGCAAAATGTTCCTTATTCGTCATTCCTGCTCTTACCACAAACAATCTGCAATCCGAATACTGAATTAAAATCCGCGCGTCGGCTACCAAACCAATTGGAGGTGTATCCACAATAATTACATCAAAATTGCTTCTGAGGTAATCAAACAAAACACTGGTACGTTCACCCGCAATCAACTCGGATGGGTTAGGTGGTGTAACACCAGAAGGCACCAGCCACATATTATCAACTTCAGAAGGATAAACAATCTCTTCAATTTCATTCATTCCAGAAAGGTAATTGGAAATACCGATGTTTTGATTTTTATCAAAAATCTCTGACAATCTCGGCTTTCGCATATCAAAACCCAGCAATGCAACTTTTTTTCCGGAAATGGCAAATACCGTAGCCAGATTTAGCGCGCAAAAAGTCTTACCTTCACCTGTATTAGTGGAAGTAAGCAAAATCACCTGATGAGTATCTTCGGCCAGCATAAACCGTATTTTGGTTCGCAACGACCTGAACGATTCGGCTAAAAGTGAGTGAGGCGATTGGTTAATCGCATTTTCGCCCACCACGCGATTACGAACGATACTGCCCATATTGGGAAAGTCACCGGCAATTGTCTCCATCTCCTGACGGTCGCGTACCCGGGTATTCAACATCTCCCGCAATCCAATGATGGCAGCCGGGAGAATCAGTGAAAGAAGAAAAGCTTTTCCGTAATTTCCTTTTTTATCGGGAGATACAATCCCTGATATTGTAGCCTGATCCAGCACTTCATTGTCAGGAATATTTGATGCTTTTGCAATCTGAGTTTCTGAATTCTTCTGAAGTAAAAATGTATAAATAGCATCATTCAACTTAAATGCTCTTTCCAGTTCCAGGTACTCTTTTTCCAATTCGGGCAGATTATTCATCCTTCCTGAGAGAGCGGCAATCTGCCTGTTCATTTCTCCCTGGCGAACAAGAATTGATTCCATTCTCTTGTCGATGGCTTGAATCATTGTTTCACTCACAATTTTCAGTTCCTGTTCCAGTTGACGATAATAGGGATTTGCCGTTCCGGCGGTAAGTTCTACAGATTTAAGTTCTGATAAAACATCCATGTATTTACCCACCAACTGATTCACGACCCCGGCATCATCATTGGCAAAAGCAGTCAGCAAATACTCCTCTTTCATATCTCCGTTTTTCAGCCGGTCTTTAAGCTGCTGAAAATAATCATATCTGATTTCGAGAAGACGTAGTTCCTTTTCTTTCTCTATGAACTGTCCCGCCAGATCGGATGCAAATTCAGACGGCACCATAAACCGGTTTTCCTTACGAAACGCCATCAACTGCTGCTGGGTTTGGTTCAGGGTATCAGCTACATTCTTTAGCTGATTCTGAATAAAATCCAGTGACCGGGTAGCCATATCGTTTTTACGTTTCAGATTGTTTTCCACAATCACGTCAGACAGCACGTCGAGAAAAGCAACAATTTTACGTGGATTATTTCCTGTCGAGCCTATAAAAACAATAGAGGAGCCTTCGCGATAATTACTTACATTAACCCGTGACCGGTACCGGGAGGTTAACTGAGCATGGGAATGAAACTGCACGTAATACTCACCGCTTCCGGAGGTCAAACCGTCGTTGCGATGTATCCGGAAAGCAAAATTATGATGTTCTACCAGCTCTCCGACTTTTACGGTTTTCTCAAATTCGAACGGAACAGCTCTCCCAACAGTCCGGTCCTCATCAAAACGATGGAGAATTCCCGACTCTGAAGAGGCAGAAACATTTATCAAGCCACCTTCCGCCATAGAAATATAAATGGGGACTCCAAGCATCTGGGGATGTGACTCTTCAAGTTCGATAACAAAAGGAGCAGACTGATATAACTCTGTATCTTTAAAACGTCCATCAGCAAAATAAGAAACTCGGAAGTCAAGTCTGTCAATAACTTCCCTGATGGTTTTTTGTGAACGGATAATAAAAGACTGATTTTCAATATTCCGAACTTCAGCCGAGAGGCCAAATCCCTCCATAAGGTTAATATCACGCATCATCCTCTCGCTTTCACTCTTAAAAAGCATGGTAACAGTCCCTTTGTAAACGGGCAAAGTATAACGGTGATAGATGTAAACCCCACCCAGAAACAGCGGAATACTCAATGCAAACAGGAACCAGTGATGCAACACCAGCCTTACGATCTTTTTGATATCGGAAAAACCATCGTTTTTGAAACCGGGCCCGTGCCCCGCTGCATTTGCTGGTCCTTTGGGAGGTATTGCCATACAGAATGAGTTTTATTTTGCGGTGCTAAAATAACCAACAAACATCAATAAAAAAAACCGAAGAAAGGGACTTTTTTTTCTGTAAAATCAGTTACGTCGTACAAACTGGGAAATTTTTGAAGCATTTTTCCAGAAAAGCGTCCGAAAACCACCTACTCCACTGTCTTTCAGTGCTCGTAGGTCTTCTCCCGATTTGGCAATTACATTGCGAAGAGACTTGTTACTTGCGCCTCCCATCCGCATTCTAACCAAAACCTCGGGAAGATATTCCACCTTGACGGACGGAAAAGAAAGGGCTCTCAGTAACCATTCATAATCGGCTGAGATGCGGTACTCGGTGTTGAATCCGCCTATTTTTTTAAAGAAATCGCGCCTGACATAAACTGTTGGGTGCGGAGGCATCCAGCCTCTCTGTAACTGCTGTCTCCGGAAGGAACCACTCCGCCAAAACCGTACTACTCTCTCCGGGTTTTCAGAATGCACATATTCCAAATCACCATAAAGCAGGTGAAATTTGGAGTCTTCATACCTATCCAGCACATTTCCAATCACTTCACCATTTGCGAACATATCATCCGCGTGTAGAAACCCTATCACTTCGCCGGTCGCAAGCGCAATTCCTTTGTTCATTGCATCATAAATTCCGTTATCAGGCTCACTGATCCATTGGTCAACAACATCGGAACTATTTTTCAGAATATCCAGTGTGCCGTCCACAGATCCACCATCCACTACAATATATTCCATATCGGTAAAATGCTGACGACGAACTGACTCAATGGTATCTTTCAACGTTTCAGCTGACTGATATGTAACGGTAATAAGGGATATTCTCTTGTTCATCTTGCTCTTTCGTATAATCAATCCATTCCCGGATTGGTAATTTCATCAGTATAAAATTAGTCTAAGTATTGGTTTGATGGAACTCGCATGCAGAAACTTATTCTTGTTCTCTTGAGACAGTACTTGCCATGCTCGTTTCAACCTGATCATTCCGCAACTTCTTCAGTTTAATGCGAATAAACATAGCAGGAAGATAAAATATTACAAATCCCAATACGAGATTTAAAACCATAAGTTTCAGCATCCCAAAGTCTTTCAACAAAAAATTGAGCACAATGAAAAAGATATTAACACCCCCCAGAATCAAAGCAATTTGAATATGTGAGAATCCGAGCGTCAACAAACGGTGGTGAATGTGATTTTTATCTGCAACAAACGGAGAATTTCCTTTCGACAATCGCAGGAAGAAAACCCGCAAAGTGTCAATCACCGGCACTATCAAAATCCCGACGACCACCGCAGGGGCAGAAATCATCTGAATATTCAGGTTGCTTCTGACCGCAGGTGCATTGGCCTCCATAAATTGCAATGCCATCGTGGCCAGAATAAATCCGATAATCATAGAGCCTGTATCACCCATGAATATCTTCTGCCGCTTAGAAAATACATTATAATAGAGAAAAGCTAATAATGCACCCATCACAATCGCGCCCAGCGTTGAAATGTGAAAGTTACCGTTGATAAAAAACCACAAGGAAAAAGCCATTATAGAGATCATACCGCTGATGGTAGCCAGTCCATCCACTCCATCAATCAGATTAAACCCGTTGACTATAAATATCACAAAAAGAATGGAGATGGCCATACTTGAAAAATAATCAGGCTGAAGTCCGAAAAATCCATGAAAATCGGTAAGGCGTAAATCACCAAACCCCACAATGATAAAAGCCGCAAGAATCTGCCCCAGTAATTTAACCATTGGTGCAGTAATCATGATGTCATCCTTGATGCCAATAGAAAATATCACCAGTAAAGCAGGAATAATAAATGGAACAGCTCTGATGTCAAACCAATCAATATATAAAGAATAGGTAAAAAGTATTCCGATAAATATCCCAAGACCTCCCAGGTTCGGGACGGCCTGCTTATGAATCCTTCTTTTTCCGGGTTCATCAAACAAATTTTTGGCATGTGAGACTCTGAGAATGGTGGGTATCGAAAGAAAAACCAGCAAAAAAGAGAGTATTGCGGCAAACAAAACCATCAAAATAGTAGAATAATCAATCATCTGTTCAATCTTTCCAGGTTAGTAACCCAATGCAAATCAAGATAATATAACTCGAATTCCGGATATTATCAATACTTCCCTAATTACCGGGAACCGTTTCGCTTTTTATCCTCAGATTACTGAATCTTTTTCAAATCCGGCATCATCATCAATTCGAAAGGAAATACAATCTCCTGCTTTTTCTTACGAAGTCAACAGCTCAGGGTTATCAAATTTATTGATGTCCATTCGTTATTCCTCCAATAAACATTCTGATATTTTGCACATAAAAAATATCAATCATTAGCAAAACACTCACTACCAGCAAGGAACAACTACTGACAAAATATAACTTTCAGGTAAAAAAGGCCCTCTTTTTAAATGATATAAAAGAGAATAAACAATTCTGGTGCAAATTTACAAAACCCTTTTGAGAAAGTTAAATTTATGAATGTTTAATTTTAAAAAAGAAAACCATAAATTTGGCAGTTAAAACCGGACACAATATTCCATTATGCAAAAAAATATGACTTTGTTGCCAAACAAATTTTCTTTCCGGATTGGAAACGCCGTTTTGTTTTTTATTCTCATCGGTCTTATTTCCGGCTGTATTCCGCAAAAAGAGACGGTTTATCTGCAAAACCAGGCTGATGACCGGAACTATGAGAACCCATATTCTGACTTGACCACCATTACTGAAAGATATGTTCTTCGTCCCAACGACCTGCTTTACATTCAGGTAAACACCAGCAACCCCAAGCTTTCAGAGTTCTTTAATCCTAACCGGTCCGGCGGGAGCAGCAATCAACAGAGTCAGTCATTATATACTTACCTTGTGGACGACAACATGAACATTGATTTTCCGTTTGTGGGAACCATCAATTTTGAAGGCTGCACACTCCAACAGGCCAGAGAGAAAATGGAAAGTGTTTTAGTTCCATTCGTCAGTGATGCGCACGTAAAAATGCGCCTTGCCAGTGATTCGTTTGTGATTTTAGGGGAAGTGGGTAGTCCGGGGCGAATTAAAATGGGGAAAGAACAAATCACTATTTATGAAGCAATAGCCCTGGCAGGAGATGTAAGAACATTCGGTAAACGCAAAGAGATAAAAATTATACGTCCCGACGGAGATGGTTATAAAACCTTCTTTGTGGACATTACGGACAATAATATTGTAGGCTCCGATGAATATTATGTATATCCCAACGATCTGATTTACGTACGCCCCATGAAAGCCAAAAGTTTTGGCATCGGAGAAACATTCTCCTTTGGCATCATCAGTTCCGTTCTTGCCCTTTACCTGACCATTGAAGCGATTTCCCGCTAATAAATCTGCTAAAGCACTCTGAAAACAATGCAACAAAATAATAAGCTCCATCAGTTACGTAATCAGGAAAACCAGCAACAGTCATCACAATTTATGCTGGACTACAAGAAACTGTTAATCGATTTGCTTCGTTTCTGGTGGTTGTTTGCCATTACCATTCCTCTGGCCCTGGGTATTGTTTTTGCCATTCACCGTTACTCCTCACCCATTTACCGGGCCTCGATGTCGTTGCTGATGGAAGAACGGGGAACCGAAAACTCCAGAGAAAGTATGATGGAAGGCTTCGGGCTTACTCCCGGGCAAAGAAACCTCGACAATCAGATTGCTGTATTGACTTCAAGGGATATCATCCGCCAAACCATCGACCAACTGGATTTTAATATCAGCTATTTTGCTGCAGGCAGATTAAAAAACACAGAAATTTATTCCAATCCCGGATTTCGTATCCGCCCGGATTCTTCTTCGGCTCAAATTTTAAATGTACCCATTTACCTCACAGTTCTCAATGAAAACCAGTTTGAACTTACCGTAAAATCAGAAGGCTACAGCACTATTGTTTACAACAACGAGTCCACGCAGGGAAGCCAAAGTGTGATTGATTTCAAAGGAAAATTCAACTTTGGTGAATTGGTGGAAACTCCATGGCTAAGAATTATCGTTGAAAACAACGGACTTTCTGCAAGCCCTGACAACGCATATTACTTTCAATTCAACCATCCTGAAAGTCTTACAGCCCGATATTCATCAGTCCTCTCGGCACAAAAAGCCGGTGAAAACTCCTCCATTGTTAATATTTCAGTCACCGGGCATAACCATCAGAAAAACACCACCTTTCTGAATAAGCTATCCGAAACATTTATCAATGCCAACCTGGAAAAGAAAAACCAAATTGCCACCAATACAATTAGTTTTATTGAAGAACAGCTGATTATCATTTCAGACTCCTTATCTCAAAAAGGAACAGAATTGAGCACCTACCGTACCGAACATCAGATTCAGAGTATCAGCTCAGAGGCGGAACACTTGTTTACCCAGATTCAGGAATTAACCACCAGGATTTCGGAAAAACGGTTAACTTATAATTACTACGATTATCTGGACAATTATTTTTCGTCCGAAAACATTCTGAATAAAGGTCTGGCACCGGCATCTTTCAACATCGACAATCCCATTATCTCAACCCAGATCAATAAAATTCTGGAATTGAACAATGAGCGGCTAACCCTTAGCGGACAAAACAATCCGTATAAAAATGAACTGGACAAGCAGATAATGGTTGCAAGAAACACCCTGATTGAGGCCATCAACAATCAGAAAAAAATCATTGAGGAATCCATATCCCGCCTTGAAGAAGAAAAGCGTTCGGTTACCAGCCAGCTCTATCAACTGCCTGAAAAAGAACGTCGTCTACTGGGGATAGAACGCCAATTTGATTTGAACAGTGAGGTTTATACATTTCTTCTCAGGAAGCGTTCGGAAGCACAAATACAGAAAGCATCCAACACTTCGGACCATTCGGTACTGGAGAAACCCCGTTTTACAGGCACTGTTTATCCCAAAACCAACGCTAATTATCAAAAAGCACTGTTTGCCGGAATCCTTCTCCCCCTCATTTTTATTGTGCTGCGACAGCTTCTCAACAATCGCATCACTACTACGGATGAAATTGAAAAGCTCACTTCCATTCCTATTATTGGTCATATCATGCACAGTCATAAGGGCGTTACCAATGTAGTTGTGAATCACCCCAAGTCTGTAATCACCGAGACTTTCCGCAGGGTAAGAACCCGGCTGGAATATCTGACCAACAATGTTAAGACTCCCGTTATTGCCATATCAAGCTCAATGCCGGGCGAAGGAAAAACCTTTTGCGCCCTCAATCTCGCTGCGGTTTTTGCCTATTCCGAAAAGAAAACAGTCATTATTGGTTTTGATATGCGAAAACCAGGGTTAAATAAAGTACTCAACCTTAACGACTATGAAGGTTTATCGCAATACTACATCGGTAAGGTTCAGCTGGATGATATCATTCACACAACCGAGCAGGACAATTTATTTGTAATTCCTTCCGGAGCAATTCCACCCAACCCCTCGGAACTCATCTCCTCCCCCAAAACCAATGAGTTGTTTGAAGAACTTAGCAAACGTTTTGATGTAATTATTCTGGATACCCCTCCCATGGGCGTAGTGGCAGATCCTGTGTTGCTGGCCCGAAAGTCAGATACATTAATATTCCTGGCGCGTCAAAACTATACCATCCGCGAAGCTTTTTATCAAACACTGAAACATCTGGAAACAGAAGGAATCACCAACACCGGTGTTCTGTTTAACGATATCCAGATTAAAAAAGGCCGGAAAAATGCAAAATACGGGTATGGATACGGTTATGGATATGGGTACGGTTATGGTTACGGTTATGGACATGGTTACTATGAGGAGCAATAATTTTCATCAATGCAAACCGACATTTAATCTTCCCGGAACATGAAATTACAAGCGCTATTATATTACCTTGCCACAATCGTTCTGTTTATTGCGGGTCAAAATACCCGCGGGCAGGTTTACAACAGCTGGAACAATCACGTTTTTAATCCCGTGGAGAGAGTCCTGCATCTGCCGGGACAAAATATTCACAGTTCTGTGGGCCCGGTACGACTGGATGAAATTGCCCCATATCACAACGTCGATTCGCTGATTCAAAGAGGCCTAAAAAAGCCAACGCATCAGCAGAACATTTTTGGAAGGTTCTTCTCCGATGACCTTTTTTCATGGAATGAAGATGATGTTTGGATTCGCATCAATCCCCTTTTTAATTTCGAGGTTGGCAGGGACAATGCAGCCGGTGAAAACTGGTTTGTCAATACCCGGGGGGCAATGATTGAAGGTCAGCTGGGTAAGAATGTCGGTTTTTATGTGGACTTGTATGAAAATCAGGCCACCTTTCCCGCTTACATTGACGATTTTGCAAACAACCGGGAGGTGGTTCCCGGTCAGGGGAAGCGGAAAGACTTTGGTGATGATGGTCACGATTTTGCCCAATCTACAGGATACATCAGCTACAATGCAGGACGCTATTTCAATTTCCAGGCCGGATTCGGGAAACACTTCATTGGCGACGGACACCGTTCTCTCTTTCTTTCTGATGCTGCTTACAGTTATCCTTATCTAAAAATGACTGCCACATTCCTAAAAGCCAAATACATGGTTATGGTAAGTGAACTAAAGCACTTTTACAGAGATGATGCGCTGGGGGATACACGATACCGCTCCAAATATGGTGCTTTTCACTTCCTAAACTGGAACATTGGCCAACGCTGGAGCCTGGGACTTTTTGAAAGTGTTGTGTGGGCCGCAAAAGATACAGTGGGGCATCGTGGTTTTGATCCCAACTACCTGGTGCCTTTGGTTATGTACCGACCGGTGGAATACAACCTGGGATCACCGGATAATATGACCATGGGCATCAATCTGAAATACATCCCATGGAAAAATGCCGCTCTATACGGTCAGTTTGTCATTGGAGAGTTCAAAGCCGATGAAGTTTTTTCGGGTAACAAGTGGTGGGCCAATAAGCAAGGATTCCAACTGGGGCTGAAATCCTTTGATTTTCTGGGGATCAAAAACCTGGACTTTCAGACAGAATACAGTCAGGTTAGACCCTATACCTATTCTCACTATCAACCCATCACAAACTATGGTCATTACAATCAGGAACTAGCACATGTGCTGGGTGCCAATTTCAGGGAGAGCATTACATTCCTGCGTTACCGGTTAAACCGATGGCATTTCGAACTAAAAAACCAGATAGCCACCAAAGGATTGGACTACAATGAGGATATAAGCTATGGCGGAAATATTCACCGTCCCAATGTTACCCGCCCTGCCGAATATGGTCACTCCATCGGCCAGGGACTAAAATCGGACCTAACACAAACTGAGTTTAATGTGATGTTTTTGATAAACCCCCGAAATAATATGAATCTACAAATGGGCGTCAGAAAACGAAAAATGACCAATGAGTTGGAAACATCTGATGGCACCTATTTTCATGTAGCTTTCCGCACGTCGTTACGAAATATTTACTATGATTATTTTTAATGGGCTTTATCCGCGAATTATTCATGACCAGAAGATCGATGAAGCCAATAAAGCAAATCAAATCCTCTTTTTTACCGCGGTAGCGGGATTACCCCGGTAAATTGTTAAAGGTTCCATAATCGCAGGAGCCACACTTTGAACAGAAAGTACAGAATGCGTGTGGCATACTGCATTTCCGGGAACAATAGCATTGGCTCCAATCCATACTCCATCTTCCATAACAATCTCTCCTACCATTAAATCAAAGGTCTCTTTTCTATAATCGTGATTTCCACAAAGAAGAAGGGCCCCCTGCGAAAGACAACAGTTGGATCCGATTTTCACTTTTGTGAGGTTATCGATCCACACCTCCTCGCCTATCCAGGTATAGTCTCCCACGCACAAATTCCACGGATATTTGATATTTACACGGGGCTTGACCACCACCCCTCTCCCAATTTCTGCCCCAAACACTCTTAACAGAAAAACCTTAAACCCGGAAACCGGAAAAAACCCATTGGTAAAGAACAATGTATTTACATAATGCCAGGCAGTTCTCACGATCATGCCCCGACCGGGATCAAACCAACTGTTATCGTATTTGGACAAATCAACCTGCATAATCTGATTTTTGATGTGAATATAATAAGAAACTGTTTAATGTTTGTCCATAAAGTACCATTTACTGCGTTACGCTTGCCCGAAAATTCCTCATCCCGATTGTGCTTTTTGTTGGTTTTTTGTTCAAAAAAACCTTACAAAAGCTACTTCGGGACTGCTTATTTTCGGGCTTCGCAAGCCTTGTAACTGGCAATTTCTTGACAAACACATAACCAGAAACAAATTTTGCTTAGTTTATGGACAGACTCTAATTAAGCTTCAGGCAATTCACCGTAGATCAAGCAAAACTGATAAAAATCAATTTCTCTGAAGAAAAACTCTTTACGTTAATTCATATTTATCGTAAATTATCAAAAAATAGTTAACCTTATTATCCATTGGCAGACACCCTGATCAGCCTTTGGACGAGAGGCAATTTTCGCCAATGGATAATACTAAATCTCAATCAGATGAAGGCATTCAGGTATCTACTCAGCACACTGCTGCTTGTGGCCCTTCTTACAAGTTGCAGCAACAAACCCAAAATCGGGTTTTTGATGGACACACTCGAAATTGAACGCTGGCAAAAGGACAAAGAACTGTTTGAAAAAAAGATAGAAGAGATGGGAGGAACAGTGATGGTAAGTGTGGCCGAAGGGAATTCACCGAAACAACTGGAACAAGCCATGCAAATGATTTACGATCACGTGGACGTTCTGGTAGTAATTCCTGTTGACCTATTCTCTTCCAGGGACATCGTGCGCGAAGCCCACAAAAAGGATATTCCTGTAATTTCCTACGATAGAATGATCAGGGATTGTGATGTTGACTATTATGTATCCACTGATAACATTAACATCGGAGAGTTGCAGGCAGATTATCTGTCCAAAATAACCCCTGTTGGGAAGTATGCACTCCTGGGAGGGCCTCAGAAAGACAACAACGCCGCGTTATTGCATCTGGGATGGATGAATGTGTTGCAGCCCCTCATCGAACGAAAAGATATAGAAATTGTTCTGGATCAATATGTGGAAAATTGGGATGCTGATGAAGCTTATGTCCTGGTTAACGATTATCTGAATAATTCCAACCCTGAACTGGACGCCATTATTGCAGGGAATGATCAACTTGCCGGAGGTGCTATCCGAGCGCTTCAGGAACATAATCTGCAACGAGAAGTATTGGTTGCCGGTCAGGATGCCGACTTGGAAGCCATCCGAAACATCGTAGCCGGTTATCAAACCATTACCATTTTTAAGCCCATTGATGCCATGGCCCACACGGCTGCCGAAATGGCCATAAAAATGGCAGAAGATGAAGAAAAATTCAATACCAATGTAACCGTTCACAATGGATTTAAACTGGTACCCTCTGTTCTTCTCTCTGCCCAGGTCGTTGACCGTCAGAATATAAAAATGACCGTGGTATCAGAAGGTTTTGTGAATGAAGAGGAGATTTATGAATATGAGGTTGAGTAACTGGGATAGCTGTTAGCACATAGCTCATAGCTCTTGGCTCTTCCATCTGGTCCCTGACATAAAACAAGACAAGTGTAAGGGGCAAAAAATAGGATTCAGCCAAAGATGGTGGATTTTGAGATATGAAGGTCTCATAATCCACCATCCTGTTTATAAATATTACATTTGCACAAAAAAGAATTCTATGCTTCTTGAAGATACCATATGTGCCATATCCACCGCTCCCGGAAGCGGTGCCATTGCCGTAGTCCGTATTGCAGGTCCCGAAGCTCTTTCTGTCGTGGAAAAGATATTTCGTCCTGCTTCTAAAAACAAAAAATTATCAGAACAACCTCCTCATACTGCTCACTTTGGAACCATTAACAACGGTAACAAAGAGATTGACGAAGTGGTGGTCACCATTTTTAAAGGACCACGCTCTTTTACAGGCGACGACATCGCCGAAATATCCTGCCACGGAGCTCCCATTATCCAACAGGAAGTCCTTCACCTGCTCACCGACAACGGCGCACGCCTGGCCCGCCCCGGTGAATTTACTCAACGTGCTTTTCTCAACGGGAAAATGGATCTTAGTCAGGCCGAAGCAGTAGCCGACCTCATTGCTGCCCGCAGTGAATCAGCACGACGCGTTGCCCTCAAACAAATGAAAGGTGGTTTTAGCAATGAACTCATCAACCTCAGAAGTAAATTGTTAGAGTTTACCTCTCTGATTGAACTGGAACTGGATTTCAGCGAAGAGGATGTTGAGTTTGCCGACCGTGTGCAACTCATCGCACTGGTTGATGAGATTGATGGTGTTCTCAGTCGCCTGATCAGCTCTTTTTCACTGGGAAATGCCATCAAAAACGGTATCCCCGTGGCTATTGTGGGACATACCAACGCCGGAAAATCGACCCTTCTGAATGCATTACTCCAGGAAGAAAGAGCAATCGTTTCGGATGTTCACGGCACCACACGCGACGTGATTGAAGATGTGATGAACATTGAAGGCATCACTTTCCGTTTTATTGACACCGCCGGAATACGCGACACCATCGATAAAGTGGAGAGCATGGGAATCGCCCTCACATACAGCAAAATAAAGCAGGCCTCCATTGTAATCCTGATGATGGATGCCCGCGATGAAGATGAGAAAATTCATCAGGCGGTTTCCGACGTTAAAAACCACATGGAAAACGATGATCAACAACTCATCGTGGTGATTAACAAAACAGATTTGGTGGATCCCGAAACCACCGCCAAACGTTTTTCCGAAAATACTTTCCGCGAACTCACTGGCACTGATGCCATCGTTCCCCTATCCGCCAAAAAACACATCAACCTGGAAGCTTTAACTTCCCAACTCCTGAAAACAGTAAATCTTGGGGCCCTGGATCACAACGAAGTGGTTGTCACCAATGCCCGCCACTACGAGGCCCTCAAAAATGCACGCGAAGGTATCCTTCGTACCCGCCAGGGACTTGAAACCGGCTTGTCGGGTGACTTTATTGCACAGGATATACGGGAAGTGTTGCATTACCTGGGTGAAATTACGGGTCAGATATCTACGGATGAAGTGCTGGGGAATATTTTTAAGAACTTCTGTATCGGAAAGTAATTACTTACTGATTATTGGATTTACAGGCATCACCCTTTAAACTTGCCTGCGACGAAAATTAGTGGCACAAAGTTGGTAACGAATCAGCTGGGATACATGCATATGGGAGAGCATCAAAATTACCAAAAAAATGCCATCAGTGATAAGAATATAGGAAGGAATACTTCCTCTTAAATCCAGTAGCGTATGGATTTATATTGCTCCTCTGGAGTATTTAACAGGAGCCCAACTGAATAACTTAAGGCTATGTGAAACTGTTGTCGAATCTAAAGCGAAAACTTCATGTTTGATGTGCACATCGGGAATTAAAAAATCCGCATATAATGACCTGATCTCCTGGATCATGTAGTTGCCAAGATCTGCAAAGATTGTTGAGTCTCTGTTCTCGTTAGCTCTTAATAGTGTGGATTGATTCAAATATTGCTTTATCCCAAGATGATTATGCATATTTTCTTGTGACAATCGTTGCCATGCTCGTTTCATTGGCGGTTATTTATATTTCTTGACGTTTGAGGATCTCAACGTAATTTAGGACAGAAGCTGTCCAGTTTTTATTTCTCAAAAAGTCGAAGTGGAGCTTTTTCTGTATTTTCTTCTCAAGGTTTAACCGCCAGCATTGACAAATCATTAATTATGAGGTAAATTGTTAAAACACTCCAGTATGTGGCTTTTTCAACACTAATTAGCGAAGTGAATTGGTGCTCCCCATAATAGCCATAAAACAGTAAGTTGCTATGGGATTTTTGTAACACATAAATGACCATAGAAACGTTCAACACTATTTATTAAATTAGTTATGAAAAAGCAATGTCCTGTTCCGATAAAAGGAATATTAAACGACCGAAAATCAGGTATCGGATTTGCAATGAACTCAGATGATAACCTAATTGGAATATGGGTTCCGAATCTGGATAGTCCATTTTTAACAAGTCCAACAAAATTATCAATGTATTGTGCTTTTAATAAAAATATACCAGATGAAGTTCCACTAATTGTAGGACAAGGAAAATATACAGTGTATGAAAATCCAGTTGATGGAGGTTCAGGATATGTATTATTGTTTAGTAAAGAAAATACCAAAGTTACAAACAAGAAAACATTTAAAAGTGTAAGTCAAGAAAATACCAACAATGATTTTCAGATAGTTGACAATAAACAAAAAAAAACAACTCAAATAAAAATCAAGCTAGATTCTTCCAAAATAACTTACCCCAAATTTGGGGATTTACTTCTTTCAGACAAATACTCACAATTGCTTTCAAAAAAATGGACAATAGGCCATTTTAAGCTTGACAATGAAAAACAAACCTTTTTATTAGTTCGAGCGGATAAACACATTCAAAAGCTCAAAAATGCACAAATGGAACTTGTATATTCATTTTACAAAATGCCTTCTGGTGGTGTATTTGGCATGTTTTTAAATGTGTTTTCCAATGAATTATCCAAAGTATCTCCTCATGGATTTCCTGTATTTGAATTCCTGACAGGTTTAGATTATTCAGAGACAGAGGAATTTATTAAAAATTTCCTTAAGCAGGATATTATACATATATGTTTCGCAGATAAATCAGATACAGCATATTATAAAGATATATCTGGCCAATCAAAGAACTATTCTATTCCTAAATGTCAGTTTGAATTAAAGCATTCATTGGACATAAAGTTAAAAAAGACAATTCTTGAAAAATTCGAAGATTTACTTAATTATCACAAAAAAACAGGTGGTAATTTCAATCAATGCATGCACGAATTAGATACATATTTTCCAATATCTGAAAGTCCAATTTTAAAGAATAAAGAACAAAGGATAGAAGTAAGTCTCCTCAAAAAACACACAAAAATACCTCATTTTCTTGTCGGCATCGTTTGGAGTATTTTTTCAGTATGGCTCTGTGCTCGAGAGAATCAATATGGATGGATGATTTTACTTTTATTCTTAGGCTTTTTACCTTATTTATGTGAAGTCGTATTCTTTAGAAAAAAACAGATTACCAAATAAATTTTCTGAATAATCCTCCTCTGGTAACACAAAGCTTAAACTATAAACCTGAAATGCAGAGGTGGAAAACTCACTGGAATTTATTATTATTTTTAAAAAACGCACTTTATGAGTGCATTTTATTACAAATATCGCACTATCTGTAGTGCAATTTTTCAAAAAACATTCTCCAGCAAAGAAAAAAAAACAGCATTTGTTATATTCATTAACAAATAAAATCGCCGTTAAATGGAAAATTATATCTAACCTGAACTATTCATAATTTATCTAAATTATTGGTAAGATGGAACTCGCATGCAAGAGTTTATACATGTTCTCTTGTGACAATCGTTGCCATGCTCGTTTCATTTAGCTAATGCTAATTAAAGGTATGAAAGAGCCCGGCATACAATCACACCGGGCTTAAATCTAAATCTGATATCTTTAACAGGTAAGTACTACATGATTTCCGATATTATTCATTTCTCCTCACCCTTCTCCAACACAAAATTGATCGGCACCGTATAAGATACCCGCACGGATTTTCCTCTTTGCGCACCTGGTTTCCACCGGGGCATGGATTTTACTATTCTGATGGCTTCCGCATCGAGTGAAGGCGAAATACTCCGTACAATTCTAACATCAACAATGCTACCATCGGTATCGATGACAAAGGAGACGTAAACACGACCTTGAATTCCATTTTCCCGTGCTTCGGGCGGATATTGAATATTCTGCGTAAGATAATTATGCATCGCAACATCGCCTCCCGGAAATTCCGGCATATCCTCTACAATAAAAAAGACAGCGGATTCTTCACTTTCATATTCAGTCTGAATACCGGAGAAATAAATTTCAGTCTCCATCATAGCTTCACTATCTTCAATAATCAGGGCTTCTTCAAGCGCCACATCATCGTCAACAATATTCAACACATCGGTGACCTTAGGTGCAGGTGGCGGCGGTGGCTGGACTCTTTCCTGACTGGTAATGGGAATAATCTCCTCTTCATCCTCACCAATAGCATAATTGCTTACACCTTCCGGCAAAGGATTAGGCTGTTTAACAGTCATTTGTTTCCCTCCCTTATTGGAAATCACGGAATCAACTGCAATAAATGAAGTGTATTGAGTGAGAAGATTGTATTTCAGTCCGAGTTGAGTAATTTCCCTTTTAAGGGCTTCCTTTTTGTCAGAATTCCCATAGTCATAGCTGTCTAAAGAAGCATAATCCCCCAGCAAACGAATTTTCTCTCTGGCCCAGAGATATTTCAACGCCATATTTTCCTGACCATCAGCTTTAATGTTCAGCGTTTTTGATATTTCACTCCTCCCGGATGTTCCTGTTACTTTCAGAACACCTTTTGGCTCGCCACGATATTTTCCTGATATAATAATGGGTCTTTCGGCAAACAGATCAGGAATATTTTCAGGCAGAACATCATAAGCCTCAAAACCTTCGAAGAAGTAATCGATGCCGGTTAATACAGGTTTAGAGATGTATTTTTCGAACCTCCCGGCCTGCTTAACAGCCTCGCCATTATTCATGGCCACAAAAGCTTCGCCATATCCCACGTGGGCCATTCCCTCTATCAGATGTCTGTTTACTCCACGTCCTATTCCAAAGGAAAAGAAGTTGGCATTTCCCAGGTTGTTGCGAATATAATCGAAGGTTTCATCCTCCACGGACACATAGCCATCGGTAAGAATAACAAACGACCGGGCATAATTTTCACGTCCATTCAATCCCATGGCACTCTTCAGCGCATTGAGCAATTCGGTTCCTCCTCCTCCACGCCGGTTATCCATAAACTGAATGGCATCATCAATATTCGCCTCCGTAGCAGGCAATGATTCTTCATTATAGATGAAGGAACCGCCCGAAAAGAAGACAATATTGAAAAGATCTTTCCCGCGTAATCCGGAAAGCAGACTTTTCATCAATTTTTTGGAAATATCCAACGGAAAGCCGGACATAGAGCCGGAAATATCCACTATAAAGACATACTCACGGGCAGGAATATCTTCCGGCTGCACCCTTTCCGGAGGTTGCATCATGGCCAAAAAGAATTTTTCCCCATCCGGACTATCATACAACAAAACCCCTGTTTCAATCTGATCGCCTGCCAGACGATATTGCATCACAAAATCGCGGTTGCCCCCATAAGGTTCGTCCATAGATAATGATGCAGATGATTTCGCCTGATAATCTATTTTGTTACTGTGAGTCTCGCATCGAATATCCTGAATGGGCAAACCGGTATTCAACTCAATGTCGATATCAAGTGTGGAAGCTGGTTTTTCTCCTGCTTTAAGATAAGGGTTACCGGTCCAGGTTTCTGTTGAAGCTTCGGCGATTTCTCCCTTACTTACGTATCGGGGACCAACCACGGTGGGATAAACGAATTCATATATTTTATCAGATGGCACCAGGAGCTCGGTGTACGACATCTTCACCTCAACTGTGGCCCCGGGCACAATATTGGCCACATTCATTTTGAAAACGTTTGGACGCTTTTCCTCAAGCAATGATGCTGTCCTCCCCTCCTTCTTTGCGTTCTCATATCGTTTTCTGGCTTTGTCTTTTTCTTCAATTTTGGCCGTAATAACTCTGTCACCCACTTTCATCACCATTTTGTAAACGGCAGCTCTGGTAGAAGCAGGAAACACATAGATGGCCTCAATAACAGACTCACCTGTGTTGACGTAGGTTTGGTTGACCGTTACATCTGCAATAACCCCGGAAATTTCTACATCAACATCAGTCGATTTCAGTGGCAGGCTGGCTTTCTCATCCGCATCGGATAATACCACGAAATAGGGAGAAGCATTTTTGTCTTGTACCATGGCAGTAGTCATGATGCAACCAGACAAAATAATAAATAATACTGTTGCTTTGGATAAAAGATCTTTGGTTCGCATGGTAAAGTGCTTTAGGAGGGTTTGACAATAAAAGAAGAAGAGAGCAACAATCAGGCTGTTAAGCCGATGTTAAGATCCTGTTACCTTTACCTAAAGCTACCACAAAAGAGACTGAAAATAAACAGTGCACACGAATATTTGAATATTTTAAAAGAATGTTAAGTTTGGTTAACCATTGGAGGTGTTTTTCTATTTTTCTTCACAACACCCACTGATAGACATTTTAGCCAAAATATTTCAGAAGAGTATAAAAACTATTTATTACATATTTTTAACAAAATTCTCTAATAAGAACCGAAAATTATGTTGGATTTCAACTAAAAATAATGTTATTTCAAGCTTTCCTCTTCGACACATGAACTCTTAGCTCCTATTCAATCTCCCTCACAAGT
This sequence comes from Marinilabilia salmonicolor JCM 21150, assembly GCF_000259075.1. GTDB lineage: Bacteria > Bacteroidota > Bacteroidia > Bacteroidales > Marinilabiliaceae > Marinilabilia > Marinilabilia salmonicolor. Next base: position 92,776 of record NZ_AJKI01000022.1, read on the forward strand.
CAGATTGACACGTACTGCCTCATGATAAGCTTCCATATTTTTGGCCTTTTTTATTCTTTTAAATGCTTTATGGGGATTGGAAAACAGTTGAGAAAAATATTCCCAAAAGCTCTGCATCTTTATCAAGATATGCCCAGGGCCGGACAAAGCCTCTTCGTAGGATTGAAAAAGCGCATCATGAAAACGACTGAAGGATTCAATCCAATTCTCCGGCAATTGGTCTGCATCCGCCTGTATCATGGCCGGCAAAAAAGGATTGGCGATGACTCCCCGACCAATAGCCCAACTGTTAATAGAAGGAAATCGCTGCCGCAGTTCTCTGAATTTAGCTACTGAAGATATATCCCCATTATAACAGATCTGATGACTGGTATTTTCAATGCATCGCTGAAACTGATCCAAATCTGCCTCACCTTTGTACAACTGTTTGCCCAGACGTGGATGAATCACAATATTTTTGATACTGTGCTTTTCCAGAAGTGGCAGCAAGTCTAATATTTCCCGGTTATCCTCATACCCCAGACGCATTTTCAGGGATATGGTAATATCTGATTCGTCGGCAACTCTGGTCAACAGGTCATCAATCTGCTCCTTATGCTTTAACATTCCGGAGCCTAAACCACGTTTTGTCACCATCGGATACGGACACCCAAGGTTCCAGTTCAGTTCGTTATATCCCAAATCCAGCACATATTTGGCCACAAATAGAAACTCTTCCGCACTATTGGTCATCACCTGAGGAATCAAACTGCTTACCTGATTATTCTCCGGCAAAAGATCCCGCTGATAAGAATTCTTTATCTCCAAATGCTTCTGTAACCTTATATAAGGCGCATACCAGGCATCTATTCCACCAAAATATTTCTCAACGGCATTTCTGAATCTGAAATCTGTGAAGCCCTGTAACGGAGAAGAAAGCAACGTAAAACTCATAAAAACAATAATTTATTAATATTGGTGTCCGATTATAAAATGGAGATTGTTTCACTACGTTACCAATGACAGATTTTTACAACAAGCGGAAAGTCAAGGTTGTAATTGTTGGCCCCCATTCGGGGACCTGATCCCAATCGTTCTGCCTTACCCCGGGTTATCGACCCGGGGTTATTGACTATCGTCGATCTTCGATTCAAATTTGCCCCCTTTCAGGGACGAGCCAATTCTGTCATTTACACATTATTCCCAAAACTTTTTTTGGGGTAAGTACTCGCATTGACGAATCCCTACCAACCCTGCTATACCCTTTAAGACGGAGTCATTGCGACCGCGAGAAGCGAAGTGGGAAGCAATCTGCTTCCAAAATAATAGTTTTTCCCGGACAATAGTGTTATTTTTTGTATTATTGCCGGCGCTAAAACTCAACAATACCAAATGGACGCAATCCTCATCATTCTTTCATCCACCTGGAAATTTGCCGCTACTTTTCCGGTAGCTATCTATCTTTTTAAGATGACTTTTACCGAGATAATTTTATACACCAATGTTGGAGGGTTTATTGGTATTATCGTCTCTCTGTTTTTTTCCAAAGGACTTATTTTGCTGTGGAACAAAATATTTCCAGGGAAGTCCGGCACAAAACGGAAAAAGAAGAAAAAATTCACAAAATCCAACAGACGGCTGGTAATGTTAAAGTCAAAGTATGGAATGCCCGGAATTGCGATCCTTACTCCTGTGCTCTTGTCAATACCGATAGGTACTTTTCTTACAACAAAATACTATGGAAAGAAGAGGACAAATTATCTGTTTCTTGCTTTGGGACAAGTAATCTGGTCTTTCATATACACCATCGTTTTAACACAAATAAAACTCAATATATAATCTAAATTTGCATACGAACTCCATCTAACCAAACATTTGTATATTGGTATCCGTTAAACTTTTCACAGTTTACAGATTTTTCTTTCAATTCAAATGGCAACAATCATGAAAAACAAGCTTCAAATAGACGGGATAAACCGACGGGAATTTTTACAAAAAAGCGCAAAATATTCAGCATCTGCTTTTTTAGCCACCTTCGGTGCCACAAGGTTATTGGGTGCATCTCACACTCCTGTAACAACAACTACAATAGAAAATGTCCTGCTGAACAACGGCATAAAAATGCCTGTTCTGGGATTTGGCACCCTTTACCTGAACGGAGAAGAGGGGAAAAGATGTGTTAGCGATGCCATTTCCCTGGGGTACCGGCTTATTGATACAGCCACCATCTATGAAAATGAGGAAGCCGTGGGAGCAGGTATTAAAAAAAGCGGCATAGAAAGAGATAAACTGTTCGTAACCTCAAAAGTTTGGGTGGATGACTCCGGCTATGAAAAAACAAAAAAAGCCTTTGAAACATCCTTGAATAAACTGGGGTTGGATTATCTGGACTTATACCTGATACACAGACCACGGGGGGATGTTAAAGGATCCTGGAAAGCCATGGAAGAACTCTATAAAGAAGGTCGGATAAGGGCCATTGGTGTTAGTAACTTTGAACAAAATCACCTGCAGGATCTTATGGCAACAAGTAAAATTAAGCCTGCAGTTAACCAAATTGAAACACATGCTTTTTTCCAGCAACCTGAAGCAAATAAGTTTCTGGAGCAACACAACATACAAATGGAGGCCTGGTCGCCTTTGGCTCAGGGCCGAAATGGTCATTTCACCAATGAAACACTTGCCAGCATAGGGAAAAAATACAATAAGAACAATGCCCAGGTGAGTTTAAGGTGGCACTACCAAAGAGGAATCGTTGCCATTCCAAGAACTTCGCAAAAGGCGCACATGATGGAAAACCTCAATATTTTTGATTTTAAACTTGATGAAACCGATATGAATATCATTTCCGGATTGGACTTAAACACCACACAGTTTCCGGAATGGGAATGAAACGAGCATGGCGACGATTGCTATTAGTTATTGCATGCGAACTCCAACCGACCTTAACAAATGAATTTTCGAACCCAAAACACTAATCCATGCTTAAACCACATCAGGAACTCACAGCCAAAGGGAAAGAGATTTTTGACATTGTACACCAAATAGGAGAACTTATTCCTGAAGATTCAAAAGAACTGCAGCACCTCAAAGGCCAAATGCTTGGTGATGCCATGATGCTAACAGCCAAGGTAAGCGGAGCTGAAGGAGGTGACCTTTATGACATTCGTATGGAAAATGCGGCCATAATCAGAAAAGCCGCCCACGATTTGATGGTGAGCAACCATTCGCTGGAGATTTATGGATTCAAGTATGTGGACTATTTCGATATGGTTCGCGACCTGATAGAGGAATACCGCCTGATTTTTATTCGTTGGGTACAATCCTTCGACCAGTGGAATTACATCATCGATCGTTGGGGGCTTTTCAACCCTCCAGGAGTAGGACCATTTGATAAGGATCCTGATGATGACGTCCCTTTTGACAATCCCTTCGACGAAAACTAAAACACCAAAGAATTGCCCAATGTTAAATAATATCCGATTATCCGGTAATACTTTGTGGCAATCCTTTTACATTTATAGGTTTTAAAGTATCCGGTTTTATCTCGAACATATTTTCAGGGCTCAAATCGCACTCTTCAATCATTTCCAAACAATAGTCGAGTTTCCCTAAGTTCCTGCCTGTATTATTGGTTCCAAATGTAAATTTAATTCCAGCTTCTTTGGCCATTTTGATCATATCAGGTTTTGGTAACCTGTAACGGGCATTTATCTCAAGCGCCACATCGTTTTCAGCCAAAACATTAATCACTCTTTGTTTCCGGTCTTCAGTCCACAACTCATCGTACTCATTCATAAGCACATCGGGCAAAACGGTAGGATTAACATATATATCAACCGGTTCAAGGGAAAAAATCGCTTCAATTTTCGCTACCAATTGATCCATGAATTGCTTTTTATCATCCACCCAGACTTCTTCCGGAATCCAAATTCTGTTCCTACGTCCTTTATCGTCAGTAAAAGTCATGGCATCGGTAAAAACATAGTCAAAACCTGCAATCGCCTCTGGAGAAAAAAGGGTCACCCATTCGCGTCCTTCTGCCTGCATTCCTTTATAGACAGGAGCCTCTTTTACACCCTCAAAATATGCATACAAAGAAGAATCATTAGTAACCGGAAAATGCAATCCACAATTAGGAGCAATCCCATAATTGATACCTAATTTCTGAGATTGGTCCACTACCTCACCAAGCGTCAATCCCCCCTTTAAATGCACATGATAGTCAACCAACGGAAAACCTTGAGACATCAGTCTGGTTACTTGTTTATCCCAATCTTCTGAAACGACCATTTCTCTTGGCTCAGATTCAGGTATTTCACGGATACGGAGTTCTTTATACCACAATGAACCTCCGGCATCTTCACTTTGGAGCGCAATAGTTCCAATACCAGTTCTCACCAACTCTGCCCCCTCCCATCTCCATGGATTTTCAGGCTCAACATAATCATTGACTTTCCGGTTGTTTATATAAACCTGGATGTGATTTTCAACTACCTTAATTCGTATTTTAAACCACTCATCATTTTCAACAATTGGATAATAAATATTTCTTACTTTACAGATACTCCCTGTCTTACGACCTAATCTTCCTATATGATTGTTATTGATTTGAATTGCATAACCTTCCTCAAAAGCTCTTTCTGAACCACTCTGCGTATGAAATAATATCCCGCCAATAGCATCTTTGCCTGATTTCACTAAAGCCTCAAATTCAAAATTCCTGTATCTACCATCATAAAACAAGACAACATCTGAACCGTTTAATTCAATACTCCCATTTTCAATATTGACATTACCTCCGGTAGTGTTTGAAATTTCCCATCCGTCCAAAGTCCTGCCATCAAATAATGATCGCCACTTACCGTCTGCTTCTTTAACCTGACAAGAGGTTAACACAAACATTATCCAAAGCAAAATTGTGAATGTTTTCATCCTTTTAAAATTTTGTAATTGACCGATTAAAAAAAATGAGAACGAATGGAACCGCTTCGCTCATGCATAATATTTTTTAAAAATATTCTTGTGCCTCCCATCGGACGCCAAAGGCTTGCCGAAGGCGCGGCGGTAAAGCTTCAGCTACACACGGTTTGTAAAATTTATGCTTATATAATATCATGCTCGTTTCATCAGTAAATAATTTATCAGTGAAATTAGTGTTTGTCTATAAAGACCAACTTCTGCGTTGTTGCTCAAAATCTAAATCCTCAAATACATTAGTATTCTGCGGTTTAGATTTTTCACACGCCTTGAATTTGAACTTTCTATCTCAAACACGTGAAAAACGCTTAGTTTATAGACGGGCACTAATTAGGGTAATGAAACAAGTCCAAACTTTACAGGACTCGTTTCATACTGCCCGAACTTTGGAATCTACTTGATTTCTGCATGATACTCCTGTAGAGACTTCACTTTGTAATCCCCTTTGAGCCGCTCACGAATTCCTTCAGTGGCAGCCAATGCAGCAGAAGTGGTGGTAATGTAAGGAATATTAAACTTTATTGCATTCTTGCGGATGTATGAATCATCGTATTCACTCTCCTTGCCTTCCGGAGTATTTACAACCAGCTGAATTTCTCCGTTTTTAATGGCATCCACAATATTGGGGCGTCCTTCATGTACTTTTTTGATTTCTTTCGAATCAATACCATGCTCCTTCAGAAAAGCAGCAGTTCCTTTTGTTGCAAGAATACCAAAATTCATATCCCGGAAATTCTTTGCAACCTCTACAATTTTGTCTTTGTCACGGTTTCCCACAGTAATTAGTACATTACCTTCAATTGGCAGTCCTGATTTGGTAGCTTCCTGAGATTTAAAAAAGGCCATTCCATAATTCTCTGCCAGTCCGAGAACCTCACCGGTAGAACGCATTTCAGGTCCCAATAACGGATCCACTTCGGCAAACATGTTAAACGGAAAAACGGCCTCTTTTACCCCGTAGTGCTTAAAAACTTTCTCTTTGAGCGCAAATGATTTCAGGTCTTTACCCAGCAACAAATCAGTGGCGATGGGCACCATTGAGACCCCACAAACCTTGGACACCAAAGGAACCGTACGCGATGCGCGGGGATTGGCTTCGATTATGTAAACCGTATCATCATAAATGGCGTACTGAATATTCATCAATCCCTTCACATTCATCTCCAATGCAATACGACGGGTATATTCTTTCATCGTGTCGATGTGCTTCTGAGGAATCACTACAGGCGGAATAACACAAGCCGAATCACCCGAATGAATACCGGCATATTCGATGTGTTGCATTACCGCAGGCACAAAAGCTTCTGTTCCATCAGATATGGCATCAGCTTCCGCCTCGATGGCGTCTTCCAGAAACTTATCAATCAACAACGGACGGTCAGGAGAGACAATGGTGGCTGTTTTAACATATTGCTCCAGCATCTCTTCGTCAAGAATGATGCGCATGGCACGTCCCCCCAATACATACGAAGGACGAATCATCAAAGGATATCCGATGCGGTCAGCTATTTTTAGCGCTTCGTCCAGCGAACTGGCCATACCCGACTCAGGTTGTGGAATTTCCAGTTTCTCCATAATCTGACGGAACTGGTCCCGGTCTTCGGCCAAATCAATTGTATGCGGAGAGGTACCCAGGATCTTCACTCCTGCTTCTTCCAATTCTTTGGCCAGGTTCAGCGGAGTCTGACCCCCAAACTGCACAATCACACCTTCGGGCTGCTCCTGCTCATAGATGCTCAATACATCCTCAGCAGTCAGTGGCTCAAAATAAAGCTTATCTGACGTATCGAAATCGGTGGAAACTGTCTCCGGGTTACAATTCACCATAATAGACTCGTAGCCGGCATCCTTGAGCGCAAAAGCTGCATGTACACAACAATAATCGAACTCAATACCCTGACCAATGCGGTTTGGGCCTCCACCCAGCACCATAATTTTTTTCTTATCGCTGGTTTTTACTTTGTTGGGGGCATTGTAGGTCGAGTAGTAATAAGCGGCATCTTCCTCGACACCACTGACAGGAACAGGCTCCCAGGCCTCGTTCAGCCCGAGTTTTTTACGCCTGTCACGGATTTCCTTCTCCGCAATTCCAAGCAACTGCGCCAAATATTTATCAGCAAAGCCATCCTTCTTAGCCTCCATAAAAACCTCATCAGGCAGCTCTTTCCCTTTGAACGACAATATTTTTTCTTCCAGTTCAACCAGTTCTTTCATTTGCGTGATGAACCATCGGTTGATGTAGGTCTTTTCAAACAATTCATCCACCCCGGCACCCTTGCGAAGAGCCTCATACATGATAAACTGCCGCTCGCTGGTGGCCACATTGAGCATTAGCATCAGTTCATCAAGGGATTTTTCGTTAAAATCTTTTGCAAACCCCAGTCCATAGCGGTCAATTTCCAACGAACGTATGGCTTTATGAAATGCCTCTTTATAAGTTTTACCAATACTCATCACCTCACCTACGGCTTGCATCTGTGTGCCCAGTTTATCGGTGAGCCCATCGAATTTTTCAAAGGCCCATTTGGCAAACTTCACCACCACATAATCACCACCTGGAGTATATTTTTCCAGCGAACCATCGCGCCAGTAGGGAATCTCATCAAGCGTTAATCCACCTGCCAGCAAAGCAGAAACATAGGCAATAGGAAATCCTGTTGCTTTACTGGCCAGGGCCGATGAGCGCGAAGTACGCGGGTTAATTTCTATAACCACGACCCTGTCCGTCACCGGATCGTGTGCAAACTGCACATTGGTTCCGCCAATCACTCCAATATCAGATACAATACGGTAGGCATATTCCTGAAGACGCTGTTGCAGCTCTTCAGAAATAGTCAGCATAGGTGCTGTACAAAACGAGTCACCAGTGTGCACTCCGATGGCATCCACATTTTCGATAAAGCAGACAGTAATCATCTGGTTTTTGGAATCACGAACTACTTCCAGCTCCAGCTCCTCCCAGCCCAGAACCGATTCTTCCACCAGAATCTGATTCACCATACTGGCCGCAATACCACGAGCAGCCACAGTTCGCAGCTCCTCAAGGTTATAAACCAATCCTCCACCGGTTCCCCCCATGGTATAGGCAGGACGAATTACCACCGGATATCCAAGCTCTGCAGCAAAAGCTTCGGCATCTTCCACGGTCTCCACCGCCTTACTTTTCGGCATGTCGATGCCAAGAGAAACCATAGAGTTCTTAAACTCTGTACGATCTTCACCCTTTTCAATGGCTTTCAGGTTCACCCCGATGACCTCCACATTGTATTGATCAAGAATCCCTTTATTGGCCAGCGTCAAAGAAAGGTTCAAGGCTGTTTGTCCTCCCAGATTGGGCAACAACGCATCGGGACGCTCCTTTTCTATAATTTTAGTCAGTGCAAATTCATTCAAAGGCTCGATATAGGTTACATCGGCAGTGGAAGGATCCGTCATGATGGTTGCCGGGTTTGAATTGACCAATACAATTTCATACCCCAGTGATTTCAGTGCTTTACAAGCCTGAGTGCCCGAATAATCAAATTCACAAGCCTGACCAATAATAATGGGTCCTGACCCGATAATTAACACTTTGTGGATGTCGTTTCGTTTAGCCATAATTTATATTTGAGTCATTTTGGTTACCAGTTTCTGACAACTTTCTTCAAATTGCACTAAAAAAATAACAAATAGTTAATTTTTATTCCACAAAAATATAATTTATTAATCGGAGAGGAGGTGTTTTTCTCTTTTTTTTGGTATTCCATTTTCCTGCTTCTTTATTTACACTCCCAAAACTGGTACCATGAATTGTCTTTTTGAAATTGCTTAATTTTTGCAAAAAAAGCCCTCTTATCCTGGTCTATTCATAAGTTTTCGTTATGAGATGCTCAAATACCAATAAATAATGGCAACCGCAAAGAAAATTGATGAAGGGAATAACGAAACGAGCAAGTTTGCGAGTTCAATACGACCATAATAAACAAATTTTAAACGGATAAATAATTCAGGTTAGAACAATTAAATCTCATTCACCGCCTCTTTTTGTTTCAATTAAAACCACTCCGTTGGCTCCGCGACTTCCATAAATAGATGATCCCGCATCCTTGATTACATCTATACTGGCCACATGGCAGGGGCTTATATGTGAAATGGATCTAACAACAACCCCATCCACAACATACAAGGCACAGCTCGATAGATTCAGAGAACTGGTCCCCCGAATAACTACTTCTGCATTCTGGCCACCTCCCCGGACTTCAACCCCCGGAAGCCGTCCGCGGATAAGCTCAAAAATATCCGAATAATTGCAGAAGTCCTCATTTTCGGGGCCCATGTGAGAAATGGAATTAATCAATTCATTTTCATCCACATACCCATATCCAACTGCCCGCTTTTTATTTTCCGGTGTTGGAATAAAGTTAACATGAACAAAAACAGAATCTATAATTTTTTCATTTATTCGAACCCGCTCATTTCGAAATACTTTTCCCTTAAAAAGCAAAACATCTTTTTCTTTGGTGACGATACTGAAACGCCCAAGAGAATCTGTACTGATTCCGGCTCCACTCTTTTTGGCATGAACTTCAAAATTGGCCACGGGCAGATTATCCAAAGTCGTTACCTGTCCTTCTATAATTCTGGTCTGGGCATTGGTCGAAAATCCAGCCAGAATAACAAAGAGTAGGATACTAAAAAAATAAGTCTTCATAACGTTTCTCCTTATAATTTAAAAATCAGGGTTAATTCAGCTACAATTGTTAGATCAACAATAATGAAAGTGGTTTAACCGTCAAAAGTGAATGATCTTCAAACATTAGACAATGATATAAATAAAAACCCTTACTCCTGATTCAGATATCTTCTGAAATGATTAAAAATCCTGCAATACCCCTATTAATTGGGAGCATTCAAATATTGGAATATTTACCTCCAATATTCACATATCGCACACTAACAACTCCTTACAAGGATCATCCCACCCTTGAAGTCAATGAATTAATACCTTTCAAAACCCCATTTAATGGGGATTGATGCTTATGAACTCCTCCCCTAATTTTGTCTTCCGAAACAATAACACATTGTATTGAAGCTGCACAATCCACAAATATCAAATGAAACCAACATGGTTTCCGGAAGGCAAATTTTCCTTAAACACAATTGGTTTGTAGAACAGAAAGTCAATTACCCGTTGATTTTCTTGCTGCTTTCAGTGCTTACATCCTATTCGTCAGCTCAACAATTCCATTCAATTTCAGGAACAATTCTGGAAAAAGCATCCAACAACCCTATACAATATGTTGCAGTAGGACTAAAAGAATTAAACCGCTGGCAATATTCGAATAACAACGGAGAATTCACTTTTCAAAATATTCCTACAGGAAAGTACACTTTGGTGGCACATTGTCTGGGCTACACTCCGTTTGAGACAAGCATTGACCTTCAGACTAACCGGACACAAACGATAATGCTCCAGAGGTTGGATCTCAGAATTCAGGAGGTCATTGTTACAGCTACTGAAAAAACCAACGAGCCGGGCACTTCCGTCATCAATCGTCAGGCCATGCAGCATCTGCAACCATCCGGATTTGGTGATTTGCTGGAATTGCTACCCGGATACCGCTGGGAAAAGCAAAATTTGTCGGAAATCAACTCCATAAAACTGAGACAGGCCGGTGATGATCTCAATACGGCCTACGGAACATCCTTTTATGTGGACGGCATGCCTCTCAGCAGTGATGCATCCATGCAGGGCAACAATTTAGCGGAATCCGGTCTCAAGCTGAAAAACCGCATCAACGTAGCCAATGGCATTGATATGCGACAGGTTCCTACGGATGACATTGAGCAAGTCGAGATTGTACGCGGTATTCCCTCTGCCAAACAGGGCAACCTCTCCACCGGGGCTGTCATCATCAAACGAAAATGGGGCGAATCGCCTCTGTCGGCAAGGGCCAAAACAGATCTGGAGAACAAAGTTTTTGCCATCAGCAAAGGGATCAACATGGGTAATCACAAAGGGATTCTTAATCTTGGTACTGAACTTCTGCATTACAAAGATGATCCCAGAAGTCTTCTACAAACTTACCTCCGGAATCAGTCCTCACTGCGTTACTCCAACCACTACTCCATTGGCCAAAGCACCTTATCTGTGAAAACAGGGCTGGACTATCTTTTGACGATCGATAAAGACAAGGAAGATCCGGAACTGAATTATGGAATGAAAGATGAGTACCGGGCAGAGCGTTCCCAAATGGATTTTAGCTTACAGAGCGATCTGCACATTCCAGGAGACGTCAGCAAAAATTTAGAGTTCAGAATAAAAGCAAGTCACACCCAAAACACACTTACGCGCAACAGACTGGTTGCCCTGACAGGCCCCCAACCAATTCCGGCTTCTATGGAAGAAGGGAAATATTACGCCGAATATCTGCCATCAAGATATGAAGCATCTTTTGAACGGGATGACCAACCTTTTCAGTTCTTTGCTTCGCTGGATTTTTCATTAAGCGGAAAGGAGCATAACCTAACCCATCAGTTCAGTAGCGGTGTGGATTGGCAAACGCTCAAAAATTTCGGCAAAGGAGACATCTTTGATGCGTCACGTCCGGTATTCCCCACCAAAGGAGGAAGGCCCTATGATTTCAGTACGGTTCCTGCCATGCACACCCTCTCCTTTTATGCGGAAGAAGAGTTGAATTTCAACATGGGAGAACATTACTTAAAAGTACGTCCCGGCATCAGAATACAGATGCTTCCCGGCATCAGCAAGGATTTTGATATGCAGGGGAAAGCGTACACCGACCTGCGTGGACATATTGGTTATACCCTCCCAATGTTTCAGGTGGCCGGGCAGCAGGTCAAGCTCACCCTTCATGCCGCAATGGGAGAAATGACGCGAATGCCTGCGCTGGCAATGCTCTATCCACAAAAAGAGTATTTCGACATAGTGGAGCTGAACTATTATTCCCAAACGCCCGAACTGCGCCAACTGTATGTGATGACTGAAATTGAGGATCGTACCAATTACAGCATTCGACCGGTCAGAAATCTGAAAAAAGAAATCGGGCTGAATGCAAAAATCGGCAAAACCAAAGTGATGTTTTCGCTCTTCGATGAATATTTGAATGATGGTACCCTGTCGGCTGCAAACTTTGTATCCTACACTTACAATTATTACGATCCGGCATCTGTATCCTCCGAAAATCTGACTGCTCCACCTGCCATCGATCTCTTTTCGGCAGAAGAAAAAAGTCGGTTATTCCAATACAGACAACATGTAAACGGCTCTGAACTGCACAAGCAGGGATTGGAATACCAAATCATATCGCCAAAAATCAGGGCACTCAACACACGCATTACCATCAGCGGTGCCTGGTTCAAAACGCGGTATCACATTTCTCTGCCCGAATACGAAAGACGCTCCATTGTTTACCAGGGAACAGAATATCCTTATGTGGGCATATTTGCAGTGGATGATTCAGAAAGCGAAAAAAAGGAATTGTTCAACACCAATTTACGATTTGACACCCACCTGCCGCAACACCGGCTGCTGCTAACGCTGGCGTTGCAAACTACCTGGTATCAGAAACAACAATATCTCCCTTACGATGGAACTCCGGTAGCATATATGGACAACAAAGGCAATATTTATCCTTACACAGAAGCTGATCAGGAGGATCCGTTATTGAAACTGCTGACACGCACTTTTACCACTTATCATTTCGATGAACTGAAAAAACCCATCGATATGGGGGTAAACATCAAAGTCAGTAAAGAAATCGGGGATCATCTGACATTCGCCTTTTTTGTGAACCGGCTGATCAACTACCTGCCCGATTACAAACTCAGAACAGGTGCCACCTACATCAGAAGTAAACAACCCTATTTCGGAATGGAACTCAAGTTTAATATCTAATTTAACACATATCATGAAGTACATCAATTTACTTTTTGCAATGTCCGTGCTGCTGCTTGCTGCATCCTGCGACGACGATGAAACAGTTCCCATGTCGGAACTTACGTTAACGGTTACCCTGCCTCAGGAAATGGGTGACGATGTCAATCCCGAAGGACTGGCAGTAACACTCTCCAATACGACCAACGGAAATGAAACAACCGGAACAGTTGATGAAACAGGAATCTACACCGCTACTGTGGAAGAAGGAGTGTACAACATTCTTGTCAACGGAGAGAAAAACTATATCTCTCAAATTGGCGATGACCAGTTTGAACAAACAGTGACACTTACCGGACTGACAGAAAACATCAGTGTTTCAGGAACCGCCTTCGAATCAGAAATCGGTCTTTTTATTGCACCTGCCAGTGAGAGTTGGGTGTTCAAAGAGTTGTATGTCACCGGTTCACAAACACCCGAAGGCAGAAGTTATTACAAAGACAAATACTTTGAAATCTACAACAATAGTGATGAAGTTTTGTATGCTGACGGAATCTCCATTGGAGAGTCGGATCATACCTCCTCATCAGACCTTAATATCTGGGCCGATATGATTGACGAATACTTTGTAACACAGCTGATTTACACCATTCCGGGAGATGGCTCTACCTATCCTGTTCAGCCCGGCGAAAGTATTGTTTTGGCCGATGTAGCCATTGACCATACAGTTGACAATGCCAATTCCGTTGATTTATCGGGTGCCGATTTTGAGTGGTATGATGATCATATTCTGGATGTAGATGTTCCTGAAGTACCCAATCTGGTCAAAAACTTTAGTTATTCAAAGTCTATCTGGACGCCTCACAATAGAGGGTTTAAATCGTATGTCATTTTCAGACCGGAGGACTCCATGGATGATTATATGGAAAATAGCCTGATTGAAAAACAAACTGCCAACGGAAGTACCTCCATTCGCTACAGAATACCCAACAGTTCCATTTTGGATGCTGTAGAAATGGGAACTCCCTCCGACTTTCTCAGCAAGGGACTCTCTGCTGCTTTGGACCTGAGCTACATCAACTGTGGGGATGGCGACAATGCCAGATATGGCAAGGTGGTGCGACGAAAAGTTCAGTCGGTTCAGGATGGACGCATCATTTACATGGACACCAACAACTCAGCGGTGGACTTTCTCAGCACTGTTGCTCCCAAACCAGGCATCATAGAAGAATAAAAAACCTGAGGGATACTTATCAAAGCTAATGATTCAGAGATTTTTCATAACATTTGTTTTTATCGTTTGTCACGTGGCCATGCAGGGAGCCGATACTTTATCAGTCTCCAGGCGTGCCCACCTGTGGCAATCCGATAAACAAATTATCATCCGGCTGGCCCAAAACCAGCCGGCCCTCAAACAATTCTTTCCACTGGATAAATACACAGAAATATCAGTAAATACAACACTTCAAAACAACAATTCTCTTCACTACCATCATCAGGGAGATAGACACCAAATACTGGCAGGAGAAGTTGTGGGATACCATAAAAAAGATAGAAATACGCTCTTTGGCACAGCAGCCTACCTCCGTGGAAAAGAGAAAAACATCCGTTGGTCACAGGTAGAGGATGTGCATCGACTGGGACCATATATAATAGCAGACAGTACTATCGGTACACGTGACTACGAGACCTACCTTTTATCGGGCGGGCTGTCGCACCAAACCACAGCAGGAACACTCGGCCTTTCCGCAAGCTACCGGGCTCAAAGCAGTTACCGAACCCGGGATCCGCGAAGTTACTCCATCATCTCCGACTTTAAATTCACTGCCGGTTGGGCACTTCCTCTCGGCACATCAAATCTGGCAGCCCTCTCTGTTACCTATGGCCGTTACGACCAGGCTCTAAATATCAAATCTTACAAGGAAGGCAGAACCGACCTGATTTATTTCATGTATGGTTATGGGTATTACAACCAGAACCTTTCCGGCTCCTCTGCCAACTATTCCAATGATTACAAAGGCAATAGTTATGCACTTGAATTTCAGCTTCTGCAATTACAGGAAGAGGGATGGTTCCTGAATACCAGATACGCCCAGGAAACCATTGAAGCAGCCTACAGCCACCGTACCCGCGGCAGTTACTCCTCAACTGACCTGCTACTGACAGGCGGATATCAGTGGAAAACACCTGCGCATCAATACCGAATAAGCATGGATGCCAATCATAATATAGGCAAAGGCACAGAATTTTATTATGAAACCTTTATTGTGGATACTATTACTGCAACCACCGAGACGCAGCTGCTGTCAAAAAATCAAAAGTTCCACCGGCAAAACTCCTCGCTCTTCCTTTCAGGTAAAGGATGGATAACGAAGGATCGGTGGACAATCATTCCTGAACTGAAAACCGGTATTCAGCTTCATTCATCTGAGTATAGAACTACTCGCTGGAAAACAGCAATCAATCAACTAATTATTAAACCATCAGTGGGCATTCTGATAAATCACAGACAATCGATAAGCGGACTGAATATCGCCACAGCATGGATGACCAGACCAGCGAGGAGTTACTGGCACCCGAAGATAACCTCATCGTACAACACACCCTGGTACCCGATTTTCAATTCCGGTCTGCAAATAAATTTCACACACAACTGGAAGCCAAACATATACAAACCATGAAAAACCGGAACGCATGGCAAATCAAAGCCGGATGCAGCTTACTCAAGGCCCGTGGGGAAACCGCCACAAAAGTGTGGCTATCTCTAAGTGTAATGCTTTTTTAGCAAGTAGCCTGTAGCCAGTAGTTCGTAATTAGTGCCCGTCTATAAAGTCGGGAAAGTATCTTAGTAATCATGTGTCTGATCAGAAAGTGCCAGTTGCAAAGCCTGCCCCGATTTTTTTTCGGGGGCTTGCCATTCCCGGAAATGCGGAGTCCCGAAGTAGCTTTTGTAAGGTTTTTTGAACAAAAAACCAACAAAAAGCACAATCGGGATGAGTACTTTTCGGACAAGCGTAACGCAGTAAATGATACTTTATGGACAGACCCTAATTAGTAAAGGAAAAATAAAAACAATGGAAAATATTATAGAGTGTAGACATCTCACCCATTATTATGGCGACAGATGCATTTATGAAGACCTGAACTTTGCCATCGCCAAAGGACGGATTGTTGGGTTGTTGGGCAAAAACGGAACCGGCAAAACCACCACCATTAATATCCTGAATGGTTATTTGCAGCCAAAATCGGGTGAGTGTCGCATGTTTGGACAAAAAGCCGGACGACTCAGCCCTTCGGTAAAACAAAAAGTGGCGTTATTGCTCGAAGGGCATGTTCAATATTCATTTATGAACATCGCGCAAATTGAGAAATTCTACGCTTCATTTTATCCGCTTTGGGACAAGGTGCCTTTCTGGGAGCTGATGAACAAACTGAAAATTGCTCCCAAACAGCGCATCTCCAGAATGTCCTGCGGTCAGCGTTCCCAGGTGGCCCTGGGCATTATCCTGGCCCAAAATGCAGATTTGCTGATTCTGGACGATTTTTCCATGGGACTTGACCCGGGATATCGGCGACTATTCGTGGATTACCTGAGTGAATATGCACATGCCGAAGACAAAACTGTATTTGTTACGTCCCACATCATTCAGGATATGGAGCGGCTGATCGATGACTGCATGATTCTGGATTATGGCAAATTATTGCTCCAACAACCCGTTGACAGGTTTCTTGATTCCTTTAAACGCTACCGAATGACCTCCTCCCTTGCTCCAAATTGGGAAAAGATGCCGGTGGTGCACCCCGAAAAAATACGGAACAAAATGGAATTCTATTCCGATGCAGGTAGACAAACCATTGTACAGAATTTGGAGGAACAGGGATTTGAAGCAAGTGATCTGCAGGAAGAATCATTAACGCTGGAAGAAGCCTTCATCGGTCTCACAGGAAAATACTAAAACCATGATAAAAGCACTATTATACAAAGAATGGATTAAAACCCGGTGGTTTATGCTGGCCATCGCCATTGCGGGATTACTGCTACACACCTATATGTTTATGCGTGTGGGTCGCTCCATCCGCCTGGTGGGCGCAGAACACATCTGGGATGTAATTATTACACGCAACCAGTTCCTGTTTTCGGAACTGAAATATCTCCCCTTGCTTAGCGGAGCACTACTGGGATTGTCTCAGTTTATCCCCGAAATCACCAATCGCAGAATAAAACTAACGTTTCACCTGCCGCTGCGTGAGAAAACCATCACCACCTGGATGGTTGGATTTGGTTTTATACTATTGACGGGGCTTTTCCTCGTGCAGTTTGCCGGTCTGTTTACAGGAATGCACCTGTTGTTTGCCCCTGAAATTGTGAACAATGGTGCCCTTACCGTTCTGCCGTGGTATCTAGCAGGTTTGTGGGCTTATATGGCCTGTGTATTTGTAGCAGTTGAACCCACCTGGAGAATGCGAATTCCCAACATGCTCTTATCAACAGGACTTATTCGCATCCTTTTTCTCTCGGATTTCCCGGCGGCTTATGCTCCCATCCCGGTTCTGATGTTTGCGGGGATACTACTGTTCGTGTTGTTTCTATGGCTCTCTGTTTTCCGTCTGAAAGTAGGAAGACAATAATCTCCGGAGCAACAAAAATATTAACATGCAAATCGTAAACGAATGAAGATCATAAAAATACTATTATCCCTCACCACCATTTTCCTATTGGCATGGGTACTGCCCTGGCTATGGAATATCGCCACCGACAAGCCCAATCATTATCCATTTACCTATTACAGCAGTGTGGCCGAAACCTTTGGCATCCGGGAAACCATCAACGAACAAACCACCCTCAAAGATGCCCAAGGAAACACCTATACACAGGCACAGTTCGACAGCATTTTGCCGATGGTCTATTTCCGGCAATTGACACGGGAAGGCAATCTCCCCGACTCATTACAAGGTGTGGAAATGAATCAGAAAATCATTGCCATGAACAATTTCTACTTCCGCTACCGTCCGGCCGATAAAAACAAACCGGTTATCCCCTTATACACACTTTTCGAATCGATGCCCAAAAGAGTGGATTTGGAAATGCCGGGAGACAGATTCCGGCTTACCCGAAAATTGGAGTTTGTGCAACCGGAAACCAACACCATCGACATAGAAAAGAGCAACCAATTTGATGCCGCTCTCCGGGAAAAAGGTTTTCTGGGACCTCCCAAAATCGTTGCCGGTAACCCCACTACCCGGAAAGCTTATGACGAAGGCTATTTCATTGTGGACAGCCAAAACAAACTCTTTCATCTGAAAATGGTCAACGGACGTCCTTATGTGAGCTCTGTTGATCTCCCTGAAAATATAAATCCTGTTTGGATTACAGTAACAGAGTATCCGGCCCGACAGTTTTATGCTTTTCTAATTACAGATGATGGCCGCTTGTTTACCATTTTCACAGGAGGATATGAAGTAAAAGAAATACCGGTTCCCGCTTTCAATCCTGAAAGAGACAACCTCCTGATTATGGGTAACCTTTTTCACTGGAATGTGGAAGTCACTTCGGAAACAGCACAAACTCTTTTTGCCGTGGGTGCATCTGATTACCAGCTGAAAGACAGCATAACTTTTTCTGCACCCGAAGAAAATGAAAAGCTGTACAATATCCTTTTCCCTTTCAGCCTGCGTTTCACATCCGTAAACAATGAATTTGTTAAACCCAGGATAGAATTCACCGGTTTCGGATATCTGATCTCAGCGGTTTTACTACTTTTGGGGTACATTCTTATTCGCCGGTACCAGAAGAAGTCCATACGCTTTTGGACGGCAGCGTTAATTTTCCTTACGGGAACATTTGGGCTGCTGGCATCAATCATTATTGGAAACACTGAAGAAAATTAAATAATTCACCAACTAAACAATCATCAAAATGAAACAGTTATTTTTCCTTTTTGCATCACTCTTTTTATTAACATCCTGCGCCTCATCAGGCAGCAAATCAGACAATAAAGAAACAAAAAACACTACTGAAGCGGCAGAGGCCCCGTCAGTAGATATCTCCAAAGCGGTCAATGTAGCCAGCCTGATGGAAATAGCAGCAGAAAATGTGGACAAAGAAGTGGTCATCAAAGGAGTGGTTACCCACGTTTGTAAACATTCCGGGAAACGCTGTTTCCTCAAAGATGAAAGCAGCGATAACTCCATTCGCGTAGAAGCCAAAGGAGAAATCGGCGGCTTCAATTCAGAACTCAACGGGACACGACTTGTGGTTAAAGGCGTTGTACGTGAAAACCGCCTTTCGGAGGAGTATATCAACCAATGGGAACAGAAAACCATTAACCAGAAAGAGCAGGCTGAAATCAATGAAAACCAATGCAGTGCCGAATTGGCAAACATAAAAGAGATGCGTGACTGGATGACTGCCAACAACAAAAACTTCTATTCAGTTTTTTATGTGGATGGTATCAATTATGAAGTGATAGAATAGGGCGCTGAAAAACGCCTGTTTTATTATCTACTAGAATTTTAAATTATATCAACAAACACTTAAGTGCAAGGTTATTTTATCTCCCAGACGGATTTCTTTGCACTTACTCATACAAACAGCTAATCAAAAGAATAAAATTTACTTCACCGCCCCAAACTCGAAGTATTTCAATACTCCTTCGATTGGGTCGGCTTGTAAATTCTCCTCTTTTGACTTTTTCAGCAGGCCCTAATATAAACAATATGCTGGCAAAAAATAAAGTAAGATTATGGCTGCGTCGCATTCACCGCGACGCAGGCTATTTTGTTGTGGGAATTACTTTGGTATATGCACTTTCGGGATTTTTCCTTCACCACAAGATGGGCGTTAAAACAACAGAAGAAACTGTTCAGCTGTCTCCGGATTTAACGTCTGATGCCCTCAAAAACGCATGGGCTTCCGCAGCCTCTGAAAAAGCCATCACTTACCTGGAAGAACGTTCTGAACAGATTGTATTTTACTTTCCAGGCGGCATGGGTGACTATCAAAAGGCTACCGGTACCACCAATTATGAGACCTATAAAGACCGTCCGCTGGTCCTATTTATGAGTCAGTTGCACGAAAATCAGGTAAAAGGCTGGGGCTTTATTGCAGACATTTATGCCGGTGTTCTGGTATTTCTGGCACTCTCAGGCCTGTTCATGGTTCCCGGAAAGAACGGATTTATGCGCAGAGGTGTCTGGTGGTTTGTGGCCGGAATTGCACTGGTGGTGGTTTTTGCATTTTTGTAAATCTTCGAATAATCCCAAATGCAGTATCCCAATGTGGCAAAGAGCAAACAAATTCTAATAATCAGAAAGCAACCGTCCGAAAAGCAGGATTATGACTTTTCTCTTCCTGGTCGCAAAACAACCAGGAAGAGAGGGGGCGTGGGGATACCTCTAAAGGCGTTGTCCAAAAAGTCCAAAGCACTAAAAAAGTATCATGTTGAGCGTTGTGGAAACATCTGTCTTTCAAACGAACAGATTCTTCGACAAGCTACCAATGACAGTTTTTTTGTAAAAACCAAGTTATCAACAAGTTGACAATTGACCCACATTCGGGGACCTGGTTTCATTTGTTCCAGTTACCCCGGGTTATCCACCCGGGGTTATTCAAATTTGCTCCCTGCGGGGACGCGACAATTCAGTCATATCCGCATTATGACCCAAAATTATTTGGGGTAGCCACTCAGAATGACATAAAAATTGGACTTTTTGGACAGCCTCCTATCTCTCTCAGGCATTCAGCCTGTTTACACCTTACCTACCTCATATATAATATAGGTTAGATCTAAACTATCAGCACAACCATACAGCACGTCTAATATATTAGTGTGCTGTCAAGCTGTATTTTGAAAGAACTTTTGATAGTAAATGCAAAAAACATCATGCCTCCACAGATTAAATCTATATTTTTGCCCTTAGTACATGACAAAACAGTTAAATAATTGAAAATCAATAAAATAACAGTCTAAAAATTTGG
>NZ_AJKI01000023.1 GCF_000259075.1 Marinilabilia salmonicolor JCM 21150
TGAGTTTTGACGATTACGATAAAAGAACCGTAGTTTTTAGAGCGAAAGCTGGCTCAGTCTTGATCTTCTTTGCCTACTTTCTTGTATCAAGACAAGAAAGTGGGTCAGGGTTTAAGGGATGAAATCCCTTTTGGGAAAATGTTTAGGACACTATTGATTATTAGAGATTAAATCAATTCCCCTACCGACCATACCCCGGATCTGCTAAATACTTTCCGCTGCTACATGCACCGGAAGCCAGTCGATCCACAAGGCAGTTTTTAGTGTATTTAGAATGCCCTTTAATCCAATGGATATCTACCTGGTGCTTCTGCAATTCCAGAGCCAGTTTGCGCCATAGATCCTCATTTTTCCGGTTAAGAAAGAACGGGGAAGCCAGCCAGGTATTCAGCCACCCTTTAGTTACAGAGTCAGCCAGATAACGGGAATCGGTATAAAGTTCCACTTTGCAGGGAAATTTCAGCAGGCGCAATGCCTCAATGGCAGCCATCAGTTCCATCCTGCTGCTTGTGGTTCTGAGATAACTCTTTGAACCTTTGAGCGATTTACCTGCTTCGCTAATGAGGTAATAGCCTATGCCACCTCTACCCGGATTGCCTTTTCAGGCTCCGTCAGTAAAAATTACGACCTTTTGCATGGTATTTATCTAAAGGAGGTTATTCTATACCCAGGTATTGAACGATCGCCTCTGCAACAAGAAGTTTTACAGGCTTACCGCTCTCAATCTTTTTAAGATTAAGGGCTTTCTTGAGCTCTTTACTTACCTGAACAACATCATTGCCCGGCCCGTCAGCATAGTATTTCTGTAAATGAGGAGCGCACTCCGTTCTCCTTCTGCCGGAACCTTTTTTGTTTTCCCGCTGGATGTTTTCAAGATGCGATTCCGACTGTTTCCGGATCTGGTTTACTACAGACTCATCGGAGAGTTTATCAAAGATAGATTTTGCCATGATTAAAGGAGGTTGATGATTTGATCCAAAAATAGTCTTAACTCATTTTTGATTTTGGCAGGAGTAGAGGAGGAGGTAAGCAAACTCTCGCTACTGCGAATGGCCCGCTCATAGAAGACAGAGCGTGATAAATTACGACCCAGAACAGGTAGCTTGTTTTGCTCCAGTAATCGTTCCATTTGCCGGATCTCTTTGCGTCCATGCAAATCATTGAAAAACCAGGCAACATTGGGATTTAATCCGAATTCCTTTTGTCTAATCTGACTCACTTCAGCCACTACCGATGAGAAATCAAGCAGATTCAATGCATCAAAGTCATGGACTTTGAGAGGGAGCAGCATCACATCCACAAAAAACAAGAACTCGGTAATTTCTTTGCGGCTTCCGTCAGGAGTATGCAGAAAGCCTGGCATATCAATAATAATTATATCGAAATCGCTGTTCAATCCCTTTACCTTTTCGTATATTTCAGGCAGGGAAGCCGGAATAACCGAAAAAGGAAGGTTTTCCTGAATCGATGCGTTCTTGAAGAGACTAAGCTGGAGGTCTGCATCAACAATGCAGACCTTCCTGCTGTAGTCATTGGCCAGTGAACAGGCCGTAATCCAACTGAGGGTGCTTTTCCCTACGCCACCCTTGGTGGACACATAAGAGAGTGTTGTCATTTTGTTTAAATTTTTAAGTTATCGCCAATCCAAACTTAAAAACTTAAAAACCTGTAACCAAAAATTTGTGTGATACAAGTGTGATACACATGCTTTTTTTATATCTGATAATCAATTGATAAGTAAAAAAATATTCGGGCTGGTACCCCGACTTTTCAGAAACCATCTGAAAGCAAAAGTCTGTAAATCGTATGATTTTCAGGCTTTTTTGTTTTTTATAAATCAATTCAATTTAGTTTATTTCAATAAAAATGAGAACAAAACGGTGAGTCAATTATTTTTTTATTTTTGACTCACCAGATTGCTACAAATCTTATGAACAAAGGCTTTCAGCGTTTTCAATCTCATTTGTCTTGAATCGAATCAGGTGTTTTTGGTGAACAAAACGGTGAGTCATCATCAGAACCAGGTCAATTCATTTCATCCGTATAAAATTTATTAATTAAGGTCGGATGGAACTCGCATGCAAGAATTTATACATGTTCTTTTGAGGCAATCATTGCCATGCTCGTTTCATTTGAATAAAAAATCTCATTATGGCCTTATAGAACCCGCATGCAGGAACTTATAATGTTCTTTTTGGCAATTATTGCCATGCTCATTTCAAATCAAAATAATTAGTTTGTGGAAAAATGTTAATTTTCATTGGAAAAAGAAAACAAAAAAGTTAGTTTTACGGTAACCAAAAAACTAAAACAAATTGGAGTCCCAACCCCACATAAGGATTAAAGAAAATCTGATATTCCTCTCCATTACAGGAAGGGGAAAACTGAATTCAATATAGGAAGGTGTATAATATATGCTAAATAGGTATGTATTGTGCACCTTTCGTTTTGATAAAAGATCCATAAACACAATTGTCGTTTATGGATGCATAACATCAATGACGCTATAGATGCGTTGTGCGTCATATTAGAGAAATGAGAAATATAGTAACATTAATATTAGTCGTATTCATAATAAGCTTGACCAATTGTACATCAAATTCGGGAAAGAATGAAAGTCTTATTTCTGAAAAATTCTACAAAAAACAAAAAGATTCGTTTTTAAAAAGCGACTTGACAAAGTTTGACTATAACCCCAGAACCAATTTTACTTATGGTAATATTGACAGTTCAAATTATTATAGAGTATTAATTTTTAGAGACTCGTCAATAAGGATTTTCGGAACAGATGTTTTTAGTGAATTATTTAATGTTCCAATTAACGACTTCTCTGAAAGAGATGTAATTGTATCAAAATCTGAGACGAATTATATGCTCACCGACCCGTATGATGACAAAAAAGTTAAAATAATTAAAAATACTACTGATTCTAATGTTGTAGACTATTTCTTAGACCTTGAGAAATTAATCTTGAAATATCAAATACTCGAAATTGACAAACATTCTCAAGTGAATACACTGAAAATTGTATTCTCAGATAATGACTACTTGATTTATAAACCAGACTCTTTAGTTTTTAAAAGTTCAAATAAAGAATACATGAAATACTTATTTGAAAATGGAAAAGAAATTGATAAAAACTGGATTCATTTTACAGATAAGACAAATATAGATTATTATTAAAAATAAAAATACGAACGCACAACAATGTATATAAAAAATAGGCGGGATAGTAGTAAATTCAAGGGTTGTAGCTCGCTTCAACTTTTGTGTAATTTGAAAGGAAAGTGCTACGAAGTCGCCTACTTTTCATATACTTAACGTTGTTGCGACACGAAGTCGCTCTATATAATTGTTTTACAAGGCAATGGCCTTGATAAAACTTATTGTTCTTCCAATAGTATCCTACCGGGACAACGGATGTATGGTGCAGCCATTATCGGTTGAAGCTCCCGGGATAAGTGTACCAATCGCCCGGATTGTATATCCCATGGCGAGGCAGGAAGCCGTGAGGCGGACTGTTTTCGGGGTCTTAGACCGATTAAGGGCATGGATGCGTGGGTATGGTCAAAGTACATAAACATTCCGAAACTGTCGTAAAGGCGTAAGAGCGAAAACTAAGACTGATACGCTCCCTACCAAAATGGTAAGCTGACAAGTTATGAGCGTTTAACGCAGCTCATACGAAGATGTTGTTCAGCCGGCAGACAGGATGGGCCTAAACCCACAGATGCTTGTTATTAGAGCGGAACGTGGAAGCCCGGCGCTCTCTCCCACCTGTTTCGGGTAAACAAACGGGATAAAACCATAACCGTAAGGCATTGGGAAACGTCGGACAGAGAGGTTGAAACAAGCGAAGGCCGGTTTGTAATGAGTCGGATAGTGGTTGAAACATCATCACGGGGCGAAAGCCCGCTGACCTTCAACTGGTGCTTTATGGCAAGAAGCTTTACAGAACCTGTTAATGAAAGAATGCAAATGAACGAGGATGCAAATTCATCGTGTGCACTTCCACACCATACAATGGCGCAAAGTCATCCAATCGGTGAACAGGCTGCAAAGACGCATTGCCAAGGCTGTTAAAGAGAAACGTTGGGGCAAAGCAAAAGCCCTGATGCATCTCCTCTCGAAATCATTCTTTGCTAAATTGCTGGCAGTTCTCAGGGTTACCAAAAACAAAGGCGGTAAAACCCCGGGGGTAGATAATCGGGTTTGGCAAACGCCTGACCAGAAGCTACAAGCTGCCAATTCTCTTTTTGTTAGAGGGTATTGTCCCAAGCCACTGCGCAGAGTTTACATTCTTAAAAAGGACGGGAAGAAAAGACCACTCAGCATTCCCACCATGCACGACAGAGCGATGCAAGCGCTTTTCAAAATCGCTCTCGACCCGTTATCCGAAACCTTGGCCGACCGTAACTCATACGGGTTTAGAAACAGGCGTTCGTGCAACGATGCGATTGCTCAATACTTCCTGGCTCTTTGCAGAAAAAACTCAGCACAATGGATATTCGAGGCAGATATTAAAGCGTGTTTCGATAACATCCGCCACGATTGGATTCTAAAGTATATTCCAAGCAACAAGACCATTCTTCGGAAATGGCTTAAGGCAGGATATATCGAGAAAAAACGCTTATTCCCTACAGAGAAAGGTACTCCTCAGGGAGGAATCATTTCTCTCCTGATCATGAACATGGTACTTGACGGATTAGAGAAATTAATCGACAGACAATATCCCAGACGGAAAGGTCACAAAGTCAACTTCATCCGATATGCCGATGATTTTGTTATTACAGCGGCCAACAAAGAAGTTATTACCGAGGAAATCATCCCCTTGGTCGAAAACTTCATGCTGGAAAGAGGGCTTCAGCTCTCCCCCGAGAAATCCAAAATTACGCACATCAATATTGGATTTGACTTTCTCTCCCAGAATGTCCGGAAATTCAACGGAAAACTGGTCATCAGACCGTCTAAACAGTCTGTACAATCTTTCAAGGACAAAATCAGCAAAATGATCAGGCAATATCGCGGAATTCCCGCACATGCCCTGATACGTATCCTCAATCCCGTTATACGGGGTTGGTCGAACTATCACAAAGGCATTTGCGCCAAAAGGACTTTCGCCAAAGTAGGGTCATTCATTTGGGAACAGCTTAAACGATGGGCAAAATACCAACACGCAAACAAAAACCGCTGGTGGATTTTCCATCGTTACTTCCGAGACTTGCATTTTTCCGACAGGTGCATTACCAAAAACAGAACGGCCGTTCACCGGCTATATCGAATCGGTTATGTGCCCATACGGTACCATGCAAAAATCAAGGGAGACGCCAACCCATGCCTGCAAGAGTATGACAAATACTTCTCTGACAGAGCAAAAAGAAGACAAGCATTAGCCAAAGAATGCAGACAAATTACTACTTTTATTGTCAACGACAACAAAAGTAGTAATAACAGCCGGGTCTTCCCTAACCGGGCAGGCCTTAAAAGTGCCTAAGCCGTGTGCCGGGAAACTGGCACGCACGGTTCTTAGGGGGCGTAAGCTACCCGGTTGTTGCATATTAAATTCGCGTAAATTGAGAAGTAAACTGATAATTATATTGATTTTTTTGATTCCTTCCACTTTGACATTTGGTCAGATTACTATAACAGGAAGTATTTTGAGTGAGGAAGACTCTACAAGATTACCTGGAGTCTCAATCATTGAAATTGGAACTTCAAATAGTGTAAAGGCTGATTTAAATGGTGATTATAAAATTATTGTTAGTGATACAGCAAGCTTTTTAGAATTTAGTTTTGTTGGGTTCGTGACAAGAAAAGTTCCTATAAATGGACAAACTGTGATTAACACGTCATTAAAACCATATATAACTTATGAGGCATTTGACCAAAAAATAGGATTTTATCTACAATCAGGAGTAGTTCATACTCCTTTGGGGGCAAGGTTTTATTATAGTACGCCAGTAGTTGGACCTTTATCTGTTGGTTTTCAAGTTGATTATTTGACAAATTTAAAATTAAATCAAAATTTAGCTGCGCGTTTAAGTTTATCCAGATATAAGATTATAATTTCTGACTGGCATATTTATAACTCGATTGATTTAAATTATAGAAAATTGAGTATTTCAAATAAAATTGATTTAGCTTCATATTCAATCGAAAATTATGCAAGAGTTAATAACAATAAGATAATTCTTGGCCTAAGCAAACTGGCTTACTGTCAAGACAATACAAGCAATTCATCCAAGTGTGGATTAATAGCTGGTTATGAAAAAGAGTTTCGAAAATTAAATTATTTGACCTTAACTAGCAAAATGGGGTTTTACAAAAAGACAATCGAATATCACTTGCAAATTGAAGCACCATTCAAAAGATTAAAAACATTCGTTGCTTTCAATAAAATTAATGATTATCAAGAAATAATGTTCGGAATAGGATTTAAAACATATTATTATTATAGATATCAAAAAAATGCTAATAAATATTAATAAATACGCAACACAACAGGCTGTATACGCCATGCGGGCGAGCTTACAGCGTTTTTGGTTGTCGGCTTTAGCAAAATTTGTAACGGGGGATGAGAACGCGTCTCCGAAAATCCCGCACGGCGCATACAGCTAAACGTTGCGACACGAAGTCGCTCTATATAATTGTTTTACAAGTCAATGGCCTTGATAAAATCTATTGTTCTTCCAATAGTATCCTACCGGGACAACGGATGTATGGTTCACCCTGTCAAATAGTATTTGAACAGGGTAAACCATTATCGGTTGAAGCTTCCGGGTAAAGTGTACCAATCGCAGGGATTTTGTATCCTATGGCGAGGCAGGAAACCCCCAACACTTCGTGAAGGGGCAGGCCGTGAGGCAGACTGTCTTCGGGGTCTTAGATCGATTTAGGGTCCCGATATAGAATTTGTAAGATTTTGCCTCAAAAAGCAAAATCAACAAAATTCATATTCGGGATCGTAAAGGCGTAAAGAACCGATGAATTGAGAAAAGCAAATGAACGAGGATTATATCCATCGTGTGCATCTCAAGACCTTGTGTCAGTCGGCTATAAAGAGAAATTGCTAAGGTGACAGTTTATTTTGCCGCCGGGTGTACTCACAAAAGAGTTAGCCTTAAAAGTGCTTGAGCCGTAGTGCCTATGCTGAAGCTTCGGCGTAAGCATATGATGGGAAACTATCACAGCCTGCCCCGATTTTTCATCGGGGTACGGTTCTTAGGGGGGAAAGGAGGATTTTACTCCTCCTGACCTACCCGGTTGTGCTATTTATCAAATCAATGAGAATTTAATGCAAATTTTCAACTTTATTAACATGCAATAAAGTGCAATGGGGATGTATTAATATTTGTTAGAATAAAGGATTCAGATTAACTAATAATTTAAAGTGCATTATGAGTATTAAAAACTATAAATTGTTTAATGTTATTTTGATAATAATAGTATCGATATCTTGTGGGAAAGAAAAAGAACAAATAAAAAACAGTTCGCCAAATTGCTTAATTATTTCACCTTTAGATGGTGATGAAATCAAAGTTGGTGAAAAAGTGAACATATTAGTAGAGGCAACTGATACTGATGGTACAATTACAGAAATTCACTTTTATATAAATGACATTTATATTGGTGTAGATCGTGAATATCCTTACGAATTTATATGGGATACGGCAAGTAGAGATATTGGCCTTTATAGTATCAAAATAAAGGCAATAGATAATCAAGAGGCAGAAGCTATAAATACTATTGTTGTTAGTATTGTTAATGCTCCAATATCTGAATTTACGGCAGAACAAACAGAGATTTTTCGTGAAGGAACAGTACAGTTTGAAGATAAAAGTACTAATAATCCAACAAGTTGGAGTTGGGATTTTGATAATGATGGAATAGTAGATGCAACAACTAAGAATCCAACGCATACATATGTTAAGGCAGGAGTATATGCTGTTTCATTGGAAACGTCAAATGATTTTGGTAAAAATAAAATAATAAAAGAAGAATTTATTAAAGTTAATATAGAATACGGTTCGGTAATTGATTATGAAGGAAATATATACACAACAGTTAAAATTGGTGATCAATGGTGGATGATGGAAAATCTTAGATCAACCAAATATTCTGATGGAACATCAATTCCACATGTATTTGATAACGATGAATGGTTAATGCTATCTGATAATAATAATGATTTTGCTTATTGCTTTTATAATAATGATCCAAGTTTAAACTATGGTGCCTTATATACATATGCAGCAGTAGTTAGGGGTGTGCCATATGATGGGAGTAGCCATGTAAAGGGAATTAGCCCTGATGGATGGCACATTCCAAGTCAGGAAGAATGGTTAGAATTGCAAAATTATCTAGCTGCTAATGGCTATAATTATGACGGCACAATAGGTGAAAATAAAATTAATAAATCTTTAGCTTCGAATCATGGTTGGGTGGAAAGCACTAGCATAGGTGATGCAGGATACAACCAAGAAAACAATAATTCATCTGGTTTTACTGCCTTGCCAAGTGGTTATAAAGGAAATGTAAATGGAAGATCCATAGGTGCTGGTTATACTGCTGGATGGTGGAGTAGTTCTCAACGTGATAGTAAGTGGGCACAACATATTGCAATACATCAGTATTTTTCTGGTTTAGATTGTTATGATGGCAGAAGAAAGGCGGTTGGCTATTCTGTTCGCTGCGTTAAAGACTAGCTGTTGTTTTGTAAAAAAATGAATTGGAGAAATAGTAGACTTCTAATTTTTCAAGTAAAATCACCACACAACAAAGCTATAATACGCCAGCCGTGGCATCCACAGCACATTGAGGGTTTGGTTTTACCCAAACCCATGCTTTCGAGCTGATAAAGTCACAGCTGGTCTGAAAGCCACGGGCCAGGCGCATATAGCCGGGACGGTGTACGCTGAGAGAAACCGCAACATTTAAAAAGAATGCGAAACGGTTTTGCAAGCCGAAATCTTCGGAATAAGGCGAAGGTCTTTGAAATTAGATGATGACTGACAACAGGTGCATGAGATTTAATATTCAATACAAACCATATAGATATAGTTTTAGAACAAGCTAGGTGAACAACTTGATTTAAACTAATAAAATTAATTTATTAGACACCCTAATTTAATATTGACTTATTAAATTCAGTTTTGTACTTTTAAGTGTTAAATTTTTCAATACCAAGCTTTTAAGAATTATCTTTTTTAAAGATTTTGATATGTTTAACACAACTTAAACCTAATGAAACCAAAAACAATTAAAATCAACGACTTTAAGCAATTTCATAAGAATATTCCTGAAATTGTGAGCGAAATCAATCAAAACCAGCGTCTTGGTATTTTAGCCATGACAAATCCTCTCCTCACCCTTAAAGAAATGGGGTATGATATTCCACTCGATGTACAAAAAAAGATTGAACGTATTCTCCGATTTAGCAATCCTGAAATTGGTAAACTGGAAAAACTTGAAAAGGAAATCGAGAAACTTTCTAAAGAGAAAATCGATTTAGACGATCCGAAAGAAGTGGACAACCTGCTATTCAAAAAGATAAAACTTAAAAAACCAAACAATCTTCCTTCCATTGATCTGAATAAAAGAGTTGCAGCCGAATCAGATCCACTTAAAAAATTAAAAGGTTCTGACAAGATTGTCGATTTACTACAAGAATATCAGACAATTGCCTCAGGCAAACCAGCATTTTTGTCGCAACAAGAATTCAATCAATTGAAAACAGGAAAATTAAAAGTACCTGTAACTAAAATAAAATTTATTATACCTGCTAACCACCAACACCAAGAATAGCCATGCCAAACACCAGAGGTTTTGAAGTAGTTGCTGAACTCCATATTACAGCACTTCGAGAAATACTTCAATCAGCTTGGGACAATGGAGGTTCCGGTTCCGAAGGAACGATACCAAGCGAAATTCCTATTCCTGCCGATATAGTAGATTTTGCCGATCCTTTTGAAGTAACGGGAGGGCAAATAAGTATCCATAGGGATGGGTTAGATTTAGAATTGATACCTGCTCAAAACAGGATAAGGGTATTGATGGATACCTTTACTCAAATTGAATTTAAGAATAGCGAGGATGTAGTTGATCCATTAATTATGCTCGAAATGGATGCTGCTATTGGAATATCAACACCAATAGGAAACATACTCGGATCGGATGTTAATATCGGGTTGCTATACGAAAGCCTCACTGCAGCTGATATAACTGTTGATATCCCCAACAATCCTGTTGACGCAATATTTGAAGAATTAGCCCGTGAATATGTTCATATATTATATGAGGAAGAAGCAATACCACACCTTACTCAATTAGAAGGCCAGAGCTGGAGTGGTATTAATTTCGATTGCGATATCATGCTATTTGATGATGAAACAGATAGCTCAAACCGAATTTCCCTAAGTTATTCTGCCGGAGATTCAACTTTTTCAATTGAAATACCAGCATATATTCGAATTACCAATCTTTCTCTTGGCGCCTCGCCCATGGGTGTCAATACAAAAATAAATATTGTTTGCCCATTTGTACATAATGAAGAGAATATACTTTTAAACTTCTCCTCTGCAAGCGTCAGTTCCGGAACAATTACCGCAGGCGACGGCACAGAAGGAATATACTATGAAGCTAACAAATCAGCTGCCTCAGCAATGGGGATTGATCTTGATGGTCTTTTTCATGCACAAATTTCTGCGCAAGGCACAGCCTTAATTAATAACCTTGGTAACCGGAGTGTTTCAGTTCCTTCAGTAAATACAATAGCATCCGTAATAAAAGGCCAGGTTCTGGAAACACTTCATGCACGTCGCTATAACAGCTTATGGACTCCGGACACACCTGAAGGTTCGCCAGTTGAAATCGATTCAGCTGAACCCAAAGTAGTGACCGATGCCCTTGCCATTGCTGTAAATCCGATGAATGGCACAAATATTAATTCGCTTAATAATTTTATTCCTACCGATAATGACCTAGGAATTGCCCTAAATGGCGATTATGTATGCGATCTTATACAAGAAATTGTTGATAGCCCAAGAGATGAAGGTGGTTTTGGAGGTATTCCATCCGACCTTGGAAATATAGAAGGACACAATACCGACTTAAACAGCTTAAGCTGGGAATTAAAAGATGGTGCCATTCATTTTTCAGGTACCGTAAAAGTACATGATGTATTTTGTGGGGCCGATGCCGATGTTGATTTTTGGGTAGATATTGGTTTACGTTGGACACCGCCTGATAGCGATGGACAACAAGTACTTGAACCTTACATAATTGACCAGGAATCTGATATGCCATGGTGGGCCTGGCTACTTGCAGCATTAGGTTTCATTCTAGGTCTGATAACCGGGGTTATTGCTATCGTCATAGCTGCAGTTATCAATAATTTGGTTGAAAGTATTGGTTTACAAGTAATGGAAGATGAAGTAAGCGGTAAGCTTCAAACATTAGGAGCATGGCCACAACAATTACAAGGTATTGGAACCGTTGAATCATTTTTCGATGAGGAAGTTATAATAGATGAAGAAAGCATATTATTTACTGGCTCAGTAACAATAACAGCTACTTATAAAAGTGCACTCAGGTATAAAGCCAATACAGGAGGACCATATAATGTACCTGCAATTGACCCGGTAATGTTTTATGCCGGTGCATATAACCCACAGGCACAATTTAACTGGAAAATAGCTAATGCATTTGATTACTCAGGAAATGAAATCTACCATAGTTTTGAAGATGATGGCATTTACCTGGCAAAAGTTGAAGTTGTTGTTACGCAAACAGGAGGAGCAACCACCAATAATTCTGTAAAAGTAAAGGTATTAAACCGTAAACCAGTTGTTGATGTTGGTGCTGATTTAGTTTGCTATGAAGGAGAAGAACTTAAAATTATTGCAAGCTTTACAGATATTGAATGGAAAGATACGCATAAAGCTTATTGGAATTTTGGCGATAATTCTCCACTCGAAATAGGAGAACTAACTGAAACCAACAATAAGCCCCAGGCTGAAGGCACAGTAATTGGCAAACACCGCTACTGCAACAATGGAATCTATACCATTACTTTACTGGTTATCGATGATAATGGTGGTGTAGGAAAAGATAGTTTATCTTTTAAGGTTAATAATGTTGCACCAAAGGTAAAAATTTACAAACATGTTTATGCCTATAAATGTTCGCCAATAACTTTAGTAGCGTATTTTACTGATCCCGGATGGTGCGATACACATATTGCCAAATGGAATTTTGGTGATGGTACACCTACAATTCCTGCAACCATTAAAGAAGTTCATGCCTCGCCTATGGGATATGGTATTGCCGCTGCAACCAACACTTATAAATGCTTTGGTAAATTTTTTGCCGTTTGTTGTGTTACCGATAGCGACCTGGCTACTACTGAAGCAAGTACAATTGTAGAAGTAATTGATTTAATAAATAAAAATTTCGAAGAGGGTTTTAGGACTAACGATGCCGGAGTTGTTGCCAATGGTTGGAATGCATTTTATCATAGCCTGGATGCAAAAAGGCCACTGATAAATACTGCTTCAGGCAATGCACAATTTGCTCCTGAAGAGTTTATTGTACATGAAGGTCAACGTTCGCAAGTGGTACGACTTACAGAACAAGGTGCAGCCGGAATATTCCAAAATCTTGGTACTAACATAGGATGGGACTACCAGGTAATAATATGGTATCACCTTTCAGAAACCGACAAAGGTGCAAGATGTATGTTGGGAATAGACCCATACGGAAACGAAGATCCTCTTTCTACTAACATTGTATGGAATGAAAGGTATGATCGTTTTAATTGGTATTGTATAACATGCAGGGTTACAGCACTTGCGAATGAAATTTCTATATTTATTAAACTTGTCAATACATCAAAAGTGGCTAAAGTTTATATCGATGATGTAAGATTTTCACCATACCCATGCCCGTTAAAATTAAATAAACCTATTATTGAGCCAGAACCAGAACCAACACAGCTTTGTGTTGATTGGGCCGATGAACAAACCGAAAGGGAAGTTGGAATAGAATATAGTAAAAACAATTTCGATTTTTCAAGTATCGATCCCCAGCAACCTCTGAAAATTGTTTTTTGGGGCCAACCTGTTGGTACTGGCAAATTATGGTTTTCTAATAAAGGAGTTCAGGTTAAACTTCCATATGCATCATTTAAAGTGGAAGTTACTTATGTACTAAATACTAAAAGTATACTGTATTTATATGGCTATAACCAGGATGACGATCTAATTGTTGAAGCCAGAAATGAATACCTCATAGCACCTGAAACAACTACACTTGAAGGAGACGGCATTACCTACCTAAAACTTTTTGGTGGTTTAAATGAAGCTATGATTATCAAAATTTGTATTTACTACAATGCATCTCAACCCATTAAAAAACAAATAATATGACAGAACAAAAAGACATAGCCATTATTCAATGGCCAAAAGAAACATCGGACCTGATCGATAAGTTCAAAGAAGAACCTTGTCCGGTATCACTTCAGTTTGAGAAAACACCTTTAAATGTAAATTTTCTCACCACTGAAAAAGATCCCTTAGATGTGAATATGAAAATGCACCTTATTCCGGATAAGGCTATTCCTGTATGCATAAAAATGTGCGAACCTATTTGCGCTAAAAGTGACTATACATTGAACTTCAAAATTTTCGACAGGCCATTAGGGTCAATCTCAATAAAGGGTACAACCAGGGTTGCAGCATGCGAAAATAAACCTCAACAAATTTGTTTTAATTTCAGTGGAATGAAAGAAAATACAATTATTACTTATCCGCTGGAATATGAGGGTTTTACTTTTACACCACTAGGTAAAGAATTTCGCTTTCGCTATTTAGGCGATCCTCCTGATCTTATTAAATTAGTATTTCCAACACAGGGAGTCGCAATTCACTTCCCATATAGCACAAACCTGGTTCAAATGCAGGTTAATAATTATGCTGGCGAAGAATTAACCTTCTCAGTATTTAACGACGATGTGTTACTTGATGAATTTGTTGAGAACATCAGCAACGAACTAAAAACTATTCGCATCCAGAATGATAACATCAACCGTATTCATATAACAGGGGGCGCTTATGAGGCATCTATTGTTGAAATATGCTATCAGCCTATAAACTAAAACTATAAAAATTTAACGATGGAAAAATCAAAAGGCCAAACAGATTTCAAAACGAAATCCTTCGACATCCTAAGTGAATTTGCCAACTCAACATCAAAAGTTGTACAAAAAGCTGCCGATATTTTAGAAGAAGAAGTTGCAGCCGGGGTAATTGCAGCCAAGCAGGTTGAAGAAATATTCGTTAAAAACAACAAGGCATCAAGCGACCAGAAAGCCCTTATAAACAGGTTCAGAAAAGATGCACATGAATTATTGGATGTAATTGTAAATATCCTTGATGTATCGATAAAATATGGGACTAATTTAACGGATAAGATAATTTCAATGGATTTCAACAATAAAAAAGGTTCTAACAATTCACAAACGCCAGTGTTAGAAATGCCAAATGAAGTTAAACCCGGCGAAAAAGTCTCTGCCGATATGACAATTCGAAACGAAGGAGATAAAAATATTACCAAATTTGATGTTTTTGTTACAGAGCTGATTAATTCAAGTGGCAATAAAATCGCTTCAACTGCAATAAAATTCAAACCTGTAAATATTAACCTTAAACCCAGTGAAACAAAGAAAATCACTATAGAAGTCAATGTGCCCAAAAATACAGCAAAAGGAAGTTATTCGGGGCTGTTACAAGCAAATTCTGAGCTCAAGTTTAAAGCCATATTGCTTGTTAATGTAGTTTAATATGATAACAACTTCCAAATACGATGAGCTAAAGCAGGTATTGGCAAAATACAATAAATTAGCTATTGATTCTGTTTTGTCGTACCTGCCAAATAAAGAGCCCAGAAAATACTTATACGATCTTGTTTCATCTTATCCAAAGCGCCCTGGGAAAGGTTTTAGGCCAGGTTTATGCATTGCAACCTGCAAAGCATTTGGTGGAAATGAAGAAATGGTCTTAAAATCATCCACTGCTATTGAAATGTTTCACAATGCATTTCTGGTTCACGATGATATTGAAGATGAAAGTGAATACCGAAGGGGGAGTGAAACATTAAACAAAAGTTATGGCAATGCTATTGCCGTAAATGTTGGCGATGCATTAAATGTATTAAGCATACGGCCCTTAATGGAGAATTTATTTTCGTTGGGGCCAAATATGACCTGGACAGTATTTACTGAGATTGAACATATGGTACGCCAATCTGTCGAAGGACAAGCCATGGAGCTTGGTTGGATCAAAGAAAATAAAATACTGATTCAAGAAGAAGACTACCTTAGAATGATTTTGAAAAAAACCTGTTGGTATACCATAATCCATCCTATGCGTATAGGCTATTTAACAGCAATAGGTGATACTGAAGATATTGACAAATTCAACCGTTTTGGTTATTATATGGGATCGGCCTTTCAAATTCAGGATGACTTATTAAACCTTGTTGGCGATGTAAAAAAATATGGAAAAGAAATATTAGGCGATATCTGGGAAGGGAAACGGACCCTTATCTTAATACATCTTCTTAACAATTGTAGTGCAACCGAACGTGAAAAAATTAGCCAATTCTTAAACACACCGCGAAAGAATAGAAATGAAGAAGATGTATGTTGGATTTTTGATTTAATGCAGAAATACAAAAGTATAAGTTATGCAACAAAATGTGCGCAAGAACTAGCTGGTGCTGCCCTACGTGAGTATATGAAAATATTTGGGTACCTACCTGATTCGGAAGATAAAACCTTTATTAAAAATATAATTCTTTATATGATTGAAAGAGATTTATGACAATCTGAAACAATTGTTAAAAGTATTGAAATTAGCAATCAACCCTTCGCTGCAAGGCACATTGGCAAAACGTACTAAGCTAACGCTATAATCAAATTTTGCCAAAGAGCCTTTTCGCCCGTCCCGCTCAAACGCTCGTCTGAAAGACAGCGCAAACTTGATAGATAAACAGATTGAGAACATAAACCGCTAGTGCCTAACAAGCGATCATAAAACATTGCGCGGATAGTGCTATATTTGAACGAAATAACACTTAATCAGCGGTTTAATGGGCTGATAAATTTTTGTTTCAAAATGCGCAACGTTTAATACCGCCATCCGTTGGGTCTAATTGTAAACCACATTTAATCAGATGATTGTATGTAAATATCGAGATTGGAGCAATGTTAGCCATAGAAATCTATTAATCTATAATGAACTCTATCTTGCATCTCCGAATGACTTTAATGACCCTTTTGATTGCAGAATTTATCCCAATTTTACGAATCTAAATGAATCTGAAATAGAAGAATATATAGAAAGACTAAAGAAAACAATTTCGAAGGGTAAGTCTACAGGGGATTGCCATTGATTTATAGCAGTCTCCTTTGGAAAAATGAATGATTACATCTGCATCTATGGATAAAGAGCACAGAGGCGTTGTAACCTAATTTGATGTAAGTAAAGAATACGGATTTATTAAAGAAGAGATAACCGGAAAATCTTTCTCTTTCCGATATGAAAGAAATGAACAGATTTTGTGGGTCCGGCAAACCAAAGAGCTGCCCATGGCTTGTCCGCGTAAGGACGATGTGGTAACCTTTCGTTTAAGGTCTTCCGATAACAAAGAACATGACTATCAGGCCTGCCGCCTGACTTTTATTAAGAATCCAACCATTGAGTCCATCAAAGAGAGGATGGATCAGGGAGTTAAATTTTATGGGCGGATAACTTTCAGTAATTCCCGTTATTTTATTAACGATACCAAAACAGGAATAGTCTTTCCGGTAAGGATTCTGGCCAGGGAAAAGGAATTTATCGATTTTGAACAGTTGGACACCAATCCGGTTATGGAGTATATCCTGGAACAAAAGAAATTCCTTCTAAGGTTTTTGCAAGACTAAAGCTCCGGTAGGGGAGATGATGAAAAAAGACAGTTTAAAACCCCAAAGCCATGTGCTTCCGTACCAAAAACAACAAAACCTTCAAGCAGCTTGAAGATCGTTTCAAAGCCAGGTTTCTGACGCCGGAATGGTACACTCCGGAAATTTCTAATGCTTTTGCTTTTGCAGGGCTCTTGAACACCTGGACAAATAAAAACACGCTAGAAACCCTGAATGCCTACACCATCACCACAACCGCTGCCAATGAGCTGATGAGTGAAATTCACAATACTAAAAAACGGATGCCGGTAATGCTGAGTCCGGAAGCAGAGAATGATTGGTTGAAAGGGGGTGGAGAGTTTATTATGCAAAATGATCTGATACAGGCCGTTCCTTCAGAGTAGAAAAGTTTTTTTGAAAAGATTTGTACACCTGAATTTACAGGCTTATTTTTGCCCTCGGGTTAGGGTTAAGGTCAAAGGTCTGTCGGAATGCCGGCAGACTTTTCTTGTATAAATATCCTCTTAGTACATGACAAAACAGTTAAATAATTGAAAATCAATAAAATAACAGTCTAAAAATTTGG
>NZ_AJKI01000024.1 GCF_000259075.1 Marinilabilia salmonicolor JCM 21150
AAAAAAAAAGTAGAGAAAGAAGCAGCTGAGGCAGCCGAAAAGGAGAAGAGCAAGCCGGTTACCGATGCTTCGGGGAACGTTAAACCTGCTGTTTCAGGAAGTGGCTCCGGTCAGTCTGCCAAAGCAGAAGCTCCAAAAACAATTAAAAGTGTTTCCATAAAATCTTTTACGAAACCCGGAAATGGTACTGCCGGACAGAAGAATGAAAAGGCAGCTCAAGGTGTTGTTGAAGGAAATAACGGAATAGATCCGACCTGGGAAGAAACCTTTTCTCCCGAACAATTACAACGGGTATGGAATGCTTATGCTCGTTTAGTGGAAAACTCAAATCCCCGTCTCTTTAGTATGCTCACCGCTCATTCCCCCCGTTTGAAAGGTGATAGAGTTGTGGTCTTCCCCTTAAAGAATGAAACCCAGGAGGTGGAATTGCTCAAGGGAAAAAAGGGATTGTTTGACTTTCTGAAAAAAGAACTGCGAAATGCCAAGTTAGTGCTGGAGACTGAGTATATCAGAGAAGAGAGTGGTCCGCAAAAAGCCTATACTTCAGCTGATAAGTATAAAGTATTGGCAGAGAAGAATCCAACTCTCGATAAGTTACGCAGTATGTTGAACCTGGATATTGAGTAAAAAAGCTGATATGCATGAACCATGTGCATTTGTAAACTGTTTATTTGACCTAATTGATATACAAACAATTGACCTATGACGAAAATTAAAGTTCAGAATCCGGTGGTAGAACTGGATGGCGATGAGATGACAAGGGTCATCTGGAAAATGATTAAGGAACAACTGATTCTGCCTTATCTTGATCTGGATATCAAATATTACGATCTGGGAATGGAGAGTCGTGATGCTACAGATGATCAGATTACTGTTGATGCTGCAAAAGCTATTCAGAAATACCATGTGGGTATCAAATGTGCTACCATCACGCCTGATGAAAACAGGGTAGAGGAGTTTGATTTAAAAAAAATGTGGCGATCTCCTAACGGAACCATTCGTAACATCATTGGAGGGACTGTTTTCAGAGAGCCTATTCTGATAAAAAATGTTCCCCGTCTGGTTCCCGGATGGGAACATCCAATTTGTATCGGTCGTCATGCTTTTGGTGATCAGTATCGTGCTACTGACTTTGTAACAAAGGGAAAAGGAAAACTGACCATCACTTTTACACCTGAAGATGGATCAGAATCTCAGGAGTTTAATGTATATGATTTTGAAGGTGATGGCGTGGCCATGGCGATGTACAATACCGACGAGAGTATCCGTGGATTTGCGCACAGCTGTTTTAATCAGGCCATTATGAAGAAGTGGCCACTCTACCTATCTACCAAAAATACCATTCTTAAGAAATACGATGGTCGCTTTAAAGATATCTTTCAGGAGATTTACGAAAGTGACTATAAAGCAAAATTTGAAGAGTTGGGAATTACTTATGAGCATCGTTTGATTGATGACATGGTTGCAGCAGCATTGAAGTGGAACGGCCGTTTTGTCTGGGCTTGTAAAAACTATGATGGTGATGTGCAGTCAGATACCCTTGCACAGGGATTTGGTTCTTTGGGCCTGATGACTTCCACTCTGGTGACACCGGACGGAAAGACGATGGAAGCAGAAGCGGCCCACGGTACAGTGACGCGTCACTTTCGTCAGCATCAGGCAGGTAAGCCTACTTCTACCAATCCCATTGCCTCCATTTTTGCATGGACCAGAGGATTGGAATTCCGTGGTAAATTGGACGGAAATGAAGAATTGATTAAATTTGCCCTTACCCTGGAGCAGGTTTGTATTGATACCGTTGAAAGTGGTAAAATGACCAAAGACCTGGCATTGACCATTCATGGAAAGGACATGAAAGAGGAGCATTACCTCAATACCGAGGACTTCCTGACTTCGCTTGCTGAAAATCTGAAAACAAAAATGGACAACTAGAACAGTGTTTCCATAATATTGAAAACCCGTGTATGGTCAAACATGCACGGGTTTTTTCTGTTCGATAACGAACATGTCTTTGTTGCAAAAGTAAACACTTTTGCTACCTAAAACATCGCGGAATTAATTGTAATTGATTGATTGTTAGTCTGTAGTGGTTTGTGGTATAGCTATTGACATAATCTGATCAGCAACACAATTACTTAACTAAACAGGAGGATTGGAAATGAAAACTTCAGTAATTTTTTCCGCAATGATTTTGGCAGTTTCAATCAATATTAATGCTGCCGGAAATGTAGAGAAACCTTTGAAAAGGTTCAATGAAGAGCACAATGCAAAATTATTTGCGGTTTTGGAAACCGTAGAAGAACCGGCTGACAATATTGAAGCCTGGATGTTGGATCCCACTGCTTTTACAGAAACAAATGAGTTTATTGAAATTGAAGAATGGATGCTTGATTTGTCAGCATTCACAAAACCGGAAACTGTGTCGGCAAAAGTAGTTTTGGACGATTATTTTACAAATGATTATGAAGAAGAGTTTCTGGATCTTGAACCATGGATGTTTTCTTTTAAAGTTTACGGACCGGATTACTTTGATGCAGATTTTGAAGAGGAATTCCTGCCCATCGAAGAGTGGATGTTCAACTTCTGATTTCTTTTCTGGCTTTTTCTGAATAAAGTTCTTATCTTAAAGCATACAGGAATAAATGAAGAACTTTATGGAACATAAGCTGAAAGAAAAACGGGCCATCGTTACCGGAGGAGCTAATGGAATCGGCAGAGCGGTTGCCATTGCTCTTGAAGAAGCCGGAGCTAAAGTATGGGTGGTTGATAAAGATAAGGAGGGGCTGGACAATCTTAGAAGTCATTACCCATGGATTCATACGACACATCTCGATCTGGCCGATGCCGATGAGATTCTGAAATTTTTCAGGCAAATCGAAGTCGAATGGCGATTTGCGGATATTCTGATCAACAATGCCGGCCTTAGCCGGTTTAAACCACTCGATAAGTTGACCATAGAAGAGTGGGACTACATTATCAACAGCAATCTGCGCGCAGCTTTCATTTGCGCCCGCGAATTTTCCAAAATGCATGCACATGGACAGTACGGGCGCATTATTCAATTGGCATCCACACGTCACTTAATGTCAGAACCCGGAGGCGAAGCTTATGGAGCTTCCAAAGGAGGCATTGTTTCCCTAACACATGCACTTGCCAATTCTCTTGCCGGCACCGGCATTACTGTCAACTGCATCAGTCCCGGATGGATACACACCGGGGATCCCGAAAAACTCAGACCAAAAGATCATGAACAGCATCCCAGCGGGCGTGTTGGCAAACCTTCCGATATGGCCTCCCTGGTGATGTGGCTTTGCAACCCCGAAAATG
This sequence comes from Marinilabilia salmonicolor JCM 21150, assembly GCF_000259075.1. GTDB lineage: Bacteria > Bacteroidota > Bacteroidia > Bacteroidales > Marinilabiliaceae > Marinilabilia > Marinilabilia salmonicolor. Next base: position 3,328 of record NZ_AJKI01000024.1, read on the forward strand.
ATTTTGTAAACGGGGAAAATATCTACATTGATGGCGGCATGACCCGAAAAATGATTTATGAGCATTAAATGGGCCCGGGACAGGTGATTTCCCGGAATGTGCGATTTCCTAATCGCACTTTTAAACGTTTTTACCATTTTAAATAGTTTCTGACCATAAAGTACCACTTGCGTCGTTACGCTTGCCGCCAAAATACTCATTTACGATTAGTAAACTCCGTTTTTGGCGGCTTGCGCCACCCATCGGTCGCCAAAGGCTTGCCGACGGCACGGCGCTAAAGCTTTAGGCGGCACGCGGTCGCAAGCCTAGCAATTGGCACTTTATGATCAGAAACAGGACTAAAAACAAATTTTGCTTAATTTATGGACAGACTCTAAACAACCGGCCTGCCTCTCAATATGTTTTCAGTCAATATTTTAGCTTTTTGTTTTGTTGTGCAATATGGAAAAAATGTATAGTTTTATTGTGTAATTTAGAAATGTATGATTAGAAAATTGTTCGGAAAGCTATTTGCTCTGCCGCTTAGTGACAAATAAATAGCATATTCTGAAATTATGCCTTAAGGAAATCGCACGCCCTAACCTAAACTCAGCATATGAAAAAGGAGCATTATCGTTCACACTTACCTCATTTTCATACTCCCGGACAACAATTTTTTGTGACATGGTGTCTGAAGAATGCAGTTCCATCTAAAGCTTTTGAAAAGTACTCAATGGAATTGGAGCATTTGAAAGCTAAAATTTATTCACACAAAAGCAGGAAAACTTCTGATGAGAGCATTGCTAATATGAAAAAGGAATATCAAAGTGTGAAACGAAAGTGCTCTAATGCATTTAATAAACTGCTTGATTTACAGCAAAAACCTGATATCGATATTTCTGGAATTAGATCTATAAATATTATTTCTGAATCTGTTAAATATTGGGAGGGGAAGAAAATAACTAACATCGCTTTTTCCATAATGCCAAATCATATGCATTGGGTTTTGGAAACTTTTGAAAAGGATTTTGAAGGTAAGCCTGTTTTTTTGCAGGATATTCTAAAATCTGTCAAGCAGTTTTCTGCAAAAGAAATAAATAAAACAAAGAATTTATCAGGTAATTTATGGCACCGGGAAAGTTTTGATGTGACTGTTAGAGGATCTATTCATCTTTCGAAAGTGATTAGTTATACGCTGAATAATCCTGTTAAAGCCGGTTTTGTGAATCATTGGACTCATTGGCCGGGAAATTGGTGCAATGAGGATTATCTTGACTGTTTTTAGCAGGACGGGCGATTTTTTGGAAGGGCGATTTCCCTATCGCCCTTTAAATTTTTAAAAGGGGTGAAAGTTAAATCATCCCTCCAGGAATGGGGTGAAAGTGAAATCACCCCTCCAGGAATGGGGTGAAAGTTAAATCATCCCTCCAGGAATGGGGTGATAGGGCGCTCAGCTCTGCTGCTTTGCTTGCAAAGAAATCACCCTTCCTGGAATGGGGTGATAGGGAAATCACCCTTTCTGGAATGGGGTGATAAGGAAATCACCCTTCCTGGAAAATCACCTGTTAAAACTTCTCATCATATTTCGTCCACAGAAAATCTCCCAGCTTCCATGCTTCACTGACCACCCGGTTTCCCCATTTTTCGGTATATCGTGTCAGGTGATCAATGGTATGCTTTGTACGCATACTCATGGCCTCTTTTTCTGCAGCTCTCTGACTTTCAAAGATCTCCTGCTGAAGAGGAATCATAACGCTGTCCACATCATGCCGCATGTCGTTCCATCGTTGTGAGGCCAGTGTGCTGAGCCGGTTGAAGGCCCACCAGGCTGACTGTCGGCTGAATCCATTGCGGCCATGTACTTTATAGCTTGCAGGTAGGTCTGTAACACTGCAATAAACAGGGATATATGCCGACGTGGCCACATTGTCCTGTGCGAGCCAAACAAGTCCGCCGATTTCATTGGGTAACCAGTCCCGGCTTTGCGTAATGGTTGCATACATGGTGTACCATCGGGCAATGGTACGTTCGCCCAAATCGCCCCAGCCTCCATGAATATTGTGAAGATCATAGGTATCGTAAGGCATAAACGGACTGGCCATAGGGTGGGGAATGGTGTCACCTTCTTCGGTCACTTTCTTTATGTGACCGACCATGTCGTAGGGTGTTCCTTCGTAGTAATCCTTGAAAATATCAATCATTTTTTCCAAAGTAACCTTTTGTGAAGGCCTCACCGAAAATGGATAATCGCGGGCTTCCGGATCCAGCCCCAGTGATGGGTTCATCATGCTGAGAACGCGCCATTCACGGCGGCGTGCTGCCATGGACTCTCTGCTTTCGGGGGCATACGCATCAGCAAAACGGAACGGTCCCGTGGCCTGGTTCCACCACATGCTGTCACGGGCCACATCAAAGATGTTTTCAGAAGCCATGAAAAAGTCGGGATTTTCAAGATCAATTTCCTGAATACGAGCGGCGTTGGCATTGACGCTTACTTCATCGTCGGGCACTCTCTGTGCCACCCATACAGCCCCTTTTTGGCCTTTTCCGGAGCCAACAATTTCCATGTGCCAGACCTCCTTTGTGTCAGCAATGGTCAGGCATTCGCCTGCATCGTTCCATCCGTATTTTTTGAGCAATTCACCACCGGTCTTGATGGCATCACGGGCATTGGTTGTGCGCTGAAGCATCAGCTTAATCAGGCGCTGACAATCGATGAGACCTTCGTCCGACTGAAGTGATTCTCTTCCCCCAAAGGTTGATTCACCAATGGCAAGCTGTTGGGTGTTCATACAGGGATAAGCGGTGTTGATGTAACCGTAAGTCTCGCGTACCTGGGGAATTTCGCCTATAGGTGTGTGTTTATAGGCCGGCATGGGACCTGAATCATCCGCTTCCCGCTTATACATGGTCACTTTGTCTCTGCGCCCAAATCGTTGTGCCGGAACAATATCCATCCATGCACGGGTACGGTGACTGTCATCGGTATGTGAGGTCATCACAGATCCATCGAAGGAGGCTTGCTTTCCCACAGTGATGGAGGTACATGCTTCGGGAACTCCGTTTTGGTAATCAGGCTTATCCTGAGCATTAATACCAAAAGCAGTTATCAAAAAAACAAAAAGACTTGCAATAAAACGATTGGTGTATAGCATGACAATAGTGATTTATTAGGTTGAAAAAAGATCAGGGAGGCAGCCAACAAAAATAATGAATTTTGGGAAAGGTAAAAGGAGATTAGAGTATGTTAAATGGTCATTTTTATTTTGAACCATTGTATGATGTTTTTCGTTGGTCTAACAAAAGCTTTGCAATATGGAATATCGAACACTATCAGACTCAGAATTACGTCTTTCTGCAATAACTTTTGGATCCTGGGCTGCGGGTAGCTGGATGTGGGGAAAAACAGAAAGATCCGATGCCATTGATGCCATCAGGGCTGCCTATGAGCATGGGGTTACCTCTATTGATACTGCCCCCATTTACGGACAGGGAACCAGTGAAGAGATTGTTGGAGAAGCCATTCGGGACATTCCCCGGGAGAGGGTGCAGATTCTTACCAAGTTTGGTTTAAGATGGGATTTGCCAAAAGGGAAATTTTATATGAAGACCAAAGATAATAATGGTCGGTTTATTGATGTATATAAATATGCCGGAAAAGAGAGTGTGATTGAAGAGTGTGAGAATAGTCTGAAGCGATTGGGAACCGACTACATCGACTTGTATCAGATTCACTGGCCTGATGTAACTACACCTGTAGAGGAGACCTTTGAGGCAGTGGAGCGGTTGTTGGAGCAGGGAAAGATCCGCCATGCCGGAGTCTGTAATTATGATGCATCTCTGGCCGAGAAAGCCAACCAGGTGGTTAACATTGTTTCCAATCAGGTGCCATTTAGTATGGTAAATCGTGAAATAGAGGAGGAGACTGTTCCCTGGTGTATCAGAAACAACAAATCTATTCTGGCTTATAGTCCGATGGAACGCGGATTGTTGACCGGTAAAATCAAACCCGGCCATAAGTTTGCCGAAGGGGATCATCGGAAAATACATCCGTCATTTAAAGATGATCATATTATTAAGGTGAATGAATTTCTCAAGGCTATTCAACCCGTGGCGGATAATCATCAGGCAACGCTTGCTCAACTTGTGCTAAGATGGACAATGGAGCAAAAAGGAGTTACCATTGCATTGGCGGGTGCCCGAAATGCAGAACAGGCCATTCAGAATGCAAAAGCTGCTGATGTAAAACTATCATTGGATGAATTGGATTTTATTAATCGAAAAGTAGATGAGTTATGAAACGAGTATAATATATTTTAAGCATAAATTTCACAAAAGAATATGTTTAAAAAATATTATGTGAGAGCGAAGCGGTTCCATACGTTCTCAAATTTTTAATTATTTTTTTTGTCAGTTAATTACAAAATTTTAAACGAATGAAAACGACAATATTAAGTTTACTGTTTTTCCTTTTTACGGTCAATTTTGCAGATGCTAACGCTGCAATCAGCAAGGATGAAGCCCAGAAAGAAAAAATACTTTTTGTCTTTACAAGTCATAATAAACTGGGGGATACCGGCAGGGAGACAGGGTTTTATTTGTCCGAAGCGGCTCATCCCTGGAAGGTTTTGAAAGATGATTATAAGATAGATTTTGTAAGTCCTGCCGGAGGTAACGTTCCGGTGGATGGTTTTGATCTGGAAGACCCGGTAAACAAGGAGTTTTGGGAAAATGAGCAGATACAAAAACAATTGGCCAACACAATGAAACCTTCGGAGGTGATTCCAGGAGAATATGTGGCCATTCATTATGTGGGAGGACATGGAACGATGTGGGACTTTCCACAAAATGAAACGCTGGCTGGCATTGCTGCCCGCATCTATAAAAATCAGGGAGTGGTGAGTGCCGTATGCCATGGACCTGCCGGATTGGTCAATATTAAACTGAGTGATGGAGGTTATTTGGTTGATGGAAAAAAAGTGGCCGGTTTTTCCAATGCAGAAGAAAAAGCTGCCGGATTGCTGCAGGTGGTTCCTTTCTTGTTGGAGGATAAGCTAAAGGAGCGGGGAGCCATCTATTCCGAAGGCGCCAAATTCACAGAACATGCTGTCCGTGATGGCCGCCTGGTAACCGGACAGAATCCTCAATCGGCCACTAAAATGGCAGAAATGGTCTTGGAGGTGCTGAAAAGTCAAAAATGATAAATGTTTTATTGAAAAAAGGGATGATTTTCGGCTTTTTCGAAAATCATCCCTTTTTCTCCATTGAAATTGACCCGTCCTAAATTTTGTTCATAGATTAAATATTAATAATTTGATAACACAATAATTCTTTGCGATAGAAAATGCTAAACCTTAGCTTTATTGGGCTTCTATCAGCTGCTTCATTGCTTAATAACTCCTTTTTGTAATAGTTCCTCCATAATCTTTTTAATCAAGGTATCACCCCTGCCGGGGCTTTCCCATTCATTGCATCGCCATTGCTACTACCAAACTGTCGGCCCGCCGGGGCTGGTCCATCATGAAAAGGAAAATCAAACAACAATTACCTCCTCCTATAAATTTTCAGTTCTGGTAAATCAGTGGCGTGTACGACACCTCCATATAATCTAATAAATGTGGTATGCGAATAAACGGTGGGATTAATTTTAAAAGGTTTCGAATATGATTTTTTTTGTTGAGTTTTATATGGACTTAATATCTTGAATTTGTATTTGTTGTGATTTTTGAATTTTAATTCAATGGAAAAAAATCATGAAAGTTTTTTGGAGATATGTAGTGTAACAAATACTTTTGTCGTGCAGAAACAAAAAACAACCTCAAAAGTTCATCTTATTTCCCGATTATTTCATTTTGGGAAAAGAATTAACCCATCTGCTAAAATTTAAGAGGTTAACAAAAAAGCATTTTGATAATGTCAGTTAATTTATCTGTACTATTAAAAACTGTTTTACGCGATAAGTTTTTGTTGAAATTCTTATCACTTCGCTTTCATATGTCAACTATCCTGTAATTTCAGATACGGGATAGCCCTTCTATTTTATTTTTTTACCCAATAGCTGCATTATTTTAATGTAGTATTTCAATTATTTTATTACGTATCTGAAGCGATGCTTGAATTACTTTGCGATGGCTTGTCATGTGTTTGATCTGTCGTTTTTGTAATTCTTCATGTGCTGTTTTGTTCTACAGAAACTTTTTTTTGTTTTTCTGAAACTACAATAGTGTCAGTAAATCTTGAAATGCCGTATTCTTTAGTGGAGGCGGGTTTGTTTCGGTGAAGGATAAATTATTAAAACATTAGTTTAACAAATCATTAATTATTATGAATAAAGCAATGAACTTTTATGGTGGCCAATATCAGAAAGCCACAAGCGGAGCTTTTTTTGAAAATATTAATCCTGCTACAGGGGAAAAGATTGGTGACGTGGGAGCCTCATCTGAAAGAGATGTCAATGAGGCCATTGCATCAGCTGGTGAGGGTTTCAGAGTTTGGTCAAAAATGTCAGCGACGGAGCGGGGCCGTATTTTACGAAAAGCGGCAGATTTGCTAAGAGCCCGCAATGAAGAGATCGCAAAAATTGAAGTGGAAGATGTGGGAAAACCTCTCTCGGAAGCCATTGAGGTGGATGTGATGACAGGGGCCGATGCTTTGGAATATTTCGGTGGAATAGCACCTTCCATTCATGGGGAGCATTACGATCTTGGGAATACTTTTGCTTTTACACGTCGTGAACCGCTGGGAGTTTGTGCCGGTATAGGGGCCTGGAATTACCCTATACAGATTGCCTGCTGGAAAACTGCACCAGCCTTGGCTTGTGGCAATACCATGGTTTTTAAACCTGCTGAACTGACCCCTCGATCTGCATTGGTTCTGGCTGAGGTTTTGAAAGAGGCCGGAGTCCCCGACGGTGTATTCAATGTGGTACAGGGAGAAGCCGAAGTTGGACAAATGCTTACCGGACATCCGGATATACAAAAAGTTTCATTGACGGGTGAAGTGGAGACCGGGAAAAAGGTCATGGCTGCTTCTGCTGGTACTCTTAAGCACGTTACCCTGGAGCTGGGTGGAAAATCGCCGTTGATCATCTGCGAGGATGCCGATATGGACGAGGCTGTAAATGGTGCCATGATGGCCAACTTTTACACACAGGGGGAAATTTGCTCCAACGGCACCCGCGTTTATGTGGCAGAATCAATCAAAGAGGAGTTTTTGAATAAACTGGTTGCTAAAACAAGAAATCTGATAATCGGAAATCCTTCAGATATGAAAACCCAGGTGGGGGCCCTCATCAGCAAAGAGCATTTTGAAAAGGTGACCGGCTATATTGAACTGGGAAAAAAGGAAGCCCGGCTGGTTTATGGTGGAGAACGCTATGTCTGCGATGATTCGGAAATATCAGGAGGGTTCTTTGTTGAACCAACTATTTTCGAGACTGATAATGAGGATGCCCGCATTGTAAAAGAAGAGATTTTTGGGCCGGTAATGACCGTATTGCCATTCAAAACAGAGGAGGAAGCCATAGAGAAAGCCAACAATACAATTTACGGTTTGGCTGCAGGGGTCTTTACCTCCAATCTTCAGCGCGCTCATCGCATGGTTAATGCTTTACAGGCCGGTATGTGCTGGGTCAATAATTACAATGTGAACCCCATGGAAGTTCCTTTTGGCCCTTACAAGCAATCGGGTTTTGGGCGGGAGAACGGCCTGGCTACCATCGATGCCTATACACAGCTCAAAACAGTTTACATCGAAATGGATAAGGTGGATTCACCTTACTAAATGACAAACATAGGTCTGAGACAGAGTAATTTTCACCGGTGATGCTTTGTCCCGTGACCAGCAAATTTTTCAATAATTATGGCAAAATATGATTATGTAATTGTGGGTGGCGGATCAGCAGGGGCAGTTCTGGCCAATCGCTTATCCGAAAACCCTGACAATAAAGTGTTGGTGCTGGAAGCCGGTAGGCCTGACTACAGGCTGGACTTCCGGATTCATATGCCGGCAGCGCTTAGTTTTCTGCTTAACGGGACTTTTTACAACTGGGCTTACGAGTCGGATCCGGAACCACATATGAGAAACCGGAGAATTGCGCAGCCACGCGGAAAAGTGCTGGGAGGCTCCAGTTCTATTAACGGAATGATTTGGATCCGAGGAAACAAGTTGGACTATGAGAAATGGGCAAGTGTTAAAGGACTGGAAAAGTGGGATTATGCCCATTGTTTGCCCTATTTTAAAAAGCTGGAAACACGTCTTGTCGGGGCTGATAAATATCACGGAGACAAAGGTCCGTTGAAGCTGACTACTCCAAAGAATGAGAATCCTCTTTTTAAATCATTTTTTGAGTCCGTTCAGGAAGCCGGATATAAACTTACTGATGATGTGAACGGATCCACTCAGGAAGGATTTGGGAAATTTGATCAGGCCATTTATAAGACGCGACGGATGAATTCGGCCCGTGCCTATATACATCCGGTGAAGAAACGTCCCAATCTCACAGTATTGACTCGTGCCATGGTTCATAAAATCATTTTTGAGGGGAAGAAAGCTGTGGGGGTGGAATATAAACGCCGTGGAAAGGTGCAGACTGTGTACGCCAGGGAAATTATTTCCTGCGGAGGTGCGGTAAATTCGCCCCAGCTTCTGCAATTATCCGGAGTTGGAAATGCGGATGAATTAAAAAAACACGGCATTGATGTGGTCCATCACCTTCCGGGTGTGGGCGAAAATCTTCAGGACCATCTGGAAGTATATGTACAGTGGGCTTGTAAAGAACCCATCAGCGAATTCAAATCTCTAAGTCCATGGCGGGCTCCCAAAATCGGGTTCGACTGGCTCTTCCGCCGTAAGGGCCCCGGAGCGACCAATCATTTCGAGGCGGGCGGATTTATCAAAAGCCGGGATGATGTAAAGTATCCTGATTTGCAATACCATTTTTTGCCTTTGGCCATTCGGTACGATGGAACGGCCCCTGCAGAAGGGCATGGTTTCCAGTTGCATGTAGGCCCCATGAATACGGATGTGCGGGGACGCATAAAAATCAAGTCTAATAATCCTTACGAAAAGCCCAGCATCCTTTTCAATTATCTCTCCACGGAGAATGAGCGGAGAGACTGGATTGCCGCTATCCGGAAAACCAGAAAGCTTATTGAAACCAAGGCCATGGGCAAATACAGAGGCAAGGAGTTGTCTCCCGGTAAAGGAGTTGAGACCGATGAGGAGATTCTGGAGTGGGTGTCGCGTGATGGGGAGAGTGCTTACCATCCCAGTTGTACCTGTAAAATGGGATTTGATGATATGGCGGTGGTCGATGATCAGTTACGGGTGCATGGTGTGAAAAACCTGCGCGTAGTGGATGCTTCCGTAATGCCTTACATCACGAATGGAAATATTTATGCTCCGGTGATGATGATTGCTGAAAAAGCTGCTGATATGATTCTTGGTAAAAAACCGGAGGCTCCGGCAAGAGATGTCTGATGAAGGAATTATAGCCTTCAACAATTTATAGATTACAAGTGAAGATGCCCCTGTTTTTTGGAGTATTTACATGCAACAGTTGAGCAACGAATTGACAACTGTTTGCGTGTAAATTCCAGAAGACAGGAATACAGAATGAAGGCTTCTTCGCTTTCACTTTAAAACTTAAACATGATTTTTACCTCAGAAGTACTAATCTTATTTCGAATCGACAATTATTTGCCAGTTTACAAAAACAATTTCAATCTCAGCCATTATCATTACAAGTCAAGGCCGACATAACTTCTTATTAACAGAAAATGTATCAAGATAATAATGATCAGGAATTTTCTGTTGCCCTCCTTCCCACTTAAAAGTTGCAGAGAGAATGCTCTGTAAAGAGATTTTTTTAAAGAATTTTATTCTGTAGATTGCTGTTCCTCAGTGTTTTTATTGTGAGGTTTCGTGATCTGTCTAAAATATGTAATAAAAAGATGAGTATTGATCGATCGATTGTAAAAAATTTATGGCCTACCCTTGTTTTGATGCTGACATTAACTGCTGCAGGCGGATATTTATATTTCTTTACTGATTCACATGTTTTCTGGCCCGGCTTCTTTTCCATGATCTTCTTTTACGGAGTGATTTTCTATATGGGAACTTATGCTGCAGAACTTAAGAAGACAAAGACCACTACCGATGTAATGCTTGCCGGACGGGGAATACCTTTATGGATCGGAATATTTACCATGAGTGCTACCTGGGTTGGTGGCGGATATATTAATGGGGCTGCCGAATATGCTTACGATTCTTCATATGGTCTGGTATGGGTGCAGGCTCCCTGGGGCTATGGACTCAGCCTTATTTTGGGCGGTCTGTTTTTTGCCCGTAAAATGAGGTCTTATGAATTTAAAACGATGCTGGATCCTCTTTCTCAGCGATTTGGTACACGGATGTCGGCGGTATTGTTTTTTCCGGCTCTTCTGGGGGAAATATTCTGGACAGCAGCTATTCTGACCGCACTGGGAGCCACTTTTGCCACTATTTTGGGACTGGATATTCAGACCGCGATTATTGTTTCATCCATTATTGCCATAATTTACACGGCTATTGGCGGATTGTGGGCGGTCGCACTGACCGATGTCGTTCAGTTGGGCTTACTTTTTATCGGTTTAATTATCGTTGTGCCATTTGCCATTGATAGTGTTGGCGGATGGGATCAGGCCTGGGATGCTTATCAGAATAAGATGGGATCACTGGCCAGTTTTTTACCATCCAAAGAAGCTCTGGGTGATTATTATCTGAATTGGTGGGACTATGCTTTGTTGCTCATTTTCGGGGGTATTCCCTGGCAGGTCTATTTCCAGCGGGTGCTCTCCTCTAAAAATCCCAAAACAGCTGTAAGGTTGTCAGTCTTGGCTGGATTTGTTTGTCTTATTGCAGCAATCCCGCCGGTGATGATTGGAATAGTAGGGTCTTCTGTTGAATCCTGGCAAGCGTTTGGTGCTGCTTCGGCACCCGAAAATTCGGCACTCATTCTCCCTTATGTGATTCGTTATCTGACTCCTGGAGCCATCGGACTGGTTGGCTTAGGTGCCATCGCGGCAGCTGTTATGTCTTCGGTTGACAGTTCGATCCTATCCGCCTCATCCATGGCCTCATGGAATATCTATCGCCCATTGATTAAACCTAAGATGAGTACCAATAACCTCACTAAAGTAATCAAAAAGTGTATCTGGATTATTGGGATTGCAGCTACCCTGCTGGCATTGAAAATCACCAGTGTTTATGCGCTTTGGTTTTTGTGTAGTGATTTTGTTTATGTATTGCTTTTCCCTCAGTTGGTTACCTCATTCTATGATAAAAAAGCCAATTCTATTGGTTCATTTGCCGGTTTTGCTGTGGCACTTATCCTACGTTTGGGTGGAGGAGATACGACTCTGGGAATTCCCACTTTTATTGATTATCCGATGATTCAGGATGGCGTGGTACTTTTCCCGTTCAGGACTTTTGCCATGGCTTGTGGTCTTATTACCATAATAGTGGTTTCGCGCCTGACCCAGAAATATGCGCCTGCACGACAGCTTCACAAAGCGGTAGCTTAAGGAGAGAAAATAGAATTGAAATAAAAACCATATAAGGTGTTACGATTTAGTGCCCGTCTATAAAGTCGGGAAAGTTTGTAAAAAGTCATGTGTCTGGTCAGAAAGTGCCAGTTGCAAGCGTAACCACGCAAATAGTACTTTATGGACAGACACAATTTAAAACAAAAAGCAATGACAAGAATAATATCAATCATTACGTTATTTATGATCTCAGGAAATATCCTGATGGCACAAAATGAAGCGGAATCTGCACAGAATAAAGTAAATGTCTCGTTTAATGCTGATTTGGTTAGTCGCTACGTTTGGCGTGGTCTGCTTTATAGCCCCAATGTGAATATTCAGCCAACGGTGGGCCTGACAGCCGGGAACTTTTTTGCCGGTGCATGGGCCAGCTACGGTTTTTCTGATAAATATGCAGAGGTAGATTTTTATGCCGGTTATAGTTTTGGGAATCTTACCTTGACGGTTAATGATTATTACAACGAGAATGAAATGGCTTTAACCGAGGCTGACCATTTTAACTGGGACAGTGAAACCACTACACATGCGCTCGAAGGAACATTGAATTATTATTTTGGTGAGCGTTGTCCGCTGACCCTAAAGGCGGCCACGTTTTTCTATGGCAATGATCGTGATGCAGCGGGGGAAAATTATTATTCCACTTATTTTGAGGCTATGTATAACTGGCAGTTGAATGATGGCTATCAACTGTCCGGTTTTGTTGGCGGAACACCTGCTGAAGGACTTTATGCCGCAGATGCTGCGCTTGTAAATGCGGGTTTTTCACTTGGAAAGACTGTTGCTATTAACAACCAGATATCATTGCCGGTGGAGGCATCACTGGTATCGAATCCGAAGGCTGAAGACATATTCTTTGTGTTGAAAGCCACTTTTTAAGGATTACGTTACTTCATAATTGGGGACTGACTTTGTTGAAAGACAGAGTCAGTCCTTTTTTATTTCAATGCCCTGTTCAGCGGGCACTTTTCATCCACAGGTTTTCCTGCCCGGTATTTTTCCAGAAGTGTAACTGACTGCTCTGCCAACAACCGTCGTACTCGTCGGCGCTCTCCTTTTATTCGCTGGATATTCAGATGATCGTAAGCCGTAGTCTGATGACGCATCCAGGCAATAACAGCCCGTGCAGCCCTTTCTTCCAGTGGAATCATGGAGGTACGTGCCACAGTTCCTGAGCCTACGGGAATGGCATGAATAGTGATGGCCCGGGCCATTTTGGTTTCCAGGTTTTTATGTTGAAGATGGAAATTCAGAAATTCTCTGACTGCCTGATGGAACTCCTGCTCATACGCTGCCTGCTGTTTTTCCCTTCTTTGGGCTGCGTACTCCTGCCTTTTTTTATAAGTTTCAGTGTTTCGGGTGGCTGCCATCTCTGCCATGGCTTGTTGGATGGTTTCCGCAGGTGCCCATATGCCTGTTGAGATGGTTCGGCGTCCTTTCTTTTTCTGAATACGCCAGCAATTACCTTTGGAGGTGACCTTACGGGTGACACCGGCATCGCCTGCTGGTAGAAAATCCCAGTTGTCGGGAGGTGAAATTATTTCACCTTTATGGTTTACAATGGTATTGTTGGGGCCTGGTGCGTATATTTTGATTTCTTTATTGGGCATCATTGTGTTTTTGGCAAAAATCTAAGTACATGACAAAATATTTATACAATCATTAAACTCCTTGATATTTAAGGCATTCATCA
>NZ_AJKI01000025.1 GCF_000259075.1 Marinilabilia salmonicolor JCM 21150
GGGGGGGGGTGACCTTGGCAGGTAAGCCTAAAAACAAGGTTGTTTTATCGTAAATCGTCTCTGTTTGAATCTCGTGCGCACAGCAAGCGAGATGAGTTTTGACGATTACGATAAAAGAGCCGTAGTTTTTAGAGCGAAAGCTGGCAAAGTCTTGACCTTTTTTTGATTACTTTTTTTGTGTCAAGACAAAAAAAGTAATTCAGGGTTTAAGGGATGAAATCCCTTTTGGGAAAACATTTTAATCATTAATAAAAAATCATTAAAACACATAAAAACACATGCTACACACCTGGTTCGAATGCAAGGTAAAATACATTAAAACAGACGAAAACACCGGAAAAGAAAAAAAGGTAACAGAGCCATACCTGGTCGATGCCGTTTCGTTTACAGAAGCTGAAAGCCGCATCCATGAAGAGATGCAAACCATGATCAGGGGAGATTTCCAGGTCACAAATATCCGCAAAGCCGATTACAGTGATTTATTTCCTGATTTCCCGGGAGATAGATGGTATAAATGCAAAGTCAGCCACCTCTCCATCGACGAAAATGCAGGCAAAGAAAAGAAAATCAGCAGCCAGATGCTGGTCATGGCTGACAATGTGCGTGATGCATACGACAACCTCATGAAAGGGCTCTCCGACATGGTGGTGGATTTTGAGGTGCAAAGCATTACCGAAAGTCCCCTGATGGACGTATTCCCGTATAATGCAGAGAATGCATTCTCCACAGAAGAAACTCCGGTCGCTGATGAAGAAGAAGCGGTGCAGGAAGAGAATCCTGATCTGGAGTAGAAGCAAAGAAATATAAAATGATATAAAAACGATTCCGGGATGGGGTCGTTTTTTTTTTAGACTGAGGTTGAGGTTGAGACTGAAACTGAGCAGATCGATAAGAGAAAAAGGATGAGGGTTGAGCGATGAGGAATGAGGTACAAGTTAAGCCTCAGGTTGAGATTTTTTAGAACAGCCGCATGAGATTAGCCCCCGTCTTTAGGCTGGGGATTACCAGACACCTTAGCAGCACTATACCAGCCGGCTTCAAGCCGGCTTCTGAATAAAATCACTGCCGGGGCTGTTCCATTTTTATAAGGAGTTGATGATAATTTCTTGTTTTTACCTGGTTGGTTTATGAGTTTCATTCCATTTTTTCTAACAAATAAGAGTTCTCTGCTCGAGCGATAAGGAAGTCGCTCGTCCTGTTTGCTATTCCGCTTCTTCCAGCTTTCAGCTTTTTTCCCTAAGAGCCAACAGCTTTTTCACCTTTGCCCCTTGCTCCCTTCTAACAACCTTTTCCCCTCACATTTTGTTAAAAGATATAAACCCAATAAACGAAAGTCCATGCCACAACGAAAGCAAAAAGAGTTATTCCCGGCAAAGGTTCTGACAAAAGAAGAAATATCACCCGGCGTATTCACCCTCTGCACCGAAAGAACATTTGATTTCATTCCCGGACAAGTTGTTGCCGTTGCCCTGACAGCAGACGAAGAGCCTCGCCTGTATAGCATCGCCAGCGGAAACAATACCGGTCACATCCGCATTCTTTTCGACATCAACCCTGCCGGAAGTTTAACACCCCGCCTGGCGCAATTAAATCCGGGAGATGAGTTAATGATGTCAGAACCATTTGGTCGCTTTCTGGGTACGAAAGATCCGGCATGGTGGATCGCCACAGGCACCGGTGTAGCACCTTTTATCAGCATGAGCGAATCGGGCCTGATTCAAAATAAAAAACTTATTCACGGAGCGCGCACACCAAAAGAGTTTTGGTTTTCGGAACACTTTTCCTCCTCATTAGACGATAATTATGTTAGATTCGCCACCCGGGAAACGGCTCCCGGCATCCGCTCCGGGCGTTTAACACAGTGGCTGAAAGAACAAAATAATTTACCAAACAATATAAAATATTACCTTTGTGGGAACGCCAATATGGTTGTAGATGTTCGAGATATATTGGTCAACAAGGGAATTCCTTATGATAATATTATTGCAGAAATCTACTTTTAATTCATAAAAAACCCGGTAAGATTATTTAACATTCTTGTAACCCAATTTTCCTGATAACCTGTTGAATTTTTTTTATTATTGCGTTACATTTCCTACCCGCAGAGCAAACAAAGAAATTTATTAAACACTTACTAATATGGACCTAAAGAAATCATTTGGATTTAAAGAGGATGGTACCAATGAAATACCCAAGCCCAAAAGGGTCATTGAGTACATCAACCTCAAACTGGCGGCTATGGGCCAGCCTTATTTCAAATCGAGTTCCCGGATGGGCCTTCTGGAACTGGCCAACGACCTCATCAATAACTACAAAGAAAAAAACCGGTTACTCACCTCATATCTCTGCCCGGCAGATCAGCGTATCCAGAATTTCCTGGACCATTACCTGGCAGATTTCAAAGACAAAAAAGACTTCAGGCTCCCGTCAGAGACTTTTGTCGTTGACAATCATGGCATTGCACGGGCACTGTCGCTTCCGCCGGATGCCGACAAATTTGAGAACGACATTATTCACTCCTTCCGCCTGAAACAGGGAATTCTAAACAATCCCAAAAATGACCGGAGAACCACCAAAGGCGTTTTCCATGTGGTAGAGGGAGGACTTCCCATCCCGCACGACAAAAAAGGAGTGCCCAAAGAAGCTTTTGCAAGCTTGTTGGAGAAAGCATTGCAGCCTCCCCAAGAATTGCTCGAAATACCTTTTACATCAACTCAGGAAGAGAAAGCAGCCTCCTTTGTTTCTTTGTTGCTCCGACCGGTGGTGGAACCCGCCGTAGGCAATAAGAACAAGGAAAGAAGAATGGAGATCCGCTTCTTTGCCCCGGGTAACCTGGTAAGCAACCTGGATTTTGTGGAATCCATTTTTGGGAATGCCGGAGATCCATATCTGACCGAAAACGATTCAGCCCTCGACATTGAAGGCTGGACCGGCCACTCCGGTTGTGTTATTCTGGCTCCCCATCTCACCAAATTAAAGAAAAAAGAGCTGGGCCTTCCGCACATCAACGAAGCAACAGAACGTCAGAAGCGCGATGGTATGTGCTGGGAAAAAGAAGATGAGCTCTACAACGATGGTGGTGCATTTAAAGTTACTGCCCGTACCGCAGAGGGCATCATCGTAACCCTCATTGCCGACAACTATTTCGGATATTCCAAGAAAGAAGTTAAGACACAGATTGGCTATGCTGCCAACCTGTTGGGAAATGTGGAAGAAGAACACGCCGGCGGAGCTATTGCATTCCCGACCTATAACCTGGGGGATGAATTTTCTGATCGCAAACAATTCAACCGCAACGACCTCTCTTTTGAGAAGATGGCCGCCATGTACACCGACTATATGGAGCTGCAACCTGAGGGGCACGCAGTGGACAGGAAATACAAGGACATTATTTATGTTCCCGAAGATGCTGCCTTCAACCTGATGGAGCAAAAAGTTTCCTGGACCAAAGACGGAAAGAAACATTCCATCAGACTGAATCCGAAAAATACTTATATGCTGCCTGCAGGATATAAAGTACGGATGAACAAAAACCCTTATGTGCCTTCATGGAGATTGATTGGTTCCGTGGCTGAAGGAACTTTCTGTCACAAGCCCTGTACCGTTTCAGGTGGAGGTAAGTCCGAAATCTCCAAATCCATTGAAGATGCCATTATTTACGGTCCATTCTTCACTGCTGATTATGAAAATGATTTCAAAAAAGTGGAAGAAATCATCAATAAGGATTACTCGGACATCTACCTTCCACACATCAAAACAGATAAAAATCGTCCCATCCTGAGCTCCCAACGTTCACTTGGTTCGGTTATAAAGCTGCTGACACCTGCTCCAAACCGCTATACCAAAGAATACAACGAATGGCTGGAAACCATCCCACACCACATCAAAGGGCTGGTTTACATTGTGAAGCGATTCTACCGTGCCGAATGGGGTAAAGAGTGGAAAAAATACTTTACCGTTGATATCATCGATGGTAAACACGGTAATGAACTGAAATTCAAGAACCGTAAGCTGGTTGCCAGTTACCTGCGTGTGGGACTTACCAACGAAGGGGCATGGCGTACCTTTAAGCTGCGTCAGGACTATATCGCCAGCGATAAGTTGCAGATGGAAGATGACATCACAGCCTCAACGGTTGTGCCCGCTTCACAATTGAAAGATCTGGCTCCGGATTTCAACCATCCATCAGCCAAATTCATCACCAATTGCGAATACCGTTTCTTCCAACGACCCGACGAAGCTGTTAACCGCGGTTACGACAAACAGGCAGAACTGGATTTGTCAACCCCCAACACTTTCATTTCTAATTTTGAGCCACTGACCATCAGTGACGCAAAAGAGATAATGGACGATGCCATCGAGTTTGACAAATACACTCAACCGATGAAGAACCTGATTAGGGAAGTGGCTAAAAAGAAAGAGAACAATTATTTTGTCTCCTCTTCCCATCCACGGATTTTTGAAGGCAAACCGTCGGCCAACGTGAGGTATCTGCAAAACCGTCCGGGGCTCATCAAGCACCGCGAAAACTATATAGCCGAAATGGGCACACGCCTATACAGGAAAGTGCCTGCTGGAGAACCTGTGCTCACCCCGGTAAATGCAGTGCTGGGTGGTCGCAGAAACAACCCGCCGCAACCTGGTATTCGTCCACTGGCAGTTTACAATCCTATCCACTATCAGGATTTACCCGAACTGTTCATGGACTTTGTTTGCAGTCTCACAGGAAAGTCCCCTTCCACCACCGGTGCCGGTTCAGAGGGAGCACTTACCAAAGGGCCTTTTAATGCCCTGAGTCCGGTAACAGACCTTAACAATGCACTGGTTTCATTTATCCTTACCGGATATGCCGGCTTTACCACCGCAGCAGGTCATATTGGTCCAAATTACAGGGTCGATCACGACATCAGTCTGCTGGTACCTGAGATTTGGAGCCGACTGAGTGCTGAAGAGGCAGATGCAGAATTCCTGAAAGAACATAATTATCTGGAAAAACTCGAAGATTTCGAGCACAACGGTAAAAAAGTGCTGGCTTCACGTTTGGGATATCGCATCAATGCAAAATTTGCACGCACCTTCCTGGGACGTGTTTTCGAGAACCCTGATGCCGTATTTAACAGTGAAATATTGCAGCCAGAGACACAGGACCAGGAGGTATTTGTGGACGGAATCAACAACATTGTGGAAGCCCAGCAAAGAGTTGCCAAAAGTTATTTTGAGGATGGCAGCGTAGAAGGAGCTATTCCTCCTCTCAAAGCAATTCTGCACGTGATGGCTCATGGTGAATACAACGGCAAGACCATTGACGATCCTGAAATCAGAAAAATGTTTACCCTGGAAAATATGGTGGCCAGTGACTGGTATCACGAGCGCCTGACCAACAAGCAACTGGGTGACATCACCTTATGGCAAAAACACCTTAAGTATCTCCGCGATTACCTCACAACCAGGAAAAACATCGCACCTGAAGTGGAGGTTAAAATCAAATCGAGCATCGAACTCGCTGAACAAAACATCAAGAAGTTTAAGTCAGCTGAGTATCTGAAATCACTGGAAGGTTGCATTGGACTGGATACTTTTGTGAAGTAATTGTTTTGTTAAATCATTATTTAAAAGAGCTGTCGCCCGGTTATCGGGCGACAGCTCTTTTCTATTATTTATCCTTACCTTTGCCCTGTCACAATTAAAAATCACCTTATGGAAGCGCTTTTTGGAAAAACTCTGGAAGAATTAAAAATCGTTGCTGCGGAAAACGGATTGCCCGGATTCACTGCCAAACAAATGGCGCAATGGCTTTACACCAAAGGGGTAAGTGACATTGACGACATGACCAATCTTTCGAAGGATGCGCGTGACCGGCTTAAAGAAAAATATATTATAGGAAGGGTGGCACCATCCAAAGTTCAAGCCTCTGTTGATGGCACCAAAAAATATCTCTATCCCGCACAAAAAGGACTTTTCATTGAGGCAGCATACATCCCCGAAAAGGAGCGCCACACGTTGTGTATCTCGTCTCAGATTGGTTGCAAAATGGGATGTCTGTTTTGCATGACAGGCAAACAGGGCTTTCAGGGACAACTGACCGCCGGAGAAATAGTGAATCAGGTTATCAGCCTGCCCGAAAGCGATCAACTTACCAATATTGTTTATATGGGAATGGGAGAACCCATGGACAATGTGGAAAATGTGCTGAAAAGTCTGGAAATATTCACCTCCGATTGGGGGATGGGTTGGAGCCCAAGACGTTTCAATGTCTCTACCATCGGCGTGGAACCAGCCATGAGGCGTTTTATCGAGGAAAGCGACGCACATCTGGCCATCAGCCTGCACACGCCCTTCAATGAGGAACGTAAAAAACTCATGCCTATCGAACAGGTTTATCCCATCGAAGAGGTTATCGATTCATTAAAAGAATATGATTTCGGACGTCAGCGAAGAATCTCTTTCGAATACATTATGTTTGATGGAGTGAACGATACTCCTGCTCATGTGAAAGGCCTTACCAAACTACTAAACGGCATCCGATGCAGAATCAACCTCATCAGGTTTCATCCCATTCCCGACTCACCTCTCAGGGGTTCATCCGATGAAAAAATTAAGTGGTTCTCAGACCAACTCAATAGAAAAGGGCTTACCACAACCATCCGTCGATCGAGAGGTGAAGACATCTATGCAGCCTGCGGATTGCTATCCACTAAAAATATGCTAAAGGAGGATACGGAAAAAGATTATTAACAATTAGCTTTTAGCACAGACCAGGCGACAATTTCAGTCTGGTTTATTGACTTCGTCAATCTTCGATTCATGAGTTTTCGCTATGAGATGTTTAAATCCCAATAAATTCAGGCAACCGCAAAGGAAAATGTTGTTGCGTTTTTTTAAGGCCGAAGGTCTTTAAGCAACAGCCTGGGGCAACGTCCCAGGGAAATTGTAACTACTCCCCCCCCTCATTATTGGTCGCGACGCGACCAATAATGAGGGGGGCATGAGGAATACCTCAAAACCCAGGGCGTTGCCCTGGGCTATTGCTCTCAGGCTTTCAGCCTGTTTACATTTCACCTGTCTTATGTATAAGGTCGGTTGGATAAAATCATCCAATTAAGCCCTGTTTTTGGTTGAGATGCAACCAATAACAGGGCTAACCATTAATTATTCATTTCAGGAATAATGCGAAGGCGCTTTTTGAGATTTTCCACAATCTCCCTTCTCGGGCTGATCAGGACCTCCTTCAGTCTAGCCTCCGGCAGGTTTAACAGCAATTCCTGCAGATAATAACTTTTAGAAATCATAAAATCCAAATCCATAGTAGAACATTTCTTCATAAGCAAATTTTCTGAATTAATTATGAAACAATAATTTACCCCATTAGGGGAAAAGTCCGTTAAACCGGTCTACAACTTAAACGGAAATAATCTGAAAAAATTATTTTTATCTCCTTTATTTGTCAGTTATATGATTGATTACAGATAAACAGTCCCAGGAAAAACGGGGCATCAAACTGATTTTTTAATAAATAAGGTAGCCCTTCTATTAATCACGCTCTTCCCATTTATGAAGGCTTTAGTTTAAAGCAGGGCCTGCTTGAAAACGAATAATGTAAAGATTATGAATAACTTAATGGGGGTGTTTTCATTTGAAGTGCAAGGTTTTCAAGCTATCACTAAAATAAGATTGCACTTAAGAAGACTTGAGACGTTAAATAATTAACAACTTACCGGTCAAAAGGATGTTTTTTGTTTAAATGAGTTTTACTGGTTGAAAGGTGGGCGGGCCCGTCCGTTTTCCGGGCCGGCGGTGGAGAGAGGGCTTAATGGGCGACTTCAAGGCCTTGCGGGCCAGCCGGAAATTAAGCCTGATGCGGGCAGATAGGTTTAAACGGACTAGACTTTTTTGTTTCCTTTTTGGGGCAATGCCAAAAAGAAAATCAATAAAATAATTAAAATTTGGATTGCTGACTTTTTCAGCAGACTCTAAAGCAACGTTTTTTCAAAGGACGAAGGTCTTTCAGCCTGTTTAGACTCTACCCAGTGCCTGTCTATAAACTAAGTAAAGTTTGTTTTTAGTCATGTGTCTGGTCAGAAAATTCCAGTTGCAAGGCTTGCGAAGCAGCCAAAAGCGGAGTTTACATAGGTAAATGAGTATTTTGGCGGCAAGCATAACAGCCTGCCCCGATCCTTCGGGGACGCAAATGGCACTTTATGGACAGACTCTACCTGTAATATAAAGAAGGCAGGATAGATGAATGATCCAAAATAATTTTAAACAATGAAGCCTAATTAGTTAACAATTTTTCTCATTTTTGTGGGGTAAAAGCAATACAAAGAACATAGCATGTTCAAAAAACTAATAAATTTCTTTAAATCAAATGGTTCCATCAGTCAGAAGGTCCTTGGAGGATACCTTTTCAATCTGGTGCTGCTGATTCTGGTTGCGGGGTTCAGTCTTTTTGGTATCGCCCGCCTTAAAGACTGGGTACGGAGCACAGAGAAAGTGGATCTACTGCTGCATCAAATATACGTATCACGCATTCAGGCCGAAAATCTCACTCTCAAAAGCGATACTACTTCCACACACATGGTGGACAGCCTTACCCTGAAAATAGAAATACTCCTGCAAAATGCCCGCGAAAGCAGGCTGAATTCCATCAGCCGTGATGAGTTATCCACCGTAAGCAGTTGGCTGGACGATTACAAGCGGTACTGGGTTTTAGTCATCAACCTGAAAAAAGGTCGCAGCGCAACAGAACAAAAAATGGATGCACTATTTCAAAAGGTTTTTTATGCTGCACGCCAACCACTTCCGCAAAGAGCAACAACGAATCCCAAATCAAAAAAGGGGGAACCTGACCTCTACAACGACCTGATGTATCAACTCCTTCATCTGAAAGAGATTGAAAAAAAATTGTGGAACTACCCGGTCAACTTTGTTACCAGGGAAATGGTGGATACCGTCTTCACACGTATCAACAGCCTTGTTCCCCCACCCGATGTGGTCTCTCCCGGATCTGATTCTTTCAGGTCCCTGTCACGTCTTAGAAGCGGCCTTTCGGGCTATCAAAAAGAAATGCTTGACCTGGTTGGGGAACTGGAAGAGATAGAAAGAGTTCAAACACTGATGGACAGAAGCTCTCAAAGCATTCAGATAGCCGGAGAAAAAGCCAATTACCATCAAAACCATGCCATGGAGAGATGGGTAATTATCGGGTTTGTCCTGCTATCGGTCTTTATGTCACTGGCCATTATTATTGGCATCTGGATGGCAGTTATCTATTTCAGAAGAATCAAACACGATGAGGAACTCCGGGAAGAGGCCAACAAGCAGTTACAGACCAACCGACAATTGCTTAACGACATCATCAACAACAGTTCGGCGCTGATTTATGTCAAAGACAAAACGGGAAGGTTTACACTCATCAATCAACCTATGGAAGAAACGCTGGGACTGGAAGCCCACCGTATTATAGGTCATACAGACAAAGATATTTTCCCAGAAGAAATAGCTGCGGTATTCAGTGAAAATGACGCAGAAGTACTCACCGGTAAAAAATCGATTCAACGGGAAGAATTCTTTCCGTCCACAACCGGAAAACGCACCTTCTTATCCAACAAATTTCCTATTAAAGACAGTTCAGGAAAAGTCATATCTGTTTGTGGAGTGTCCACCGATATCACTGAGTTGCGCAGAGCACTGCACGATCTGGAGAGAAGTCGTGAGAACTACCGCAACATCGTTACCAATGTTCCGGGCATTGTCTATCATTGCCAGAGCGATTACAAACGCACCATGCTTTTCATCAGCGGCGGCGTGGAAAACATTATCGGGCTGGGCATTAACGCATTCATCCAGGAAGGGCAGTCCATCATCCCATTCATCATAAAAGAAGACAGAGATAAAGTCAGAGAAATCCTGAGCCGGGCTTTACAAAATCAGTCCCCCTTCGAAATGGAGTACCGGATTCGCGACCTGGTGGGAAATCGCAAATGGGTTTATGAAAAAGGATTGCCCGTGGTTGACCGGCAAACCGGACAAGTCACTTTCCAGGGGGTTATCATTGACATAACAGCCCAAAAAGACGCAGTCAATGAGATAATGATGCGCGACAAACTGCTGGAAGGGGTCTCGGAAGCGCTCAAAGAGTTAATTGCCAGCACCAACTTCAAAGAAGCACTGCTTAAAGCCCTTCGGGTACTGGGAGATGGTGCCGGCGTGGATCGTGCATTTGCGTTTCGGAATTACAGAAATGAACCCGGGCAACTGCTATTCAAACATTTTGTGGAGTGGGAGCATTCATCATTGGAACCCATTTACCGAAAAGATCTGACCGACCTGGCCTATGAAAGAATCAGCCCTTCATGGTATTTTGCCCTCAACGATCAGAAAGACCTGGAGGTAAATGTTCATTCGGCTACCACCAGAGAGAAATCCTTCCTGGCCAAGCTGAGTTCCACCTCTGCCCTTATCATCCCTGTATTTGTCCATAACTCATTCTGGGGTTTCATCGGGTTTGGCATGGAAATGAAATCGGCCAGGTGGAATGAGTCACAAAAAACGTTGTTCAAAGCTTTTGCCGTTACCATGGGCTTGATGATAGCGCGCCATCAGAGCAATATTGAATTACAAAAAGCCAAGGAAGCAGCTGAAAATGCAACACGGGCAAAAAGTGACTTCCTGGCACGTATGAGTCACGAAATACGCACCCCCTTGAATGCCATCATTGGATGGACACACCTGGGACTTGAAAACTCAGGTTTCCGGGGCCAGAGCGATTACCTCAAGCGCATTCAGTCCTCCTCCCGGTCTCTGCTTGGAATTATCAACGACATACTCGACTTCTCCAAAATTGAGGCAGGCCGGCTGGAACTTGAGTACATCGACTTTGACCTGGAACAAGTACTACAAAACCTGGCCGACATGGTACTTTTCCGGGCCAATGAAAAAAACCTGGAGCTGGTCTTTGACATAGATCCTAAAGTCCCGCTGAGCCTTGTTGGTGATCCGCTGAGACTGGAGCAGGTATTAATTAATCTGGTCAATAATGCGGTAAAATTTACCGATAAAGGACACGTAAACGTAAAGATTAGCCTCAAATCATCCGAAAGTGAGAAGACGGAACTTCTTTTTGCAGTTGAAGATACAGGAATCGGTCTCAAAGAAGAGCAAAAGAACAACCTTTTCAAGGCATTTTCACAAGCCGATGTATCCACCACCAGAAAATACGGAGGTTCCGGCCTTGGACTGGCCATCTGCAAGCGCATTACTCAAATGATGGGTGGAGAGATTTGGGTGGAGAGCGATTATGGCAAGGGCAGCACCTTCTTCTTCACTGCTTTCATTGATCGACAAATGATTCAGAAAAAAGATCAGATGCTTCATGCTTTTGAAGTGGAAGGCGATGAGGCAATGATTGGTTGCAACAATGTTAAAACAGCCATCGGACTGAAAAGTATGCTCACCGATTTTGGTTTTAAAGTTCACCGCACCTGTGCTTTCAAATCCCTCCTGGGTAAACTGGAAAGCATCAGTCCTTCAGGTCCCCTATGGCTATTGTTCCTGGATTGGCCGATGATCGCGGGCCTTGGTAAAGAAGCCATAAAGGATTTACTAAGATACAACGACCGTTTCGAACATCTTGTAATCATGGCCTCCCCTTTTCATGAAGAAGAACTCAAAGAAACCTGGCCCGAGGAGGAAATTCCTTATGTATTGATGCATAAACCGGCCAATTATTCCATCGTGTTTGACACCCTGATGGACGCCATGGGCGGAGTGGAATTTCCGCAATCGGAGGGTGGTTCCAAAAAGAAAAATTACAAAGATCTCCTGATCAAAGAGGAACCACTTAAGCTACTGATGGTAGAGGACAACGATACCAACCGGGAACTTACCAGAGAGTTGCTTGCCATGGCCAACATTACAACCGACCTGGCGGTGAACGGACAGGAGGCATTGGATCTGGCCCGGGAACAAGAAGGAAACTGCCCATACGACCTGGTGCTAATGGACATTCACATGCCGGGAATGAACGGCTATACAGCAACCCGCAGGATGAAGCGAATCGAAGGATGGAATGAAGTACCCGTGGTGGCAATGACTGCTGAAGCTCTGGGAGATGTGGAAAACCAATGCTTACAGGCAGGAATGACCGGACTTGTGGCCAAACCCATTGATCCGGACGACCTGTTCAGAGTCATTTATCGTCTTGTTTTCGGAGAGGTCAGAGATTCCGATACCATCATGCAACATTCCGAAAAAGGACGTGAATACAAGTTTCCAAAAATTGACGGTCTCGATGTGCAGGCAGGAATTCGCCGCATGGGAGGTCGTTCAGACCTCTACAATCGTCTGCTCAAGGGCTTCTGTCACGATTATGCGGACATTGGAAACCGCCTGAAGCAACTGGAAGATGAGGAAGAAACAGAAGAAACTGCCCGTTTGTTACACTCCCTCAAGGGTATCGTCGGTACTATGGAGGCTTCCACCCTTTATCAGCAAGCTCAGAAAACCGAAAAGGCATTTAAAGAGCAGGCTTCCGGTTACAAACAACTAAAGGAAAAACTCATCAAAGAGGTAAAAAGACAGATAAAACAAATCAATAAAAAAATTTAACATTTGGAAATTTGTGTATTTTTCCGTTATTTAGACCACAAATTAATACGAAAATACGCCGTTAAACAATAAAACAGAAGCCTATAGAACATTTTTACAAGCAAATTTTAAATATTGATTATGATGACAGAACTGACTATCCTGTCTGATGAAGAGCTTGTAAAAAAGTTTATATCAGGAGATTCGAGGTGTATTGACCTGTTGATTGAAAGACATCACCAGCGCATTTATTCATTTATTTTTCTAATGGTCAGGCAACGGGATCTGGCCGAAGATATTTTTCAGGACGTATTTGTAAAAGTTATCCATTCACTCAAAGGCGGTAAGTATGCCGAAAACGGGCGTTTTACTTCATGGGTTATGCGCATTGCTCATAACCTCATCATTGACCATTTTCGAAAGCAGAAGAATCAACAAATGGTCTCCAACGATCAGCACAGCTTTGACCTTTTTAACAATGCCAGATATTCCGACCAGACCATCGAAGACCAGATGGTTCATGATCAATTACTCAGTGAAGTAGCAGCTTTGGTGGAAATGTTGCCTGAGTCACAAAAAGAGGTCATCAGACTCCGACACTATTTCGGTCTTTCATTTAAAGAAATTGCCGAAGAGACCAATGTTAGTATCAATACAGCCCTGGGCCGAATGCGCTATGCACTCATCAATATGCGGAAAATGATGGAAGAAAATAATATGTCGCTGACTATTTGAAAAAAAAATCAATCCATTCTATACGTGTAACCTCTCTTTCGATTGTCATATTATTAAACCATCAAAAGAGAGTTGCCTTATGAATGCAAAAGAGATAAGACGTAACCTGTATAAGGTATTCAGAATGACCGGTATTCCCCGGAACGTAATTGATGAAAAAGCATCTTTGACCGATGATTTGTTTATGGATGATGTGGATATGGCTTGTTTCCTGTTTTACCTGGAAACCCGATTCAAAGTAAATGTAAAGAATGAGGAGATGACACATCTGCAATCTGTCGGATCAACCATCAATTACCTTCAGCAGCATTGCGCATAAAACAGATCTCAAAAGCAGTCACCCGCTTCAAAATCTGGTTTTAAAACAACAACATAAGTACGGCGGACTTGCTCCGCCGTTAATATTTTGTGGACTCCTCCTCATTCCTTGCCCATCCTAACACTCCCCAAAGTTGGGTCCAAGCAAAAAATCTTACACAATCTATAAAGGAAAAGTTTTAGCCTGAATAATTGACTTCGTCGAACTTCGTTTCATGGATTTTCGTTATGAGATGCTCAAATACCAAGAAATTCAAGAAACCGCAGGCAAGTTTGAGGAAGGAAATAGTGAACTATTTTCAAATCAAATTTGCTGAGGACTCTTAAATTTTGCTGGTAGTTGAGTCTCGTAATAGATAATTTGTGAATTAATCAGGTTAAATCCAGAAAGCCTCAGAACCGTTTTCCGAAGTCTTCTATTTTTGCATTGAATGATTCTGCAGCCGCATCCGAAAAGTTGGTTATTTTTCTTCTGCCTTCTACCTTTTAAACTTCTACCTGTTTATTGCTATCATCCTATAATAGGTCTTCCATAACCTCTTTATCAAAGTACCATCTCTGCCGGAGCTGTTCCATCTCAGAAAGTCATAACTCATCTCAGAACCAAAAAACAGCTCTCAACCCTCAACCCTCAACTCAACCCTCAACTCAACCCTCAACCCTCAACCCTCAACCCTCAACCCTCATTCCTCATTCCTCATTCCTCATTCCTCATTCCTCATTCCTCATTCCTCATTCCTCATCTCCCTCCTGCTTCTCAAAAATCTTCTCCACCGACTCATCCGGACTGATGATGTTATACCTGGACCAGAAATCATCATCGTACGCTTCTATCTGATCGGACAAAATATAATCTGCCCGGAAAGCATCATTCCAGCGAAACTCTTTACGGTCTCCCGTTCTTAAATCCGTCACCAGCAATTCGGAAACCGTGTTAAATACCGTTCGAATATTTTCCTGCCGGTCAATCACTTTCATATTTACTTCTCCCCGGACACTGTTTAGAATCCATTTATCATTCCACGGACGATAATCAATGCGATAACGGGCAAAAGAAGGTTTTGTACGGAAACGCCGACTATCGCGCCTGATAAGATACTCCCTGCTTTTACGTACGGTTTTATCCGTCATCTGAAAAGTAGCACTTACAATGGCAAAGGATGCTTCATCCACCACAATCTCACCTTCATACAACAACTCCCCCGTATCATTATATGGCTCAAAACCAATCACAAACACCGTGCGCCCGTGATCATAATCCATGCGCTTAAAAGAATACTTATATACAGAATTTCCCGCCATATCGGGCAGAAAGCCACCCTGACGAACAATATCCACCCTGCTGAAAAGAAAAGGACCTCCCTGAAGCTTAAAATCAATCATCTCCATGTCGCCACTGTATTGTCCTTTCCGGCCTTTCACAAAACGTACACGCTCAAGAGCATATTCCTGAAAATAAGGAGGTTTAAATATCTCCACCACCGCTTCCGACACATCCACATACTTTTTATCCTGCTGAATCGACTCCCGAAAAAAGGCGGTCATAATCAGCGGATTCTCTGCATAGTTATCTTTCTTTCTACGCACCACCTCCCGCATAATTTCTTCCGGCTTTACAAGTTTCACCAACACTTCAGGCAGTTCCACGGATGTTTCAGACAAAGTCATCACCACACTGGTATCAGACGCAGGAATAGCTAATGAGTCGCGCCGGTATCCAAGGCTGGAAAAGACCAGCTTCTCCCCGGCGTATTCGGCGGGAAGAAAGAAAGCAAACTTCCCCTGACGATTGGAGGCTGTTCCAAGAGATTTTCCGGCAATTCCAATATTGACCATATCCATGGGCTCCTGATTTGCAGAATCAACCACCAAACCTTTAATGTGTATGGATTCAACATTCACCCGTGCAGGCTCGGAAGAGATTATGATTTGCCGGTCCATCTGATGGATTTCAAGTTCCTCCTGATAAAACGTTTTTTTCAACCATTGGTCAAGCTGCACCGAATCGGCACGAGCATCAAAAATGCTGTCGCTGTCAATCAATGATGCGTCATAAGAAAAAGCGATGTCGTAATGAGTCGATAAGGAATCAAAAAAGGAAGCCACCGATATACTGTCAAAACTGAATGAATATTTTCTATCCAAAATATTTTTCTGAGCACGAAGAGGCAGAACCATAAAGATAAGAGTCACCAGAATAACCCATCCTTTGAGTATGAAGGGGCTGAATGCCCTTTTTTTATGTTCAAAATAATAATTCATCATTCGGTACAAACACCTTTATTAACAGGCCCTACCTACAAATAATAAAGGCCAAAGGTCTTTAAGCAATAGCCTGGAGCGTTGCCTCAAGAAAATTGTAACAACTCCCCCCTCTCATTATTGGTCGCTTTGCGACCAATAATGAGAGGGGGGATGAGGGATACCTTAAAACCCAGGGCAACGCCCTCGGCTATTGCTCTCAGGCTTTCAGCCTGTTTAAATCTTACCTGTCTTATGTATAAGGTAGGTTGGTGCCTGTCCATAAACTAAGCAAAATTTGTTTTTAGTCCTGTTTCTGGTCAGAAAGTGCCAATTGCTAGGCTTGCGACCGCGTGCCGCCTAAAGCTTTGGCGGTGGCGCAACCCGCCAAAAACGGAATTTACTAATCGTAAATGAGTATTTTGGCGGCAAGCGTAACGACGCAAGTGGTACTTTATGGACAGAAACTAATTATTTTGGGCGGACAAGAAGATGGTCTCCCCCTCCCGTTTAGACTCAAGATTAAAGGTAGTACAAACCACCTCAAGAACAAAATCCAACGAATTATCACTAAACCGGGCAGTCAGTTTCTCTTCGCCCAATGCTTTATCTGAAAATTGAAAATCAGCTCCATACACACGACTAAGGGTTTCAACAACCTCTTTCAGTGGGGTTTCTTCAAATCGAATCTGACCGGTAAGCCACGACAAAAGGTTCGGATCAGTAGTTTCCATCACAGAGAGCAACCCGCTTTTCTTTTCAAAAAGCGCGGTTTGTCCACGGGTCAGTACAACCATCTCCTGATCAGATGGCGGGACTACCTCAACCCGGCCTTCAAGAACTGCTATTTCGGTAACATCCAGGTTGGGATAAGCCCGCACATTAAATTTCGTACCGGTCACACGGATGGTTACGTCTTCTGTTTTGATTACAAAAGGCCGGTTTCTGTCGCCTTCAACTTCAAAAAAACCTTCTCCCTCCAGTTGTACTGTCCGCTCCTCTTCCCCAAATGGTTGGTTACATAAAAACCTGGAACTGTTGTTAAGAATAACTTTACTTCCGTCACTCAGTAACATCTCCTCGCGCGGGGAGTTGGAAACAATTAAGGACGATTGATTCTCCTGCGGTTTTAACAGAAGAAACCACGAAAGCCCGAGAACAACAATCACAGAAGCTGCTACAGCCAGTGCTCTCCCTAAAGAAAAGGTTCTGCCTTTTGAAGCTTCCGGAAAAGAAGATTCTTTCGTAAAACGACGAACATTCTTCCAGGCTGATTCGATATCTGTTTGCCGGACAAACAAGGCCTCTTCTCCCCGACGCCATGACGTTTTGATACGTTCCCATTCTTCCTCATTGGCCGGGTCAGCATGAAGCCACTGGTCCAGTAATCCACGGTCAATTTCATCAGCCTCTCCACTCAAAACACGTGCTGCCAGTTCCCAGTTTATATTTCTTTCGCTTTCCAACATCATTTCAACTATTAATCAAATACTATCATTATTAATCGTTCCTGCTGATTCTATTTTCAATCAGGGAGCTCTTCCCTTCAAAAAATGCTCTTTGAAAAACTGTGATTTCAAACAGTCCTTTTAATCATAAATATATCATACCTTTTTTTTGCTCCCCATTGGATTAAACATCTCTCTGAGTGTCTTCAGGGCTTTTCCCATCTGAACTTCCACCGTTTTTTGTGAAATGCCTAACTGCGTTGCAATCTCTTTGTATTTAAACCCATCAAAACGGCTCATTTTAAAGATTTCCCTGCGTCGGGGAGGCATCTCCTCAACAGCCTTCAGCACGTCGTCCATCAATTCATCGTCCGCTGCCTTCTCCTCCTGTTCATCCGACAAATTGTATTGCTCATCTACAGAATAAAAATGCGGTCTTCGCTTCAATTCATTCAGGCAACTGTTTCGCACGGCCGTCATCAGATAACTGTTCAATGATTCAATATTTAACTCTTTCCGCTTTTCCCAGTATTTGATAAAAACCATCTGTACAATATTTTCGGCCTCCTGGCGATCGGCCAGATATTTATAGGCAAACAATGTCAGGCGGCCATACCACGACCGGAACAGTTCTTCAAAAACATGTTCATCTCCTCTGGCTATGAGTCGGGTAATCTCTTTTTCCGATCGTGGTAATTGCATATTTTTAGCTTCAGTCACTTTAATGACACTAATTTATCAAAAAACCCTTATCGGCGTTAATTCTTTTTTATTCATTTAACCTGCATTATTCACAAATAATCTATTCCGATGTCCAACTATTTTTATAGGATAACAATCTAAACCTTTACAAATTCCTCCAAGGTATTCGAAAATACGAGGTCTGATTTGGGAATCCCAAAAAGGGTAATGTTCCTTGGTGCTATAGGTTATGTGAACACAAACTTTTGATAGAGATTGAGGCATAGTATTTGGGTTAAGATTAATATTATCAAGCAATTATTTCAAATAATAGAATAACGATTAAGGTTGTAAAAATATTTTGGCTATTGCTTAAAGACCTTTGGCCATTTTAGAACACAACAACATTATGTATTCTTTTAAAAAGAAAAAGCAGTAATTTTGACGGGATAAAACCGTTCCTGCCGATAATTGTTTACTGATAGAGAAAACAAAACACAATAATACTATGTCAAATATTAAAGCCTGGGTAATATCATTACGACTCAGAACGCTCCCACTCGCTCTTTCTACGATCTTTATGGGCTCATTTATTGCCGTGGACTCAGGCACCTTCCGTTGGTCTGTACTGATATGGGCCTCGCTGACGACTCTTTTTCTGCAAATCCTGTCCAATCTGGCCAATGATTATGGTGATGCCGTTTCGGGTGCCGACAATGATGAACGCGAAGGGCCCCGGCGAGCTCTGCAACAAGGCGTAATCACCCTTAAACAAATGAAGGCTGCAATCTTTACTTCCGCACTCCTGGCCTTATTCTCCGGGCTGACACTTATTTTTATTTCCCTCAAAGCAAATCATTTATATGCGTTTGTGTTTTTTCTGATGGGAATAGCAGCCATTGCTGCGGCCATCCGTTACACCGTCGGCAGGAACCCTTACGGTTACCGGGGCCTGGGAGATTTCTATGTATATCTCTTTTTTGGTCTGATGGGCGTGGGAGGCACCTTTTTCCTGCATTCAGGATTCTGGGACTGGACCGTGTTGCTTCCCGCCACTGCCGTAGGATTTTTCAGCACCGGAGTATTAAATCTAAACAATACCCGGGATATTGAAAGTGACAGGAAAAGCGGAAAAAAAACGCTCCCGGTAATGATGGGCCGCAGAAATGCAGCACTGTACCATTTACTTTTGCTTTTGCTGGGCTGGACTTCAATGTTGGTTTGGTTATTTCTTTTTGAAACACGTCAGGGAGCATGGCTGGTATTTTTATCGTTGCCATTATTTATAAAAAACATCATTGCCATTTTCCGGTACGATGCCCCATCGACAAAACTGGATCCTGAACTGAGAAATTTGTCGCTGGGCACCTTACTTTTTGTTCTTTTGTATGGAATAGGTGTTTTTTAACGACCTTATACATAAGACAGGTAAGGTAAAAACAGGCTGAAAGCTTGAGAGCAATAGCTCAGGGCAACGCCCCAGACTATTGATTAAAGACCTTCGGCCTTTTAAAACCACAACAACATTATGTATTCCTTTAAAAGGAAAAAGCCCCGCTTTTGCGAGGACTGATTCATTCATGAATAATCGTTATGAGATGCTCAAAGCCACTTTTCAACCATACACACTGAAATTCAGAACACCGGGAGGAACTTCAAGGGGGGTATTGACGGAAAAACCCAGCTGGTTTATTTCCTTGTGGGACGAACAACGGCCTGACATAAAAGGGATTGGTGAGTGCTCCGTTTTACCAAAACTCAGTCCTGATGACCGCCCGGATATTGAAGCAAAACTGGAAGAAGTTTGCCAAAATCCGGATCAGTTGAAAACCGGTTTTCATGCTGCTCTTGCTGATTGGCCGGCCATCAGGTTCGCTCTGGAGACAGCTCTTCTTGATCTCCGAAACGGAGGAAAACAAGTACTCTTCCCAGGCCCTTTTTCAATAGGGATAAAAGGCATTCCCATAAACGGATTGATCTGGATGGGCACGCCCGATGAAATGAAACAACAAATTGAAGAAAAACTAAAAGCAGGATTCCACTGCCTGAAAATGAAAATCGGCGCCATCAATTTTGAACAGGAATACAACATCCTGAAGAGCCTGAGAAGCAGCTTCAGCGCCAACGATCTGGAATTAAGAGTTGATGCCAACGGCGCTTTTTCGGCCTCTGAGACACCTTCCGTTTTGGAACAACTGGCAGAACTTAAGATTCACTCCATCGAGCAACCAATAAAAGCAGGACAATGGCACGAGATGGCACGGATTTGTGAGAACACACCCCTGCCCGTCGCCCTTGATGAAGAACTCATAGGAATAAATGTACCTGCCCAAAAAGAACTTTTGATACAAACCATCAGACCTCAATACATCATTTTAAAACCAAGCCTGACTGGCGGTTTCCTGGCTTCGGAAGAATGGATTGCGGCTGCCGAAAAAAATGGTACCGGATGGTGGGTTACCTCAGCACTGGAGAGCAACGTTGGGCTCAATGCCATTGCACAGTGGACAGCAACGCTCAATAACCCTATGCCCCAGGGACTTGGCACCGGACAGGTTTTTTCAAACAACACCGAATCATCATTAACCATAAGAAATGGTGAGTTATGGATGGAAAAACCAATAAAAAAATGACCATAATGAACCACGAATACCGAAAATACACGTCGCTCACCATCTTGGGAAAGAGATACAACAAAGCAGAATTACTTAAGCAGTGCGAAACAAAACTGAAGAGATTCGAAACGCCTGACTGGGAAATTTCACTCTATTCCTTCATTTTAGAGTGGCTCAATGAAAGCCCATTTGTGGAGGTTAAAACCTCAGGTTCCACCGGAATTCCAAAAACCATACAAGTCCTAAAGTCAGCCATGCTTCGATCAGCTTTCAACACCCTTAATTTTTTTGAACTTAAGGAAGATCAAACTGCTTTACTTTGTCTTCCTTGTGAATTCATTGCAGGAAAAATGATGGTTGTAAGGGCCTTTGCAGGAAAGCTGGATTTGATTCCGGTACCTGTCACCGGCACTCCGCTGGATTCGCTTCAACATCCGGTGGATTTTGCAGCCCTGACGCCACTTCAGATGAGCAATCAGCTGGGAAAAAATCCTGATAAAACAAATTTGCTAAAAACCGTAATATTAGGCGGTAGTGCAGTAAGCGAAGAACTGGCAGAAAAACTTCAGAATCAACCATTCGATGCCTGGGAAACCTACGGAATGACAGAAACTCATTCACATATTGCATTGCGCCTCATAAACGGCCCCCGGAAGGATGATTCTTTCACCCCGCTTCCCGGTGTCCGTATTCAAACTGACAACAGAAAATGTCTTGCCATTGATGTGCCGGGAATCACCGACCAACCAATAATCACCAACGATATTGCAGAAATAAACGAAGCCGGAAAATTCAAAATATCAGGCAGAATTGACAACATCATTAATTCAGGAGGTATCAAAATTTCACCGGAGAAAGTTGAAAGCCAAATTGCATATATCGTCAACGCCCCCTTCTTCATAACAGGGATCCCCCACCCGCAGCTTGGACAACAAACAGTACTGGTAATGGAAAACCCTCCAAAGGATGAAAATAAATTATTGGACCAAATCAAAAAAATGGTTCCACAATTCCATGCGCCCAAAAAAATTATATTCCGCAACCCGCTGCCACGAACAGAAAACGGAAAAATCAAACGAACATTGAACTGGTGATTATGGTTATTTCCGGTCATCTTTGGTATCTTTGCAGGTCAATTTGAGAGGAAAAATGGGAAAGACCAAAGCTACAGCATCCAAATACATCAGCATAAAAGGGGCACGGGTTCACAATTTGAAAAACATCAACCTGGACATCCCCCGAAATCAGTTTATCGTTATTACCGGGGTATCAGGTTCCGGCAAAAGTTCGCTGGCTTTCGACACGCTTTACGCAGAAGGTCAACGACGCTATGTGGAGAGCCTGAGTTCCTATGCCCGACAGTTTCTGGGACGTCTGGACAAGCCGGAGGTGGACTATATCAAAGGAATTCCGCCGGCCATCGCCATCGAACAAAAAGTAAATACCAGAAATCCCCGGTCCACCGTGGGAACATCGACGGAGATTTACGATTACCTGAAACTTCTTTATGCACGCATTGGCCGTACTTTCTCACCTGTCTCTGGCAATGAAGTTAAGAAGCATCAGGTAGATGATGTCATCGATTTTATCAACCGATTCGAAGATGGAACAAAAATGGCCGTTTTGGCAAGCATCGTCACCCCGGAAGACCGTTCCTGCCCCGATCATCTGTCCATTTTAAAGCAACAGGGCTTCAGCCGGGTGGAATCGGAGGGAACATTTCTGAGAATTGATGAATTATTACAAGACGAAGCATTGTTGTCAAAATGCGGGGAAATTAACCTGGTCATTGATCGCATCAGTGTCAAAAAAGAAGATGAAGACAACGAATCCCGTTTGGCTGATTCGCTGCAAACAGCCTTTTACGAAGGACGAGGAGAGTGTCTGATTAAAATTTACACCGGTGAGGGCACCAAAACATACTCTTTCTCCAACCGATTTGAGGCCGATGGTATCGTCTTTGAAGAACCCACCGAACACACCTTCTCCTTCAACAATCCCATAGGAGCCTGCCCCACCTGCGAGGGATTTGGCAATGTCATCGGCATTGACGAGGATCTGGTAATCCCCAACAAAAATTTATCCGTTTATGACGATGCCATTGCCTGCTGGCGTGGTGAAAAAATGGGAGAATGGAAAAATGTATTAATTAACAATGCATACAAATTTGATTTTCCTGTTCACAAACCTTATTATGAACTCACTACGGAACAAAGAGAACTGTTGTGGACCGGAAACCGTCATTTTTACGGGCTGAATAAATTCTTTAAGCATCTCGAATCCAAACAATACAAAATTCAGTTCAGGGTAATGCTTTCGCGTTACCGGGGGAAAACGACCTGTCCCGACTGCCGGGGAACGCGATTGAAAAAAGAGGCCATGTATGTGAAAATAAATGACAAAAGCATTCATGAACTGGTACTGATGCCTGTATCGGAACTGTCAGATTTCTTCAAAGAGCTCAAGATAAACGAACATGAACAAAAAGTATCCAAACGGCTTTTGATAGAAATCACTTCCCGATTGCAGTTTCTCAACAATGTGGGGCTCGGATATCTTACACTCAACCGACTCTCCTCCACACTCTCAGGAGGTGAAAGCCAGCGCATCAACCTGGCCACCTCACTCGGCAGCAGCCTGGTCGGTTCCCTGTACATTCTGGATGAACCCAGCATTGGTCTCCACCCACGCGATACCCATCTGCTCATCAATGTTCTTCAGCACTTAAAAAAAATGGGAAACACGGTTGTGGTAGTCGAACATGATGAAGAAATTATCAGGGCAGGTGACGAAATCATTGACATAGGTCCGAGAGCCGGCCAAAACGGTGGAGAAGTGGTTTTTCAGGGGAACTTCCGGGAACTGGAAGCCACTCCCGACAGTCTTACTACCCAATACCTGAACGGCACCCGGAAAATTGAAATTCCAACCTCCCGCAGATCATGGAACAATTCGTTGGAAATTGTCGGGGCAAGAGAGAACAATCTCAAAAACCTGAATGTCAAAATTCCGCTCAATGTGCTGCATGTAATAACAGGAGTAAGCGGTTCAGGGAAATCATCACTGGTGAAGAAAGTGCTCTATCCTGCCTTAAAAAAAATCAAAGGAGGTTATGCCGATAAAACAGGCGAGTTTGACCTGCTGAAGGGGGATACAAAGACCATCTCTGATGTGGAATTCATCGATCAAAACCCCATCGGAAAGTCTTCACGTTCCAACCCTGCCACCTATCTCAAAGCCTACGATGAGATTAGAAAACTTATGGCAGACCAGAAACAGTCAAAAGTAAACGGGCTGAAACCGGCTCATTTTTCTTTCAATGTGGATGGAGGCCGATGCGAAGAGTGCCAGGGAGAAGGAACCATCAAAATTGAGATGCAGTTTATGGCTGATATCGTCCTTACCTGCGAGAGCTGCCAGGGTAAACGATTTAAACCCGAAATTCTGGACATCACCTACCGGGGCAAAAACATCCACGACATTCTGGAGATGACCGTCAATCAGGCTATTGAATTCTTCAGTAATGCAGAAGGCAATACCGAAAAACGCATCGCAGCTAAATTACAACCTTTAGCAGATGTCGGGTTGGGATATGTACATCTGGGGCAACCATCCAGTACGCTAAGTGGAGGGGAAAGCCAGCGCATTAAACTGGCATCTTTTCTGGCGATGGAAAAAACAGCTCCTACCCTTTTCATTTTTGATGAGCCCACCACCGGGCTTCACTTTCACGACATTCAAAAACTCTTAAAAGCTTTTGAAGCTTTAATAGAAAAAGGTCATACAGTCCTGGTAGTGGAACACAATATGGAGATCATTAAGTCGGCCGACTGGATTACAGACCTGGGGCCCGAAGGTGGAAATGAAGGAGGAAACCTGGTGTTTGCAGGAAAACCCGAGGACCTGGTAAAATCAGGATTGGGACATACAGGTAAATATCTGGAGCCCTATCTGCCTCAATAGGGACAGAAACTATTTAATCCAGTTCAAGGCCAAAAAGAATGGCAACACACCCACCTGTGTCAATTTCTGGATTCTCATCATCAGGAACCGATACTTCAACCTCTATGGTACGGGTTGTTTGTACATCAAAATCCCAACTGCTCGCAAATTCAACCTGAGAATTATCGAAAAGAAGGCCGGAATTGGCATCCAACACCCTGAAGTGCAACTTCGGCAGTTCCGGGACACCTTTCACCAACAATCTGTATTTCTGCCCTTTGAAAACAGTCTTTCTGAGAACAATGGTTTCTCCTTCACCAAGAATTGTAGCATTATAGTTACCATCATGAAGAAAAGGAGATAATTCAGGCTTAACCACAGCTTTTGCAAAACCGGAGCACTGAGCCACGGTATTTACCGACACGAAAAAAACAGTCAGAAAAGCAACGCTGATAATAACCAGCGGGCGGACAACTTTCTTGATGAGATATTTCTTACAATTCTCTTTCAACATCCGTATTACAGTGGTTAGTATTTTCTGATTGGCAACGGATGAAACAAAACCGCAGCCACCAGGAAAAAAATTTCAATCATGACAATAACGAAACATCAGGAAATAAAATTGTTGCGAAGCTCCGCAATTTTTTCACACAGCAGAATATAATCATCCGGGGATATCTCAATCTCACTTTTCGCCCTGATGGTTGTGGTCCTGTTCAAAGTGTCGGTAACAGCTTCCACCTCCGAAGTATTTACAATCGTCACCTTATCAAAAATATCTGCCAATTCCTGCATATCTGCCAATAACCGGTCAATATCAGGATTCTCATTTCTATAGGTTTCCATCATATTCTGAAGCGTTACCAATGAGAGTTTCTGATAAAGAATACGCTCCACCAGGTTTTTATTATTCTGAAGGCTCCCCTGAGTCAGCGATGTGGCAAGATATAATCCCTCAATCCAACCACCGGCCAAAACAATCACCGAAACAGCCGCACGGTCGTTTTCGGAGAGATAGGCATTAGAATTCATATAGGTTTCGGAGATGATGTTCATAACCACCTCCCGGTTATTCATATTCTCCTCCAACTGACGAATGGTTTGTTCATCAATCGCCCCCAGTATCCCAAGTTTATCAGCCAGATTTCGTGCATTTCCCATATACTCTATGGTAGTTTGCGACTGATCAAACAAACTGGCATAACTAAGATCGGCACTGTAAATACCAAGATTCAGTGCCATTTTAAAATTGGTGTTGTATTTGGCAATATTGTCCAGTGGATTAAGAATGTCAGGATCGAATCCAGCCCCGGCACGTTTGATTAACATCGCTGTTTCCAGAGGAGATGGCAGGGAATAAAAAATAAGTTTTGACTTATTCAAATCTTCCACAAGCTGCTCATTCATCGGTACAGATTCAATGATATCCTTCTCTGAATTCTCAGAATCTTTCTTAGCACCTGAATTGCAGGCAAAAAATGTTAATATAAAACCACCAAAGGCTACTAAACGAATCGTTAAAGAAGCTTTATATAAAACTCTTGTCATAGATACAACAAATTGAAGCGACCAGAATCAATGACCACTGTTTTTATAATTACACAATTTATTACTTTTCCTTACGACAATCAAAAAAACAATTGATATTTTTGACCGACGTCATAATCAGAAAGATGTGCGCTCCTTTTTCCCGGATAGTAACCCACTTAACCGGTAATAATAACTATTCAAATTTGGAGAAATATTTCATAAACTGCGCTCTTTCATAAAGCGCAGGATTTTTCATATTCCTGTAGTTCATTTTCCCCTGGAAGTCCTTAATAAACGAGAAATTATGCTCCTGCATCCAGCTTTCGATAAACTCCACCATGCGGGTAATCACCTCAGGTCCGTTTTTGTAAACAGCTGAACAAACCTGCGCAACTGAAGCACCGGCCAGTAATTGTTTTACAACGGCTGTTCCGTCGTGAATTCCGGTGGATGCCGCTATATCAGTTTTTTTAATCTTTGAACTGACGATGGCAACCCAACGCAAAGACTGACGAATATCTGAAGGATTGCTGAACACTTCTGCAGAAGTCAGGCTCAAGGTATGGATATCAATATCAGGCTCATAAAAACGGTTAAACAAAACCACTCCCTTGGCTCCAGAAACAGAAAGACGGTCAACAACGTGCACCAAATCTGAGAAATAAGGTCCCAGTTTCATGGATACAGGAATGGAAACCACCTCACTAACCGTTTCTGCTATTTGAAAATAGATACTCTCATAGCTCCCCGGTTCACTATTTTTATCAGTATTTACTCTGAAAACATTCAATTCCAGTGCATCGGCACCTGCATTTTCTATTTCCTGGGCAAAATTGACCCACTCATCGGCCGAAAAACAGTTAATACTGGCAATAATCGGGATATTCACTGCAGCCTTGGCCTCTTCAATCAATGTCAAATAGGCAGAAACAGAATTTTCACGTGTGTATTCCCGCACATAATCCATGGCCTCAGGATAGTCAAATCCATGCCCACCTCTTACCTCATTGTTGACTTCGTGATTGATCTGCTCTTCAAAAAGCGATTTTAAAACAACCGCCCCTGCTCCGGCAGCTTCCAGTTTTTTAATTTGTTCAACGCTATTGGTCAGTCCTGAACTACTGACAACAACCGGATTTTTCAATTTTAACCCCAGGTAAGTAGTCTCTAAATTTGCCATGTTCTTATAATGATTTATGCGTTTTCTTTCGTATTTGATTAACAAATATAATCAAAACCGTAAAAGTCCCAACCGTTTTGCAGCGATTACAAGTAATTGCGCTCTCCAAAAATAGAACTTCCAATGCGAACCATATTGCTGCCTTCAGCAACTGCAATGTCATAATCCCCTGACATGCCCATACTTAAAAAAGAAAACTCTTTTCTATCCTTAAAATATTTCTTCTTAACCCTGTCAAAACTGTTTTTTAAAGTACGGAACTCTCCTGCAATCTTTTCTTTATCATCAGTAAAAGTTGCCATTCCCATCAGCCCTCGAATCTCGACATTGCCAAATTTTTGGTAATCCTCACTTTCCAGAAGCTGAAACAATTCATCTTCATCCAGACCAAATTTTGTCTCCTCACTGGCGATGTGCATCTGCAACAAACAGGGAATCACCCGTTCACTTTTAGCACCTTCTTTATTGACAGCCCGAAGAAGACGGAGACTATCCACCCCATGAATCAATGAAACAAACGGGGCGATGTATTTCACCTTATTGCGCTGCAGGTGACCAATCATATGCCATTCAATATCTTTCGGAAGGCTCTCCTGCTTATCCACCAGCTCCTGCACCTTATTTTCACCAAAAATGCGTTGCCCGGCTTCATAAGCCTCTATGATCATCTCGTTGGGCTTGGTCTTTGATACTGCCACAAGCGTTACTCCTGACGGCAGCTGCTCCTTTATTTTTTGAATACTCTGACTAACTGATGACATAAATCCTTTTGCTTTTTTTCACTAAAAATCCCGGTCGGAATAATATGGCAAGTTACCAAGAATTCTGCACCGGGAAAAATAATATT
Organism: Marinilabilia salmonicolor JCM 21150; assembly: GCF_000259075.1. Lineage (GTDB taxonomy): Bacteria > Bacteroidota > Bacteroidia > Bacteroidales > Marinilabiliaceae > Marinilabilia > Marinilabilia salmonicolor. Next base: position 28,123 of record NZ_AJKI01000025.1, read on the forward strand.
ATTTTAACCTGTTTTATTCATGAATAAAACCGTCCTCCAATAAGCGAGGCTTTCTTCTTTTAAAAGAATTCACAATGTTGTTGTGTTTTTAAAAGGCCGAAGATCCTTAAGTCCTTAAGGAAATTGTAATAAATAGTGCTTGCCCGAAAAGTCCAGTTTCTGCGTTACGCCCTTTCTGAAACCAGTTATTTACGAAAGTAAACGCCTTGATTTTCAAAAAGGACAAGCCTTGAACTTTAACTGTTCGCATCAAGCACTCAGAAAAAACTTAATTTTCTTGCTGGCACTAAATAATTCCCCCTCTCATAAACCCGGGCAATTGCTCTCAGGCTTTCAGCCTGTTTACTCATTCCCTGCCTTATGTAAAAGGTTACAGAATCAAAGTTCATGAATCACCAGTCCCGACCTTAGTTTGGGTTCAAACCAGGTGGTTTTTGGCGGCATAATATTTCCGGTATCGGCAATATCTATCAACTGCTGCATGGAAACAGGATAAAGGGCAAAAGCCACTTCCATGTCGCCTGAATCCACCCGTCGCTTCAACTCTCCGAGACCACGAATGCCACCAATAAAATCTATTCGCTTTGACGTTCGCAAATCTTTTATGTCCAACAATTTGTCGAGCACCTCGTTGGATAAGATGGTTACATCCAAAACGCCTATAGGGTCCTGATCATTATAGGTTTTTGACTTTGCCTGAAGACTGTACCACCTCCCGTCCAGATACATTCCAAACTCATGCAGTTTGGTGGGTTTAAAGGTTTCAGTCCCCTCCTCACGGACTTCAAAGGATGCAGTAAGCTTTTTCAGAAAATCCTCTTTCGAAAGACCATTAAGATCTTTCACCACCCGGTTGTAATCAATAATCTCCAGCTGATTGTCAGGAAAATGAACTGCCATAAAATAGTTGTACTCCTCATTTCCGGTGTGATTTGGGTTGGAAGCTTTACGTTCAAGTCCAACTCTGGCAGCCGCTGCAGTACGGTGATGTCCGTCAGCAACATACGTACAGGGGACCTTTTCATCAAACAACCTCTCCAGCTCTTTATTGGTTTCTGCATCCTTTACCACCCAAAAATGATGACCAAAGCCATCATCTTCTGCAATAAAATCATATTCAGGGTTCTGATTTTCCACGATGTCTTGCACGATGGCATCTATTTCCGGCACAGCTTTATAACTGAAAAAAACAGGCTCCAGATTGGCATTGTTTGTCCGGATATGTACCATACGGTCTTCCTCTTTATCAGGACGGGTAAGTTCGTGTTTTTTAATAATTCCGTTTTCATAATCGGAACAGGCAGCAGATCCGACAATACCATACTGGGTACGCCCGTTCATGGTTTGGGCATAAATATAAAAACGGGAATCAGACTCCGGAATCAGCCACCCCTGTTTTTTGAAATTTTGAAAATTCCCGGCCGATCTGCTGTAAACCTCATCTGAATGCACATCCACATCCTGCTCACAATCAATCTCTGCTCTGGTAATATGCAACAATGAGTAATCTTTTCCTTCGGCCATTTTTGCGGCTTCCTGCGAATTCATGACATCGTAGGGCAGACATGAAAGTCCCGCCGCAATTTCTTTGGGAGGACGAAGTCCCTTAAAAGGTTTTACTATTGCCATATTTTATAAGTTAATTTATAAAGTTTTTTTGGTCTGTAATATCGTAATTAGCATCCTGTGACAAACAGCCAGATGCATGATTTACAGGGGCTGACATCATCGTTGGAAGCCAACAAACAGGATGCATACATCAAACTTAAAGGTGGTTAAAATTTTTGTGATATAAAAATACTTTAGTTAGTGTCTGTCCATAAAATACCACTAGCTGCGTTACGCTTGCCGCCAAAATACTCATTTACTCAAGTAAACTCCGTTTTTGGCGGCTTCGCAAGCCTTGCAACTGGCACTTTCTGACCAGACACACGACTTTTTACAAATTTTCCCGACTTTATAGACGGACACTAGTTAGTCCTTGCCCGAAAAGTCCAATTTCTGCGTTACGCCCTTTCTGAAAACAGTTATTTACGAAAGGAAACGCCTTGATTTTCAAAAAGGACAAGCCTTGAACTTGAACTTTTCGAATCAAGCACTCATAAAAAGCTTAGGTTTATTTCCCGTAGTAGTTAGGTAAAAGTAAAATAATCGGAAGGCAGAAAAAAGGAGTCTCTTAGCGGTTAGCTCCTGACTCTTAGGATAAATAAATGAAGGATGAGAATGGCTTCATGCCATTCATGGTAAACCAGCTCCGGCGGGGCGACAGTTTGGTAGCAATGACGTTGCAATGAATGGAAAAGCCCCGGCAGGGGTGACACTTCGAAATAAGAAGTTTATGAATGGAATTTGGTTATTAGTGGATACATGTAATCGTAAAGCCGAAGAAAAGATGGCAACTTCTCAATGTGACATGTCTCCACCAGAGCATGGCCTGATTCTGTAAGAACCACATAAATACAACAAAGCCCGGAAATATCACAAAAAATATTTTCGGGCTTGTAATATAAATATTATTACGGGGAGCCTATTTAGAGTTTGTCAATAAAGTACTATTTTCGTCGTTACACCAACCTGCCAAAATACTCATTTACCCAAGTAAACTCCGCTTTTGGCGGCTACGCAAGCCTTGCAACTGGCACTTTCTGAACAGACACAGCTCCAGCCAGAAACCTTCCTGACTTTATAGACGGGCACTACTTAGTATGATAGACAGGCTCGATTTAGTGTCTGTCAATAAACCAAGCGTTTTTCACGTGTTTGAAATAGAAAGTTCAAATTCAAGGCGTGTGAAAAATCTAAACCGCAGTCCCGAAGTAGCTTTTGTAAGGTTTTTTAAACAAAAAACCAACAAAAAGCACAATCGGGATGAGGATTTAGATTTTGAGCAACAAAGCAGAAGTTGGACTTTATAGACAAAACTATTTATTCACACGGAAAGTTTCGTCTCCATCCTTCAGGAATTTAACAATCTGATTGGCGGCGGCCACCCCTGCATTGATGTTAGCCTCCGAAGTCTGGGCTCCCATTTTCTTAGGAGTGAAAAAGAATCGTCCTGGAAATTTCTCTTCAAAAACAGCCGCATTATCGGGAGCAATATCAGAAAGGTAAGCAAAATCGGCTCGTTTTTCCATGAGTGCCACCACGCTTTCCTCATCAATCACCTCTTTACGCGCAGTATTTATCAGCACAGCGCCTTCTGGCATTTTGCCTAGCAATTCCGCATTGATAGACTTTTTAGTTTTATCGTTGGCCGGAATATGCAATGACACATACTGACAAGTACTGTACAACTCTTCCACCGATGCAACCGGAGTGATACCGTCGGCTTTAATTTTTGCATCGTCCACAAAGGGGTCAAAAGCATACACATCCATACCGAACCCTTTGGCTATTTTGGCCACATAAATACCTACATTTCCATAGGCATGAATTCCAATTTTCTTTCCACGAAGCTCTGTTCCGGCCGCTCCGTTGAAATGATTACGGGCCTGAAAAACCATCATTCCAAATGCCAGTTCAGCCACAGCATTGGAATTCTGTCCGGGAGTATTCATCGCCACAATATTCCGGGCAGAACAAGCCTCCAGATCCAGGTTGTCGTATCCCGCTCCGGCACGCACAACAATCTGCAATTCCTTTGCAGCACCAATGACATCAGCGGTTACTTTATCCGAACGAACAATCAACGCGTTGGCACCTTCCACCGCAGCATTAAGCTCATCTGCTGAAGAATATTTCTCGAGCAAAGACATTGAAAATCCTGCAGCTTCAACAATCTCTTTTATCTGAGCTACGGCAGCAGGAGCAAAAGGCTTTTCTGTTGCAACCAGTATTTTCTTCATAATTATCAAAGTTTTAAACAAACAAAGGGCCTTCAAAGGCCCCTTGCTGTGGGTTGATGTTAGTGTTTCTTTTCAAATTCCTGCATTGTTTCCACAAGGGCCTTGACACTTTCATAGGGCAGAGCATTGTAAGTTGATGCCCGGAAACCGCCCACACTGCGGTGACCTTTAATTCCAATCATTCCGCGCTCTGTGGCAAAGTCCAGAAACTCTTTTTCCAGCTCTGCAAATTCATCATTCATCACAAAACAGATATTCATCAATGAGCGATCTTCCTGTGCCGCAGTACCCTTAAACAACTTGTTGCGATCAATCTCATCATACAACAGTGCTGCTTTCTCCTCATTTTTCTTCTGCATAGCAGGTATTCCACCCTGCTCCTTAAGCCACTTTAATGTCTGCAATGCGGCAAAAACCGGAAGCACCGGAGGCGTGTTAAACATGGAACCTTTATCAATGTGTGTTCTGTAGTCCAGCATAGTTGGAATATCACGCCCTGTTTTTCCGAGAATATCTTTCTTCACGATAACGAAAGCAACACCTGCAGGCGCCAGATTCTTCTGGGCACCACCATAAATAAGGGCGTATTTGGAAACATCAATCGGGCGCGAAAAAATATCAGATGACATATCGGCCACCAGAGGAATATTCACATCCAGATCTTCTTTGATTTCGGTACCATAAATTGTATTGTTGGTGGTGATGTGAAAGTAATCTGCATCCGAAGGCAACTCATAGCCCTTAGGAATATAATTGTAATTGGCTTCTTTTGATGAAGCAACTTCCACAACATCCCCAAAAAACTTAGCCTCTTTCAACGCTTTAGCAGCCCAAGCTCCGGTATTCAAATAAGCAGCTTTTTTCTTCATCAGGTTGTATGGTACCATGCAAAACTGAGTACTTGCTCCACCACCAAGAAAAAGCACTTCATAATCATCAGGAATATTGAGCAGCTCTTTAAAAAGTGCCTGTGCCTCATCCATAACGGCAACAAACTCTTTTCCGCGGTGCGAAACCTCCATCACAGACAGGCCGGTACCTGCAAAATTCAAAACAGCGTCGGCTGTATTCTTAATGGTAGAATCAGGCAAAATGGATGGCCCTGCATAAAAGTTGTGTTTCTTCATCACCAATTCGTTTTTTTAATGAGAATATACAATAATGTTAGGTTTCAAAAATCAATTGCAAGAGAATTGCTTGCAATAACTATAAATGATAAGTCAGACTTGTTGGTTTTGTAAGATATTGAAACAAGAGATGATTTTTATCACGGTTCAAAGTTAGTGATTTATGATTTTTTATTCATCTGTTTATCATTTTTTTTTGCGGATTAACCGTAAGGTCGTAAAAATGACATTTTGTTACAATTTCACAAAGGGAGGTTTAGCCACCTTTGCTTTGAGATCTTTATTCCTGATTCTTATAAATATTTCGGTTTCCGGTTTCCAAAAACCTTTCTTCAGATACCCCATTCCAATTCCTTGTTTCAGCATAGGAGACATAGTACCTGATGTAACCGTCCCAATATTGTTCCCGTCAGCATCCACAATTTCATATCCCTGCCGGGGAATTCCACGCTCCAGAAGCACAAACCCCTTGAGCCTTTTCTCCACACCTTCCTCCTTTTGCTTTTCAAACAGTTTGCGGGAAATAAAATCATTGCCATCCACCAGTTTGGTAATCCACCCCAGGCCGGCTTCCACAGGAGAGGTTGCATCGTCCAGATCATTTCCATAAAGTGCCAGTCCTGCTTCCAGACGCAAAGTATCTCTGGCTCCCAGTCCGGCGGGCAATAAACCGAATTCAGCTCCTGCATCCATCACCGTATTCCAAAGCACCGGGGCATTCTCATTATAAACATAAAGTTCAAATCCTCCCGATCCGGTATATCCGGTATTAGAAACAATCACATTTTCAACCATTCCAATCTCCCCTACCTTAAAGGAATAATAAGGAATGGAAGACAAATCCATGGTCGTGATTTTCTGAAGAATCGAAGCTGCCTTCGGCCCCTGCACTGCAATCAGTGAAATTTTATCGCTGGCATTTTCGAGCTCAGCACCAAAAGAATTATTTTCATTGATCCATTGCCAGTCCTTTTCCATATTAGAGGCATTAACCACCAACATATACTTTTCGGCTTCGTAATGGTAAACAATCAGATCGTCCACAATTCCGCCCTGCTTGTTGGGAAGACAAGAATACTGTGCTTTACCAACTGCAAGAGCAGAAACATCATTGCTCGTAACGTACTGAATAAGTTTTTGGGCATTGGGCCCTTTTACCCAAAACTCCCCCATATGTGAGACATCAAAAATTCCGGCAGCTTCTCTGACGGCCATGTGCTCCTTATTGATTCCGGAATACTCAACCGGCATATCAAAACCGGCAAAAGGTACCATTTTCGCTCCCAGTGCCCGGTGAATATCGTTTAATACAGTCTTTTGCATAATATAAATAGATTATTGTGGATTATTCAGTCCTCCCAAAAGCGAGGCTTTTTCCTTTTAAAAACATACATATTGCCGCTTTGACAAGATGAGTCCGTATTTTTAAAAGGCCGAAGGTCTTTAAGCAATAGCCTGGGGCAACGCCCCAGGGAAATTGTAACACCCCCCCCC
>NZ_AJKI01000026.1 GCF_000259075.1 Marinilabilia salmonicolor JCM 21150
GATGAATGCCTTAAATATCAAGGAGTTTAATGATTGTATAAATATTTTGTCATGTACTTAGGAATTTTATATATTAATAACGCAACCTCCACCCCACAAATTTGCCAACAACCCCAAAATCCACTAAATTAAAATGCCTATCCTCAATCATTTTTTTGATGATGGATAGGGTTAATAAATGGGAGCCCAGTCATAAGACCGGGTTTTTTTATCGTAGATAAGAAACCCAAATTCTTATTAATACTTAGTCAATGCAGAAAATTAGCTCCTCAAATATCAGCTCAAAATACCTGAAAGATTTCGAACTAAAAGACGACGGTTATTACTGGGAAACAGGAGACAGACAGATCCTCAAAAACCAGTTCCGGAAATTTAGTCGTGTGCTTGACTCATTCTCCACAGCCATGGAGTCAACTCCTCCTGAATCAAAAGAGAAGATATTGGATTATCTGGAACGAATTGCTGAAAAAACAGACAAATACCTAAAGAATAATAACCATCCGAATAGAAAAGATTCAAGCTAAAGTTTAAAATATTCTTTTGCAATTAAAGATTGCTTCCGACAGGGCCCTTGCAATAACAGATTCTCTGGTAAACCTCTGTCATATTTAAAGTAAAAGTACATCATTTCACAGCATCCAGAAGAATCATTGCAAATTGTAACAACAACCATTTGCCGGAAAAAAACAAGAAACCTATCTTAGCAAATCCACCGAAAAACGAATTATGACCAAAGACGAAAAAGAGCAATTAGTAACCATCATAGAAGCAGAAATACAGAAACTAAAGGCAAAAATAGAGGAGTTGAAACAATTCACCGAACCCATAGAACCCGACTGTGCCATAGGGCGCATCTCCCGGATGGATGCCATCAACAACAAGACAATTTTTGATGCCAGCATGCGCAACTCCAAAAACAGATTGTCGCAACTGGAACAAGTTCTGAAACTTAAAAATGACGGGATTTTTGGCATTTGCACCAAGTGTCACCAAAGTATTCCTTTTGAGAGATTAAAAATCAGACCTGAGATCCGATTCTGTGCCAATTGCCTGAAAAGATAATTTGTGTCTGTCCATAAATTACCACCTGCTTCGTTACGCTTGCCGCCAAAATACTCATTTACAATTGTAATTAATCTAACAGCAGTGGCGATTTTTCTTTTACATACATTAGATTAAGGTGGTGCATGGCACGTGTACAGGCAATATAGAGAAGGCCCCGGTCCACTTCATTGTTATAGTTGTCTGCATCTGCATCGGGGATTATAACCTGATCAAACTCTAACCCTTTGGCCATGTGAGATGAAGTAACAACCACCCCCTGTCCAAAGGCCCCTGTTTCGGCAGTCAGCAGAAGAATTCTGTCATAGGAATCTTCTAAACTCTTATAGATTCTGGCTGCCTGCTTCTGGGTTTTACACACGATACCCAGGGAATGATAGTCCGATTGTTCAAATTTATCGATTACAGCTTTGATTCTATCAGTTTGAGCACGCCTGGTTTTAAAACACTCCACCGAGGGTGCTTCTCCATGCCGCTCCACAACTTCGAGGTCACTGTCGGGCCGGATTTTTTGTGCAAAACGGGCTATTTCACTGGTAGAGCGGTAACTTTTGTTCAGTAACATACAATCAGCACCGGGAAAAACTTTTGCAATAGCATCAGAATTGGACGAACTGAAAGGATTAACAGACTGATTGGCGTCGCCCAAAATAGTCTTTTTGCAAGGAAGCAACCGCGAAAGAACTGCATACTGAACGGGCGTGTAATCCTGCATCTCGTCCACCAGCAAGTGCTTCACATGGCTGAATGATTTGAAGCCCTCCAGTTTCAGCTTCATGTATGTCAACGGAAACACATCAGGATACTCAAAGATGGAAGCACGGGCATATTTAAACATTTCAGACTCCCCCAGCCATTGATAAAAATCTTTGTAAAGTTCGCGCAAGTTGGTGATTCGAAACATATTTTTCACTTTCTTACGCAGCTCGTTTCGTTCCTTTCCGGTAATTTCATACTGATTGAAAAACAAGACGTCGCGCTCAATATGACTCACAATTTCATTGAATCTTGAAAAGATCGGCACCCGGTGTAGCGACTTGAATTTATCGGAAATGTAAGAATCCGGAATGGGATTGCGTTGCACCATCAACATCTCCGGCTCAAAGTAATTATTCTCGATGTATGTAAGATATTCATTCAGCTTATTTACGAACTCGAAAGTTGACTTGAACTGAATGCGATTTCTGAACTCCTCATCCTCCTTTTCCAACAACAAGGAAACCTGTTCAAAAAAAGTCTGAAAACGCACTTTTTTATCCAGGAGCTGATGCGCCAGCTCTTCCATGCCAATTTCAGGGATTCGCTCCTCTCCCAGCTCGGGCAATACGTTGGAGATGTAATCGGCAAAAACCTTATTGGGCGATAAAATCAGAATATCTTTGGAGGAGATAGATTCTCTAAACCGATAGAGTAAAAAAGCTATCCGGTGCAGAGCAATGGATGTTTTTCCGGAACCTGCCACCCCCTGAATAATCAGCACACGTGAATCTTCATTTCGGATGATGGCATTCTGATCACGCTGAATAGTTGCCACGATGTGCTTCATTTTGTCATCCGAAGCTTTACCCAACTCGCGCTGAAGCACCTCATCATGGATATTCAGTGAACTCTCCAGCATGTACTCCATCTCTCCAAAACGAATGCGGAATTGTCGCTTCAGGGTGATTTCTCCCTCTACTTTCCCACTGGGAGCTTCATAATATGCCGCTCCCAACTCAAAATCGTAAAACATGGAAGATACCGGTGCCCGCCAGTCGTAAACCAAATTATCTTTTTGCTCCTCATCATAATAAGGATGAACTCCAACATAAACAGGCAATGCTTTTTGAGCACCCTGCTCTTTAAAATCAAAGCGACCAAACCAGGGGGATTGCATCAGCTTGCGCAACCGTTTTTTCTTTTCCACGGCAGCCTCACCAGTCAAAGAAGACTGTCTTACCGACTGATGAACAGCCACTTTCTCCACATGGTCCATCCCGGTTTTGTGCTCCCACAGATAGTCCTTTTGAGCCTGAACTTCTTTGGCATATTCCTGCACATTTTTATCAATCCGATCGATGGCCGTTTGCAACTTTTCTTTAACTTCTTCCAGGTAGCTTCTCTCTTCTTTCTCGGTCTGATTGAACATGCCTCGGTTTTATATTTGAATGATTGGAAAAATTCTTTTCAGGAAATAAATCTGTTGAACGAGCAATGACACTAAAAAGAGTCACCGACACGCAATATAAGAAGGTTATGCAGGACACATCCTTTCCTATAAAAAATTCAGGGGGGAGTAATGCCGCAATATTTTGATAAATGTATATGCATAGAGCGACAAAAATAATAAAAAAATCACTACCAACAGGAGGCACCTATTGACTATAAATGGAGGCTTTTCATTATCTCAGAAAAAACACGTCTCAACCAATAATACTGAATTCACAATTTTATAAAAGTAAAAAAGGGTGATTTCCGGTAAAGAAGAAAATCACCCTCTGGCTTTATCCAAAAGACGGTTCAGCTCGCTAATCTCGTCAGCAGAAAGATTTGAAAGAAGATTGTCCGTTTGCTTTTCACAACTCAGCATATCGTCCAACAAGGCAAGCCCTTTAGAGGTTATCTCAATGCTCTTTTGCCTTCGGTCAGCAGGATTTTCCACTCTGGTAACCATCTTTTTTTCCAACAGCCTGTCGATAATCCTGCTCACATCCGACACCTTATCCAACATTCGCTCTTTAACAAAGCCAATTGACAAAGGCGCCTCAGAACGAAAACCACGAAGAATCCTCAAAACATTATATTGCGGTTCAGTAATGCCAAACCGTTTGAATGACTGAACCATTTCATAGCTCAGCACATTTGTAGTATATCGCAGGTTGATAAACCCTTTGTAGTATTCGTTCCGAAAGCGTCCTTTTATCTCATCTTCGATGCGCATAGCTCAACAATCCTTTGGTTACTTAACAAATAGTTCCACATTAATGAAAAATTCATCATCAATGGCTTTGTCGGCTAAATTATCAAAGAATTTTTTAGATCCGTAACGAACATCGTATAAAGTTCTATCAACCTCTATGCGCGCTTTGTATCCTTCATTGGTTGGCTGTGCCAAAAATTCAACAGGATTGGTTCTTCCTTTTATGGTAAGATTTCCATTGACTTTTATGTCAGTACCCGATTTTGATGAAGATAAAACCTCAAACCTGCTGGTTTTATGGTTTTCGACATCGAAGAAATCGGCAGACTTAAGATGTCCTTCCAACTGCTGATTCAATGACTCATCTTCAATATCTGTCACGGCAATACTTTCCATATCAATGACGAATTCTCCACCATAAATAACGTCGTCTTTAAGCACCAGACCTCCTGATTTCAGATTGATGGTTCCATCATGTGATCCACCAATTTTTCCGGCTTCCCAAGTCAGAGTACTCTTCTTTACATCTACTTCTTTAGTTTCCTGTGCCTCAACATTAACTGCAAGGACAACTGCTACTATAAAAACAAACAATAACTTCTTCATCTCTTTAAAATTTACAATTAAACCTTCATTTTCAAAATACAGTAACAATATCATCATACGACCTTCTGGGACGTCGCGGATAAAGGTCTTTCGACTCATCAGCATACCCCAGAGCAATGGCCATCACAACCTCTTCACTATCTTTAAGTCCAAAGGCTTTATGAACGCCGTCAAAATCAAGCCCGCTCATAGGATGCGAATCCACCCCAAATTCTTTGGCTGCAATCATCAACGACATAGCCAATAACCCTGCATTGCTTTCTGCAAACTTTAACTTACGCTCCTCACTGGTTCCATAGAGAAACTGCGCAGCCTGTTTGGCTCCTTCAACAATTTCTTCTCTGCCACCAACCGATTGAAGCATTTCCTCCCATACAGGATTTTCATTATTGTACCCCTCCTTGTTACCAACAACAATAAAGGTAACAGGGGCTTGAAGAATCTTCTCCTGATTATTGGCCAACTCATAAAGTTTGTTCCTGCCCTCATCTGTTTGAACCATCACAAGCCTCCAGGGCTGAAGATTAAACGCAGACGGAGCCATCACTGCCAAATCAACAATTTCTTTCACCTGCTCCTGCGAAAGTGATTTTGTTTTGTCAAAATTATTCACTGAACGACGTTCGGTAAAAAGTTTTCTTGTTTCCATATCAATAGATCTTTTTTTATTATCAATCACATTGCAAATATATGTTTTAACTTTATATGTTGCAACGCTTAATTTATTTTTTCTATTTTTTTAACAAACAAATTACTATCTTCAGAAATCATAAAATTAATTAGAACCAAAGCATTATGTCAGTAAACAACCTGATAATAGAAGAAAGAGCTGCAGACATAGGAAACTTTTTAGTAGGAAGACTACTGCCTTTTCGACGCAAAAGAGCAGTAGGACCTTTCGTTTTTATCGATCACATGGGCCCGACCTCCATGGATAAAAACCAGAACCTGAATGTTCTGCCTCATCCACATATCGGACTCTCGACCCTCACCTATCTTTTCGAAGGTTCCATCATGCATCGGGACAGCTTAGGAAATGAAGTTGAAATTAAACCGGGGGCAGTAAATTGGATGACGGCAGGAAAAGGTGTGGTACATTCCGAAAGAACCCCAGACTATCTGCGTAACGCACACAAAAGTCTCCACGGCCTGCAAATATGGGTAGCTTTGCCAAAAGAGGAGGAGGAAATCGAACCTTCTTTTACACATATCGAAGCAGATAAAATACCGGAATGGGAACAAGATGAGTTACAATTCAGACTGATTGCAGGGGAAGCATTTGGACAAAAATCACCCGTACCGGCTTTTAGCAATCTCTACATGATAGAAATCAAAAGTAAATATCCTCAAAAAGTATCGCCGGGCAAAGATTTGTATGGCGAAAGCGGAATCTATATTCTAAAAGGGAATATCACAAGCGAAGGACAAACTTACGAGTCAAAACAGTTACTAATTGCCAAAGACAGCGTTGTTTGTGAATTTGAAATGGGAGAAAATTCAACAGTTTACATTTTTGGCGGAACTCCCCTGCCGGAAGAACATTACATCGACTGGAATTTTGTCTCCTCGAGTAAAGAACGCTTAAAGCAAGCAAAAAAAGACTGGATAAAACAACTTTTCCCCAAGGTACCGGGAGAAACGGAGTTTATTCCTTATCCGGGATAAAAAGAAATAAATACAAATCAACTTTCTGATCCCCTCTTTCTCTCAAAAAAAACGGGAGTGCCCGCATGGACAATCCCGTTTTAATCTCATATTATGCAAGCTTATTAGATATTGGGAGTTTCCCATTTTTTAGTCTCAGCACAAACAACATCCACGACTTCTTCGCCAACCTGTACTTTAAAATCTCCTTCTTCCAGAATCCACTTTCCGTCAGCACCAACAAACGCGAGATCAGAACCTTTAAGGGTCATAGTAACTGTCTTTGTTTCTCCTGGCTGAATTTCAACTTTCTCGAAATTACGCAAACGACGCACATCAGGAGTCAATGAAGCCACAAGATCACTGCTAAACAGCAAAACACTTTCCTTCCCTACAACATCACCGGTATTGGTCACGTCCACAGTAAAAGTCAGCTCGTCTCCGGCTGTAAAGGAGGATTTATCCACAGAAAGATTGCTGTAATCGAAATCGGTATAGCTCAAACCATAACCAAATGCCCATTGAAACGACATCTGAGAATTGTAGTTGTATGCACCTTCCATCATACCGGTTTGCTCGCTGGGTTTGTAATCATAACTGCCCAACGAATTCACTGCTTTAGGATAAGAGAACGGCAGCTTACCGCTGAAATTCACATCACCACTAACCAAATTGGCCAAAGCATCACCACCAAAGTTTCCGGGCAACATCACATTTACCACAGCATCTGCCAACGGTTCAATTTCACTTAATACACGAGGACGACCACTGTTAATCACCAATACAATTGGTTTGCCGGTCTTGCTCAGGGCTTTAACCAGATTAAGTTGATTCTCTGACAAAGTCAGATCATTCAGATTTCCGGGCGTTTCACAATAGGAGTTTTCACCAATGCAGGCAAAAATCATATCCACATTACGTGCAGCCGCAACAGCCTTTTCGATTTCAGGCTCATTCTCTTCCCAGTACTGGCCATCATTATCGTATGTTACACCGGGTTCATAAACCACTTTACTGCTTCCAAATCTGGCTTTAAAAGCCTCCTGAATGGTATTGTGCTTTGCAGCAAATTTATCAGCACCTGTTCCCTGCCACGTGTAAGACCATCCACCATTTAATGTACGCATTGAGTTGGCGTTGGGGCCTGTAACCAAAATCCTCTTCCCGTCAACCAAAGGCAAGACATCGTCCTCATTTTTCAACAATACGATAGATTCTTCAGCAGCCTGCAAAGCAGCTTTACCAAATTCCTCACCTCCAAACAACGGGAAATCTTCCACCTCGTAAACGGGAGTTTCAAAAAGTCCCAAACGATACTTCATCCGTAATACACGACGAACCGCATCATCGATACGACTCATCTTCACTTCTCCATCTTCCACCAATTCTTTCAAAAGAACACAGAAATCCCAGTTATACGGTTCCATTGCCATATCGATACCGGCATTGATGGCCTGTTTAATGGCGTCTTTTTTGTCGGCTGCAGTTTTCTCTCTTGTATAAAGATTATTGATATCAGCCCAATCGGTAACAACCATTCCATCCCAATTCAGATCTTCTTTAAGCCATTCAGTCAATAATTCATAACTGGCATGCACAGGCACTCCATTAACAGAACCAGAGTTCACCATAACACTTAAAGCTCCTGCTTCTATGGCTTCCTTGAAAGGGGCAAAATGCTTTTCACGTAACTGTTGTTCACTGATAATTGCAGGAGTCCGGTCTTTCCCTGAAACAGACGCACCATATCCCATATAATGCTTCATACAAACAGCAATTTGCTCTTTACCAACATTATTGGGATCATCCCCCTGGTGCCCAATAACAGCTTCGTGGGCCATTTCTGCATTCAATAACGCATCTTCACCGTAATTTTCCCACATACGCGGCCAGCGCGCATCACGCCCAAGGTCAACCGTTGGTGCAAAAGTCCAGGGTACACTACCCGCTTTAGTTTCATAAGCTGTTATCTCTCCACCTCTATGAACCAAAGAGCGGTTAAAGGTTGCCCCCATATTCAGTGTCTGAGGAAACATTGTACCATCCAGAATATAGGTAGAGCCATGAATCTGATCCAATCCGTAAATAGCCGGGATACCAATTTCCTCCAGAGATTTTTCCTGAATTTTACTGATGATCTCATGCCATTTATCTCTGGTCTGAGCAGTGGTTCCGGGAGTATTTAGAATAGAACCCACTTTGTATTTTCCAATTACTGTATCCAACAATGCCTCGCTCAATTGGAAATCACCTTGATGAACCGATCCGGGAACACCCAATACGTCGATAGTCAACTGAGTCATTTGCCCGATTTTTTCTTCAAGAGTCATTTCGCTAAGCAAAGCCTCCACTTTCTGCTCAATCTCTGCATCTTTGGGAATTGCAGGCTCTGCACTTTTTTGAGGTGAAGAGTTGCACGCCTGCAAAAACGCAACAGCAAGTAAAAAAATAAAAATTCGTTTCATGGTTTTATTAGTTATTTAGTTTGAAAGTGTAAATATAACACGGAAGATTGAATTTCCTATGAGATCTACCTAAGCTCAAACTTAATTTTGTCTTTAACCTCGGCTGATGAAGCCCCGACAAGAGCCTCAAACTCGCCGGATTCGGCAACCCACTCATGCGTATCTGCATCAAAAAAGCTTAAAGCAGATTTATCGATGGTAAAAGTGACTGATTTTGTCTCTCCGGGTTGCAATGAAACTTTTTTAAATGCTTTCAATTCCTTCGCAGGACGAGGCAACGAAGATTTCAAATCACTGATAAACAACTGCACAATCTCGGCTCCTTCCCGTTTACCGGTATTTGTAACATCTACCGAGAAAGTAAGCTTACCCTCCGGGATCATCACTTTTTTATCAGCAGATACTTTCCCATACTTGAAAGTAGTATAACTCAACCCATGACCAAAGCTAAAAAGTGGTTCAATATTTTCTTTTTCCTGCCATCTATATCCCACAAAGATGCCTTCATTATAATGAACTTGCCCGTCTTCTCCGGGGAATTCACCAATAGAATGAGCTGAATTATCTTCCAGTTTCACCGGGAAAGTAAAAGGCAACTTACCGGAAGGGTTGGCATCACCAACAAGAACGGACGCCAGGGCACTCCCGGTCTCAGATCCAAGGAACCATCCCTGCACAATAGCAGGCACTTCATCCACCCATGGCATAGCTACAGCGTTCCCCGAGATATTAACCACCACCAGCTTTTTATTGACATCCGCTAGTTTTCGAATCAATTCATCCTGGTAGTATGGCAAATCCAATCCCAGACGATCGGCTCCTTCACTATCCTGATGCTGGCTCTTATTCAGACCTCCAACAAAAATCACCACGTCGGCATCCTGAGCAACCTCAAGGGCTTCTTTTGTCAATTCTTCCGGCGATCGGTCGTCGGACAAGTTCTGACCGGTAACCACCCCGTTGTAACTTCCGCTGGCATCCCCCACATATCCTCGTGCATAAACGACCTCGGCTTTATCTCCAACTCGGTTTCGCATGCCGTCCAAAGGAGAAATTTCATACAAAGCCTTCAGCGAAGAACTTCCTCCTCCCACAGTCATCATTTTAATGGCATTCTCACCGATAACAGCAATTTTATCGGTTTTATTCAAGTCAATGGGCAATGTGTTTTTTTCATTTTTCAGTAACACAATTCCCTCTTCAGCAATTTTCCTTGCTGCTGCAGCATGCTCAGGGCTTCCCATTGACCCCCAGGGCTTGTTTCGGTTCATTGCAGTCCGGAAATTCAATCGCAAAACATTGCGAACTTTTTGATCCAGCTCTTCTGTTCCAACCTCTCCTTTTTTAATCAATTCCCGATAAGGATTGGCGAGATGATAATTGTCGTAAGAGTTGGTAGCTCCCATGGTCAGTCCGTCTGTCCAGGTACCGAATTCCAGGTCGAGTCCGTTTTTAATGGCCTCCATCGTATTGTGAACACCCCCCCAGTCGGAAACTACAGCTCCGTCAAAGCCCCACTCGTTGCGGAGAATTTCGACAAGGAGACGCTCATTGTGGCATCCCTGTTGATTTTGATACCGGTTATATGACCCCATAATGGCCCAGGCGCCTCCTTCCTGAACAGCAGCTTTAAAAGCAGGAAGATAAATTTCGTATAAAGCACGATCGTCCACATTCACATTAATGGTGTGACGATCTGTCTCCTGATTATTCAACGCATAGTGCTTTACACAGGCTGCTACACCATTTTGCTGAACCCCTTTAATGTAAGGAACGACCATTTGCGAAGCCAGGTAAGGATCTTCCCCCATATATTCGAAGTTACGGCCATTGAGCGGAGAGCGATAGATATTAATTCCAGGTCCCAACAACACATCCTTTTCACGGTAACGGGCTTCCTCACCAATGGATTGTCCGTAAAGCAGAGACAAATCCTCGTTCCATGTTGAGGCCAGACATGTAAGCGCCGGAAATGCAATACAAGAGTCGTTGGTCCACCCTGCCTGCTCCCATTCATCCCAAAGAACCTCGGGACGAATACCATGAGGCCCGTCAGTCATCCATAGTTCCGGAATTCCCAGGCGGGCGACTCCGGGTGAGCTAAATTTTGATTGTGCATGGACAATGGCAATTTTCTCGTCCAGCGTCATACGTGAAAGAGCATCTTCAACACGGTCTTCAATAGGTTTGGTGTCGTCAAGATAGATGGCCTTTTTCTCCTGACTATTTGCAGCCATAGCAAATAGAAGCAAAAGAGATACCAATTTAATCGTTTTCATAGTAGTTTTTATTTGTTTGTGTTTTAGAGTTTGGCAAGATAAAGGGAAATGTACAAAGAAAAATAATGCGCGTATAAAAAGTAGTTATTCATAAAGATTTGATTGATCCCAAACCTACTTCAAATGCGACAGAAACCTTGTTTTTAAACGTTTTATAAATTATCAGAAGAGAAAAATCAGCTCGTGAAAAAGTAGAAAAAATAGAGTTCAAAACAGCAATACAATAGTACTTTCATCATTAAAAACAACAAATTTACAAAAACCATACTACCGATTCATCTTCTTTTTTCGAGCACTTTTCAAGGTAGAACCCCTCTCAATAGAAGGATCGATATCTCCCTTGGAAATATCGATCCTTTGAGAACTGTAAATCCCCGAATGCCCACTGAAGTAATACGCGACAAAAGAAGCTACGGCAAAATAAAGAATATGTTCACCTCCAAACAATTCCACACCCATAATGGTGCAAGCCATTGGGGTGTTGGTAGCCCCGGCAAAAACCGCAATAAAACCAATCGCAGCAAATAACGGGACAGGATTGCCCGTGATCATAGCAATGGAATTACCCAGAGTGGCCCCGATGAAAAACAAAGGAGTCACTTCTCCCCCCTTAAATCCGGTACTCAGGGTAATTGCTGTCAGCAATAGTTTCCAAAACCAACTGAATGTATCGGCTCCTCCGATTTTAAAGGAATTTACAATGGAAACTCCATCCCCGTCGGGAGAATAAACGCCCAATCCCAGATAGTCGCGCGTCCCTAACAAAAATGAGATTCCTAAAACCAGTGCTGCTCCAATCACGGGTATTAGGAATTTTTGTTGAATATACTTATTGGCAAAATGCTTGATTTGATGCGATAACTCGGAAAATCCAAAACTTGCCAATCCGAAAAAGATACCCGCCAGTATCACCCATAATAACAGCGATAAATCAAAATGTAAAAAAGAAGTTCCTGAAGTAACGGCCTCATGGAAATCAATTTGATAATGCGTATGTGTGATTCCATAAGCTGTACAGACGATATGCGACATCACCGAAGCAAAGAAAGCAGGTAACAATGCATCGTACTTGATACGTCCAATAGCCATAACCTCCAGGGCAAAAATAGTTCCGGCAACAGGAGTTCCAAACACCCCGCCAAAACCCGCGGCCATCCCTGAGATCAACAAAATCCTGAAATCACCCTGATTCAATTTAAAGATCTTTCCCAACCAGTGAGCCATACTCCCACCAATCTGAATGGCTGTACCCTCACGGCCGGCCGATCCGCCAAACAAGTGAGTTACAACCGTCGTTATCAGCACAAAGGGAGCCATTCGCACGGGAATTCCACCTCCCGGTTTGTGAATCTCATCCATCACCAGATTGTTTCCGGCTTCAGCATTCTTCCCTTTAAACCGATAAAGTGCGACGATTAAGATCCCGGCAACAGGCAACAGGTAAATCAGCCATCCGTTTTCCCATCGCAAATGAGTCGCTTTTTCAAGTAAGAAAAGAAACAAGGCCACCAGAGAACCTGAGGCAAGAGCAACCGGAATTGTCAGTAAGAACCACTTGACAACGTATTTTAGTATATTAAACTGATCAAATGATTGCTGGATTTTTTTTATCATTTTCTATTTCTGAGCGATAAATCTCAAAATAATACATCAATTCAACAAAAGTAATGAAAAAAGCGCCAACCAAACGATGAATTGCTTTGCGCTTTCCGGCTATATTATAATCTTACACTTTGGTTAATATTTCCACTTATTCGCCAGTGCAACTAACGACAACATCACCGGGACTTCAACCAGTACCCCTACCACAGTTACAAGTGCTGCGGGCGATTGCAACCCAAAAAGTGAAATAGCCACAGCCACCGCAAGTTCAAAGAAGTTACTGGCCCCAATCATTGCTGCAGGAGAACATACCGGATGCGACAATTTCAGCCTCTTACCGGCAAACCAGGTGATGAAAAAAATAAAATAGGTCTGAATAACCAAAGGCACCGCCGCAAGAAGAATAATAAAGGGATTATTCAGAATGTTCTGCCCCTGAAAAGCGAAAAGTAACACCAGCGTAACCAGAAGAGCTACAATACTTACAGGTTTCAATTTCGGAAGAAAAACATTTTTAAACCATTCTTTTCCGTGACTCTTAAGCAGAATCTTTTGCGTAAGAACACCTGCAACAAGGGGAACTACAACAAAAATCAATACACTGGCCACCAATGTATCATAAGGAATGGAAATATTCGTGATACCCAAAAGCAATCCGACAATGGGTACAAAAGCCACCAGTATAATCAAATCATTAATAGAAACCTGAACCAGCGTATAATTAGGATCCCCATTTGTAAGATACGACCAAACAAACACCATTGCTGTACAGGGTGCCGCTCCAAGAATTATGGCTCCTGAAATATACTCACCGGCCATTTCGGGTTCTATCCAGGCCTGATAAAGCTGAGAAAAGAACAACCAGGCAAAAAATGCCATGGTAAAAGGTTTGATAAGCCAGTTTACAACAAGTGTCAGCACGACTCCTTTGGGGCGCTTTCCGATTTTTTTAATGCTTGAAAAATCAACCTGAAGCATCATCGGGTAAATCATCAGCCAGATGAGGATAGCAACCGGAATATTGACTTTGGCAATTTCCAGGCTGCTGATGATCTCGATGGAATCTCCGGCGAAATGACCAATACCTATTCCACCAAGTATGCCCAAGGCAACCCAAATGGTGAGATATTTTTCAAAAAATCCTATTTTTCGTTTTTGTGTACTCATAACGTATAAATTTTACCCTATGCGCTAAAAAGCAAAGTTTTATTTCAGTTTTATCAACTTAACCTGATTTATTGACTTCGTCGATCTTCGATTCATGAATTATCGTTGTGAGATGTTCAAATATCAAGAAATACAAGTAACAGCAATCAAATTTGGCTTGAAAACAGTTCACTATTTCCTGCTTCAAATTTGATGAGGACACTTTTTTTCGCAAATAATTGGACATTGTAACAGGTAAATTTGTGAATTAATCAGGTTTAATCATTCTGATTCAAAGCTGTGAGAGAGCTTTTCTTAAATTGACTGACAATTACTTCTTTGCATACAGTGTAATGCTATAAATCCCGTTCTCTGATTGCTTAAATGCTTCAAGTTCCTTCGGACTGATATGATAAAGCAACGTTTCATCCGACAAAACAATTTCTTTCTCCTTCTGAACGGTTATTCCCGAAAATCCCTGCTTTTCAACAATGGAAATATACTCCTCTTTATTAATGGCTCCGGATACACAACCGGCATACATCTCTGCATCCTTTTTCAGGCCTTCCGGCAACTTTCCTTTTATCACCACATCAGAAATGGAAAAGTGTCCCATGGGCTTGAGAACCCTGAATATCTCTGAGAAAGCTTTTTGCTTATCTGGTACCAGATTAAGCACACAGTTACTAATCACCACATCGAAAGAAGCATCAGGCAGTGGCATCTCTTCAATATCACCTTTCACAAATTCAATGTTCCTAAAGCCTGTTTTCTTTAAATTCTCATTGGCTTTATGAATCATTTCATCCGTGAAATCCAGCCCGGTAACTTTTCCGTTATCTCCTGCCTGAGTTCTGGCCACGAAGCAGTCATTGCCGGCTCCACTGCCCAAATCCAGTACATGGTCTCCGTCTTTTATGCCTGCATATTCGGTTGGCAGACCACATCCAAGGCCAAGGTCTGCTTCTTTATTGTACCCCTCCTGTCCGGAATAATCATCATTGAACACTGAATAATCGACATCCCCTTCACAACAACCAGTCTCACCACAACAGGAACCACCTTTTTGGGCTATCCTGCCATATTTATCCTGAACAATCAACTTCAAATCTTGTGGATTCATAACTGCGGTTCTATTTCTTCTTTGTAAAACTTGTTAAAGGTCTCTTTTATCTCTTCACGAACACGAATAAATTCGCTCCTGATGAATTCATCGGTTCCTGTAGCATGAGACGGGTCATCAAAGCCCATGTGCAGGCGATGCTCCACTTTTCCCATGAAAACAGGACAGTTCTCGTTGGCTCCTCCACAAACAGTGATCACGTAATCCCATTCATCTCCCAAATATTTCTCCACAGAATCAGAAGTATGGTGACTTATGTCAATACCAATCTCTTTCATTGCTTTCACTGCATTGGCATTGAGCTTACCCGAAGCTTCTGTACCTGCAGAACGTACATATAAATCTTTATTAAAGGATTGCATAAAGCCGTGTGCCATTTGGCTGCGACAACTGTTTCCGGTACATAAAATAAGAATTTTCATATTTCTTCTGTTTTATTTTTATACATGAAATTAAAAAACGAGAAGGGATAAAAAATGGGACTAAAAAAAAAGATTCGGTCCAAAAATAAGAATCACCCACACTTCAAATTGTCCACATCTATCTCTTTCAAAAATGCCTCACTCATTTCTTTCAACTTCTTCACTTTTTCAGGATTCAGACAGTAATTAGTATGCTTACCATTCACATGTCCCTGAATAAGTCCGGCCTTCTTCAATTCCGACAGATGTTGATTGACAGTGGTTCGACTAAGTGGCAATTCTTCCGATATATCTCCGGTGATGCACACTTTGGTTTCGGCAAGATAACCCAATATCTGAAGGCGCGCGGGATGCCCCAAAGCCTTATACAGGAGGGCTGCATCCTGTAAATCAGCATCAAACAATGTGCTTTTTGCAAGTACCATAACTCAAGTATTTGACGCAAATATACGTCACATTTACAAACAGACGTAATTATACGTCATATTTTTTAAAATCATTCCATTAAATTGTTAGAAGAATTATCTACGATGAGCGCAAGAACACGAAGCAGATTTATGGCTTGCGGCATATCGGGATGCTGTACAACCAGAAATAATCAAAACCAGACAAATCATTGCTAAGGGAAAGAATTTCCTACCGGTAATATGGCTGCCATAATTTCTCATATCTTTCAATTAAGGCAAAGGACTCCCAACTGCAATATCACATCTGTGCCATGGTTGACCGTGAGGAGGATTGATACGAGGTTTTTCTCCTGTTGCAGGAGCAGCGGAAGATGAACTTCGACGTAAATTCAGACGTTTGGCGTTTTCCACGGTTGGAGCCATGGGGTTATTTGCAAGATCTGTTGCAGTGGGTCTGGCCGGATGACTGGTTGTCCCGGCAGGAGAATTCAGCGGAGCGCCCACAGGAATATCGCACCGATGATTCGGCTCTCCATGAGGTGGATTTAACATTACCTCAGATTCTTTTTTTGCAGTTTCCGATTCGGAATTCAGTGGAGCTCCCACCGGAATATCACAACGGTGATTCGGCTCACCATGAGGCGGGTTTAGCATTACTTCAGAGTTGCTTTCTTCTGCGATTTGCGGTTCAACCTCACCAAGACCAGCGCTCTCCGTTGAATCCACCTGTACTTCTGAATTTATATTCTGATTCATTCCCTGTGGGGGAAATTCTTTGGTTTCTTTAGAATTTTGATTTGCCTGATTGCAGGATAAGAGGGAAAAAAATATTATTGCAATTAAGATAATCTTCATAAGTAAATTTTTTTTCGTTAAGTCTATTTTCCGGATACCAAACCAAAATGAACACTACTTATATTCGTCTCTTAATGTTTGCCGGAGTAATCCCGGGAAAACAGAAAATCCATTGCGTGTGGCTATAATTAGTGCCCGTCTATAAAGTCCGGAAAGTTTGTAAAAAGTCATGTGCCAGGTCAGAAAGTGCCAATTGCAATGCCTGCCCCGATATCATCGGGGCTTTTCGAAGCCGCCAAATACCGAGTTTACTTGGGTAAACGAGCATTTTGGCGGCAGGCGTAACGATGCAAATGGTACTTCATGGACAAACACTAATTAAGGGACTTAAATCCAGTCTTATTTCAACACCAAAAATGTCATAAAGTTTAAGCGAACAACAAAGAAATAACTCCTGATGCTTAGTATTAAATATAATCCATATATTTGTTTTCCTATTTGGCAAATTAGCCAATTAGTTCATTTAGTATTCGACTCTGAATTGTTTAAAACAACATTAAGACCTAAACCGGACAATTCGGAACCAAACAGGTAAAAGAAGGTTGAGACTGAGGCTGAGATGATACCAATCTTATGACCAAAGCCAAACCAACCAGCACCAAATGAATTTTAAAGCTGAAAAAAATCAAAACCACCGGAGTTCTTGAGGCAATAATTTTACAGAAAGTGGCAAATAAAATTTTGCCAAAAAAACACGAATTGTCAGGGTTAAGCCCCTAACAATTACAAAGCGAAAATATTATGAACCAAGACATTGTTAACCAATATCAAAATGAAGCCGATATTTTTCGAGCTTTATCACACCCCACAAGACTTTTCATCCTTCAATCCATAAAAAAAAGGTCCTATTCCGTGTCACAACTTGCGGAAATGGTTGGAATTGACATATCTACCATGTCCAAACATCTGGATTTATTAAAAAGATATAAACTCATCAAAGGAACCAAAGAACGAAATACGGTTTATTATCAATTAACAATACCATGTTTGTTTGATTTTATAGGTTGCGCCAGGAAAATAACTGGTTGCCCGGATGAATGTAAAAAGGTTCAATGCAGTGCAAAAGAAATATAGCCTGGTCTATTCATAAGTTTTCGTCATGAGATGTTTAAATACCAATAAATACGGGTAACCGCAAAGAAAATTGATGAAGGGAATAATAATTTATTTTCAAGTCAATTTTATTGAGGACGCCTGTATTTAGCCGGTAGTTGAACATTGTAATAGATAATTTATGAATAGTTCAGGATAGAATCAAAAACCAAATTAAGATAAAAATGAACGAATTAGAAAAAACCATCCAAACCATGGATTTCCAGTATTTTGCAACCGGCCAACATAAAGTTGAGCCGGAAGCATTCCTGAAAACCGAAAAAGCATTGCTGTTAGATGTCCGTTCGAAAGAGGAAATGGAGACAGTACAATTCCCCCTTAAACACCACGTTGATTTACTCGAAATCCCGGCACATGAGATTCCTTCCAGAATTGAAGAAATTCCTAAAGACAAATTCTTAGGTGTTTTTTGTTCTTCAGGCGTCCGATGTGTCATGATATTTCTTTACCTGAAGAGCAAAGGATTTGAGCAGGTAAGGATTTTGGAAGGTGGTTACACAAAACTTTTCCAGGCCCTGATGCCCGGGAAAATTTACAAACATCTAAACCAATAGCGCTATGAGTATCTGGATATTAGGCCTGATAATATTTGGCATTGCGGCGCTCATGACAACAACCGGCCGGGGGGGAGGAAACTTTTATGTCCTCACCCTGGCCCTGACGGGCATTGCAATGCACGAAGCTGCTACAACCGGCCAGTTTATCCTGATTGCATCTTCAGTGACAGCCACGTTCTTTTTTGGCAAAAAAAAGGTTACCGACTGGAAGTTGGTGCTGCATATCGGAGGAATAACACTGGTTTCGGCCTTTCTGGGTGGATTTTTTTCAGACGTGTTTGGCAGCCAAATGCTGAAAATTATTTTTGCCGTGTTTATTGCCATTGCCTCCATTTTAATGCTGAAACCGGTAAAGGAAGGTCCAAAACAAAACAGCAAATTCAGGGTTAAACTAAGATCGGGAGCAATCACTTATCACATCAACCTGTTCATCTTTATCCCAATTGTGCTCATCACCGGCTTTGTTTCGGGAATGGTGGGCATTTCTGGCGGTTCGTTCCTGGTTCCGTTGATGGTTCTTGGCGTGGGCGTCCCCATGCACATCGCTGTTGGCACCTCCACCACTCTGGTGATGATAACTGCTACAGCTGGTTTCCTGGGACACATGAGCACTGGTCATTTTGACCCGTCACTGGCTTTTCCGCTGGCAATTGCAGGTGCTATTGGAGGCTATTTGGGGACACACATGACGGTAAAAATCCCATCCAAGAAACTGAAACTTATTTTTGCCGGAACTTCGCTTCTGGCAGCTTTGATAATGGTTCTAAATACTTTAGCATCCGGCACATAACCTCTGGCCACATTCCGGTCGTTGATTACAAGCGTCGGAAGAATCCAGGTTTTATAATAGGTCATTAGACAAATCAACACCCGTTACATCCTCCGGTACAATTACATCCTTTCCCTGAATCGATAATGCTATCCCATGGAAAACCTTTGGCTTTCCAAGCCAAAATGCCACCATCGAGATTAAATGCCGACGGATATCCCTGTCGGTTTAGCAAGTTGACGATTTTGCTGCTTCGCACTCCGGCACGGCACACCACAATAATTGTTTGTTCTTTATAAATAGTTTCCAGGCGTTCTATGAAAACCGACATGGGATGGTATTCAACCCGGTCATGATCAATCCAGTCAATATCGGTTTCATAACTTTCGCGTACATCAATTAAGATTGTATCCGGGTTGTCAAGCAACGTAAAAGCCTCTTCGGGACTGATATGCCTGACCCCTTCGATGTGAAATTCCTGTATTCTCATAACACCAGCTTTCCGGCTTTAATATTGCAACATTCGGTCTGGTTTTTTTTATCGCTTCATTTTCCATCTTCCAGCCAATTTTTTAAAGTGATTTTGGTAGAAATTTTCCCTTGTGACAGTACTTTTCCTTCCACAACCAAAGCGGGAGTCATCATCACACCGAATTTTCCTATTTCAGCGAAGTCAGTTACTTTCTAAACCTTTGCATTAATTCCGTTTTCATCTATCAATTCCTTACAAAGATTTTCAAGCTTAATATAATACTAATAAAAGGTTCCGAAAAGAAGCCCTGAGACGGTAGCCATAACCACCACAAGTCCGATATAAACCAAAGTTTTTTGCGTTCCCATCACCCCTCGAATCACCAGCATGTTGGGTAATGACAATGACGGTCCGGCCAGCAACAGTGCCAAAGCGGGACCTTTTCCCATTCCTGCAGCCATCAATCCCTGCAGAATAGGGACTTCGGTAAGAGTTGCAAAATACATGAACGCACCGACAATAGAGGCAAAAAAGTTGGAAAACAATGAATTACCACCAACCAATGAGGTAATCCAGCTTTCGGGAATAATTCCGGCCATAGCAGTATCGTCATGCGTAGAACCCAGTAAAAAACCGGCTGTTACCACACCAATAGCCAGAAGTGGCATAATCTGTTTGGTAAAGTCCCAGGCAGACATTGTCCACTCCCGGTTTTCGTCATGTTTTTTATCGGTAAGTGTAATAATACTCAAAGCTGCAATACCAACTACCATCGGCACAAGTGGCGAAGTGGTCAGAAAAGCTGATGCGGCAGTTGCAATAACACCAAGTGCTACATACTGCCATCTCAGTTTCAGAATAAAAATAAGTGAGAAAACTAATAATATAGAAAAGAAAGAGGTAATGTACCACTTATTGGCCCACAACCAGTAAAAACCACCACTGGTCACATCATCACCGGGTTTTCCCCAGTTGGCAAAAACCAAAATCAGTACCAGCGTAAAAAAGTGAAAGGCCGTTTGCCACATGGGACGTTCTTCCGGGACATCAGGAAAATTCAACTGCTCTTCCCGCTTTACTTTCTCTTCCTTGCGATAAATGAGCGACATTGCAGAACCGATTACTACGGCAAAAACCACTGCACCAATGATTCGGGCAATCCCCATTTCAATTCCTAAAATACGGGCAGTAAGAATAATGGCCAGGATATTGATAGCAGGGCCGCTGTACAAAAAAGCAATGGCAGGTCCTAATCCGGCACCCCGTTTATGAATACTAGAAAAAAGCGGCAGTATCGTACAACTACAAACAGCCAGAATGGTTCCGGAAACCGATGCTACGGTATAAGCCACCCATTTTTTTGCTTTGGCGCCGAAGTATTTCATCACCGCACCCTGGCTAACGAATACAGCAATTACCCCGGCTATAAAGAAAGCAGGCAACAAACATAGTATCACATGTTCCTGCGCATACCATTTGGTCAGGTCGAAGGTAGCCATGATGGCTTCCTGAAAACGGGCACTGTCCAATGGCATAAAAAAGGCAAAAAGAAATACTGCTATAATCCAGCCTAATATTTTTAGTTCTTTTTTTATTTCCATGATTTTAAGTTTTGGATCCCAAAATCCTATGGAAGGACTTTGGGGTTCTGAGTTGAGACGCACGATCGTGCGTCTTTACTAATTAGTGTTTGTCTATAAAGTCCAACTTCCGCGTTGTTGTTCAAAATCTAAATCCTCAAATACATTAGTATTCTGCGGTTTAGTTTTTTCATACGCCTTGAATTTGAACTTTCTATCTCAAACACTTGAAAAACGCTTAGTTTATGGACAGACTCTAATTATGCGTCTGTCCAAAAAGTCACGTTTGCTTCCCCGAAGGATGGGGCAGGCTTTGCAAACGCAACTTCCTGAACCGACACAGCTCCAATTAAAATTTTTCCCGACTTTATAGACGGGCACAAATTATGTGTCGGAGGCTTCCCTTCAAAGGGGGCAGAAGATAGCGGAAATAGTTTTTTGTTTTTGAAACGTCAAACTCAATCTCAGCCTTAACCTCAGCCTTAGCCCCAGTCTCTAAACCTTGAATCATTCGTAATTTTACGAACAATATCCACAAAAAAAGGGCGACTTATTTTACAGCAGCAACAAAACCGTATAATAAACCCCAACACCGATAAACAAAGCAGCGACTACCCGGCGAAACCAGATTTCAAAGGTCTTTAATTTATTATAGGTACTCCCGATTGATCCTACCGAGAATGCTATGAGCCACGCAAAAACAATGACCGGAATACCGGTTCCCAGAGCAAAGATGATTGGTAAATAAAGTCCGCTTACACTGGAAACAGTCATGGGAATAAGCATCCCAAAGTAAAGCACACCGCTATAAGGACAAAATGCCAGTGCAAAAACAATTCCCAGCAGCAAGACGCCCCAGAAACCTTTTCCCGATTGGTCTTGCATTTTATCAGAAATAGAGCCGAGACCCGGAATCTTAATATTGATAATGCCCAACATCAGGAGACCAATTAATATCAACACCGGACCAATCACTTTTTCGCCCCATTCCTGAATAAAACCGGCAAACTCAAACTGACTGGCTCCAAAAAAGAACAACAATCCGATTCCAGTATAGGAGACACTTCGACCAAGCGTGTAAACCAATCCATTAATGAAAACCTGCTTCTGGCTCTCCATATCTTTACTGATAAACCCGATGGCCGTAATATTAGTGGCCAAAGGACAAGGGCTGATGGCAGTCATCAGCCCAAGTAAAAATGCGGTAAGCAACGGAAGCTCTGTATTTTCAAGGAGGTTTTGTAACAATTCCATGAAAAATATCTTTTAGAGGGATTCAATCGTCTCTTCAATTTTACTTTTCAGCTTTTCAGGATTGGTCCGTGCATTCATAAAGGCATAGTTGGTAAGATTTTCCACCATGTCGCCTTTAATAATGAGCAATGTCTGACCACTCACATTGTGCTTTTTAATCAACGGATGATCTTTTTCTTCTTCCCGATTGATAGACTTGAAAGAAACATCTTCGCCGTATTTCTCAGCTAAAACCTCTTTGGTAACATCTTCCACAGCCTGACAAGTGGCACATCGACGAGTTGCATGAAAATAATAAACTTCAACATCGGAAGCTTCTGTAGTTGCAACTGACTCACTTTCGTTGTTGTCACTTTTTTGGGCTGATGAATTGCAACATTGTGCTGCTACTGAAACAATGGCCAGCAACATAAAGACAGAAAACGTACTTAATTTCTTTTTCATAATGACTATAGTTTTAAGGCTGAATTAGCTCAACATCTTTTTCAAAGCGTCATAGGAGGGCAGACTTCCTTTAATCAGTACGTTCCCATCCACAACCAATGCGGGCGTTTTCGCCACATTATACTGCATGATGTCCATGATATCCTCCACTTTCGCAATATTGGCATCAAGGCCTAATTCTTCCACTGCGTCACGGGTCAATTTTTCAAGTGTCTTACACTTAGGGCACCCTGTACCTAATACTTTAATGTCCATAGATTTTAATCTTTCTAAAAATTAATTGTTCGTTGTTCGTAAAACCACGAACAAAAATATAAAAAAATCAGAGGGACCAAAAATCTTTGAACATTTTTTTTGCTTCTTCCCAATTTTCTTTGCTGACACAATATTTAACGCGGGGAGCCTCTATTTCGCCCTGAATCAAACCACTATCTCTCAACTCCTTAAGGTGCTGCGAGAGTGTGGATTTGGCAATCGGTAATTCCTGGGAGAGATCTCCACTGTAACAGCAAGACTGACTGCCCAACAACTGCATAATGTAAACTCGAACCGGGTGCCCCAGAGCCTTAGCGTAACGAGCCATTCGCTTTTGAGTTTCGGTGGGAATAACGGACAGTGAATCCGGATTTATCTTTTCAGACATAACAATGAATTTATTTGTTGCAGCAAAAATAAAGGAATTTTTGAAGACAGCCGTTTTTAGGAAAAATTGGCCTTTGACCAGTAGGTTATTGATTATTGTTTCATCGTATTAGTGTGTACCTCAATGTTGATTTCGATGTTATTAAAGACAAAAATGGCGAAAGCCATTTCTTGTCTTTTGGGTCCACGAATTAAACGATTATAAAAGCTGTGTTAAGCTTTTTTTTAACGGCGATGCCGTTTAAATTCGCACCATCAGTGTGAATAATTCGTGGAATTCGAATAATTCGTGGACAACAAAAAAATAATTGCGCAGCAATTAATACTGGTAAAACAATCTATTAGCCTGATTTATTCATGAATCTTCGTTATGAGATGTTCAAATATCAATAAATTCTGCCAACCGCAGAGAAAATTGATGAAGGAAATAGTGAACTATTTTCGAGTCAGTTTTATTGAGGACGCCTGAATTTAGCAAGTAGTTGAACATTGTAATAGATAATTTATGAATTAATCAGGTTAGGTATACACAAGATAAAAATTGGTTTATTTCAATTTCGAGAAATGAACTGCCTGCCCTCCTCCTGCAGCCAAGTGCAGAGTAATGGACATCCCGGCAGCCACCTCTTTTTCTTCAATGCGTATATCCAGCGGATTATCTTTGTAGTGGGCCTCAGCACCATCTTTGTAAGTAACAGCTTTGTATTTGGTATCCGGATCAAGAAAGTCAAGACTAACGGTCAATGATCGTTCCTGCTCATTGGTAATGCTTCCCAAAAACCAATCTTCCGAATTACGATCCTGCCTGACAATGGTCACATATTCCCCAATCTCACCATTCAAGCCCCTTGTATCTTCCCAATCCACCGGAACATCCCTGATAAACTGGAATGCCGGCTGTTCCTCGTAATTCGCAGGCAAATCGGCAGCCATCTGCAAAGGACTGTAAATAACAACATACAAGGCCAATTGCTTAGCAAGCGTAGTATTTACCTGATTGTTAGGATTCTCCGGCAGTGCAATATTAAAGATACCGGGGGTAAAATCCATGGGGCCTCCCAGCAAGCGGGTAAAGGGCAGAATCGTCTCATGTTCGGGAGGATTCCCGCCATCAGGCCCCCAGGCATTGAACTCCATACCTCGAGAGCCTTCACGCGTCATCATATTAGGATAGGTACGACGAATTCCGGTAGCTTTGATAGGCTCGTGCACATCGAGCATGATCTGATGCTTTGCAGCTGTTTCCAAAGCCTTGCGGTAATGACGTACCCCAAACTGACTATGATGCCACTCCTTGCTGTTCATCCCACGTGGGTTAACATAACCAGATTTGATATAATTGACACCATATTTTTCATAAAAAGCATAGGCATCCTCCATTTGAGCTTCATAATTCTCCACGGCGCAACCGGTTTCATGATGACCTACCAGCTCAACTCCTCTGCATGCTGCATAATCGGTAATCTCTTTAATGTCGAAATCGGGATAAGGAGTGGTAAAATTGAAACCGTTTCCATCATTCCACCAATCAGTATCCCAGCCCAGGTTCCAACCCTCTACCAAAACTCCGCCAAAGTTATTTTCCGCCGCAAAATCAATGTATTTCTTCACATTTGCGGTTGTAGCACCATGATTAGGTCCCTGCCCCCACGTACTTTTATTGATGTGCATCTCCCACCAGATCCCCACATATTTGGCCGGTTTAATCCACGAAACATCTTCCAGACAATTGGGTTCATTCAAATTCAGAATCATATAAGATTCAATCAAATCTCCAGAAGTTTCACCAATCTGAATAGTTCTCCAGGGCGTTGAGAATGGTGCTTCGGCATAAACCTTCACTCCATCAGACCAGGGTACCAAATCGCACTCCAGTTTGTTGCTTCCCTTATGAAAAAGGGTCATGGAAGCATAATCGGTAAGTGCCGCTTCATGAACAGATATATACAAGTCATCACCGGCTTCAATGGTCAGAGGTGTATGCATCGTATCAGCCACTTCCTGGAGGCGACTTTTGTTGTAAAGATATTCATAACGATCGGGACGATATGCAGGTTGCCACCAGACATCATGATTGGCGGTAAAATTAAACTCCGTGAGCTCATCCATAATTTTAAACTCTTTCAGGCCTTCCTGCTCCGGAAAAACATACCGAAAAGCCACTCCGTCATCGAAAACCCTAAAAACAATGTCAAGCTTTTCCGGTCCCGATTCTTTCACCGAAAGATGAACGACCAACTCGTTGTATTCATTGAGAATTTCACGTTTCTCGCCCCAGGGTTGCTCCCAGGTTTCAGAAAATGAGCTGGTCTCAAAACCATCAATGGTAAAATTACCGGCAAAATCGACCATTTCATCAAGACTGATTCCAAGTTGAGAGTTGTTAATCACAGGATTTCCATCGCGGAATACCGCATAACAGGCACTGTCGTTTTTCAAGTTAAAAACCAAAAACATACGACCATCAGGAGAAGTAACCTCCCCTGAGTTTTGTGGCCCCGAACCACATCCCGAAATTAATAAAACAAGGATAAATGACACGGCAAAAAGAACCCGTTGCCCATGTTCAAAAGTTTTTTTCATGATGTTGCTATTTTAGATCCATTGTATGTAAAAGGAAATCGATTACTTCCTCAAAATCAAACACTCATAAGGAGCCAATTCCACATTACTCCCAAATCTTGTCGCGGTTTCTGTAAAGGCATTCTGCCAAACAGATTCCTGAAATAATTCCGGGATTTCATAAGATACCGCTTGATTCCGGACATTCACCAAAACAAAAACAGACTCCTCATCCACAGTTTTTTCAAATGCCATAACATCGGTGGAGTTGTAATTGGTCAAATCACCATGTCGCAATGCGGAACTCTCCTGACGAAAGTTTAATACCTGCTCATATTCTACCTTGTAAGCTGCATTAATGCCCCAGTCAATTTTATTGGCATTGCCTTCAAAAAAAGAGAGCTGCTCGGGAAAACCAACCTCCTGCCCGCTGTAAATCAGAGGTACACCGCCCATATAAGCAGTAATAACAAAGGCTGCCATAGCTCCATCCTCATTCTCAAACTGATCTATGGGAGTAGTTTCCCAGGCGTTTTGATCATGATTGGAAGTCCATCGAAGCACATGCTTTCCGGTTGAAAGTCCACGATATTCTTCTTCATGGGCTTCCACAATAGCAACAGTGGATTCCCCTTCACTAAAGGTCTCTTTCAATCCGGTATAAAAACGCCATCCGAACATCATGTCGAAACCTTGTGATAACAATTCTTTGCGCTCCGACTCAGCAAACATAATGATGTCCCGATTCGGGATGCTGCGTAGCGTATCAATAGCCTGCTTCCAGAAATCATCCGGGACCCCGTGGGCATAATCGCACCGAAAACCATCCACATTTGCCTCAAGAACCCAATATTTCATTGCACTGATCATTTCAGAACGCATATTGTTATTATTGAAATTTAGCTCAGCCACATCTTCCCATCCGGTGCCGGGAGGAATAATAATATTCCCGTTATCATCCGTCACATACCAGGAAGGATTCTCATCAATCCATTGATGGTCCCAGGCAGTATGATTGGCTACCCAGTCAAGAATTACCGCCATATTGCGCTGATGTGCTCCGTCAACCAGCTCTCTCAAATCGGCAAGAGTTCCATAATCCTCATGAATATCTATATTATCCTTTACAGCATAGGGTGAGCCTACACTCTTCTCATCCCCAGTTGGATAAATGGGCATAAGCCAAACCACATTGATGCCCAGCTTTTTGAGGGAATCCAGTTTTTCTGTCACCCCACTAAGGTTTCCTGTCTGGCTAAAAGCCCTCAGGTTCACCTCATACATGGCAATATCGGGGGTTTCAGGGATGTTTTCGAAAGGAGTTCCGTATTGGACGGGTTGAGGGACTTCTGTTTCAGTAGGCTTTGGTCTTTCATGTGTATCATTTTCACATGCGGACGCAATAAATGAAATCAGAAGAAACTGAATTAGAATAGTTGACTTTTTTTTCATTTGATTAAAATTGGATTCAACAAAATGGTTGCATAAACCAGATTTATTTCAGCAAAGCAAATGTGCTAAAGGAAAGAATGACAATCAAAAAATATAAGGAGAATATAACAAGTTCACGGCCCCTCAAACACAACAAACATCTGACCATATGGAGATTAACATTTACCCAACCAGGAAAAACAAGCTAAAAAATATAATGGAATTTCGCAGTATTTCTTGAGGTTTTGACACACTAATTAACAAAAAAGGAGGATGTCTGATTAATTTTCGGAGTCAGATTGATTGAATTTTCAGAATCTCTTTTTCAAAATCCTCATTAAGGACTATGGATTTATTCTTGATTCTGGTTTTGTAGGTATTGATGGTATTGACGGTGTAGTTGAGGATATGGGCCATCTTATCTGTGTCAGATATTCCCAAACGTATCAATGCAAAAATGCGCATATCTGTATTAAGGTGCTTACTGCTCTCAGGCAACTCACGGTCTTCCTCCTTGAAAAGAGTATTGAACCGGGCAATAAAATCAGGAAAAATATTCAGAAAACCGGCATCGAAATCACGGAAAAGCGCTTCTCGTTCCCGCTTGATATCCGAACGGGTAATGATGGACCCAATTTGCTGAACTTTATTCAAAGCCAGCTTATTGTCTATTGCCTGTCTGTATTTGTCCAGTTTTTCTATAAGGTCGGAATTGGTTTTGAAGAAAAAGGCAATATACTCTTCCTTAATAAGATTCACTTCCCGCAACTGGACATTGGTTTCAGAAAGTGCACGGTTGGAAAGATGCAGTTTGTCTTTAACTCTTTTGATTTTTCTGTATTGACGCATCAACAAAATCAGCGTCAAAATAATTAGAAAAGACAACACAGAAAGCGCCAATGCAAAATTTTGAATTCTGGATTTCTGCTTTTCAATCAGATCCAGTTTTGCAGCTTCCACAAGCGGTTGTATCTGGGAAATTTGTAATTCGCGCTGTATGGCACCATAACCACGGGCATCCTCAATCGCCACATTCAGGTAGTGGCTTGCTTTCTGAATTTCGCCCTGATCAAACAGCCGGTTAGCAATGATGCGAAGTGCCACCGTCTCCTTATTGGCGAGCTTAATATCACTGATAGCTGCCTTTAGCAGCCACTCCAGCTCCTTTTGCGGTTGCCCCAACTGTCGAAAAACGAAAGCAAAAGTAGAAGCATCAACAGCATATTGCCGGCCTCCCACTTCAAAATTGGTGAACAAATCATGAAAAACTTCTTCGGCTTCCTGGTATTCCAATCGCCAGATGAATCTTAATCCCCTGAGTGAGTACCAGATCCTGGATTCCTTTCTTGCCCAATAAACTGCAGAATCGAGATGAGCAGTTACCAACTGACCGAACTTTTCGGAATAAAAAGGACGTTGGTAATAATTACTCATATCTATGTACAACCGGGCATTCATATAATGATACTTTGCACGCAAGCTATCGCTCAGGTCAGGTAAAGAGATCTTCTCCAGAGAATCTTTAACCACAGCAAAAAGTCCGGAGGCCAGAAGTGTTTCGTTCATTCGTAATTGGGCACGGGCAATCATATCTTTCTGGCCTGACCTGTTGGCAATTTCAAGCAATTGCCGCGAATAAAGCAGGGCCGAATCATAATTAAAAGTAAAATAAGCCTGATGCAATTGCTCTGTCACCGAAAACCGCTCTTCCATGGAGCCTGTTTTCACTGTCCTCAGCTGATTTGAAAGGTTTTCAATTTCGTCTTTTTTATCCTTCTCAAACTCGTGTTTTCTTTCGATTACCTCATCCAGCGCATGAAAAAGAGAATCGATTTCAGGTCGAGCAAAAACCGAAAACGAGATCATTAAAAAGAGAAAAATGAGGAAACAATATTTCATCAAAACAACAAATACAGATTTAACTATAACCCTCCAAAACTAAAGAGCATCCGCCACATACAAATACAAAACACTTATAAGTATTGCCAGTCCAAAACTAATAAAAGTTCCAATAATCATATACTCTGTAAGCTTCCGGTCCTTGGCCCGGGAGAGGTCACTGAACCTGAAAATAGATTTGGCAGCTATAAGAAAACCAATAGCCTGCCACTGATGTAGCAGTATAAATCCGAAAATAAACAACCGCTCCAACATCCCAATGTATTTCCCTGCGTTCTTTAAAGATTCATCATTTTCCAGTGATTGCACATTCCAGCGACTCATCATCTGTTTGATGATGACAGAGGATACGGAAGTAAGCGCAAGAAAAGTAGCGATAAACAGCAATATGCCGGGAGAAATCAGTGTATTCCAATCAATATTGAAAGAATTATAAAACCCGACCAATAGAAAAATTACAATCAGATGTGCCATTTGGTCGATTGCAAATAGAAAACGCGGATTCAATCGCCCATTCAGAAATAGTTTTACCAGATCGAAAATAAAATGACTTAAGGTATACACCAAAAACAGAAGCCAATAGCTCCAGTCAAATTGAAAAACAACCAATAAAAGCAGCACATGAATCCCGATATGGTAATACAAGAAGGGAGACTTTTGCTGTTTTTTGTTTTTGGCAGCCACCCAACTGTCGGGTTGCAGTGCAAAATCAGCCAAAAAATGGACAATCAATAGCTTCAGGGCCAGGGTTATCATAAGCAGGATATTTGTTCACGATAATATTCTTCAAGCAGCATCATTTCATCCCAACCGCCCCTTTTAAGGGCATCACTAATGCTGCTTTGGGATCTTTCGAGTAAGACCGCCAGTTCTTGTTGGTTTTTCTCCGGATGTTCTATTCTGGAACTTATAACCCGTCCGACCGCTGCGCTCCAATCGTTTACGGTCAGTAAAGCCAGACCAAGCATAATATTCAAAGCTTTATCCAAAGAGCCATCCATTGTTCTTAAACCCAATGTCTGCTTCTTCAGGGATTCAAAACAACCGCCCGAAAACACAAAAACCTCTCCATTTGATTCTGTGATTTTCACCGCCTGATGTTTTACTGTCCCAACACCAATACCCATACGAACATCCAGTGAAGCTGCAGCCCGCATCACTGCCTTGATGTGAAAAGCAGCAAGCATTGCCGTATCAGCATCAAGCATCAACTGAAAACTATCACCCCTGAAAATCTCCCAATCCCCAGGCGTTTCCCCGTAAAGAGAAAGAACGGATTTTAATGAATCAACCCATTCAAAACTCTTACTTTTCCTGGAGCCAATAACATCGCCTGTGATAACAGCCTTCATTCGCTTGAAACTTTGTATTTATCTGATAGAAAAACTAATTAGTGTTTGTCTATAAAGTCTAACTTCTGCGTTGTTGCTCAAAATCTAAATCCTCATCCCGATTGTGCTTTTTGTTGGTTTTTTGTTTAAAAAACCTTACAAAAGCTACTTCGGGACTGCGGTTTAGATTTTTCACACGCCTTGAATTTGAACTTTCTAGTTCAAACACGGGAAAAACGCTTAGTTTATGGACGGGCACTAATTAAAAATTTAAGAACGAATAAAACCGCTTCGCTCTCACATAATATTTTTTAAACATATTCTATGGTGATATTTATGCTTAAAAAATATCATACTTGTTTCATTCGCTTTAAATTTTATAATCGAGTCTGCTGATTTGAGCAGTATCTCTATTTACGGTTAAAATCAAAGATAAAACAAATAAATAAGATTGTCAAAAATATAGACTATTAAGTCGATATGACTATTTATCGACTAAATTATCGATATTCTTGATTATCGTAGGAATTATAGATATTTCTTGATATTGGATCATACTATTTTGACCTGCCTTATACATAAGACAGGCAAGAGAATAGTCGCACAATCACTTTAATGAACAAAAACCAGGAAATTGTGCAAAGTCCAATCTGGCATAGCCGAAAACAAAGTACCTATTCCAGATATTCACTTGGTGTCTTCTTAAAAAACTTCTTAAACACACGGCTAAAATACTTGGGATCGTTAAACCCGACACTGTAAGCCACCTCACTCACCGACATCTCTTTAGACAAGATGAGCGGACGAGCTTTCTTCAGTCTGTAAATGGCAATAAAGTCGTTGGGCGACAAGTCCACCAAAGCTTTAAGTTTCTTGTAAAGCAATGATCGACTCACAAACATACTGTCTGAAAACATCTCTACGCTAAAATCCGGATTGCTGTAGGACTGTTCCAGCACATCGTATGCTTTGGACAAAAACTTATCATCCAGAGACTCGCTTTCCTGATTTACCTGGGGGATATCTGCCCGGGCAGTAAAAAGACTTCTGATTTTTCGACGTGTCTCAATGACATTGTGAACTTTCGCCTTCAGAATATCCAGATTGAAAGGTTTGGAAATATAGTCATCAGCTCCAAACTGTAACCCCTGTAACTGATCTTCAAGCAATGCCTTTGCCGACAACATGATAACCGGAACATGACTTGTATAGAGATTATTTTTTATCTGACGACACATCTCAATACCATCCATTTCGGGCATCATCACATCCGAAATAATCAAATCAGGTGGATTCTTACGAGCCATATCGTAACCGATTTTCCCATTTTCAGCTACCTGCACATGATACGGACCACTCAACGAGTTGGCAATAAATAATGCGAGTTCTTTGTTGTCTTCTACAATCAGTACAGTAACCTCATCGGTATTTCCGTCTTCATTCAAGCCCAGAAAAACCTCCTCCTCTTTAATATTATCCAGAACGACCTGTACCTTATTGTTGATTTCAGCAGAGTCATACGTTGGCAGTTCATTCACCTCAGCACCGGGAAAATCTTCCTTCCTGAAAGGTATCGTCACGATAAAACGACTTCCCTGAACACCGTTTCGGGCTACAACAATGGAGCCATTCATAACGTCCACCAGATCTTTGGTCAAAGCCAAACCGATGCCGGTACCTTTTGTAAGGTTATCACCGGTTGTACGATAGAACCTTTTAAAGATATTCTCCATTTGCTCTTCTTTAATTCCAACCCCGGTATCGGTCACTTCAATAGAAAGGGAAGGCTTCTGATTTTCCGAATGTTGTTCCGTTACCTTCAAGTTTATCTCTCCACCCTCAGGAGTATATTTAAAAGCATTGGACAAAAGATTGTACAGAATATTCTCAAGCTTCTCATCATCATACCAATAACTGTCACCTTTAAGTTCCACATTCTTTATATAAATAATATTCTTTTGTCTGGCGAGCACATCATAGGCATGAAATACTTCAGAAATAAAAGATGAAAGATTACTATTGGTTATTCTCACCGAAAGATTTCCAGTCTCAATCTTTCTGAACATCAACAGCTGGTCAATCAACAGATTCAGTCTGCGAGCATTACGTTGAACCGATGTCAATAACTCGTGGGCCATCCCGGGAAGGTGCATCTCTTTCAGCAAACGCTCTACGGGGGAAATGATAAGGGTTAACGGAGTCCTGAATTCATGAGAGATATTGGTAAAAAACCGCAATCGGCTTTGATTAATACTCTCAATCTCCTCATTGAGCTGAAGCAACTTATCACGCTGCAGAAGAATTTCCCTGTTTTTCTCCTCCAGTTGAAGTTTCTGACCTTCCACCTCATCACTTTTCCTCTGCAGGTCGGTATTTGTCGCTTTAAGCTCTTCGGCCTGATGCCTCATGTGCTCATTCTGTTCAGCTATCTTTTCAGTCCTTGCGCGTACAGTTCGTTCAAGTGTCTCCTTTTCAAGTACCAAGCGTTTAGTATGGTGCCTGATGTACAAAATAGTCCCTGCAATCACTGCAATGGTTAGTAAAACAAGGAACCATGTAGTTTGCCAGAAAGGTGGCCGAATAACTATTCGCATGGAGGTTACCTCATCGCTCCAACGGCCGTCGCTATTACTGGCCTTTACTTTAAACAGATAAGTACCTCCTTTCAAATTAGTATAGGAAGCGGATCGCTGATTAGAACTTACCTCCACCCAGTCGCGGTCAACCCCTTCCAGCTGATAAGCATATTTTATCTTTCGGGTGAGAAAGTAATCCAATGCTGTAAACTCAAGTGAAAACACATTGTCTTTGTACGAGAGCGAAATTTCCTCAACATCCTGAACGGGATTTTTAAGAACAACTTTACCATTCCTTTTATCCCCCACTTCAACTTCAGAATTAAAAATCTTCAGCGAGGAGATGGTAACCTCCGGCTCATGCGGATAAACAGGAAAACCGGAAGGGAAGAAATGATTCACTCCATTGATACTTCCAAAAAACAACTCTCCTTCATCAGACTTAAAAGAAGCAGACCAGTAAAACTGATCACTCAGTAAACCATCATCGGCAAAATAATTATCAATCTGCCCGGTTTTACTGTTTATCCTTGAAAGTCCATAGTCTGTACTTACCCAGATAAATCCGGCCACATCTTCCTGAATTGCATAGATTACATTGTTGCTTAACCCATCAGATTTATTGTATTGCCTGAAGGTGTACCCGGTATCGGCAGTAACCTCTACCAGTCCATCTCCATAAGTACCAATCCATATATTCCCATCCATATCCTGAGCAAGCGAAGTAATATAGTTGCCCGGAAAACCCTCGGTATTATTGCTTTTGAATACCCGAAGCTGATTGGATGTACAAATTGCTTTAAACGGAAGCTCAAGTGCATTAACAGGGAATTTAAACAATCCATTACGGGTTCCTATCCAAAGATTATTTTTGTCATCTTTCATCAAACAACCAATTTCACTGATCTGAACAAGAGCATTTTCATCCTGGTTTATATCGATAAAAGTCTCCGTGCTAAGATTAAGAATCGCCAGCCCGCCTTCCGTACCAACAAACAAATATCCCCTGGTATCGTAAAGCAACGATGAAATGAAAGCATTCTGATAATTTGTTTCAGGATTGGGAACAGGTGGAATCACTGTTCGAAATGTTCCGTCAGGCATCATTTTAGCAAGTCCGCTACCCCATGTTCCCACCCATAGAGTTCCTCCTGGTGTTTTCGTAATGGCTGTCACATAATCAGAAGGTAGGGAAGAAGGTTTTCCGGGCTCATGACGGAATCGGTCAAATTTCCCGGTGCGGCGATCAAATTTATTTAAGCCTCCACCTGCAGTGCCAATCCACAAAACATCATCATCACCATAAATTGAATTTATAGCATTGTGAGACAAACTATTGGAATTGTTCGGCTCATGAATAATGTAATTAAAAGGCTTTTGGTAAAGGTTGAAATGATTGACGCCACCCTTTTCCGTTCCTACCCACACATTTCCCTCTTTGTCAATATCCACAGTGTTAATAAAAATGCTGTTGAGGGAAAATTCATCAATGGTATTGAAAGGAAATGATTCAAAAGAATTACTAACCGCTTTAAAGACATCTATTCCGCCCAGAGATCCCACATAAACATTACCTCTAAAGTCCTGTACAATAGAGTTGACCCTGTTGTGGCTAAGAGAAGAATCATCCAGTGGATCATGAAAAAACCACTCATCTCTCCCCGAAACAGGATTATATACCCACAATCCGTTAAGTGTTCCTACCCACAGGTCGCCTTCTCTGCTCTCAAATATGGAAAGTATCATGGCATCCTGTAAACCAGCATGCGAAAACAGGTGAATGCCGGAACGCTGGTTATCAAAAACGGCAATACCATGGTTAGTGCCTATCAATAAACGACCATCTTTCATCTTCCCAAATGAAGCCACATGATCTCCGGGAAGCAAACTGTTACCTGAATCATAATGACTGATATCCAAAGTATCTTCGTTCTCTTTAAGTAAAAACAGTCCGTTTTCATAAGTCCCCACCCAAACACGATTATCCGTATCTGCATAAAGAGCTACAACATTGAAGGAATGCTCCGGATGATCCGATAATAAAATCTCCTCGAATTCTTCGTTAACCTTATCGTATCGCATCAAACCCTGGGAAGTTCCCACCCATATATAATTTTCATGGCTTTGAGTAAGTGCATTTATAAGATTGGAAGGAAGATCAGGTTTCCAATAATTTGTAAAATCGTATCCATCATAACGACTAAGACCGTTTCCGGTGGCAAACCACATAAAACCATCCTGATCACGTAAAATATCATTTACCGTATTCTGAGGCAAACCCTGATCAATGGTCAGATACTGAACATGGTAACTAAACTCTCCTCTGACAAGAAAAAGCAGGGGAGTGCAAACAAAAAAAAGAAAAAAGAATAATGTCCTCCTAAGTAATCCCATCGTTATTTTTTTCATATTAGAACTGCTTTGACACTTGATCGTTTCCTTAAAAAAGAGCGAAAATCTTTGAGCAACAAGACTGAAGTTGCCCGGATTGCTATTCAACAGCTTTCAATATATTAATCTCCGTCTGCCAAAGAAGTATTAGAACCTCCACTCAATTTGAAAAATTCGAGCCATTAAAACCTGTAAAACAGATAACCTGCAATATGCTGAATCATTTTATACAGGCATAAATTTAAAAGAAACCAGAACAAATAAACGCCGCAAGACAAACAATTATTCAACAGTCCCCTACTTTTCACATTTCATCCTCCCTGTTTCCCTGCGTTGTAAATACATTTGAAAACAGTTTATTCCTACCCTTTTTAATGGTAATTTAATCAAATTTTGCGATGAACATTTTAAAAATCTTCTTTCCTGCTTCACTGGCCATTCTGATATTGGCAATGGGATGCAATGAAAAAGCCCCCTCCCCGGAAACCAATCCGTACAAGGATGATTACGCTGACATCACTCCGCTGTCGCAAAGAGACAAATGGGGAACAGCAAACGTTCATGATCCCTCCATCATCAAGACAGACAGTTTTTACTACGTTTACTCCACCGATGCCTACTATATAAAACGAGGAGTTAAGTTCAACGACACTGACGAAAAAATGGGAAATATCCCCATTCGCAGATCCAAAGACCTGGTCAACTGGGAATTCGCAGGATGGGCGCTCGAGTCCATCCCTCAACCGGCCATTGACCATGTTCACTCATACACTGGCAACAAAGGCGCTGACAATATGTGGGCTCCCTATATATACAAACACAATGATACCTATAGGATTTATTACTCTGTTTCCAGCT
This sequence comes from Marinilabilia salmonicolor JCM 21150, assembly GCF_000259075.1. Taxonomy (GTDB): domain Bacteria; phylum Bacteroidota; class Bacteroidia; order Bacteroidales; family Marinilabiliaceae; genus Marinilabilia; species Marinilabilia salmonicolor. The sequence continues at coordinate 36,390 of NZ_AJKI01000026.1, forward strand.
TTGGCTCACAGGCATCTTACATCGGACTTGCAGAAGCCCGATCGCCCGAAGGCCCATTCACCGACAAAGGAGTCGTCGTAAAAACCGACACTTCAAGTGTTATGAATGCCATTGATGCCTCAGTCATTAAGGACAAAAAAACCGATAAGGTCTGGATGCATTATGGATCTTATTTTGGTGGTTTACATGTCATGGAACTGGATGAAGAAACCGGACTGGCAAAAACACCGGGAGATCAAGGCAACCTGGTTGCCACAAGAGGGAATAAAGAAACGCGTGTAATCGAAGCCCCCGAAATCATTTACCATCCTGAATTTGACCAATACTATCTCTTTGTATCCTACGATCCGTTGTTCACATTCTACAATATACGTGTTGGCCGTTCAGACAATCCTAATGGTCCTTTTCTGGACTATTTTGGGAACGATATGGCGGAAGAGACCAACAACTACCCAATGCTGACTCATTCTTATATGTTTGAAAACCATCCCGGCTGGTCAGGCAACGGACATTGTGGCGTTCTTAGCGACAATGGTAAGTTTTTCATGCTACATCAGGGACGTCTGGCTCCTGATAATCTGCAGATGAGAATGCACGTCAGGGAGATGAAATGGCTTCCATCCGGATGGCCTGTTGTTTCGCCCGAGCGATACGCAGGATTGAAAGATAAAAGCATTAACTCCGGGGAAATTCCCGGAACATGGGAAGTCATACATTTCAAAGATCTTGTAGATCAAACAGAACTTTGGCAGGGCCAGATTCCTCCCGGAGGTTGGACCTATGACAAAAGTGCTTTCAACGTATCTGAAAAACTGGAACTTTCCGATGATGGCAAAATCAACCATGAATGTATTAATCAGTGGACCTTTGATGGTGAGCTCCTTGAAATAAACGATGCAAAATGTACTGTTTTTACAGGATGGGACTGGGAGAACGAAAAAGAAACCATTCTTTTTTCCGGTATCATGGAGAACGGAACTGCAATATGGGGGAAAAAGGTTGAGTAAAACTTAAATTATCCGCCTGAGGTCAATTAAACCTATATCTGATGCCGTTATCCCCGGAAGAAAGAAATTCAACAAAACTCTTTTTTTCATAGCCAAAAAAGGGCCTTTCTGATAATTCGGAAAGGCCCTTTTCTTTTTTAACGATAATATACCCACAATCAACTTACTTCCATTTGATACTGCACCCAATGGCTTTTGTCTCTTTAGGATCAACAGGCTCTCCTGCTTGCAGGCTCGTGATAGCGGCTGCAACATATTTCTCCTTTACCGCAGATGCATCCTGATAGTTGTCGTCAATTGCCCCGATGTATCTTACAATCAACTTACCGACTTCCTTGTTTACCAGATATACATGAGGCGTACGGGTAGCTCCGTAAGTTTTGGCAATTTCCTGGGTCTCATCAAACAAATATGGAAAGGTAAAACCCTTCTCCTCTGCCCTCACCTTCATGTTTTCAAAAGAATCGGAAGGATAGGCCACCGGATCGTTAGGATTTATAGCAATTACGGGATACCCACTGCTTTTAAACTTTTTATCCAGCGCAATAATCCTGTCTTCATAGGCAACCGCATAAGGACAGTGATTGGTGGTAAAAATCACAATGAAACCTTTTGCATCAGGGAAATCGGCCATTGACACCAAACCATCATCCACATTTTTCAGCCGGAAATCTCTTGCTTCATCACCGGGAGCATATCCCTGTCCTGTGACAGCAACGGCAAAAAATGCCACTGTCAGACTCATCATCAGCTTCTTCATAACTTTATTGATTTAATTATGGATATTAATTTTTCTTTTGAAAGGGAACTTTCGTGAAAATTCCTACTGTCACCTCTGTAAATCATAGTGGCGGGAATCGCTCCCGACCAGGTTGGATCGACTTTATTTATCCACTCATTACTATTAGGATCATTCAACAGTATTACCTGCTCTCCAATCCGGTGTTTCTCAATGAATGGTAATAACCGACTATCTTTTTGAGTCGGAAAATCAAGACTCACAAAAACAAACTTCACTTTTTCATCTTTCATCTCCGATGCCACCTCCAGAAAATGAGGTATCTCCTCCACACATGGTTTGCACCAGGTTGCCCAGAAATTCACAACATATGTGGTATCGTTGTTTTGGTGAAGCAGCGGAGACAACTCTTCAAAGTTCACCTCTTCAATTGACTGACTATCAATCGGCACAACAAAAGCCAATATCAGAAGAACAATAAAAAGCACCTTTTTCATGGAGCATATTTTAAAAAGAAAAAAACTGTTATACATTTCCTAAACAACAAGCACCGCAATCGGGTTCAACCAATCCTATAGGATTCTATGTTTTGCCTGATAGTTCATTTTACAACCTTTCTCAAATAATAAAAGCAAAAACTCAGGTTTATTGTTATTTTAAAATAAAAATGACCTGAGAAACCTGTCTTTTTTTGATCAGAATATTACTGCTCTTTGCACACAATAATTATGTATATGGTTTTTTTGCACGGCAGAGAGCATTGCTCTGAAGTTTTGCTTTCGGTCTGAAAATTTAATAATTTGTCAATTAGAAATAAGGTTTGTTTTTATTAACCTTCACTAAATCATTGTTTTGCTATGAGAATATTATCTACGGCGATTCCCTCCTCCCCAAAACAGTTTGTATTACTCATACTACTTTTGATTTCAGCACAAATAAACAGTCAGACAACTACTGAAAACGACTCTGTCAGACATACCAAAACAGACGCAGAACTTGACTCCTTAAAACAAGCCTTCCGGCAAATGCAGGGAGCCATCAATGAGTTGCGCCAGGCGGTGGATTCCAGTCATTCAGATATGAACCAATTAATCAGCATTTTTGACCCCAACGAAACTACAGATGAAAATTTCCAGTCACGTTCACGACGCGGAAGAGTTGATGCCCTATTACAGGCGATCACAAAACAACCGGGGCGATTACAATTTAACGGAGGAGCGACATCGATTTATCAAAACTCCCGCAACAGAAAAGATCATCACAATACTTTTACCGGCTCATTCGACATTTATGCCCATACAGCTTTTAGTCCCAATTCCTTGCTCTTTTTCGATTTGGAAGCAATTGGCGGCAACGGGCCCGACAAATACTATCCAAATATGGCCGGAATCAATGGTGATGCAGGCTCCACCCAATCTTCTGACGGCACCGACAGGCTCACCATTCTGGAAGCATGGACTGAATTCACCATGCTGAATAAGGCAATTACCATAACTGCAGGAAAGATTGATCTGACCAACTACTTCGATAACAACTCCTCGGCCAATGACGAAACGATGCAATTCATCAGCGGAGCATTTATCAACAGTGCTGCTTTTGCAGTTCCCGGCAATGGACCGGGAGTGAGATTAAGAACCACCTTGCTTGATAAATACCACTTTCAGTTCGGAGCCTCAAGTGCAGATAATTCAGGTGATGAAATATTCGAAGACATCTATAGAATCGGCAGTCTGGGATGGACGGTTTTACCAGGCACCGGCTTCGAATCTAACCTTCGAATATACGGCTACCAACACCCGTTGGCCAATCACGGATGCGGGTGGGGGATTAGCTTTGATAAAATCCTGTTTGGCGCCTACCACTTTTTTGGTCGTTATGGACAAAATGAAGACAATGTGGCACAGTTCCGGGGCATCAAAGAAGCATGGAGCGCGGGAACACGATTTGTAAGAATCATTGCAAACCAGACCCTGGCAATAGGGATGGCTTATGGCGAAAACTTCTCGGATAATGATCAGATAGAAAAAGAACAAGTGGCAGAATTGTATTTCAGAAGACAGATCAATCAATGGATTCACATCTCGCCCCACGTCCAGGGAATCCGAAATGCCAGTGGAATTGATGAAGATGTGCTTATATTTGCTGTCAGAACACACTTTAATTTTTAACATGCCTGATTCCAAAAACACATCTCTGTTCGAAGCACTTCTTCCCATCCTGTTCCTGATTGGGTTACTTACGGCTAATGTATTTCTGTTTGATGATACACTGGGAGGTGCCAACCAGATTGCTTTGTTACTGGCAGCATCACTGGGAGGCATCATTGTTTCGCGCAACGGGCTAAGCTGGGCTAATACCAAAAATCACATCGTAAAAACCATCGGTTCGGCTATGCCCTCCATGTTAATTTTATTGCTGATAGGCTCCCTGGCAGGAACCTGGATGATTAGCGGGGTAGTTCCGGCAATGATCTATTACGGTATGGATATTATAAATCCTCACGTATTCCTGATTACTGCCGTAATCGTTTGTGCCATCGTTTCGGTTGCGACCGGAAGTTCGTGGTCCACCATTGCGACCATTGGAATTGCCCTGTTAGGAATTGGAAAAGCCATCGGTGTAAATGATGCCGTTACTGCCGGCGCCATTATTTCAGGAGCCTATTTTGGCGACAAAATATCGCCACTGAGCGACACCACCAACCTGGCACCGGCCATGGCTGGCACCGACCTCTTCACGCACATCAGGTATATGTTTTACACCACGGTTCCCAGCATGACCATCACCCTGATTATCTTCGCAATTATCGGCATCAATTACAATTTTGGAACCACCATCACAAGTACAGAAACCGTAAAAGCAGCCATCGAAGGTTCCTTTAACATTTCGCCATGGCTTTTTCTGGTTCCGTCAATTTTATTGACCATCATTATTCTTAAAATGCCCCCTCTCCCGGCACTTATGATCGGAACCTTACTGGGCGGACTCTTTGCCATTATCTTTCAACCGGAAACCATTCAGGAAGTGGCAGGCAAAGGAGTGGGTTTCGTGAAAGCCTCCTACATATCAGTGATGCAGGCAATGTTTGGCGATGTGCAACTCTCAACAACAAACTCTACCGTTAACGCTCTTTTGAATACTTCCGGGATGCGCGGGATGCTGGACACCATTTGGCTGATTCTTTCTGCCATGGTGTTTGGCGGAGTCATGGAAGCCGGAGGACTCCTTACCCGCATCACACGACCGATTATGAAGATGGCCAAATCAACAGGGGCATTGGTGACATCCACTGTGGGAACCTGCATCTTCTTCAACACCACGGCTTCCGATCAATACATCTCCATTGTAGTCCCCGGGCGTATGTTCAAAAAAGCCTATGAAGAGAAAGGACTGAAACCAGAGGTTTTGAGCCGCACGCTGGAAGATTCAGGTACCATGACCTCCGTACTGATACCTTGGAATACCTGTGGGGCAACCCAATCCCGAATTCTGGGAGTAGCCACTTTTGATTATCTTCCTTATGCTTTTTTTAATATCATCAGTCCTTTGATGAGCATACTTTTTGCAGTTTTGAAGATTAAAATCAGGAGGTTTAAGGACAGGAATAACACGTAAAAGTTTTTCAGCAAGGTTGGCAGAGGCCCGTCATTGCGAACGTAGAGAAGCAATATCAATCTATTAACCGGACACCAATGAATTGAATTGTAAAACATTAAAAACCAGATTTAAACTAACCCATGAAACAAAGAATCCTTCTCAAAAGATTATGGAAGCTATTGATTATTTCGACATTCTTAATGGCATTTCAATGCGAGGATGAAAATCAGGAAATTTTAAAGTATAATGATTATAAAGTAAATATATCACCTGCATCATCTTTCTCTTTAAATGATACCATTTGGATAAAAGGAATTATTTCTTCACAAGTATATAATCTATCATTGAATGACTCTGTATTCCTGGAGTCTCCCAATGGTGATTATTTTTCAATCTATAAAATATTTGAACCTGACGGAACTTCAAACTGCATAGACGCAATGAATAAATTCAAGTTAATATTAGACAAAGGAGACTATTCATTGGGTCGTTGTAAAAATGCAGACTTATATATGTCACCAGTTTTAGAAAAAGATAATTTACTTTACACATATAGAATTGGATTAAAACCTCTGCTAATCGGAGATTATGCCATTAGCTGGAGAAATGCAACAATTCAAAATGCAAATAGACATAAAAATGTTATCAATAATTATCCAATCCAAAACAGTCCTAATCTACTAGGCTTTAATTCATGTGGTGAAATTTCATGGAGATTTTTAGATGAATCTGAGGGCGAATATTATTTTCGAGTAGAATAAAAACGTTTTACGACAAAGCTACATCCGGGCCATGGTCGCAATCAATAAAACAATCATAACTTCACCTCCGAAATGTTCCAGTTCCACTTACTGTTTGTTACCTTCGTGAAAAAACAAAATTATGGATAACAAAAAAGTAATTCTCATAACCGGCGGAAGTTCGGGAATCGGACTCAGCATTGCAGAGAAATTAACAGGTCAAAATTACAAGGTCATTTCTGTAAGCCGAAATCAGGAGAAAATTGAACGTGCGGTTAAAGAGAAGCCCCAACTGAAAAACAAAGTGGATTTCATACCAGGGGATGTTTCCAGTCAGGAAAGCATTGGCAAGCTGTTTTCGTATATTCAAAATCAATATGGCGTATTGCATGGGCTCATCAATAGTGCAGGAATCATTAGCATAGGAACACTGGAGACACTCAGTCCTGCTGACTGGCAAATGATGCTGAATGTAAATCTTACCGGCCCCTTTCTTATGGCAAAAACAATGCTCCCCCTTCTGAAAAAAGCCAATGGAGCTTCCGTAATCAACATTTCGTCTATTGCAGGGCTGCGTCCGGGCACCAGCATAGGCTATTCTGTATCCAAAGCAGGGCTGGATATGCTTACACGTTTTCTGGTAGCCGACTTAGGGCCCTACAACATCCGGGTCAACTCCATTAATCCGGGATTAGTAAAAACCCATCTGCATTTCGACAACAACATTTTTACCAGTCGGGAAGATTACGACAAAATGATAGAGGGTGCCAGAGTGCGTCATCCGCTAAAAAGAGTAGGAGAACCCGTAGATATTGCCAATATGGTGAATTTCCTGATATCTGATGAAGCCTCCTGGATATCCGGCGCTATTATCCCCCTGGCTGGGGGAGTCACCGAAGAAAATGGTTTTTTACCTCCAAAGAGGATGTGAGAGCGAAGCGGTTCAATTCGTTCTCAAATTTTTATTTAATTCTACATCAGGCAATTACAAGATTTTAAACGGATGAAAACAGAAAAAGAAAAAATGCTCGCAGGTGAGCCCTATGATGCTCATTGCGAAGAGATGATTGCCATACGTACAAAGATAAAACGCATATTACACAAGCTCAATGTGACCGAATATTATACCGACCACTTTAAAGATACGATGAATGAGCTGTGTCCCAACTCAGCCCCAAATATACATTTGGAACCACCCTTCTACTGCGATTATGGAGAGAATATCTATGCCGGTGATGGTGTTTTCATCAACTTCGGAGCTGTTATTCTTGATGGAGCCAGAGTGACCATTGGACGTAAAACCCTCATTGCACCGGGAGTGCACATCTACACAGCGGAACACCCTGTAAACATTGAGGATCGAAGAAAATGGGAAAACTGTCGGCCAGTTACCATTGGAGATGAGTGCTGGATTGGTGGTCATGCCACCATCTGTCCGGGAGTTACCATTGGCGACAGAGCTGTGATTGGAGCAGGGGCGGTAGTCACAAAAAACATTCCTGCAGACAGCCTGGCTGTTGGCAATCCGGCCAAAGTCATTAAAAAATTGAATCAGTAAGAAATAAAGAACAGAGGGCCTCACTCGCTTGATGTGAGACCCTCTGTATAAAAAAATCTCTTCTGCCTTCTGCCTGAAGACTAAATAGTCTCTGTCCATAAAGTACCATTTACTGCGTTACGCTTGTCCGGAAAGTACTCATTTACGAAAAGTAAACTCCGTATTTTCGGACTTCGCAAGCCTTGTAACTGGCACTTTCTGAACAGACACAGCTCCAGCCAGAAACTTTCCTGACTTTATAGACGGGCACTAAATAGTCTCTGTCCATAAACTAAGCGTTTTTCATGTGTTTGAGCTAGAAAGTTCAAATTCAAGGCGTGTGAAAAATCTAAACCGCAGAATACTAGTGTGTTTGAGGATTTATATTTTGAGCAACAACGCAGAATTTGGACTTTATAGACAAACACTAAATAGCTATTTCCTAGTAATTCTCCGGCTCAATCTCGAAATGTTCCTGCGGATGGTTACAGGCGGGACAAGCCTTGGGCGCTTTATTAGCTTCATGAACAAAACCACATTTGCGGCATCTCCAACGTACTTTTTCCTCACGCTCAAAAACTTTTCCTTCGTCCACATTGGCCTTCAGTTTTCGGTAGCGGGCTTCATGTTCCTTCTCTACCTTAGCAATATTTTTAAAGGCATTGGCCACTTTCTGAAAACCTTCGGCAGCAGCAACCTCAGCAAATTTGGGATACAGCTCTTCCCACTCTTCATTTTCCCCCATGGCAGCAGCTTCCAGGTTCTCTGCTGTAGTGCCCACTTTACCGGCGGGATAGGTAGCAGTAATCTCCACATCCCCACCTTCAAGAAAATCAAAAAATCGTTTGGCATGCTGCAACTCCTGCTCGGCAGTTTCCATAAAAATGGCCTCAATCTGACGATATCCTTCCTTGCGTGCCTGGCTGGCAAACATGGTGTAGCGACTGCGTGCCTGAGACTCACCGGCAAAAGCTTTCAACAAATTCTTCTCTGTTTCTGTTCCTATTAATAATTTGTCCATATTATTTGTCGTTTATCTTTAACATTTGATTTTGGATCACGAAAATAATCATGGAAATATTGAGAATGAAACCAAATAAAGGATGAAATAAGGGGAGCAACCTGTCAAAAACTAAAAATCAGAAACAACCTCGTTCTGTTGCCCACAGAAAATGATTACTTTTATACTTCATACACATGAAAAAACAAAAACCATGAAAAACCTTTTATTCTTCTCAGCAATAATCCTTATAACCTCCTGCTCTTCAGGCATTAAACCTGTCGAAAGCACCCCAACTGCCCAATTAGGGGAAGGTGCTATCTGGCATCCCGAAAAAGAAGCTTTGCTTTGGGTGGATATCACCGGAGGCAAGGTATATATGTACAAACCAGGCAAAGGAATGATTCACGACATCTCTCTTGAAAGTATGGTAGGTACGGTGGTGCCGGCAACCGGAGAATATTTTGCCATTGCAGCCCAGGAAACAGGGATTTCCGGATTAAAAGAGGACGGGACCAAACAAAAAATTGCTGATTTTCCGGCCGATGCACTTTCCAATGTGCGGTTCAACGACGGCAAATGTGATCCGGAAGGACGTTTTTGGGTTGGAACCATGGAAAAAACAGCAAAAGAGGGTGCTGCCAAACTCTATATGTTGGGGGACGACAGCCTGCACATCAAAAAAAGTAACATCACTATTTCCAATGGAATTGTCTGGGATACCAATAAAAACATCATGTACTACATTGATACCCCGACGCAACAAGTGGCAGCATACGATTATGAGCCTGAAACCGGAGCCATCTCCAATAAGCGGGTTGTAGTGGAAGTCCCCAAAGAAAAGGGAAGTCCTGACGGAATGAGCATTGATGCAGAAGGCAAACTCTGGATAGCTCACTGGGGTGGCAACGGCGTTTATCGTTGGGATCCGGAAACCGGAAACCTGATGGAGAAAATTGAAGTACCAGCTCCCAACGTTACCTCCTGCGCATTCGGAGGGTCTGATCTTACCACCCTCTACATTACTACTGCACGCGAGGGACTATCGGAAGAACAGCTAAAAACTTATCCTCAAAGCGGGTCTTTGTTTGTAATAGAAACAAATGTAAAGGGGACACAGGCTAATCTGTTTAAATAAAACAGGAAATTTATTCCAACCTTTTTTGCTCTTCATCGTCTTTAAAATACCAAAAACAACAAAAAATGCGCAAACAAAGGTTCTATCTGCTGATTTTAACAACATTGATACTGGGGGCATGTCAAAAAGACGAACTGACATTGCCCGCCAGTGTGGATGTAAACTTCGACCTTATACCCTTTGTTAAAAGCGATATTGATTATCAATCAAGTCAGGCTCTGCTCAAAAACAGTTCCCTAAGTAATACTGACATCCTTGGGCAAACCCCACCTCCGGGATTAATTAAAAAAATGGAGATTTTTAAAGCCACTTTTTTCATCACCGACATGATTATAGAAGGAATAAGAAAACAGGGTGCTGATGTATATGAGACCATTCCCTTTGATCCTCCCCTGGAGATTCAACTGGACGAGAGAAAAACCACGTCCCAACATCTTTCCTTTGACATTCCTCAGGGGGTGTACGAAAAACTCGAACTCAGGATTTTTATGGGCACAGAGAACCACACCGCATTGGAATTCCAAGGAGAAGTTACCCCGGGAAAATCACCAACAATCACTTTCAATTATCAGTTTGTTCTGAAACAGGAAGTAACGATCCAGGCAACCAAAAAGGCCGGAAGACCCGGCGACAGTATTATTCTGAATAAGGACCACAAAGAGCAGGCATCCCTTAACCTGGATGCAGATTACTTTTTCAAATTTTTCCCAATTCCTTTGTTAGCTCAACATAAAAAAGAGGAACTCACAGAGGGAAACGAAATAATCATAAGCAATATCAACGAAAAAGATACACCCTTTTTTACAGCTATGAGTGAAAGACTTGAAGAGTCTTTTTCTTTAGTTTTTGAATAGCATGAATGGAGAAAGAACTGTTTCCTGAAGAGGAGGTAATAGAAGGCTGCAAGGAAAAAAAGCGATATTATCAGGAACTGTTATATCGCCGTTTTGCCCCGAAAATGTACGGGGTGTGTCTTAGTTATGCCCAAAACCGGGAGCAGGCAAGTGATGTTTTACACGATTCTTTTTTGAAAATATTCAGAAATATTCAATCATACAAAAACCAGGGTTCTTTTGAAGGTTGGATTCGACGTATTGTCACCAATACAGCAATTGACCATATTCGAAGAAATATTAAAAACGTACCGCTGATTAATGAGGAGATCCCGGAAACGGAAGAGATAGACGAAGAAACTGTTTCCATCAGCATGAATGAATTGCACCAACAGGTAGCGCGCTTGCCGGAAGGAGCCAGAATTGTATTCAACTTATATGCTCTGGAGGGAATGACACACCATGAAATTGCAGAAAAACTGAACATTACAACAGGAACATCCAAGTCGCAATTCAGCCGGGCGCGACAATTGCTTCAGGGATGGGTAAAAGAATTAATGCACAAAAAAGATGGACTTTCTTAAGTGGTATAAAAACACAGTAGATTCAGGCCAGGAAGAGCCTCCTGACTATACATGGGAAGATATTCAGAATGATCTGGATATTGACCATGTGTATGAACGCCTCGAAAGATCACTGCAGAAAGACCGCCGGAAAATCTGGATTTGGCGGGCATCCTCTGCTGCCGGTATTCTTTTGTTGCTTTCAGTAGGAACAATGCTCATAAATCGTTTTCGACAAACAACCACTGAACCCCCCATTGCTATCAATTCATCCTCACCCCCAACAACTCTGCATCAACCTGAGAGCATTGCCCCTCCCCTGCTACAAACAGATACCAGCTCCCTTCAGGAAATGTCTCACACCCTAATTATTCCTATACAGTCAACCCAGAAAAAACAAAAAAACGATACTGATAAGAGTATCCTGATGGCAGACCTGCAACCGGAACCGGATAATCAGACAATAATAGTAAATCCGGATTCATTTCACATCGAAACTGCATCCCCTGTGTTTCCCATGGCGGGAAACGCCGGCCACATAGGAATCAACAAGGACAGGCTTTCCCCAATGAGTTTCATCATCCCTGAAGCCAAAATGTCCATAGATTACGAAACACTTCAGGCCCATATTGAGATGCCGGAACCGAAACAAGAACCAATCTTCCCTGAAAGAAGCAATACAAATCAGATTCTTTCCAGAATTACCATCTTTGCGGCTGGCGAACTGGCAAATACCTGGCTCATCAGCCCCAAAACAAAAGAGGCGTTCGATCCACAAGACTTTACGGCCAACCAGACAACCATAAAACAAAATTACGGGATCGGGATTTCCGGAAACATTACAGAGCGATGGGAGATAGTAGGACAGTTCAGTTTCGCCCGACAAACCGGCCAACATTACAAAGAGTACTACCAGGGGAAATATGTCTCCAACAACATTGACCTGGAATATACAGACATTGCCTTAAGAGCCCGCTACAGGCCATTTAAAAGAAATCTGAACCATGCATTTTCAACAGGCCTTTATTCTGCATTTTTAAATGATGCACATCAATTTATCAGCAACCAAAGAACAGACATCTCAACAGATTATACAAAAACTGACTTTGGCATCATTGCAGGATACCAATATTTCGCTCCTGTAACGAACAAAATAACGCTGGCAGCAGGTGCGTTTTACAGGCAGGGATTGAAAAACATCTTCGCAGGCAACGATTTAATTTCCAGCAATCTAAACCAATCCTCCAACACATCTTTTAACTTCACCATTTCGGTTGGTTACACATTTTCTTTATAATTTTTCCAACCCTTCACCAACCTCCACGTCTATTCATTAAAGTCCGGAGATAAAACCGGAGAATTTATTTTTTTAACTAAAAAATCAAGGGCAATTATGAAGAAATTAATCTTTCTGACAATCGGGTTAATTACACCATTTCTATTTTTATCCTGTAATGAGGATGGAAATTCAACCTCAGGAACAGGTACTTTGAAACTTTCAATAACAGATGCTCCGGTTGATACGGATGGCATCACGGCAGTCAATATTGCCGTTAAAGAAGTGCAGTATCACGTGGAAGGTGAAGAATGGAAATCGTTTGAAGGATTTGAACCGGATACATTTAATTTATTGGAGTTGACGGGAGGCGAATCCGAATTATTGGGACAATTTGAATTAGGATCAGGTAATTATACCCAACTGCGCTTTATTTTAGATTTGCCTGTTGGAGTGCCTGCATCGGCAATGGCCAACCCCGGATGCTACCTGGAATTTGAAGATGGCTCTACCCAACCACTTTTCGTACCCAGCGGAGCTCAAACCGGGTACAAAGCCACCGGTAACTTCACGGTTCCTGTGAATGGGCAGATAGCCGTTACAGCCGATTTCGACGCACGAAAATCAGTTGTTAAAGCCGGCAATTCGGGCAAATACATTCTCAAGCCCACCATTCGGCTGATTGCGGACAATCAGGCGGGAAGCATCTCGGGAACTGTCACCAATATTCCCGAAGGAAGCAGCATAATGGTTTATGCCTATGAAGATGGTATTTATACAGAAGAAGAAGCTGCAGAACCGGAAGAAGAAGCAGTCCGTTTTTCCAATGCCGTTACCAACTGGAAAGTTGATGAAGAAGGTAATTACACCTTGGCATTTTTGGCTCCGGGAGCTTACGATTTAATCGTTGTTGAAACCCTGGAGGGTGAATTCAGCCAGGTACTGAAGGTTTTGGAAGATATTCAGGTTGAAAGTCTTGAGGAAACAGTATTGGATATAGATATCAACGACCAGTAAATCTAATTCATGAATTAGATTTACCTTTTTTTGAACTTTTGGGTTAGGTTTAAGTTAGGAAAGCCGGTGGACAAACGTGTCCGCCGGCTTTTTTTGGCAATTGTTATTTTCTTCAACTTACAACTCCTGAAGCTTCAAATCTCTGAACATTATCTTAACATTTGAATCAGAATGTATTTGCAACGCGATACGCCCCTGGGCCCGACCAATCTTTTCATCTTCCAGATCTGCCATTTGTTCTCCATTAAGCCAGGTAGTTACTCTTGAGCCTTCCAGTCTTATTCTCAGGTTATTCCACTCGCCATAATTCAGTAGATCTTCTTTTTCTTCAGGTATTTGAATGAGCCAGCCCCTGCCATACGATTCATAAACACCACCGGAATCCTTTCCCGGGGGTGCAATTTCCACTTGCCAACCGGTTATTTTTGTTCCTTCCAAAACGCTTCTGAAAAATAATCCGCTGTTACCATCTTTCACCTGCTTAAATTCAAAGGTAAGATCAAAGTCATCAAAATACCTTCTTGTAGCAAGATAGCCATACTCTTTTTCAGGCCCGTTTTCTCCAATAATAGCACCTTCTTCAACATACCATTTTTCATTCCCAAACTCTGTCCATCCATGAAGGTTTTCCCCGTTAAAAAGACCAAAGGACTTTGGTTTGTCAGGAAGCTCTTTGACTTTTATATTTCTGAACCAGGTTTTACTGCCGTGATCCTGCAGACAGAACTTTCCTTTTTGCGCCAAACCGTACTCCGGTGCATTTTCCCATTTCCCACTGTTTTTTAACTCGAACCATTTATCTGTCCATGCTTCAAACTCAACAATCTTCACACCATTGAGCCAGTGTGCAACATTTCCATTGTCAAAAACTATACGTGAAGTATTCCACTCCCCGGCCTTTTTTATAATCTTTTTCTCCGGATCAGCAATATGCATAGCATAATCGGCACCCGTCAACTGCCAATCCGCCAGTTCCTGAGGGAATTCGAAATCATCTATCATCTGGTATTCCGGTCCGGTAAGATAAGGTGCCCCGAATTTTTTATCTTCAATAACATGATACATTACACCACTGTTTCCCTGAGCCTCTATTTTCCAATCCCACTTAAGTTCAAAGTTTTGGAATTGGCGCTCTGAAACAATATCACCACCAATGTCCCCTCCTTTACCCAAGGCGACCAGACACTGATCTTCAACAGTCCATCCGGTAACCTCACCAGAATCATTAAACATATGCCAACCATTTGTTGAAGAGCCATCGAAAAGAAGTTGCCACCCGTCTCTATGTTCTTCCTCTGTAAGCCTGTTCTGTGGCTGCGTACAGCCTGCCATTAAAGAAACTGTTAAAAAGAATAAAAATACAGTCGTTTTCATAATCAGAAGATTTAATAAAGTTGATTTTTCACATCAGAAATATCAGAACTATTTCCCTTTAGTACAAACAAAATTGGGAAATCCGTTCACATTAACCGTTTTATTAACCTGAAGGGTCATTCCTTACAAATCAGAAGCATTAACACATCTTAACGCATCAAAAGATTAAACTATTTCAGGACAAAAGCATCTAAATTACCGAAATACAATAACATAAAATAAATTGTTATGATGCAAAGATGCTTTTTCTTTCTTACCATACTTTCCCTAATCAGCATAAATCTTTATAGTCAGTCGGCACCACCTCCGGCAGCAAAAGGCAAAATAACGGGAAAAGTTATGGATGCCTCAGAAAATGCGCCACTCGAATTTGCCACTGTTTCTATTTTCACAACTGATTCATCATTGGTGGATGGTGGTATTACGGATGCCAAAGGAGAGTTTCTGTTTGAACTGAATCCCGGCGATTATTATGTGGAGGTTCAGTTTGTATCTTATGAAAAACGTACCATCGAAGACGTCAATATTGCCAATCGCAAGGCTTCCGTGGATTTAGGAACCATCCGATTGCAATCCGCCACAACCAATCTGAACGAAGTAACCGTTCGGGGTGAAAAAAGCGAGATGGTAATCGGAGTAGATCGCAAAATCTTCAACGTAGGGAAAGATCTGAGCAACACAGGAAACTCAGCTGCGGAAATTCTGGACAACATCCCCACGGTGGCGGTAGATGCCGAAGGGAACATTTCCCTGAGAGGCAGTGGCGGGGTGCGTATGTTGATTGACGGAAAACCATCAGGACTTGTCAACTCGGGAGATGCAAGTGCGCTCCAGGCTTTGCAGGGAAATATGATTGAGCGCGTAGAAGTAATTACCAACCCCAGTGCCAGGTACGAAGCTGCCGGTATGGTAGGAATTATCAACATTGTTTTGAAGAAAGACGAACGTAGAGGAGTAAATGGCTCTTTTGAAGCCTCTGTGGCCTCTCCCGAACGTTACCAGTTTGGAGCCAATGTAAATTTCAGACGCGAAAAAATCAATTACTTTTTCAATTACGGCCTTCGATACGGAAACCGATTGGGAGAAGGTTACTCCAATCAGTTTTTCCCATTGGTAGAGACGCCCTTTCATACACGACTCGACCGCGACAGGGAACGAAAAGGTCTCTCCAACAATCTGAGGGGAGGTGCCGACTTTTTCATTAACAGCACCACCACCCTCACCGCTGCCGGTATGTTCGACTACGACACGGATAAAAATTACACCGATGTGGTCTATCAGGACTATTACGACAACAATGGTGAGCCCGGAACGCTCTTTGAACGCACCCGACGATACGATGAAGAGATTGAAACAGAATGGGATGTGGAATTCTCTTTGAACTTTGAGAAAGTATTCGATCCGCAAAATGAGGAACATAAACTCAACATCTTTACACAATATATCCTCGATGATGAAACAGAAGATTCTGAGATTGAAGAAGAAATGCTTCTCTCGGAAACCGGCACCCTTGATGACATCATTTATCAGCAGGTGCTGAACGAAGAAAAAGAAGAGAATTATATGTTTCAGGCCGATTATGTCTATCCTTTTAGTGAGAACGGCCGCTTTGAGGCCGGGACACGCGGAGAATTCCGGGTTATTGACAATCCTTATGAAGTGCAGAATCGTAACGAATCCGGGAACTGGGTGAATGACCCGGAATATACCAATGATTTCAGTTATGATGAGAATGTGGTAGCGCTCTACCTTCAGGGAGCCAACAAGTGGGGCCCCATCAGCGCCCAACTGGGGTTACGTGGGGAATATACAGGGATAACAACCCTCCTGAAAACAACAGGAGAGGAAAACGACCGTTCATATCTTGATTTTTTCCCTACCATCCACACAACCTACCATTTCAATAATTACAACTCATGGCAGATCAGCTACAGCAGACGTATCGACCGGCCTCATTTCTGGCACCTGAACCCGTTCTTCGGCCTAAGTGATGCCCGGAATATCCGTCGCGGAAATCCGGAGTTGGAACCCGAATATACCGATGCCTACGAAAGTGGATATGTCTATACACCGGGACAGGCATCATACTATGCCGGAGTTTATTACCGATACACCACCGGAGTAGAAGAACGCATCAATTTTGTAACAGACGATGGCATTACCATTTCTGAGCCGCGAAATCTGGCCGAACGTCATGCCTACGGAGCCGAAGCGAATGTTTCAGTCGAGCCCTGGAAATGGTGGAATCTTTCAGGAAATGTCAATTTCTATCGTATGCAAACTGAAGGAAGTTTCGAAGAGAATGGAATTGTTCAGGATTTAGAAAGCGACACCTACTCCTGGGATACCCGTCTCAATTCCCGTATGCGCTGGAACAATGATCTGAGCTTTCAGACCACTTTCTTCTATCGGGGAGAACAAGAGACCACCCAGGGAATCCGGAAACCTTTTTATATGATGCATATGTCTCTGAGTAAAGACATCCTGAAAGGAAAAGGAACGCTCACCTTCAATGTGCGAGATGTGCTGAACAGCCGAAAATTCCGCTACGAAATCCATCAACCTAATCTCATATCGAACAACCAGTTTCGCTGGAGCACCCGGGAATTCAGACTTTCATTTATCTATCGACTGAACCAAAATAAACGTCAGGGTGGCGGAAGCAGAGATGGAGGAGATGATGGCGGTGGTGAAGATATGAGTTTCTAAAAGGTGTCAGTCCATAAAGCACCATTTGCTGCGTTAAGCTTGCCACCAAAAACCTCATCCCGATTGTGCTTTTCGTTGGTTTTTTGTTCAAAAAACCTTACAAAAGCTACTTCGGGACTCCCTTTTTTGTGTCTTGTGCCCACCGCTAAAGCTATAGGTGGCACGTAGTCGCAAGCCCCCGAAAAAAAAATCGGGGCAGGCTTTGCAACTTGCCTTTTTTGGCCAGACACCGAACTTTGCTTTTTAGTTAAACTTAAATTAATTAATCAAAAACTACTAAAACAGCGGGCCATTTCGCATCCAAATAAATCAAAAAAGACCGGTTCGAACAACATCGAACCGGCCTCTTCCATCTTTGGGTTTTTAGAAACAATTCAAAAAACTACATCTGTCTGAGGTATTCTGAAGCACTCAGTGCTGCGACGGTACCTTCAGCTGTTGCTGTGGTAATCTGTCTGTATCGTTTGTTGATGCAATCCCCGGCAGCAAACACTCCGGGAATGCTTGTCTTCATCTCACCATCAACTACAAATTCGTTGCGCTCATTCAACTCTACCAAGCCTTTGAATGGTTCAGTATTGGGCAGGTAACCAATAAAAATAAAGGTTCCGTCTACTGCAATATTTTTCTTTTCACCTGTGGGAAGATGCTCCACGGTAAGGCTCTGCAACGAACCGTTTCCCGAGAATTCGCGGGGTTCAGATTCCATCACAAATTCTATTTTCAGATTTTTCCGAGCCTCCTCCACTGCATGTTCAAATGCCTGAAAATGATCAAACTGATGCACAATAGTCACTTTTGATGCAAAGTTGGTCAGTGTCACTGCCTCCTCTAGTGCTGAATTTCCGCCGCCAATCACCGCAATCTCCTTATCCCTAAAGAAATCGCCGTCGCACGTAGCACAATACGAAATCCCAGTTCCTTTAAAAGTATCCTCACCGGGAATTCCCAACGAACGGGGACGACCTCCCGGTGTCAGAATCACTGTCTTTGCACTGAAGGTACGACCATCTTCCAACTCCACCGACTTCACATCACCTTCCAGATGGTAACGGGCTATTTTTGCATTTGACTTGATTTTACAACCAAAGGATTTGGCTTGTTTCTTCATGGTATTGGCCAGCACATAACCATTGGTCGTCTCCACACCGGGATAGTTGGCCACCTCATTGGTCAGCACCATTTGTCCTCCGATAGCTCCGTCATTCAATATCAGCGTTGACAACCGGGCACGGGAGGCGTAGATGCCGGCTGTGAGGCCCGCAGCTCCTGCTCCGATAATCATTACGTCGTATGTATCGTTCATATTAGTTGAAATGTTCGTCTAGTACACTGGTAATCTGATCCATGCTTTGAATACTGCTGGTGGCATTTGCTACCTTACCGTTTTTGTAATACATAGTAAAGGGCAGTCCCATGAATCCCTGTGCCTCGGGTGCATTGCGAATTACGTGCGCTTCAGGATTATCGAAAGCCATCGAGTAAAACTTCACATTCTCACGCTCCTCTTCCAACTCTTCCATAGCATCATAGACGGGAATACACATGGGGCCCATACGTCCACAGCATACCATCACGTTATCATTTTCTGAAATAATTTTTTGCAGCTCATCGGCTGATTCAATCTCCTGGATTTCTGTTTGCAACATTTTCATATTACTATACTTTTTGTTTGTTTACAATTTGATGTCGATTTCATCATTGAGACATCGTTTATTTGACATTGCAAACATACTACGTCCGCCTGAGCAGCCCAATAAATAAGGGCTGGAGCATTCCGGGTTCAAAACTGAAATTTTTCAGCTTTTTTTATGTCATGAAAGGGTTTTTAGTTTTGGCGTTTTTAATTTTGGGTTCTGTGTTCGGGTTTTGGGCTGTGTGAACAACATCTAAACTCTGAGGTCAATTCAGAACTCATTATACATTTCAAAGTCCTATTTGGGGGGATTTAGGGGGACGTCTACCACCATTTTTTCCTTAACTTTACCATCAAATTCTTTAAAATGAACGCTACATGCCTGATAAAATAAATACCGAGAGCATATTTGACTCAGCTGCCTGTTTTCAGGGACTTTATCCCGAAGAACTGGAGAAACTCAGCGACAGTAAGACAAGGGTTCAATATCTGAAAGGAGAGAATATTTTTAAGCAGGGTGCTTTTTCTCCGCATGTCACGTATGTGTTGAGTGGTTTAGTTCGGGTGTATCTGCAAACCGGTCACAACCGACAGCTCAATATTCGAATGGCCGGTCCTGGCGATTTTCTGTCGTTCAGTTCTGTTTTTGGAGAGACCACCTATAACTATTCAGCCCTTGCAGTAAAAGATGCCTGGGTATGTATGATAGAAAAAGATGCCCTCCGTAATTTACTGCAAAACAACGCTGACTTTGCCCTTCGGATTGTATCCCGGAATTGTCGCAACGAAAAACAACTCCTGGATGTGATTGGGAATCTTTCATATAAGCAGATGCGCGGCAAACTGGCCTCTGCCCTGCTCTACCTCTCTTCTGAATCGTTTATGCAGGAACAGGTATTTCAACACCTCACCCGCCAGGACATCGCCGATTTTGCCGCCATCTCCACCGAAAGCACCATTAAGTTTTTGAAAGAATTTGAAAGCGAAGGGATTGTGGAACTAAAGAAAAAAGATATTGAAATAAAGAATATAAAAAAGCTGGAAGTGATTAGTCGGAATAGTTAATAAAAACCCGGACAGAAAATCAACTCTGCCCGGGCTTCAACAAACTCTCAAAAGTAATATACAGATTATTTCTCCCGTTCAAAAGGCCATGCTGCGATTCCTCCCTCAAGGATTTTCACATTTTTATAACCGTGATGTTTCAACAGCACAGCTGCCTCGTAACCACGTAATGAAATCTTACACAAGGTGACAATTTCTTTATTTTTGTCCTGTGGCAACTCATGAAGCCGTTCCCTCAGTTTTCCGATGGGAATCAGGGTTTCGCCGATGCCCAGACGCATTTGTTCGTACTCATCGGCTCCACGGGCATCCAGGATAAACAAGTCCTCCCCCTTATCCAATTTAGCTTTCAAATCAACCGAAGAAATTCCGTCAAAGATTCCCTCCAGTTTGTTTTGCATGATATGTGCCGTGGCGATACTGTGGTCGATGGCCAGAGAGAATGGTGGTGCATAAGGCAGGTCGGCATTGACCATGTCATCTACTGTTAGTTTACCTTTAATGGCAGTCGCCCAGATGGCTAACTGCTTGCTTACATCTCCGGGGCCCAAAACCTGAGCACCAAGTATCTTCCTGCTCTCTCGATCAACTACCAATTTAGTTATCAACAATTTCCCATCCATAAACCCCGGCTTATCAGGACTTGCATTCAGCACACGTTCATAATCAAACCCTGCTTCTATTGCCTTGGTCTCCGATAAACCGGTAATGCCAACTCCATAATCAAACAGCTTGCATATACCTGTTTGTATTGTTCCCGGGAATTTAGCGATATTTCCTTTCGTAGTGTTTTCACCCACGGCACGTCCCTGCAAGTTGGCCAAATCACCATAAGGAGCCAACACATTCTTTCCCGTGATGAGATTTTTAACCTCACAACAATCCCCAGCTGCATAAATATCCGGGTCATTGGTTTGCATAAATTCGTTGGTAGAAATACCTCCAAGTTCTCCAATATTCAATCCTGCTTCTTTGGCAAGTTTAGTATTGGGACGCACTCCAATCGCAACGACGGCCAACTCACAAGGAATTTCTGTTCCATTCTGAAGTTTAACAGCGGTCAGTTTCCCGTTTTCTCCGACAAATTCGGAAACACCGTTTTTAGTGATAACATTTGCTTTTGTTTTCAAATAATTCTCCACCAACTTAGCCATTTTCCAATCAAGAAAAACAAGCAACTGAGGCAACAATTCTACCAGTGTTAATTCTATCCCTGCCAGATGTAGCGCCTCCAATGTTTCAATACCAATGAGTCCGCCACCGATAACCACAGCTTTCTTTATTTTGCCGTCATCACGTACTTTCCGCAAATAATCGGCATCCTGCATGGATTGCAAAGTAGTAATTCCTTCCAGTTCCACACCGGGTATTGGAGGCATATTGGGGGTTGCACCGGTAGTAATGACCAACTTATCATATTCCTGAGATCCTTTTTCACCAGTCTCAAGGTTGGTGTATTCCACCAGTTTTCTCTCACGGTCAATACGCGTAACTTCCGTATTTACTTTTGCCACGATACCTTTGGCATTCCAGTAAAACTTAGGATCCCGGACCACCCCGGTAGGCGTACACAACAATTTATTACGATCATCAAAAAAGCCCCCTACAAAATAGGGATATCCACAGGAAGCCATTGACAAATCAGGAGCTTTCTGAAACATGGTTATTTCTGCAAATTCGTCCATCCTGCGCGCTTTGGCGGCTGCTTTAGGACCGGCGGCAGAGCCACCAATGACAATGATTTTTTTGTTTGACATGGATCATAAAGTTTTGAATGTTGAGAATTGGATTTTGAGTTTGGGGTTTTGGGTTTGGGGTTTTGGGTTTTGGGGCGGGGGATATAAATAGAGACGCACGATCGTGCATCTTTACACTCTTATCGATACAAAAGCCAACAGCTAAGAGCTAACCACCCTCCCAACTTCCAAAAACTCCTTCATCTGTTTCCACACCATTCTTCCAGAGCGGGTGGTTTGGCTATCCGGTGAATATTCCACCACACTCTTTTTTTCAATCATGGACTCTACCAAACCTGTATCAAAACTCCATCGTCCCAGCAGAGAAATGTCATTTTGTTCCAGGTAATCTTCAATTTCACGGGTAACTTCCACATTAATGTCATCCTTATTAATAAATGCAAACAGAGGAATATTAAATGAATCAACCAGTTCCACAAGTCGCTGTGCATCATGCAACCCCGAACGGGTGGGTTCTATCACAAGCAAAACCGCATTGGTTCCTGTAACCGATGATATTGCCGAACATCCGATTCCCGGAGGTCCATCATTAATTACAAAGTCGGCTCCTGTCTCTTTCGCAATTTCTCTTGCTTTCCGGCGCACCTCGGTCACCAGCTTTCCGGAATTCTCTTCACCCGGCCCCATTTTTGCATGCACAAAAGGACCAAAACGACTGTCGGAAACGTACCAGAAATTATTCTCACTCCTTTCGGATGTAATAGCTCCTACCGGACAAACCCGTTCACACAAACGACATCCCTCACACTGAAAAGGATTGATGTACAAGCCGCCTTCCTCTTTGTAATGAATGGCATCAAAGTGGCAATGAGATTTACAGATACCACAATTGGTGCATTTATCCTCATCAATGGAAGCGATCCAGGCTCCGTAGAACGTATGTGTTTCTTTTACCTCCGGATTAAAGATCAGATGCAAATCGGCAGCATCCACATCGTTGTCGCAAAAAACAGCATTCTCTGCAACCGATGCAATGGCAGCCGTTACGCTGGTTTTTCCGGCACCGCCCTTACCACTTAAAATAGTTACTTCCTTCATATTGCAGATAACGCTCTTCTATCGATTTTACAATTTTTTTATATGATTCGGTGGTCTCCTGGTCAATATCAGTAAGCAAATCACCTGATGCATACTTCCCTGCATAGGCTTTATTAAAAGGGATTTCAGCCAGGATATCGATATTCTGTTCATTCAGAAACTCATAAACATCCCGATTCCCCAAACCTGCTTTATTTATGACAACCCCAAAGGGTTTATCCAGGTTAACAAGCAACTCAACCATCAACATTAAATCGTTCAGGCCAAAAGGCGTAGGTTCAGTGACTAAAACCACATAATCCACATCGGCTACTGTCTCAACAACCGGACAACTGGTACCCGGAGGGGCATCATACAATACTACATCATAATCCTCTGTGATGGATTTTTTGAGTTCTTTGATCATAAGTGTTTGCATGGCCGAACCCACTTTCAGGTTTCCTTCTGTCAATCCGGCCCCAATCCCTGTATCCATACGGGTAATTTCCCCCACCGGAACCGGCTTCTCGTTAATGGCACCATCCTGACACGCCACACTACACGCACCACAGGAGTGACACAAAGAAGTATTAACTTCTGCAAAACCAGCTGGCGGCAACACCACAATGGCATTAAATTCACAGTACTCTACACATTTGCGACAAAAAGTGCATTTATCGGTATCAATTTCCGGAACCATCTGATGAACCTCTTCCTCAGAGATAATAGTCGCATCAGAAAAAAATATCCGATCATTGGGTTCCTCCACATCACAATCAGCAAGCAAAACACCGGATGTCAACTCACTGGCAATTGCCTTTTGCAGATTAACAGAAACAGTAGTTTTGCCCGTGCCTCCCTTGCCGCTGGCGATGGCTATCTTATAGGACATAAAAATGGCCCCCTATATTCCCCCCAAGGGGGATTAAAAAAATTCTCATAATAATTAAAAACACAACTTCTTACAATATCAGAAAACAACAATTTGTTGAATAATAAGACACTTACCTGTTTATGGCATATTACTTCGCAGACGTTTTCCTTTGCCTTCGCCACAATCGCCTTTGCGTCTTTTTCCCATTCCTTCTCCAATTTTGCCAGATGGTGTTTCTCCATCTTTTTTGGCGCAACGTCCCAGATTTCTTCCCGTTCGCGGACCTTGTCCCTCAGGGCCTGTATGATCCATTTTTGGCATTATTTTATCCTTTTATTCGTTTCACAATATCACCAATGGTCAGATCATCTTCTTCTATAATGACCATCTGCACATTAAATTTATCCAGTAAATCTTTGGCTTTTGGACCAAAATCACCGGAGATAACCTTCCGAGCTCCCAGTTCTACAGTTTTTTCAGCTGCTTTAGTCCCTGCCCCACCCGTGGCATTGACATTTTCATTTTCAAAGAATTCAGTCTTCCCTGACTCCTCGTCCAAAAGACAAAACCACGCTGCACGTCCATAACGCTTGTCAAAAGAAGCATCAATGCTTCCACCTGTTGATGTTATTAGTGTTTTCATTTTCTTCGTATAAGTGTTTCTTCTAAACTCTGATTAATTACTACTCTTATAATTTAATTCTTAGGATCCGCATTTTTCGCATCACTTTAGGGACTCTTTCACGTATGCCTGTGCCCTTTGCTCCACGCCCTTTCCTACATGCACCATGCTAATGCCTACTTCACGGCCACCACGTTAAAAGACCTGCACACAGGACAATTACGTTCACCGGCAGTCTGCGGAAGTGTAAAACGTGCGTTACAGGCGTTACAAATCAGCCAGCTTTTATCAAGATAAGCATGCCCGTAAACAGCTTTTATCTCTTTCACCTCTACAAGAGCCAAAGCAACTTTCCGTCTGGCTCTTTCATATATCCGGGCAAAAGTCGCCCTGGAAACACCCATAACCTTGGAAGCTTCCAGGTGTGTCATAAGGTCAAAATCGGCCAGCTTCAGCGCTTCATACTCTTCATAAAGCAACTCAACCGGACTTCCTGAAGCATCCTGATTACCATAAGGCTTATATCCCTTGAAGCCTGGTGGCTTCACCACCTTTCTCAATGATTTTGGTCGTGCCATAAACGAACTATTGTTCAGACAAATATAATGAGAATATTCTCATAATAAAAATTTAAAGAAAGAATCATTGGCAATAGAAGAATAAAAAGAAATGCCTCAATTGTATATTGACAGAATTATCATCAAACTATAAACCAGCTTCATCCAGCTTCCTGAGTTTTGGCATAAATGGCTTTTGCAGTTGCATCAGCCCCCAATTTAAGCAATTCATCGGAACGATGAAAATCAAAGGTACTGGCAGAATCGGCAGGAATATCAATAACAAGATCAGGCTTAAAACGATCGATATTCATTTTTGCAAGCTTATGAATCATAGCAGCAGAACTGATGGTAAGCAGTGAAATGTATCCCAGACTCTTTTTGTCTCCGGTAGCAACCAAATTTGAGAAAGCTGCAAACAAGCCCCCTTCCCCATGTTTCTCTTTTTCTTTTTGACTTTCATCTACCAACTCTGCTTTGGGTTGCTTTTCTCCGTATAAATTTACAACAACCAGCAAATCATTATCCCGCCGACGGACATGTTCGATGGGAATAGGATTCAGGATACCTCCATCAACCAGAAAAGTACCATCGTATTTCACAGGAGTAAACATAGCTGGAATAGCAATAGAGGCCCTCGCTGCTCTGTAAAAACTTCCTTTATCAAATACAATCTCTTTTTCATTAAGAATATCAGAGGCCACAGCAGTAAACGGGAGCGTCATCTCTTCTATGTCAATATCGGGAATGAATTCCTTCATCCTGTCAAAAACACGTTCTCCCTTCAAAAGTCCATTGGAGGTAAAAGAAAAATCCATTAATCCCCAGACAGATTTGCGATCCAGGGTTTTTATCCAATGGGTATAATCCTCAAGTCTTCCCATTGCCAGAAGTCCGCCAATCACCGCCCCAATAGAAGAACCGGAAACTGAAGTAATATTGTATCCCTGACGCTGCAGTTCTTCAATGGCTCCAATGTGGGCAATACCTTTGGCTCCGCCGCTGGAAAGTACAAGGGCAATATTTTTTTTATCTTTCATAGGATAACTTTTTATCAATTCAATCTCAATAAGCAACGAAATTAATAAATCCTACCCCAAACCATTTTTTAAAGAACAAAAACTTTGACCCTTTACAACAAACAATAATGCATCATTGACAAAAAACCGGGTAATCTATCATTTAACCTCTTTTCTCTGCCTGAATACAAACCATATTTTCCGGTAGTCACTGCACATAGACCCGGTAATTAAAGTCATCGGGTGAAAAGCGTTTCAAGTCGGCATATAATTCTTCAGAAAAGTATCCTTTCTCTCTGCTACCCAATTTCTCTGCCGAAAAAACATGCACATCAATCGTGCGAATGATTCCTTCACCCGGTATTATGCCTGTGGTATATCCCCGTTTCACTTCTACTTTTTCAGCAAAATTCCCATAACGACTAAGACAAAAATTTATGATATCTTCCCTGGAGTAAACCGAGCCATGCGATGTTAGGTGGTACTTATACATAGCTGTTTGCTGATTGGCATCAGGAGCCATTTGACCGCCCCTGGTGGCAGACAGTAACTGAGCCGTTCCTCTCTCGATGTCTGCATCAGAAGTATAAAATAAATCTTCGGATGCATTAATGTCATTCGCCATCGGTCCGTTTGAAACCCAATACTCCGGAAACAACATACGAGCATTTTCAACTTCCTGCTCCAAAATCAAATATGAAGTAACTTCCTGATTCTTTTTCGCCAAATCCACTTTATGTTCCAAATGATTGATCTGCGCTAATAAGTCACCGGCACTTTCGGCCAGGGTATCCTTTTCTAAACCTGAAAAAGCCACGCTTTCATCATGCAATAAATCAATGAGTCTTATCAGATATTCACGTGCATCAGCAGAATTAAATCGTTCACAGCCTCCTCTTCTCAACGAGTAGGTAAAGCTGTTTTTATCTTTATCTATATCACTGATATGCTCAGAATAATGATTGCCATAAGAATCAGTCACCGAGTTGACAGCAATAAAATATTCATTCTCTCCTTTTATGAGCGGAACAACCGTTGACATTTCATTTATGGAATACTCCATCCGTTCCTTAAATTTATTCGCAACCGGAAATGCATTGATATTTACCCTCACCTCATCAATAATATGCTCTGTGAAAAACGGCGGAAATTCAAGTTTAAGCCACAACAAAGGCTTGGCAGATTGCGGCACAACATCATCGGGGAATAGCCCTGTGATCTCCCGGGGAAATACTTCTGTGGTATCATCTTGATGGTGGAGCCGCGTTTTAATGGTAATAAACCGGTGATGGTACCAGTTCAATGTATCATCATCAATCATACTACACAACTCATATTTGTGTGCAATTCTCTCTTTTCGTTCATCCCCCTCATTGGTTAACGAATAAATACCGGTTCTTACATCAAGGGGGGTCCCACCCTGATGCCAATTACAATAGGACAAAAGCCGAAAGTATTCTTCCTTATTTTCGATATAGGGAAAATCAAAATAGAAAGATAAATTATCTATGGATCTTATTTCTTTGCCCAGATCAAGACCAATCCACATTTTCCGTGACAATAAATGCGATGGTTGCTCAGGCCATGCCACTATATCTCTGGTCAGGATATCATCCAAATGATAATATCCCTTTTCATTTACAATTGCAGCTACCTTACCGTTAAGTATTTGGGGAGTACAGACAGCAGTAAACCCCAGACGTTTTAGGTTTGCTTTCTTTAAGAAACCTGTATTTTTATAAAAAAATTCAGTTGTTTTTTCTATTTGCGAAATGCCATTTACAGCATTGACCCTCATGATGGCATGAGCAGGGCGAACAGATACCATATTGGCCGGGGTCAGCGCACGAGCTACTTTTTCGAGTATCCGGGATTCAATATTTTTCATTTCCCCGGAAAGCTTAAATATTTCACCCGCCAGACCTTCTATCATCAGTTTAACAACAGGGTCAAGGTTGTCAATATTCTTAATTTCCCAAAGCGCCGCAACACGCTTAAACATCCGGTTCTTGATGCTCTCTTTCGAAAAATTTATGTCCTGCATAATTCTCAAACTTTATTCATTTGATAATGGTCCCAGATAGAGAGTATAATTAAATCCGCATTTTTCCCCTGTTAGCAACAAACGTCCCAGAACGTAAATATCCACCCGTTGCCGCACTGCAACAGTTTTGCTAAGTCCTTCTTCGCGCACAACTTCCCTCAATTTTATGGAGACAGCAACATTAACGATTCTTTTTTCGTTTTCAACGGTTGCCTTATAAATAAAGCTGGTAAAAGACTCTTCCCACTTACTGCGCGATGCAACACGTTCAAAATCCAGGTCCCAGATCATGGTGCCGTATTGTTTGTTGAAATAATGCTCCCCGGGACAAGTGGTAAGAAGCAACTCCAGATGATGATCAATGGATTCAAGTAAAGAACATGTGCTTAACCGCCCCCCTTCTTCAGTAAAAAAGTTCCCAAGAAGTAAAGGCAAACTATAATTCTTTGTGGACATAGAATGTTTAAGATTTTTCATCCATATAAAATTTCTTATTAAGGACGGTTGATTTTCGCAGATAGTTGGGCATTGGAATAAATTATCTGTGAAACAAAGTTCGATGAAGTCAATAAAGCAGGTTAGATTCAAAAAAAGAACAACAAAGCTGATTTTCTATTGATCAACCAATACCGATCTGCAAAAATTTCAATGAAGCATTTTACTCAACAGTAAATAGAGGGATATTTACTAAGGAGAGGTTGATGTACTGTAGTCTGTTTTTAAAACAAACCGAACGGGAAAAACCTCCGGTTTATTGGAACTTTCAGTCATAACGAAGAATTGAGTTAGTATTTAAGGTCTGCAACCGGGGCTCTTTCCGGCTAACAAGGGCGCAAATTATGAAGATTATCTGAAGATGTCAATGTTTTTTTCAACGGTCGTTGCCGGATCTTCAGAAACCTGTTTGTTCAATTCATAGAGACCAAAATGAAGCATTATTATTTTCAACATATCAGTTTTCATTCTCCCATCAAACACTGAAACACCTACATTTTTCCAAAAAGTTTCCTTATTATTGTCAACAACGATTCTCCGGAGAATTTTATAAGTTAAGGATTAGACTGCTTCGTTTCACCAGCGATTTGTTTAAGCAATCTGATTTTTTTTAACCGGACATAAATGATTTCAAAAAACATTATGATATTCCAAAAAATAGTTGCCATTGAACCCATATCCCTGATTACTAAAGCAGAAGAACAATTACATTCCTTTGCAAAAGAAGTGATATTATATCCTGACATCCCGGCGGGAGATGAGGAAATTGCCCACAGGATTGGGGATGCTGATGCGGTAATGCTCAGCTACACGTCGCAGCTGACAAAAAAGTCACTGGAAAAATGTCCGAATGTAAAATACATCGGAATGGCGTGCTCTCTCTACACCCCCGAAAGCGCCAACGTGGACATCAATTACGCTAAAAGCAGGGGGATTACCGTTACCGGCATTCGTGATTACGGAGACGAAGGAGTCGTGGAATACGTAATCAGTGAATTGGTTCGCTGTCTGCATGGATTCGGGCAAACTCCATGGTATAATATGCCTCAGGAAATAACCGGACTAAAAGTAGGCATCGTCGGACTGGGCAAACTGGGAGGAATGATTGCTGATGCATTACATTTTCTGGGTGCTGAGATTTCATATTTTGCCAGAAGTGAAAAAGAAGAGGCCAAAGTTAAAGGATATCAATTTTTTGGTCTGCAACAATTACTTGGCAAAAATGAGGTAATCATTTGCTGCCTCAACAAAAACACTGTTTTGCTACACAACCATGAATTTGAGGCATTGGGAAATAAAAAAATTCTAATAAACACCGGTTTGTCCCCAGCCTGGGATGAAAAACCCTTCCTAAAATGGCTGGAAAAAGACAATCTTTGCCTATGCGACAGCACAGGAGCCCTGGGAGGCGAACACCTTCTCAGTCATCCCAACGTAAGATGTATGGAAGTCTCTTCCGGACGAACAAGTCAGGCTTTCATCCGATTGAGCAATAAAGTAATTGACAACCTGTCGGCTTTCACAGGCATCAAAACACAATAGGCGAAGCCAGATTACGCAAAGTACTCACCACAGACCAACCGGCAATTTCAGGTGTTCCGCTGAACACATCCACTACAGCATGCACCTGATTGTTTTTAATCTCGACACGCTGTCTGTCCCCGACAAACTCAGGGGTAGAATGCATGGTAACTTTCAGTTTTTCAGGACCAACAGTTGCCAGGGAAGCAGCCACAGCCACATTCAGCCCGGTCGGAAAAGTTTCGATTGCTTCACGAGCTGTTCCTGAGAAAACCTCGGTGTTTCTCGTCTCCATTTCAGGGGTATAATGTGCTGATTTTCGAAGAGCACTCACCCCTTTTTCATTAAAGAAACTTGCCGAAGCATTGCCCATCAGCGCAGCCGTTCTTAACACATCAAAACCACCGGTAGCACCGCTTACAATATGGACTTTCGCATCGTGGGCCAAAGCTGTTTTTTTCACTTCATCATAAAATGAAGTATCTGCTAAAGCCCCAATCGATAATGTGATTATGGATGTTCCAATTTTTAGAGTAGGAACAGCCAGTTCTTTCATTGCTGCACGAGTTGCTGCTTCCACCAGATAATGGGGATTCAGAGAAAGGAGTTCCTCCAATGTGCCACAAGCTTTACATTCACTGCCATTGCTTTGCATTTTTAAGGCAAGGCGCACTGCACTTTCGGAAGTCCGGGAGTACACTCCTACCAATTCATAATCAGGCAGTAATCCCTGAATTACAGCATCAACGACTATCTTACCAAGTTTGCCGCAACCGGCAAGTACTATTTTTTTCATCACTGTATATTTATTCTAATCTGTTACAAGTTCCACCTCCCTCAATCAAATGTTCCAGGAACGAAATTAATAAATCCTATCCCAAACCACTTTCTTCGAAAAGAAAAACTTCGATCCTTTGCCAACCAGGTAATCATCATGAATGGTCTCTATCTCCAAATCGACCCACATTCCTCTTTCCGGTGCATACATTTCACCTCCTGACCATTTTTCGGTTTTGTCATCGTATTCAAGATTTCTAATAATTTGTTTCCCGATAAGGGATTGTTCGCGTTTACTTTTATCGGGATTATTGATGTCTTTCAATTGCCCTCCATTAAAGTCGGTCACATCAACAATCTCCCCGTAAAATTCATTTTCCACTTGAAAAAGCCGAATGATTATCCCGTTGGGGAGTTTGTATTTGCCGGTCAAATCGGGCCCGGCAGGATGTCGGGTTTCTGCTTTAACATTGATAACTGCTAAAACGATGAGCAATATGGTCATGAGGGATAATATCATTTTTTTCCTAAGTACATGACAAAATATTTATACAATCATTAAACTCCTTGATATTTAAGGCATTCATC
>NZ_AJKI01000027.1 GCF_000259075.1 Marinilabilia salmonicolor JCM 21150
GTCTCAAATTTTATGTCAGAAAAGTAAAAGTAAGAGTTTTTGGGGAGAGTGTCAAGGGAAGAAGCAGGGTTGAGGAATGAGGGTTGAGCTCTCATCAGCTCAACATCTCACCAGCTAATTATTGAATCCTTATCACGGAAATTCTTTACAGTTGTTGTATCTTCGCACAAAATTCAATACAAACAAGTTATGACACACAAAGCAGGTTTTGTTAATATAATAGGGAATCCCAATGTGGGGAAATCCACCTTATCAAATGAGTTGATTGGAGAACGGTTATCAATAATAACCTCCAAAGCGCAAACAACACGCCACCGCATATTTGGCATTGTAAATAAAGACGATTATCAAATTGTATTTTCTGACACCCCCGGAGTTTTGAAACCAAAGTACAAGCTGCAGGAGTCGATGCTTCATTTTTCGAAATCGGCTTTGTCTGATGCTGACATACTATTATATATTACAGATACGGTAGAAACGCCTGACAAAAACAATGAGTTTTTGGAAATGGTAAAGAAGAGCGACATTCCTGCGCTGTTGGTAATCAATAAAATTGATCTGATCCAGCAAAAAGAGCTGGAAGACCTGGTGGATTTCTGGAAAAAGGAGATTCCCCGCGCAGAAATATACCCCATGTCAGCCCTTCATAAATTCAACATTCAGAATCTTTACGACAGGATTGTGGAATTACTTCCTGAGTCTCCCCCGTTTTTCGACAAAGATGCACTAACAGATAAACCTGAACGATTTTTCATCTCGGAAATCATCAGAGAAAAAATATTGTTGAATTATCAGAAGGAAATCCCCTATTCTGTTGAAATAGAAGTTCAGGAATTTAAAGAGGGCGCCAAAAGAACCGATATCCGTGCAGTGATTCATGTGAGCCGTGACTCACAGAAAGGCATTATTATAGGTCATCAGGGAAAAGCACTCAAAAAGCTGGGCATTGACTCCCGCAAGGAGATAGAATTGTTCCTGGGAAAACAGGTATATCTTGAACTCTATGTGAAAGTATCAAAGGATTGGAGGGATCAGGATAACTTCCTGAAGAATTTCGGGTATGAGAAGTAAAAAGCATGAAATCTGTAAATCAATCATTTTTATTACCTTTGCCCGCTTTTAAAAATTGAAAAATACAAAATAATCGAATAATAACATGGGGAACATCGTAGCCATAGTAGGTCGGCCAAATGTAGGCAAATCAACTCTTTTTAACCGACTTACCGAATCTCGTCAGGCGATTGTTGACGAAGCCAGCGGAGTGACACGAGATCGTATTTACGGCAAATCTGAATGGAACGGAGTCCGTTTCTCGGTAGTTGACACAGGTGGATATGCCATCAACTCGGAGGATCAATTTGAAAATGCCATTCGAGAGCAGGTGCTCATTGCCATTGAAGAGGCTGATGTGATTATATTTGTAGTAGATGTAAGCACAGGAGTCACTGA
The DNA here is from genome assembly GCF_000259075.1 of Marinilabilia salmonicolor JCM 21150. Classification (GTDB taxonomy): domain Bacteria; phylum Bacteroidota; class Bacteroidia; order Bacteroidales; family Marinilabiliaceae; genus Marinilabilia; species Marinilabilia salmonicolor. The sequence goes on from NZ_AJKI01000027.1 coordinate 1,450, forward strand.
TTATGACGAAGCTGTAGCAGAAATCCTTCGTCGCAAAGCCAAGAATGTCATCATTGCTGTCAACAAGGTGGACAATCATCAGCAAATTCCGGAAGCTTCCTACTTTTACTCAATGGGACTCAGTGATTTATTCCCCATATCTTCCATCAATGGAGCAGGAACCGGTGAGTTACTTGACCACCTGGTAAAGATTTTGCCTGATAAAGGAGTAGAAGAAGACATGGAGCTTCCCCGTTTCACCGTTGTTGGACGCCCCAATGCAGGAAAATCCTCACTTATCAACGCACTTATCGGAGAGGACCGCAATATTGTGACCCCTCTTTCAGGAACTACGCGGGACAGTATTTTCACCCGATACAATAAATATGGTCATGATTTCTATCTGGTCGATACTGCCGGAATAAGGAAAAAGACAAAAGTTCATGAAGACCTGGAGTTTTACTCGGTAATGCGTGCCATCAGAGCCATTGAAAATTCTGATGTTTGCCTGCTGATGATTGATGCCACACGTGGATTTGAAGGTCAGGATCAGAAAATATTCAGTCTCATTGAGCGAAACCGAAAAGGCGTTGTGGTGCTGGTCAATAAATGGGATCTTATCGAAAAAGACAACAATACCGCCAAAGAATTTGAAGAGGCACTGAAATCTCTTACCGCACCATACACCGATTATCCGGTCATTTTCACCTCAGCGACAGAGAAGAAACGGATTTTCAAAGCATTGGAGGAGGCACTGGCTGTTTATGAAAACAAATCCCGAAAAGTAAGCACCTCCAAACTTAATGAGTTTCTGCTGCCAATCATTGAAAACTACCCGCCGCCGGCCAACAAGGGCAAATACATCAAAATAAAATACATTACACAATTACCGGCATCGGTCCCTTCTTTTGCATTCTTCTGCAACCTGCCACAGTATGTAAAAGAACCATACAAGCGATTTGTAGAAAACAAATTACGGCAAAAGTGGAATTTCTCCGGAGTTCCGATGAATATATTTTTCAGAAAGAAATAGACAGAACTGAAAATCATGAAAAGGAGGCCGGTACATTTCAGCCTCCTTTTTTGTTATGCTCCAGGTTGTCAAGATCATCCCTAAGAACAACCTCATTCACCAACTTTTTACTACCTTTGTCTATAATATTTCTAAATAAGCACAACGATGCACATAAGTCCCAACACAAAAATGTCGGATTTGGTACAGTCAGACTTTGAGCTTCTGGCTGTTTTACAGAGACTCAAAATACCTTTTGGATTCAAAGAGAAAAGCATTCAGACAATATGCCGTGAAGAAGGCATTGATCTTAACTTCTTTCTGAATCTGGCCAGGTGGTATCATGAGCGGGACTTTTTCCCGGGTGAGACCTTGATGAATCATCCGGTTAAATGGCTGGTAAAATACTTGCGCAGCACACATTCATGTTACATTGAGTATCACATTCCCCGGATAGAGGAAGAAATTATCCGGATGGAATCCCTGGATCGATCAGGGGGACACAACATGCAGTTGATGCTAAAATTTTTCAGGGAGTACATTTCAGAGTTTACCGCCCATATCCAACTGGAAGAGGAAAAGATTTTTCCATACATTCTAAGCCTGGAAGAAAACTTTGAAAAAGAAACTCCCGCCCCTGAATTTCTCAAGACGGCCAGAGGATATACCATCAAGGATTTTCTGGATGAACATAGTGATATTGAAGAAAAACTGGTGGATTTACGCAATATTCTTCTGAAGTATCTTGCACCGCCATCAGACAACTGCCTTTTTACCAATGTGCTGATAGAAATATTTCGATTGGGTAACGACCTGAACGATCATACCATTCTGGAAGAGAATGTATTGATTCCTCAGGTTATAAAAATGGAAAAAGACTTTCACAATAAATTTCCCCGGTAACAAAGCGTCATGGCCAAAGTACTAATTGCAGAAACATCATACCTGGTTCGTAAAGGTTTAGTAAGCTTGTTGGAACAAACCGACGGGGTTACTGAACTCAAAGCCGCAGGCCATCCTGACACTATTATGCAAACACTCAAAGAGTTCAGTCCGGATATCATATTGCTCAACAGCGCCATACAAATGCCTGTTTCTCACGACAAACTCCTCTCCCTTCTGCACGATAAAGCCAGGTTTATTTATATCATCAATACCCCTTTACCGCAGGACAGCCCCGCAAACCACATCTCGGTTTTTGATACCAAAAACAAATTGACCGAGAAACTCAGTCTTCATCTGAAGCAGTATGAATCAACAGAAGAGAAGGAAGAGACTGAAGAGCTCACACCAAGAGAGAAATTAATTCTTAAACATGTGGCATTGGGATATACCAACAAAGAAATTGCCACGAAATTGTTTATCAGCACCCACACTGTTATTTCTCACAGGAAAAATATTACCAGAAAACTGGACATTAAAACAGTTTCCGGTCTTACCGTCTATTCCCTGATTAACGGGATTATAAAAATGGAGGATATCCAATAGTTCCTAGTGAAATAAAAACAGTCTGTGTTTCGGACAAACTCCAATATTTTTCTGCCGTAAATAATCAGGTTGATATCAGACCGACAATCTGCTCCCAATTATTAACTTTGTAAAAAAAATGAACTTGGAAGACAAACAACTCCTGTGGGAGAAAGTGCCCCTTAGCGAGCGACTAATGGCGGGATTGGTAGATATTGTTATAGCCGTGTTAATATCCTTGTTTCCAAAAATCGGCTGGATGTTTGGAGTGATTTACCTGTTGGCGAAAGACTCCCTCTCTTTCCTGAATGGCCAGAGTTTTGGCAAAAAGATTTTTAATCTGCGTACAATTGCTCTGCCACATTATGCTTCTTTATCCGGATGGCCTGAAAAGTCCATCATACGGGGGCTGGTTCAAATCATTCCTGTTTTAAATATCATTGATCTCTACCAACTGATTACACAAAAAGTCAGAATTGCAGATAAATGGGCCGAAACCCGTGTCATCCGCAATCAGGACTGGGAAGCCAAAGGCAGTTCTATGTAAAAGGTAGTTCCTGTTCCGGTATCTGTTTCGAACCATATTTTTCCGTCTGCACTTTCAATAGTACTTTTGACAATAGCTAAGCCCAGTCCCATCCCACTGGTTTTAGTGGTGAAATTGGGGACAAACATCTTTTCCCGAATCTCTTCAGGAATCCCCTTCCCATTGTCTTTAATTTTTACCAGAACAACATTTCGACCTACCGAGGTAGAAATATGAATAAGTCCTGACGAGCCCCGGGGAATAGCCTGAACTGCATTATTAATGAGATTATTAAAAACCCCAAGCAACTGTTCCCCGTCGGCATGAACGATTATCTGCTCCTCCCCTTCAAAATCAGTTTGAATCGCCACATTCCGACTATTAGAAAAAAGAGTCACACTGCTTTTGATTTTATCAATAAGGTTAACATTTTCGCGTCTTGCGGCTGGCATTTTAGCAAAGTGGCTGAACTCTGTAGCAATAGAAGACAGCTTTTCAATCTGTTCAATTAAGGTACCCGTCACTCTTTTCAGATAGCTGTCAAAATCCTCCACCTTATCGTTCCACGCACGCTGCAGATATTGAATATTCAGTTTCATGGGAGTCAGCGGATTTTTAATCTCATGGGCAATCTGACGGGCCATCTCACGCCATGCCAACTCCCGCTCGGTTCGTGCCAGCTTAGATGCACTGTCGGCCAGCTCATCTACCATACGATTGTATTCACCTACCAGGCTGCCTATCTCATCTTTACCCTGATAATCAATCTTCTCATTGTGCTTATCGATTTTAAGGTCGGCAAGCTTGGACTGCAGTACCTGCAATGGACGTGTGATTTGTCTGGAAAGAAACACCGTTATTCCAATAATGATAAATGAGAATAAAAGATAAAAATTAACCACCGTCATGACCACAGAGGAAACTTCTTCGCGCAATTCATTATTGGCTACAAAATACGGAACATTGATGTATCCCATAAGCATATCCTGACGATTGTAAAAAGGAACATAGTAAGACCTAAACTGCAGGTCACCAATTGTCTCCTGACCAAGATAGCGATTCTCCCCCAGGTGAGTAAGCCGGTAAAAGGCAGAAGGGTTCATCTGTCCACCAATCAGTCCCTGTTCAAACATCTCCGGCCTTGACGAAGCCAAAAGCATTCCATCGGTACCATAAAGATTAATATCACAAAAAAATACATTTGAGATGGTCTGAAGCTGATAACTCAGATACTCCTCATTTTCACTGGACAAAGGACCTTCAAGGCCTATCTTCGATTCAAGTTCCAACAAAACAGATTGAACTTTATCGTTAAGCAGTTCATTGTGTTTGTTTTTGTATTGTTCCACGGTATAAAAAACAGTCCCCAAAGCCACAATAAGCAATATCAGAAGCATCAGACCCACAAAAGAAAATTGAATCCGCTTTTGAACCGACAATCGGAACGAAAATGAGACCGACCCGATGTTCGACATCCCGGTAAGGATCAATCCGATAAGAAAATAGAAAATAAAAAAGACTGAAAAAGCAATGAACATTTCAGAAACTGTGTTGTCTTTGCGGCTAAGAATCACCAAAGTATCCGGTTCCGGTTTAAACAAAACATGGGAATAATCATCATCTTTAACCATCTGCATTTTTCCCTCATCGAATGAAAGTTGGGGATAATTGCCATGATAATCGTATGCTCCGGAACGCCGTACCAGGCGCCCATCCACATATTTGGCATAGGAATACCCCTCAAAAAGTGCAAGCCGGCTCTGCTCTTTCTGACTGACAAGCAATTCGGGATATCCCAGCCCTTCAAAATAAGGCTTGGACTGCAATTCAACAAAAAGCGTGGTTTCGAGCGGATGTCCTTCAAAAAATCGAAAGACTCCAAGATAAGAAACACGCCCGTTATCGTTATTCAGATAATAAAAATTATTACTTCCCTCAATGGAGCGGCCCTGGTTCCCCAGTGTGGAAAAGAAGTACTGATAACAGTTATAATTTTCTCCGGTCTCCTCAAACACCACATTTCCGCCTGGCCAACAAGGCACAATTTGCATCTCATAACGTCCCCAGTAGCCGTAAAAATAGTATTTGAGCAGATGATTCTGAACAGCCATCTGATTTATATTGTTACGCGCCAATAACTGTCGCAATGGCGCATCACGAAGAATCTGTTTTTCGATATCCGCAAGATACATTTCCGCTACCGGATCCTCTTCTCTTAATAATTGATAAGAAAGATTTTCAACCAATAATTCACGAGTAGCCTCCTCCTTGCTGATGGACAAGTTTATAAGAACAGAGCCTGTAAAGAGTGCAAACAAAGTAATAATCCAAATAAAGGTATTGTAGGAGTGGCGCAACCGGTAATTTCTTTTCACAAGAGCCAGCAGTAACAGAAAGATTCCGGCAAAAATAATTGACCAGTCACCTGTACCATAGCCTATGCCTCCACGCACGACGATTGCAAATGCCATGGCCGACAAAATTAACACCGACATAGTTATTCGTCTGATCCTGAACAGAAACAGACGAATCAATTTTTCTGCAATCAATGAAAAAGAAAAGAAAAGAAAGGCCAGTACCACTATTTTAACAACAGCAATGCCATCTATCTCAACCACTTTAAAAAATACTGCCGGCCCTGAAGAATGCTCTACCATCTTGTACACAATTCCCATAAGGTAAATCATCCACAACTGAACCAATAACGCTCCTGAAAAGAAACAGAAACCCTTTACAAAAATATTATCGGATTGGAAGAATAAGTTATCAGGCAAACGAAAAAAACGAAAAAACAGCAAAGAGAGCAATAGCAAAAAGACAACCAGGAGAAGAAGTGCTCCCATCGAGGGAAGAAAGTCTGACATGGCAAAGTGCAATGGAGAAAAGAGCCCCAAGCCATCGAAGGCAGACATTCCAGAATGCCAAAACACAAAATAATAAAACAGCCCAAATACAGCCACACCAAAAAGCAGCCGGAAATTAATCCACCGATCGGACTTCCGTGCATTTAGCCACAAAAATATCAATCCCCAAATGGAAAGGACAGACAACAAATAAGCTATCAACAAATATATCTGGCTGCTGTTTCTGTTTGTTTTCAGCGATAAATCACTGACTGAAAAAAGATACTCGCCCTCCAATCCGAATACCGGCTGCCAGGGAGAAGACTGATCACGCACTATACGAACCGAAGGCGACAACCCTTCAGGCAAAACATAACGGTCGTGCAGGTATTTATTCTGATATGGGTAAGAATACTTTAGACGATAAAGACCGACCAATGTGTATGCATTGTAACGGAAGTGCTGAACCAAATAAAAGCCATTGTCCAAACCAATAACCGGCTGAGTAAAAAAGACAGGATGAATATCCTGAACAGGAAGGCGCTGATCGGACCATGCCACCAATTCATTGTCATAAAAAAGCAGCATTTCATTATCAGATTCCGAAACTGAATCCATATATGCCCATGCCGCTTTCGGATACTCCAACAAACTATCAGGAAATTGTTTAAGCAATTTATTCAGGGAGGTCTGACGCTTCTGAATAGAACGCTCTAACTGCTGCATGTCTATTTGTTGCTTTTGATTACCTGCAACAAAAAATTCAATCAACAACCCTGCTGAAGTTGAGATTAAAAACAGCGTAACCAAAAACCACCAAATTCTTTTAACAGACATAAAAAACTTTTATTTGGTCGAAACCCTTGCTTGTATAGAGAATCGTAATTTCCCAAACTAATCTTTGCCTTATATTGTTTTTTCAAGTTAAGATTTTTAGCCATAGTGAACTACAGCGAAAAAGCTTAACGCAGAAAAAAGGAAAATATGAACAAAAATTATAGTTCGTCAAATTAAGAATCATTACGCGAACTTTACAATAACCATGCAAAATGTTTAATCATGATGATAAGGTTCGTTTTTCAGTATCGTCATAGCCCGGTAAAGCTGTTCTGCAAAAATAAGACGAACCATCTGATGAGAAAAAGTCATCCGTGACAGGCTGATTTTACCATTGGCCCGCTGATAAACATCATCGGAGAATCCCCAGGCACCACCAATGACAAAAATCAATCTTCTGGCCCCTCCAAGCATTTGTTTCTCCATATACTCAGAAAATCCGCGCGAGGAAAAGATTTTCCCTCCCTCATCCAGCAAAACCAACTGATCAGAATTTTCCAGATTCTTTAAAATTGAATCACCCTCCATTTGCTTTAGCACTTCAGACTTCATTTTTCCTGCATTTTTGATGTCAGGCAAAATTTTTGCTTCAAATGGCAGATAGTGAGTTAACCGATCAAAATACTGTTTTACACCCTGTTGCAGCCATGACTCTGCGGTTTTCCCAACCATCAGGAGCATTACCTTCATAATTTTGTGTATCTTAAATTGTTTCTAAAGACTAATATAAGGAGTTTTTGTTAGTTAGTACTTGCCCGAAAAGTCCAATTTCTGCGTTACGCCCTTCTGGAAACAGTTATTACAAAAGTAAACGCCTTGATTTTCAAAAAGGACAAGCCTTGAACTTGAACTTTTCGCATCAAGCACTCAGAAAAACTTAGTTTTCTTGCTGGCACTAGTTAGAGTCTGTGCATAAAGTACCACTTGCTGCGTTACGCTTGCCGCCAAAATGCTCATTTACCCAAGTAAACTCCGTTTTTAACGGCTTCGCAAGCCTTGCAACTAGCCCTTTCTGGCCAGAAACATGACTTTTTACAAACTTTCCCGACTTTATAGACGGGCACTAGTTAGTGTTTGTAAGAGCAATTCAATCGTTCGCGATTCTCTTCAACAATTATCCCTCGGATTGGCTAATATTTCCTGATATTTAACCATCACAGACAAAATGATTCATAAATCGAAATTTGTCCAGGACAATAAATCAGTTTGAGATGCCACCTTTGAACGATTGTTACCCCCAAAACCAATCCGCGATAAAAAATCTGTAACTTTGTGGTTTAATTTTTGCTTTATTATACTTTTGTATAAGCAATACAGCAAAACCAATAAAAATGAAGAATCTGATAAAAATTCTACCGGTTATTGCCCTTTTTATGACAATTACTTTTGCACAGGCACAAACAGGACCGCTGCCTTCGGAGGTTGTTAAGGCCGTAAAATCCGGAGATGCCGATGCATTAAAGCCTTACCTGAACAGCAAAGTTGAATTACTGCTACCAGGAGAATCCGGCGTTTACAGTAAGGAGCAAGCTCACTTTATCCTGAAAAGTTTTTTTGAAAAGAACAAAGTAACCTCATTCGAGGTACTTCATCACGGGACACGCCAAAATGCCACTTTCGCAATTGGAGAATACAGCTGTTCCGCCGATCGCTACCGTATGTATTTTCTGGTAAAATCGAATAACAATCAACGATTGATTCACCAGATCAGGATTGAAAAACAAGACTAATACAAATGATGAAAGAATCCCTTGAACCATTTATCATCAATGCTCTCAATGAAGATGTGGGCGATGGTGATCACTCGTCACAATCATGTATTCCTGCCGATGCCGAAGGGAAAGTACAATTGCTTGTTAAAGAAAGCGGCGTACTGGCCGGTGTTGATGTGGCTTTCGAAATATTCAGATATTTACAACCCGATATTGAAATCAGTCCCCTTCTGGGCGATGGAACTCTGGTCCAGCCCGGAGATGTAGCATTTACCGTCAAGGGAAAGGTGCTGACCCTGCTGAAAGCGGAGCGCCTGGTGCTCAACATCATGCAACGCATGAGCGGAATTGCCACTCAAACACGAGAATACGTGCAATTGGTAGATGGATTGAACACCAAAATTCTGGATACCCGCAAAACAACACCAGGAATGCGCTTTTTGGAAAAAGCAGCAGTCAAAATCGGTGGTGGAGAGAACCATCGCATGGGACTTTATGATATGGTTATGCTCAAAGACAACCATGTGGATTTTGCCGGTGGCATAGAAAAGGCCATCAAAACCGCACAAAAATACTTGAAAAAGATCGGGAAAGATCTAAAAATAGAGATCGAAGTGCGCAACATGGATGAACTGCAGCAAGTACTGAATACCGGAGGTGTTCACCGCATTATGCTTGACAACTTCGACACCGGCACTACCCGACAGGCAGTAGAACTCATCAATGGAAAGTATGAAACCGAATCATCCGGAGGGATCACAAAAGAAACACTGCGCAGCTATGCAGAATGCGGTGTTGATTACATCTCGGTAGGTGCGCTCACACATCAGATTAAGAGTTTGGATATGAGTTTGAAGGCAGTTTAATGATTAACTTTAAAGTTTCACTCGCAACAAAATGCTTACCACCAAAATATTGATTTGCGTAAGGGAAATGCGTCTTGGGTTGCTAAAACCACTGCTAAAACTTTAGTTAACACACGGTCGAAAGCCTTGCCACAGGCATTTTTTATCAAAATCACATTTCCAACGATTTATAGATTAAAAATGCATCTTCAGAAGCCTGGAATTAAAATCCGGGCTTTTCTTATTTCTTCTCCTCTCATCTGCAACATTCAATAAAGTTTATGGAAAAACCCAGGAATAAATTGCTTGTTAAAAGACTTGACATCCACCACCATCCTTCTTAATTTGCACCATCATTAGTCGGGAAAGGGCCCCCGACAAAAATCTTAACATCTAATCCAAAGAATTATCATGACGCGATTCACCAACTCCGTGGTGCTATCAGGCACGCAATCCATTCTGACAACAGATTACCCAACTTCTACCTCTCCATAAGGTATTTCCCACAGTACTATTCAGAGTCGGTCCATAAAGTACCATTTGCGTCCCCGAAGGATCGGGGCAGGCTGTTACGCTTGCAACTGGCACTTTCTGACCAGACACACTACTTTTTACAAACTTTCCCGACTTCATGGACGGGCACTAATTTAATATTAGTGGGCTGAAACTTATGCACTAACCAATTACAAACATAAGGGCTATTAAATCAATTATTCAATTCATTTACCCAAAACCTTTATCATTATGGCAGGAAAACCAATAGCAACAGTAGGCAGCATGCACGTTTGTCCGATGTGTTCGGGCATTGTTCCTCATGTCGGCGGACCGGTAACCGGGCCGGGCGCCCCCAATGTATTAATCAACGGCAAACCAGCTGCAGTAATGGGCGATATGTGCACCTGTGCCGGAGGCCCGGACACTATTGTGCAGGGCGAACCGACCGTTTTAATCAATGGTAAACCGGTGGCTACAGTTGGCTGTATGACAGCGCATGGCGGTATTATCACAACGGGAGAACCAACTGTAATCATCTCTTCAGGCACCACTTCTGCACCGAGAGAAGTCATGCCAATCAAAAGAATTCCTTTTCCGAAGATCACCATCATCGATCGCGTAGGCGCCGCAATGAAAGGAAAGAGTAAAGATTTGAAAGAGGCAAAGAAAAATCAGGAGCAGATAAAGAAAGAGGCTGAGGAGCAGGAGAAAGAACCACTGATTTACAATCTTCAATGGCTCAAAAACACCAATGAGACAACCAAAAGTAAAGCCGAACAAATACTTACCCTGAGTGCCTCTGTCAGAGGAATTAACGATGGCAGCAAAATCACCTTCACGATATTTAAAGAATCAGAAGACCCCAAAGCTGATGATACCGAATTGGACAAGATCACTGCAAGCGTGAAGGATAACAGCGTAACTGCCGACTGGGATGTGAATGAAGCCTTATTTGAATCTGAAAGCAAAGAATCCGGGCCATCCAAAGAAAAACTATTGAGTAAACTTTATTTTACAGCCGACCATGACCAATAAACCCAAAAGTAACCTGTGTGATATTTTTGAAGATTGCATTACCATACATCCTTTCAGGTATGGATTAATTCGAACAGACGACTATACGGGATTTCCCAAAATCAAATTCCCGGTGCCAGAAGCTCATTCCAGCGTTCAGTTTCCCGATTATTCTTTTTTGCCATCGGTTAATGTAGATAATAAGAAATCCTCAGACCCGGATAATAAAGAAGATGACAAAAACGGTAAAAAAATCTCGTTTTATGACTCGGAAGAACAGGTCGCTGCTCAGCATTCTACACGAGTGCAGAAGTCTGTGTCAGACGATGCCAGAACCTTTCCTTCAGGGTATAAATACAGCTACGGGGCTACGCCGTTACATGAGGGCTGGCTCTATATGTATAACGAAACCGATGATTCGGTAAAAGAGTATCAGGTAGTTGCATCCAATGGCAATCCCCTGTTCAGACTTTGCAGGCTCAACGACATAGAAAAATCCGCTCTGCGGTTGCCCGATTTCGGAACAATTTGGACCAAAGGTGTAAATGTGGACAAAGACGCAGTGATTTACATGGAATTTTCTCATATACAATGGGATCCTGACATCATTGACAAGATGTTAAAGAATCAGTCGATGCGTGCTGAAAGCATCCAAAAAATTGATGTTAATGAGTGGGTTGCAGGGAATGCTCAGGATGGCGTTTTTGATTATGAAACAGCCAAATCCCACTACATTCCTAATCCTTCGGATACGGTTGGGTTTGACTTCCACTACGCCGATTGTCAGGAAGACGACAGCGAGGTTTTTGCCTGCATTCACGATCGTGTAGGAGCAGCCAACGATTTGTGCAATGAAATTACCCGTCTGGAATTGTTGCAGGAGAGTTTGATTGCTTCGGTGCGCACGGGTGTGTCTGCTGACCTGGCACTGGAAACTCTTCTAAAAAACCCTGAAGCTGAAATTGATAATTTGCCACAGGCCGAAGGTGTAACGGCACCGAAAAAGAGCTTTGAGCATCAGTATATGATAGCCCAAAGTACTTACAGGGCTTTGTTTGCTGAACTGAAAAACCTGAATGAGAAACGTGACTACAGCAGCAGAAAACGGGACGAGATAGAAGATCAGGCCAAAAAGGTGAACCGCGAAGCGGTGGAGAAAATCCTACAGATAAAAAAGCGCCAGGAAATACGGCACGCCATCAATCAAACCCGGCACAATTTGCACCGCTTCTTAAAAAGCGATTATTATGCTTTTCTGTTTCGGGTAACAGGTGTGGATTATGCCGAAAAATTGAACGATTCAAAAAATGTGTTTTTGTTTCACGACAGCTGCCTCTCGAAAGACCCGCGATGCCGCGATGCCGATATTGTTACCCGATACGATGCGCCCCTGAATTTTGATACGTATTATTCTGAAAAACTGGGCGAGGAAAAATCGCCTTTTGCCAAAATAATGCGCAGTCCTGTAAACATGGATTATGTCAAACCCGAAGAGGCCGAGGAGACGTTGCTGGGGATGGTTGAAACTTATATTAACGTGGGGCAAAAAGCTGCTGACTTCACATCAAAAGCTGCCGACCTCCTTAGTGGCAGGGAGGCGGCAAATATTCTCTCCGATTTCCTCAACAGTGCAATATTTGCCGAAGTTGAGTTTGAAGTGAAAGAGGAGACAATTTTGAATGTGGTGAAGTATGCGGAGGAGATTATATTAGAAAGATTTGGTCAAGAAGAAAGCGATATCCCCAAAAGTCTCTTATCCAAAGCCATCCAAAACAAAATGAGTGGCGATGGTACGGGCAAGGTGCCCACCATAAAGGTAAAGCTGAAGACCGGAAACACCACGGCCAATAAGGTGGCTGCTTTTTTTGAATCCAAAGGATTTAAGCGACTGGGAGCCGGACTGGCTGTTTTTAACCTGGCCCGAGCTCTGAAACCCTCCGATGACGATAGTGGTTTACAAGATGCCCTTGCTGTCGGGGCCGCCACTTTTTCTCTTATTCAAAATGTTGGCGAGTATGCCGCTTTGCGCAGGAACTCTGTCAAAATTCTGGGCAAACGCGTTTTAATGAAGGGCATTATCAGAGGTGCCGGCATTATAGCCGATGGATTGACCATTGTCGGATGCCTGTTGGATGCTTCGGATGCCTTCAGGCGCAATAATGCTGAAGCTGCAGTCGCTTACGTTGGCGCAGCCGCTTCTGCAACCGCTTCGTTGATACTCGTGACAAAGGGTGGCACCGTTTTTCTCTCCACAGCAGGAGCGGGAACCACGGCTGCCGCAGCACTGGCATCCATAGAATTTGTAATTCTCACCATTCTGCTTGCTCTGTTGACCGCCGGAATGCTTTATATAGCTGCATATTTAACCCACTCGCCCCTTGAAGAATTTTATAGAAATTACATCTTTAATCAAAAGGGGTTAAAGAAACTATTGTCCAAAAACCAGGATGCAGATATTATTGCATTAATGCAGTTAATACACCTAAAACGAGAAGATATAATTGACGATTATTTTGGGCAATGGAGAGATTATGAAAACATCCTTCTGGAGTTTGAAAGCTTGTATCCTGCAGTTTTAGTGGAGTCGCCTCAAATTGTTCAGTCAGAAAAAAGAATGAAACTTTCCTGGTGGCAACAAGCCTTTATGGGGCTTACAACTCCCGAAGCACCGGCTTACTTCATCGAAGAAAGAGCAGATACCATTACCTTTAACTGCCATCTTTTGCAGATAACCCCCAATATGGACATCGATTTCGGGTTATTGTCCTATTCTTCTGAAGAAGGTAAGATGGTAACGTTTGGGGAGGAGTTTATATATAAGGAAATATTGCCAGATAAAATGTGTGTTAAAATTAAATATGACATATCAAAAATAAATAAATCTCATTTCTACAATGATGGATTCTTCTATATCCGCATTTTATTAGACCCGATCAGGAATATTTATTGGCCTCGGGAAAATGAAAAAGAACCCCGTTATTTTTTCTTTAATATTGGATTGAAAGGAACCAAACCATCACTCTACCTGTTTAACACGACCTTAACGAGAAATCAGGATGGAGACTATCTTGATTATGAAACCAAAAAGAATCAATGGATTATGTCAATTGATGAATTTAAATCTCTTGCCCGTATCAATGAAGAAAAAACCATTACCAAAACCAATAACAAGGTGTTCTATGTTGATTACAAATTTGTCATTTATTCTAATTTGTATTGCGTCATTTGTAGCCTGCAATATTGAGCCAGGCAAGCGCGAAACTTCTGATTCCAAAACCGTATCACAACTTGATACGGTCAGGAAAGAAGTGGTTCCGTTTAAAGAGAAGCATGACATTTTAGATACCAATACCGTACTGATAGGCACGAGTGATTACATTATTCAAAATGTATTTTTTGTCTTTTAATAATCCTGAAACGGTTTCCTCTTTTTGATGTAGATCGTTACCGGAATCGCCAAAAGTGCCATCCCTGCTGCAAACTTAAAGGTGGCTTCGTTACCAAAATGGTCAAAGCCGTAACCTGCCACCAGCGTTGAAACAGACCCCAACAAGAAATTACTCGTCATATAAAGACCATTCACAAAGGGAAGATGCTCTGTTTTTAGTTCATGGATAATGGCCAGAAAAACCGGAGTGGGTGCCAACAGAAAAAACCCCATCGCAATAAGCAAAGGAAAAGTAAAAACTCCCCTGAAATAGATAAAAACCATTAGTAATAAGGGAGAAATCACGGAAACAATCAGCAGGGTATTTCTTCGACCAATAAAATCAGAGATGGTTCCGGAAAAAAATGTACCCGCTGCCCCGGAAAGATAAATGACGGATAAAGAAATTCCTGCCATCCACCGTGACTCCCCTATGCTTTCCATATAACCAGGCAAATAATAAGTCAGACAGCTTTTCATAAATCCCCGGGTAAGCGTAATACTTCCAATAATAAGCAAAACCGGCAGATATTTCCGGAGGGTATTCATATAAGAAACAGACTGCTCTCCTTTTTTAACCTGTTTGCGCAGATCCACATGTCTAAACCGTACAAAAAGGATGATGGAAGCCAGTAATCCTGCAGGAATCAGACGAAAAATCCCTTCGAACCCCCACAAATCAATGGCTCCAAGCACAACAATCGGCCCCAAAGTGCGGGCCAACTCCCCTCCTACCATATAAAAACTCATGCCACGCCCGGTTCGGTTTCCCGACACATGTTTTACCATCACAGGAGTGGGCACATGAAACATGGTGGAGCCAATCCCTGAAATAAGCATCAGTAACACCAAAAAAGAATAGGAAGGAGCTACCCCTATCAGGCTCATTGCTACAGCTGTAACTGTGGGTGATAAAATCATCAGGTAGCGGATACGCACTTTGTCGGCCAGAATTCCCACCAAAGGATTAAATAGTGTGGGAAGCCTTTGTATGACGGACAACAACCCAAAAAGTGTGTAGTTAATGGCCAGTTTTTCTATAATCAGCACTTGAACGGGTGCCAGAAAAGCGGTATAAATATCATGAATATGGTGAGACAGGGAGATGAGAATTACATCCGGTGTCCTGAATTTATTTTTTTGTGAGTGATCTTGCATAACTAAGTTTTAAACACCTAACATTTGAATGCTCAGTGGGCACGGAAATATTCAATAAAAAAAACCGTGACACTTTAGACATCACGGTTTTCCTTGTAATATCTTCATTAATATTTATTCTTCAACTCCCATATACAAGCGAACCTGAACCGGTTCATCCTGAATTTCTTTATCTACATTTACAATTTCCCCCCTGGCATTGGTGTAACGAAAAGTATAGGTTGCATTTTTATCCACATATAAAGTAAGGAAATCATTCAAGTCCTGCGTAGGACCGCTGGTGCGACCTCCACCAATTTGCTCTTCTCCCTTAAAAACATCAACATTTATTGCCATACGATCATCTCCCACAAGGGAACACTTATCGTTCTTAAGCATAATTATTTCAACTTCAACTAATTCGCCAGAGGCTAATTTAGCCTTTTGTTGCTCATTATAGAGTTGCACATAGCGGTCGGTAACATTAACTGCCGGAACATACTTAATATTCATATCCCATACCAAAGGGAAAGAATTGCCGGTCTTTTCAAAACTGGATGCCCACACAGCATATTTGGGATCGTTTTTGTCTGCTTTCCCCGCATCGTTCAGAAACCAACTTTTGTTTAACCCACTGGGATAATATTCCGTAAAATACCATTGTCCATCTACCCAGACCTCGTTCCAGCTGTGGTTCCCACGGTCGTCATGCCAATTGGCAGTTCCGGCAATACGGGAAGGAATCCCCACTGCTCTGAAGGCATCAGTAAGCAAAATCGACAATCCCGAGCAGGATGCCATATTTTGTTCCATCGACTCAAACGGACTTTGATCCGGCTTCTTCCGATTGGTGTTGTATTCTACCTTTACCACATCCACAATATTCTGATTGACGGAGTCAATCGCTGCTCTGATATCTTTAGCATCTTTAACGAAAGGATAAAACAGCTGGAAAAAATCCTCCCGCCAGTTATCCCGACGCTCATTCAGCGATGCATAAGGCAACACCTCATTGAAAAAAACAGAATCTGGCAAAGCTTTTGCCCAGGAAAAAGTCTCCCGAGCTTTGAAAGCATATTCTATATTATCCTTTAAAAACCCGGCAGACAAACCCTCTAAGTCACGCTGAGGCATATTAACAACCAAAAAGGCCATAGCCGCTTTTTGAGAATCGGGAATCTCATTTAATGCCGTTTCCAATTCATCCCGGTTTTCTCCGGCAGCCTGTAAAGCTTCGTCAAGACCTGCATGATATTTCTCAGGCACACCCGGATATTTTGGGGCGCAACCGATAATAAACATTGCAGCTAAGAATGATAGTAATCCTGATAATGCAGATATTTTTCC
Organism: Marinilabilia salmonicolor JCM 21150; assembly: GCF_000259075.1. Lineage (GTDB taxonomy): Bacteria > Bacteroidota > Bacteroidia > Bacteroidales > Marinilabiliaceae > Marinilabilia > Marinilabilia salmonicolor. The sequence goes on from NZ_AJKI01000027.1 coordinate 18,091, forward strand.
CATGTTCGAATATTTATAAAACATGAGGTTATCCACCCCATGTTTAAAATAATATGTATCGCTGAAATACGATTATCCTTTCAAATTCTTAATACTCTCGGTAAGAACCTGAATCTTAGCCTCAGCATCTGCCAGTTTCTTCTTCTCCATCTCCACCACTTTTTCCGGTGCATTGGCCACGAATTTCTCGTTGCTAAGTTTCTTAGACACTCCGTTAAGGAATCCCTGCATACGCTTCAGTTCCTCTTCCAGTTTGGCTACCTCCTCTTCAGTATCGATCAGCCCTTCGAGCGGAATAAAGTACTCTGATGATTTAACAAGGAATGAAACCGCTCCTGTAAGTTTTTCTTCGGTGGTTTCGATGGATTCCAGATTGGCCATTTTTTTGAAAACCGGATCCAACTGACTAAAATACCCATCCTTACCGGTCAAAACAACCACTTTGAGGGCTTCACGAGGTGATAAATTCTTCTCTTTTCGCAGGTTTCGTATGCCTCCTATTGCCTCTTTAACATATTCAAACTGCTGAAGAAGTGTTTCATCAAATTTCTCCGCTTCCGGCTGCAGGCTAACCATTATACTTTCACCGTCTTTTCTTTCTGCCAGATGATGCCAGATCTCTTCGGTGATGAAAGGCATAAAAGGATGCAGCAAACGTACCAGATCATCAAAGAACTTCAATGTAGCCTCATAGGTTTTTTCATCGATTGGCTGCTGATACCCAGGTTTGATTAGTTCGAGATACCAGGAAGAAAACTCGCCCCAAAAAAGGTGATACACTTCCATCAAAGCATCAGAAATACGATATTTATCGAAATGATCATTAATTTTCCCAATTGATTCCATCAGTTTATTCTGAAACCACTCCACTGCTATAATTGAACTCTCGGGCTGTTCAGCCCCGGCAGCTACCTCCCAGTTTTTCACCAGACGGAAAGCATTCCAGATTTTATTGGCAAAGTTACGCCCCTGCTCAGTGAGACTCTCATCAAAGAGAATATCGTTTCCTGCAGGCGAACACATCAACATGCCCATACGTACCCCATCAGCTCCGTATTTTTTTATAAGTTCCAAAGGCTCGGGTGAATTCCCCAGCGACTTAGACATCTTGCGCCGTTGCTTATCGCGCACAATTCCTGTAAAGTAAACGTTCCTGAACGGGTATATTCCCCGATACTCATACCCGGCCATAATCATACGAGCCACCCAGAAAAAGATAATCTCAGGAGCTGTGACCAAATCATTGGTCGGATAGTAATAATCTATTTCGTTGTTGTCGGGATTGAAACCATCAAATACGGAAATAGGCCACAGCCAGGATGACGCCCAGGTATCCAGCACATCCTCATCCTGCTTCAAATCATCCATCGTAAGATTGGCATTGCCACTCTTATCACGGGCCAGTTGGAGTGCTTCCTCATCTGTTTCTGCCACCACGAAGCTGCCATCCTCTAAATAATAAACAGGAATACGGTGTCCCCACCAAAGCTGACGGGAAATACACCAGTCCTTCACATTCTCCATCCAGTGACGGTAGAGATTCTTGAATTTAGGCGGATGAAAACGAACCTCATCTTCCATCACTGCATTGAGGGCAGGTTTGGCCAGCTCTGACATTTTCAGGAACCACTGTGTACTGAGTTTGGGCTCTATAGCAGCATCAGTGCGCTCAGAGTAACCTACTTTATTGGTATAGTCTTCAATCTTCACCATATTGCCGGCCTTTTCCAGGTCAGCAGCAATTTTTTCCCGCACTTCGAAACGATCTTCCCCCACATAAAGGCCGGCAGCTTCACTCAGTGTACCATCATCATTCAATACATCGATACTTTCCAGATTGTGACGCATCCCGATTTCGTAGTCATTGATATCGTGAGCCGGTGTAATTTTCAAACATCCGGTACCAAATTCCACATCCACATACTCATCTTCAAGTACAGGAATGGCACGATTTACCAAGGGCACAAGCACCTTCTTACCCACCAGATGCTTGAAACGCTCATCATTGGGATTCACACAAACGGCAGTATCGCCCAAAATGGTCTCGGGACGAGTGGTAGCAATAGTTACATACTCATTCTCCTCTCCTTCCACCTGATAACGGATATAGTATAGCTTCGACTGCACCTCACGGTAGATAACCTCCTCATCGGACAGGGCTGTTTTGGCAGCCGGATCCCAGTTCACCATACGGATGCCCCGGTAGATGTATCCTTTTTTATAGAGATCAACGAATACCTTAATTACTCCTTCGCTACGGACCTCATCCATCGTAAAACAGGTGCGATCCCAATCGCAGGAAGCACCCAGTTTCTTGAGTTGCTCCAGAATGATACCACCATGTTTATCGGTCCAATCCCAGGCATGCTTAAGGAATTCATCGCGTGACAGTGAATATTTGGAGATGCCCTCCTGCTGTAGCTTGTTCACCACCTTAGCCTCAGTAGCAATAGAAGCGTGATCGGTACCCGGAACCCAGCAAGCATTTTTGCCCTGCATACGCGCACGGCGCACCAGGATGTCCTGAATGGTATTGTTGAGCATATGCCCCATGTGCAACACGCCGGTTACGTTCGGTGGCGGAATCACCATAGTGTAGGGTTCGCGCTCGTCGGGAACAGACTTAAAAAACTCCTGTTCCATCCAGTAACTGTACCATTTGCCTTCCGTGTCGGCGGGACTGTACTTGCTTGCTATTTCCATAATACTATAAATCTTTGCTCTGTTGTTCAATACAAACTGCAAAAATAACAAAAAGTCGCTGACCTATAGGTATAGAATGGAAATGTTGTTAAATAATTGGGTGGAGAACCTCATAAAAAAAGACTGCCCATCAGACAGCCTTTACATTTCTTTACCGCGACTGGCGGAACTGACGTCCGCCACCCCGGCCGGCGGCCTCTTCACGTGGGCGGGCTTTTTTAACCACAATATGGCTACCGTCAAACTCCTTGTCATCCAAATTTTCAATGGCAGCATTGGCAGCACTGTCATCGGGCATTTCAACAAAACCAAAACGTTTTGAATAACCGGTTTCACGATCCATAATCACCTTGGCGGAGGTAACTTCTCCAAATTCGCCAAACATTTGCTCAAGATCTTCGCTTTTGGTCCGCGAGCTGAGCTTTGCAACAAAAATGTTCATAATAAAAAAGAAATAATTAATAAATAGTGTCTGTCCAAAAAGTCGCACTTGCTGCGTTATGCTAGCAACTGGCATTGGCATTTTCTGACCAAACACATGGCTAAAAACAAGCTTTGTTTAATTTATAGACAAACTATAAATAAGGATACCCAAAAACAGCCCCGAAAGTCAAGTGCTTCAATATTTTAAATCTGACTAAAATGCAAGGTAAAACAATTTTGATCCAAATGCACGAAAAAATTAAGACATAAAAAAACCATGCCTACAAATTGCAATCATGGTTTTTTTAACCCGGTCTATTGACTTCGTCGAACATCGTTTCATAAGTTTTCGTCATGAGATGTTCAAATACCAATAAATACGGGCAACCGCAAAGAAAATTAATGAAGGGATTAATCAATTATTTTCAAGTCAATTTTCTGGAGGACTCCTGTATTAAGCCAGTAGTTGACGATTGTAATAGATAATTTATGAATAGTTCAGTCCTCCCAAAAGCGAGGCTTTTTCCTTTTAGGGGAATAAATATTGCCCCTTGTGCCATGGATGACATGCTTTTGTAACAAGCAAAAAATCAGCAAATTAACAACTGATTCTCTTTCGGGGTCCTGATCCATTTGCACGGTTTGCCCCGGGTTGTTCACCCGGGGCTACTCAAATTGGCCCCATTCGGGGACGGGGCCAATTCTGTCATATCCCCATTTTCCCAAAGCTTTTTTTGGAGTAGTCACTCGCAATGACACCGTTCTTCACGGTATTTAATTATCTGCCTAACCAAATCAAACCAATCCTAAGATTAACTCCGAAAATCAAAATTCCAGCACAGCACTTACACCCCAATGCTCGTATTTCCCGTCTTCAAAACCCGCAAAAACGCCAACACTTCCCATGAATAGTATCTGATCTATAGAGTAGCCTACCTGGGTGTAGTTACGAAGTAGTGGTGTATGAAGATAATCGAAATGCAAAGACTCCTGCCACAAACGATTACTCAACAAAGGCAATCGCTTCAGTAACAAATAAGGAGAAGTATATTTCAAATGTCCCTGTAAATACCATTCATTGGTTGATGCCTCATAATCATCGAGTAAACGAAAAGCCGGACTTCCGATAATTCTGACAGGAGCTGTAGAAGTATTAAAATGTTTGAAATGCGATAAATGCATAGATTCGTTGTGCGCAAACCATCCTCCTTTGGCCGACCATGATAAAACGGGGAAAAAACCGGTTTCTTTCTCCTGCTCTACTCCTCCTTCAAAAAACAAGTAATCGGCAGAACTGTCAAACGCCGGAATTCCCTGTTTAACTGAAACCGAAAATGTAGGATAGTTTGAATGCGACATTATTTTTTGTCCTTTATAGATGCGGTAAAAATAACGCGGTGTATATGTCAGGGTCGTCCCCCACGAAAAACTCTCCTGTGGTTCCAGGTGCCCAAAAAGCAATGTTGAATTTTCAGGGATATTTGAATGATAATCTTTATCCCGATAAAAAAAGGAATAATTACTGTTATTGAGTCTCGGAACGATCCATTCATAAGCCGCAGAAACATTCCAACGTAATCCGTTCGCCAGATCCAGTGCATTGTAAACATCCACAAAACGACGTCCGAAATATCGCTTATAGTTCTCTTTAAAAGCTAAGGATGCCACCATGTCGACCCATGAATTTACAGCAAAGTCAGAAGACTTAAAATCTGACGTTTCATCGCCGGCTCCCACATTTATTTGTCCGCGCAGCATCGGAGCATACGTCTGCTTTGCCCTGACCTTCCACATCAATGCCTCTCTCGAGAATGCATAACCCAACTCAGGAGAAAGCTCCATACGATTTACAGAATCCTGTTTCCAGACAATTCCCAGTAATTGTTTATAGTTCCAACCATCCACCGGGTTGAAATTCACATTTCTCAACCCGATAAGTCCGTTGTAATTGACCATCACAGATGAATCAGCAAAAAAGAAACGTCTTCCGAATGTTGCAAAACCGGCCGCCTTATCCATCCATCCTTCCCGGTCATTGGAAGCACTGTCTTTCTCTGCGGCATGCACTGCAGCCAGACTGTCACCAAGGGCATAACTCTCCTGCTCCAGCGGAGTCAGTGGTATAGGACGCCTGTTTTCCCAAAAAGCAGAATCCTGCTTTAAGGAATCCTTCTTAACCGTCATATTATAAGTACTGATCAGTTCCAGCTCTTTAGGATGACTGTCTTCCTCTTTTTCGGAAGTTTTTTCCATCAAACGAGCCAGCTGCATCATTTCCCGGTTACTTAGATCTTCCTTTGCCAGCAATGCTTCCAGTTTCTTTTCTTCTTTTGATTGTTCCTTATCCTCAGCGACATTTTCGTCTTCATTAACCGGGACAGAATGTTCATTTTCTGAAAGCAATATATCAGGAGTTGTGAGCTCTTCATTCAATTCCACCTCTTTATATTTTACCGATCCCGAATAATCGACCACAGCTTTAACCCCCATCATGGAAACATCCAAATCAAACTGGTGGGTAACAGGCAGCCAGGCACCCTCTTTCACCGGTTGAAAAACCTGCTTTACACCAATATCACCAAAAAACATTTCGGCCTCCACATCCAGAGAATGAATGTTCCATAAATCCTGAACAATATAGATATATCCGTTCACCAACTGCTGGCTTTTACGACGGGGAGTGACCTTAATCTTATTTACCTCCACATCGCCATCTTCAAAATATCCTTCGTACCGGAATTTATAATGCCGCATGGCCTGAGGAGCTAAAGGTGAAATAACCATCCCGTTATCAGGTTCATAAAAACTACTATTGATAAAACCCAGTGCCGTGGCCTCATCTCCTGCAGGGAAAGAACTGCGTGAGGCAAGTACATTATGTTGAAAAGTATCAGGAGCAATAAAGGTAATTTCATTCATGGACTCCATGGTATAGGTTCTTCCCTCCTCCAACGGAGCTTCCACGTCGTTCACACTAATGGTAAGGTTGTTTTTCAGAAGTCGCGGAATGTTATCCATTCTGAAAGACCCCTTGAGGTAAACATCGGCCAGATAACGATTCGTCTGACGCAAATAATAGGGAGCCATCCCAATAGCCTTTCGCATAATGGCATAAGCAGGATCTTCACCCGACGGATTGACAACCACCTCACGAAGCTGAATACTTTGCGGCTCCAGGGTTATATCCAGGTCAAGCCACGTTTTCCGAATGGTAAGATGAAATGTTCTGGTACGAAAACCAAGAGATTGAAAGACCAGGTCATATTCTCCGGGAGCAAGGGAAATCTCATATTTCCCATCACTGTTAGAGGCGGTTCCGGTTCTTTCTGAAGGCAAATAAATACCGGCCATTGGCACAGGATCTCCATTTTCATCAACGATGGTTCCACGAACGCCCTGGCCAGAGGCAATAACGGGCAAGGCAATAAAAAGAGACAGGGCAAAAAAAAGGTTTTTCATAATTTCAGGGTTAGAATGAAACAAGTGATTATTCGATTACTTAACAAAATTTGTTCCAAATTTTAATAGCTGGGGAGAAGTGAGGTATGAGGTGTGAGGGGCAAGAACCGGTCTTATGCACAAGATAGTGTCTGTCCATAAAGTCCCGTTTACTGCGTTACGCCATTAGCGGAAATTGCTCATTTACTCAAGTAAACTCCGCATTTCCGCTAATGGCAAGCCTTGTAAACGGAACCATCTGAACAGACACAGCGAACTTGAGAAACTTTGCTTAGTTTATAGCTGTTTCTGGTCAGAAAGTGCCAATTGCGAGGCTTGCGAAGCCGCCAAAAACGGAGTTTACTATTCGTAAATGAGTATTTTGGCGGCAAGCGTAACGACGCAAGTGGTACTTTCTGGACAGAAACCAGGTAGGTTAAAAGCGCCACTGGAATGAGTTGCTTACGGTATAAAACAACTTATCCAACTCAGGAGGCGCCATATTATCGTATTCCAGTTTCACAAAAAGTCCGAAATTAAATCTCTGCGAGATACGCACATTAAAACGGGTTTCGCTCCAGACCCTGAAGTCGGCCGGATCCGAATAATCGGGTTCATAATAAGTGCTATGGCTTAGGCTGGATGCTTCGCTCATTTTCCAGTCGAAACTTCCCATAGAACTAAACTTCACCAGGCTTTTTCGACGTTCGTAATCCGCATGCTCATACAGCTCATTGAGGTAAATGGTATATCCTACCAGAAAGAATGAAAACCTCTCCCCATCAGCGATGTTAAACCTGGGACCACCCCCCAGGATGTAACGATGCTTCAGGCTTTTTACTCTGTTGTATTGATATTGCAGGAATCCTTCAGCAATAATTATTTTCTCAGGCACCCAGTAGTTGTATTTCAGCATCAGTCCTCCGTTGTTCAGGTTGCGTTCATCCCCAACCTGGTTGAAGCTGATGTCGGACGAAAAAAGGTAGGTATTCAAATCATCATTGTACTGAAGTTTAACCCTGGAGTTAAGTTGCTTTTGATTAGAAGTGGTATGAATAAAATTAAATCCCAGATTAAATTCTCCCTGTAAACCTTTATCCGGATTACGCGTTCTTCTTTTATCAATATTGACAATCTGTGCCTCGGAGACATTTATCCAAGCCGAAAGCCATACAAATAGAAGCAGCAAAACAAATCGTGACACACCCATATTCAATTCTGTTTGGAGGCAAATTTATTTATTTTCCGCTGATTTTTTCGAAGATCTGAGCAAGTAAGCCCCAAAAAGTTGATTTTATCCCAAAACCCCAAAATTTCTTAAAAATATGCAAAGTGTCATTATCTTTGTCGGCTTTCGACCCTAACTTTGTAATAAACCATAAACACAGAACCAATGCCAAACATCTCAAATCGTGGCGGGCAAATGCCTGCCTCCCCCATTCGCAAATTGGTTCCCTTTGCTGAACAGGCCAAAGAGAGAGGAACGAATGTGATTCATCTGAACATTGGACAACCTGACATATTTACCCCACAGGTGGCACTTGATGCCGTCCGTAACCTTACCGACAAAGTGATTGAATACAGCCACTCTGCCGGCAACGAAACTTACCGTAAGAAACTTGCAAAATATTACCAGTCCATTGGTATTGATGTGGATTACACTGAGATTCTCATCACCACGGGCGGCTCCGAAGCAATTACCTTTGCATTCCTGAGTTGTCTGAATCCGGGGGATGAAGTAATCATCCCGGAACCATTTTATGCCAATTACAACGGTTTTGCAATTACTTCAGGAATAAAAATCATACCGGTAACCTCCACCATCGAAAACAATTTTGCACTGCCTCCTATCAAGGATCTGGAAGCGCTGATTACCCCAAAAACCAAAGGTATTGTTATTTGCAATCCCAACAACCCCACAGGGTATTTGTACTCGGACAGTGAATTGGAAGAATTACGCGAACTGGTTCTGAAACACGACCTCTTCTTTTTCTCCGACGAAGTTTACCGCGAGTTTTGTTATGATGAACATAAGCACAAATCGGTGTTGCACCTGAAAGGGCTGGAAGAAAATGCCGTAATGTTCGATTCTGTATCCAAACGTTTCAGCGAATGTGGTGTTCGCATTGGCGCACTGGTATCAAAAAACAAAGAACTCATCAGCGCCGCCCTCAAATTCGGTCAGGCACGTCTGAGTCCTCCCGGATTGGGACAGATCGTAGGTGAAGCTTCTCTGGACACACCCGAGCAATATTTCATTGATGTATATGAAGAATACATCCAACGGCGCAACTACCTGGTAGAAGAGCTCAATAAAATCCCCGGAGTCATTTGTCCGGAACCCAAAGGAGCTTTCTATACAATGGTGAGGCTTCCTGTCAAAGACTCTGAAGATTTCTGCAAGTGGATTCTGAGCGAATTTGAATATGAAGGCCATACCGTAATGATGGCTCCCGGTACAGGATTCTACAGCACTCCGGGGTACGGATCCAACGAGGTTAGGATTGCTTACGTACTGGAGCAAAAAGAGCTGGAGAAAGCCATTCAGGTTTTGAAAAAAGCACTTGAAGTTTATCCGGGTAGTATTTTATAATGATAAAAAGTGGTGAGTCCGGTGACTCACCACTTTTTATCAATTTATTTTCTTCAACAGCCATGCCATATTCGTACCCAGCGTATGCATGGTACTCAGTGCTTCCTCATCCTTCAGTACATCACCTTTTTCCTTGCCGTATCCCACATTCCAGTAAGACGAACCGGGAATAATCATCTCAGTAATCAGAAAAAAACGGTTGATGCTGTCGAAAGCCGTCATTGCACCGGCTCTGCGGGCAACTGCAACTCCTGCCCCCACCTTACGCTTAAGCGGGTTCCCGGCCCCGCGAAGCGCATAACCAGAAACATCAATCAGCGCTTTCAACTCAGGGGTGATGTCGGAAAAATAGACCGGAGAGCCAAGGATTATTCCATCTGCCTCCTCCATTTTCTTCATACATTCATTGAGAACCGGATTTTTAATATGACATTGTCCGTCTTTCTCTTTGCGGCATTTTCCACAGGCAGTACAGCCATAAACCTCTTTACCCCCGACGTGCATTATTTCAGTTTCAATTCCATCAGCTTCCAGAACCTTAAAAACCTCCCTGATCAACAATTCTGTATTTCCACCTTTGCGGGGACTTCCATTAATTGCAAGAACTTTCATATAATAGATTGTTAGCTTTTAGTGTCTTACTTCTAATATTCGTATTTTTCCTGACAAAATATTTCTAAAATGGCTACGCCATTTTTTTGAGCGTCCACGAAACGACCGCAGGGAGTTCGATAACACCTTGAAATAATAATATTGACGTTGTCAATTTCACGAATTATACGAATTTGAGTCGCACTTGAAGTGCGACATAAAACGGCTTCGCCGTTTAATAAAAGCTGTAAAACAGCTTTTAATTCGTGAAATTCGTAGAATTCGTGGACAAAAAAAAGAAATTGCGAAGCAATTAACTTATCCAGCTAATTCTCATTTGATATTTTTACTTGCCTGGTTCTGGCAATGCCAGGTTAGGAGTTAGAATTCAGAGAAATCACATCGTGCTGTAAATCAATTTCTTGCAACACCCAGCGACACTCCTAAATTTGATATTTAGCACATTTACAACAACTAAAAGAATAATTATTCTGTCAATCACTTATTCATTTTGGCCCAGGTATCACGCAGGGGCACAGTACGGTTAAACACCAATTGATCGGGAGTAGAATCAGGATCCACACAGAAATAGCCTAACCGCTGAAACTGAAATGCATCCAATGTCTTTGCCTCTTTTAATGAAGGCTCCACACGACATTTTTTCAAAACAGTCAGAGAATCGGGATTCAGGAATTCTTTGAAATCCTTGTCTTTATGTCCTGCAGGATCCTCATCCATAAACAGTCGGTCGTATTGCCGCACCTCTGCAGGCAAACTATGTGAAACACTTACCCAATGCAGGGTTCCCTTCACCTTTTTACCACTGGTATCATTTCCACTCCGGGTTTGCGGATCGTAGGAACAATAGATTTCTTCAATCTCTCCCTGTTCATTCTTTTTGAAGTCTTCACACTTCACTATATATCCGTTTTTCAGACGCACTTCACGACCGGGTCCTAATCGGAAAAACTTCTTGGGAGGCTCTTCCATAAAGTCATTCCGCTCTATATAAAGCTCCCTGGTAAAAGGAATCGTGCGACTACCACCATTCTCATCCTCCGGATTATTAATCGCTTCCATCCATTCCACCTGATCTTCGGGATAATTGGTCAGAATCAGTTTCACCGGATCAATAACAGCATTCACGCGGGGAGCTTTTTTATTCAAATCCTCACGGACACAATGCTCCAGTAAAGCCACATCAATGATATTGTCACGACGCGCCACGCCCACTCTGTCAGCAAACACACGAATGGATTCCGCGGTATAGCCGCGACGACGCAATCCGGAAATGGTTGGCATCCGTGGATCATCCCATCCGTTTACAATACCTTTCTGTACCAATTCCAGCAGACGACGTTTACTCATTACCGTGTAGTTCAGATTCAAACGGGCAAACTCAATCTGTCGGGGACGGCGCTCCGGAGCAGGCTCTCCTTCCAGAATTTGATCCAAAAACCAGTTGTATAGCGGCCGGTGCACCTCAAATTCCAATGTACATATTGAGTGTGTAATACCTTCGATAAAATCACTTTGACCATGCGTAAAGTCATACATTGGATAAACACACCATTTATCACCTGTACGGTGATGACTTTTATGAATGATGCGATACATAATAGGATCGCGCATATGCATATTTGAGGAAGCCATGTCAATTTTGGCCCGCAACACTCTTTCGCCCTCCTTAAATTCGCCCCCTTTCATGCGCATAAAAAGATCCAGGTTCTCTTCCACGCTGCGGTTTCTAAACTGACTTTCAACTCCGGGTTGTGTTGGCGTTCCTTTTTGAGCAGCAATTTCATCAGCACTCTGATCATCCACATACGCTTTCCCCGCCTTAATCAGTTTTACGGCCCATTCAAAAATCTGATCGAAATAATCAGAAGCATAATGTTCATCACCCACCCAGTCAAAACCAAGCCAATTCACATCCTTTTTGATGGAATCCACGTATTCCACCTCTTCCTTTGCCGGATTGGTGTCATCAAACCGAAGATTACATCCACCCCCATAATTCGCGGCCAGTCCAAAATTAAGACATATTGACTTTGCATGGCCAATATGCAGGTATCCGTTCGGCTCAGGTGGAAAACGCGTTAACACCGCACCTCCGTTCTTCCCTTCCTGCAGGTCTTTATCTATTTCCTGATGAATAAAATTGCCTTTACCGGCTGATGGCATTCCGCCTTCGGTAGTATTGCTCATAATTATCCGTATTATTTTCTACTGATTTCTTTGGGCTTTGAGCCTCTAATCTTCAATTTCGGATTTTGCTTTATCAAATCATAAATCCGTCAGTGGTTGGCAAAAATAATGCTTTTTGGTCGGTATTAAAACAAGTCAGAAAATAAAAAAGGGATGCACACATCAGGTTTTCATACCTTAACTGTGCATCCCCTCAAAATTCACCAAAATTCAAACAATAAAAAAGCTAATCGTTTTTTAATTGGCCGAAATATTCTGAATGTTTTTAAGCAATCCCGGATAATAGCAGGCAATAAGTCCCAGTGCCTTTTCTACTGATACCTGGCTGTTAACAATCTTTTCCTGACGGCTCAGCGCTTCCTGCGACAGAAACATATTATTGGTTTGTTCGGGAAGCATTCTGAAATCGCTGTTGGTGATGGTAGTAGCTCCAAAACCTGATTTTTTACATACATACTGAACTTCCATTACGTTGCTTCGAACTATAAAATCGTTGCATCGCTTACGCTCATTTAAGAATACAATAATCGGGGCATTTCCATTCTCATACTCAATCTGGAATTTGCGGACAGTTTCATTTCCGATGGTTTCAGATTCAAGTTCCGTAATCTGATAATTACCCAATTCAGTCAGTGAGTTTCCCGACAATACAGACACAGCATCTCCGGCAGCCACCGCTGAAGAACCGGACAAAATCATAACAAAGAAAAGCAAGCCTGCGACAAAATTTACTCGTTTCATAACTATCTGTTTTTAGATGTTTGTTTTTATATTTTGCACAGGAGATTCCAAAGCATGTGCCAACAATTACAATTAATTGACCTTGAGCAATTTGAATATTAGCAAGCCATTTGAATTTTGTCCACTTCCGAATACTTGATGTTCGGTAACGAACAGTTGACATCTTCTTCCCGGACACAAACAATCATTCATCCTCAAAATATTGGTTTTTATCCTAAAAACAACCCCACCCATCACAAGAAGTCTCTGTTTCCAGATATTTATTTCTCCAAATAAATCTGAACTTTACATCCGACATTAAAACCCTTATCTTATACCTTCAAAAAAAATGGAACCATGAAATACTTTAAATATCTACCGGTGGATCCGGATTTCTACGAAATACTTGAAACAATTGTCAGAGAGAAGAAGGAACAAAATGTATTCTATTTTCTTCCGGACAACACATTAGGACAGGCGAAAGGAGAATACCACGGCATAGATAAGAGCAGTGATGGTGAATTTATGATACTCAGTGACGGTGATTATGTAAGACTCGATCGCATCATCACGATCAATGGGAAACCAGGCCCTGCATTTGATGAATACGACAACTATGCCAATGAATGTTTATCCTGCAAGGCGGGGTATGAGGAGTAGAAAATCACATCTTCTAACAAAAAAAGCCCCTCTGTGATATTGTAAATCACAAAGGGGCTTTTAGTTGAGGTCGGTGGCGGATTCGAACCGCCGTACGCGGTTTTGCAGACCGCTGCCTAGCCACTCGGCCAACCGACCATTGTGTTGGTCAAAAATGCGGTTGCAAAAGTAAGGATTTTTTCTGTTCAACCCAACAAAATGTTGTTATTTTTATTTTATAGCTAACGCTCCATCGTAACACTCACATTTCTCATCTGACCGCCCATGGGAGGATTCATCTTAGAAATCTTCACCCTCAGCCATTCAATTTCAGGAAAATGCCGATAGAGAGAATCCATTACACGAGCCGTAACATGTTCCAGCAAATTGGAGGTTTGTTGTATCTCGGTTCGCACCAGATTGTAAACCTGAACGTAATTAAGTGCATCGTTAATGTTATCGGTCTGCATCGGTCGGGACATATCGGTGCGGATGGAAATATTCACTAAAAACCTGTTTCCCACCACATTCTCTTCTCTGAAGCAGCCGTGATAGGCATAAAACTCCATCTCTTCAAGCTCTATAATCCCTGTTTTTATCATTGAATCCATAATAAATCATTTTGAGGCACAAAAGTAAAAATAAAAAACCAATCAACCCCGTATTAAAGGTATCTCATTCATTCCTAAAGAGAAATGAATCAGGTAACCGGAAAATTTGCCCCATCCGCACCGTGCATTTATCTTCGGCAGGAAGTTTGTTGTATTGCATCGGCCCTCAAAGAGGGAAACCGGGAGACTTTGTGCCAAAATATGACCACTTGTTCAGGAAACAGGCTTTCTCACATTCTATTTTTCAATATCTTTGCGTCGCAATGAAGAAATTAATCATCATACATATTGTGTTTTTTGCATTGGGAACTATGGCATTTGCCCAGTTTATCCCCAGTGGCAATAACCAGTCAGGAGGAAGAGGATTTCCCACCATGCAACAGGGAGGCTTTCAAAACGGACAAAACCAGGACCAAAACAATGAACAGGAAGAAGGAAGTCAGCAACCCACTGTGCCAAGCGAAGTGAAGAACTGGCGGTTGGTGGATGATTTCAGCCTTTCCGACACTGTCGTTGTGGACACTGTGTCCACCGGATTTCAGATATACAATCCGATTCATCAGCGCTCCATTGCAAACGTATTTACCGGAAACCTGGGAGCCCCGGCTCAATCAATTATAATTGAAGAAATGCCGGTTCACAACAGTTTCCTTTTTTCACGAAATCTAAATTACTGGCTTACCTCTCCCAAGGATTGGAAATATTATAACACACGAACTCCGTACACCAATTTATATTATCAGCATAGTGGCCCTAAGCGACGAAGCGAAGAGAATGTGGGAGTGCTATTTACACAAAACATCAATAAAAATGTCAATGTAGGATTCAATTATAAATTGATTTCATCAGTTGGAAAATACGACGGACAGCAGGTGGACAACCGCCTCTTCAGACTCTTTTCGTCTTATTCGGGCAGAAGATACGAGGTTCATGGATCATTTTTTTACGGAAAAACAGACCAATTAAACAACGGTGGAATCATTGACGACAATAACATCCTAAATCCGGAAGATAACCAATACGACGGGCCGGAATACATCCCGGTACATTTCACCAATGCATCCACACGCATCGACAACTACAAACTTTTCATCAATCAAAAGCTTAAAATCGGTAATGTTTCCATTGCAGTGAACGACTCGGTGAAAGAAACAACACCACTGGCCACTGCCAGTCACACTTTTGAGATGGATCGTTACCGACGGGCATACAAGATAGATGATTTATCCGGGGTATTTCCGGAAGACGAATCCCTTTGGTTTTACAACCAAATCAACAACGATCCTACGCAAACAAAGGACACCACTTACCAGACGACTTACCGCAATACCATTCAACTGAAATTTAATGAAGAGGCCAACCCTTTTCTACAGTTTGGAATGCGGGTATATCTGATGAATGAAGTTGAGCGAAATCGCTGGCCGGCATCAACAGTCGCGATAGAGGATACCGCCGGCAACCCCACCGGAGAATTCATCTATCACAAAAGAAAAGAACAACGAACCGCCACGGCTTTCGGTGGTCAGTTATTCAAAAACCGTGGTAAAAATTTCTTTTACGATGCCGGAATGAGGATATGGTTCCAGGGGCACAAAGCAGGCGACAGTGAATTAACAGGAGGCTTCAACACCAGGTTCAGGGTTGCCAAAGATACTGCAGGATTTTTTGCGCGCGGTGGCATTTTCCTTACCTCCCCGGACTTTTTCACAGAAAAATATTATTCCAATCACATCTCATGGGATAAACGTTTCGATCCTGAACAAACAGTCAAAATTCACGGCGGAATTAATATCCCCACCCGACGGCTGCAACTCACCGGAGAGATTAGGCTCTTAAATGATCACATTTACTGGAACGAAGAAGCGCTTCCGGAACAGACCAGCGAATTTCTGCAACTGATTCAAATAAAACTAAAAAAGCATTTTCAGCTTTGGAACCTGCACAGCCGAAATGAAGTAGTTTATCAGCTCACCAGCCATGACCGCATTATTCCGGTACCTGAATTATCTGTATTCAGCTCCAACTATTTTGAGAATACGTTGTTTCAGGTATTGTTTTTCCAGTTAGGGTTTGATGTAAGATACCACACGGCTTATTACTCACCTGACTTCATGCCGGCTACCGGACAATTCCACATACAGCGGGAAAGAAAAACCGGAAACTATCCGGTGGTAGATCCATTTGTCAATTTCCATCTCAAAAGAGCAAACATCTTCGTCAAATATGATCACGTAAATCAGGGACTGATGAGCAATGATTATTTCCATACCATCGGATATCCCGTCAACCCCGGAGGTTTGAGGTTTGGTGTTTCGTGGAATTTTTATGACTAACCGGCCATTCGCTTTTGTCTGCATGTCAACATTTTGGTATCTTTGCCCATCTTATAGATCTCCCTCCATCACCTCGTGAAGCTCCGTTGTCTATGGAAAGGGTTGATCTGAAATGCAACTTTATGGGAAAGATTTTTACGGTAATTTTAACAAGTCTGGCCATTCTGCTTCCGTCATGTTTTCAGAAAAAAGAGAACCATGCTCCGGACAACATCATTGAACTCTCGGAAAGAGACCTGAATGAAATTAAAGAAGAGGGTGTGGTTAGCGTCGTTACCAACTACAACTCCACCAACTATTTTGTTTACAAAGGGACACCTATGGGTTATCAGCTGGAATTACTGCAGGAATTCAGCAACTACATGGGATTAAAACTGGATGTGACCATCAACAACGATCTCTCCACCAACTACCGGAGTTTAAAAACGGGAGACATCGACATTATCGCCAGCAACCTGGCAGCCACGCTTGAAAAAAACGATGGCATCCGATTCAGCGAACCTCACAGTTTCAGTCGGCAAATTCTGGTCCAACAGCGTTACAAACCTGACAATGGCAACAGCGGCGACAGAGAGTACAACAAACTCATTCGAAACCAGTTAAACCTTGCCGGAGAAACCATCTACGTCCAAAAAGAATCAGCGTACGCCAAACGTTTGCGAAATCTGGCACAGGAAATTGGTGACAGCATCAATATCGTGGAGATTGCTGATTATGAAGTGGAACAACTCATAGGGCTGGTAGCCAGCGGAGAGATAAAATATACGGTATGCGATGAGAATCTGGCTCGTGTCAACCTGAACTATTATCCCAATCTGGATGTGGAAACAGCTATCAGTTTCCCACAAAAGCTGTCATGGGCTGTTCGGTCAACCTCTCCCGATTTGTTAAATGTCATCGACAACTGGCTTATCAGTTTCAAAAAAACAGCCCGATACAATCAGATCTATCAGAAATATTACCTCAACAAACGCTCCGTACACCTGGTGGATGAAGGATTTCATTCCATCAAGGGAGGTCAGGTATCCGATTTTGATGAGATGATAAAAGAGGAGAGCAATAAATTCAACTGGGATTGGCGTCTCATTGCCTCCTTAATTTATCAGGAGTCGCGTTTCTTCCCTAAAGTGGAAAGCTGGGCCGGAGCGCAGGGACTTATGCAACTTATGCCAGGAACCGCCGATCGCTTTGGGGTAGTGAATCCTGAAAACCCACGTCAAAATATCCGTGGCGGTGTGGAATTTCTCAAATGGCTTGATGAACGACTGGAATCAAGAGTTACTGATCCTGAAGAGCGGATTAAGTTTGTACTGGCATCCTACAATGTGGGGCTCGGCCATGTACTGGATGCCATGAATCTGGCGGAAAAATACGGAAAAGATCCCCTGGTATGGGAAAACAATGTGGATTACTATCTGCTGCACAAATCAGAGCCCAAATTCTTTAATGATCCAGTGGTGAAATTCGGTTACTGCCGGGGAGAGGAGCCCTACCACTATGTTACGGAAATACTGGAAAGGTATGAGCATTACAAGAATGTGATGGAATAGTTAGTGTCTGTCCATAAAGTACCATTTACTGCGTTACGCTTGTCCGAAAGGTACTCATTTACGAAAAGTAAACTCCGTATTTTCGGACTTCGCAAGCCTTGTAACTGGCACTTTCTGAACAGACACAGCTCCCGCCAGAAACTTTCCCGACTTTATAGACAAACACTAATTAATCTTTACACTTTCTATATTTTCCGAAGCACCTCCAGCATTTCGCTGAGAATCATAGCTGTGGCCCCCCATATTGCACGATTTCCTGCCTCGAAGTACGGTGCGGTCAGCGTTGTTCCGTTGATATTCCGGTTCAGTTGCTTTACATTTTCCCTTTTGAGCAAGAGCTCCAACGGGACTTCTATTATTTCGTCCACTTCAGTGGGGTCGGGAGCAAAATCAGGCTCATAATCCATCCACCCTACCTGCGGATAAACCTGAAAATTACTATTGGGGATATACAGCGGCGTCAGTGCTCCCAGAATCTGAACATCCCCGGGATCAACACCAATTTCTTCATGGCTTTCACGCAAAGCTGTGGAGCAAAAGTCCGAATCTTCCTCCTCACATTTACCACCGGGAAAACTGATTTGTCCGCTATGAACACCGTCATAAACAGGGCGCTGAATAAAAGGAAGATGCCAGCGACCGTTGCGTGGATAGAACAAAATCAAAACACTGCTGGGACGTGCCAGAGCAGGATCAGGCATCCGGCTTCCTGTAAAACGAACACTGGGAGCCATCAGCTCATGAGCCGTTTCCCCGGGCAAAGGCCCTTTTAGCAGTTGTTTTAATTTTTCTATTTGCACAAGGTGATTGTTTTGAGTTCTGGATTTTGAGGTCTGAGTTCTGTATTTTGAGTTCTGAGTTCCGGCTTGAGATCATCTCTCTTCAACCCTCTGACTGAACCACCAACTCACAGATTACAGTGCAAGAATGGTTCCACTTAATTCCCACAACTTAACCGAGTTTCTCCACTGCTTTTTCAATTCTGGCCACCACCTCATCTTTACCAAGCATTTCAACAATGGTAAACAAATCGGGGCCAAAGCTGCCTCCAACAAGAGCCAGACGCAGTGAATTCATCACGCCCCCAAAGTTCATCTCCTTATCTTCTATAAGTTTAGAGACTTTCTCTTTCAACAAATCCGCCTTCCATGCCCCACTTTCCTCTTCGAAAAAAGCAGCCAGTTTCGTCATAAAAGCAGGGATTTCACCTTTCCAACGTTTTTTTGCCACTTTGGCATCATAGGCTTCCGGGGCAACAAAGAAAAAAGAACTTTGCTCCCACAATTCACTCACAAAGCTTACCCGCTCTTTTACAAGCGCCACAATTTTGGAAAGATGATTAACCGGCGGGGGGACAACCCCTTTCTCTACCAGCACCGGGCCAAAGAGTCCAGCCAGTTCTTCATCTGTTTTCTGAATCAAATACTGGTGGTTAAACCACTTGGCTTTTTCAGGATCAAAACGAGCCCCGGATTTGTTAACACGATCAAAAGAAAACGCATTTACCAACTCATCTTTGGTAAAAAGCTCCTGTTCGGTTCCCGGGTTCCAGCCCAGCAATGCCAACATATTGATAAATGCTTCCGGGAAATAACCATCCTCCCGATAACCGGCAGCCACTTCTTGTGTTTCCGGATCTGTCCACTTCAGCGGAAATACCGGAAATCCAAGTTTGTCACCATCCCGCTTGCTGAGTTTTCCCTTTCCCTGAGGTTTCAGAATCAAAGGAAGATGTGCGAAAACAGGTTGGTCCCATCCAAATGCACGATAAAGCAAGACATGAAGTGGCATCGAGGGCAGCCACTCTTCACCACGAATCACATGCGTTACTTCCATCAAATGATCATCCACCACATTGGCCAGATGATATGTGGGCATCCCGTCGGCCTTAAAAAGCACCTTGTCATCCAGATCGGAAGTACGGAAAGAGACACTGCCCCGGATCATATCTTCATCTTCCACAACTTCTGCCTGTTCGGGCATCTTAAAACGAATCACATAGGGAGAATTTTCCAGAAGCAGTTTTTCAACCTCATTTTTAGGCATAGACAAAGAATTCTTCATCGATAAACGTGTGTGTTCATCATAGGAGAATGTTTTGCCTTCAGCCTCTGCCTCCTTACGTGCCTGATCCAACTCCTCCGCCGTATCAAATGCGATGTAAGCATGTCCTTTTCCCATCAGCAAATCGGCATATTCACGATATTGAGCCTTTCGCTCACTCTGCCGGTAAGGGCCATAGTCACCACCCTGCACGGGACCCTCATCAAATTCCAGTCCGCACCACTTTAACGATTCAATAATATAGTCCTCGGCACCTTTTACATAACGGGTCTGATCAGTATCCTCAATCCGTAGTATAAAAGTTCCCCCGTTTTTTCGGGCAAAAAGATAGTTAAACAAGGCAGTTCTGACACCTCCCATGTGTAATGGCCCGGTAGGACTGGGGGCAAATCGAACGCGAACGGATGGTTGATTGCTCATATTTTATTTTTTTTATTTTCTGTTGCAAAGATAGAAAAACGAAGAGGAATATTAGACCCGGAGTAAGGAGTTTATTATAGGGGCCTCCTGCCTCCCATTAAAAATTAGCATCCTACTCTTCATTGCTCTCTTTTCAACCGAATGGAACTGCATAGCTCTGGCATAAAGCACGAAAAGACCAAAATTATCCGGCTGAAATTTATCACAAACAAAAAACCGGAAATGCAGAAACATTCCCGGTTGTGTTGAATTCATTCAAATCCTGACTTTAGCGAACAGCCAAAAACCCTTTCTCCCTCAAATCCTTACTAACTTTTCTAACCAGCTTAAACACCAGGGCACTATCCCCACCTTCAATACCATTCACCTCAGAGCGGGCCATCCACAAGGGTTCCAGAGCATCTCTATCGATCAGATAACAATAAAACCTGGCATTGGGATCATCATCCTGAAAGACAACATCATCATCACTGAAGGCAGCAGAACTATGCCAATATTCCTCCAGATTAACCACCAAAATTCCATCTACATTAGAATCATCCGCATTTAGAGGTTCCGCAACTCTGACAAATCAGGCAACCTTCCTGATAAACCAGTTTGTCGGAGCCACAGTTTTCGCAATTGCCTTTCTTTACTTTGGTGCCATTGGGAATGTATTTCTTAAGGGCACGTTCCACGCCATTTTTCCAGTTATTGATATTTTCATTGTCCAGTTGAAGACCGGCAACCAGGTGCAAAGCATCTTCGATTGGCATACCATGTCGCAACACTCCGGAAATGAGTTTTGCATAGTTCCAGAATTCCTTATGGAACTTGAATGACAACCCTTCAATGGTGGTCTTGTATCCCCGCTTGTTCACATATTGAAAATCGTAACGCGATGTACCGTCATTGTCCCGGCTCTTTATAATATATCCCTTCTGAACAGACTTGGGTAGCAGGATGCCATCCTCATCATCGGCCAAACCGGTAAAGATCTCATAGGGACGTCCATCGAGCAATCCCACAAAAGCAATCCATTTTTCCTTGTTATTCTGGAAACGAACAACATCTGCCTCCAAAACTTCCGGCCGCTTTTTAGGGAATTTGGAGCCCTCATCCTCTTTCTTTTCTGAATTGTTCAGCAACACGCCCGCGCGCGATCCATCCCGATAGACCGTCACACCTTTACAACCGCTCTTCCAGGCTTCCACATATAGTTGCCCAACCAGTTCCTCGGTAGCTGTGGAAGGAAGATTAATGGTAACACTGATAGAGTGATCCACCCATTTTTGCACTTGTCCCTGCATGCGCACTTTGCTCATCCAGTCCACATCGTTGGAAGTTGCCTTGTAATAAGGAGACTTTTCAATGAGTTTATCCAGCTCTTCCTGCGAATAATTTTTTGTCGTGTCAATATTATTGGCCTTCATCCAGGTCACAAACTTGTGATGGAAAACGATATACTCCTCCCAGCTGTCGCCCACTTCATCCACAAAATCCACTCTCACTTCAGGGTCATTAGGATTTACCTTACGGCGACGTTTATACACAGGCAGAAATACGGGCTCAATACCACTGGAAGTCTGTGTCATCAGACTGGTAGTTCCGGTAGGCGCAATGGTCAGCAATGCAATGTTACGACGACCATGCTTTTTCATCTCCTCATACATATCGGGATCGGCCTCTGCCAGTCGCTGAATAAAAGGATTGTTTTTCTCCTTTTCTGCATCAAAAATCGGGAAAGCACCTCGCTCCTTAGCCAGTTCCACAGAAGACTTATAAGCAGAAACAGCCAATGACTTGTGAACTTCCACAGAAAAATCGGTGGCTATATCACTTCCGTAACGAAGTCCCAGAGCGGCAAGCATATCTCCTTCGCCGGTGATGCCAATACCGGTACGACGTCCCTCTTCGGCTTTTTTACGAATATTGAGCCACAGATTCTTCTCAACACTTTTGATCTCTTCAGTTTCCGGATCAGCATTGATTTTATCGAGGATGCCGTCAATTTTCTCCAGTTCCAGGTCAATAATATCGTCCATAATGCGCTGGGCATAGCTCGAATGCTCTTTAAACAGCTCAAAGTTAAAGCTGGCAGTATCTGTAAAGGGATTATCTACATATGAATACAGATTAATAGCAATCAGGCGACAACTATCGTAGGGACACAAAGGAATTTCCCCACAGGGATTGGTACTCATGGTGCGGTACCCCAGATCGGCATAGCAGTCGGGCACAGACTCCCGGATAATGGTATCCCAGAAAAGGATACCGGGCTCGGCAGATTTCCAGGCGTTGTGTACCACCTTTTCCCACAGATTCCGGGCATTGATGTTCTTACGCACTTTGGGTTCCGCAGAATCAACAGGATATTGTTGCTGATATTCGGAGCCATCCACCACAGACTTCATAAAACCATCATCAATCTTAACAGAAACATTGGCACCGGTTACCTTACCCTGTTCCATTTTGGCATCAATAAACTTCTCAGAGTCGGGATGCCTGACAGAGACACTCAACATCAGAGCACCACGACGACCATCCTGGGCCACTTCACGGGTTGAGTTGGAAAAACGCTCCATGAAAGGCACAATACCTGTTGATGTGAGGGCAGAATTTTTCACCGGAGAACCCTTAGGACGGATGTGTGACAAATCATGCCCCACTCCACCACGACGCTTCATCAACTGAACCTGCTCCTGGTCCACTTTCATTATACCACCGTAAGAATCGGAAGGACCTTCACTCCCAATCACAAAGCAATTTGACAACGATGCTACCTGATATATGTTACCAATACCGGCCATAGGACCTCCCTGTGGCACGATGTACCTGAAGCGCTGAAACAACCCAAAAAGTTGCTCTTCCGACATAGGATTCGGATATTTCTTCTCGATACGGGCAACCTCTCTGGCCAGTCGCCAGTGCATTTCATCGGGAGTCATCTCATAAAGACATCCCTGTGAGTCTTTCAGGGCATACTTATTTACCCATACGCGGGCTGCAAGTTCATCCCCTTCAAAATACTCAAGCGCCTTTTGGTAAGCATCCTCATGAGTGAAAGTTTTTCCGTCTTTCACCCGGGTTTTCAGGTCAACATCTGTTTCTGCCATGATGGTTATTTTTTTATTCTGATTAATCCACCCCAATTTGCTGCACAATGCCGGAACTTAATCGAAACACATATCTGTTATACCGGCAAACAACCCTGCGGCCGGCTTTTAATCAGATTTACTCAAACTCCGAATTCCTGAACATTCCGCCACAAAAAGAAATGCATCAATCTGGTTAACGGTTTGATAAATTGTTTATTAATAATTTTTAATAATTCCTCTTTGACGACTGCAAGTTAGAAAAGCTTTTCTTTTGAGACAACTATTTTTTATCAACAACCTCAAAAGTTTTCCAAAACAAAAGATTTAATCACTAATTTTCAACAACTTAAAGTTTTTGAAAATCTAAAAAGTCTTCCAAAACGGAAAACTTCACAAATCTTTAGATTTTTTTTTGATTAAAAAATTGCAGATATCAAACCCCCTGAAGCAGACAGAAAAGCAGGGATTTGGCTACATTTATTAACACTTCATGCCAAACAGAACTGTTAATTTTTCCATATTTTGGAAAATCATTGGCAGGTTGTTGATAACTTCGAAAAATTACTAATGTCAAGTCAAGTGAAGAATGTCGGGTAAGCCGCCGCTATTTTTCACCTTGTGCAAATCAACAAAAAAGTAAGCATAGCCATATGCTACGTGAGTCTTTTTTTAGAGAAGCACAAGGTAGAAAGAGCAAGGTTTGGCCCGTCAGTATATGCTTGACTTGACACTAGAGGCAGCTGTTGAAAAAGTCAGCAGCTACCTTTTATTAGTTCTGATTCATCACAAATATGAATAGCTGCTAAATTATTTAGTGTTTGTCTATAAAGTCCAACTTCTGCGTTGTTGCTCAAAATCTAAACCCTCAAATACTTTAGTATTCTGCGGTTTAGATTTTTCACACGCCTTGAATTTGAACTTTCTATCTCAAACATGTGAAAAACACTTAGTTTATGGACAGGCACTATTTAGGGGCTGCTGAGAAAGTCAGCAGACCAATTTTTAATTTCTTTATAGGTTTTCTTTTTGGCATTGCTCCAAAAAGAAACAAAAAATCTAGTCCGTTTAAACCTATCCGCCCACGAAAGCCAAAATTTCCAGCCATTGCGCAAGGCCGTGAAAGTCGCCCATTTTGGCTTCCCGCTATCCGCCGGCCTGGAAAACGGACAGGCCACCACGCCTTTTAAATAGGAAAAATCGTTTAACCTAAAAAAAAACTTTTGAACAGTAATATTTTGACCATTAATCACCACAGGGGCAAACTTTTTGAAAGATTTACTTGAAAAACCTTCCACTTTAAATGAGATTACTAATTATAATCATTTCATTATTAGCACTTTAATTGTTTTTTCAGCAAACCCTATTTACGTAATATTTTATTGGATAACGTTGGGTCCGGTTAAAAAATCAAAAATGCATAGTCCCTGATAAGGGGCCAACTGTTCCGGAGATTGTAATGAGATATGAAATGTTAGCCTCTTTCGGGAACTTTGCCTTCTTGCAAACCAAACTCATCGAAGATTACAACTCTGCCTTCACGTCAAACACCTGTTTCATGATCATTCCGGTTGCTCCGCACATAGATTTCACATAGGAACCGGCAGCTTTTCCGGACTCTTGCCGACGGGCATCATTGGTCCTGAAATTTTCCAACATCGAAAAAAAGCCTTCATAGTCATTTACCGAACAACCACCGCCCACTTCAATCAAATCGCGAGCCTCTTTAAACTTATGATATTCGACACCAAAGGCTACGGGAATCCCATAAGTGGCAGCCTCCAGCGTATTGTGAATGCCTTTCCCAAAGCCTCCGCCGATCCATGCGACCTGCCCGTAGCGATAAATAGCCGACAGTAACCCGATGGTGTCCACAATCATGACACGACTCGCAGCCACATCAACCTCGTCAGTGCGGGTGAATCGAAAAAACGGAACTTTCAGCTTCTGCTCTATCTCCTGAATATGTCCCTCATGCACCTCATGCGGTGCCATAATTAACTTCACGCCATCGGGGGCCTCGTTGATGTAACGGCAAAGCAAATCTTCATCGGGGGGCCAGGTACTTCCTGCAACCAACACAAAATCAGCCCCTGCAGCAAACTGAGCGGCCACCGGCACCTCTGTTGCCGCATCCACAATGGCCTTTACCCTGTCGAACCTGGTATCTCCGGCAACTTCATAATTCTTAAATCCAATTTGTTGAAGTAATTTTCCGGAAGTTTCATCCTGCACATAAAACCGGGTCACGGCATTCAGAGATTCCTGAAACCACTTACCATACCATTTGAAAAACAACTGATTCTCTCTAAAAATGGATGAGATGCTATAAAGTGGAACATTGCAACGGGCAAGTTCGCCGAAAAGATTTGGCCAAAATTCATACTTCACAAAAAAAGCTGATTCCGGCTTCACCACACTAAGCAAGCGGCGGGCATTATGGCGGGTATCGGAAGGCAGATAACAGACAACATCTGCCAGATCGTAGTTTTTCCGTACCTCATATCCCGAAGGCGAAAAAAAGGTAAGCAGAATCTTTTTTTGAGGGACATATTTCTTCAGCGCCTCAATCACCGGTCTTCCCTGCTCAAACTCCCCCAACGAGGCACAGTGAATCCACACCACCGAAGATTCGCCCTGCAATGCCGACAATTTTTGCCATATCTCTTTTCTTCCCTGGTGAAGCAGTTTTGCTTTTTCGTTAAAAGGAGCAGCAAGCGCTACGATCAATGAGAAGAATCGGACTCCGATGGAATAAAGGAAGTGCATAATGCTAAATTTTTCAATTCAAAAAAACCGCCGAACAAAGCCTTCTATGCTGTGTCCGGCGGTAAGATCATATAGTCTTCACAAAATGAGCTCGTGGCCTTTTTGTGTCAAAATTCAGACAATATTATCCGCGAATGGCCTTAATACCGGGCAGCTCTTTACCTTCCAGATATTCCAGAAGTGCACCACCAGCGGTAGAAATGTAAGAAACCTCATCAGCCTTCTCAAACTTATTGATACAAGCCACAGAATCACCTCCGCCAATCAGTGAATAAGCACCTTTCTTTGTTCCGGCAGCAATAGCCTCCGCCACAGCGCGTGAACCTTTCTCAAAAGTTTCCATTTCAAACACACCCACAGGGCCGTTCCACAAAATGGTTTTTGAATTTTCGATTACCTCCTGCATGGTTTTGATACTCTCCGGGCCGGCATCCAACCCCATCCATCCTTCAGGAATCTCATCGACCGGTACTATTTTGGTATTTGCATTGTTATCAAATGCATCGGCAGCCAGCACATCAGCGGGCAGATAAAGCTTAACATTTTTCTCCTTAGCCAGCTTTTCAATTTTCAACGCCAGTTCAAGATATTCATTCTCGCAGATAGAACTACCTATATTACCACCGCGTGCTTTGATAAATGTATAAGTCATACCTCCACCCAGAATCAGGTTATTTACCTTATCCAGCAGATTTTCGATGATGGTAATTTTAGTAGAAACCTTTGCACCCCCCATGATAGCGGTAAAAGGTCTTTCAGGAGCCTTAAGCACCTTATCGAGGCTCAGAAGCTCACGTTCAATCAGGTAACCAAACATCTTGCTGTCGGCATCAAAAAAGTCAGCAATCACAGCAGTGGACGCGTGTGCACGGTGGGCTGTACCAAATGCATCGTTCACATATACATCGGCCAGTGCAGCCAGATCTTTCGAGAATTGCTGCTGCTTCTCTTTCATTTCAGCTTTGGCAGCTTTTTTCTCGTCTTCTGAAGCATCGTCGGCCAACTTGGGCTTACCTTCCTCCTCAAGATGGAAACGCAAGTTCTCAAGCATCAATACCTGACCGGGTTGCAAAGAAGAGGCTTTCTCTTTTGCATCGGGTCCTACTGAATCCTTAGCAAATACTACATCCACACCAAGCAGTTCTGACAAACGGCCCCAAACATGTTTCATGGAGAAATCAGGATTGGCTTTTCCCTTTGGACGCCCCAGGTGAGACATCACAATAACGGAACCACCGTCTTCAACAATTTTTTTTAATGTGGGCAACGCGGCTTTGATTCGTGTATCATCAGTAATTTCAAATTTTTCGTTGAAAGGAACGTTGAAGTCCACACGAACAATGGCTTTCTTACCTGAGAAATTGTAAGCTTCGATTTTCGACATAATATTAAGAATTATAGAGTTTCTATCCTGACCTGACCTAATTCAGGCATTACAGTTCTTTTTTGGACACACAAAGATACAAAAAACCGTATGGAATCTGGAATATTTTTGAATGGGATTTGGCGATTTGTTGGAGGGGGGAGTAGTCAGTAGTTTGGAGGCAGAAGGCAGAAGAGGGGAGCGATGAATTCATAGCTCATAGCTCATAGCTCTTGGCTCTTGGCTCTTGGCTCTTGAGAATGGCCCTATACTTTATAATGGACCAACCATGGCAGGGGTGACACCTTAATTAAAAAAATCATGGAATAACTATTATAAAAAAGTTATTACCCAAATAATTCCGAATTTACCGGAATACTCAACCAGCGGACAGATGAAGTGGGTGTCCATTGCTTATTTACCAGGTCGATGTTTTGTAACAGCAAAATACCGGGAGCAGCTCCCTTTTCGAGCCTTCCAAGTCTGGCAAACCCGGCACTCTCCGCAGCATCGAAAGTAGCGGCCAAAAGCATTTCGGCGAAGGTCACATCAGGCAGAACGAGCGTTTTCATCCGCTCCAGCAGTGTTCCTGTGCCGGCGAGCTTCCGAAATAAAGGGGGGATAGCAACAGACTCCGGGATTTTCTTCACCCGGGGCAACCGATCCGGGACTTCATTCATTTGAGAATCTGCATCCCCACATCCCAAAAAAACGGTACCATCACGAAAGTGACGATTCATCATGGAGGTATCCCGTTCAATTTCATCCCGGGTCACTTCTGCACAAACATCCACAAAAGCCGGACACAGAATTCCTGCAAAAAACCGGGTAAACGGCCGTTCCTGAAACCCATTCTCAAAATGCTCCACAGATTCAATAACTCCTATATCACTCACAGTGATTACCGGCCAACGCAGCAACTCTCCATCTGGCGAAAGCATAAAATGTGAAGCAAAACGATTAACGGACATCGGGTCCCGATTTTAAAAGTTCAAGATCTCTGTTGGCAGCCTCTTCCTGCTCATCCTGCTCTTCCTTCTTCTCATCACCATCATTTTCATTATTCTCCTGATGTTCAAGTCTGATATCAGAAAACTCCACCGCACCGGTGGCGGTCGTGTCATGCAGGAAAAGATATCCGGAAATTTCAATAACCGGAGGCATGGTATCTATAGGGGCAATCAACGAAAAAGGCTTCTGCTCAAATACTTTTTTCAACTCCACCGAAACTGTGTCGACCGTACTGTCGGCAAACAAGGTAATCATTTGTGTCGTCCCTTCCTTACTCATATCAGGACGCAAAAAGCGGTAATAAGCAGACAATCTGACTCTTCCCCCTTCAATGGAATCAGTCTCAATACGAAACGGCAACCGGTGATCAATGGTGTCACGGTTATTCAAAGTAATTTTCCGTTCCATTTCCCACAAGTCTTCCACTTCGGGCAAGCTGTCAGCCGCTGCCTCTTCTGCTTTAATTTGTTTATTCAGCTCTGCTTCGCGTTGCGTTATCAGCAAAACCACCTGATCATAAACCTCCTGATAGTAATAGGGATGAGAAACATACCACTGACGGATGGTGTCGAACTCCGCCGTTGTGAGCCCGTAATCGTCCAGAACATATTTGTAATATGCAGGAGCCACCTCTCCTTCATCACTGCTACCCGGATTATAAGTGCGGTTAGACAATACACCCTCTGCAAAATATAGTTCTGTCAGAATTTCCGCCATCTCATCCTTGTTCGGAAACTCTTTGGGTATCGGTTCTTTAGGATTGCATCCTGAAAACAGCAGAGACGCTATGAAAAGAAATATTACAATCGGTCGTATCATTGAGTCTTATTTAGAGAACTTAAGCATGTTCTTTTGAGGCAATCATCGCCATATTCGATCCATCATTGTTGCAAATTTAGAACAAATCGGTTGTTCTTCGGAAGAAAATGGAAGATTTGTGGATTATTAGTCAGAGGTTGTGGAAAAAGTCGCCAAGCCAAATTTTAATTCCTTTTTTATTGATGTCCGATTAAAACTTTAAGATTGCTTCACCATGTTACCAATAGCACATTTTTTGTACCATGCAAAATATCAATGGGTTAATGGTTGGCCCCCATCCGGTGACCCGATGAATTTTGTCAACTAACCCCGGGTCAATACCCCTGGGTTATTCAAATTTGCTCCCGTTCGGGGACCGAACTATCCTGTCACAGGCACATTATGTCTTTTAGAACAGAGCTTTATGTTTACGTAACAATACATCAGCAATACGTTGGGCCGTAAGGCCATCCCATAAATCAGGAATCCGGCCTTTTTTAGTCTTCCCCGCAAGACAAGCCCTAACCATTTCGTCAGCCTTTAACAAATCAGAGCCGGCAAGATAATTGGTGCCCTGCGTAATAGTGACAGGCCGTTCGGTATTTTCACGCAAGGTAACACAGGGAACTCCAAGCCAGGTGGTCTCCTCCTGCAAACCTCCACTGTCGGTAACCACCAGGCGTGCCCGGCTGACCAACCGCTGAAAGTCGATGTACCCCTGGGGCGAAACCAATTTCAGATTGGGAAATTGTTGCTTTATCTGAACCGGATCAAGCCCGGCCTCAACAAGTCGGTTTCGGGTTCTGGGATGAACGGGAAATAGCACAGGGATTTTTAAGGAAAGCTCTTTCAACCAGTTTAACAGATCTATTAACCGAGGGGGATTATCCACATTTGAAGGACGGTGAATGGTGACCAACACATATTTGTGCGACTCCAACTGAAAACGACTCAATACTTCTGACTTCTTAATGGTATCAGAGGCAAAGACCAGACTGTCAATCATCACATTTCCCACAGAATGCACTTTACCTTCAGCCACCCCTTCTCTCTTCAGGTTTTCGATTCCTGATGGTTCGGAAACAAAAAGCAGATCGGCAATGGCATCAGTGACCAGACGATTAATTTCTTCGGGCATCGCCCTGTCGCAGCTTCTCAAGCCTGCTTCCACATGAGAGGTACGGATGCCACGCTTTACAGACACAAGGGAACAGGCAAGCGTAGAGTTGACATCTCCCACCACAATCACATCATCGGGCAGGATTTTATCCAGCACCTCATCGAACCGGGTCATGATATCCGCCGTTTGTCTGGCCTGGTTGCCACCTCCCGCATTCAAATTGTACTCTGGCTCCGGCAACCCGAGATCTTCAAAAAACACCTTACTCATGGCATCGTCATAGTGCTGCCCGGTATGCACCAGCGTTACTTCCACCCCATCAGCAGCAGAAAACGCCCTCCACAGGGGGGCTATCTTCACAAAATTGGGACGTGCACCGGCTACAAGGATTATTTTTTGCATAATCAAATTCTGCTTCCTGAGTTTTCTGAAAACTGCACATAAAAACAAGCAGGCTGTATATTATTTAGTTTCTGTCCATAAAGTACCACTTGCGTCCCCGAAGGATCGGGGCAGGCTGTTACACTTGCCACTTTCTGACCAGAAACAGGACTAAAAGCAAATTTTGCTTAGTTTATTTTAGGAGCTGCTGAAATAGTCACCATCCCAATTTTAAATTTATTTTTAATTGTCCTTTTTGGCATTACCCCAAAAAGAACGAAAAAAGTCTAGTCCGTTTAAACCTATCCGCCCGCTAAAACCAAAATTTCCAGCCTAAGTGTCGTATCAAGCACAAAATATCGCACCAAGCATCGTTGCTTTTTGTTTTTTATCTATGAAAAAAGATTCACGTAGCTAAGGCTATGCTTGCTTTTTTCATTGCCAAAAAATCAAAAAGCAACTTCAACTTATACATTATTTTATACCTGAAACGACACTGGCGCAAGGCCTTAAAAGTCACCCATTTTGGCTTCCCTCTATCCGCCGGCCCGGAAAACGGACAGGGCACCGCGCCTTTTAACCAGGAAAAGTCGTTTAACCCAAAAAATCTTTTGAACAGTAATATTTTGACTATTAATCACCATCACTGCAAACTTTTTGAAAGATTTACCGGAAACCTTGCACTTTGAATGAGATTATTAACTATAGTTTCATTGTCAGCTCTTTAATTGTTTTTCAGCAAACCCTAATTAATCATCATAAAAAGTAGCTATTATCTTCTATGTTAGAATCTTCAGACACCTCACCCTTAACATCCCCTCTTTATTTCCCGTCTCCCCGCACCATGGTGCGTATGGTTTTCAGAAAAATCACAAAATCCAGTTTCAACGACCAGTTGTCGATGTACTGAAGATCCATCTTCATCCATTCATCAAAAGGAATATTATTGCGTCCGGATACTTGCCAGATGCAGGTAATGCCTGGTTTCATAGACAACCGTCTAACCTGCCAGCTTTCATACTGACGGACCTCATCGGGCAGCGGCGGACGGGGGCCCACCACGGACATATCGCCGGTAAGCACATTGAAAAACTGGGGCAATTCGTCCAGGCTGGTTTTGCGAAGAAAATGTCCCACTTTGGTGATACGCGGATCTTTGGTGATTTTGAACACCGGACCATCCATTTCGTTCTGTTCCATTAACTTCTTCTTCAACTCTTCAGCATTGGTAACCATGGTCCGGAATTTATAGACATTAAATTTCCGACCGCGCAATCCCACCCTCTTTTGGCTAAAGAAAACAGGGCCTTTGGAATCAAGTTTAATAGCCAAAGCAAGTAAAACAAAGACCGGAGAAAATACAATCACCACAAAAACGGAGAAGAGAAAATCAAATAAATCTTTTATCCTCAACTCCAGATAGTTAAGCGGCGTATTGGAGATGGTCAACAAAGGGGTCGTGCCAAAATAATGCAGATGCGTTTTATTAGTCAGCATATTAAAGAAAGAAGAATACATACGGAACACCACCCCAACCTCGGAGGTAATGGACAGCAACCGTTCTATCTCCTTCTGATCGGCTCCTTCCTTACAGTAAATCAATTCATCGATGGTTTTCTCCCTCAACAACGCTTCGACATCGGTATCATCTGGCAGAAAAGGAGCCACAGCACCAAACTCCTGCTCAAGTTCTTCAGTACCTATAATGGCAGTTACACGATAGCCCCACTCTTTCATCTTCACAATCTGACGTAAAAAACTGCGGGCACTGTTATCCCCGATCACCACCACGTTGGAAGTGTTATGCCCTTTGGCACGGGCATTCTTCAGAAAGGCATAATTGAAAACCTTAAAAAGAAAGGTAAGTCCCAGATCTATGGCCGCAAAATAAAGCAAAAGCCGCAAGCCAATGGAGAAGAGGTTGAAGGCCCACACCGAAACAGCCAGAAACGCTGTTCCTGTAACGGCCAGACTCAAACAGGCAAAAAGCACGGCAGAGTAAGGTCTGGATCGATAGAGCTGGTTCAGTCGAAATGTTCGGGCCAGCACATACCAAAGAGCCACAATCACAAAATGCAGAATAATGGAGTCCTTGTTTTGAAAAGGCAGAAACTCTCCCTTCTCAATATAGACAGCAATATTAAAACTCACCAAAGCGATGATGACATCCACAATGGCGAGCAACCGGTTAACGACTTTCGCTTTTTCCCTTAACATACTTTCCCTTTGATCAGAATATTCAAATTTATGTTTTTTTTACGCTTATTCCCTGTTTTGAAGGTTTATTTCTATTTCACCAGGGTCGGCTAAAAAAGCCATCCGCCCAATTTCAAATTTATTTTTTAATTTTCTTTTTGGCATTGCCCCAAAAAGGAAACAAAAAAGTCTAGTCCGTTTAAACCTACCATCCCGCATCAGGCTTAATTTCCGGCTGGCCCGCAAAGCCCTGAAGTCGCCCATTAAACCTTCTCGCAAACCGCCGGCCCGGAAAACGGACGGGCCCACC
This sequence comes from Marinilabilia salmonicolor JCM 21150, assembly GCF_000259075.1. Taxonomy (GTDB): domain Bacteria; phylum Bacteroidota; class Bacteroidia; order Bacteroidales; family Marinilabiliaceae; genus Marinilabilia; species Marinilabilia salmonicolor. The sequence goes on from NZ_AJKI01000027.1 coordinate 51,406, forward strand.
CGCTTTCGACTAGTAAAATTCCGTCAAGCATAAAATACACCCTTGAACAGCAGAGTTTTTATATTCTACCTTTTCAAACGCAGACTTATCTAAAATAAAAAACCTTGATGAAAATATGCACCACCCTATTGACGCTAAAACAACCTAAAGGTAACAGCAGTTTTCACTCCAAAAGAATGATAAATATCCCCTCCGTCGTAAAAAAGGTCAACTCCGACGGAAAGACCTTTAATTCTTTCAGGAGCCCACTCTGCTCCGGCCATGGTGTACCATTGGTCACGCCCGCCTTTGAACCAGTAATTTTCATCTTCATCCCAGGTGTAACGCCCGGGATATTGCTCAAAATAAGTTCCGAAATTACGCGTCCAGGTAATTTTCATTTTCCAGGACAGCTCATCGTTCAACTCTCCACGGCCGCCAAGATGCAGACCACTGAAACGATCGTTCTTGATTCCAACGTTGCTATTAAATTCCATATCAGGTCGAACAGCCAGCATCTGCGCACGGGTCAGGTTCATCGGACTTCCCATGATGTGGCAGTCACGACTCCACCCGGCCGGATACATTCCATTGTTCATATAACCGTCGCGACCACCAAAGTCGTTGCCGTGGTTGATCTCAACCTCCAGAATATCTTTAAACTCTTCGAGCGACAGGGGATAATCGGGAACTATACCAAAGTTCTCCTCCACAAACCCGTTTTTATCCTCCACCTGCTTGGGGAAAATAATCCCGTTCAGATAAGGATCGGGCATTCCGTTACCACTCTGCCAGGTCGTCTGAAACCATTCAAAAGTAAGATTGGAAAGCCAGGAGTGCTCACTGAGATGCGAGTCAACTCCGAGCACATGATCGCTATTGCCCTGCCAGAAAAGCATCCCTGATCCATCGGAAAAAGGTATCTGATAGTAAATATTGATATGTCCGTTAGGGGTTTCCAGCTGCGTTCCGAAATCGTACATTCCCATGTGGGCTCCGGCAGCATTGGTCTCTTCGCCTCCTCCAATTTTTGAGCTTCCTTTTCCAAAGAATGTGGGCCAGAAGTCGATGGGAATATCCACCCCGTTTCGTTGCCCGCCAAACAAAGTGCTGTGATTCAAGCCACCATAGAGATTCCAGTTGCCAGGGCGAATGCGCAGGTAGGCATACTTCTCATGCAACAGCACATCACCACTGGATGGCTGATCAGACAACCAGGCCTGCGAGATACCTCCGCGCACTTCGGCAAAACCATTGGTAAAGGGTATGGGGGTGTATTCTGAAAGTTCAAAGGTAATGCGGGATACCGGACGAAAATTGGTCCCGAAAAGATAACTTCCGGTGCCCATATTGGATTCGGTAAAGACCGGATTAAAGGTATGTTTTCCACCCTTCAACGACCAGTTTTTCCACGCAATTTCTCCCCAACCGGCATGCAGATAAGCATCGTCATATCCGGAAGAATAATCCATTTCCATACCGGCGGAGAACCTCCAATCGTTATTAAAGTCATTTGAAATACCGGCCGCTGCTGTCATGAGTGTCTGACTGCCCTCAAGATTGTTCCATCGGCCTTCCTGTAATGCCACCGACCATAAAGAGGGTAGCTCGCCGTTGTGAAGAATGGTTCCGCCCGAAACAGTTCCGTGAACGTTAAAATCCTCCTGTCCCTTAGCCTGAAAAGCAAGGGCAAGGAAACAAATGGCGACGAATGCTATCCTGTGTGAAGTAGTCATTTTGTCCTGGGGTTGGTATTCGGGTGCAAAGATAGTTTTTTTATTCCCTCCTGAAAAGAAGAAAGCCATTCATGTCACGTTTGACCGAATGGCTTTCTTATTGTCCTATTTTTTAATTTTAAACCAACCAATAACATGAGAAAAGCATGCCAAAAGCCGGAAAGGCTTCTTTTTTTAAGGTTTTTTAATCTTTAACTATTGCTACCTTGCTCGTTTTTAGCCTGATGGGGGTTTCGAGACCATTACACAACAACCTTCAATGTGTTCGATATCGGACATGAGGTGTACGGAAAAGGGGGGGGGAAACCTCCCCTGGCCCCTCCCAAGGAGGGGGAAAGGCCTCCCCCAAAACATTGAAATAAAAAGATACGTTTGGCATTCCCCTCCCAAGGAGGGGGGAAGTTGCATGTTAAAAAATGGATATGTATGAGATTAGCACCGGTCTTCAGGCCGGTGTGTTTGATATACGGCCGACCCTATTTCAGCCGGCTTGAAGCCGGCTTCCGGACAACATCAAAGCCTTCGTGGACTTCTCAAAAAGCCGGCTTAAAGCCGGCTCTGCGGACCTGCGTGAGGCTCTATGAATCCCCCGCCTGAAGACGGGGGCTCTGCTCATTATAAAACCACATTTACTGATAACGGTTCTCCTAATCTGTGGGATAGTTTAATAATCCTCCACCTGAAAACGGAGGCTAATCTCATTGTAAGACCATACATCCCCGCCCCTCACAAAATTCCCGGAAAAACAAAACAAACTACCGCCCAGTCCCCCTTTGGGGATATAGGGGGCCCCTACTCAAACCGTATCGCTTTCACAGGAGAGATTCGCGCCACCAGATAGGAGGGGCCAATCATCATCAGAAAAATGGTTAAAATAGCGCCCACATTAAGTAGTAAAATATGCAGTCCCGAAAGATGGATGGGCACGGTATCAAGAAAATAATTGGCAGGATCGAGCTTCACAAAACCAAATCGAGCCTGGGCCCAGCAAAATCCGAGTCCCAGGAGATTGCCCCAGAAAAGACCTTTGATGGTAATATGTGCTGCCAGAGTGAGAAATACTTTGCGCAATGGCCAGTCAGCTATCCCCATCGCCTTAAGCACACCAATCATATTGGTACGTTCCAAAATCAATATCAGCAATCCGGTGATCATATTGAACCCCGCCACCAAGACGATGAGCAGAATAATGACTATGATGTTCATATCCAGCAGATCGAGCCATCCGAAGATTTGTGGCTGTGTTTGTTGAATGGTACGGGTGCGCAACATGGTTCCGTCCTCCGAAATATGCCCGGAAACAACGTCTGCCACATTGCTGCCGGTGAACATCAAATCTTCGAAACTGCCGGCCAGCAATTCGTAGCCTGATATTTTATTTTCATTCCAGTTATTAAGTCGCTGCACCTGACGGATGTCAACCATCACAAATGTTTCATCCAGTTCGGGCAAATGACTGTCAAATATCCCTTCGATGGTAAAATTACGAGCGCGTATCTGATCTTCAAAGAAATACATGGGAACTTTATCACCCACCCTCAGATTGAGCATCCCGGCCAGGTCATCGCTAATCAGAACCCCGTTGGCACTCTTTTCTTCATTGAGACTGAGTCGTCCACCCTCCACCAGAATGGTCTGAAAAAAGGACCAGTCAAACTCAGGGCCAACCCCACGCAACACAATGCCTTGCATCTCATCGCGCGTTTTGATAAGTCCCGGTTTGGTGGCAAACCGCTGCACATGCTCCACTCCCGGAACACTCAGCATCTGCTGCTCCAGCGTAGAATCCTGCTCAACAGGGTTGGTCTGGTAACTCATGTTAAAATCATAGCTAACCACTTGTATGTGACTCCCAAAACCTATAATCTTCTCCCGAATCTCCTTCTGAAAACCCATACCGGTGGCCACCGAAATGATCATCACCACCATTCCCAGTACAATGCCGGCCACGGCCACCTTCACCACCGGGCCGGCCAGGCGCTTTCCGGAAATTCCTCCGGACTTGATTTTGTTTGCTATGAAGAGTTCTATTTTCATAATTGGGGCCTCCCCTAACCCCTCCCAAGGAGGGGGATGCCTCCCCCGGCTGCCTTTTCAAGAAGGACTGTATTAAACAGCCCCCTCCCAAGGAGGGGGGATGGTGCGTTTTGTTTAAAAGATTTATATTCTATAAAATTTAGTCAAAGATACAATTTTGATGGTTGGTGCAGATCGAAACGGGAAGGAAAAATGGTTGAGGGGCTTCCTCTAACCCCTCCCAGGGTCATTCTGAGCCTGCGAAGAATCTCCAACAGTTTAAATGCGTTCTATCAAAGGCAGATCCTTCGTCGTACCTCCTCAGGATGACAAATATCACTGGAGAGGGGGCACTATCACCGGAATATCCATTATAATTCCATATTTCCATTACCAGCCTTCACCGGGTCTGCCGCTTTGCCACACAATGGTACTTCAATATAAATGCCAGATTTGTTTGCCAGAACAAACAGAACTATATTCATCCGTATAAAATTAATTTTTCAAGGTCGGATGGAACTCGCATACAAGAATTTATACATGTTCCTTTGAGGCAATCATTGCCATGCTCGTTTCATTTTGTTTACTCTAACATCGAAAAAAGACCCATATTTATGACATAAATATTAAACAATGCAAAAGTTAAAAGAGATATCCAGAAAAAATAGGCGAAACCCAAGTTAAATTTGTTCGCAGTATCATGAATAATTAACTGGGATTCTTTAAAGATATTGCTTATAGGTGATGAGATATAACATCGGACTAGATAGACAAGTTCTTCATTACTTTCGTAGATGGTAAAGAACACAAACCATTGGGTACTCTTACTTTTTTTAAATGTAGCATACTGCATGCCCTTTCCGTATTTTTCAAAAAATGGAGGTGCTTTTTTCCTGACTTTGGTATGCAGGGAATTTTTTATCTCATCAATTAAGCTATCCACATACAAAAGGGCCGATTCTTCAAATCCAAAATATTCCTTTTCATACAGGATTGTAGTTAGCTCGTTAAAGTAATCGAGAGTTTCTGGAAGGAATATTATCCGCATTTATTTTTCGCTGAATAGTGATTTAATATGTTCTTTAGCACCCTCTCTGAATTGCTCTAAGCTGATAGCCCTGTTAAAGTCTTCATCAGGCTCGATATATTCTCTCTTTTGCAATACAAAGGTTTCTTTTTTGCCTCTCTGAATGATGATTTGTTCATGTGCAGCCAAATCAAGATACTTTTTCATGTTACTGCGCAATTCTGCTGAACTAATTACTCTCATAACCTTAAAATTTAATGTACATTATAATGTACAAATATACAAAAGAACATAGTTTTATAATCTAAGTTTTATAATTTTTCCGGGAGGAACTGAAAAATGGTTTTTGGGTAAGGCTACAGAGGGCCTCCCCCGCAATATAGATATAGAAAGATGCGGTTGTCTTACCCCTCCCAAGGAGGGAAGATGGGGTTTTTCATATTGAGGCAGGGGTGGCTTTTATGAGAATAGCACCGGTCTTCAGGCCGGTGGGTTTTCATGCAGCACAATCCATATCAGCCGGCTTCAAGCCGGCTTCTAAAACTCAACAAAGACATCGTACTTTTATCGGAAAAGCCGGCTTGAAGCCGGCTCTCGTGAACTGTGTTCCGTAACACACCCCCGCCTAAAGACGGGGGCTAAATTCATTATAAATCCATATCCCCATTACTAACCTTCACCCGGTTCTGCCGTTTGCCACACAAAGGCTAATCAATACAAATATATTTTTGTTTGCTACAACAACCAAAAATGCACTCAATTTGTTTGCCCTGCCATCGAAAAACACCTATATTTATGACAATAAATATTCAAACAATGCAAAAGCTTAAAGAAATATTCAGGAAAAAGATGGCCCAAACCCGAATTGATTTTGTTCGCAGCATCATGGACAAAATTAACTGGGATGCCCGCCTAATTGGCATAAAAGGATCCCGTGGAGTTGGGAAAACAACGCTTTTGCTCCAATATATAAAATTAAATTTTGAGAACAATCTCCAATCAACTCTTTATGTCAGTCTGGACAATATCTGGTTCAGCGATAATAAACTAATTGACCTGGCTGACAACTTTGCCAAAGAGGGCGGCAAGTTTCTGTTCCTTGATGAAGTTCATAAATATCCCGGATGGTCGGTGGAAATAAAAAACATTTATGACGATTACCCCGAATTAAAGGTCGTTTTTACAGGGTCTTCTCTATTGGAAATACTGAATGCCAATGCAGACCTGAGCCGGCGGGCTTTAATATACAATATGCAGGGACTGTCTTTCCGGGAATTTCTGGCATTAGAAACCAACATTAAATTTGAAGAAATTTCGCTGGAACAAATATTGAATGACCATGAAACGCTTGCACCGGATATTGTCTCGAAAATAAAACCTTTAAAATACTTTACTGATTATCTAAGCTATGGTTATTACCCCTTTTTTCAGGAATTGCCTGAAGTTTATCATATTCGACTTGAGGAGGTAATAAATTTAATTCTGGAAACCGAATTACCGAGATTAAGAAATGTAAATATTGCCTATACACACAAGCTTAAACAACTACTATTTATCATTTCAGAATCCGCTCCTTTCACACCTAACATTTCCAAATTAAGTGAGCGTACGGGCCTTAACCGCGAAACGATGCTGCATTACCTGCATTATCTGCAGGAAGCACAACTGATTTCGCTTGCCTGGAAAAATGCAAAAGGCATCAGCCGCTTACAAAAGCCCAATAAAATATTTTTGGAAAACACCAACCTGATATTCACCCTGACTACCGAAAATCCGGACAAAGGGAACCTTCGCGAAACTTTCTTTTTAAATCAATTAAAATATCATCATCGGATAGAGTTATCCCCAAAAACAGACTTCCTGATTGATGGAGAATTTTCGTTTGAAATCGGCGGTAAAAACAAAACCACAAAACAAATCACTGAACTAAACAAGGCTTGGATTGCTTCTGATGATATCGAATACGGATTTGGAAATAAAATTCCGCTCTGGCTGTTTGGATTTTTGTATTAGAGTGGGGCTTCCCCCAGCCCCTCCCGGGGAGGGGGGCTAAAAAACGGGTTTATCTTGAAAATGGTGATTTATGAGATTAGCACCGGTCTTTAAGCCGGTGTACTTATACATGACCACTATCCATGTCAGCCGGCTTCAATCTTTTAATCATAAAAAACATCTGCAAACACCTTTTCAATGATCCCTATCTCTGAATCTGACAAATCGGAAAATTCCTTATCTTTAGCTCTCTTAGACAGCTTTCCTTCATTTTGTTCCAAAAAACGAACTAAAAGTGCCACCGTTTTGTCCGGCATTTCAAATTCATCATCCAAAAAATGCTTAAATCTGTCATATTGGGCCAGGTATTTCACCTCCTGAGGAATGATGTTAAAAATGGTATCAGCAACGCAATCGTATAAAAACTCTGCCTGAGGGGTTGCATCAAAATAACGATAGAAATCAATGGTTTCATTTTGCACCGTCACATTATTGTCGGCGGTTTGCTCCCAATCAATAAAATCAAGAAGCGGATGTGAATATTGTTGAAGAATATTCCTGTAATCAGTTATGTGATCCAGAATAGATGTAGAAACAGGAAAAATAACCCCCTGTTTGGTAAAACCCTTTCTGGCCAGAATGTGATGTATCAAATAACGATGAATACGCCCATTGCCATCCTGAAACGGATGAATAAAAACAAACCCGAAGGCCACGATTGCAGCAGCCACAACAGCATCAATCTCTTCCTCTTCCAACAAATAACCTGTAGCGATGAGCCCTGACATAAGTTGTTCAAGATCCTGCCAACGAGCAGAAATGTGTTCAGGTACCGGTTCTCCTGTTAACCGGTCATGCTCCCCGACAAAACCACCTTCACGGCGAAAACCCAACATTACAAACCGTGTATTTTCAATCACCATTTGTTGCAACCGAAGCAGTTCATCCTTACTTAGTGCATTCGCTCCCGCCTGACCGATTGCGTTGCCCCAACGAGCAGCACGCTTGCTTTTAGGACTTTCTCCTTCAATGGAAAAAGAAGCTTTAGAATCCTTTAATAATAAAAAGGCGGAGGCTCGTTGTAAAAGATCTTTACCGACTCTGCTCAAACGTTTATCCTGTTGCTCGGATAATGCGGAACTACAATAGTTTATTAATTTTTCGGTTTTAAATACAAGCGGACAGAAATCTCGTGTCCCGGGCAAATTATTGATGATTCTATGACGCTTTGAACGGACTCCCCGGGTTACGAATTGCTTTTTCTCATCCAATAGATTCACGTAGTTTCCTTGTTGAATATCCGGCACATCCAAAAGATTCATCATCAGCCATTCATACAAAAACCAGATTTTCCGGCTGTATTGCCCTGTTGGTTCCCGGGATATTATTGAAATCACCTCGGAGGATGATATCTTCTGAAACAACTTTTTAAAAAACAACAGGTTAATCCCTTCATACTTGATGGCAAAAATCAAGTGACTGTAAAGATTGTTTTCCGGAAGGTGACGGGAAGTAAATACCCGCCAATTGCCCTGCACGTACTGACGGTTTTTGTAACTAATCAGAACAAGTCGATCAGGCATGGGCATTGAAAGGCCAAGTCCATCAATAACAGCCCCGTAACCTGCAATGCTGGCCTTTTCAGGAAGTGTTCGTCCATGAAAAACAGTTACTTCTCGTGAAAAATTTATATTTTCCATACAGCGTCATGAAAAACTAACATCACAAATATAGGTGAAAAGTGATTACTTGCCATGAAAAGTGATTAAAAAAAACAACGGTGCGTGAAAAGTAATTAAGGGGCCTCCCCCGAAGCATAGAAACAGAAAGATGCGTTTGTCTTGCCCCTCCCAAGGAGGGGGGCTAAAGGCTTCCCCCGAAACACAAAAATAGAATATTGGGTTTCTCTGCCCCCTCCCAAGGAGGGGAGATAGGGTTTTGCTATGGAAAATAGCAATATTATCATCATTGGAACGCACCATCAGAAACGTACCTTATGAGAATAGCACCGGTCTTAAGGCCGGTGTGCTTATCCAGGACTACAATCCATATCAGCCGGCTTCAAGCCGGCTTCCATACACCCATAAAACTGCTGTGATGAAATTCCATACCTGAAATCAGCCCAAAAATCAAAAAATCTGACTTTTTCAGCCAACTTAACATTTTGTTAAATAAAAACACGCCTAATGACTTGATTTTCAGCTCATTACCCGCGCAGCCACCGAGTCATCTTCGCACCTTCTTCGGGGCTTGTTCGACTCTTGTTCGGCCTTTCTTCGACTCTATAGAGTCGGAAAACAGTCGAACAACGGTCGAAGAAAGGTCGAACATGGTACGACGAAGGTCAGGCGAAGGGTCGAACAAGTGTTCCAAATATTTAGTAACAAGCCATTCTTTTGTCTCTAAAACAGATCCTTCGTCATGCTTCCTCAGGATGACATTTAACTAACTATCATTTTGAACCTGCAAAGAATCAATAAATTAATATCACTGCATTCGGGCAGAAATAGCTTTAAATGCCTTTTCTATACTTTGTTGACAATGGAAGGCAGCTAAATGAGTGAGTCGTTCATGAGAGACTAATGCTTTTGCTGCTTCAAGGTCATCTTCCGCAGCAGCTATCCATTCCTTAGACACTTTCTTCATATACCAGAGTTCCTTCTTTCTCAATTTCTTTTTTCAACAAACTATCCATCTCCTTAAACTTTTCGTACATGGGTAATGTATAAACAAGAAGATCCAAATCAGCCTTTTCACGCAAGGATGAAAGTGCATTAGCTATAGGTAATTTTAATGCCATTTTTTCAGCAAAAGAGCCCGGAAGTGAAAGATCTCTGGTAACAACCAAAACATCTATATCACTATCGGCCTTATTCGTCCCCTTTGCATACGAGCCAAACAAAATTACCTTATGGATATTAGCTGATTTCAAAGAAGTTCTCAGCTGTCGAATTATTTCACTCCGCTCCATTTCTAAACAAATTGTTTGAAATAAAATTAACGATTAATCAAGTAAAAAACAATAACAAGGTCTCCCCTGTATCACAAAAATAGAAAAATGCCTTTTTATTTGCCCCTCCCAGGGAGGGGAATGAAGGGCCTCCCCTAACCCCTCCCAAGGAAGGGAATGGATCTTTGAACCCAAAAGTTTTTAAGATCCTCTCCAAATCCCAACATTTACAAAATCCTTACAGCCCCGCATCTCGCAAACCACCGGACTAACAATACAAAATCCACAACCAGTCCCCCTTGGGGGGATTTAGGGGGCTCCCCTTACACCTCCTCATACTTCAACGACCTGCTCAACCACTTGCCACCGGATTTTTTGCTAAAAAAGGCTTTCCACAACCTCCGGTTCCAATGATCGGCACGCCTGAACTTCGAAAAGGAACAATTCGCCCAGGAAATATTTAATTGCGGGGCAGTATTGGGCGATACGTAGGTATAAACCAATTCTGCCAGGTCAGCATCCTCGTTTTCCTTCTGATAGGAAAGATCCAGGGTATTGGCCAGTAATTTCACGCCCCGGTTGTCACATTCGATACTTAACAGTTTTATTATCTGATTGTATCGCGGGCGTAACTCTTCAGTCAGCAGCTTTGTGTATTTACCTCCAATATCCATGATGGGCCGAACCTGTAAAGCGTCTATCTGATAATCCCCCAACACCTCAAAAAAACGTTCCAACTCTTCCAGATTGTCAGGATTGACGGTATAATTGATGCGGACCGACATCACATTTTTCTCCGGTAACTTCTCTTTCAGTTGAGTGAGCTGCTCCAGCAATTCCAGAAACTTCTCATAACTGGCACCGGTCATAAATTTCTCATAGGTGCCCTGCGTCACCCCGTGAGCAGACAGGATTATTTCGTTAACACCTTGTTCCGCCATATATTCCAGATCGCTCTTTTTCAGCAACTGCCCATTAGAGACAATCCCCACATCGGGAACTTTGTATTGCTTTGCCAACCAAAATAATTCTTTGAACTGCGGATGCTTTGTTGGCTCTGCACCACACCCCACTATTAACTGAAAAGCCCGGGGAAACAATACCCGGGCTATCTCTTCAAATTCTTCTGTTGCAAGTGTTCCTTTATGACTCCGCCTGTGCTCTGGTGAACTGTAATTACACATTCTGCATGCCAGATTACACCCCAGCACCGGGTCTATCCGGATGGACAAATGTCGTAACCTCAAATGAGAGGCGGCAAACAACCCCAGGAGTTTTAACCGGCGGCTTTTGATGCGTTTGTGGAGGCGGAGGAGGGAGTAGAAGTTCATTTAGTTAATTTTTTTTAAATACCAATCTATCGTTTTTTCAATGCCTGTTTCAAAATTCTCTGCTGCCTTCCACCCCAACTCTGTTTCAATCTTGGTCGCATCAATGGCATAGCGGCGATCATGTCCGGCACGGTCCTCCACAAAAGTGATTAATTCTTTATAGGATGAACCATCTTCCCTCGGTTGTTTTTGATCCAAAACGGAGCAAATATGATTTACGATAAAGAGGTTATCTCTTTCGTTGCGGCCACCAATATTATAGGTTTCTCCGCTTTTCCCTTTATGAAACACCAAGTCTATACCTGTGCAATGATCCAATACATATAACCAATCCCGTATATTTTTTCCATCTCCATAGATTGGAATTTGTTCTCCTTTCAACGCCTTTCGAATAATCGTTGGTATCAATTTTTCATGGTGCTGCTTGGGACCGTAGTTGTTACTGCAATTACTGGTGGTTACATCCATGCCATAGGTATGGAAATAGGCACGCACCAACAAATCGGAACCGGCTTTTGAAGAGGAGTAGGGACTATTCGGCGCATAAGGAGTATCTTCGCGAAAAAGTCCGGTTTCTCCCAAAGTACCATACACTTCATCTGTTGATATATGGTGAAAACGACATCCCTCATAGCCTGCTTTGTACTTAAAGGGTGCTTCCATCCAATGTTTTCTGGCCACATCCAATAATGCAAACGTTCCGTTCACATTGGTTTTAATAAATACTTCCGGACCTGAAATGGAGTTATCAACATGACTCTCCGCGGCAAAATGTATTACTCCACGAATATCATTCTTCTCAAACAGGTATTCCAGCAGCTCCCGATTACAAATATCTCCTTTTACAAACTCATAATTTGTAGCACCCTCTATTTCCAGCAGGTTATCCAAATTTCCTGCGTAAGTCAACTTATCCAGGTTGATGATTTTGCAATCTTGATATTTATTTACGAAAAAAGGAACAAAATTGGCTCCGATGAATCCGGCTCCTCCGGTTATGAGTATTGATTTCATAAATTTCAATGGATTTAAAATACAAAGCAGCAAGAGCTTTAAACCTTTTCTAAAAAGATAAAAGACATTACAATTTAACCATTATTGTTCTTTTTGGCATTGCCCCAAAAAAAAACCCAAAAAGTCTAGTCCGCTTAACCCTATCCCCCTGCGAAAGCCAAAATATCTGGCCCTTGCACAAGGCCATGACAGTCGCCCATTTTGCCTTCCCGCTAACCGCCGGCCCGGAAAGCGAACAGGCTCACGCGCCTTTTTGGATAGATAAAAGTTTTCAGTACTACGAACATTCTCTTGAGAAGCAAACAACTAAAAATTCCTTTTACATGTGCAGGTTTAGTTCGAAATTAAAAAAGGATTTACTGTATCCTTCAAAGGTTTTAAAGTTTTATCCTTTTCTGACAACAACACTTCGTTGTTTGGAAGTTGCCAGTCAACACCAATCTCAGGGTCATTCCAAATAATTCCGGAATCATGTTCCGGGGCATACCAATTATCCACCTTGTAGGAAAAGATGGCAGTCTCGCTTAAAACAACAAACCCGTGAGCAAAGCCACGGGGAACAAACAACTGTCTTTTATTTTCGGCAGACAATGTTACGGCGACATATTTTTTGTAAGTTGGAGAGTCTTTTCTCAAATCAACTGCAATGTCCAACACCTCTCCCTCAATACATCGTACCAGTTTTGCCTGGTTGTAAGGTGGTAGCTGAAAATGCAGCCCTCTTAAGACGCCTCTCGAAGAGCGTGACTCATTGTCCTGCACAAAATCAACCTTGCCGATATGTTCTTCAAATTGTTTTTGATTGTAGGATTCAAAGAAATAGCCCCGATGATCTCCAAATACTTTCGGTTCTATGATTACGCAATCTTCTATTTCTGTAGGAATAAACTTCATTGTTACTTTCTTTCTGCCAGAGACAATAAATATTGCCCGTATTGATTCTTACTTAAACTTTCTCCTATCTTCCTTAATTGGCCCTTATTGATCCATTTCTGTTGATAAGCTATTTCTTCAGGGCAGGCCACTTTCAATCCAATTCTTTTCTCTAAAGTTTCAATAAACTGACTTGCTTCCAAAAGTGATTCATGGGTTCCGGTATCCAACCAGGCAAATCCCCGCCCCATCAATTCGACTTTCAACTTTCCTTGATCAAGATATTCCTGGTTTACACTGGTAATTTCCAACTCACCTCTGGAACTGGGTTTAACTTCTTTAGCCATTTTTATTACAGAATTGGGATAAAAATACAACCCCACTACAGCGTAGTTTGACTTAGGTTCTTCAGGTTTTTCTTCGATTGAGGTAACATTGCCTTGCTCATCAAAAGTACATACCCCATATCTCTCAGGATCGCTTACCCAATAACCAAATACAGTGGCTTTTTTCTCCTCTGAAACAGTTTTAACAGCACTGCTTAATAACTCCACAAATCCATGACCATAGAAGATGTTATCTCCCAAAACCAAACAAACATCATCATCTCCGATAAAATCCTCTCCAAGAATAAATGCCTGTGCCAATCCATCTGGTGACGGTTGAACCACATAAGAGAGTTCTATTCCCCACTGACTTCCATCTCCCAATAGTCTTTTGAAAGAAGATTGATCTTCAGGAGTTATTATTATCAATATTTCCTTTATCCCAGCCAACATTAATGCTGACAAAGGATAATAAATCATTGGTTTATCGTAAACAGGTAATAACTGCTTACTGGTAGATAATGTGATTGGATGTAAACGGGTGCCAGAGCCTCCGGCCAGGATTATGCCTTTCATATTGTTAACAGTTTAACTTTAAAATTGTTATCAGGCGGGAAGGCGGAAATTGCTTCACAACGGTCGACATGACCGACAATTGTAAAATACTGAGAGGAACTAATATTAAATTACGAACCGATTGTTAAAGTGGCACATTGCAACTTCACCCTATAAAATTATTTGAAATTATTTGAAATTTATTTCTCCTGAATGTTTTTGAACGATATTTTGAATCTTCTCAATAAAGTGCTCCTCATTAAATTTTAAAGAGTGTTGAAAAATAAATCTTGAATTGAACGAAAGACTTTGTGATAATTTAACAGCCTCAATTAAATCATTTTTAGTCTGATTTTCAAATAATATTGCAGTGCATTCTTCCTCATTTCTACCATTGTATGGAATCATTGTTTCTAAAACACCACCTTCTCCAAATGCTATTACAGGTTTTCCTGCAGATATTGATTCCAACGGAGTAATACCGTAATCTTCACGTTGTGGAAAAATAAAAGCCTTGCAATGTGTATACAACTTATCAAGTTCATTATCACTTATTCCCTCTCTGAATTCAATATTTGTTTTTGATAATGTTTTTAGTCGATTTTTTTGAGTACCCTTTCCAACAATAATTAATTTCTCCTTTAAATCATTAAAGGCTTCAATAGCAAGATCAACTTTCTTATATGGTTCTAATCTTGAAACCAACAAATAATAATCCTTTGGATTTGCTTTGTAATTTTTTTGAGATACACCAGTTGGTGGATTGACGATATAATCCGAATTTCTATTGTAATGTTCCTTTATCGCTAGAGAAGTAGTTTTACTATTTGCAATAAAAATATTTACCCTATTTGCACTTTTATAATCAACTTTTCTATAGTGACTAATCAGGGCATCAAAGATTCTCTTCTTTATTCTTCCCGCGTTTTTATACTGATTATATGAATTAGGATTCCATAACAAGCGAAAAGGTTGGTGACAATAGGAAATTACTATTGTTTGTTTTCCAAACTTAGCATATTTGGCACCTGTAGTTGTTGACTGTAGCACTACATCGTAATTACTTAAATCAATCGACTTTGCAGCCCAAGCACCAATAGGAAAAAATAATTTGCGATAAGAATACTCATCTTTTGCAATTTTTTGATACCATGTGGTGTTAATTTTATAGTTTGAAAATTCAGGAAACGAATTTTCGGGATAGTACACGGTAGAAAAAATATCAGCATTAGGAAATGCCTTAAGAAAGGATAAGAATACACGTTCTGCACCTCCTCTGCATATGATTCCATCGTGAATTAGGGCTATTTTCATAGTTCCTTTGAATTTAATAATTCTGAATATAACTCTGAATACAAAGAAATGATTCTATTGTTGTCGTATTTTGAAGCTGTTTCTTTCAAATCTTTTTCATAAAAAGTAAATTTATTCGAGAAGTATTTATTCATTAAGGCAATAAGAGAATTTTGGTCAGCAGAATCGAAGAGTCTTCCAACTTTTTCATTTACTATTTCAGGTAAACCTCCATTTTTAGAAGCAAATACAGGAATATTCATAGAAAAAGCTTCAATAATAACCCTGCCAAATGGTTCATTCCATAAAGAAGGAACGATTAGAAGATTAATTCTACTAAAAAAATCTAAAGAATTGACCTGTCCCAAAAAGACGATTTCATCATATTTTTCATACTGATCTTTAATTTTTTTCTCATATGAACGATTACCAGTACCTGCAATCAATAACCGAAAACCTTTATTATTACTTTTTAGAAATGAATCAATCATAAATTCTATACCTTTTTCAGGAGAGATACGCCCTAAGTAACCAATTGAAGAATCCGATTGTGATGTTTTTTTTCTGATATTATTATTAATATTAATGGCATTCGGAATATTTAATTTAAACCTTGAACGATTAAAGTAGCCCAGGGATATATGTTTTTCTAAGATAAAATTACTTATTCCAACTACAGCATTTACGTGATGTGATTTTAGTTTCTTTGCGTAAGAAAATGCTTGGCAGGTGTTACATTGTTTTATACATGCTTTTCCATTTTTTATCATTGCTTGTTGCGGACAAATTAAGTAGTAATCCCTTAACGTATGAATAATCGGAATTTTTAAACGGGATGATATTTGCCATATTATGGTTGACAAACCGCAAAGGTTATTACTATGAACAACATCAGGATTAATTTTAGAAAGAATTCTTTTTAATGGAATACGATATAAATAATTTGAAATATCAATAAAATGCCATAATAATTTACTTACGAAGAATTTTTCTCTTTGAGGGTATCGCCAATAAATATTTCTATTTCTAATACGGTAAACTTCGACTCCATTTAGTATATCAAACTCATTTTTATTTGAAGTCGTGATTACAGAAACTTCATGACCGGATTTAACAAGTCCTTCCGCTAATAATTGTGTTGATATCTCTGCTCCACCATTGATATAGGGAGGATAAAGTGTACATACAATTGCTATTTTCATTTTATAATATACAGACTGTGAGTGACTAGTTCAGACTTAACATCAAAGGATAAAACTTTAAAAAACATGTCTATAGAATATCAATTTCATGTTTCAAATTTAGTCCAAAGTTGCTCCAACTATTTACATCTATAAACTTCTGGAAGGCAGCAAGGTTATTTTGTTCACGAGAGTTAACAATTTCATCAATATCCTCGTAAGAATTAAATGTTTTACAAATATTATCTTCTTTCAGCTCTTGAAATGCACCTATATTGGGGCCAATTATGTTTCCCAATAAAGCAATAGTGTCCATTAATGCACCAGAGCTGGACACTGACGTTGACTTGTAGGGGAATAATACAAATTTAGAAGTTTTTATAAGTGATGAAAGGTACTCAAAAGAAACTGCTTTGTTTTCAAAAGTTATATTAGAACTTGTGAGTTTTCGAATTTCCTTTTCATAAGAATTGATTTTGCACCTGCCAACAATTCTTATTTTCCATTTGATATTGTTTGTATTTACATATTGTAAAAATTCCAATACCCCCTTATATGGCTCAATTGATCCCCATATCAGAATATCATAATATTTCTCATTATTGGGATTGTAATCAGTATTGAACTTTAAGAGTTCTGGATTAATAGGATGATTGAAGAACACCACTTTTTTGTTTGTC
This sequence comes from Marinilabilia salmonicolor JCM 21150, assembly GCF_000259075.1. Taxonomy (GTDB): domain Bacteria; phylum Bacteroidota; class Bacteroidia; order Bacteroidales; family Marinilabiliaceae; genus Marinilabilia; species Marinilabilia salmonicolor. Next base: position 68,359 of record NZ_AJKI01000027.1, read on the forward strand.
TCTTTTTTTGCAAAATGCATTGCTGCCTTTGAATGTGTCACAATTAAATGTGAATAACGAAACATTAAATGCTTAATGATTTTTGATATTATATGTTCTCCTTTATGAGGGTGAAAATTATGTAATACCCAAATAATCTTAACTTTCCTAACTCTCAAGATTTGAAGAATTAAAAGAAACAGAAAAAACTGATATATGCCTAATTTTCTAGTATGTAGGTTTTCAATCCAATTAAAAATAATACACTCCAAACTAAATACGTTCTTCAATAGGTCAATTATTGAAATATTGACTATTGAGTTTTTATTAATTACATTATAATACTGGGAAATACTCTCTTTGAAAAGTTTTGAATAAGGGTTTTTTACAAAATCTCTATTAGAGGGGAAATCAGGTGGATAATAGTATACTTTCATAAAGTCCTAGTATAAAACTTAATGATTAAGTTAATTTTTATGGCAAATTTAATGGTGAACTATATTAAGATTTATAGATTTTTCCCTTTATCCATAATTTAATTTTGTTGTTAAAAAGTTGCTTAAACCTATGATTTAATTTAAGGTAAATATTCCCTTTATTTGAAACCGGAAAAGGTTTATTTGGAATATCTTTATTCAAAAAGTTACAAAGTTTTTCCCAGCTATCACCATTTGTTACATCGAAAACGATTAAATCATCTTTTCTATTGGCAAAATAGTCAAGAACTTTTTTATGGTGATTTCTAAATTCTTCTTCCCATGCATTTTTATCTATATTATACCAGGGATTATCTGGATATTTTTCTTGAAGCTTATCCAAATTCTTTATTCTCTTTACATGTTTTTCTCTGCTTTTTATCCAACTATTCATATCCCTTGTATTGAGAATAAATTTGCTGTTCGGATATTGTTTATCCAATTCAATAAATAAGTGATTCGTAGAGGGAATATTCCAATCGGAATAGGCATCATAATGTTCGATTCCTTGCAATAACTTGTTACCACTTTCATAGTTATCTTTTATAATGGGTTTAATGTGTCTGCCATTTTTTTCATTACAATGGACACTTTGGATGCCAAGTTTCAAAAAAGCATCATGCAAAGATGTTGTGCCTGTTTTGTTTAAACCAATACAAAATATTTTATTATATGTTTTGTGGTTTTGGTTATTTGCTTTTTTATTCATGGTATATACATTAATACATGTAGCAATTTTCAATTTTTGTTGTCTGAAAATTTACTTTTCAGATATTCTATATACGAGTAAATTATTAATGGACCTGATAGGTTATATTGTTTACGTTGATTGAACCAAAATAACATTCTTAAGATGCCTTTGTTTTTGTAGGTTTTAGATAATGTCTGAATCTTTCTTTTTTGAAAATAAGTGCGATTATAGTCTTCAATATTAGCTTTCTGAATAGTGTCTATTACATCCACAGGGGCTGTTTTAGATACATAATCATCCATCCATTCTTGGTATAAGTCTAAAGCAAGCAGTTTTTGCTCAGAATTACCTGAACTTGATATTGTAACAGGGCTTCTTCTGTAACAAAACAATGGCTTGTTGGTGTGTGCAATTCCCTTTTTATCCATTGCGATAAATGAAGTGATATCATCTGTACCCCAAGCAAGAGGTATTTTGTAAAAACCACCTCTATTTTTGAGTGCTGATGTTCTGTATACAAAATCTGAAATGAATTGCTGTCTTCCACTTTTCATTCGATGAAAAATATTATCGTATACAGTTTCAAATTCTGCCCAAACTGGGGTTAAGCCTATTTTCACCGATTCTTCATTAATTATGTATGAACGGCAATGAAAAACATCGAGGTTAGGATTATTAGAAATAAGCTTATTAAATTCATACAAATAATTAGGTTCCAGCATATCATCATCCCCCATAAGAACAAAATATTCTCCTTTAGCATAGGAAAGACACTTATTCCAGTTGTCGACTAAGTTTATTGCACCAAAGTTTTTTGTGTTTTTATAATATTTTATTCTTTTGTCTTTGAACCCAGATACAATGGAGTCTAAGTCTGCAGGTGAAGCGTCATTTACAATAATCAGCTCAAAATCATTATAAGTTTGATTTAATATGCTTATTATACACTGACTTAGGAACTTGTCTTTATATGCTGGTATTCCAATGGAAAATTTCATCAACTTATACTATTATTTTAGAATTAGAATAGTGCTTTTCCAGAACGTAAACACAAAGAGAGAATAATATTGGATTTTTAAGAACAGTAGATGTTCCAATATTTATAAGAGCCATAAATATTAGATACATCTGTGCATATTTTATTTGAATTGGCACATTTTGCTTGATACTCCTATAAAAGATGAGTAAATAAAAAAACAATCCTAGAAATCCTAATTTTATATAAATATTGGCATAACCAACATCTGAGGCATATAGGCCATATTGATTTGCAAGCATTAATTCTTTTTTCCCCATATGACTTTCAAAATGGGCAACACCGTTTCCCAAAATTGCGGTAATAAAATTTTCAGTATAATCTGTAAAAAAATATTTATATGCGGTTACCCTAATATTTTCTTCACCAGCATTTGTACTTTCGATTTGTGATTCGGTAAGCTTAATTAATTGGTCTAATTTAGATGAACGATCTTTAACAATTCTTGGAATAGCCATATATAATATTACAGCTAATGTAATTATTAACCATTTAGACCTAGTTTCTTTAAAAAAAAAGAATAATGACACTATAAATGCGAAAAAAATTGTCTGTCTGGTTACGTGCATTATTATAACTAGAAAAATTGCTGAAGAAATAATAATCCATTTGAATTTTCTTGAAACAAAATAATAGTTTAAAGCTAAAAATAATCCACCATAGATAAATTCTTTACCGGGAATAAACAGACGAAAGAAACCTCGATTATCACGAATATCTTTTGACATATCAAGCTGAAAGAGCACATCAGGTGCTTGAGATAGAGCATATAGCCAAATAAAGATATAAAATATGCAATACAACCAGATTACTTTTTCAATAAAGGAATAGCTAACTTTAGCTTGCTTTAAAATGAAAAAATAGATTAATGCCAAATAGGGCATTGTAGCTCTATATCCTAAGATTATATTTTGTTGGTTAAACACAAATGCCATAAATGTAGATAATAGCATTAACAAGAGTATGTACTTAATTAATCTTGAATACGGCTTATTTTTGAATTTGCATAGAAAGATCTTTGAAAAAATTAAAAGACAGAGGCTAACTACTAAGAAATATAGAAGCTTTGAATACTCTATATTCAAATTGATGTACCCATAGAAATAAAAGGATATTAAAGGCAAAAATATTATTAGAAACTTGTAGAATCTTTTAAGTGAAATATTTGTTACCAATGGCATATTGCAGAAAGAATAAATGTTCTAATTAATTATTTTTGAGTTGTTCTTTAGAAAATGTATTAAAACAGTCTTGCGCAATTTTATGAGCGACTATTTTAGCTTTAGTATTTGCTTTAGCCATTTCGATAATTCTCTCTATTTCAATTAATGCATTTTTGATCTCAGGTTGCTCAACTCCAAAATTTTCAATATTATAAGCATATTTTTCTAAATCCAAAATTTGTAATAATCCTGAAATTTTGTGTTCATATGAAAGAGCAACAAAAGGTGTGTTATTATTAATTGCAAATACTATAGAATGATAACGAGCACCTACTACCAACTTTGCATTTGATATAAGAGTTTGTTGTATATCTGAATTATATTTTTCAGACAATACAATAATATCTTTATTATTTATCTCTTCTACAAGTGTTTTAAAATAAATTTCGTCAGACTTTTTTCCTACATTAAATAATTGAGGAAGCATCAATATTTTGGTATTTTGGTATTTTGATAGAAGTAATTTCATAATACCTAAATAGAATTCCTTAATAAATTCTGGCCGGCAATTATTAAAAGCAGTATGCCAGGTAAGCGAATTTGGAACAAATATTACATAGTCAACTTTATGAACAATCTCTTTGAGTCCCGAAGGCAAATTCACGTTTGGAGTATCTAAAAATGCTGTATCAATTGCTGGAACATAAGGGATGTTCATTTTTTTTGCTAAACTCATCGTTTTCGCATCGCGAATTGAAATAAAATCGAAATTATTTAACAACTTAAGACTAACATTTTTAAAACATCTATTCCACTTAGTTTTCATTGGGAAAGGTCCGAAAGATCTTGAATAGTAAGCCACTTTTTTATGGTAGGCACTTGCCAATGAAAGCTTATATATATGATTCCAATTCTGAAATGACCCCATGCAAATTCCTCCGGGAGCACAAACAATAAAATCTGCTTCTTTGATATATTTAATTATAGAATAATTAGCAGGATGAACTAAAGAAAGTTTTAATAATTGCAAACGTAAAGCCCATTTTCTTATGAAATTGGCTCCTTTAGTCATCGTTTTTATGTTTATATATTCATTTAAAGGATATGATACTTTAAATTGATTAATACTGTCTTGCGGTGCAGATTGAAATAGCACAGTTATCTTGTAATCGGGGAATTTTGTATTAAGATTACGCATCAAACTTTTATGTGCTGCCTCATCCCCCCTATTATTCAACGGTTGATTGATAATTAAAATATTCATAATTCCTCTTATTTCTTGGATAATATTTTCTTTATTACGTGTTTAATCTTGGTTGGTATAATACCTTTTAAACCATGTTTTAAATAATTCATTCTCAAGTACAATGGATATAACGTAATTATAAACACTAAGGATGAGTTTAGTCTTAATGCGGATTTCATTGCCCAATGGCTCCTTTTTGCAAAGCGCATTCGAGCATCTTGTATTTTTTTATTTTTCCGGTCAATAACGGAGGTTGGTTTAAATCTTTTTTCAGGAACCCAATCTTTTTCTTTAGAGAATTTATGCAACCGATATCCTATATTAACTCGGCGGTGGCGTATACTTGGATCCTGGGTAGTAAGAATTTCTTTTTCTGAGAGATTGTCAATCTTAATTGATTTGTTCGATTTAAGTTCTCTAATGATCTTTTCAGCAATTCGATTTCTTGTAATTACAATATTAGTCCCTTTCCAATCAATATTGTAAGGAGGCACCCATGCATCACCAAAAACAATATCTGCAGTTTCATTGAACACATCATCACATGCATCACACGCTTGGTATTTAAGTGTTCCAAGTCCCCAATCACTTCCAAATATATTTTTTGCAGGTTGTGTAAGAATAAGCTTACTGTCTTTTTTATTAGTCTTAAATTCTACGGCATATTCGTTAGCAGATTTATTTTGTAATTTGACACGAAAATCTATGAAATTAACATTCTTACTTTTAACATTATAAGGCAAAGTAAAAATATCAGCAAAATATTTACTTTTTAGCTGACCACAAATAATTCCTACAAAGTATTCTATATTTTTAAACCCTTCTTCCTCTTTTTGCAACAAACGAATCGCTTTTAAAAAGCAAGGGATTCCTACAATTGCGTATTTTTTACCATCGCCTTTTATTTCTTTAAGGACTTCATTAAAACTAATAGGATAGTAACGGGATTTCTTACCGTCTCTCAGTTCATTGATGCTATTTGAAATCGAGTAACAAAAAAGAGCGTTATTTTTACTACTTCTTTTAACATGCAAAACACCATCTATCATTTTCTTATGAAATAATAATTCTATGAATAGACTGAGTATTCCTCCGGAAGAACTACTTAATCGATATTTTTCATTTGTTGCATAACCGGCATAAAGATTTTGATAGTAGCCAATATGTTCCTGAAATTTATTTTTTTCACTGAATAATTCTTGTGCTATGATAGTTTCATTGCGGGGGGATGTAAAAGGACATACATTTTTCAACTTTTCTTCTACGTTAAAATCAGTTTGTTTTTTTGAGGTTGCAATATATTTTCCATATTGGTCAAACTGAATGCTATAATTTGATTCCTTAACAGCAGTACATGCACCACAGCCAACACAAAAACCGTTTTTAATAACTGTATTGTCTAATGTCATTTTAATGATTTAATGTTAAAAAATTGTTTCCATCCAACTGCCAAGGATTTCGTTTGAATATAAAAAATAAAGCGATATCCCGGTATAAATAAATGTGCTAAATAACCTGAAATAAAAAAGGCAGATATAGATGCAATAGATGAACCGATGATGCCGTAATGTGGAATTAAAAAGTAGTTTAATAAAACACTTGTAAAACAAGCAAAAATATTTCTGACAGCAACAAATTTATGTATACCTTCAATAATTATAATTTGTGCTGAAAAATTAAATAACCCCATTAATGCAACTTTCCAAGATAAAATTTTTAAAACTGGTATGGCATCTAAGTATTGACTACCAAATAAAATGGTTACAGCGGGTTTGGATAGAATAAATATTATTAGTGAAATTAATATACCTCCCCATACAATAATACTCATGTATTGTTGTCTCTTCTTAATGTATGCATCTTTGCATTTATGTAATTTTTTCACTAACAATGGAGCTATCGTTTGTGAAACAATGACAGGAATAAATATCCCTATTTCAATAATTCTGGAAGCAACGGAATATTGCCCAACACTTACATTATCCATCATTTGTTTTATCATTACTTGATCAATTTTTTGATAAATAACAACAGCTGATGCAGAAAGAAGAAGTGGAAATGATTGTTTGATTAAATAAATAGCATACCACTTGTCAAACTTCCAAGGCAATTTAAGTCCTATTTTTTTATTGAATGAAATAATAAACCCTGTAGCAACTAAAAATAAATCGAAAGATGAGGCCATTATAAAATATATTAATGGAGCATTAATGCTCAGAAGAAGAATTTTAATAGTTGCACCAATTATTGTTCGTGAAATTTCAGTTTTAACTACGTATTCATTCTGGACAATGGAAGTAAAGTAATTTCTTATAATTTTTGTTGTTGAAAATATTAATGTTGTAGAAAAAATCAACACCAATGTTTTCGTTTGTTGATCTGTTTTAAAGATTATAAGCGTTACAAATATTGCTATTATTGTAGTGAAAGCAAGTATCATTCTGATAATAAATGATGTTCCCATAATCTTTGGAACATCACTATCTTCTTTTGCTAATTCTCTGATTTCAATATTTTCTAACCCAAAAGTTGCGAGTACTTGGAAAATTGCCACATAGCTCATCACATAGCTCATCAACCCAAAATCCTCAGGACCAAGATATCTAGCCACTAAAATACCTATAAAAAGACTACTAAGGATATTGACAACTTTTCCTAATACAGCCCAAGAAACATTTATAGCAACTTTTTCTTTATTTCCAGTAAACTTAAGTTTCTTTGTAATGAATGATATTATTCTCAACTTATTGTATCTTAAATATGTTTTTTGGTGTGCTTTTTTTAATAGGTTAATTAGTAAGTTTTACATACAAAATAAAGCTAGAAACGGAAGTTTTATATGTTATTGCTTTATATGTTCTATCAATCATAAAATAACTAATAAATAAAGCCGAAACACCTCATTAACACTAAGGTAATCCAATATTCCTTCTGGATTTATTGTATTTTTTTGGAGATAATTTCATTGTGCCACCAACCGAAAATTCATATTGGTCATATACACCAGACAAATGATTTATTTTGCATTATTCACTGAACTCGTTTAATTCGGTTTTATTCTTCTTACAAAAATCAAGCGAAGCCTCCATGTGAATAAGGTAAAAAATTTTCCACCAATAATCTCGTCGTCATGATTCAAAGTTAGATTTCCTACTATTCTGAGCGAAGCGAAGAACCGAACATTTAATTTGAGTGAAACAAGTTATGACAGATATCGTTTGACTTATATTTAACCACAGAATAGAAAATACTGGTTTTTACCATTTTTTTAATGAAAGTCTTACATTTCTTCAATCATTGACTGGAATTGCCGAGTTTGAGTAATATTGAGGTAATAAAATGATTTGACTATTGGTAATTCAAATAATCTGTGTTCATATTTGTTATCTGTGGTAAACACTCATCCTCAACCCTCAAAAATTACAAGACTTTTACCTTCCCAAAATACTCCATTACCATATTCAAATTTCCTTCTAAGGTTTCAGGTGAACACACCATCTGCACATTCTCAGGTTTTTCGTAAATAGTAGTATAACCAGGTAGAACCTCCAATTCACCTGAATCAGCTTTTTGATAAAGCTCCGGCTTTTGATTTTTACAGTATTCCAGGGAAGCATCCATATAAATCACATGAAACCGTTCTTCGCCAACAATCTCTTGCACCTGTCGCCGTGTTTCTGCTTTTGGTGAAATAAAAGAACAAATGGTAATAATTCCCTGTTCGTTCAGCATGCGGCAGACATGAGCTACACGACGCAAATGCTCAGCCCGATCGCTGCTAGTGAAATCCAACTCATGAGATAGACCTGCGCGAATTGTGATTCCATCAAAAACAACAACTGTTTTTCCTTCATCGAACAAACGTTTTTCTAACGAATAAGCCAACTCTCTCTTGCCGCTTCCATGTAATCCGGTAATCCAGATGGTATGTCCCTTCTGTCCATATCGTTTCTCACGTTCTTCTGTAGTAATCAGACTTTCGCCACGATTCATTTTTTCACGATCCATTTCTGTAATTCGTGATGGCAACTCATCGGCATTAACCTTGTCGATAATCATACCTACAGCCACGGTATTGTGACTAATTGGGTCAATCAATACAAACGCTCCCGTATGATGATTCTTTTTATACGGATCAAAAAGCAAAGGTTTCATGGTGGTCATCACCATTCTACCTATCTCATTCAATGCCAACACATTAATCTCCTTCTTCTCCAGGGTATTGACATCTATCTGATAGCGCAATTGATCAAAGCGAACCTTGGTTTTATTGGTATTGTGCTTGATGATTAATTGAGCAGAAGGGTCCATTGGTTCTTCATCCATCCAGACCACCATTGCCTCAAAGTGACGCTCCAGCCGGGGCTGATTGTCGGTATGTACCAACATCTCGCCACGACTGATGTCAATTTCATCTTCCAGTGTCAGCGTTACCGATTGAGGCGGAAAAGCTTTTTCAAGTTCCCCATCATAAGTAATGATTTCTTTAACCTTCGATTGTTTTCTGGATGGCAAGGCCATAACTTCATCCCCGCGCTTCACGATACCGGAAGCAACCTTACCTGAGAAACCTCTGAAATCCCTATCCGGTCGCTGTACATATTGTACAGGGAAGCGGAAATCCTCAAAATTCCGGTCGCTACTAATGTGGACAGTCTCCAGAAAGTCAAGCATACACTTACCCTGATACCAGGGCATGTGTTCACTTTCGTCCACCACATTGTCACCATTCAAGGCAGACATAGGAATATATTCCACATCCGGAATATCCAACTGTGCCACAAAATCCTCATAATCTGCCCGGATTTTTTCAAATACTTCCTGTTTGTAATCAACCAGGTCCATTTTATTAACCGCCAACACTACATGTTGAATTCCCAGCAGGTTAACAAGAAAAGTATGCCGCCTGGTCTGTGTGATTACTCCCTTGGTGGCATCAATCAGGATAATAGCCAGGTTAGCAGTAGAAGCCCCCGTCACCATATTCCGGGTGTATTGCTCATGCCCGGGAGTATCAGCAATAATAAACTTACGCTTGTTGGTATTAAAATAGCGGTAAGCCACATCAATGGTGATGCCTTGTTCGCGTTCTGCTTTAAGACCGTCTAACAGCAAAGCATAATCGATATTCTCACCGGCATGGCCAACGCGTTTGCTGTCTGTTTCCAGAGCGGCTAACTGGTCTTCATAAATGCGTTTGCTATCGAAGAGAAGTCGTCCAATTAATGTTGACTTCCCATCATCAACTGATCCTGCAGTTAATAAACGCAATAAGTCTTTTTGCTCGTCTTGAGCTAAAAATGCTTGTATATCTAAGTCTGATTTTCCCGTCATGGTGATAAAAGTAATTTTTATTTTTTAAATTTTCTTTTTGGCATTACTCCAAAAAGAAACAAAAAAGTCTAGTCCGCTTAAACCTATCGACCCGCATCAGGCTTAATTTCCGGCCATTGCACAAGGCCGTGAACGTCACCCATTAAGCCTTCTCGTAGCCGCCGGTCCGGAAAGCGGACGGGGCCATCCCGCCGTTCAAATTAAAATTTTCGCAGCGGAGTAAATGCTTCTAATAAAATTTGAGTAAACTTGTGATACCGTGGTAAACTATCCGCCTTAGCCTTAACCTCAGTTAGCCATTTATCACCTATTTGCTTAGAAATACCCCTCCCTCTTCTTCTGCTCCATACTCCCTTCCTGATCAAAATCTATAACACGGGTAGTTCGTTCAGAAAGTGTTGTGGTCATCATCTCCTCAACGATTTTTTCGATGGTATTGGCTTCTGACTCTACAGCACCTGTTAAAGGGTAACAGCCCAGGGTCCTAAAACGGACCATTTTCATTTCCGCTTTCTCTGCAAGTTCTTTTGGCATACGCTCGTCATCAACAAGAACTAGAGCACCATTGTATTCAACAACAGGACGTTCTTTTGCATAATAGAGCGGTACAATGGGGATATTCTCCAGTCGGATGTATTGCCAGATATCCAGTTCAGTCCAGTTGCTTAACGGAAAGACACGAATGGACTCTCCCTGATGGACTTCCGCATTAAAAACATCCCACAACTCGGGACGTTGATTCTTTGGATCCCACTGATGGTATTTATCTCTAAAAGAAAAAATCCGTTCTTTGGCACGGGATTTTTCCTCATCACGGCGGGCACCCCCGAAAGCAGCATCAAATCCGTGTTTTGTCAGGCCTTCGAGAAGAGCCTGTGTTTTCATGGTGTCGGTATGTACTTTACTTCCGTGTGTAAACGGACCAACTCCGGATTCAAATCCTTTTTTATTGTAATGAACTATCAAATCCCAGTTATTTTCTTTGGCATAATTGTCCCGGAATTCAATCATCTCCTTAAACTTCCACTTGCTGTCAATATGCATCAACGGGAACGGCACTTTCCCGGGATAAAAAGCTTTCTCAGCGAGTCGCACCATTACTGATGAATCCTTTCCGATGGAATAGAGCATCACCGGATTGGAAAATTCCGCTGCGACTTCACGTATGATATGTATGGCTTCGGCTTCTAGTTCCTGTAAGTGTGATAGGTTGTATTGCATATGATGTGGTCTGTTGGTGTGGTGGTTGATTGGTGTATTGGTTAATTAGTGGATTGGTTCCATGTGCAATTAGAGATCCGCTATGTGACAAATGAACCTTCTAACATATTGACAAATTAACCAATTGACCTATTAACTAATTAACAATTTCCTTTAATCTCAGGCTCCAATAATGCCATAATCTTTTCGATACTTTCCACTACTGTACAATTAGATGTATCTAAATCCAAAGCGGGATTTTCAGGAGCTTCGAAAGGAGAAGAAATGCCTGTAAAATCCTTTATTTCGCCTTTTCTGGCTTTAGCATATAAACCTTTGGTGTCTCTATTTTCACATACCTCCAAAGGTGGATTTACGAAAATTTCTATGAAATTCTCTTCTCCAATGATAGACATGGCCTGTTTACGGATTTCATTGGTAGGGCTGATGAAAGCGGCAAGCGTAATGACCCCGCAATTCAGGAATAGTTTACAGACTTCGGCTATACGACGAATATTCTCCACCCGGTCTTCTTCTGAAAAGCCCAAATTATTATTAATTCCGGTACGGATGTTATCCCCATCCAATAGTTTACACAAAAAACCCTTTTCATATAGAACTTTCTCCAGCGCAGAAGCAAGGGTGCTTTTTCCCGAACCGGACAGGCCTGTAAACCAAACAACTTTTGATTTTTGATTGATTAATTTCTCCCGATCCTCTCTGGTCAGGGTTTTGTCAAAAATAGGGTAAATGTGCTCTTTATGCATTGTCTTGTTGCTTGATATTTGTTGCTAGGAACTGGTTATATTAATTTATTCTTGCTCGGTGGCTTTTTATTCTCTTCAGTATGAACTACTCCAAATGTTGAATGATACCATGCTCTTTCGTGCAGGTAATAAAATACTAATTTAATTATCACATCCAATGCCCCTATTGACATTCCCAACTCCATCTTCCCGGTCATGATCCATGCAATAATGCCCGTTGTTATGGACGCAATAATGCGCCATGTAAAGGCTTTTGCTATGTGTCTTTTCTTTTTTACAGTCATTTTCTAAAATCGTATCTCTCTTTACTGGTTCCTCCTCAAAACAATCCACCGCTTAAAGAAAGGATCATCCAGTTCGTATCCGTTATTTGTTTTGATCACACAACCGGTGACCATCAATCTTTTCAGACTGCTGTAAACGGTACTGGCGGGGCCAATATCGGCCTGGTGCGACAGGGGGCTTATTTCTGCATCATCGCGGAGTGCCATAAAAGTAATGGTTTGCTTATCCGTTTGATTAAAAGTAGTCCAGAGTCGTTCATAATCATGATCATGAAGATGAATAATCTCTTCAACAGCTTTATTAACGATATTTTGATTCGTGGAATTATCATCAAGCAGGTTCCACATATTGTATGCAAGTTGTTGCGTATAATAGGGATGTCCTTCGGTTATTTCAAGTATATCCCCCGCTATTATCTCTGCATCATCAGAAACATTTGCAAACTTATCGCTCAAATATTTTTGAAAATGCTTCTTTTCAATTTTTTCAAGCGGAAAAAGAATTCCAAAATGATAAAAAGGAGATTTTTTATCCTCAAAAATTTCACGCATTAGGGATTCCTGACTTCCCAACAGCACATAATTCAACATTTGATGCTGCTGCATGATGGCCCTTAACTTTTTATCCATCCCGGGTCCAAGCTTCAGAATATCCTGAAACTCATCCAGTACAACAACCGGACGGTTCTTTGCATTACCAATCTTGTCCAGCAAATTAAAAACATCCTCAAGTAAAGGAGTCTCAGCTTCTTTGGCCTGAAATGATATATCTACCTCGTTGTTAAGAGGATTCAGGGTAATATTCGGAATAATTCAAAAATGACTGATCAACTGTCGGAGTTTTTCTCCGGGCCAAACCCTGTAAATCCGTTTAAGCAACTGGGCAGCAAAATCACTTACCGAATTGCTCAATTGCACATCCAGGTAAATCACTTTACGGTCAGATTCGGCAATGACCTTCTTTATTAAACTGGTTTTCCCGAAACGCCGCGGACTAATAATAATCAGGTGATTACTACTATCCAGGGTTTTGATAACAAATTCCAGTTCTTTTTTACGGTTGGTAAAAAAGGAATCTGCGACTACACTTCCAAAATTTGAAGGGGTTGGTCATTTGTTTTTGCGAGATTTTTCGCAATATAAATTGATTATTGTAAATAACTAAATCTGTGCAGATTTAAAAAGGAATTTCACGTAAATTTTCTTTTTGGCATTCCGCGTGTCGCCGAAGCTTTAGCGGAGGCACTGCCCCAAAAAACAAAAAAGTCTAGTCCGCTTAAACCTATCAGCCCGCGAAAACCAAAATTTTCCGGCCCTAATGTCGTATCACGAATAAAATATTGCACCAAACATTGTTGTTTTTTGTTTTTTATTCATGAAAAAAAGATTCACGTAGCTAAGGCTATTCTTACTTTTCCTCATTGCTAAAAAATCAAAAAACAACTTCAACTTATACATTATTTTATACATGAAACGACACTCGCACAAGGCTCCTAAAATTCGCCCATTTTGGCTTCCCGCCATCCTCCGGCCCGGAAAGCGGACAGGCCGACCCGCCGTTCAAATAGTAAATCGTTAATTAACCAAGAAAAATGCATTTTATTAGCTATATTCTACCTGATACACCTACGGTCGCAAACTTTGTTTCCTGATGCCTTAGTTGTGCGCTGCGAATTCAAACAGAGACGATTTTTCGATTAAACAACCTTGTTTTTAGGCTTACCTGCCAAGGTCTGGGGTGCATTCAAGCTTGAAAACAACTTCAACAGATAAATAATTTTACCTGAAGCGAGACTAACGCAAGCCTACTATAATTAGTCCATATTACCTTACAATTAACAGCTTTTAAACCTAATAGCCAAGAGCTATGAACTAACAGTTAACCCCTACCACGCCTCCTTCATCTTCCTCCATTCCATTCCTCCAAACACAAGTCCACCCCCAAGCAAAGCACCCACAAAAACACTAATTATCAATATCATTAAGCGTCTGGGAGCCGACTTTTCAATAGGCACTTTCACCGGCTCAATAATAGAAAAAGCAGGGGTATCTTTTTTCACAGCAATCTCGGCCTGTTCTTTTTGTTCGGCCAGACTCTGATAAACCTGAGACGCCAGATTGTAGGTATCGCTCAGTTCCTGGTAGCGAATATTGGTACGTTCCTCAATGATGTTGCGGTTACGATCGCGGTATTCAAAAAAGGCTTCACGGGCTGTTTCGAATTCAGCCTTTTTTTCTTTAAGGCGGGCTTCAATAAACTCAAGATTCTGTGTTGCCTGTCGGGTTTTGTATTCGATGATGTATTTTTGAAGGAGTTCAACCGTCTTTTGGGTAACCTGAGCAGTAAGCAGAGGTTCCTCTAGTTCTGCACCGATGGTTACCAGTCCTGTTTCATTGTCCACCGAAACAGTTACCACTTCACTCATTGATTTAAGTATTTCCGTCTCCTCCTCTGAAAGTCTTGTAACATCAATGGTCGATTTTCCGACAACTCCTGCAGAGATTCTCTTATCCTCTCCTGTCAAAGCATTCTTGATGGTCCAGGGCAAACGAAGTGTGTATTTCATCACAGAAGCCCAAAAACCCGGAATGGAATCCTGCAACCGCTGCTCATAAATGGATTTGGGATCATCTTCTTCCTCAAAATCAAAGGGCTGATGAACCAATTCGTTGAGGAATGGATAGCTGTTTATTACACGTGGATACAAATCCGGCTGAATGCCTGAAGCACTCCCCATCATGGAGCCCAGGTTAATCCCTGCCATACTTGCCAGTCCGCCGAGGCCACCCAGGTCGGTTTTGCCTTCTGCCTGAGGCAAAATAGTTGCTGAAGCGGTGTATTTCACCGGACTTAAAATAGCGACCAACAAACCAATAACAACAGCAACGGCAATAGAATACCAGATGGTTTTGCGGTTATCCCAGATGGTGTGGGCGAGGGCTATGAGGTCTATTTCGTCGTCTTTGATGATTGGTCTATCTGTTTTGTTCACAGAATTTTCTTTGGTGGTTTGTTCCATGAATTATGGTGTATGATAATAAATTGTTTTTCCTAAATTACAACTTTCTGTAATTGCTGATTGAAGAAAATTTCATATTATTTTTCTTTTTGGCATTACCCCAAAAAGAACGAAAAAGGGCTAGTCCGCTTAAACCTATCCATCCGCGAAAGCCAAAATTTCCGGCCATTGCGCAAGGCTCCTAAAATTCGCCCATTTTGGCTTTCCTCCATCCGCCGGCCCGGAAAGCGGACAGGCCTACGCGCCGTTTAAATAGTTACATCCCTTCTATAAAAAAACAACCACTCAAACAGAGACGATTTTTCGATCAAACAACCTTGTTTTTAGGCTTACCTGCCAAGGTCGGGAGTAGATTCAAGCTTGAAAACGGTTTTAATCTTGCTTAAGCGTTGAATGCATCCTCTCCAAAACACCTAACAAAGGTGGAATATCTTCATTGAGCGTTTTGAAAATGACTTCAGCATCAATATCAAAATAATGGTGAACAATAATATCCCTCATCCCCATAGCTTGTCTCCAGTCAATTTCGGTATATTTACTCAACAATTGTTTATTAGTAATCTTGTCAAGATTTTTAATACTTTCTCCAATAGCTGCTAACTTCATGCAGACGCTGTCTAAAATAAGCATTCCTTGTTCTGTCGATGAAAAATCATCTGCTGATTGGATATTTTTTGTCCGTTTCTGAACGATATGTATGCTTTCAATGATCTGACCAACGACATTAGAGACCATTTCGTTTTCAAACATTTAATCCTTCTTTTTCGATTCTTTCCTTCAAAAAGCGATTCATTGAATTACGCAGTCTTACCAAATCAACCGGAGTATCAAGTTTTTGCTCCAGTTTATCTTTTAAATCTGAAAGTTTGAAGAGGCTCAATGCTTCCCCTTCGTAATATATATCAATATCACTTTGTTTTCGGTGTTCACCGCGGGCAACAGATCCAAAAATCCCCAGGTTTTTCAGACCGTACAAGGAGCCGTTCTCTTTTTTAAAGGTTGCTAAAAGCTGAATGTATTGTTCTTTGGTTTTCATACTTGGAACATTTTTTCTAAAGGAATTTCACCTTCGTTTTCTTTTTGGCATTCCGCGTGTCGCCGAAGCTTTAGCGGAGGCACTGCCCCAAAAAGAAATAAATTCCGATTATGGTTTTTGTGAGTTTATTCACAAAAACTTTACAAAACCTATATCGGAACTAGTCCGCTTAACCCTATCACCCCGCGAAAACCAAAATTTCCGGCCCTAGTGTCGTATCACGAATAAAATACTGCACCAAGCATTGTTGCTTTTTGTTTTTTATTCATGATAAAAAGATTCACGTAGCTATGGCTATGCTTACTTTTTCTCATTGCTAAAAAATCAAAAACCAACTTCAGCTTATACATTATTTTATACATGAAACAACACTGACGCAAGGCCCCTGAAATTCGCCCATTTTGGCTTTCCTCAATCCGCCGGCCCGGAAAGCGGACAGGCTTACGCGCCGTTTAAATAGTCACATGCCTTCTATTAAAAACAACCACTCAAACAGAAATGACTTTTCGACAAAACAACCTTGTTTTTAGGCTTATCTGCCAAGGTCAGGGTGTACATTCAAGCTTGAAAACGGTTTTAAATTATAAGATGAATGCGTTGCGTGTTGCCGGTTCCCCTTTCAGGGGGTCAGGGGGTGTGGGCTGCTGGGATTTGAATTCAAGGTTTTGTATTTCGTGTTCTGAGTTTAGAGTTCAGTTTTTGAATCTATCACCTCTATTCCCTACTACCTACTTGCCTATTCTCCTATCAGCTAAGAGCTACGAACCAACAGCTAATTCCAAAGTCCCCTTTCGGGAATTTAGGGGGCCATTCTCTTATTTAAGCGTATTACTAATAGTCACCACCGTAAGTGCCAGTGATGCCACGCTGCTGCCGATGCTGATCCATGCAGTGGCGGGTAACGGATCGCGATGAGGCTTGGAAGGAATCACAATTTCACTTCCGGCCAGCACTTTGGGATAATTCTTAAAAAACAGAAAGTTGCTGGTGGCGGCTGCCTTTCCGTTGGAATAAATCACATAGGCTTTACTCTTTTTTGCCATATCGGAGAATCCACCTCCCTGATCTACGTAGTGGCGGAGCGACTTACCCTCCACAAACGGAGCACTGACAGGATTCAACACTTCACCACTGATCTTGATGGTTTGTAACTCCCGTGGGATAAACAGCTCATCTCCTGCCTGAAGAAATACATCATCACGGGTTCCGGGGTTTTCCAGAGCTGTTCTAAGATCAATAGCCAGGACTTCAAAACCCATATCGTCGAACTGAAGAGTGCTGTCACGCTCCATTAACTGCTCGCGTAAACGTTTTGTTTTGGCATCGGTCTCTACTTTACGGGTAAGCATGGCACCCTGTGCATAGGCATCGGGGGTAAGCCCTCCGGTACGCTCAATAACACTGGAGAGTCGCTCTTCCCTGTTAGAGAGATTGTATTCTCCGGCATACAGGACCTCCCCATTAATTCGCACCGTCCCGGAGTTCACGAATCCGGGAGCGCGACGGACAAACACCTGATCGTAGGGTTGCAATTCAAAACGGCCATCCTGTTCATCCATTTCCAGATTTCTCGAAATGGTAAACTGAAACAGGTGTCCGGTGCGTTTGCTGTATTCACTCTTTTCATCGTGACTGAGGCGTCGGGCAACTTCAATGTACGAGCTGGAAGCCGATTCGGTAAAACCACCGGCCATAGCCACCAGGTCGGAGAGAGTGGTGCCATCGCGGTAATCGAATGTTCCGGGGTATTGCACTTCTCCTTTAATGGTAAGATCCCGTTCCTGACGCAGGCTATCCCGGGAATAAATGGTTACAATATCCTCCCGCTTCAGGTCAATATCAAAATCACCTGTGATTAGTTTCTTTACTGAAAAAGGGATGTTTTCCAACTCTAAGTTGTCATCTAAACGCAAGATCTGCCCCCGTTCCATAAATGCATCTTCGCGCAATCCTTCGGCCCGTTCAAGCAGGGAGGTCAATGACAAATCTTCGGTCAATTCATAATTTCCGGGACGCATCACTGCGCCTTCCATAATCACGCGGTTCTCCACCCGCTTGAGAATTTCACCGGCAATAATGCTGTCGCCATTCTGAATCAATACATCATCGAAATTATCTCGTCCGACACCCTCAAAATAGTTCTGGCGGGAGTTGGTTCTGAAAACCTCCAAACGTTCCTGATATGCTTTATCGGTAAATCCACCGGCATAGTCGAGCATATCTGCCACAGTCTCACCCTGTTTTCCTTCAAAAATACCTGTACGCTTAAACTCTCCGCTCATCCGTACTCTGTACCGATAAGAGGGCACCATTATCACATCGTCATCACGAAGAGATATATTGTCATGG
Organism: Marinilabilia salmonicolor JCM 21150; assembly: GCF_000259075.1. GTDB lineage: Bacteria > Bacteroidota > Bacteroidia > Bacteroidales > Marinilabiliaceae > Marinilabilia > Marinilabilia salmonicolor. Next base: position 86,940 of record NZ_AJKI01000027.1, read on the forward strand.
GTTTTGCCGTTAATTAGGTATTCATAAACATCCAATGTTTTTACCTGTCTTCCATCACGGATGATTTTTATTTCCCGAAAGCTTCCATTCATATTAGGCCCACCGGCCAGGTACAATGCATTAAAGGCAGTTGCGGAACCGGGTAGCGTATAACTTCCGGGTGCAAAAGCCTCTCCAATCACATGCACTTTAATGGGACGGATTTGTGCCAGATAGATGTGCGCAAAAGTCTTTGGATTCTCTTCTGCCAGATCACGATAAATGAGGGTCAACTTATTGAATACCTTCTTTTCAGCTTCCTCCAGGGTCAGTGACCCCACAGCAACAGGTCCCACATTAGGTATGTTCAGATTGCCGCCGTTGTCAACTGTGAGCTGATAACTCTGTTGTGAAGTACCCCAAATATCAATGGAGAACTCATCTCCCGGGCCTATAATATATGATTTTGATGCAGGAAGATTCACGCTTGGTTCGAACGTCAGATTCTCCGAATTGAAGAAATCAAAACCAAAAAGTTTCTTGCGTTCTTCAGTTTTAGTAACCTCCTCCTTTTCGGATACCTCTCCAAACAGGGAGGCTGCTTCCTCATCCTTCTCGTTGCCACTTTGGCTTTGAGACACATCCCCCAATTGCTCGAAACGCCTTTCAAGTTCATTAATTTGCTGACGGGTAAAACCACGGGCCATAGCCAAAGATATTGCCTGTTGTTCAGACAAGCCCCGGTTCATCATCTCATCATGAATCCTGCGAATCTGATTGTCTGAAAGTTCTGAAATTTTTATTTCCCTGGGATTAATATTTTCCTGGGCGGTTCCATTAAACCCAATTCCCAAAACCAATCCCATCAGTAGAAATAAGAAAATTTTACGCATAATAATTAAATAAGAGTTATCTCGAAAAGAACTTAAGGATATGATACACTACCGTCTCCTGACTCACATGAGCCACCTTTCACCAACAATAAGTTTCGTTGGTAAACACTATTAATTCAGCAAGATAAATCGAAAAACAGCAATTACCTGTTTTCGCAGACCGGATTAATGTCCACAGAATATCAATTTACAAAATAAACGAATCCCATGACAAAAAATTATTCAAAATATCCCGTCATCTTGCTTTAGATGGCTTCAATAACAGAGCCCATGTAAAAGGTGTGCAAATTTATTAATTTTATATGGGGTAACCGCCCGGAAACGGGAAAAGTTTTTGTGGATCTCCGGAAAGGAGAAATTGAGGCCAGGGATCAGAGGAATACGAGAGATGAGTTATAGCCCCTGTCTTTAGGCGGGGGATTGTGCAACGCCATAATTAATTCTATCCATCATCAGAATGTGACAATACCAACAAACCCCATGAGATTAGCCCCCGTCTTTAGGTGGGGGATCCCAAAACGCCGGCTATACGGACCGGTGTGTCGCATCAATATCCCTCGGCTAAACCCGGAGGCCAGGCTCATTATAAACCATACATTTAGAATACCGTCTTTATTAATCTTGGCTGCTATTCCTCATTGGTCATTGCTCATTGATCATTGATCATTGGTCATTGGTCATTGATCATTGGTCATTGCTCTGTTTCGTGTTCAAAAAATTTCTTTTGAAATATCAGAATTGAAATAATCCCCAGGGTAATGGATGAATCGGCGATGTTAAATACCGGGCGGAAAAAGATATAATCCTGTCCGCCAAGCCAGGGAAGCCAATCGGGATAAGTCCCCGAAAAAAGAGGGAAATAAAACATATCCACAACACGCCCATGAAGAAAAGAGGCATATCCACCCCCTTCCGGAAAAAGAGTTGCCAGTTGGGAGTAGCTGTGATTAAAAATCATACCATAAAAAGCACTGTCTATGATGTTCCCCAGCGCACCTGCAAGCACCATGCTCACACTGATGACCAACCCAACCGGTGCCTTTTTTAATGTTAATTTGTAAAGATACCAGCCAATTCCCACAACGGCTATAATCCGGAATACACTCAGGAAAATTTTACCAAAATCACCTCCCAGTTCCATACCGAAAGCCATTCCGTTGTTCTCCACAAAATGGATGTAAAACCAATCGCCGAAAACAGAAAACTCATCTCCCAGCATCATATTGGTTTTGACCCAAAATTTCAGCGCCTGATCAACAAATAAAATAGCAAGAATAATGATTACAGGTGTTTTTAATTTTCCCATGTGTCGGCTCTTAGCGCTTAGCTCGTAGCTCTTAGCAGTTCGTAAAATAATAATTGATATTTTTTAATCCGTAATGGTTGGTTGATGATTCCAATTTCACCATAAACGCTGCACCGTAAATTGCAAAATGACTGCATATAAACCATGCACCCCGCTCCCGGTAACAAAAAACCAAAAGCGACACCTCAAATAGTGAAACATGTCAATTCCCTCCCTCAAAAGCAAAATTTCTTCTGATGAACAAAATAACAATCCCGGGGAAGAAAGAACTAACGTCAGGCTTCTACTTCTGAGCTTTCTTTGCTTCGATACTCAAGGTGGCATGAGGAACAGCTCTCAGCCGTTCTTTGGCAATCAGTTTACCGGTTTCACGACAGATGCCATAGGTTTTGTTTTCGATACGCACCAGAGCAGCCTGCAAATGCTGAATAAATTTTTGCTGACGCTGTGCCAGTTTCCCTGCCTCTTCTTTGGAGAGAACAGCAGCTCCCTCTTCCAAAACCTTAAATGTGGGCGAGGTGTCCTGTGTGTCATTACCATCTTCGAGAGTTATGGTATTTCTAAGCAATTCGTAATCACGCTTTGCTTTCTCGAGCTTAGCAAGAATTATGTCTTTAAATTCTTTCAACTCTTCATCTGAATATCGGGTCTTTTCTGCCATAATGACAAAATTTATTAGTGTAAAAATGAGTGAAACACCTTAGTAAGGTTAAACCTTTTCAATTTCAAGCAACAAAACCACATCATCCTCCAACTCTACGGAAAGTGCATCATTCCTGTTACATGAATCTACCAAATTTATTTCTTTTGCCAGCGTTTGTGCGGCAATATACTCTTTATGTTGATCAACGGACTGATCGGTGGCACCATTTTTTTGAATGTTCACCACAATTTTATCAGTTACCTCAAAACCACTGTCTTTTCTAAGGTTTTGGATCCGGTTAATCAGTTCCCTTGCAATTCCTTCCGCCTTCAGTTCTGGAGTAAGATTGATATCCAGTGCCACAGTAATACGCCCTTCGTTGGCCACCAACATACCGGGAATATCTTCGCTGATGATTTCGGCATCTTCCCTGTTCAATTCCACTGTTTCACCATCAAGCACAAGGGTGAAACTGTTCTCCTTTTCAAACTTAGCAATGTCTTCCTGCGACATCCCGGCGAAAGCTTTGCTGATGGCTTTCATCATCTTTCCGTAACGGGGACCAAGCGTCTTAAAGTTGGGCTTAATTTTCTTAACCAGAACACCGGAAGCATCCTTAAGGTACTCAATTTCCTTGATATTTACCTCTGTCAGCACCAAATCTTTTACTGCTTCAATTTGCGCCTCAAAACGGGCATCATAAACAGGCAGCATTATCTTCTGTAACGGCTGACGCACCTTGATGTTCACTTTACGACGAAGTGCAAGCACCATAGATGAAATCTGCTGGGCATATTCCATTCTTTCTTCCAGTGCTTTATCGATCATTGCTTCATCAAAAGCGGGAAACTCCGCCAAATGAACGGACTCATCCGAATGACGGCCTGATAGTTTATTCAGGTCGGTAAACAACCGGTCTGCATAAAACGGGGCAATGGGTGCAGCCAGCATAGCCACAGTTTCCAGTGCCTGATAAAGCGTTTGGTATGCAGCCAGCTTATCGCGATTCATTTCACCTCCCCAGAAGCGCTTACGATTCAAACGCACATACCAGTTACTGAGATTTTCGGTCACAAAATTCTGGATGGCACGACCAGCACGGGTAGGTTCATAGTTCTCCAACGCATCGGTAACCTCCTGAGTCAGCGTATTAAGCAGGGAGATGATCCAACGATCAATCTCGGACCGCTCTGCCACAGGCACTTCAACTTCACTTCCGTCAAAACCGTCAATATTGGCATAAAGCGCAAAGAAAGAGTAGGTATTGTAAAGTGTTCCGAAGAATTTTCTTTTCACTTCATCCACGCCCGACAGGTCAAACTTCAGGTTGTCCCATGGCTGGGCATTGGTAATCATATACCAGCGCAACGGATCGGAGCCATGCTCTTCGATGGTTTGGAACGGATCGACGGCATTACCCAGCCGCTTGGACATCTTATTTCCGTTTTTGTCGAGCACCAATCCGTTGGAGATAATATTTTTAAAGGCTACACTATCAAACAGCATTGTTGCCAGCGCATGGAGGGTAAAAAACCATCCGCGGGTCTGATCCACGCCTTCGGCGATGAAGTCGGCGGGGAAGGGGGCCCCCCTCTGATCCCCCCCAAGGGGGGAGGTTGGATTACTATTACTTGAGAGATCTTTTCTAGATCTTAAACTTTTCCCAATTTGTTCAATTACTGATGCTGTATTGCCTATTACTTCTTCATTGGAGAAGCGGATTACTTTATATCCCAGATCTTCCAGTATTTGTGTTCTTTGCTCATCAGCCTCTTTAACTTCAGGTTTGTTGTGATACCCACCATCAATCTCAACAATAAGCATTTTGGACAAACAAACGAAATCAACTATAAACTGATCTATGGCATGTTGTCTTCTAAACTTACAGCCATCAACTTGCTTATTACGCAACTGTTGCCACATGAGGTCCTCTGCTTCAGTAGGCTCCTTGCGCATCTCCTTCATTTTATCAACAGCTCCATTATAGGTAGAAGGTCTTCCTGTTTCATACGCAGGTCTTCCATTCTCCAATCCATCCGGGGCTTCTGTCCTTGCTCCCCCTCCCTGGGAGGGGGTTGGGGGGAGGCCCTCAAACGGATAATGCATTTGTGCATAAGGCATCGCTCCGGAATCGAACCAAACGTCGATTAGGTCCGTTTCGCGATACATGCGTTTACCGCTTTCAGATACCAGGATCACATCATCCACATAAGGTCTGTGAAGATCTATCTTATTGTAGTTGTTGTCACTGAAGTCCCCCGGATTAAAACTTCCGAAGGGGTTCTTATCCATAAATCCTGCTTTCACCGAGCGGTCGATTTCATTGACCAGCTCTTCAACAGAACCGATGCATTTCTCCTCAGTTCCATCTTCAGTTCGCCAGATAGGTAATGGCGTACCCCAATAACGTGAACGACTGAGGTTCCAGTCAACCAGATTTTCGAGCCATTTGCCAAATCTACCTGTTCCGGTAGATTGCGGTTTCCAATTGATGGTATTGTTGAGTTCGATCATTTTATCCCTGACAGCAGTGGTCTTGATAAACCAGCTATCGAGCGGATAATAGAGTACGGGTTTGTCGGTTCTCCAGCAATGCGGGTAACTGTGTTCGTATTTCTCAACCTTGAAAGCTTTATTCTCTTTTTTGAGCATAACGGCGATGTCCACATCAAGCGTTGGATCATCATCCGTCAGTTTCTCATCATACCCGTTTTTCACATATCTTCCGGAAAATTCGCTGTAGGTTTCAATGTCCACATTTGATTTTACAAAACCAGGATCCAGGTCCTTAATCAGGAAAAATTTCCCCGTTCGATCGACCATCGGCTGTTGCTTCCCATCTTTATCAAGGAGCAGCAAGGGGGCGATTCCGGCCTCTTTTCCAACGCGGTTGTCATCGGCACCAAACGTTGGTGCAATATGTACGATACCTGTACCATCCTCTGTGGTTACAAAATCGCCGGCAATGACACGGAATGCATCTCCGTCAGGCTTGACCCAGGGAATCAATTGTTCATAACGAAGTCCGATGAGTTTTTTCCCATCAAACTCATCGAGTATTTCAAAAGGTATCTTCTTGTCCCCCTGGGAATAGTCCTCAAGCGACAATTCAGCATATTTAGGATTGAAAAATGAGTTCACCAGATCTTTGGCAACTACGGCCACTAATGGTTCACCCGTGTAAGGATTGAATGAACGAACCCTCACATACTTTATATTCGGTCCAACAGCAAGAGCTGTATTTGAAGGAAACGTCCACGGAGTTGTTGTCCAGGCCAGGAAGAAAACCTCTGCATCGGCATCTTTGAATAAAAATTCCGACTCGTTATTTTTAACGACTTTGAACTGACCGGTACAGGTGGTATCTTTTACATCGCGATAACACCCCGGCTGGTTCAACTCGTGTGTACTCAGACCGGTACCAGCGGCAGGAGAAAACGGCTGGATGGTATATCCCTTGTAAAGCAATCCCTTCTTATAGATTTCTTTAAGCATCCACCACAAGGTTTCGATGTAGCGGTTGTCGTAAGTGATGTAAGGGTGATCCATATCTACCCAATATCCCATTTTGTGGGTCAAATCTTCCCACATATCGGTATATTTCATTACATCTTTGCGACAGGCTTCATTGTACTCCGCCACCGAGATGGATTTACCGATGTCTTCCTTAGTAATTCCCAGAGCTTTTTCCACACCCAATTCCACCGGAAGCCCGTGTGTATCCCATCCGGCTTTACGGTGCACCTGATAGCCCTGCTGCGTTTTGAAACGGCAAAAAATATCCTTAATGGTACGCGCCATCACGTGATGAATTCCGGGCATCCCATTAGCAGACGGGGGGCCTTCGTAAAAAACAAAAGACGGACGCCCCTCTCTGCTGGTCAGGCTTTTATCAAATGTTTTGTTGGCTTCCCACTCTTTCAAAACCTCCCGATTGACATCAGCGAGGTTTAAACCTTTGTATTCAGGAAATTTTTTGCTCATTTATATGTGAATTTTTACCTCAGTTTTAAAAAGTTTACAAATATATCGCTTGACTGAAACAAAAGCAAATGGAAAATGACCATAATGATTGAGAGATCTTAGTTTTGGAAGATGAAATAAGGAAATTGAGGCTGAAGTTGAGGCTAAGGCTGAGGTTGAGGCTGAGTGCAACAGAATTATTCGTTGATTCCTTGTTACTTTCATATTAAACTTTAATTGGGAGGCATTGGTGTTCGGTTAAAAAATTGAGATTGCTTCACTACGTTCGCAAAGGCGAGCCTTTGCAGGATATTGAGGATTGGTAGGGATTGATTTTCTTAACCTCAGTCTCAGCCTTATAAAACTGGAGATAAGACTGACAACCCCCTTCCCGGACTTGCTATCTTTAATCGGGCACCAACAATTTTAAAACTAAAAAGACAGCTTCCAACAAATCGGAAACTGCCTTTTTTTAATCATTAAATAAAACTCAGTAGCTCAGATAAAAACCTTATTCATAAGCTTCGACACCAAGCTGTCTTACGAACTTTTTGCCCACTACTGGCTACTATCTACTTACTATAAACTTCAGAGAACCTCTCTACATAAAAAACTTCAATAAAAAGAGGACTGTCAGCACATACATTATCCAGGAAAGTTCTTTTGTTTTACCTGATAATAATTTCAGGGCAACGAAGGACAACATACCAAAAACAATTCCTTCAGCAATACTATAAGCCAGAGGCATCATAATAATGGTCAGAAAAGCAGGGATGGACTCGGTGTAATCATCAAAATTAATTTTCAGGACCGGAGTAAGCATAAATGACCCTACCAGAATAAGCGCCGGAGCTGTAGCTGCCGCTGGCACCATCAGGAAAATTGGCGAAAGGAATAATGCCAGCAAAAACATTCCGGCCGTGGAAAGAGAGGTCAATCCTGTACGTCCCCCTTCAGCAACACCTGAAGCACTTTCCACGTAAGTAGTCACTGTTGAAGTTCCCAGCATAGAACCAACGGTCGTTCCAATAGCATCAGCAAAAAGAGCCTGTTTGGCACGTGGTAACGAACCATCTTTTTTAATCATATTGGCCTTGGAGGAAACGCCAATTAAGGTTCCCACTGTATCGAACATATCTACAAATAAAAATGTAAAAAGAACAATCAGCATATCGATTGTGAAAACACTTGAAAACTCAAACTTCAAAGCAATAGGTTCGACAGAAGGGGGTAAAGTCAACCATGACCCTTCCGGAAGATGGGTTACTCCAAAGGGAATCCCGACCACTGTTGCTGCAAAAATACCAATCAGCAATGCACCACGTACTTTTAATGCCAGCAATACACCAATCAATACCAGTCCAAACAGGGTAATCCACACGGAATGTGAACTCATATCACCCAATGTTACCAATGTAGCTTCATTGGAAGCGATCAAACCTGTATTTTGCATCCCGATAAAAGCAATAAAAAGACCAATACCAGCAGATATGGCATGTTTCAAGTTCATCGGTATAGCATTAACAATGAGCTCCCGAACATTGAAAGCTGTAAGAATGAGGAAAATGATACCTTCCAGAAAAACAGCAGTCAACGCAAATTGCCAGCTATAGCCCATTCCAAGAACCACCGTAAAGGCGAAAAAAGCGTTCAGTCCCATTCCCGGGGCCAACGCAAATGGCAACTTAGCCCACAAAGCCATTACCAGTGTTCCCACTATGGCTGAAAGTGTGGTGGCAGAAAAAACAGCACTCTTATCCATTCCGGCGGCAGAAAGAATATCAGGATTGACCGCCAAAATATATGCCATGGTCATAAATGTGGTAATACCGGCAATAATTTCGGTACGCACATTGGTATTATTGGCTTTGAGGTTGAAAAATTTTTCAAACATAACGATATAGATTTACAGACTTAGAAATTCCATTTGGCAGCAAGCGTTGGACAAACTTTGAAACCTTCAACGGTAAAGTTATTGGCCACTTCAATTTCAGTTCCCAGTGACAAATGGTCTGTGGCATTGTACCAAAGTTGAGGTTCTGAAAGAAAGACATAGTTAGTTTCGATTATATCTGGCAATCCTCCTCCGGTAAATTCCTGAAAAACTTTCTCCTCTTTCCACAAATCAGCAAATCCTGAGAAAGTCATTTTGCCACCTGCAAAATTAACAGTCCACACACCGGTCAACTGAAAGGAAGCCTCATCGTAACCACGAATTGCTTTATACATGGCCTGAAGCGTAAAAATCCTATTAAAATCAGGGCTGTTCCATGTGTAATTTCCACCAAACAACCAGGCATCATTAATCTGGTAAGCCATACCCGGTGCAAATTGGCCAAAACCTCCGTTGTACTCTACATGAATCTCGAAAGGATTGTCCCAGAATTTCAATCCTCTGGCAATTTCCATATAAGCCATGGAAACACTTTCCCCCACTTCTGTATCATAATCAAAATCTACAAAGAAAAAGGTGCTACCCCAATCATCGGGTTTGAACATCTCAAGAGTAGTGGTGGCATATCCCCGATCCTCACCCATGTCGTAGTGTACCTGAAGATTTTGAGAAAATGCAGAGACGGAAATAATTCCAATTACCAAAGCAATAAATAATCTTTTCATTTTTGAAGTGGTTTAAAATTAAAACAGGTCTTATTTTTAAACCGCAAAATTAGAATTTTTTTAAAGAAGTCAGCTCTTCCGGGGAAATAATGCTTCAAATTGAAAGAGAAAGAGGCAGAAGTTGAGATTGAGACAAAGGTTGAGACGGAGGTTGAGGCTGAGATTGAGGCTGAGGTTGAGAAAATTGCGGAAGGTGGGCAGAGAGAAAAGTGATAATTGAGATTTGAGCGATGAGACTGAATATTATGATCACTGATTAGATTGAAATCTTAATATACCGCGGGGCGTAAACAAAAGGGCAGAAAAAACAAATCAGACAATTTCTTTGCGGCAGAGGAGAACTTTATTTCCATATCCCTGCAGAGCTGCACCATAAACTCAGACTGAGCCTTTCCCTCAGCCTCTCCTTCCTCACTTCTCCTCCAGATAAGGATTCTCAGGAAGAACAAGCACTTTGAATCCCTGTCCTTTCATTCCTGCGAGGATTTCAGCAGATGGCTGATGCTTAAATATCACACAAGCTTCAAGTTCGTAAGGAATTATTCCCAAGCGACAAAGCAAATTTTTAACTCTGATTTTTGATTTTACTTTACGGAATATTTTTCTGTTTTCGGTAGAAGACTTTAAATCAAATTTTGTGGTGTAAAAATCGTTAATGCCTTTAAAGGCGACCATTGGGAGACCAATGCCCATGGCAATTTTTTCAATTTCACGTTCGGAAACTTTATATACATAATTGCCAACTGTTTCAAAGGAAAAACGATTTGTCCACACTTTATTCACCATGCCCGGAGCAATCTTTTCCAAAAGGTTTTTCAGAAAAACCATCAAAGGAAACTGGATCCCAATATCTACAGGCTCAATTAAGATTACGGCTTTTGAGGCAACCCGCAACATTTCATAAACAGCCAAATATGGCCGGGGAAAGTGATGGTAGGCCTCTTTGCAAAAGACATAATCAAACGTGTTATCGGAATAATCAATATCCTCAGCATTAATCAACCTATATTCCCGGATATAACCATTTGTTGAAGCAGGCCTGAGTCCATATTCCGAAATATCCGAAGCAACAACATCCTGACCATTTTCCTGCAACCAGTTGGCATCTGTTCCCAAACCATCCCCAACTGTCAACCATTTAGAACTTCTTTCTTCTAAGAAGGGTGTTAATAGGCGATACATCCGTTCGTGCCGCCAGTAATCAATACTGTTTTTCCTTTCCAAACGGCCCAGAATATCGGGATTATCTTTATAGTGCTCCTTATGGGAATTGTAGCTAAGTTCTTTGAAGTCCGGCATGTTTACAAATAGTTCATTGGTTCTGAATGGCACTAAGATAGGAGATTTTTTGGAAATGTAGGGCCTCCTCTACCCCCTCCCAGGGAGGGGGACTGGATTCTATAATTTGGAGAAGATCATATTATTTTGGAAAGAGATTGCCTGGTTTTGTAAACAT
>NZ_AJKI01000028.1 GCF_000259075.1 Marinilabilia salmonicolor JCM 21150
TGCAGGTGTAAATACGGTGACGTATGTAGCCGAGCAGTACTAATTACCCAAAACTTTTAAGTTGAGGAAGCCCGCTTCCACACTCAAGCATTATTACAATAAGCAAGAAATGTGAGTTTTCTTTTTGAATCTTTTCCAATATGTTAACGATATTGCCTCCAAATCCCCCTCCTTGGGAGGGGTTAGGGGAGGCTCCCATTAAGGTGGTTTTAGCAACAGGGTTCCACCTCTTCCCATTCCGAACAGAGAAGTTAAGCCTGTTAGCGCCGATGGTACTGCGTAAAAGCGGGAGAGTAGGTCGCCGCCGACCTTTAAAGATGAAAGCCGTTCCAATTATTGGAACGGCTTTTTTTGTTATAAGGAGGTGCGAATTCGAATTCGCACCATTTTTTTGAAAGAAGCAAAGCCGGACCATTAGAACCGGGTCCCCAAATGGGGGCCAACTATTTATGGTTATTGCAAAAATCTGTCAATGTTTA
>NZ_AJKI01000029.1 GCF_000259075.1 Marinilabilia salmonicolor JCM 21150
ACGATTTTACGATAAAACAACCTTGCTTTTAGGCTTACCTGCCAAGGTCAGCCCCTATCAAGCCTGTCAGTACGTTCAAAATATTTATTTAGGACAGAATTGATATGTGAAAATGATCTGGAATCTTTCCCACCTCTTTTTTCACAATCTCACCATACTCAGAGTAAATCATTTTTGGGTTGGCAACATGACCCAATATCCAATGATGATCCTGAATATTATTGGTAATAAAGTATTGTCCCAGGGCAGAATAATTCAATATCCGCATACGGTTTTCCTCCACGCGGTACTTATTTCGAAACTTTGTCATAAGGTTAGGATTTTAAGGTTAAACACTGAACAACAAATGAATATACATATATTTTAACTTTGTTTCAACCCTTTCCTTTGAAAAACAAACTCAAAACCAGTAAAACCAAGCTTGAAAACAGGTCAAAAGTTTAAAGCAGTAAGCAACTTTCACTTTATACCTCAGAAAGTAACTTGTACCCTCAGTAAGTAACTTGCTCCACCGTATAGAAAATTCATGAATTTTCTATACTTTGGCGCAAAAAAAGAGAACAAACACACAGACCGTAGAAAATGCACATTTCCATAGACCAGTACAAGTACCGCCTACCCTCCGAAAAAATAGCCAAATACCCTCTTAAAGGAAGAGACCAGTCCAAACTGCTTCATTTCCAACACAACACGATAGACGACAAAAACTTCAGTGAGCTACCGGATCTGATTCCTGCTGATGCTATGCTGCTTTTCAACAACACCAAAGTGATTCGGGCGCGCCTGCCATTCCGTAAGGCAACTGGAGCACGCATCGAGATATTTTGTCTGGAACCGGCATCCCCGACAGATGTGGCCATGGCTTTTGAACAGACAAAGGAGGTAACGTGGAACTGTCTGGTGGGCAACCTCAAGAAATGGAAAGAGGGGGACCTGGAAATGGACGTAGACACAGGTAAAGTAACGGTGATCGTCAAAGCAGAGAAAGTTTCCAAAACAAATGACGGCTACGCGATTCGATTTCATTGGGAGAATCCGGAATACACTTTTTCGGAATTGATGGAAGCGATGGGTAAAACGCCTATCCCTCCATATCTGGAACGTGAGTCTGAAGAGATAGACACCGAACGTTACCAAACCGTTTACTCACGGGAACAAGGGTCGGTTGCAGCACCGACAGCTGGATTACACTTCACCCCCGAAGTAATGGGACAACTTCAACGCAAAGGAGTTGCACTTACCAATCTGACCCTACATGTGGGAGCAGGAACCTTTCGCCCCGTAAAAAGCGAAACCATAGCCGACCATGAAATGCACACGGAGAACTTCCGCGTGCCACTGGAAACATTGCGGCAGCTAAAGAACCACAAGGGGCCAAAAGTTGCTGTAGGAACTACAACCCTTAGGACACTGGAATCGCTTTATTGGGCCGGAGTACTGGCAAATCAGGGAAAACCATTTCACCACATCGAACAATGGACACCATATAATAATGCTGCGGTAATTTCTTTTGAAGAAGCTGTCGCCCACCTGATTGAAGCTACTAAAAAAGAAGGACGCACATACTTTGAGGGATCTACAGCAATTATTATCGTTCCGGGTTATGAAGTCCAATCTATAAAAGCATTGGTTACCAATTTCCACCAACCGGGAAGCACATTACTTTTATTAGTCGCTGCCATCGTTGGAGACAACTGGAAAAAAATCTACAACCACGCGCTCAATAACGATTACAGGTTTCTAAGTTACGGGGATTCATCATTGTTGTGGAAAGCATAACTTTTTTTCTGAGAATCTGTGTATCCTAGTTTATTCAACCTTCTTCCCGATTTTTTAATTCCTCTTCCAAAATAGCTTCCACATCGGCAGCACATGACCCGCAGATGGTGGCCGCGTCGGTTTCATCCTGCACCTGTTCAAAAGTAGTAAGCTTTTTATCCCTTATTACTTTCACTATATCTGCTTTCGTGAGTTGCATATGTCGGCATACAATATCGTTGTCTTCAAAATCATTCATAAATTTGATGTTTTCGTTTGCCAGTTTAACATCAAACCAGGGGACAGGGTTTAATGAGATCCTAAATAAAATCATATTGTTTCTAATCCCAGCCAATAAAAGACATTCGTAACAAACAAAAACACGAAGTAATCTCCTTTTATTCAGAAAACTGATTCTATTGAGTTAGTGGCTTTTATTTAGGCATACCAATAGTGTTATCTCCAACATCTGATGGGTTAAGCCATTTTTTTAATATCAAACCCTTTTCTTGGAACAATTTTTGATAATTTAGCGAATGATTAAAAAATCAATTCCCTGCTGCTAAAATGGCAGAACGATTATCATTAAAAAAATCAAAAATATAAAACCCGTAAGTCTCATGGATCAAACAGTTGACATCAAAGAGCTGAATGAACGAATCAAGCAGGAAAGTTCGTTCGTAGATTTGCTAACCATTGAAATGAACAAAGTAATCGTAGGCCAAAAACATCTCATTGAGAGTTTGTTGATTGGCCTTCTTTCTGACGGACACATTTTACTGGAAGGTGTTCCCGGCCTGGCAAAAACGCTGGCCATCACTACCCTTTCCAAAGCGGTAAGTGCAGACTTCAGCCGGATTCAGTTTACCCCCGACCTCTTGCCGGCCGACTTGTTGGGTACAATGATTTACAGTCAGAAAAATGAAGAATTTGTGGTCAAAAAGGGTCCCATCTTCACCAATTTTGTATTGGCTGATGAGATTAACCGCGCACCGGCTAAGGTTCAAAGTGCATTGCTCGAATCAATGCAGGAACGACAGGTAACAATAGGTGATCATACCTATCCGCTTCCCAAACCGTTTTTGGTTATGGCTACTCAAAACCCCATCGAGCAGGAGGGAACCTATCCCCTTCCGGAAGCCCAGGTTGACCGTTTTATGCTGAAAGTGGTTCTTGACTATCCGCAAAAAACGGAAGAGCAAATGATTATCCGCCACAATCTTGCACAGAAATTCCCCGAAGCCAACAGCATCATCAAACCGGAAGATATTCTTCGGGCACGCCAGGTAGTTAAAGATGTCTATATGGATGAAAAAATCGAAAAATATATTGTGGACATCGTATTTGCCACCCGTTTCCCTGAACAATATGATTTGGAAAAATTCAAAGATATGATCAGTTATGGTGGATCGCCTCGTGCAAGTATCAGTTTGTCAATGGCAGCAAAAGCCTATGCCTTTATCAAGCGTCGGGGCTATGTCATTCCTGAGGATGTCCGCGCCGTATGCCACGACGTACTTCGTCACCGCATCGGATTGTCGTACGAAGCTGAAGCCAATGATGTCACTTCCGAAGAGATTATCAGCGAGATACTGAATACTGTTGAAGTACCTTAAACAATTATCAATGAGCACTGATCAATAAACAATGAATAATTGGTAATTGATAATTGGTAACTGATAATTGGTATTTGGTAACTGATAATTGGTAATTGAAAACTGGTAATTGAAAAAATGACAGAAGCAACAGACATACTAAAACGTGTCCGCCAGATTGAAATAAAGACCCGGGGCTTGTCCAGCAATATTTTTGCGGGTGAATACCACTCTGCTTTTAAAGGCAGGGGGATGACTTTCAGCGAGGTGCGGGAATATCAGTATGGCGACGACATCCGAAATATTGACTGGAATGTAACTGCCCGCTTCAATCATCCATACATTAAAGTTTTTGAAGAAGAGCGTGAACTTACTGTAATGCTGATGATTGACGTTTCAGGGTCACGCGAATTTGGCACGACCAGCCGCTTCAAGAAAAATGTAATTACTGAAATGGCTGCAGTACTAGCGTTTTCCGCTATCCAGAACAACGATAAAATAGGCGTTATTTTCTTTTCGGATCGAATAGAAAAGTTCATTCCTCCAAAAAAAGGACGAAAGCATATACTATACATCATCCGTGAGTTGATCAGTTTCACCCCGGAGCATCGTAAAACAAACATATCAGAAGCATTGCGATATCTGACCAATGCCATTAAAAAGAGATGTACCACATTCGTCATTTCCGACTTTATGGACGAAGGCTTTGAAGATGCCCTAAAGATTGCCAATCAAAAACATGATGTTGTTGCCCTGAGAGTTTTTGATCCCCGCGAAACTGAAATGCCTGATATCGGTTTTGTAAAACTTAAAGATGCCGAGACAGGAGAATATTATTGGGCAAACACATCAAGCCGTAAAACCAGAGAGGCGTATATGTCCTGGTGGAAGCAGAATGAAGAATCTCTGCGGAATGCGTTTTCCAAAAGCGGTGTGGACAATGTGGCTGTACCAACCAACGAGGATTATGTTAAAGCACTCATTTCACTCTTTAAAAAACGAGCATAAAATGGGCAAAATACCATTTTTTAATAAGAATAGTTTTCTAATTATTTCAACCTTTTTGCTGGGCTTCTCATTATCACAAAAAGCAGTTGCTCAGGATTTCTCGGTAAATGCAACCCCCGATTCCACTTTGATGGTCATTGGGGGACAGATGAATATAACTCTGGATGTTGCTCAACCAAAGGACTTAACAGTCATCTTCCCTCAATTTACCGATACCATTACCAAAAACATAGAAATAGTTGATCGCACAGCTCCCGACACAACCATCATTGATGACAATCGTATTTCTGTAGAACAAGTTCTCAGAATTACTTCTTTCGACAGCGGATTGCATTATATTCCCCCGATGGAGTTTGAACTGGCATCAGCCAACCTGGAGGCCAAAAAGGAAACACGGTCCATAGGTCTGATGGTGGTAAATCCCTTTGAGGAAGTGGATCCTGAAAAAGGCATCACAGACATAAAAGCCCCCATTGATGCACCATTTCGTTTGTCGGAACTCTACCGTTTTCTACCATGGATTCTCGGAGGATTAATATTTATCCTGCTTATCGCAGCGGGAATCTGGTTTTATGTGAAGCGGCGCAATCCTCTGAAAGCATTTATCAGCCAAAAGCCCAAAGAGCCGGCACATATTATCGCCCTCAGAGAATTGGAGCATATTAAGCATGAAAAACTTTGGCAAAAGGGAGAAGTGAAAGCATTCCATTCAGAGTTAACCGATGTATTGCGAAATTACATAGAAGACAGATATGATATTCCTGCCCCTGAACTGATTACCTCAGAAATAATCGCATCATTAAAATCAGTGGATTTGCCGGATGACAATGTACTTGCAAAAATCCAACAAGTGCTGGAACAAGCTGACTTGGTGAAGTTTGCAAAAATGGAACCTCTGCCAAACGAAAATGATTTGTCCTTAATGAACGCCTACTTCTTTGTTAATCAAACAAGGTACGAAGAGCCAAAATCTTTAGATGAGCAGGCACAGGAACAAAATAAATCACAGGAAGTTGAACAATAAACCGACACATTCGGTATGAGCTATACATTTCTTCATCCATACTTTTTCTATTTGCTTCTGCTACTGATTCCTTTGACAGGATGGTACGTATGGAAGCAACGGGAATTAAATGCCTCACTTCAAATCTCTTCGCTGAAGGGATTTAGTAAGATACGCAAAAGCCGTAAGACTTACCTGCGTCATGTCCCTTTTGGTCTTCGGTGTCTGACATTTATTTTACTGACAATTGCATTGGCCAGGCCCCAATCCACAGATAGTCTGCGCAACGTAACCACCGAAGGTATCGACATTATCATTTCATTGGATGTTTCCGGAAGTATGTTGGCAATGGACTTTGAGCCCAACCGGTTGGAAGCAGCCAAAGATGTGGCAACAGACTTCATATCCGGTCGACCCAACGATAAAATGGGATTGGTTGTATTTGCCGCGGAAAGCTTTACCCAATGCCCGCTTACCATCGACCATGCTGTTCTCACCAACCTGACAAGAGACATACAAACCGGCATTCTTCAGGACGGAACAGCCATCGGACTGGGCCTTTCCACTGCCGTTAGCCGAATCAAGGATAGTGATGCAAAAAGTAAGGTAATCATCCTGCTGACCGATGGTGTCAATAATCGAGGTGAAATTCACCCATTGACCGCAGCTGAGATTGCCAAAAGTTTCGGCATCAGAGTATATACCATTGGTGTGGGAAGTCACGGAACAGCTCCCTTTCCTGTCAATACTGTTTTTGGACAGCAAGTGCAGGATATGGAGGTGAAAATTGATGAAAAGATGTTGCAGGAAATTGCAAACACTACAGAAGGGCAATACTTCAGGGCTACAGACAAAGAAAAGCTGAGAGATATTTACGAGGAAATTGACCAGATGGAGAAAACCAAAATAGAGGTAAAAGAATACAGCAAACGTACAGAGGAATTCATTCCTTTTGCATTATTGGCTCTGGCATTTTTGTTGATGGAAATTCTTCTCAGAAACACCATATTGAGGAACTTACCGTGATGAAGTGTTCCTGGTTCAGAGTTCTGAATTTTATGTTTGAGGGCTGTAGAGACACTTGGTTGTGCGTCTTTTCACACAGGAAAGAAGAATATCAGAAAAACAACCGAATTTTAAGTTTAGATAATAAATAACTACAATATGTTTCGATTTGAACATCCTGAATACATGTATTTACTGGTTTTAATACCCGTACTTGCATTTATGCAGCTATACTTTCAGCATCAGCGTAAAAAGAAACTTAAAAAATTCGGTAATCCCGACTTATTAAGTCACCTGATGCCTGATGTATCTTTTGTACGTCCTGCTGTAAAATTTTATTTACTGTTGATGGCGTTGGCTGCAATTGTGGTTACATTATCATCACCACAGTTTGGCACCAAATTGGAAACCGTGAAACGCAAGGGTATTGAGTTAATCATAGCTCTGGATGTTTCCAACAGTATGAACGCAACGGATGTGGAACCCAGTCGCCTCGACAGAGCCAAACTCGCTATTGAACGCCTGACAGGACGGCTGGTCAATGACCGCATTGGGTTGATTGTTTTTGCCGGAGAAGCCTATGTGCAATTACCCATTACCACTGACTATGCATCGGCACGATTGTTTTTATCAAGCATTAACACCGATGTTGTACCCACTCAGGGAACAGCTATCGGGTCTGCTATCCGTTTGGCAACCAATTCTTTCAGTCAACAAGAAGACATTAACCGGGCCATTGTTGTGATTACTGACGGCGAAAACCACCAGGATGATGCCATCCAGGCCGCGGAAACAGCATTCGAAAAAGGAATCAAAGTTTACACTGTAGGTATGGGGAGTACTGACGGCGCCCCTATCCCTACCACCCCCGGAAATAAATCAAACTTTCTTAAAGACAGGGCAGGAAATGTGGTCATCACAAAAATGAATGCCGATCTGATGCGTCAAATATCTGAAGCAGGAAACGGAAAATACATTGCTGCCAATAATATAAGAAGAGGAATCAATGATTTGATTGATGAACTGGGAGAATTGGAAAAAAGCGAAATTGAGGCCAAAGTCTATTCCGATTATGATCATCAGTTTCAGTATCTGGCAGCTCTGGCATTATTGATACTCTTGATTGAATTTATCGTCCTGGAAAGGAAAAATAAATTACTTAATAAAATTGACCTGTTTACAGACAATTAGTGGTTAGTTTTGTGATTAGAAAAACGATTTGTTATGAAATTGAGATATTTCTTCATAGTAATGCTTATTTTAGCGGGAATGGGCTCAACCCTATCTGCTCAAAATGAAAGACGTTTTATTCGTGAAGGCAACGACTATTTTGAAGAAGAGAAATACGTTGAATCTGAGGTTGAATACAGAAAAGCCCTTGAAAAAAAACCTGAAAGCTTTGAAGGACGATTCAACCTTGGTGATGCATTGTTCAAACAGGAGAAAGTTGATGAAGCATTGGAACAGTTTCAATCTTTAGCTTCTGCTACTGATAATAAAAACCGGTTATCAGATGTTTATCACAACATTGGCAATGGTTTCTTTGCCAAACAGGAACTAGAGAAAAGTATTGAAGCCTACAAAGAAGCTTTGAGAAATGATCCCCTTGACGATGAATCACGCTACAATCTGATTGTTGCCCAAAAAATGCTTCAGAAACAAAAGCAGGAACAGGAAAATAAAGAAGATCAGGAGCAGGATCAACAGCAACAGCAAGATCAGCAACAGCAAGATCAACAGCAGCAAGATCAACAGCAGCAACAACAACAACAACAACAACAACAACAACAACAGGGAATTTCGAAGGAAAATGCGGAGCGAATCCTGCAATCACTTGAAGAAGATGAAAAAAAGCTGCAGGAAAAATTAAGAAAGGCAAAAAAAGCTCAGCAAAGACAGATTGAGAAAAACTGGTAATGGTTTTATAGAAGAATGGAAATCCTTCCGAAAATAAGGTAACAGAAAAGCGTAAAAAAACCCATTCTATTATTTTCAATTTGAGTGTAAATAAAGAGAATACAACAAAAATGAAGTCATATATCTTATTCATATTATTATTGATCCCCCTTGCCTTGCCGGCCCAGGATGTGGAGTTTAAAGCCACAGGGCCCAATTCTGTGGAAGAAGGCAGACGTTTTCAGTTGATTTATCGTGTCAATAAAGCCGGCAACAATCTCCTGCTTCCCGAACTAGACAATTTTAATGTTTTAATGGGCCCAACCACATCACAGAGATCTCAGGTTCAGATCATTAACGGAAAGGTGAGTCGTGAAGAGGAATATACCTACACTTATATCCTGAAAGCCAAGGCACTGGGAACTTTCACCATTCCTGCCGCCACTATTGAGGTAGATGATAAGAAATATGAATCTAACACCCTGGAAATAAAAGTTGTGGAAGCAGGTCAGGAACCGGAACAAACACCCGGAACCACCAACAATGAAAGCGGAGCCATTGGAGATGATGACCTTTATATCACCATGGTGGCCAATAAAACCCGTGTTTACCAGAACCAACCGGTACTGCTTACTACAAAAATATATACACGCGTAAATCTAGAGGGTATTTCGGATATTCAACATCCTACATTTCGTAATTTTATTGCAGAGGATATCACTGGAGAAGGAAATATTGAATGGTCACTCGAAAACATTAACGGCCGTACATACCGGGTGGGGACATATAACCAAAAAGTAATTTATCCTCAGACTTCAGGTCAATTAAAAATTGAACCGGTCTCTATTGAATTTTTGGTGAGAATAAGGCAAACGCGCCAATCGAATAATATTTTCGACAATTTCTTTGACACCCATCGAACCGTGCGCCGCACTGTTACCTCCAAAGGTGTTACACTGAATGTAAATTCCCTGCCTTCTCCCCAGCCGGATAATTTTTCCGGTGTTGTGGGAAGTGTTGATATGGAGGTATCACTGACAAAGAATCAGGTAAAAGTGAATGACGGGATTACGGTAAAAACAATCATTTCAGGTACAGGAAACCTGAAAGTGGCCGGTGAACCAAAAATCAACATTCCACCCGATTTTGACGTTTTTGACCCCAACAGCACCAGTAATCTTAGTATTACGGCAGGAGGACATAAGGGATCCAAAACCTATGAACAACTGATTATTCCAAGACATTCAGGAACATTTGAGATTTCGCCCGTGGAATATGTTTATTTTGATCCAAACCTGGGGCAATATCGGACACTGAAGAGCCAAGCCCTTTCGATTCAGGTTGAATCCAATGGTCAGGAAGCAACCACAAGCACAGAACAAATCAGAGGTCCAGGGGCTGCAAATCGGGAAAGTGTAAAATTTGTGGGCAAAGATATCCGATACATTAGAACGGGAGAAAGTAAATTGCAACCAGTCAATACTTTCTTTTTTGGTTCGTGGAAATTTATTATGGGTTATCTTATTCCGCTCCTTATTTTTATCATTGTTGCACTGATTTATCGACAAAAAATCAAGGAGAACGCCAACCTTTCGCTTAAAAGGACTAAACAGGCCAACAAAGTGGCACGGAAGCGTTTGAAAAAAGCAGCCCATCATCTGAAGTCGGGCAATAACGAGGCCTTTTATGAGGAGCTTTCCAAAGGTCTATGGGGCTATATTAGCGATAAACTGAGCATCCCTCTGGCCGATTTAAATCTGGAAAACATTCGTCAAGAATTAGAAGCCAACGGTGCCCAATCAGATAACTCAGAAAAACTGATTGAGATTATTGACACCTGTGAATATGCCAGATATGCCCCGGCAGGCGAGGCAAGCAAAAAAGAAGAGCTATACCAGTCGGCTATTGAGGTAATCAGCAAATTGGAAAGCAACCTGAAAAAACGAAAGACTTCCTAAATGCTATTTCTATCTTTCTCAAGGAAAGAAAAGGAAGCACAACTTTTGGAAAACAAGAAAGACAATGAAAACAAAAATATTCACACTCACGGCTATATTGATTTTGAGCTTCAATTTGTTTGCCCAGGACAACAGACTGAAGCAAGGGAACCAACTATATACCGAAGGGAATTATCAGGAAGCCGTGGATACTTATCAAAGCATCCTGCAGTCGGGCCTGGAAAGTGCAACCCTATATTATAACCTTGGCAATGCTTACTACAAAAACGGCCAGCTTCCCGAAGCTATTCTTCATTATGAGCGGGCTTTGCTTTTGGCCCCCCAGGACAATGACATTCGCTACAACCTGGAACTGGCATACCGTCAGACCGCTGATGAAATAGAACCGGTGGGAACTTTCTTTCTTACCAAATGGTTTCAGGACATTCGAAACCTGAATGATTCAGACGGATGGGCCCTCTATTCCATTATTGCATTTGTTTTATTTCTTGCAAGTTTGGGCTTTTACTTCTTTGGCCGTCAGGTAACATTAAAAAAAGTCGGTTTTTTTCTGGCTATGTTGTTTTTGTTGACCTCCGGAGTCTTCTATGGTTTCTCCTCCCATCAGAAAACAAAACTGGTGGATCGGTCACATGCCATTATCTTTACACCTACTGTCAACATCAAAAGTTCGCCCGATCAGAGTGGAACCAACCTTTTTGTGTTGCACGAAGGAACCAAGGTTCAGCTCCTTTCAAAACTGGGTGAATGGTGGAATATCAAATTGCAAGACGGAAGCGAGGGCTGGATTCATGAATCGGATGTGGAAGTAATTTGAGAAAAATAGTTAGTAGTCTGTCGTTAGTAGTCATTAGAATACTCCATATACAGACAAATCTAAGAATGAAAAAGACCAAAAAACCATCCCTACCAATGAAGAAATTCATTCTGACTTTAATATTGATGCTTGGTCTAATTTCCGGCATCAATGCCCAGCAATACTCTGCTACAGGTTTGGCCTCTTATTATGCCGATAAATTTGAAGGTCGAAAAACAGCAAACGGAGAAATATACCGCCACTCAAAACTTACGGCTGCCCATCCAACGCTTCCCTTTGGAACCATGCTTAAAGTGACGAACCTTAAAAACGGTAAATCAGTAATCGTCCGCGTCAATGACCGTGGCCCCTTTGTTAAAGGTCGTATTGTTGATCTCTCTAAAAGTGCTGCCACGAAAATTGATGCCATAAAATATGGACTGGTGAAAGTAAAAATTGAGCAAACTGACACCAAACAAGAAGGAGAATCACAGCAAATTCTCCACAACGAATATTACCACATAGATGTGAGTTCAAAACTTCTGAGCGGCTACGGAGTGCAAATAGCTAGTTTCAGCCAGATGGACAATCTCATAAGACTTTCCGATCAGGTAAAAAAAGAAATAAAGGGCGAGATCTATGTCAGGGTTGCCCGGGTCAAAGGTAAAGTGGTAAACAGGCTGATTGTGGGAGTAGAACCAACGAAAGAAAAAGCCGGTAAACACCAAAAGCAATTGCAAAAGGTATTTCCCGGCTGTTTTGTGGTGCAACTTTAACAGAACCTAAAAAGCATAGCCGATATTAAGAACACTCCGTGTTCGTTGAAGTCGCAGATATTCAAATTCGGTAATAGGCCAGGTACGGAATATCAGAATAACGGTAACCATATATATAACCGGGATAATACTCTTCTTCAGTTGTTTGTCCTTCGGGAATAAAAGAACAGACTTTTATGTTCCGGATATCCCACCTATAGTCAACCTGACTAAAAATAGTATCCTGTGAACTGATAATGATACAACCTGATCGGAAATCCGATTGAGCCTGAATTAAATAAACAGCAGCAAATAGCAATAGAAATGATGGTATCATTTTCATGACTTACAATAAATTACCATAGTTTAAAAAAACTATATTTTTTTGTGGGTTTTACAAAGGCATATTGTATTTCCGCATAAAAGATCAAACCAAATTATCACTGATTGTATTTATTTACCCGCATAATACATAAAAACTGATTGTATAAAACAGTTCTGTCCTCAAAAACTCTAGTCTCCTGACTGAGGAGCAAAAAAGGATTGCTTTAGACAGGACATCATGTCCGAATTCATTTATCGAATTATTGACAAGAAAAAAATTCATTAAAGATTAAGAAATACTCCATACCAGTTCTTCATCCTCATCAAGATTTACTTCCAGTGTGTCTCCTTTTTTCAGGATACCGCTGATGAGCTTACGCGACACCGGGCGACGAATGAAGTTCCTGATTACGCCGTTTACCTGACGTGCACCATACTTGGGCGTAAAGCCTTTATGAGCCAATATTTTTCGAGCTTCATCGCTTAGAACTATTCCAATTCCTTTATCTTCCAGCGTGTCGGTAATGGATTTAAACTGAATATCAAATATCTTAAGTAATATATCGTCTGTAATGGGCGAGAAAGGAAGTATTTCAGACAACCTTCCAAGAAATTCAGGCCGAAAATATTGTCCCATTACTTCCATTAGCTGCGTTGTGGTTGGCTGATTTCCGGCATCTTTCTGTTCCATAAGCCACTGACTGCCCACGTTGGAAGTAAACAAAACAATAGCGTTAGAGAAGTCGCCTTCTTTGCCCAGACGGTCGTGCAGTTTTCCTTCGTCCATTATCTGAAGAAAAATATCGTACAACGAAGCATGGGCTTTCTCTATCTCATCGAACAAAACCACAGAATAGGGTTGCTGGCGAATTTTATTGACCAACATTCCACCTTCTTCGTACCCCACATACCCGGGAGGTGCTCCGTATAAGAGTGCTGCGGAATGTTCCTCTTTAAATTCCGACATGTCAAAGCGAATCATGGCTTTCTCGTCGTTAAAGAGAGCTTCGGCAAGAGCCTTTGCCAATTCCGTCTTCCCGGTTCCTGTCGGTCCCAGCAAAAAGAAAGAACCAATGGGCTGACCGGCACGATTCATTCCGCTTCGTGACTCCAGAATGGCATCCACCAGTGATTTCAGGGCACTGTCCTGCCCAACCACCCGGCGGCGAAGAGTATCTTCCATATTCAAAAGACGCTCCTTCTCTCCTGCCTGAATTTTCCCGATAGGGATACCGGTTTTACTTGAAATGACCGCGGCTATTTCATGAGCAGTAATCACATCAACCCCGTTTTCGGCATATTTTTGAAGTACCGTAAGCGATTGTTGCAAATAATCCAGCCATTCTACATAAGAGTCAAGGTCATCAGTGTCCTGATTTCCGGTAAGCTCACCCATCAAAACCGGACCCAGCAAATTCTGCATGGAAGCATTTATTAACTTCAGTTCAGAAACTTTTTGTGGGGGTTGTTTCTTCTTATTGCTTTCAACAACCTCTATTTGCTCAAACAAATTTTGAATATTTCCTTCAGCCGTTTCATTAATCATTTTCACAGCCGACATGGTACGGTCTAACAAATCAATGGCTGCATCAGGAAGTTTTCGGTCTTTCACATATCGTTGTGCCAAACTGACGCATTCCGGCACACTTTCACCAGCAACATTTATTTCATGAAACGCTTCATATCTGCCCACAACGGCATTTACCATCCGTGAAGCAGTATCCAGGTCTGGTTCATTCAGTTCGAGTACTTCAAAACGCCGGCTGAAAGCCTGATCTGGCTCAATTATTTTTCGATATTCATCCACCGACGTTGTTCCAATGATTGTGAGGTCACCCCTCGACAATTCAGGCTTCAATATTCCGACAGCACCACTGTTGCCCTGTTTGGGGTCGAGAAGTACATGTATGTCATCGATAAACAAAATGGCTCTTTCTGACTTACGTAGATCTTTAATAATCCCTTTCAGGCGATCTTCAACTTCTCCTTTGTAAGTGGCACCGGCAACCAGTGAACCGGTATCGAGTTCGTAAACAGTAGCCCCCAAAAGAAATGAAGGCGCTTTTTTTTCCACAATACCAGAGATTAACCCCTCTACAAGGGCTGTTTTCCCAACCCCCGAATCCCCTGTTATCAAAACATTGGGGCGACTGTGGCGGCCGAGGATTTCCATCATCATCCGTATCTCGCTGTCACGTTCCACTACAGGAGCGACTCCCTGCTTCTGAATATCAGCATTTCTGTCGATACAATATTTGAGCAGCGAGGCCATGGAATTACCACCAAGATTCCCCCCATCCTCATCATTCATTGCAAAAGAGACATTCAGATCTTTATCAGCAATCACAGAATCGTGAATTTCCTGCTCTCGCAAGGGAAAGCTTTTCAGCTCATCAATACTGAATCCGATACCGGGTCGGGCCAGTGCAGTAACCACACATACGGGGTTAATTTCCAGAAGTCCCCATTTGAGACGGACATTGTCTGCTTCTTCAAAAACAGCAGCAATTGATTCATCAGCACCTACTTCACCATCGGCTTTCCCTTTGGGTAAATCGTCAATTCTCACTTCGGCCCACTCTTCCAAATAACCTGTATCTTTCCCCAGGCTGGAAATGAAACCTTTCAGGCCGATATCTTTATGCATCAAAGCCTTGAGTAAATGTGCAGGGTAATAGGCCCCATTTCCATATTCACGGGCAAAGCCTTTGGCTATCTGCACACACGATTTTACCGATTCCTTTAAATTCAAAAAATCCATTTTATCTAATTTGTAGGGTTTATATCAAAATGTAGTAATAAACAGTAACGCCTCATGCCATTAAGATCTGAAAACCGACGTGTATTAATAAAAAACACCAGGATTAGCAGACAGGATGTAAATACCATACTTTGCAGAAATAGACGTAAGGGTATCCCCAGTTTTACCTTATGAACATACTTTACACTCATCAAACGTATCATTGGGCACTAGACATGCACTTTTGTGGCTGGCCTGAGAAATCAAAGTTCCATGTTTGTTCATCATCGGAAACCCATCGGGTGGATTGTTTTTTGGAAAGTGTACCGGGGGAATGGTAAAGTTACTCGTGTATGCGTATCCCAAGCCTTCTACAAAACCATCGTAACGCATTCCGTGGTGCAGGCATATTTCAAAATCTTGTGGACTAATGTAAACATCGTTGTCCCATTTTTAATTCGTAATAACTTTTCCAAAGTTCATACTTGAATCTTTTATACCCATTTGTACTACAAATAGCCCTTCCAGCTTCCCATCCGGCAGACCACCCAACTCCAATGCCTGGAATGGCTCCTATGGCATTAGACCCATGTTCTAGCAACCTCTCAGATTCTGATAATTGCCCTTTATAAAATTGGATGGAATGGAGTATTAGGAAAGTTATCCAAAATGGTCATTTAATTCGTTATGAAGCCACGGTAAACCAATGGCAAAAATCAATGAAACTAATGCATACAGAGCAATATAGAGTTTCACCTGCATTAATTTCATTTTGGAGGCATCCTTAAATTCATTTAAAATTGCCTCTTGTCTTCCATCATTGAATACATTATTAATAGGAGTTGCAAAAATTTTGTCTAAAAACAAATCTGGAAATTTACTTTTTTAATAAGGAAAAAAAACTACGAAACTTAAAGTGTAAAACTATGCTTAGTACATGACAAAACAGTTAAATAATTGAAAATCAATAAAATAACAGTCTAAAAATTTGG
>NZ_AJKI01000030.1 GCF_000259075.1 Marinilabilia salmonicolor JCM 21150
AAAGTACTCATTTACGAAAAGTAAACTTCGTATTTTCGGACTTCGCAAGCCCCCGAAGAAAAATCGGGGCAGGCTTTGTAACTGGCACTTTCTGACCAGACACATGACTTTTTACAAATTTTCCCGACTTTATAGACGAGCACTTATTAGTGTTTACAATAAAAGAAAGTTCTACCAAAAACCACATATATCTTATTTACAGTGATTTAGACACCTCAGCTTCGAGTCTTGTTCGGGGCTTGTTCGACTCTTATAAGGGCCGAACAGAAGTCGAAGAACAGTCGAACAATGGTCGAAGGAGGTACGACGCAGGATCGAAGAAGGATCGACGGGGTGCCGAAATAAAGGCATTGGTTCCGGAATTTAGATCTTGTCGCTTCACAACTCGTTTGTGTCCGCAGATGACACAGATATCCAGGGATAAAAAGATTTTACGTGTAGACCTCTAAACGCCAACCGATCGCCACGCGCAAAAGGCCACGCAGACGCATTCGGGTTAATCCTCCCCGCAAATTTTTCACCTTTTTCACCTTTTCACTTTTCCACCATTCCCCATGCCCTACTACACTTCCCAAAGTCACCCTTGGGGGGATTTAGGGGGCTTTTTCCCTCACATTCCCCATCTCATCGAAAGCCATTCGTTTTGAAAAAAGGATACTCAAAACCAGAGTCAGCGTACAACCCACAAATATAGCCAGCATAATCATTACCTGATATTTTATAGCAACAGCCGGGGAGGCACCCCCCAGGATTTGTCCGGTCATCATACCGGGAAGTGAAATCAAACCAATCACCGACATAGTGGCCAGCAAAGGATTTAGTCCCTTGATGAGGGCATCCTGAATAAAAGGTCTGAGCGCCAGTCGGGAACTCCCGCTATTGGTCAGGAGAAAGTAATACAACTCTCTGTCCTTGTGAAGTCCTTTAAAGAAGGCCGTTAAACCGACTATATTATGATTAAGAGAGTTCCCAAGCACCATACCCGAAATGGGAACAAAGTAACGGGCATCAAAGAAATAACCGGTCTTTATTACCAGTCCCAGGAAGAAACCGTCTATAATAGCCATGGAAATCAACCCGGCTATAAGAAAAGGCAGCAAAAACTGTTTCCAGGGGATTCCAACACGCTTTACCACAGTTCCTCCTCCAACCACAACCATAATTAAAACCCAGGCGGCATTAATCCAGGCATTGTTTTTCTCAAAAATCCATTCCAGGTAAACAGCGACCAAAAAAAGTTGCACAATCATCCGCAGCACACTTACAATAAGATCGCGGTTTAGTTTCACCCGGTAATAACTGAAAATAAAGAATGGAATGACCAGGATAGAAAATCCTAAAAGTAAATCCCAGATTCTTATGTCAATCATTTCTTGCATTAGCTGGTTGTTTTATTTTCATATGAAGGTGATAAAAATTATATATCTACAAGCGATTGTTAAGCAACTTTAAGTAAAGGCTGCTGAAAAGTTGACAACCCTATTTTAAATTTATTTCTAACTGTCCTTTTTGGCATTGCCCCAAAAAGAACGAAAAAAGTCTAGTCCGTTTAATCCTTTCCGCCCGCGAAAGTCAAAATTTCCGGCCATTGCGCAAGGCTATGAAAATCGCCCATTTTGGCTTCCCGCTATCCGCCGGCCCGGAAAACGGACAGGCCACCGCGCCTTTCAACCAGAAAAAGTCGTTCGGCCTAAAATCATATTTTTGAGCAGTGGCATTTTGATTATTAATCACAGCAGAAACTTACATCTTGAGAAATTTCTTAAAAAACTTGAACTTTGAATGAGATTATCGGCTTTAATTAATTATTGATTTTTTATATTTTAAGCAAACCCTATTTATCAGCGAGTGGGCAGATAGAGAAAAATATAATTAGATATTACCCTCACCTTTTCCTCATACTCCCGGCCAATCACCATTCTTCAGAGAGCAACAAGCTCATCGACCGATTTCATCCACGCCTGATTATGGGAAGCAGATACAACCGTTTTATCTTTAAGTCCACTGACAACTTTCAATAGTTTAAGGATGGCTTCATCATCCAAAGAAGAAGTGGGTTCATCCAGTAAAACAATATCCCGATCCAGTGAAAGACATACCGCAATAACCACCCGTTGTTTCTGTCCTCCGCTCATCTCATCAAATGGGCGAACAAACATTTCCTTTTCCAATCCCAGTTGCCCCATAAGTAATTCAATGTCCTTTCGTTTGGATGCAACATTCAACATTCTGGTCAGCTCATCCCCATTGGAAACAGGCAGATTAATATTTTGAGGAACATAAGCCATCTTTGAGCGAATATCTTTCACCGTATCCACCCCAAGTTTCATCCCTCCCACTCGTACAATTCCATTTTGAGGTTTCACATATCCTTGTATGATTTTCAGGACTGATGATTTGCCGGTACCCGAATGGCCGGTAATACAAACTTTACTTCCTGCCTGCACTGAAAAAGTAAGGTTTTCAAAGATGGTTCCTGTTGGATATGTCAGTGAAACTTTTTCAAATGATATCATATTATAATGTATGGTGTAATTGTTACAAATTAATTGTTTACAACAAACAGAAATACCGAACATACAAATATTTAGTGTCTTACTTCTAATATTCGTGTTTTTTTGGCAAAATATTTCTAAAATGGCTACGCCATTTTTTTTGGTATCCACGAATTATACGAATTTGGGTCGCACTTGAAGTGCGACTTTAAACGGCTTCACCGTTAAAAAATGCTGTTTTACAGATTTTAATTCGTGAGGCTCGGCTATGCCGCTTGCTTGCAGGAGTTCGTGGACAAAAAAAAGTAATTGCAAAGCAATTAGCTCATCCAGCAAGTTCTCATTTGATTTTTTATATTTGTTTGGTTCTTGCTATGCCAGGTTAGGATATTCAAAATCGTTGTTGTTCGTTTAAAAAATTGAAATGGCTTCACCACGTTCGTAATGACGGGCCTTTGCAAGACATTGAAGGGTCAATGCGAGCAGAACGAATCAATCTTCTTTCAGAATAATAGTATTTCCCGGACAATTTAAAAAAGAATATAATCTCATAACTGGGCTAATCTCTTACACTCACTTCGCGCCTCTCAGCTCATCCCTCACTTCTCAATCCTCATTTCTTAGCCTCAACCTCAGCCGCTCACCCCTCATTCCTCATCCCTCAACCCTAACCTCTCTCCTGCCCATTTTTATTTTCCCCGCCTTATGTTTATCTTTGCACGTTCGAAAAGCCTTTAAACAGATAAATAATGATAAAAATAACATTACCTGACCAATCGGTACGTGAATATGCGGAAGGCATCACCGGTGAGGAAATCGCCAGGGATATCAGCCCACGTCTGGCCAAGGAAGTACTGGCCATCACTGTGAACGATCAGTTGTACGATCTTCACCGACCGATTCAAGAGGACGCTAATATTAAACTCCATAAGTGGGAAGATGCAGAAGGCAAACATGCATTCTGGCACTCATCAGCCCACCTGCTGGCCGAAGCTTTGGAAGCGCTCTATCCCGGAATCAAATTTGGAATTGGTCCCGCCATCGAGAACGGTTTTTATTACGATGTGGATCCGGGCGACCGCGTAATCACGGATGCAGACCTGCCAAAAATTGAGAAAAAAATGCAGGAACTGGCCCGCCAAAAAATGGAATATCAAAGACGGGATGTCACCAAACAGGAGGCAATCGAATTTTTTGAGAAAAAAGGTGATCCCTACAAAGTGGAACTTATCAGTGAGCTGGAAGACGGCACCATCACCTTTTACGAGCAGGGTAACTTCACCGATCTTTGTCGCGGTCCACACCTGCCCAATACAGCCCCCATCAAAGCCATCAAACTCCTGAGTATTGCAGGAGCATACTGGCGCGGAGATGAGAAACGCAAACAGCTCACACGTGTTTACGGTATCACTTTTCCCAAACAAAAATTACTGGAAGAACATTTGCAAAAGCTGGAAGAAGCTGCCAAACGTGACCACCGGAAACTGGGAAAAGAGTTGGAACTATTTGCGTTTTCACAGCGCGTGGGACAAGGACTGCCATTGTGGTTACCCAAAGGCGCCATGCTGCGTGAACGTCTGGAAAATTTTCTGAAAAAAGTTCAGGTCAAATATGGCTACGAACAGGTGATTACTCCACATATTGGTCAAAAAGAATTGTACGAAACATCCGGCCACTATGCCAAGTACGGGGCAGACTCGTTTCAGCCCATTCATACACCTGCCGAAGGTGAAGAGTTTCTATTGAAACCCATGAACTGTCCCCACCATTGCGAGATATACAATGTTAAACCTCACTCCTATCGCGATCTTCCGGTTCGCTTTGCCGAGTTCGGAACAGTTTACCGTTATGAACAAAGTGGTGAACTTCACGGTTTAACCCGTGTACGTGGTTTTACTCAGGACGATGCCCATATTTTCTGTCGCCCCGATCAGCTGAAAGATGAATTCAAGAAGGTGATTGACATCATCTTTTACATCTTCAAGGCCTTGGATTTCAACGATTACATTGCCCAGATTTCTCTGCGGGATCCAAACAACCAGGAGAAATATATCGGGTCGGATGATAATTGGGAAAAGGCAGAGCAAGCCATCATCGAAGCTTGTGATGAAAAAGGTCTTGAAACAGTGGTAGAAACAGGAGAGGCAGCTTTCTATGGCCCCAAACTTGATTTCATGGTGCGTGACGCCATCGGACGGAAGTGGCAGCTCGGAACTATTCAGGTTGATTACAACCTCCCTGAACGCTTTAATCTGGAATACATCGGACAGGACAACCAGAAGCATCGTCCGATTATGATTCACCGGGCTCCGTTTGGAAGTATGGAACGTTTTGTGGCCGTATTGATTGAGCACACAGCCGGAAAATTCCCGTTGTGGCTGACTCCTGAGCAGGTAGTTATCCTGCCCATCAGTGAAAAATTTAATGAATACGCAAAAAATGTTTCAAATTTCCTGAATAATTCCGATATTCGCGCCGTATTAGATGAGCGTAATGAGAAGATAGGTAAAAAGATACGCGATAATGAGTTGAAACGCATCCCTTACCTATTGATTGTTGGAGAGAAAGAAGCAGAAAACAATCAGGTCTCAGTCCGCCGACAAGGAGAAGGAGATCAGGGAGTTATGTCACTCGAGGAGTTTGCTCAATTCATTAAAAATGAAGTAGAAAAGAGCCTCCCCTAGCCCCCCCAAGGAGGGAGATGAAAAATAATAAGAAGAAAGGCTGATAAGGCCTTAAAAATAAATTAACCAAATCGAATTGTTTAACTAAAAGGAATCTTTAAAACAGGCAAAGATCAGAACGCGAATAAAATTTAAGATAATCATCTTGATTTTATTTAATCAAAGCGAAAGTTTGCATTTTTAAAGATCACCTAAAAGTAAAGGAGGGTTTAGATATAGGAAGACCAAGAAAAAATACCGGACGCAACCCCAAAGATGAACTCAGGTACAGGACAAATCGTCAAATCCGCGTACCTCAGGTACGACTGGTAGGCGATAACCTTGAGAATCCGGGGGTTTACCCGACACAGGAAGCCATGAAAATGGCTGATGAGCTGGAATTGGATTTGGTGGAGATTTCGCCAAAGGCTGATCCTCCGGTATGTCGGATCATTGATTATCAAAAGTTCCTCTATCAACAAAGGAAGAAACAAAAGGAACAGAAACAGAATGCAGTTCAGGTTTCGGTTAAGGAGGTCAGGTTTGGCCCCAACACCGATGAACATGACTACAATTTCAAGCTGAAACATGCGGAAAAATTCCTCAATGACGGCGATAAAGTGAAAGCTTTCGTATTCTTCAAAGGACGAAGCATCCTTTTTAAGGAAAAAGGGGAGATTTTATTGCTCCGCCTGGCTCAGGATCTTGAAGAAGTTGGGAAAGTGGAACAGATGCCAAAACTGGAAGGTAAACGCATGACTATGTTTCTTTCACCCAAAAAGAAAAAGTAGTTGTCTATTTTTTGAACTAAATATATAGAACAATGCCAAAAATGAAGACGAATTCCAGTGCGAAGAAGCGTTTTTCAATCACTGGAAGCGGAAAAATCAAGCGTAAGCATGCTTTCAAAAGTCACATTCTGACTAAGAAATCGACTAAAAGAAAGCGTAACCTGACTTATTTTGGTGAGGTACACAAAGCTGACACAAACAACGTGAAGCTTCAGCTTGCCATGAAGTAATTGAGGAGTTAGAGGTTTCCTACTGCGCTGAAGCTTCGTAGTATGAAAGAAGTAAGAGGTTAGAAATCAGCCCCAAATACTTCTCAAAATCTAACAACAAATTGCTTACAAAATTATTTTTAATCATTGAATGAATTAGCTGAAAGAGCCCGCAGAAAGGGACGCTAACCATTCTAAAAAACAGTAAAAATGCCTAGATCAGTAAACACTGTTGCTTCAAGAGCACGAAGAAAAAAGGTGATGAAACTCACCAGAGGGTATTTTGGCCGTCGTAAAAACGTATGGACAGTTGCCAAAAATGCCTGGGAAAAGGGTATGGTTTATGCTTACCGTGACCGTAAAGCCAAGAAAAGAAACTTTCGTTCATTGTGGATTCAACGTATCAACGCTGCCGCACGTCTCGAAGGCGTATCTTACAGCCGCCTGATGGGAATGATGAATGAGCAAAACATCGACATCAACCGTAAGGTTCTTGCCGACCTGGCTGTTAACCACCCCGATGCTTTCAAAGCAGTGGTGAAAAAAGCCATGAACAAGAACTAAACGTTCAGATAACAGTATTAAAGCCCGCAACCAGTTTTTTGGTTGCGGGCTTTTTTTGTTTCCTGCCTTTCGTTTCCCCTGCCTCTCTGTCACTCGTTTCCGCACGAGGGGCTTTTCTTCCGTCGTCTCCTGACGACAAACAGAATATTATAAGTAGTGCCCTGCCCCTCGTTTCCGCACGAGGGGCTTTCCTCCCGTCGTCTCCTGACGACAAAACCTCCAATATCAACAAATCCTCTTCCCCAGATATCAATTCCATTGGTTAATCTCGTCAGAGACGAGGGGTTGCAGCCCCCTCGATCGGAATCGAGGGGGAGTGGAAATCCATTTGACATTCTCCCCCAAAAGAGCAAACTTGTGTCAAATTATTTTTTACCAACAACCGAATGCAACAAACATAAAACAACTAAACAACAACTACCTTCACCTAAAACCCAAAAAAATGGCAAATACATATCACCAAATGTATGTGCAGGCAGTGTTTGCTGTCAAATACAGAGATGCCATCCTGGAAAAGAAATGGAGAGAAGACTTTTTCGGTGTTATGGGAAACTTAATCAACGAAACAGGTTGCAAGAACATCATTGTCAACGGAGTGGAAGATCACGTCCACTGCTTTATTGGTCTCAAACCAACCTGGTCTGTTTCCGACCTGATGAAGATTGTCAAGGCAAAATCATCCAAATGGCTCAATGGAACCAATTATTTAAACCGTCGTTTCGAATGGCAAACAGGCTTTGGCTGTTTTACCTACAATCAATCACACATCCACCGGGTTTACCGATATATCCAAAATCAGGAAGAACATCACCGGAAAAAACAATTTCTGAAAGAATACACACAATTACTTAAGGCTTTCAAGATAGATTATGATCCCAGATACATCTTTGATGAATTGAAATGATGTCCTATGAAAAATTTGATTTAATAATTATCTAATTTCTGGGATTGAAATCCCAGACCACAATATGGGGCGTGCCTATGGCACTAAAAAGTCATCAAAGCTCCATAGGAGCGACCCATATTTATAACCAAACCTCCTTGTCCATTGAACAAAAGTCATCAAAGCTCCATAGGAACGACCCATCTTATTATCCGGGAATTCATTCCCGGGGCTTACAGATGATAAAAAACAAACCCAAAACCCCGGCCAACAAATTGGACCGTGCCTATGGCACTAATTTCCATCAAACCATCATATTTTGTTATCTTTGTGTCTTGTCAATCGAATAATCACAAAAAACCTTACAATATGAAGATAGCATTGATTGGATACGGAAAAATGGGGAAAGAGATTGAAAAAATCGCACAATCGCGCGGCCACGAAATCGTTTCACGCATTGACCCTGTCGCTACAGGAGAAGACTTTGGCGACGGAAATTTTGAAAAGGCTGATGTGGCCATCGAATTCACCATTCCCAAAGTAGCTTTTTCCAACTATCAGAAATGCTTTGAATACAATAAACCGGTAGTTTCCGGAACCACCGGATGGCTGGATAAGTTGCCCGAAATAAAGAAAGCTTGTGAACAAGAGGGCCAGA
Source organism: Marinilabilia salmonicolor JCM 21150 (assembly GCF_000259075.1). GTDB lineage: Bacteria > Bacteroidota > Bacteroidia > Bacteroidales > Marinilabiliaceae > Marinilabilia > Marinilabilia salmonicolor. The sequence goes on from NZ_AJKI01000030.1 coordinate 8,264, forward strand.
CATTCTTTTATGCTTCTAATTTCAGTGTTGGAGTAAATATCCTTTTTGAACTCAACCGACACCTGGCAAAAATCATGAACGATCTGGACGATTATGATGTGGAGATGACAGAAGTGCACCACACCCAGAAACTAGATGCCCCAAGTGGAACCGCCATCACGCTTGCTGAGGATCTGCTGGAAAAAATCGATCGTAAAAAAGAGTGGAAACTCGACAAAGGAGAAAAAGAGAGCGATCTGGTCATAAAAGCAGAACGAGAAGGTGACGTCCCGGGAATTCACACCGTCAAATACGAATCGGAAGTGGATGAAATCACCATTCATCACAGTGCCAAATCACGTCAGGGATTCGCTCTTGGCGCGGTTCTTGCTGCCGAGTTCGCAGCCAAAAACAAAGGCTTCCTGGGCATGCGCGACATGCTTAAATTCTAACAACACAACACAGGGGCGCAATGTCGTGCTGGCATTGCGTCTGTGCGTTTAACAAAAACATAACCTACAATGATAAAACTGCAGAATGTAAAAAGGGCAAGTTGGATAAAATTCAGTATCGCAGCCCTTTTATTTGTTTTATGGGTCATCTGGTTGGAGAACTTCTGGTTTTTACTGGGACTTCCCGTTATTTTTGACCTTTACATCACCAGGTTTATTCCCTGGGATGCCTGGAAAAAAACCAAAGACGGCAGCAAACCACCCGCATGGAAAGAGTGGCTCGACGCACTGGTTTTCGCGCTGGTTGCAGTTTATCTTATAAACATCTTTTTCTTTCAGAACTATAAAATCCCAACCTCCTCTCTGGAAAAAACCCTACTGGTTGGCGACCACCTTTTTGTGAGCAAGATGAGTTATGGTCCGAGAATTCCTCAAACTCCCCTCTCTTTCCCGTTGGTCCAAAACACTTTTCCCATCATCAACACCAAATCATACAGCGAGAAACCACAATGGGATTACAGGCGACTGTCAGGATTTGGTAAAGTTGAAAGAGGAGACATCGTAGTTTTCAACTTTCCCGCCGGGGATACCGTGGCGTTTCTTCAGCCCAATCCATCGTATTTTAACATCATCAGACAATATGGTCAAAGTCGTCTGAGGGGATCTGAAAATAGTGACTATAAAAATCTTCCCGAATACCAGCAGCGTCTGATGGAGCGAAAACTGGGTGCCGAATTTGTAAAAAACAACCCCCGTGATTTTGGAGAAGTCATAGGTCGGCCGGTTGACAGACGTGACAACTATGTAAAAAGATGTGTTGCGCTTCCGGGCGACACCTTTCAAATCAAGAACAACCGCATTTTCATCAACGGAGAGTTGTTTGAAGAACCGGAAGGTGTTCAGCACAATTATCACATCATCACGGATGGCACAACGCTGAACAAAAAGTTTTATGAACGTTTGGACATCAGTGATCCAGAGAGATATGCCGGACGTCCGGGGCCCTACTACTCGTTGCCTTTGACACAATCCATGGTGGACCAAATAAAGAAAATGCCCTTCATTGAGCAAATTGCCATTGCCGAATCAGAACCTGACAGTTCCGGAATGCAGGTATTCCCTTACAGTACAAACTTCCCTTGGAGTAGAGACAACTACGGCCCCGTTGTGATGCCTCAAAAGGGAACTTCTGTCAACATTACTCCGGAAAACATTCTGTTGTATGAGCGAATCATCCGGAATTACGAAGGCAATTCGCTGGAAGTAAAAAATCAGCAAATATATATCAATGGAGAACCGGCCAATGAATATACGTTCCGGATGGATTATTATTTTATGCTGGGAGACAACCGCCACAACTCCGCCGACTCAAGATACTGGGGATTTGTGCCGGAAGACCATATCATTGGCAAACCGCTTTTGGTTTGGCTGTCTCTGGATAAAAACAAGTCATTTCCGATGAATATCCGCTGGGATCGTTTCTTCAAATACGCAGGAGAATAAAATGATTCGACTGATTTACACAATAACGCTTACATTTCTTATCATTTGCGCTGCTCTGTGGTTCCATATTATCTGGATACCACTGGCAGCCTTAATTTTGCTTTGGTTAAAGTGGCGATACAGAAAACAGTACGCCACATTAAAAGTTGCCTTTGTCCGGAAGCACCCTAAGATCTTCAACACCATCCTGGCACTGTGGATTTCCGGAATCGGGCTGGGAGCAGGCCTTTTAATCTATCGCTTCGGGGTGGAACTTATCTCGGTGCCCTCAGCATCCATGGAAAAAGCAATCAATCCCGGCGATTACATTATCGTAAACAAATTGGTGCCCGGTCCGCGGAGGTTTCCTGAAAACCCGGATAAGTATTTCAGAATGAAGGGAACCTCGGATTTGCAAAAAGGTGATGTGATACTATTTAATTTTCCTGAGGGGGACACCATTTTGGAGAACCGCCCCGATGAAAGCTACTACTACCTTAAGCGTCATTACAATAACTTTGACCGGCTCAGACAAATCCGCAAATGGGGCAATCTGGTTCCGCTTGAAGTTAAAAATCGCCCCCGCTTTGTAAAACGCCTTGCAGGGCTGCCGGGAGATACAGTCACCATTTACAACGGAGTACTTTTGATAAACAATCAGGAAGCTGATCTTGCAGGTACTGTCATCAAAAAATTTCGATGGGACAATACGGAAGAAGCCTTTAAAAGAGCTGAAAAACGGAAATGTTTTCTAAATCATTACCAACAAAGCGGCAACCTGATTGTGGAAATGACCAGGGAATCCTATCAAAAACTTCCCGACACCATTCGCCAACATCTAAACCCCGCATTACTGGAAAGAAATGTTCCGGACATCCACACTTTTCCCTTTGATAAATCAACCGGCTGGAATACCGATTTTATGGGACCTGTAAAAATTCCGGGTAAAGGAAGTACCATTCGTTTAACTCGTGAAAACCTGAGTATTTACAAACGGGCCATCACGGTTTATGAAGGAAATAGTTTGGCTCTGGAAGACGGCAGGATATTCATGAACGGCCGACCACGGAATTTTTATACGTTTAAAATGGATTATTACTGGGTGATGGGTGACAACAGGCCAAAATCCTTCGACAGTCGATTTTGGGGTTTACTGCCCGAAAACCATGTTATTGGAAAAATCCCCGAAGAATTCATACATTTGGGAGAGGAATGAGGGTTGAGGAATGGGAATTGAGGAATGGGAAACCCTTATAAACATATAAAGACTACAACGATGCGCAAACAGTCATTTTCTCTTTGGGGTTTTGTAATAGCAGCCCTTATACTGGTTTTTTTCTCAGTTCAAAATGCCGGTGAAGTTGCTTTTAAGTTTTTTATCTGGGAGCCCTACCTCCCCTTGTCGGTATTGCTTATTGTTGCATTCCTTCTGGGATTAATCGTGGGCGTAATTTTCTCCTTCCGCTCCTCCGGAAAAAAGAAAGAAAAGAAAGAAAAACAACCTTTTGAACATCCAAAGGATGAAGTGATAAAGCCGGAAAACCCTGAAATACCAGAGAAGGAATAACACTCAGAAAGAATATCAACATGTCAGAGACACCATTGCTTTGCCAGGCCTGCTTCGGGCCTGTGGAATATTTTGCGCAATTATCAAAAGGAAAAGTTATTATTGAAAGTTATTCGCACTACACCAGGCAAACATACCGGAACCGATATCATATAATGGCGGCCAACGGTCCGCTCTCTCTAACCGTACCGGTGGAAAAGGAAAAAAACAAAAAAGTGTATGACAAGGATGTGAAAATTGCCTACCATACCCCCTGGCAACACAACCATTGGCATTCGTTGGTTTCAGCCTATAATTCGTCTCCCTTTTTTCAGTTTTATGCAGATGAATTAGAACCTTTTTTTACAAAAAAACATACCCGACTCCTTGATTTTAATCTGGATAGCACGCGGCTGATTTGCGAATTGATTGGAATAAATGTGGAAATCAATTTTACAGAAGATTTTTTTGATTCACCTAAAAATGACAGTTTAGATCTGAGAGAACATATCCACCCCAAAAAAGCCATTAATGCAGAACTCACAGGCACATCAACCATCCCTTACAAACAGGTTTTTGATGAACGCCACGGGTTTCAACCCAATTTGAGCATTCTCGACCTGCTGTTTAATAAAGGCCCTGAAGCAAGTTTGATACTTGATGAGATGAATGGGCTTTGAATTCTGAGTTGTGTGTTCTGAGTTGTGAGACTTGAGTTTGGTCAGGCTTCCTTCAGATTGAGAGATGAGCAATAAGGATGTTTTCGGGTTTTTTCTCCCCTCTAACTTCCAGCCCTCTACCTCTATACTCACCTTCCCCTCCTACCCCTTATCCTTCCGATCCATTTTCTCCCACAGTTCCACACCCTGATTTACAATTTCTTTATGGTCAAAAGCCAGTGGGGGCAACTCTTCAAGCGGAAACCACCTGGCATCCGATGCGTCATCAGCTCCTTTTACATCAGCAATCCTCTCCAGGGGAGATAAAAATGCCACAGTAACCGTTCGATGACGGGGATCTCGCCCAACTTTTCCAAAAGCACCAATCTGATGAATTTCAACACCACGAAGACCGGTTTCTTCTTCCAGTTCCCGAACAGCAGTTGTTTCAATATCCTCATTCATTTCGGCAAAACCGCCGGGCAAAGCCCACATATCCTGAAAAGGAGGTTTTTCGCGTCGAATCAGTAACAGTTTTGCCTCCTGCAGGGAGTTACCTGCCAAGGCTACCACATCGGCAGTGACAGCAGGACGGGGATAATCGTAACAGTATTTTTGTTGCATTCAGGTAAATATAACTTATCCGAAATTTAATTCAGATGAGTGAATAATTCTTTTTATAACTCTGAGGTGGTGCGTATAGCGGCGTTGATCTTTATTGTAAATTCCCTGATGATCAAAAGCATCAATACGAACAGCACCGCTGGCATGTAATATTCGTCCCTGACCGAGGCACAGGCCAACATGGATTATTTCCCCCTCCTCATTATCGAAAAAGGCCAAATCGCCCGTTCCGGCCTCTTCCACAAAGCTCACCACCTCCCCATAATTTATTTGCTGAGAAGCATTCCGGGGCAAAAAAACACCCCCTGCCTTATAAACATTCTGAACCAATCCGCTGCAGTCGATGCCATAAAAGGTACGACCACCCCACAGATAAGGGGCATTGAGGTAACCACGTGCCACTTCTTCCAAATCAATTCGTCCGCTAGGCAAATTCCCCTGCCAGAAAAATTCCTCTGAGCCAATCCTTATGGCATTCCGATCCTCACTGTTAAATACCACCCTACTTCCGGAAGAAAGAAGCATAGGTGTGGAATCGGATTCTCGAATTACTTTCACAAACGGTTTCATAACGATATGCCCCGAAGAACGATTCCAGTGTTCAACATCACGCTCCTCCATTTTTGTCACCAATTTATCATCGATCCACCCCTGGTAACCGTCATAATGACACTGTACCTGGTACCATCCGGGCACATGCTCAAGTAAATCAAAACTTTCACCAAACAATATCTGAGTTTCCAGCTGAGCCCCTTCTGCAGGCTCTGTGCGAACCGGAATAAATCCGTAAGTACAAATGGATTGTGTCATAAATAATATATTTGTAATATCATACGGTCTTTTTAAACAAAAAGCAGACCAAAAAGTAGAGCCAACACACCATCCGGCTGAACCTTTTCACTATATTAGTACTTTATATCAGTGCGCATTCTAAAAAGCCAAAATTTCGTCAACTTACCTGAATTTGACGATGTTCTAACTTTTTGGATGACACTCAAAATAAGAAAATAAAATCACATAACAACAGACCGTCATTTTTTTAACGGTCATGGTGATAAAATCAGGTTTTACAAGACAAAACATTACATATTATGTCACGTTTCTTTTCCAACATCAAAGATAACGCTACCGGGATCTATCGTATCTTAATATTTCTCTCTGCCATTGCACTGGTGGTTTATATTTTGCCCAGGGAGGGAAAATTCCCATATGAATACAGCAAGGGGAAACCATGGAAACATGAGATGCTTATCGCCCCTTTTGATTTTCCGGTATATAAAAGTCAGGCCGAATTAGAAAACGAAAGAGACAGTATTCTTGACAATTTTCGTCCTTACTTCAATTTCGACACACTACGAAAGGCCGAACAAGCCAACAGAATAAGCATTGAATTTGAAAATAAGAAAGAGAATTTATCAGAAAAATACCCGTTTCTGGAGAAAACCCCTGAAAGAAAAGACTCCAGTCTCTGGAGTATAGTCAAAGAAACTACAAGGAATGAATTGATTAAAATCTATAACAAAGGATTAATTAATTTACCCGAACAATACATTAATGCAGGCCCCTCTTTCGAGTTAATTCTTGTCAGGAATAATTTCGCCGAACCCTCTGGGCTCAGTGAGTTTCATAATTATCAGAGCGCTTATCAGCAAATCACGTTGCACATATTCAGGCAAATGAAAGTGTTGACTGAAGTTGATCAGCAAGTGCTGGACAATCTGGTTTCCGACCTCCAGATTAATAAATACCTGGAACCAAATATTAATTATGACCTCGAACGCACCACCAGGGAAAGGGATAAGATACTCAAAAACCTTAGCCTTACCAGTGGCATTGTGCTATCGGGTCAGAGGATTGTTGACACCGGAGAGATCATCGACGACAAGACAGTAAAAATACTTGATTCCCTTAAGAAAGAGTACGAGATATCTCTGGGAAGCGGATCGGGCTACTACTTCATTTTACTGGGTCAGGTGCTCTTCACCTTTCTTTTTATGGGATTGATATACCTGTTCCTTTATTTCTTCAGACGTGATGTTTATAACAATCTGTTATCCATATCCTTTATGCTGATCATGGTTATCGGAATGTTATTACTTGTCAGACTGTCAAGGTTGTTTGATTTCTTTCCGCTTTACATCATTCCATTTGCCATATTGCCAATTATCATTCGCACATTCTTTGATTCCAGGCTGGCCTTCTTCATGCATGTTATTACCATACTGATGGGAGCTTTTTTCACTCAAAACAGTTTTGAATTCGTATATATGCAGGTTCCCATCGGATTGATTGCTATTTTCAGTCTGTTTAGAATGGTTCGTCGCGAACAACTGGTGAGGGCATCAATTTTTATTGTAATTGCCTATTCCGGCTTCTACACGGCAATGGCCATTCTGCAGGAAGGTGACTTACAAAACATCAATTTGTCGCTTTACGGTCAGTTTTTCATCAACGGTGCCTTCATATTGCTGGTTTATCCACTCATTTATGTTTTTGAAAAAGCTTTTGGTTTCATCTCTGATGTCACACTGGTGGAACTCTCTGACACCAATCATCCACTATTGCGTAAACTGGCAGAAAAAGCTCCCGGTTCATTTCAACACTCCCTGCAGGTGGGGAACCTTGCCCAGGAAGCAGTTTACCGCATTGGGGGAAATCCATTGCTGGTAAGAGCCGGAGCCATGTACCACGATATTGGGAAAACTGTTTCACCCATCTTTTTTACCGAGAACCAAAACACGGGTTTCAATCCTCACACAAATCTGGATTATGAAAAAAGCGCCCAATCCATCATTCAACATATCGAAAAAGGGGTGAAAATTGCAAGAAAACACAAGATCCCGGAGCAGATAATCGATTTTATCCGTACACATCAGGGAACCACTAAAACTAAGTATTTCTATAACTCCTACCTGAATGAGAATCCGGATAAAGAGCCGGACATATCCCAATTTACCTACCCCGGACCCACTCCCTTTACCAAAGAAACAGCAATCCTGATGATGGCAGATGCCGTAGAAGCAGCTTCACGAAGCCTTAAGAATTACACCGATGAGGAAATTGAAAAACTGGTGGAAAATATTATTGAAAGTCAGATTGACGAAAACCAGTTCGTAAATGCACCAATAACATTCCGTGAGATCACCCAGGTAAAGGAAGTGTTTAAACAAAAACTCAAAAACATCTACCACGCAAGGGTAGAATACCCCGAATTAAAAAACCAAAATGCTCCTCAGACTTCGGAAAACCGGGAGCCACAAACGCCTCCGGACACACCGGATGAGTGAAGGGGGAAGAAGTGAGGGTTGAGCGGTGAGGGTTGAGCGGTGAGGGATGAGGGATGAGCTATGAGCTATGAGCTACGAGCTATGAGCTAAAGGCAATGGGGCAGACAACGGGTGTGAATAGCTATCCAGGCAGAAGGCAGAAGTGAGGTGAGAGATTCAAACAGGCCTTAAGGCAATCTATATTAACTTTAAAAAAAAGTTGGGCGAAATTTATAGAGACCAATGCGTTACATTAAGATATTAGCTTTGATGCTTTTATTTTTCAGCTGCTCTCAGCCAAAGTTGTTGGTAATGTATGGCACTGAAAATAGATTCTTAATTTACTCTGACTCAACTTTTGTAGACGGAAATATCAGTCTTGAAATTGATAATTGTACACTGACCTTTTCTAGTTCGGACTTGGAGTCAATTATCATGCATGATGATTCAAGAAATCACAAACAAATACTCATTCAATTTTCAAACACACCGCTATCTGTTAGGCAGATAGAAGATCAATATTTGATTAATAATAGAGATACAACCGACTTGTTTAGCACAGCAATTCTTGATTTTACATTTGACTCGTTGATTTTAGCTGGCAAGTTTTATGGTTATGACAGTGAAATACCAGTTAGATTTATTGAACACACAAAATGGGATCCTCAATACCAAGGGGAAATATATTCAGAGTGGAAGCTAAATGATAAAGTAATTAAAAAGATAACCTGGGGTTTCGTTGATTAATTATTTCAATTGTTATGTGGAGTAAAAAAAAATATGATTTGCCAGATTTTGACTCATTCTTCAAAAGTATAGTCAAATACGTTGATACAACCGAAGATTATAGACAATCGATATGGATTCCAAATAAACTGGATAAAGAATATTTTGGAAAATTTGATTGGGGAAAGTTTACGATATATCAAACAAGAAAAGGTCTGATAAAAAGGTATATTTCATTGAGGATAAAGGCAAAACTTGAGGACTCAAAACTTTCTGTTAGCTTAATGGATTATTATTTGTTTGGCCGACTATTTAATTATCTGCTGATTTTTATAGTATCTATAGTTGTGGCAGTAAATAATAATTTGATTTTTGGCCTAATAATTCTAGTTCCTGATTTTTTATTATTAGCTGCCCATTGGAGGACTTTTGAGAAAAATAAAACAGGATTAGTGACATCATATCAAAGTCAATTAACGATGATTAAACTCTGTACAACAAAGCTATATGCACCAACCGTGGCATCCACAACACATTGAAGGTTTTGTTCTTCCCTCTCCCATCCTCTCAACCGGATAAATTCATAACTACCTGAAAACCACGAGCTAAGGCATACAGCCAATAAGAAGGCGGGAATTGCTTTCCGGTTTTCCGAAAATCAACCCCCGCCGGAATTGTTAAGTGAAAGTCAATAAAGTTTACACCACCTGCTTAAAATTTCTCATAATCATCTGAACCAAAACCGCCCAAATCAAAATCGGGTGTTTTCCCTTTTGCTTTGGCTTTCAGCTGACTCTGGGAAACAGAACAGTTAGCTCCCTCTTCTTCTTTTTCTACTTTTGTCGCTTTATCAGATTCTTCAGAAACAGCGGGAGTCCCGGATTCATTTACATCTTTCTTACGATTTTCCTCTGACAAACTAAAAACAGAAATCGCTCGTTCCAGACGTTCAGAAAGCTTCTCAATTCTCAGAGCTGCAGAGTTGATCTCTTCCGAGTTGGAAGCATTCCTCTGTGTTACCTGATTCAGCTGCTGAAGTGCATTATTGATCTGTTCAACCCCTGTAACCTGTTCCAACGAAGCCACTGATATCTCCTGAATCAGGCCTGCTGTTTTTTCAATTTCCGGTGTAAGGGCAAGCAACATCTCGCGTGACTCTCGGGAAGAATTGATAGTCATTCCCGACACTTTATTAATATCGTTAGCAGCCTGCTGACTACGTTCGGCCAACTTACGCACCTCGGCAGCAACAACCGCAAAACCACGTCCTTCAATCCCCGCTCTCGCGGCTTCCACTGCTGCATTCAATGCAAGTATATTGGTTTGAAAAGCAATATCCCCAATAACAGAAATTTTGGAGGTAATCTGCTCCAAAAATTCAGCTGCTCTTTCAGTTATTTCATTACTGCTATTCATATCTTCAGCAGCTTTACGGGCTATAGTTTCAGTCTCCCGGGCATTATCGGTGTTTTGCTGAATATTGGCATGCATCTCTTCCATGGAAGATGAAACCTCCTCAGCAGCCGAGGCTTGTTCACTTGCACCTTCTGCCAGTTCGGTGGATTCCCGTGAAAGAGAAGTACTCGCTTCCACCATTTCCCGGGTACCTTCGGTAATATCACCGATAATAACCCGCAAATTCTTAACCATATTATCCAAGGCAACACCCAAACGTCCCACTTCATCTTTTCGATTGGTATCAAAACGGACGGAAAGATTTCCTGCTGCGACTTTCTCGGCCAGTCCAACCCCCTGAATAATAGGGTTTGCAATGGAGTTTGGCAGTAACAGTGCCAGAATTAACCCGACAAGAAGAAGTACAATGAGGGCAGCGATAACCAGCGTTTGAATATTATCAACAATGCGGGCACTTTGATTCCCCATCCCCTTTATATCTCCTTGTCCCATGTCCGCAATAGCACGGGTATCCCACATAATTTCTTTACCAAGTTCATATCTTTTAACCTCGGCAAACCTGGCTTTCTGGTAGTGCTCAATAAAAGAAATTGCTGAAGAGACAAAATCATTCAGCGTAGCTGTTACAGCCCCTGACAAATAGGCTGCATTAATATCTGTCTGCAAAGTTCGCGCTTTTGATAATTCAGTATCCAGAGCGACAGCTTCCCGGGTATAATCCTTTGCCTGCACAACACCCCAAAGTCCCAAAGCACGATTAATAAATTGCTGATAACGAACATTCGTACGATAGTTCCCTGATAAATCAACCAACTCCTCTCCTGCCATTCTCATCAATTCACGATGGTTAGAAGCTGACTTTTGTGCCTCACTATAGTCCTCATACATGGCGGCGTAGGCTTCCATTTTTTTCTTTAACTCACTAAATTCACTGCTACGAGCCCCCTCTCCCTCCATTTCTATCAGATTATTCAGGGCAACCATCATTTGTGTATAGTACCTATCAAAAACTTCATCGAAATATGGCTGGGCAGAAAAATCGTATGAGCGGGTAACTTCTGTGAGTTTTCGCCAGTTTTGATCCACAAGACTGGCTTCATTGACAGTGGGAATATATTTCTCAGACAGATCATTAACACCACTGCCTATCTCGAAAAGACTATATAAGGTAAACCCACCCATCAATAAGGTTAAAACTACCACAGCTGCAATACTGCCCCTGATTTTACTACTGATACTCAAATCTCTCCAATTCATCTTTTGCGGATTATATTATTATTAAATCAAAAAACCAGGATAGTGACAATTATCCGGCGAAAAACATCTGAGGGTTTGAGGAAAGGTTCAAGACATCACCGAACTGTTGCAGATTCTTTTTTTTAACCTGAACACTTCATAACTAATCTATTGCAATGTTCAACTACCTGCAAAAAAGTGGCGTCCTCAATAAAAATTGGAATGAATATAATTTATTTTTCCCTTCTGAATTTTTATTTGTGGTTGCCATTATTTCTTTCTGTTTGAACATCTCATTACGAAGATTCATGTATTAACCAGGTTAAAAATAAAAAACTGGTGATATTCTGCTTAAAAATATCATGTTCGTTTGTTCAGTATAAAAACAGTCTGAATTAATTGACGTGGCGGAACTCCAAAATTCTTTTATTCTCCCACTATACCCAAACATATTTGGATAAGATGTGGCAGATTTAAGAAACCAGACTTCCATACTTATTTTACAATAAGGATAGCTCTGCATTCGACCAGAAATAGAAAGAACACGAAACAATACCTTACAATAAATAATTCTTCAAAATTTTAAAAATTTTCTACCATTTCAAAATAAAAAGATAAAAAAGACTTATTTTCGCTCAAACTATCTTTAACCTTTTCTTTTTTCACTTATTTTATTCAGAAAACAAAAGGAAAATGAATACAAAAAAACTAATTACTTCAATCCTTTCATTCACATTATTGGTTGTTTTATTCACAGCACTTCCTTCATGCAAAAAGAGTGAAGGAAAGAAAATTGGCTTCCTCTACAGCTCAAATGTCACCATCCGTTTCAATAAAGAAAGTCAGTTTTTTAAAGAACGAGCTAAAGAATTGGGTGTCAATGTCGTCATTGACCATGCAGGCGACAATGATGCCGTTCAATACGAAAAAGCCATTCAAATGATGGAAGATGGCATTGACCTACTTACTCTTATTGCCGTAAATATCAACACAGCGGAAAATATTGTAAAAGAAGCCAAAGCCAGAGATATTCCGGTGATTGCTTACAACCGACTGATTGCCAACTCTGACCTGGATGTTTACATCAGTGGTAACAATGACGAACTGGGAAAAGACATGGTCGGTTATGCCTTAAAACAAAAACCATCCGGAAATTACGTCATCCTTAATGGTGACAGATTTGACAAAAACGCTGTTGAATTAATGGAATCCATCGATGAAACATTACAACCACATATTGATGCCGGAAAAATAAACATCCTCTATAAAACTTTTATTGAAAGCTGGAATCCGGTGAATGCCGCACACGAACTGGAACAGCTCATGAAAGCCAATCCTGAACCAATTGACGCAATAGTATCATGTTTCGACGGGATGTCGGTTGGCTGCATAGAGGTTTTGGAAAAATATGATTTGGCAGGCAAAGTAATCATTACCGGACAGGACGCTCAGTTAGAGTCATGCCGCCGGATTGTGGAAGGCACACAGCATATGACAATGTATCATCCGCTTAAGCAGATAGCCTACAAAGCAGCAGATGTTGCTGTTGATATCCTGAACGGAGAAAAGCTGGACAAAACTCATGAAATCACTTATTCCAACAACGGATTTAAAGATGTCCCCACCGTTCAAATCAGCTCCATTCCCGTCACCAAAGAAAATATTGATAAAGTGCTCATTGAAAGCGGATTTTACAAACGAGAAGAGATTTATTAATTGTAGCCATTACCTATCACAGATTAGGTTAGTGTTTGTATATATAGTGTTTGTATATAAAGTCCAACTTCTGCGTTGTTGCTCAAAATCTAAATCCTCAAATACATTAGTATTCTGCGGTTTAGATTTTTCACACGCCTTGACTTGGCACTAGGTTAGGCTGATTCCGGGTAAAAAGGATTTTTTTTTCCAAAAAGGAAACGGATTGCACATTTGCAGTCCGTTTTTTATTTAAAAACCGACACTTCAGAACCGATTTATTGGACTTCAGTAATTGTTTTCTTAAATTATGTAGCTGTTAAAATACTTTTGCACGGAAATACGAAACAAGAAAACAAAATTCAACAATGAGAAACCCTGTAATACTTAACTTCTGTATTGTTTCGGCAATACTCCTCTTTTCTTCCTGCTCTCAAAAGCAGCAAAAGGAAGAACTTCCGGCCATTATTAAAACAACAGAAATCCGTCAGATTGAATCGGTGCTGACAAAAAAATATCCTGCGAGAATCAAATCGGCCTCTGAAGTAAAATTATCTTTCAGAGTGGCAGGCCCCATATTGAAGGTCAATGTAAAAGAAGGAGATACAGTAAATAAGGGAGATGTTTTAGCACAAATTGATCCGCGTGATTACCGGGTTCAACTTCAGGCAACAGAAGCCAAATACCGTGAGGTAAAAAGTGAAGTGGAAAGAATCACAGCACTTTATAAAAAAGACAAAATATCGGCAAACGACTACGAAAAAGCAGTTTCAGGATTAAAACAAATTTCGGCAAAATATGAGGCACACTCCAATGCACTGGAAGACACCAAACTAAAAGCACCCTTCGCCGGCCATATCAGCAAAATATTTTTTGAACAAGGGGAAACTGTTGATGCAGGAATGCCCGTAATTTCGTTCTACAACAATAAGGAATTTGAAATTATTGCCCATCTTCCGGCTTCCGATTTCCTGAAAAAAGAAGATTTCCGGCGTTTTTCCTGTCAGTCTTCCTCTCTGCCGGGGAAGGAGTGGCCCCTGGAACTAAGAAATATTGTCTCTCAAGCCAATCTAAACGGACTTTATCCCGCTTATTTCAGTTTAAAAGCAAATGCCCGGGATATCATTCTGCCGGGGATGAGTGCAGAAGTCATCATTCAATACCAAACAGATAAATCCCCCCTTTTTGAATTGCCATCTTCTGCCATATTTGAAAAATCAGGCAGCTCCGAAATATGGGTTTTTAATGAAGAGGATGAAACAGTCAGCGCAAAAAAGGTGAAAATCATTAAAGTCAGATCATCAGGCATCGCAGTGGTAAAAGGAGATTTTCAGGGATCAGAAATCATTGTAAGCGCGGGTGTCCACAATCTTACCGAAGGTCAGAAAGTTCGCAGGATGCCTGCTCCGACTAAAAGCAATGTAGGAGGACTTTTGTAACCCCCAATCAACTCAACAAGCATAAAAAATCATATACTTTCTCGCAAAGACAATAAATATCTGCTCAACCATGACAGAATTTGCATTCAAAAACAAAATACTTTTTTACTTTTTTCTGGTAGTTCTCGCAGTTGGAGGCATTATGTCTTTTCAATCTATGAGTAAACTTGAAGATCCTGAAATAAAGGTAAAACAAGCCCTGGTGGTCACGATTTATCCCGGTGCATCGGCCCATGAAACAGAACTGGAAGTGACAGATGTGCTTGAAAAAGCCATCAAAACCATGGGCGACATCAAAAAAATAGAATCCCGTTCGGAAGCTGATTATTCGGAAATTACCGTTGAGCTTGATCCCACCATCTCTCCGGATGAGATAGAGCAAAAATGGGATATTCTCCGCAGAAAAGTGAACCGTGCAGCCTCACAGTTACCGGCAAAAGCAAATCCTCCCATCGTAGTTGATGATTTTGGGGATGTTTACGGGCTTTTTTATGCCATGACAGCTGATGGTTTTTCTTTTGATGAGATGCATGATTACGGAATGCTCATCAAACAGGAGATTGAAAGCCTCCCCGATGTAAAACGTGTGAAAATTTTCGGCGACCGGCCTCCCTGCATAAACATCAATATACATCAGGAAAAAATGGCCAGTCTTGGAGTTCATCCCTCAGAGGTCCTGATGGCCCTGGACAGCCAGAATGAGACTGTGTATGCCGGATATTTTGAAGCAGGCCGGGAACGCATCAGAGTAGATGTCACCAACGATTTCGACGACATCAACGATATCCGCAACCTGATTATTCAGGGACATGAGGACGATCAGGTTCGCCTGGATGACATTGCAGATATTGAAAGAACTGCTGACACCCCGTACCGGGAAGCCATGCGCTATAATTCTCAGCCTGCGCTGGGCATCTCAATTGCCATGCAGAGTGGCGGAAATGTCATAAAACTGGGTGAAGCAGTTGATCAGCGCCTTACAGAGTTAAAGCAATCCAGAATTCCGGCCGGCATCGACTTCAAAAAGGTATTTTTTCAGCCGGATAAGGTAAGCAATGCCATCTCCACGTTTATGTTCAATCTGGCGCAATCGGTAGCCATCGTCATTCTCATCCTGATGTTATCAATGGGCTGGCGCAGTGGAATCATAATCGGAAGTGGTCTATTGCTGACTATTCTGGGGTCATTTGTGGTTTTAAATCTGTTCAACGGAACGCTTCAACGGGTATCGCTGGCATCGCTCATCGTGGCCATGGGAATGTTGGTGGATAATGCCATTGTTATTGTGGACGGCATCCTCATAGACCTGCAAAACGGCATGAAAAAGAAAAAAGCACTGGTCAATACCGCCAAAAAAACTGCATGGCCCCTGCTGGGTGCAACCCTCATCGCCATTTTTGCTTTTCTTCCCATTTTTCTATCGCCGGACACCTCAGGTGAGTATGTCCGTGATTTGTTTATTGTACTGGCCGTTTCGCTCCTTCTGAGCTGGGTGTTGGCCCTCACACAGGCCCCTATGATGGCCGACAAACAGTTTAAACAAAAAGAAGCAACCGAAGGAGAAGAGAAAAAGCTCTACAGCACCAGGATATACAGCATTCACAGACGATGGCTCAGTTACCTGCTCTATCACAAAACGGTAGCCATCGGAATTGTCACGCTGCTGATGGGCGCAAGTGCTTTACTGTTTCCACTGATTCCCCAGACTTTTTTCCCGGATCTCACCTATAATCAGCTTTACATCGAATACAAGATGCCTGTCGGTACACGTATTGAAACGGTAGATGCGGATTTGGCTGAAATTGAGCAACATTTGATGGAGCTTCCTGAGATAACTAATGTCACCACCAGCCTGGGGGGAACTCCATCGCGTTACAACCTGGTGCGGTCCATAGCCGAACCAGCAATGAACTACGGGGAATTGATTGTGGATTTTGCAGATGCAGATGAACTGCCGGGAATGTTGCCGAAATTACAAAAGTACCTAACCGAAAACTATCCTCAGGCTTATGCCAGAGTTAAGCGTTACAACCTGATGTACAAAAAGTTTCCGGTAGAAGTACTCTTTACCGGTCCCGACCCTGCTGTATTAAAAGAACTCACAGCCCAGGCAAAAAACATCATGGAAGAAGATCCAGGAGCCCAACTGATTACGGATGACTGGGAACCCTCATCAAAAGTACTGATGGCTGATTACAATCAGCCGATGGCGCGAAGAACAGGTCTGACACGTCCGGACATAGCATTGTCACTTCTGACTGCCACAGACGGACTACCCATTGGCAATTTTTACGACGGCACACGCTCGATTCCCATTTATGTAAAAAGTACAGATAACGATGGAGAACCGGTTGAAAATCTGGAGACATCGCCTGCTTTCAGCATGCTGCCATCACTAAGCAATCTTGACCCGGACAATCTAAAAGCAGTGATGTCGGGAGCCATATCCATATCCGATATTGTGGAATCAACGGTTGGAGCGGTCCCCATGAACCAGGCAATACAAAGCATTGATGTACATTGGGAAGAGCCAGTTGTGCGTCGATACAACGGTCAACGGGCCATAAAAGCACAATGCAACCCAGCACCGGGACTAACGGCCGAAGATGTTCGCAAAAGCATTCTTCCGGAAATTGAGGACATTCCGCTACCCCCGGGGTACACAATGGAATGGCAGGGAGAGTATGAAGCCAGCTCCGAATCACAAAAGTACCTCTTTATGTACCTTCCGCTGGCCATTGTTCTGATGATAGCAGTATTAATAGCCCTTTTTAACGACTATAAAAAGCCACTGATTATCATCTTCAGTCTTCCGCTGGCCATCATTGGCATCGTGCTTGGAATGCTTGTCTCAGGCAAGGAATTCGGGTTTGTGGCCATTGTTGGGGCCTTAGGACTGATGGGGATGATGATAAAGAATGGCGTGGTATTACTGGAAGAGGTGGAGTTGCAGGTCAAGGAAGGCAAACAACGGTTCGCCGCCCTCATGGATGCTTCCACTTCACGGTTAAGACCGGTAATGATGGCATCACTAACCACAATTCTGGGAATGATTCCACTGGTTACAGATGCCATGTTCGGTTCTATGGCTGTCACCATGATGGCAGGACTACTCATCGGGACCATCATTACTCTACTGATGATGCCGGTGCTGTATGCCCTTTTCTACAACGTTATTCATCCATTAAGCAAAAAAGCCAAAAAAAAAGAAAATGCCTGATTCTATGAAAATCATTAAATACATCACACCAATTGCGCTTGTACTGATATCTTCATTCGCTGCATCCGCACAGGTAGAACTAAATCAGCAAAAATGCCGGGAAATGGCGCTGGATTATTCCCGCCAGATTAAAATTTCGGAAAACCGCCATGAACAGGCCCTTCTTTCCGGCAAAATTGCCCGGGCTCAACACCTGCCAAAACTGAGTGCTTCGGGATTGTATTTTTACAAACCGGATCCTCTGGAGTACTCCCTGGAAGGAGGATACCTGCCCACCTACACCCCCGGACAAAATGGAGAGATGCAGCCCAACGTTCAGATGAATCCCAATACTGGTCAGCCGGTAACCGGACCAGATGGCAACCCGGTATTTAATATGTATGCCATGATGCCCGACATGAACCTGAACATCGGCATGGAGGGAGTTACCACTGCAGGCGTTCAGCTTGAGCAGCCTGTTTACCTGGGCGGTAAAATCAGAGCAGCCAACAAACTGGCAGGCACAGGCATAGAGATGTCAAAGAAGCAAATGGATCTGAAAAAATCGGAAGTAATTTCCAGTGTGGATGCCGCTTATTTTCAGTATCTGGCGGTCAAAGAGAAAAAAAAAGCTGCCAATGAGTATAAAGTATTGCTCGATTCGCTGGAGGCAACCATTGAGGCAACCAACCGGGAAGGAATGTCCACCCGCAACGAATTGCTGAAAGTTCAGGTTAAGCGCAATGAAGCGATACTCCTGAAACAAAAAGCAAACAGTGGTTTACAACTGGCTGCCATGAACCTGTGCCGGATCATTGGGTTACCCCTTGAGACAGAATTACACATCGATGAAACAGAAGAAACAGAACTCCCTGATATTCGTCCGGCCGATGGTAACAATCCGTCCGACCGTCCGGAATATCAGCTCCTGAACGATGCCATTGCCGTAAAACAACATCAAGAGAAATTGGCTCGTGCCGAAATGTTGCCTCAGATAGGAATCTCTGCGGGATACAGTTATCTTGGAGGGCTTGAAATAAACGGTCAGGGAACTGATGAGATGGCCTTTTCAGCCATGGCTTCAGTTAAAATACCCATTTTTAAGTGGTTTGAAGAACGAAACAGATTATCAAAAGCGCAACTTGAAACAGAAGTGGCACGCATGGAACTGGAAGAAAATGAAAAGCTCCTCCAACTAGACATTGCCCGCGCCCGCTTCAACCTGGAAGAATCATTTACCCGCCTGGAACTTACAGAAAAAGCACTGGAACAGGCACAGGAAAACCTGGAAACAAGCCAATCGCTTTTTGAGGAAGGAATGGAACCCCTGGTGGATTTACTGGAAGCACAGGTACAATGGCAAAAGGCCAGAAGTGAGTACATCGATGCTGAAACTTCTCTAAAACTCATGCACACCTATTATCTAAAAGCAACAGGACGTTTATCGGTAAAAAAATAATTTTAGCATGAGAAAACAGCCCAATCAAATACCGGAAGAGTTTACCAGAACACCCGTATCGATCATCGGAAAAGGTATTAAACCAACAGTTTTCCGCTTTCTGATTGTCTCTGCCATTGGTTTTTCTGTAATTCTGCTGGTCTATTTTTTATATGGCGAATCTCCTGAGCCCCTGGCTCCTCCATTTATCATATCCATAATAGCCTTCAACCTCATCAGCGAAGGAAACATTATCATCAACAGAGTTCTGGACAGAAAATCTCCCTGGTTTTTCAAGATAACCTTA
Organism: Marinilabilia salmonicolor JCM 21150; assembly: GCF_000259075.1. Taxonomy (GTDB): domain Bacteria; phylum Bacteroidota; class Bacteroidia; order Bacteroidales; family Marinilabiliaceae; genus Marinilabilia; species Marinilabilia salmonicolor. The sequence goes on from NZ_AJKI01000030.1 coordinate 27,728, forward strand.
CGAACCCGGCAGCAACTGGGATGGAGCTTATTATGGACCCTTTTTATAGGGATAATCGCTTTTATCAGTCTTCCGGATGATGTTTACCGGCAACAACACTTTTTTATGTCTGCTTTGTTGGTTTTCATCTTCGGATTAATTTTCGTGCTCTTATTCAACAGCACGCTGTTTCTCAAAAGTTTTTTCCTCAACTGGAAGAAATCTGTTTTAGAAGCCGAAGCACTCAAGCAGGCCAAATTACTTTCCGACTATAAAGTGTTGCAAAACCAGCTCAACCCCCACTTTCTATTCAACAGTTTCAGTACTCTGATTTCGGAGATTCATTACAATCCCGAAACAGCCATTGAATTCGCTCAAAAACTTGCAGATGTTTACCGGTATCTTCTGCAAAAGAAAAATGACCTTACCGTACCTGTGCGTGAAGAACTGGAGTTTTTAAATGATTTTATCTTTCTCCACCAGCAACGGATGGGCAATTCGTTGAAGGTACTTATAGAAATCCCTGAAGCTTTCATGGATCATCACCTCCCTCCCATGTCTTTGCAACTGCTCATTGAAAATGCCATTAAGCACAACCAGGCATCAGAGAAGCACCCGCTTACCATCCAACTTGGCATCAAGGATAAAAAAAACATGACAGTGTGTAATAATCTACAACCCAAAACAAACATTCACGGAACGGGCACTGGTCTGGATAATATCTCCAAACGATACGAAATGCTCACCGGTGACCCCATAAAAATTAAAAAGACGGAAACATCTTTTTGCGTAGAGTTTCCATTGCTTTATCAATATGAATAAAACCATAAAACTATGAGAATTCTGATTGTAGAGGATGAATTTCCAACCCGTCGCCTGCTCAGGGACAACGTAAAGAAATTACGACCTGATTGGGAAATTATTGGTGAAACCGATAGTGTGGAAGCAACCGTTGAATTCCTTCAGAGCTCACCCCAGCCGGATTTAATATTCATGGACATTCAGCTTTCGGACGGAAGCAGTTTCGAGATATTCGAAAAGACCGAAGTATCCGGAATGATCATCTTCACCACTGCCTATGATGAATACGCCATTCAGGCTTTTAAAGTCAACAGTATTGACTATTTGTTAAAACCCATCAACCAACAGAAGCTGACAGAAGCCATCAAGAAATATGAACGACTCTTTCAGGATAAAGAGTCACCTTCAAATATAGGTTTTGATTATCTGTCACTTTCCAAACTTCTTGACTCCCGGACCAGCACCTATCGCTCAAGGCTGCTGACCAATCTGGCTGACGGATTCCAGAAAGTGGATACTGAAAAAGTAGCCTGGCTCATTAGTGCCAATAAAATCACCACGGCAGTGACTTTTGACAACCATCACCACATCGTGGATTACACCCTCGACAAATTGGAGAAAGAACTGGATCCTGTCATATTTTTCAGAGCAAACCGCCAATATATCCTAAACATCGACGCCATCCATAAGGTGGAAAACTGGTTTAACGGAAAACTTATTGTTAAAACCAGACCCGACGCACAGGAGAGAATTGTGGTAAGCCGCGAAAGAGCCAGAAGTTTTAAGGAGTGGATAAATCAGTGAGGGATCAGGGTTGAGGGTTGAGAGGTGAGGGTTGAGAGGTGAGAGCATAGCAACTTATCAAAAAACTTTATGCATTCCATAAAAGGGAAAGCCTTGGTTCCTAAAGAAATAATGCACGCTAAGTACAACTTTCACAGAGAATACAATTCAAAGAAAACACTACTTCCACTCAAGAACAAAAAATGCAGCAAACCCTCAGGAGTGCTGCATTTCTTTATTTTAGTAGTTTGGTTTCTGTTAAACCGATTCCTGAACCTGTTTAAATTGTCCCAAATCATCCAATGAGGAATTGGCAATAAACTCAGCACGTGCACGGTTCTCGGCCCGTCCCATCTGGATATAGATCTCGGTTGAGTTACGGAACTTATCATCCCGTTCGGTATCAAGCAACAGCAAATAGCCCATAATGATGTGTCCTGCCATTTCCACCAAACGACGGGCATGGAAATCAAGATACTCATTGTCTTTTACTGCAACAACTGCTTTAACCGCCTTTTCATACTCTTCGGTCATCCCGATAAGGGTACGACGATAACCGTGCAACTCCGGGCGTAAAGACATGGCCTCAAACTCGCGGATACGTTTCAGATAACCATCTGTAGTCACCCCACGAATGGCAGCAACCACCTGAAGCTGTGTGGTACCTTCATAGATGGTGGTAATGCGGGCATCCCGATAAATGCGTTCAATGGGATAATCTTTCATAAAGCCACTACCCCCGTGAATCTGTAATGCATCATAGGCCAGCTGGTTGCAATACTCACTACTCATTCCCTTAAGCAGTGGTGTAAAGAAATCAGCCAAACGTTGATAGTACTTCATGTCATCACGCTCCTCCTTCGTAAGTTGGCGCTTCTCGGAGAGGTGCATGTAAGCCTTGTAAACATCTACGTAACGACTTGTTTCATAAAGCAAAGTACGGGAAGCATCCAGTTTTGCCTTCATGGTTGCCAGCAACTCATATACAGCGGGAAATTTAATGATGCTTTTCCCAAACTGCTCCCGCTCTTTGGCATACTCCAATGCTTCACGGTAAGCCGCTTCACTGAGACCCACCGACTGAGCACCAATTCCCAGGCGGGCACCATTCATCAGTGCCATCACATACTTGATAAGTCCCAGTTTACGGGATCCTACCAATTCGGCAGGTGCATCTTTAAATACCAGTTCACAGGTGGGCGATCCCTTAATACCCATTTTATTCTCAATCCTACGGATTTTCACCGCCTTGTGAGCACGATCATAAATGAACATAGACAACCCGCGACCATCAGTAGTCCCCTCTTCAGAACGTGCAAGAACCAGTGAAACATCGCCATCGCCATTGGTAATAAAGCGCTTTACACCATTAAGATACCATTTACCATCCTTTTCATTGAAAGTAGCTTTCAGCTGCACAGCCTGAAGGTCTGATCCGGCATCGGGTTCTGTAAGATCCATTGCAGCAGTCTCCCCTCTGGAAATACGAGGCAGAAAGCGCATTTTCTGATCTTCATCAGCAAATTCGTTAATGGTCTCGGCACAATCCTGCAGTCCCCAGATATTCACAAAACCGGCATCGGCACGTGAGACCAGATCAGCCGCCATAATGTAAGGAACAATGGGGAAGTTAAGTCCTTCATATTTACGGGGAAGTGTAATCCCCATGAGACCGGCTTTGACCAAAGCATCCAGGTTTTCCTGAGTTCCTTTGGCATAGACCACCTCATTGTTTTCAATTTTCGGGCCTTCAGCATCAACACCTTCCGCATTTGGAGCCACAATATCGCCACTGATCTCCCCCACTATTTCCAACACCTTTTCGTAGCTGTCCATGGCATCTTCAAAGTCCAGCGGGGCATAATCAAACTTGTCCTTGTCCTCAAAATTATTCTCTTTGAGGGCCACGATCTTTTTCATCAACGGGTGTGAAAGATGAAATTTAAGATCCGGATTATCTGTAAAAAAATTAGCCATTTTTTCTCTTTTATTTATCTGTCCTGAAAAACATCAAGTGCTTTCGGATCAAAAGATACAACATTGAAAAAACTCTATTTGGAGTTCTTTTTATAGGATTTGATAAGCTTGGGAATAATATCCATCACATCACCAGTAATCACATAATCGGCAATTTTATTGATGGGAGCTCCCGGATCATTGTTAATGGCAATAACCATGGATGACTCTTCCATTCCTGCTGTATGCTGAATCTGTCCTGAGATACCACAGGCAATATAAAGTTTGGGACGAACAGTCACACCTGTCTGTCCAACCTGCCGGTCATGATCGGCAAAACCGGCATCAACTGCCGCACGTGAAGCTCCAACTTCACCTCCCAATACCTCAGCCAACTCATACAATACGGAGAAGTTCTCTTTGGAAGCCATTCCATACCCTCCTGAAATAATAATAGAGGAGTTTTTGATGTTGACACGGTTCTTCTCAATGTGACGCTCAATCACCTTCACAACATTATCTTCTGGCTTCAGAATTGCCCCTGCGTCAATCGTTTTTAAAGTTCCCTTATGCGTTTTCGAGAACACCTCTTTTTTCATTACGCCTTCGCGAACGGTAGCCATCTGAGGACGACAGTCGGGATTGATAATGGTAGCCACAATGTTACCTCCGAAAGCAGGCCTTATCTGATAGAGAAGATTCTTATAAGTCTTTTTAGCTTTTTTATCTTCATGATCACCAATTTCAAGAGCAGTACAGTCGGCCGTTAGACCGCTCTGCAAGGCAGAAGAAACCCGTGGACCAAGATCACGTCCCATAGTCGTGGCACCAAGCAGTGCAATCTGTGGCTTCTCCTTTTTAAAGAGCTCCATAATAATGGAAGTAAAAGGCAGTGTAGTGTATGGTTCCAGACGTTTATCGTCTCCCACGTGCACAACATCAGCGCCATAAGGATAAATCTGATCTTCAATACCCTTCAGTTTATGGCCCAGAGCAAGAGCCTCCAGTTTGCAATTGAGCTGATTGGCCAGTGACCTTCCCTTGGTAAGTAATTCAAGACTTACATCGGCCACCTTGCCATCTTCAATTTCACAAATAACAAATATATTGTCCATTTCTAAATTCGTTTTAAGTTCGTAAGCCGTCTCTAACCAATGGTATGATTGGCAATCAGTTCTTTCACCAGCTCTTCAATCTCCTGATCATTGGCCTGGATTTTCCTTGATTCCTTGGCCTGAAAAACCACGTTCTCGATCTGTTTCACTTTGGTGGGTGATCCCGATAATCCAAGCATCTGAAGATCGCTTTCGATATCATTGACACTCCATTCGGGAATGTTCAAATAAGGACGGTCGTTGGTCAGATCAATGTAATCTTCAGCCTGATTCTGACGTTCGGTAATTGTTTGTGCATGTTTGTATTTCTGCACCAATTTGGCGTTACGCGGACGACAGGCAGAAGCCGAACTATTAATGGTTACCACTGCAGGCACCGGACACTCAACAGTCTCCACACCTCTTTCCAGACGGCGTTTCATGGAAATTTTTCCTTTTTCAACACTGTAGATCTCTTCACCATAAGTAACCTGTGGAATACCTATTTTCTCGGCCACCTGCGGCCCAACCTGTGCGGTATCACCATCAATGGCTTGCCGACCGGCAATGATCAGATCATACTTCGCTATTTTCCTGATAGCACAGGAAATGGCATAAGAAGTAGCAAGTGTGTCAGAACCTGCGAAAGCACGATCGGTCAGCAAAATCCCATCATCAGCACCACGAAACAAGCCTTCACGAATGATGTCGGCAGCACGTCCGGGCCCCATGGTCAACAAAGTCACGGTAGTTCCCGGATATTTGTCTTTCAATCTCAGGGCCTGTTCCAACGCATTAAGGTCTTCCGGGTTGAAAATAGCCGGCAGAGCCGCACGGTTCACTGTACCATCGGCTTTCATGGCATCCTTGCCCACATTGCGGGTATCGGGCACCTGCTTGGCAAGAACAATAATTTTTAATCCCATTTTCTATAATGTGTTTAAATTTGATAATATTTCTTTCAAAAAAGCATCACAAATATAACAAAACGGAGCAATCTCCAAACACCTCAAAGATTCTGTTATACAAATATTTAAATATTCGAACATTCCGACTTCGCTCGAAAAAAAAAGACCAAAATACTGTTAAAAAACGCCCTTTCAGATAGTTATAATTCGAATAAAGGAAAAAAGGTAATCCGGAGTTGAAATGGAAATAAATTGAAGCAGAGGATGTAATTTAAAACTGGTCTTAATACGAAGTTGAGTGATGATAGCCGGGGTTTGCTTATAGAAGTGTCTGTCCATAAACTAAACGTTTTTCACGTGTTTGAGATAGAAAGTTCAAGTTCAAGGCGTTTTGTCACCCCATTCTAATCTTCAACAATGGCCCTGGCACCTTTCTGAAAATATCCTCCATTTTTGCGAATATCGTCAATCAAAGCACCATAAATGGCATCGTGCCCCAGGACGGCCTCATTTCCTGTCAGGATAATTTGTTTGCGGGCCCTGGTGAGCGTTACATTCAGCTTTCTATCCACCTCAACGGGTACCATCCGGTCACCGGATCTGTCTTCAATCCTCACCCGGTTTTGCACCAGAAAATCCAGTTGAGAAGGCTTATTCATACAAAACGACACAAGAATAAAATCTTTCTGACTTCCCTGGTAACGCTCCACCGTATCGGTTTGAATGGAATCAAAGCAACTAAAACCATCTCTTTCCAACTGGTCACGGATCGCCGCAATCTGATTTCGGTACGGGGTAATAATTCCAACACGCTCCACGATCTCCTCGTCGCTCCTAAAGCCATGAACAGTCACCAGTTCCTTCAGCAGTTTGCTGATGAGCGCTGCCTCAAGCGGGTTGTATTTTTCAGAAATATCACGGGCTGAAAAAGTGGAGGGAATAAAAACCATCCTTTGTGCCGCAATCAATGCAGATATTTCTGTATCAGCAACAAACCCATCAGTTACCAGTTGCCCCTTTTGATGCGATAAGGCAGCGGTTTTGAGCTTATTATTGTAAAAATACTCATTTGCAAAGCCGGACAAATCGGGATGCATACGTCCCTGGAAGGTCAGTTCACCCCAAACAGAATCCCAGTTGTTTCTCTTGCACAAATAAAGCATTCGTTCAAAAAAGGAATTGCGACGATCAAAAAGACCAATGGCCTTCAATTCTTCAGCATCCACCACAGATTCTACGGGTGACTGGGTAACTACCGCAGGCAACTGACGCTCATCCCCTATCAGCACAAACTTTTTCACCCTCCCCAACAGGTGAATAATATTGGGCTCCAAAATCTGAGAGGCTTCATCCACAATAACAACATCAAATTGCTTCAACTCAAACAACTCGTTTTTTCCAAGCACAGAAGACAACGTTCCGGCAAAAAGACGGGTTTCTTCAATAAGATGGCGAATCTCTTTACGGTTGTTTAAAGGTTTTATCGTATTGTCCAGTAACAAATCCTCATGTATCCGATCACACCCGAGAGAAGACCCAATGCGGATCATCCGGTCGTTCACCATGCCACGAACCGAAGAACACATTTCATCAACGGCGCGATTGGTATAACTGACCAAGAGAACATTCAGAGAAGTTTCATGAATAAGTTCTTCCACCAAACGCTTCAAAAAGAGTTTAGTTTTGCCGGTTCCGGGTGGTCCCACCAGTAAATAGTAATCTTTGGCATTCAGTGCTTCAGAGAGTACACGGTTTTGTTCCATACGGCTCTCCTCCAAATAACGGGCCTCTTTTGAGACAAGTTCCCGCACCTCACTTCCGGACGTTTGAGGAGGAATGAGTCCCAGTAACAGCTTACGACGTGCTTCGGGAAGTTTAAGAAATTCAAACAATCCTGCATGCATCTGTTCAAAATTATTGTCCAGCGAGTCATGCTCCAAAACCCATGAAGCAAAGCCATTAAAGTAGTCTAAAGAACTCTGTTTTTGCCGCAACCGGACGCAAACCTCATCATTACTGAGTGATTCGATGGAACACTTCAATACCCGATGCTGTGTGGCAAGTGCTTTCTCCTTATGATGAGGATACAAAACACAAATATCTCCCCGTCTGAAATTGATAAACTTATCCCCGTTTAACGGTCGTTTCAGCGTAATTGATGCACTTTCGGTATCGGCATAATTCTCTTTAATTGTCAGATTACGCAATTCGTTAAAAGCATCTTCATCTGTCAGGTCTGTTTTGTTCCAAAGAGCCGATAACCCCTTGGTGTATTCCCCATCGCCAACCTTACTGAGAATTTTTTCCCGGCTGATAAAAGATACAAAAGAAAAAAAATAAGCCCGTTCCAGAGGGGTTATCCGCTCTAGTATCAGATGTTTAAAATCCAGAAACTTATTAAAAAACCATGAAAACCTTTTATCTGAGATATTTAATCCATATTTCTTCAAGTCCAGACTCCTGACAAAATCCTCACTAAACGAAAATGGCGCATAATCTGCCGCAAACCGATATTCCCAGGAGACAATCTGATTTCTTACGTTCAGTATTTCACGTTCGAAACTCTTAAAATGGGAGACATAACGCAAAGCTTCACCGCTATTGGAAGAGGCAGAATAAAGTACCGCATTAAATATCTTTTTCGGATTATACCCCAGCACCCTTTGAGCCATCATATTATACATCCGAACCTGGGCGGCATGATCTTCGGCCACCACCGACGCATCATGCGAAGGAAACGGCAGTTTGCCCGACTTGAGCTCGATGATTTTGGATTGATAACTACCACTTTCACTGGAAGTTTCATCAAAAAGGTCCATCCGCCCCTGCAACCCAACCTCAGGACTCATCAGGGAAACTTCCAGATTACTCTTCCTGCGATCGATAGGCTGATGGTCTCCTTTCAGAAAATCACGGTCCACCACACGTCTGAGATTTGAAAACTGCTCTTCCAACTCATCAAAATAGCCTTTATTTATTCCATCAAGCGAAGTATAAGGAAGCGGAAATAAGCGGAATGAATCCATCAGCACACTCCGGAACTCTTTCACTGCCCCCGGTTGCTCATTAAGTAGCTCATCAAAAAAAAGGTTGGCCACATTTCCCTTATGAATGGCTTTAGACAATTTCCGGGTTTCGGAGCGACCCACAAAAAACAGTTCAAAAGCCCTTATTTTTCGTCCCTGAATGTTCTGAAAACATTTGGCAACTGAAGTAACATCAAGTAAATAATCAGGTTCCAGCACAATAAGGCCTGCAACCACTTTACCATCCTTATTTCTATGTGTTTCAAGCAGCTGAAGCTGCTGTCCGGGTTGCATCAACTCCACCGAAGGAGTCAAATCATCATTCACGCCCTGAACATCATACAACACAATCACGGGAGAGGACTCTCCGGAAACATCAGGCTGTACCAGTAACTCATGATTTTCGGTGTCAATTTTCAACAGCATGGCCCGAAAGCCGGAAGGATTGACATGATAACTCCCTTTGAATTCCTCTCCAAGTTCGCGGGTAGCATACAAACTTCTCACATCAGATGGAATCTCCACCCCAAAGAAAAGTCCGTAAGACTGTGCCAGAACCTTTAGCCCCCTGTAGTATTCATCAATTCCGGATGTTGAAGTCTGTCGAACAACCTTATTGGCAAATATTCTAAACTCATGCAACCGGCTCTTTTGCCTTTTGTCAAGTTGCTTTTTATTGCATAAATACTCCAACCGCCCGAACAGATTGGAAAAAGACAGACCATCTTCCCGGGTAAGAAATTTACAACATTGCTCCAGGGATAAACGCAACCGTATGACCTTTTCGTCAAGCGAAAAAGTTTCGTTTTCCTCAATAGTTAGCAGGTGGTCGAAGAAACGACGGGCAGGATTGTGCATTGCTACAAATTATCAAAAAGATACTGACTCATCATAGTATAAAGGTGATAACGGGTGTTTCCACCATAAATACTGTGGTTCCGGTTAGGATAAACAAACATATCAAACTGCTTACCCGCCTGGATCAATTGCTCGGCATATTCCATGGTGTTCTGAAAATGCACATTGTCATCAGCGCTACCATGAATCAGAAATAACCGGCCACTTAAATTCTCAGCCATATTAATGGGACTGTTATCGTCATATCCATTTGGATTCTGTTGTGGTTTACGCATGAAACGTTCGGTATAAATGGTATCATAATACCTCCAATTGGTCACCGGAGCAACAGCAATACCGACTTTAAAGAGGTCGCTTCTACTCAGACAAATTGAGGACATATAACCTCCAAAACTCCATCCCCAGATACCAATGCGGGAAGCATCAACATAACTCAAACCTCCAAGATATCTGGCAGTCTCAATCTGATCATCTGACTCCAGCCGTCCCAGTTGTTTATACGTAGATTTTTGAAACTCTTCCCCCCTGGCGCCGGTACCACGACCATCTACAGAAACTACCAGGTAACCGTTCAAAGCAAGGTATTGCTCCCAGTTGACTCCATACCTGTCAAGAACTTCCTGAGAGTTGGGGCCACTGTACTGAGACATCAGTACAGGATAGCGATTTTGCGCATCAAAATCCAGTGGCTTGATCATATAACCGTTGAGCAAAATGCCCTCGGAAGTCTTAAACTGAAAAAACTCTTTATGCGGAACATCATAAGTGGCCAGTCTCTCAGCCAAATCACTATTATCTTCAATCACCCGCACAAGATCACCCTCTGCTTCATATACCGAAACCACGGGGACTTCATTGGCAGAAGAAACAGTATTCACAAAATACCTGAAGTTATCACTAAAATGCGCTGAATTAAATCCCTCATCAGGAGTGATTCGAACCATCTCCTCTCCTTTCATATCCACCGAATAAACCTCCCGCTTAAGCGGGGACTCTTTAGCAGCCTGAAAATAAAAGACCTCCTCGTCTGCATCAAACCCGTAAAAATCGGTAATATCCCATTCTCCGGAAGTCAATTGCCGCACCTGAATCCCGGCCATGGAATATAGATAAAGATGATTGAATCCATCATCCTGACCAACATAAACAAAATGATTTCCATCGGGCAAAAACTGAATATTATCCAGGACATTTTCGGTAATAAACTTATCTTCCCGTACCGTCAATAACACATTGGCAACTCCTGAAGCCGGATTGGCAATAAATAACTCCAGTTGGTTTTGCAAGCGGTTCATTTTCAAAATCCCCAACTTATCGGGATGATAGCTCCAGCGAAGTCTTGGCACATAAAAATCATCCAATTCCCCGACATCTATTGTCTTGGTGGTACGGTTTTTCACATTAAAAACATGCACAGATACTTTTGAATTGGCCTCACCGGCTTTTGGATATTTGAATTCGTACTGTCCGGGATAAAGCGAAAACTCTTCCCGAGAAGGATGAGCTCCTTTATACAAAGGAAAAGAAAACTGCTTAACCCCGGATTCATCGAACTTCACATAAGCCAGGTCCTCACCGTCGGGAGACCACTCAAACGCTCTGTTGTATCCAAACTCCTCCTCGTAAACCCAGTCAGGAATTCCATTGATGATTTTGTTTTCTTCACCATCTTCGGTTATGGCACTGGTGGTTCCAAAACGTAACTTTTTCAGATAAATATTATTGTTCCGGACATAGGCAATCTTGTAACTGTCAGGAGAGAAAGCAGGAACCTGTTGTTTACCTTCATCAGCAAGAGGAATCAGTTCCCTGTATTTTCGGTCGTAAACATAATAGCTGGCAAGAAAAGAGCGACGATAAATGCGCTCCACATCATTGTAAACCAATATCTTTGTTTCATCCGGACTAAATTCATACCCATTGATTTTGCTGACTTCATCAGGATTACGTTTGATATTCTCAATGTCAAAAACCACTTCCACGGCCTCTCCTGTTTTGTAGGAATACTTAACAATTCTGGTTCCACCATCTTCCAACGCCGTATAATGCACCCCATCATTCATGGAGCGAAGCCCGTCGATTCGTTTGGCAGTAAAACTCCCTGCTTTCGTAATATCTTCAATGGTAATCTGCTTTTTTTGAGCATCCACCACCGAACCGAAAAGAATAATTGTCAGAAATAAAAATGTTAGTTTTTGCATAATATTTAATTGCTGAAGTTTCTTAAAAAAAAATAATCCCAACTCTGATAATTTCATCAGTAAACAATTTGGCTATAGTTTAAAGTAACGTTTTTTCAATTTAAGTTTGCTTCGGGCAATGCCCTCTGCCAACCTCTTCCATATTAAGGTAAAAGAACGTCATTGCCAGGGTTGGCCCGAAGCAATCTCTAAACAAACACACGCGACTATAAACTTAAGCCAATAATTTAACTAAGTTATTGGCTTGATGGAACTCGCATGCAAGAACTTATACATACTACCTTGACGCGATCATTGCCATGCTCATTTCATTAAAGGCTCCCAAAACAACGCCAATAAACTATCTGAATAGAAAACAAAAATAATGACAATTTATCGTTTTACCGAAGAATTAGAGAGTAGCCCTAACGCCTGAAATTATCAATCATCTGTTTTGAGATGCGGACACTGTTTGTTTTCGGAAAAATAAAATCATAACAAAAAAAACCACAATACACAAAGCGAAAGCCACAAGGGCAGGATTCTGATAGCTTCCGAAAAGATCCCTCAGAACACCACCGGTAAAAGGACCGGCAAAACCGGAGACGCCATATCCCAGAAATACGAACGGATATATCTTTCCCAAATTGTTTAACCCATATATTTGGGCAGTCTCTTTCGCATAAATGACAAAGTTGGCACCAAAACTAAAACCAACACCAAAAGAAATGGCGAGATAGAGAAACGGACTGAGATGAAGAATTCCGATCAGAAGCGTAAAGCCACCCATTAAAAACAAGGACAATGGAATTAACACATTCCCGTTTACGTAATCATTGAGCCACCCCCAAAACAACCGCCCCGTGAAATTGGCTATAGAAAAAACCGTGATGCCCAAAACAAGGGTCGTTTCATCAATAGGGAACTGTTCACCGATAGGTTTAAGATTGCCAACTACCAAAAGTCCTGCAAAAGTCCCAGTAAAGATTCCAACAAACAATTTCAGGAATGGGGCTTGTCTTAATAACCGACTCATCGGTTCCAACGGAGTCAAATCATTACTAAGGGTGGGGCGCTCAATAAAGAATGAAGCAACCAAAAGAATTAAGCCTTTGCCCAGCCCTATCAATAAAAATATTTGTGGCAAATCCACTTCCGCAACAAACAGATCCTGAACAACCATTGATTCCACAATAGCCCCTCCTCCAAACCCGGCGGATACCACCCCTGTAACCAGCCCTTTTTTATTTGGATACCACTCCACCGGAATGGTAATAGATATCAGATACCCAAAACCGGTGGCTATACCTGCCAGAATGGAAATGCCAAAAAGCAGCACTGGAAAACGAATTCCAAAAACCGGAACCAAGAGGAAACCGATGGTATATAACACTGAAGAAAGGAATGCAAGCCTTTTTGCACCCATGGTAGCAAGCAAGGATCGCCCAAAAGTCATTGCCACCGTGAAAACGGCAATAAACACGCCAAAAACAAGTTGAGTCTGTCCGGTCGAGAATCCATATTCAGCGACCAAACGGGGAACGAAAATGCTCCAGGCGTAGATACTTCCCAGCGCCAACATCATCACAACGGCAGAAAAAACAGTCCTAACGGGCTTTAGTAGCATAACAAAGATTAATTATTTATACATTTTTCACATACCAAAATAACAAAAAAACAGAAAAAGGTTGTTTCTTTGTACCCAATAGATTTTTACGTATTGCACTTCTTTTACGCTTGCATAAACTGAATTGCCTTGCTACACTTCTATTTGGTCTTTGCAAGAAATCACCAACAACTACGTTTAGACAAGCTCAATGTGGCACGTTATTCTTGATTTTGGAGCCTTCTTCTCAAAGACTGAAAAACCTTAATTTCTTATCAGGATTATATTATTTCTTTTTATTTACATTTTATGGTTTCACTTATTTCAGCACAATTACAAGGCTCTTCCCTAAAAGGTCTGAGCATTGGCAGTGCCCTTAAGTGTGAATCATCTCAAACATTTTTTTAATGAATCTTTTTGTAGCAAAGTTAAGCGACGCAACAACCAGCGAAGACTTAAATGATTTGTTCGCCGAATATGGCGAAGTAGTATCAGCCAAGGTAATTATGGACAGGGAAACCGGATCCTCAAAACGCTTTGGTTTTGTTGAAATGAAAGAAGATGACGCTGCTCAGAAGGCCATCAAAGACCTGAACGAGTGCCTCTTCGACAACAGCCCAATCGTGGTAAAAAAGGCCCGTCCGAAAGGCGAAGGTCGTGAACGTTCATTTGGTGGAAACCGCAATCAGGGACAACGCAGATACTAAATAGTGCCTGTCTATAAACTAAGCGTTTTTCACGTATTTGAGATAGAACGTTCTAATTCAAGGCTTGTGAAAAATCTATACCGCAGAATACTAATGTATTTGAGGATTTAGATTTTGAACTACAACGCAGAAGTTGGACTTTATAGACAAACACTAAATAATATTGAAAAGGGATGACTGCACTACTGCAATCACCCCTTTTCCTTTTATAATTCGTACCCGTTTAATCCACTTTGATTTTTCCTACCAGCTTTTTCACTTTGGAAGGAATACCATCAGTAACCATTGCTTTGTGAATCTCCTCAGGAAAAAATATCACAAAAGCTCCCTTGGGATGATTGACTTTCATTCCGGAATCCCCGACAAATAAAGTACAGTCTTTCCCCTCATCATAAGGAACCTCCACTTCCATCTTGTACTCCTCGGCATACTTAATCATCTCATGTCCTTCCATCAGATAATGAATGTCTATATGCTTCTCATGTGATTCCCAAACTGCTTCATCCTCCGAAACAGTTGTTTGCTCCATGGCATTAACAAAAACATCACTACCACTCAGCTCAACACTTCCGGCTTCAAACTCAGAAGGACCAAGATTCTCCAAATAGTCCAACACCATTTCCATGGCGGGATGCAGCATATAGTAACGCGCTGCATTTTCAAAAGTATCTATTACCATAATATTTTTCTTACAAAGAAACTACATTCAAAGATTTTTCACCTATCAATATGTTACAATTTTATCAATTTTCAGGGAATAGTTCAAGGAAACATACGCATTCCTGAAATTATAATCCGACAATCACATATATTGAATAGCGCTTTCCCTAAAAATGTCGTAATTTCCGATAACGGGTTACCCTTTGGCTAAAATATGGTTGCACACCAACATTTATCCCTTGTAACCGAAATAGTGGGTCAACAATCTTTTATGAATCTTAGAAAATTTAGTTCGCACACAACAAAATAAAAAACAACTGTCCTGTCACCCATCGACAACAATGGTGAGCACAAAAACCAACACCCACTTACAAGCCATATTTTCAACCAATTAACCAACACAGAAGCCTTTAAAAACAACAACCATGCTGCCTCCCTTTTTCCCAATTCAAAAAAAATGATTAATTTTGTCGCGCAGAAACAATCGGCTTTGCCGGCTAAAAAACCCATCGAACACGGATTCACTAACCCTGATTCCAATAAACTGATTATTCACCAAACTGAATATTATGGCAATCTTCACTGCAAATCAACAAAGAATTGCATCACAAATTGATTCATCTTCCGAACTTTCGAATTGGCGGGACTGGAAATGGCATCTTAAACACTCAATTAAAACAATTGAAAAGTTTGAAGATCTAACGGGAATTAAATTTCCGGAAGAGGAAAAGAAACAACTTGAAGAAACAAAGGGGAAATTTCCTCTCAGCATCACACCTTACTATCTCTCTCTGATCAAAAAAGAGAATTTCAGACATGACCCAATCTACAAACAGTCATTTCTGGACAACAGAGAATTACACGTCACTCAATATGAAATGGGCGACCCCCTTTCAGAAGATACCGATAGCCCGGTCCCAGGAATTACTCACCGTTACCCTGACAGAGTACTTTTCCATGTCAGCAATGTATGTGCCATGTATTGCCGCCACTGTACCAGAAAAAGAAAAGTTGGCGACACAGATTTTGTACCCGGAAAATCACAGGTTGAAATCGGACTGGACTACATCCGTAAAACACCTCAGGTCAGAGACGTATTGCTATCCGGAGGTGATCCGTTTCTGCTTTCAGATGACTATCTGGACTGGATTCTTACAGAATTAAGAAAAATCGACCATATCCAGGTTATCCGCATCGGAACCCGAACACCTGTGGTCCTTCCCTATCGCATCACAGATGATTTGGTAAATATGCTAAAGAAACATCATCCGATATGGATTAATACCCACTTTAACCATCCCCGTGAAATCACTTCATCTTCGAAAGAAGCCTTAAGAAAACTGGCCGACGCTGGCATTCCTTTGGGTAACCAGTCGGTATTGCTGGCCGATGTGAATGACTGTCCCAGGATTATGAAAGATCTGGTACACAAGCTCGTTGCCAACCGGGTTCGTCCGTACTATCTGTATCAGTGCGACCTGTCCGAAGGACTCTCGCATTTCCGCACACCTGTAGGCAAGGGGATTGAGATTATTGAAAGTCTGATAGGCCATACAAGTGGATTTGCTGTCCCAACCTATGTGATTGACGCACCCGGCGGTGGGGGTAAAATCCCTGTAATGCCCAACTACATCATATCCTGGTCAACCAACAGAGTGATTCTCAGGAATTACGAAGGTGTGATTACCTCGTACAAAGAACCCGACAATTATCAGCAGACTACCTGCGACCGGAACTGTGAGGAATGTAACCTGGAACTGGATCTGCAGGAAGGCTACGAAGAGAATGCCATCGGAATAGAAAAATTACTGTCTGATTACGATGATGCCATATCACTTGTGCCGTCAGACAATGAACGATTTCAAAGAAGGGATGAAAATGGACAAGACTGAGAAGCTCGGACAATCGATCATACAACATGGACCTGAGAGCAACAGAATTTATCTCATGAACCTGTGGCCATCCGACTTTCCCGGAATTATTGACAAAATAGACACTTTGGCAAAGAGCAACGGTTATACCAAGCTCTTTGTCAAAGTTCCCTCCAAATACGGAGCCGCTTTCCGGATGGCCGGTTATGAAACTGAAGCGCTGGTTCCCGGCTTTTTTAATGGTGCGGAAGATGCACTTTTCATGGTTAAATACCGCGATTCGGAAAGAAGAAATCCCAACCGTGAAGAGATGGAGATCTTTCAGCAATTGTTACTATCAGATGCAAACAGTGAAATTCCGGAGTTGGACAATTCTCATATTCTGAGATTGCTGACTCCTGAAGACACACCTGAAATGGTTAAAGTATTTGCCGAAGTATTTGAAAGTTATCCGTTCCCCATCTTCGACACCGAATTCCTAAAAAAAGAGATGAGCGAAGAAACTCGTTATTTTGGTGTATTCCAGGACGGAAAACTGGTTGGCATCAGTTCTGCTGAGTGCAACGACTCACTTAAAAATGCAGAGATGACCGACTTTGCCGTGCTTCCCTCGCAACGAGGAAAAAAAATGGCCATCCATCTTTTAAGAACCATGGAAAATCACTTGAAAGAAAACAGATTTAAATCATTCTACACCATTGCACGACTTAAATCTCCCTCCATGAATAAAACCTTCCTAAACAATGGATACCGCTATACAGGGACTCTGGTAAACAATACGCACATTGCAGGGCAGATAGAAAGCATGAATGTGTGGTACAAGCAGGGTTGAGAAGCGAGGGTTGAGAGTTGAGCAACAACCTAAGAACTTCAACAATTCCAGAGAGATTAAAATCAGGATTCCATTGCACACTGCAAAACAATTGACACTATGCATCCGATAGATTTCACCATCATCTTTATATACATCGCCGCAATGCTTATGGTAGGTCTCTGGTTTCACAGAAAGAACCAGAGTTCTGAAGATTATTACGTAGGTGGCCGGAAGATGACCCGCTGGCACCTGGGTTTATCGGTAGTGGCAACAGATGTGGGTGGTGGTTTCTCCATCGGACTGGGCGGCTTGGGTTTTGCTATGGGGTTATCCGGTTCATGGATCCTGTTTACCGGACTTATAGGAGCCTGGCTTACAGCAGCAGTGCTAATTCCGCGTGTTTACAAGATAGCCTTTACCAGCAAATTCCAGACATTTCCCGAAATGTTAAGCCACCATTACGGCAAAAGAGTTGCTTTCTGGGCAGGCATCATCAGTGCAGTGGGTTATCTTGGATTTACCAGCAGTCAGATTCTTGCTGGAGCCAAGCTTACCTCAGGAACCATTGACGGACTTAGTGTAAACAATGCTGCTCTGATAATGGGCATTATTGCTGTGGTTTACACAGCCCTGGGAGGAATCAAAGCCGTCATTTATACCGACACCATTCAATGGACAATTCTGCTTTCCGGACTCATTTTCGTAGGGGTTCCTTTTGCCATTTACAATGTGGGAGGATTAGACGTATTGCGGGAATCGGTAGATAAGGAGATGCTCTCGCTGACCAATATCAAAGGTTCGGTGATTGTCAACTGGGCATTTTCCATCATCCCCATCTGGTTTATCGGCATGACCCTCTATCAGCGGATTTATGCTGCCTCCTCACGCAAGGAGGCACAAAAGGCCTGGTTTGTTGCAGGGTTGTTTGAATATCCCGTCATGGCCTTTCTCGGCGTTTTTCTGGGCCTGATGGCCAAGGTATCCATCGACCACGGAGTGGTTCCGGCTGAGGCAGCTGTGGGTATTGACAGCGAAACTGCCATGCCAATGATGCTCAAGTACATCCTGCCAACCGGAGCTCTCGGTATTATTTTGGCAGCCTATTTTTCCGCCATACTGTCCACGGCAGACAGTTGTCTGATGGCATCATCCGGAAATTTTGTAAGAGACATTTTCAAAATAAAGAAGTCTGAGAATACCCTGAAAGTATCACAAATTATGACATTTGTGCTCGGAGCCCTGGCACTCGTTCTGGCTTTATTTATGCCCAGTGTATTGGATTTGATGCTACTCTCCTACTCTTTCATGGTAAGTGGTTTGCTGGCTCCGGTAATCGGATTTATTTTCTTTAAAAACCCCAAACCCATGGCAGGATTATTGTCAATGGCCTCAGGCGCAGCGGTATTCGCCATATTCCACTTTCTGAAAATTGAACTTCCTTACGGGTTTGACCCGGTGGTTCCGGGTGTGATCGCATCCATCATCACATTATTTATTGTACAGAAGCTGGGGAAGAGTAGTTAGTGTTTGTCCATAAAGTACCATTTGCGTCGTTATGCTTGCCGCCAAAATACTCATCCCGATTGTGCTTTTTGTTGGTTTTTTGTTCAAAAAACCTTACAAAAGCTACTTCGGGACTCCGTTTTTAGCGGCTTCGCAAGCCCCCGAAAAAAAAATCGGGGCAGACTTTGCAACTGGCACTTTCTGACCAGACACATGACTTTTTACAAACTTTCCCGACTTTATAGACAAACACTAGTTAGGCCGGTAAAGAGTATGCCAATAGGCTAGTAGTTGAGTCAACCTGATACTGGATTACTTTTGAATTTCTTTACGTTAACCCAAAAAGAATTTGACGGGAATTAAGAGCCGGAAGCCAGTTCAGCCGATTCTTACTCCGGAGTTGTATCCGACTCAAAATCACCGGTAATCAAAGGCATTTCATCGACGTGACTGGCTTCAATTTCCAACATCTCAATAAGCAGATCCAATGCTCCGCCGACCCGATCCAGTTCATCGACTGAGAGTCCTTTCAATTTTTCATCCAAACGTTGTTGCAATAAATCAGGTGTACGCTCCAGCAAGGCATCGCCCGAGGAGGTAAGTGCAATATGCATAACCCGCTTATCGCCGGATTTTGGCAGCCGGGCAAGAAACCCTTTTTTCTCCAATCGTCCGATTATTCCTGTAACAGTACTGGAGTTCAGATTCAGGTGGTCACGTATAGAGCGCTGCGTAGCCTGATAGCCGGGAGAAGCTTTCAAAAATTCAAGACATAAAATCTGTGGAATACTGACCCCGAAGTCCTTCTGAACCTTTTTGGACTCCAAATTAATAGAACGAACTATACGCCGGATTTTTATTAAAATATCTTTGTAATCCATCTTAATCAAAAATTATTTTTTAAAATATCTGAATTCCGTCAGCCAAACTCTTATTTTAAACTGTAGCAGGTTTCCTTTCCAATCTGAAGACTTCCGCCGCAGCATACCGATTGGTCAGTCTCACATCAAACCTGTCGGACAAGCTGTTAAAAGCCTCCAGTGCCAGTTGCGGAGTATTGTTTTCGGCCGACAAATGAGACAGGAAGACCACCTCCAGATCATTTCCGCCATGCGTTTTCAAAAGTTCCACTGCCTGTGCATTGGATAAATGACCAACTTCTGAAGCTACCCTGTTTTTCAAATGCCAGGGATATACCCCGTTCCACAACATTTCCTCATCATAATTGGATTCGAGAAACACTGCCTGACAGGAAGAAAAATGCTGAATAACATTGTCACAAGGAGCCCCTATGTCGGTCAGCACCCCCACATTTACTCCGTCATGCTCTATTCTGAAACTACAAGGCTCAGCAGCATCATGCTGTTTCAAGAAAGAATGAATTGTAAAACCTCCGATCTGAAGTCGATCCCCCGGGGAAAACTTTTCAATTAAAGCAGGACGGTTCGGCCCCCAGCTTTTCTCCAGCGACTTCGCAGTAATATAAACCGGAACACCAAGTTGTTTACTCAACACCCTCACACCCCGGAAATGATCGGCATGTTCATGAGAAATTAATATTCCTTTGATCTTTAAAGGATTCAAGGCCCGTTCTTTCATTCGTTCCAACACCTGACGTCGGCTGATTCCCGCATCCACAAGTATCGCTTCATTTTCATTGCCTATGTAATAACAATTTCCGTTACTACCCGATGCCAGTGCACATATTTCAATCATCTCTTATATCACTTTTATTTCAGGAGAAGCATTACTGACATACTTACTCAACAATTCCGAAAGCATAGACATAGTCTCCTCCAATCCGGCACCATCCCCGTCAAAAGAGGGAACAATCATAAGTACCTGTTTGGTTTTCTCATCGATCAGAGTCCTGGCAGAATCACTTGTAGGTGTTCCAAATGCTCCATTCGAATCTCTGAAAACCGGAAGATTTTCTATATTCAAAACACCCCTCCCAATACCTTCATAAGGTTCTTCCGGCATTCCTTTGCCCAAATTTACGTCACCACTAATTTTGCTAAGATCGTAGCCACAAATGGAAAATCCTGTTTTGACAGAAACCAGATTCAAACAATCCACTACATTATTTACCTGATACAACCCCTTGCCTTTACTTACCCTTCGAAGCAGAGATTCAGCTGCAGGACGATATCTGTTGGGATCCTTACCCAGCTTTTTATAGGCTTGTTTCAACGATTTTACCGGTGAGATCTCCCGGATTTTCTCCGCATCCAGTCGGGAAGTAAGATTCTCTATTTCTTCCTGCATACTCGTAAGCAACTCTACACCGGATTCTTCAATCACCACCTCAGATACAAGACACCCCAGTTTAAGATCCGGAAAAACTTCGGCAACCTCCGGAAGAAGACTAATATAAGGAAACTCCATTCGTACAAATTATATTTTTTCTCTAATTCTGCTAAAATACCAAATTTTCATGAATCCGCCTCAAAACAAACGGTCCGGATTTCGGACAGGGAAGTATTATTACTATTTTTGCATTCTTAAAGCTAAAACAGATGACAAACAACATACCTGAGACAATAAATGCAATTCTATTTGACATGGACGGGGTGCTTTACGACAGCATGAAACACCATGCCGCCACATGGATTGAAGCATTCAAAAAATACAACATCAATTTTCCCAAAGAAGAAGCCTACCTGAATGAAGGAAGTACAGGAGATTTTACCATAAAAAAAGCCATAAAGCAGATATGTAACAGAGAAGCCACCCCGGAAGAAATCAATGGAATATACGAAGAGAAAACCCGACTCATGCATTTACGTCCTAAAGCGGACAAAATCCCGGGCATGCAGGCATTGATGAAAAGAATCAGAGACACCGGAAAAAAAATTATCGTTGTCACAGGTAGCAAGCAACCCATACTCCTCGAAAGATTACACGAAGATTTTGGAGTTCATCCTGACGAGGTTGTCTCCGGATACAACGTCATACATGGAAAACCTCATCCCGAACCATATCTCATGGGACTAAAAAAAGCAGGTTTTGCGGCCAATGAAGCCCTCGTAATCGAAAATGCACCGCTGGGCGTGGAATCATCTGTCGCTGCAGAAATATACACCATTGCCATCAATACCGGGCCATTGGATAAAAAAGTATTGTTTGACGCCGGAGCGAGTGAGGTTTTCGATAAGGCTAAGGAGGTTGATGAGTTTTTAGAAAAACTATTATAATGTCTCTACGAATTGGGATGCTTATTTTTTGCTTGTCATTAAAGTAGCAGCAAATTCCCTCGAGATATAATTATCAAAAGATAAACATACGTTGGTGGAAAACTCGACAGCACTCTTCACAATCGTTTTCCATCTCTCAGGATCTCCTTCGGAGAGTTTTTCCCTGTTAAGCCCATAGGCCAAACCGGCATTAAAGTTATCCCCCGCTCCAATGGTACTAACAGGCTTTATCCTCCTGGCAGCAACGTGAAAATATTGTTCATCAATCAGCCCATATACCCCATCACTGTTGGCCGTAATAAGTCCAATTGCATCAAATCCCCCAATTTTTTGTAACACCTCATTTGTATCCATTCCGGGATAAATATTCTCAAAATCTTCATCACTGCCCCTTACCAGATGAGCAAACGAGAAATTTTCTTCAATCAGTGGACGATAAACAGCTATGTTGTTAAGATGATTTTTCCTGAAGTTGGGATCATAAATAAGGTAAGCTCCCTGGTCACGAGCCTTTTGAAGCAACGGAACAACCTGATTGCGAAGTACCGGATTCACTGCAAAAAAAGAACCAAACAACAGGATATCCCCCGGCCTGAATTCCGGTCCCGAAATTTGGAACCTCTCTTCAGGGAAATCTTTATAAACCTGGTAGGAAGCATTGTTCTCTTCATCCAGAAAAGCCAGCGCAACCGGTGTTTTACCCGAGGTAAACCTATGAAGCCAGGAAGTCCCGACCCGGTTCTCCTGAAGAAAATCAACAATTTGTTCGCCAACTTCCTCAAGTCCAATTTCACTGATCAAAGCCACCTCTTCCCCTGCCCGGGCAAGAGACACGAGGGCATTAAACGCAGAACCGCCGGGGCGCGATGCCACCGGCTGGTTATTTTTAAAGATAATATCGAGAACTGTTTCACCCAACCCGAAAATCCGTCCCATAGTTTAGCTCTTACTTAACCAGTTTCGAGATAGCCTTAAATTCATCGGTACCGGAAACCCGGCACATCTCAAACAACAGAGATTCGTAACTGGTGATAATAATTCCTTCCTGCACCAGACGAGCCATAGCAATCCTTTTATTTTCAGGATTCCGAGAACCAACACAATCCTCTACAACAACAGGGTGAAAGCCACGTTCTTTCAAGTCGAGCGCTGTTTGCAAAAGACAAATATGCGCTTCGATGCCCGCCAGTACCACAGTTCGCTTAGACGACAGCTCCACTTTCTCCATAATCGCAGGGTCATCGCAACAACTAAAGGCAGTTTTCTCGCTATGCGGATATTCATCTACCAGTGCAGCAAGAGCGGGAATGGTTTCCCCCAGCCCTTTTTTATACTGTTCGGTTATGATTACCGGGACTTGTAAAACTTTCAGTCCTTCAACCAGAATTCTCATATTAACCGCCAGTTGCTCATGCTCATACATGTGCGGGAACAAACGTTCCTGGACATCCACAACCATGGCCAGTGTATTTTCTCTGATAATTCTCATAGTTCAAATCTTTTAAATGCTGATAAATCAAGATTATCAAAACGCCCAAAAAACTCATATAATTCATGAGCTATTTTTTGTACACCTCCGGGTTCGTTCGATTCAATATTCAAAGGGAGAACGGGATCATGCAACGATAAACGCAACAAGAACCATCCATCCTGACCTGTCCCTGAACATTTCACACGCACTCCTTCATAATTCTCAGGTAACAAATCCCAGTTGCCCTTATTTCCGGCCATAATGCCTACTTCAGCAATGATATCCGATCCCGTTTGAATAAAGTCAGCAGAATTAATTCTCAATCGGATTTCACAGCTGTCCACCGGTTCCGGAAGTCCTTCAATCAAGTCTGTCAGTCGTTTCCCTTCAGCCCTCATTTTTGCCAGTGTAATAATCATTCTCGTGGCCAGATAAGCACCATCGTCCAGAAAGAAATTTTCCCTAAAAGCAGCATGGCCTGAGGTTTCAATAGCCAGACAAGATTCCTGACCAATGCCGTTCAGACGCACCGCTTCATTGATTACATTCTTATATCCCCGTTGATAGCGATGATGCTTTCCACCCAATTTATCCTGAATAAACCAGGACAATCCATCGGAAGTGATAGAATCTGTAACGATGGTACTTCCGGGGCTTTTCTGAAGGACGACGGCTGAAGCCAGAGCTATCAGGGAGTTTTTGTTGATGGGACGTCCGGTATAATCAACCAGAGCAGCCCGGTCAACATCCATATCAAAAATAATTCCCAGGTCAGCTTCAGACTCCTTCACCTTGCTGATAAGCGAATTCATGGCATTGGTGTCTTCAGGATTGGGAAAATGGTTAGGAAAACGGCCATCGGCCTCCAGAAACTGGGAAGCAGAAATATCTGCACCCAATTGTTCCAACACATCAGTTGCAAAAAACCCTCCGGATCCGTTACCGGCATCTACCACAATTTTCAGGTCTTCCAGGGGAGTCTCGTAATGATCGGGATGATTGACCCCCTTACGGATACCATCAGCCAGATGCTGAGCATAAACCGCCATAAAATCATAATACGCTACATTTCCACTCCTGCCTCCTGTCTTAAGGTTCCCCTTCGCAATATCAAGAATCTCGGAAATATCAGCCTTATCTAAACCGCCTGTAGAGGTAAATAACTTCAATCCGTTTTTATGTCCGGCCGAATGGCTCCCGGTCACCATCACTGCAGCATCCACGGGGTTCTCCCCTATTTGAGTGGACATAAACATTGCCGGTGTGGAGGCTAATCCGAAATTAACCACATCTGCACCTTCCGCACAGAGTCCTTTAATAAGTGATTCCAAAAGTTCAGGACCCGATAAGCGCGGATCTCGGCCTACTGAAATACGTAGTTTATTTTTCCCGGAGAAATATGTTTGCAACCAGACAACAAAAGCTCTTCCGAGCCTTTCTGCAATTTCGGGTGTAAAATTCACCTCATCTCCCCTTACTCTGTCCAGAGCAACCCCGAGAATATCAGAGCCGTTGTGTAGTTTTTTCCAATCAGTTTGTGGCATGGTCAGATACATAGTTTTATTTATTTTCGAGGCTGGCAGCCTGACGGGATTTATCCCCCAAATAACCACCATGGTGTCTCAATGCATAATCATAATTATTGAACCCTATTTTTTTCATCAGCAACACCACCAAAACATCTCCGATAACGGTCATTGTGGTAGTAGAAGTAGTCGGTGTATGACCCAAAGCGCAAACTTCGGGAGGATTTCCCGTAAACAGACATGCTGAAGCCGCCTCCGCCAGCAGGGAGTTTTCATTTCCTGTGATAACAATAAAAGGGATATCAGGTCTGAGACCTTTAGCAAGATCAATTAACTCAATAATTTCACGGGTCTTTCCCGAATTGGATATCAGGAGCATAACATCATTCTCCTGCAATACTCCCAAATCACCGTGCTGAGCCTCACTGGGATGCAAAAAAACAGCAGGAGTACCGGTACTGCTGAAGGTTGTAGCCATATTATTGGCAATTTGACCTGCCTTACCCATTCCGCTGGTAATGAGTTTACCTTTACGGTTGTGAACATACTCAAAAAGCAGATCAACAGCCTTTTCAAAATCTTTTGACACAGGGATTTCCGCTACTGCGCGGGATTCAGCTTCCAATAAAGCCCGGATTTCTTTTTCTATCATTATATTTCTTTAAAAATGGTTCCTTTTATCCTTAACCTGCATTATTCACAAATTATCTATTGCGATGTCCAACTATCGACAAAATACCAGCGTCCTCGCCAAATTTGATTTAAAAATAGTTCACTATTTCCTGCACCAAATTTGCCTGTGGTTGCTTGTATTTCTTGATATTTGAACATCTCATAACGAAAACTTATGAATAAAGCAGGTTAAATATCAGATGCAAATTAATAAAAATATATCCAATCAACTTTATACCCATTCAACCTGCCTTTTACATAAGACAGGTAAGATGTAAACAGGCTGAAAGCCTGATGCAATAGCCCAGAGCAACGCCCTGGGTTTTGAGGCATCCCCCACGCCCTCTCTTATTATTGGTCGCAATGCGACCAATAATGAGAGGGGGGGAGTTTTTACAATTTTCCTGGGCCGTTGCCCCAGGCTATTGCTTAAAGACCTTTGGCCTTAAAAAAACGCAACAATATTATGTATTCCTCAATAGGTAAAATCCTCGCTTTTGGGAGGGCTGGTTAATTTTTTCTTCAGGAAAAACCGTATTACTCCAGATAAATCATTTTTCTGGTTCTCGGAAGTACTTCCCCTATTACTTTGGTTTGCGGATGTTTTCCGGTAGCTTTCAAATCAGCCAGCACAGCATCCAGTTTTTCCGGAGGTACGCACATCAGCAGTCCTCCGGATGTTTGGGCATCCGTAGCAAGCATTTTCAAATGGGGCTCCACCAGTTTATTTACATGCAAAGACGGTTGCACAAAATCCAGATTTCGAAAGGATGCTCCGGGCAAGCAGCCATCATTGGCTAACTCGTCAGCCTGGTCGATAATGGGTAAATCCCGACTTCTGATGGCCAGACTCACATCGCTTGCCTCAGCCATTTTGAGCGCATGGCCAAGCAACCCGAAACCGGTAACATCTGTGGCGCACGTGAGCTCGTGCCTGGTCATCACTTCAGCTCCCCACTTATTCAGCAGTTTCATTTGCTCCAGACCTTTGCGGTAAGCTTCTTCAC
The DNA here is from genome assembly GCF_000259075.1 of Marinilabilia salmonicolor JCM 21150. Classification (GTDB taxonomy): domain Bacteria; phylum Bacteroidota; class Bacteroidia; order Bacteroidales; family Marinilabiliaceae; genus Marinilabilia; species Marinilabilia salmonicolor. The sequence goes on from NZ_AJKI01000030.1 coordinate 54,347, forward strand.
GTACCATATTTAATCGCTGGGCAGCAACAAGCACTCCAACACCCAGGGGTTTAGTTAGTACCAAAAGATCTCCGGGCTTTGCAGATGCATTGGTGATTAATTTATTCGGATGCACAGTACCTACCACAGCCAACCCGTATTTGGGTGGATGATCTTCAATGGTATGCCCGCCCATTACCAGGGCGCCGGCTTCCTGAATTTTACTGTGACCTCCCTGTAATATTTGCTCAAAAGCACTCAAAGGCATTTTGGCTGATGAAAACATAAACAGATTGAGAGCCAGCAATGGTGTCCCTCCCATTGCATAAACATCACTCAGCGCATTGGCAGCAGCAATCTCTCCAAATTCAAACGGATCGGAACAAACCGGTGGAAAGAAATCAGTAGTAAAAATAATTGCCGTCTCATCGTTAAGCCGATACACACCTGCATCATCGTGCGTATCAATATCCACCATAATATTGGGATGTTGCATCTTCGGAAGCTTCGATAGGATTCCTGCTAGTTCTCCCGGTGGTAATTTTGCAGAGCAACCACCATATTCAACTGTCTCTAACAAATCAATTTTTTGCTCACTCATTGCTTGCCTCTCTTATGTAATTCAAAAGTTATATTCTCCTCTTTCAAAGCCTCCATACAGGAAGAAAGATTACTTCCTTCAACAATCAGGCACATTCCACACTCCGAAGAGATATCTTCCGGAACGGGAATTACCCGTGTAGCAATCCCCCTGGCTTTACAAATACGATCTGCCCGCATTACCTTATGCACATTCGGGAAGAGCAACAAAGGTTCTTCAGACATAATTCTTATCATTTAGTGTTATTTTCAATGCTTCACCCAGGTTTTGCAAATCCTCTTTTGTGTGAAAAAAGGAAGGAGCAAACCGTGCAGAACCTTTGGGAAAAGTATCAAGAAACTGGTGTGCCAAAGGCGCACAATGCAGTCCTGAGCGGATCTCTATATCAAATCGTTCATACAAACCATTGGCAATAGTCGATGGTGTAAGACTTTCATGAACCAGAGAAAAGACATTCCCCCTGTTCACTGAATGCTCCGCGGTCAACACCCTGACTCCTGAAACCTGCTGTAACTGCGCAATCAAACCATTGAAATCGGAAGAATTCCAATCCTGCTCCGGTCGGTTTTTAAGGGCAGCCAAAAGACCTGCGATGCCGACAGTATTGTGTGTTCCTGCTTCAAACTTATCAGGAGCAAACAAAGGCATCTCCATACTCTCCGACCGGCTCCCCGTTCCACCAAAAATCAGTGAAGAAAGCAATTCCGGGTTACGTACATAAAACCCTCCTGTTCCGGTTGGACCCAATAATCCCTTGTGCCCGGTAAATGCGATAAAATCCACGCCCCATTTATCTCCTTCAAAAGAAACACTTCCCAGCGACTGGGTAGTATCAACCAACAATGGAATATTGCCAATAAACTCACGAATTTTTTCTACCGGTTGAATGACTCCGTTCACATTGCTTTCATGATTAACAATTACCAAACGCGTTAGATCGGTGATTATTCCCGGAATTTGTTCAGGGATAATTGTTCCGTCTTCTTTGGCAGGAAGCACCTTCCAGCGCACATTACTTGTTTCTCTAAGGCGCTCCAGTGGCCGCATCACTGCATTGTGTTCCAACGGTGACACCAACACTTCGCAATCATGTAAATTAAGTCCAAAAAGAACCGTATTAATGGCATGCGTTGCATTTTGCGTAAAAGCAATATTCCCGGACTCTCCAACACCTATCACCTTTGCAAGTTCATCTCTGCATTCCTCAATCATTGAAGAGGTCTTATAAACCCGCTGATATGCAGCCCGGCCATAGGTTCCACCTGTATTCCGGACAAACTCAGCCATAGCATCAGCAACTTCCGGAGGTTTTGGCCAACCGGTACTTGCATTGTCGAAATAAGTGTTGGTGAATTGAGGCATAAAAAAAGTTTCTTCAAGTGTTTATTGCCCCCAAATCAATAAATTACTGAGATTAAGAGATTTCGGGAAATTACATTCAGTACCTTCTATAAATAGACTACTTTGCCTGTTTCGGCAAGTGTTGTAGCAATCTGATACATGTTACTGATACGCCCCACCCCTATCTGATCTTTCATCTTAAAATAATCCACACAGGTACCACACACCAGCACACTTACATCCTTATCTTCAAGTTCCGCAAGAGCAGCAGCCGTATCTGTATCCTTCACTGCCAGTTTCACACCCCCGTTGTACATGATGATGTGGGTAGGTAACTGATCCATCTCTTTCAAAGCATTAAAATAGCCTCGTATCAAGAGACTCCCCAAATCATCATCTCCTTCACCCATACGACAACTTCGGGCAACAACCACATAATCATTGTTCCCTCCGGCGGGCTGAGGAACCGCACAATATGCTTCAGGATTGCTTTCTGCCTCGGATTGAGATTCTGCAGGTTTCGTGACTTCAATGGTATAAATACCGTCTTTCTTATCGGCAACAGGTTTCGCACCTAAATCTTCCAGAAAGCTCATCAAATTCTGATAAGAAGTATCATTGTCAGAAATCACCTGCATTTTATCACCCTCACTCACCTCTCTCAGTCCGTTTCGGGCCATAATCAAAGGTTCGGGGCACAGCCGCCCCTTAGTATCTATTATCTTCATGACTAAATTGTTTTATCAATTTACGGGCTACATTTCCCGGCTCATCTTTAATTTCATTCAAAACCAGCACCGGCTCGTTTCTTTTGGCCAAAGATTTGGCATATCCTTTATCATAATACTTCAAGGTAAGGTCAGCAACAGAATGATAATCACCAGCATCCAATGCTTCCAATGCTTCATTTGTTCGCTGACCACCAAGTCTCTTCTGAATTTTCAAAACAGATTGCCGCAGCAAATCCTTGTCGAAACAACCATAATCTCTTACCAGTCGCTCCACCCTAAGTTTTCTATCAATATCGTACATCACAAGAGGAGCCTGCATCAACAATTCAAAAAGTTGATCAGGAATATATACGCGGCCAATACTGTGGCTTTCCCCCTCCACCCAAATAATCCTGTCGGGGTTAAATTTCAGAAAACAATCATGGATGTCATTCTCAAATTGCTCTGAAGTAGGTTGTTCAGCCTCTCCCAGAGCTCCAAAAGCCGATCCTTTATGATTTGCCAGTCCCTCCAGGTCCAGTATCTGTTCTCCATGGCTTTTCAATTCCTTTAAAACTTCAGTTTTCCCTCCTCCGGTAGGACCTCCAATCACCATAAAACGCCATTTCTGTTCCGCCAGCATCTTTCTGAAAGATGCCCTATAGGCTTTGTAGCCACCCTCCAGAGTAGTGGTATTCAGACCAACAGTTCCGAAAAGCCATGCCATGCTTCCACTGCGCATCCCACCCCGCCAGCAATGCACCAACACGCTGTTATCCAAAGCAATACGTTGTGCCGAACGGGCAAACTCCACCATTTTAGGTCCCACATACTCCAGTCCCTTTAAAACCGCTGTGTCACGTCCTTCTTTTTTATATAAAGTTCCCACAACAGCCCTTTCCTCATTCGAAAAAATGGGCATATTAATGGCTCCCGGAATATGCCCCTGGGCAAACTCGGCGGGCGTGCGAACATCAATAACAGGATACTTTTCAGCCTCTTTCAGAAAAAACTCCGGAGCAAGCACTGAGGTGCCCGGTTCATTACTATTTTCAAAATTCAAATGTTCAGAATCATTATTATTCACCATCATAGTTTTTTAAAACTGAAGGCCGGGTAACTTTTGACTGAAATAACGAATTCGGAAAGATCACACTCAAAACACCATTATCTTCCTCATCGTTGCTGTAAAGACGCACGATCACTCGGTCCTCATTCCTCAATGCTCACCCCTCAAACCTTACAAAGTCACACTCCAGGTGTCGTCCATATGATTTTTCCAGTCGCTATAATTCTCCTGACCACCACGCACTTTCCAGTCGCTGTCAATGGTCAAACGGGAACTGATACCTCCACGGGGATTACAAACCATTACAATTCGTACTCTGTCCGGCTTGTAAACCTCCATCAAATGATCGTAAAAAACATTAATCAATCGTTCATAGGATACGGTGATATTCCGAAGTGCCTGCACATACATTTTCAACGATTTTAGTTCAATGATACGATCGGTTGGGTAAAAAGTAATGTAAACATCAGCAAAATCGGGTTGATCCTTTACTCCGAGAAAAGTAAACTCAGGGATTTTCACCTTTATTTCGTAAGCCTGACTGGTTGGATTAGGCAACGATTTCAACATGCTTTTATCGATGTCTTTGTAGGTTAAAACTTTATCTGCCATGATAATATTCTGTTTGATGAACTAAAAAATTTATATCTGAAGTAAAAAAACGACTTTCCATGATCCGGTTTCTTTATCAACACCCGTCAACACAATGGCAAAGCACAATAAGATGATAAAATCGTTGCAAAGTTAACAATTTAAGAGAAACAAAAAGATTAGTGAATCTTAACGGATTCACATATCTTTGCGCGCAAAACCAGAAAAGTAAAACAAGTGGGACGATCAAGAAGAAATAAACCATTGCTCGAACGATTGGTCATCAGCGATGTAGCAGCAGAAGGAAAAGCCCTTGGCAGAGTCAATGACACAGTGGTATTTGTGCCTCTGGCAGCACCAGGCGATGTAGTGGATGTTCAGGTAACAAAGAAAAGAAAGAAGTATTTTGAAGGACGCCCGGTGAAGTTTCATCATCTTTCGGAAATGCGTGCCGAACCTTTTTGCGAACATTTTGGTGTTTGTGGCGGCTGCAAATGGCAGCATCTCCCCTATTCCGAACAGGTAAAATTCAAGCAACGGGAAGTCCTGAACAACCTGCAGCGCATTGGGAAAGTTGAGTTGCCAGAAATTAGTCCCATTTTGGCTTCCCCACAGGAACGTTTCTACCGAAACAAACTGGAGTTTACCTTTTCCAACAAAAGATGGCTTTCATTGGAGGAGATGGAGTCTGAAGAGGTCATTGACAACAAAAACGGACTTGGATTTCATATTCCGGGAATGTTCGACAAAGTTATTGATATTAAGGAGTGCCACCTGCAACGACAACCATCCAACGACATCCGGATGGCCATCCGAAATTATGCCCTTCAAAACAACTGGACATTTTTTGATCTCAGAGCACAGGAAGGTTTTCTCCGTACATTAATCATCCGCACAACCTCGACCGGTGAAACCATGGTTATTGTGGTATTCTTTCACGAAGATGAAGAGAAACGAAACAGTCTGTTTGAATACCTCAAAGAACACTTTCCGGAAGTAACCTCATGGATGTATGTGATCAACGAAAAAAAGAACGACACCATCACCGATCAGGAAGTGGTGCTTCAAGATGGCCGCGACCACATTTTTGAAGAAATGGAGGGGTTGAAGTTCAAAATCGGACCAAAATCTTTTTACCAAACGAATTCAGAACAGGCTTACAATCTCTATAAAGTTGCCCGAGATTTTGCCGGACTCACCGGGGAAGAAACCGTTTATGACCTCTACACAGGTACCGGAACCATTGCCAACTTCGTGGCCGGAAATGCTAAAAAAGTGGTGGGGATAGAGTATGTGCCGGAAGCTATTGAAGACGCCCACATCAACTCAGAAATTAACAACATCCAAAACACCCGTTTCTTTGCGGGTGATATGAAGGACCTTCTCAATCATGACCTGTTTGAAAAAGAAGGGTTCCCGGATGTAATTATTACCGACCCTCCGCGGGCCGGGATGCACGAAGATGTGGTACGAACCATTCTCAATGCAGCTCCCGAAAAAATTGTATATGTCAGTTGCAACTCCGCCACTCAGGCCAGAGACATCAATATTCTGGATGCCAGATACCGCGTAACTGCCATCCAGCCCGTTGACATGTTTCCCCACACTCACCATGTGGAAAATGTGGCCTTGCTGGAAAGGAAATAACTATCGGCTGAACTTTTTAATACTGTGTTGCGTTTTTCTGTAAAAAAATATGATTGCAATATTATCACCGGCAAAAAAACTGGACTTTGAAAAGAAAGTTCCAACTCAGAAAAATACCGAAATACTCTTTTCTGATGAAGCTTCTACATTGGCTGATGATTTGAAAAAGCTCTCTCCTGATGAGCTCATGAAACTCATGAAAATAAGCCGTCAATTGGGAGAACTCAATGCAGAACGCTTTATACAGTGGAGCTGGCCTTTCAACGCAAAAGAAGCCCGGCAGGCTATTTATGCATTTAATGGCGAGGCCTATAACGGTCTTGATGCCTGGTCGCTCAATTCGAAAGAGATTGATACCGCTCAAAAGCAGTTGCGTATTCTGTCAGGCTTGTACGGAGTACTCAGACCCTTAGACAATATTCTGCCTTACAGACTTGAAATGGGCACAAAACTCTCCAACGAAAAAGGAAAAGATCTCTACCAGTTCTGGGGAGAAAAGCTGACACAGCAAATAAACAAAGACCTGAAAGAAGGCAAGCACAAAGCACTCGTCAATCTTGCCAGCCAGGAATATTTCAAAGCCATTGATGAAAATAAAATTGAAGAACCGATAATTACTCCCGTTTTTAAGGAAAACAAAAACGGGACCTATAAAGTCATTAGTATCTATGCAAAGAAAGCACGCGGCATGATGGTTCGGTTTATCGTTCAAAACAAACTTACTGAACCGGAAGACCTGAAAGCTTTTAATGAGGATGGTTACCATTACAACAACGACCTCTCGAAAGCGAACCAAATGGTTTTTACCAGACACTAATAACTTCATTATTCCCGTTCAATAGATCGTTAGATTTTAGAAGCCAGAGGTTGGGCGAATCGTAAAACATTGACATTCTGCACTTTATAAGAAACAATCGTTTAAACCTAAAGATTTAATTTCCAGAGCTTTGGAAAAATTTAACGGACTATTGCCCGTTTAGTAAGAACAGAAAAACATAAAACACAAACCACTTTTAACGCACAATTTCGTGACAAACCCATGATTTTTTCTTAACTTTTGTACATACAAAAACTAAGTTATTATGAGTGAAACACAACATATTGAACGTTATGGAAATCTTCTGAAGCAGGAAAACCTGAGAACACTGGAAGACAAAATATGGCCAAACACCTTTGTTCTGGAAGCTCCGGAACCATTTCCCGGGTTTTTTAATTACTATTCCGACCACCCGGTGGACAGCAAGCCCCTTTACATCTACCTGGTATTAAAAAGATTATACACATTGGAAGAGATTACCAGGGCAACTCAGAATATCCAGAAGTATTTTGATACCGATTTCAACGCTACCCCGGGCGTTGTAAACATTTACAACAAACAATTTGATGTAATCAGGGTGCGCCACCTGGACAACTTTTCTCAGATTACCGACCTGCAGGCAAGCTACATGGATCAGGGTATCGAGTTCAAAAGCAAACCCAACAGAAAGGTGGAAGGTCCGGCGGTTATCCGCATCAAAAAGTTTTTTATTCTTGATGAACCTGAGCAGGGATTGTTTTTCGACACCATAGAAAAAGATCACGGCTATTTCCTGATCCCCTCACAACTAACCTGGAAACACTTCGAAGACATTACCCGGAGAGTTAAATTCAATTGGGAAAAACCGTTTTTCGATGCGGCCATTGGTCACTTCCATGTAAAATTCGGGCTTCAGGATATGATTCGAATCTATTACCCGGAAATGAGCCTGGGTTATTTGCGTGAAGTGAGGAAAAAGTTTCTGGAACGCATTAAATAAAAGGAATTATTACCAAAGCCTCTTCTGTTTTTGCACCGAAGAGGCTTTTTTGATTCCTCCGGTCCAATCAATCAGATGACTGGTTTCTTCAAATACATTTTTTTCTCCGAATAAAAAATCATTGGCCCTCTGATGACATATCATCGGATGCGTGGTAGAAATGCTGTGGTTTAATTCAAGATGTTCTACCGCCTTCCTGGCATGGTTTCCCCATAAAAACCAAAAAGCATCCGGACAGTTTTTATTAATATAACCAAGCAACCGGTCAGTAAATGGTTTCCAATATCCTGAATGACTGCCAGGCTTACCAATTTTACAGGAAAAAGAGGTATTCAGCAACAAAACACCCTGTTGCTCCCAATATTTGAAAAGCTCATTGGGCGGAAGCAGGGAGAAATTTCCACCTGCTATCTCTTCTTTGATGACATTAAATGTCCTGAACTCCTTTTTATCAGCAGCATAAAGCGCTCTGACAATATTGCGCAGACTGGTATTCCGAAAAGGCTCTGTCCAGCTCTTCAATGGACCAACCTCAAAAGCCCGGCCTGTGGCCACTCCCTTTTGAGGATAAGGATCCTGCCCAATAATGACAACTTTTACCCTGGTTAAATCAAGTGTAAGAAACCGAAGAATTTTATCTTTATCGGGAGTTACTTCAGCATCAGCATTCTCAATCTTTTCAGAAACTTCCTGAATAATATTCCGGATTTCACTATCCAAAAAGGACTTCCAGGATGCATCTGTTTCTTTGGGTAAAATCATCAGGATTCATTAAAGTGATACGTGGATTTTCGAATTTCAAATATAATGATTCCAATCAAAACCTTCTACAAGGACCCGACAGGTACACTTTTTTTTATAAACCATAAACCCTAATTCCTTCTGATTTGTTAGCTTTGAAAACAAAAAAATGCGACACCATCATTTTATTTTACTTCTCCTGGCATTTGCAGTAATCAGCTGTCAGTCACCCGGGAAACCAACACTTTCCTTTGCCCGTCAAATACCCATCGACAGTACCGTTGCGTCCGATTCCTCAATTTCGGCAACCATCGCCCCTCTTCGCGATTCAGTGGAAGCCATTATGAATGAAGTAATCGGTTCGTCACCAAAAGAGATCTTCTCCGAAAAACCGGAATCACCACTATCCAGTTTTGTTGCAGACCTTCTGAAAGAAACTGCAGTTGAAGAGTTAAATGAATCAGGAAAGGAAGCCCTTCCGGTTATAACGGTAATTAATATTCGCGGGTTGAGAGCCCCACTGCCCAAAGGAGTTATTAAAGTGAAAGATATTTATGCGCTAATGCCCTTCGAGAATCAGATGATTATCCTGAAAATGTCAGGTAAGGATATTAAAAGTTTATACCAGCATATGGGAGAATCAGGCGGGGACGGACTCAGCGGCGGATCCTTTACATTCAACAACCAATCGGTTAAGAACCCTGAAATTAACAACAAGCCTTTAAAAGAGGATGCATTCTATTACGTTGTAACCTCTGATTATCTGGCAACAGGCGGGGACCATTATAACATTTTTGCCAACGCAGTTGAAAAACATGAATCTTCAAATAAAATCAGAGATTTGATTATTCAACACATACGGGAATTGAATGCACAGGGCAAACAAATACAAACCCCATCGAATCAAAGAATCAAAATGCAATAGCTAATCAACCTGCCATATTCAAAACTGAGGCTATGAAACGAGCATGGCAATATTTGCCCCAGAAGATCATGTATAAGTTCCTGCATGAGAGCTCCAACCAACCTTAATAAACAAATTTTACAGGGATGAAAACAAACAGAAGACAATTCATAAAAACACTGGCTGCCGGAAGTCTGGCAGCCACACTCCCATTCGCAGTAAAAGGAGAATCCGGGAGCCATAATACACTAACCATCCTGCATACCAACGATGTCCATAGTCACCTGGATCCTTTTGAAGCCAATCACCCCAGATTCCCCAACATGGGAGGCTTTGCGCGAAGAGCAAGTCTCATCAGCAAAATCAGACAACAAAAAAAGCACGTTTTATTGGTCGATGCAGGAGATATTTTTCAGGGAACTCCTTACTTTAATTTCTTTGGCGGCAAGCCGGAATTGGAATTAATGTCAAAAATGGGGTACGATGCAGCAACCATTGGAAATCATGAATTCGACAATGGAATGCAACATCTGTCCGACCAGTTGAAATATGCAGACTTTCCTTTCATCTGTAGCAACTATAACTTTGACAACACAATTCTGAAAGGGAAAACACAATCCTGGAAAGTCATTGAAAAGGGCCCCTTCCGGATTGGCATTATCGGACTTGGCATCAACCCTGCAGGGCTGGTATCTCCGGCCAACTATAAGGGGATGGACTGGCTTGATCCCATAAAAACTGCGGAAGAAACCGCGACATATCTTAGAAACGAGAAAAACTGCAACCTGATTGTTGCTCTTTCACACCTGGGAATCAACAGCTCTGAAGAGAGACCTGACTCGGATAGAAAAACAGCAGCAGAATCTTCGTCCATTGATGTCATTATTGGGGGGCATACTCACACTTTTATGGATGAACCGGAACTAATAAAAAACAAAGCCGGAAAAAACGTCATCATCAATCAGGTTGGCTGGGGTGGTGTAATTTTAGGACAATTGGACATCACACTGAACAAAGGGAAGTCGACATTCCTAGCCACGCAACATATTGTAAGATAATGTTAGGATATTGCCTTTTGCACTATATCATTCGTAATAGTCCGCTAAAATAAAGCCTAAACGCAGAGTCGAAAGGCAGAGTCGAAAGGCTGTATGATGAGGGATTTACAATAATCTTCCTCAAAGAATTTAAAATATTCAGAATTTGACGCAACCAAATTTTCAGATTATAATCTTAATAGAAATGCGTGTAAAGCTTAAACTATGAAAAATCTGAAACTTACTGGATTTGCCCTCTTAATAATATGTTTTGCATCATGTAACACTGACGATGAAATTATCCATGGGGAGGTTGAATTCATCGCTGAATATTCGGCTACAGTTACAGTTGGTGGTATCATCGGAATAATTGAACGAACTTTTGAAATTGGTGAAGTCTATAAAGCTACAGACGATGGAGGCAAGACAATAACCATTAGAATAGCTGAACATTCAGATTTAAACGAAGACTGTCCGAATAGTTGGTGCTACCAGGAATTTTTAGACGTACCTCGGGAATATTTGAGATTTGTAAAATGACCAAAGCATAAAACTCCTTCAGCTTCGATATTTTATTTTTTTCAAATACTATAAACTTAAAAGCTTTTCAAGCTCTGATTCCCTTGGATATAAAAGCATGCCCACAAAATAAGCCAAATATTTATAGCTGTAATAATTACATGAAAATCTCCCCTTAAAGTGAGACGAACCAAGTAGATATATTTGTTTGTTTAATCAGCATAGAGTTTTATCTAGAGTCTGTCCATAAAGTACCATTTGCTTTGTTATGCTTGCCGCCGAAATACTCATTTACCCAAGTAAACTCCGCTTTTGGCGGCTTGCGCCACCCATCGGTCGCCAAAGGCTTGCCGACGGCACGGCGCTAAAGCTTTAGGCGGCACGCGGTCGCAAGCCTTGCAACTGGCACTTTCTGACCAGACACATGACTAAAAACAAATTTTACTTAGTTTATGGACAGGCTCTATCTAGGGTATTGGTTCCCGAAACTTCGGGAGAACTCGCATGTGAAGGTTTTATACATTTTCTCTTGTGCCATCTCTTGCCATGCTCATTTCATTTAGAACATTTACTTCAAAAAAGCCTCAAAAGATTATCCGCTATTAGACCTAAGTTTGTATCTTTGTTATATGAAGAAATTCAGAGATTATTATAGATTCTTTTGTGAAGAGGAGTTTTGTATCCGGATTTTAAAGGAAATCAGGCAACAACAGGGAGTGATTTGCAAAAAATGTGAAAGCAAAACCCATTACTGGAAGAACGACAAAAAAAAGTTTGAGTGTAAAGAATGTAATTACAGAACATCGTTAAAGAAAGGCACAATAATGGAAAACAGCAATTTACCACTACAGTATTGGCTGTCAGCAATTGCCTATTTAAGTACAACAGAAGAAAACATCTCGGCTCACAAGCTCCAACAGGAACTTAGACATAACCGTTATGAACCCATTTTACGGATGGTAAAAAAAATAAGATGCATTCCTGAAACAGACCTCATGAAACAAAAAATTTTACAATACATCAGTAGAGCAAATACAGCAGACCTTAATTAATAAAAAATGGAAACGATAAAACCAAACATTGACTGGTTTGATAAAATTCTCCCCGACGGTTTGCCCATAAAATCAACAACCATTATTACCGGCCCCGGAGGGTCAGGCAAACCGCTTATTGGTGAATATTTTCTGGCATCTTGGTTAAAAAACGGAGGCAGCGTTGTGGTAATGTCCTTGCAATACCCATCACCGGAATTTGTAACCACGAGTGTAAAAAACATTACCGGGGTTAACTTCAATGATTATGCTGAAAATGTAGTTTTTCTTCAACTTAACACAGAAATACAGAATCTTGAGCAGACAGACAAACAGCTTATCAATGCCAACCTGGTAAAACCGGAAGTTTGGAATCAAGCTATTAATCTTGCTACAAAGCAGTTACCTATAAAAGGGCCGGGTATTTTAGTATTTGCATCAGCTCTAAATATTTTACTTTTTTCACCGAGCTATGGTGAAGCCATTTTCAGTAGAATTAAAGAAACGATAAGATCAAATACACACTTAACCTACATCATTTCTGTTAGCAATTCAGCAAAAAAAGAAGAAATTGCACAATTGGAAGAAATGGCTGACAACTTAATCGTTTCACGCAGCGAGAAAGACCCTTTCCAGTTATATATGAAAATCGAACGATTAAAATCCGGACAATTTGATCACAAAGAAATTCAGATTCCTGTCTCAGCAGATACATTGAACCACTTCAAAGAAATTTCCAAACACAGCAGGGGAAGAGTTCTTCCCGCAATAAAGAAAATATAGTTCCACCCTTTAAATATATGCAAATTGAAAGACTCAAAAAAAATAGGAATTATCATTTGCAACCGATACAGAGACTGTGCCGGAGGAAAATGTTTTCGGTCAAAGAAAGCCCGGGAGGGAGCTTTTAGCATCTATGATAAACACACAAATTTAGAAATTGTGGGATACACGACTTGTGGAGGTTGCCCGGGAGGAAATATAGAGCATGCACCGGAGGAAATGCTTAAAAACGGTGTTGATGTGATACACCTGGCCACCGGGTTGGTGGTGGGCTATCCCCCATGCCCTCACATTGCCTATTTCAAGAAATACATCGAAGAAAGATTTAAAATACCGGTTGTTGTCGGAACCCACCCCATTCCCCAAAAGTATCTGCTCAACCATCAAAGACTGGGCACGTGGAAATCTGATGAGTGGAAGGAATGGATTGCCCCCACCTTATCTGACGAAGTAACAAGATTAGCATACAACTAAAACTTCACTTAAAATGTATAAATATCTCTTTGGCCCGGTACCTTCGCGAAGGTTAGGAATGTCGCTCGGAATTGATTTGATTCCCAAGAAAGTCTGTTCTTTAAACTGTGTGTATTGCGAGGTAGGCAAAACCACTAAACTGACTGTCGATCGGATGGAGTATATAAAATACGATAAGGTAATTGCAGAATTGAAGCAGTTTATGAGCAATGATCCTAAAATCGACTATATCACTTTTTCAGGATCCGGGGAACCAACACTCAATAGCCGCATCGGAGAGGTCCTGAAATATATTAAGAAAAACTATCCGCTCATAAAAACAGCCGTTTTAACAAACGGAACTTTGTTTTTTGATCAACACGTAAGAAAGGAACTGTTTCAGGCCAATGTGATCCTACCATCTTTAGATGCTGCAAGTCAGTCAGCTTTTGAAAAAATTAACCGACCGGAACCCTCTTTGAAAGTTGAGTCTTATATTCAGGGATTGATTGATTTGAGGAAAGAATACAAAGGACGAATCTGGTTAGAAGTATTCATATTGAAGAACTATAACGATTCAAAAGAAGAATTGGATTTACTTAAAAATGCAGTTCTGAAAATTAATCCCGATATTATTCAGTTAAACACGTTGGACCGACCGGGAACAGAAGCAGGACTCGTTCCGTTATCAAGAAATGAGTTACAGGAAGTAATTAATTACTGGAACCTTCCAAATGTTGAAATTATTGCGTCCGCACAAAATCGCACAATCATTGAATCCTACAGTGGCGACATTGAAGCAACCATTTTAGAAACCATAGCGCGTCGCCCTTGCACCCTCGATGATTTGCATCACCTTTTAGGTATTCATGTAAACGAAATCAATAAATATCTTGGCACAATGGAAGCCGAAGGTAAAATCACAACTCAAAATCTTGACAGAGGCGTTTTTTATGAGTTGACGCAAAAATGAAAACAAATCGTCTCGAAACTGCATTTTTTCAAATTAATCCATTACGAATATTTATGAATCCCGGAGACTAAAAACCACTCTATTTTTTTTAATCTATAATATCCAAATATGAAAGTAGCAATCCCATCTGACAACCAATCAACAATCACCAAAAGAACCGGACAAAGCAAAGGCTTCATGGTCTATGAAGTAATTGACAACAAGATCGTCAACTCTGAATACAGAGAAAACACTCAGGATGAACACGATGAAGAAATAGAACATTCTCACCATCAAATAATTGAAATACTAAACGATGTTGACATTTTATTGGTTGCTGCCATTGGAAAATACATGAAAAAAGATGTCGATAGGAGTTCAATAAAGTATGAAATAGTGAATGAAGAAAAGTTAGATCAAATCATTGATAATTTTTTGAAAAAGACTAAATAGTGTTTGTCTATAAAGTCCAACTTCTGCGTTGTTGCTCAAAATCTAAATCCTCAAATACACTAGTATTCTGCGGTTTAGATTTTTCACACGCCTTGAATTTGAACTTTCTAGTTCAAACACGGGAAAAACGCTTAGTTTATGGACAGAGACTAAATAGCCACAATGCCAAAAATTGAAGCTTTCCAGAAATATACCGATGAATACGAAAACTGGTTTGTTAAAAACAAATGGGCTTTTCTATCGGAATTAAAGGCAATTAAGAAGTTACTTTCCCGGGTTGACGGGGTTATTGAAATTGGTATCGGAAGTGGCATCTTTGCAAAACCACTGGGAATTATCGAAGGAATTGATCCTTCGGATGCTATGCGCAAAAAAGCAGAGCAAAAGGGACTAAAAGCATTGGATGCCGCAGCGGAGAAATTACCTTATGCCAATGCATCCGTCAACGGAGCTGTTATGATTACTTCCATCTGTTTTGTTGATGATATTTATCAATCGTTCAGAGAGGCTCATCGAATTCTAAAAAAGGACGGATTTTTAATTTTAGGGTATGTGGATAAAGACAGCCCAGTTGGCAAAGATTATTTAAAGCATAAAAACGAAAGTATGTTTTATCAGGAAGCAAGCTTTTTTAGTACCAAAGAACTCTACGATATATTATTTCAAACAGGATTTGAGGTTACAGAAACTTGTCAAACAATTTTTGGGAAGGTTAATAATATAACAGAAATCCAACCTGTTAACCATGGATTTGGGGATGGCAGTTTTGTTGTAATAAAAGCGCAAAAAGTAAATGGAAGAGATCTATAAAATATTTTTAAAATCCATTATGATATCCGGGTTTGTGTTTATCATGATGGTAGCTATTGGATACATCACCCTTTCACACTAATTTCTTTCAGTTTTTCCCTGTTTTTAACAACAATCTTTTTGCCCTTTATCGCTAAAAAACCATCGGCTTCAAATTCTTTAATAAATTTGACTGCACTTTCGAGCGATATAGAAGCAAAATCAGCAATATCCTGACGGTTTAAATAAGAAAAAACATCTTCTTTCAGAAAATCATCCTGAGAAAGATATAAAAGTGCTGAGGCCAGTTTTCCACGCATTTGTTTGAAAGAAACATTTTGAATAACGTCGAGATAATGATTTTCGCTTTGACAGTTTCGGGAAGTAATGCGCATGGAAAAATCCGCATTTTTCCGTAACAAATCTTGCATAGCCTCTTTATCAATCATACAAATAAAAGAATCGCTAAGGGCCGAGATAGAATATTTGAAAACGGTACCTCCAAAAATCGAGGAGAAACCCATAAACTCACCTGACTTTACGATACTCAGGTTTATCTGTTTGTTAGCGGTTTGTATAAATATTTTAGCAAGCCCTTCTACCAGATACAAGACATAAGGTGCAAATGCTCCCTGTTTAAAAATAGTTTCACCCTGTTTATAGTAAACCTGAGTCTTTTTTTGATTTATAAAATCAATCTCATCAGGATACAAATATTGAAAACATTTCGACCCTTTCTTGCACTCTTTGCAACTTACCCTATTCAAATTGTTGAAATCCATAATTACTGCTTCTGCTAAATTGAAGAAATCGATAATCCGTAAACCCTTTCCGGAACCATTTTTAATCCATGATGCCCATCCGGCAAAAAAACATAAACCCCATCACAATGCAACACTTAATCCTCCATAGCTGGGATTATAGCTTCTTTTAGTAAAATATTGAACACCAAATTTAATTAGTTTCTGTCCATAAAGTACCACTTGCGTCGTTACACTTGCCGCCAAAATACTCATTTACGATTAGTAAACTCCGTTTTTGGCGGCTTCGCATGCCTAGCAACTGGCACTTTCTTACCAGAAACATGACTAAAAACAAATTTTGCTTAGTTTGTAGACAGACTCTAATTAACAGAAATTCCCTTACAAAACAACATTTCGCAAAGACTCGTTTAGTATTGAGAAAATCTTTCTGGTTCTTGAGTCAACTTGTGCTTGAGCATCTCATGACGAACATACATGAATTATTCAGGGTATACGATTTCATTGCGCATCCTTCTTTGGGAAGATTCGATATTATGAAATTGAAATGTGATAATAAAAAAGTTATCAAATCTCAAAGGAACAACAGTTATTGCCAGGTTGGTTTTCCTTTAAAAACCTCTTCACTTAAAATACCTTTGCGCACTTATTTATGAAACAAGCGTGGAACTTTAATTCTTCAAACCTGACACGACCTGCCCAAGGATATCCAAAAAATATATTAAAAAAAAGATTCTGAGTTCCATCCGAACATAGTAAGTCAATTTTATGTGAAGAGAACGAGCTCAGATTGTTCGGGACAAGTTCCATCACATCAATATCTTAGACAAATAATTACTGACAAATATTTTAAAAAAATAAAACATGGAAAAAAGTTACGATTTAATCGTTGTTGGCGGAGGTCCTGCAGGCATTACACTTGCAAAAAGATTGGGTAAAAAATATAAGATGGCCATTATCAGGCCTGAGGATTACAGTATGATTTATTGTGCCATGCCATATGTTGTTGAGAACCTGATTGAAAAGAAAAAATGTTTAAAAAATGATGAATTGGTGACCGACACCGGAGCAGAGCTGATTCGAGATGAAGTTGTGTCGATTGATTTTGATAATAAAAATTTGTTTTTAAAAAATGATAGAGAATTATCGTTTAAGAAAATTATTATTGCCTCAGGCGCAACTCCTTTTATCCCCCCTATAGATGGCGTGGATCTGGAAGGTGTAATGGGTTTTAAAACTCAAAAAGATCTTGAAAAAATCAGTGCTTTTGTAGAAAACGGGCTAAAAAAAGCCGTGGTTATCGGTGCCGGCGCTATAGGAATTGAACTGGCACAGGCCTTAAAACACAAAGGAATCGATGTTTCTTTAGTTGATTTAGCGCCACAAGTCCTCCCAAATTTGGTTGGAACAGAATTTGCTCAAAAAGCCTCTGAGGAACTGATCAAAAATGACATACACCTTATCCTAAACTCGAGAGTAGAAAGGTTAGTAGGAAAAGACTATGTTAAAGAAGTACATCTCGATAGTGGTGAAATACTATACCTCGATGAATATACTCCTTGTACGGATAATGATAATACAACTATAAAAGGGCTTGTTGTTTTTGCAACCGGAGTTGTCCCCGACTTAAATTTCATTCCGGAAAATACATTATCCATTGGCAGACAGGGGATCATTGTTAATGAACGAATGGAAACAAGTATTCCTGATGTTTATGCAGTAGGTGATTGTGCTCAGTACAAAAGTTATATCACAGGCAATACATTAGGCGGCAAACTGGCAACGAATGCTGTCCCGATGGCACGAATCCTTGCAGAAAATTTAATGGGTAAAAAAGCAGCATATAAAGGCTTTGTAAACGGTGCAGCAACAAAAGTATATGACAATTATGTGGGAGGAACAGGCCTTACAGCACAAGCAGCTGAAAAAGAAGGTTTTGAAATTTTAAAAGCGTATAGCCAACTGACGACCCGATTCCCGATTATGCCGGGCAAAAAAGATATACGCTTAAAGCTTGTTGTGGATAAAAAGACTACCAAAATAATCGGAGGGCAAGTATTTAGCGGCGAACCGGTAACAGGCCTCATAGACCTTATTTCCTTTGCCATTCAAAAAGAAGCTACAGCATACGATTTACTGGATCTAAGTTATTCATCACAACCCTATCAATCATTCTTCCCAGCCGGAAACATAGTTGTAACGGCAGCGGAAAAGATTATTAAACAGTTGGAGGAAATAGCTGTTTAAATTGAGAACTGCATAAAACAAAATCAACAAAACTTTAAGATTTTAATTACAATGAAGGAAAAGACCTTGATAATTGGCGCCAGTTTAAAACCCGAACGCTATTCATATAAAGCAGCAAAACAATTGCTGGCAAACGGAATTGACATTTATATGATTGGTAACCGACCCGGCGTCCTGTTTAACAATGAAATAACAAAAGAACAAATAGTGTATCCTGATGTTGACACTGTTACAATGTACGTATCTGCCAAAAATCAGAAAGGATATTACGATTACATAAAATCCCTGAATCCCAGAAGGGTAATTTTTAATCCCGGCACAGAAAATTCAGAATTTGCACGACAATTGGAGCAGAGAGGAATAGCGACGGAGGAGGCTTGCACTCTTGTATTATTGGCAACAAAGGTGTACAATAATTAAGTACATAAAAAAATCAGCTTGATTCATCTCACAAAAAAACGCGCAAAACCTCAGCAATGAGCTTTTTGCGCGTTTTTTTAATCTATAATTTAATTAGTGTCCGTCTATAAACTAAGCAAAATTTGTTTTTAGTCATGTTTCTGGTCAGAAAGTGCCAATTGCTAGGCTTGCGAAGCCGCCAAAAACGGAGTTTACTAATCGTAAATGAGTATTTTGGCGGCAAGCGTAACAACGCAAGTGGTACTTTATGGACAGAAACTAATTACTCAATCGGTAATTGTCTCTTAAATGACTCATCCAGTGAGATGATGGTCTCTGTTGAGGAGATACCCGGAATGTTTTGTAAGCGATCGTGAAGGATACGCTTTAAATGCTCATTACTCTTTGCAAAAATCTTGATAAACATGGCGTACTCACCTGTAGTATAGTGACATTCCACCACTTCCGGAATCTCTTCCAGCATCTTTACCACCTTATCAAAAAGGCTGGCTTTTTTGAGGAAAATCCCCATAAAAGCACAGGTGTGATAACCAATTTTACTGGGATTAATAATAAACTCAGATCCCTTAATAACTCCCATATTCATCAAACGCTGAATACGCTGATGAATAGCGGCTCCGGACACCTTACATTCCCTGGCAACTTCAAGAAACGGAATACGGGCATTATGTGTAATCATTGACAAAATCTTTTTGTCAAGACTATCAATCTGTAAATTGCTCTCCATACTAAAAATGACAAATGTTAGAAATTAAAAGAATTTCTGCTCTTTTTTTAATGATTCTTTTCGAATTTACGGGATTTCCCCCAATAATCCAATAAATATGGAGCAAAAATAGCACTAATAATTTTCTTCCTTTCGATTTCACTTTCAATTTTTAACCAAACTGCCTAGCATTTTCAAATCGTCGCCACTGGGATTCTGAAATATTTGAAGTTCAAACAAAGGAATTATCGCCAGCACATGGTCAAATATATCGGCTTGAACGGCCTCATATTTAGCCCATTCCTGCTCCCTTGAAAAAGCATATATCTGCATAGGAATTCCTTTCTCTGTTGGATCCAGATGACGCACAATCAGCGTCATTTTATCATTAATCTTCGGATGATTAATTAGATAATTCTCCAGGTATTTTCGGAAAACCCCCAGATTTGTCATCCTTCTGCCATTAACAGGTAAAGATTCATCAATCTCATGTTGTTTATTGTACTCCTCTATTTCCTTTTGACGTTCTTCGATATATGCTTTCAAATGATGAATCTTTTTAAATTTTTCCAGCATTTCGGCAGTACAGAATTTCACACTATGAGTATCTATAAATACAGAGCGGGCAATCCGGCGACCGCCGGACTCTTCCATTCCCCGCCAGTTAATGAAAGAGTTAGAAACCATGGCATAAGTAGGAATCGTGGAGATGGTCTTATCCCAGTTTCTTACTTTCACGGTATTCAAAGTTATTTCCAGTACTGTTCCATCTGCATTGTGTCCCGGCATGGAGATCCAGTCTCCTACCCTGACCATACGGTTGGCTGACAATTGCACACCGGCGACAAGCCCCAATATTGAGTCTCTGAAAACCAACATCAACACAGCTGCCAAAGCACCCATACCGGCAATAATTGCTGTCACCTTAACATCAAAAATAATTGAAACAGCAATCAACAAACCTATAATGATTGCCAACAACTGGATTACCTGCAGATATCCCTTTATTGGACGGTCATAAGCAAACGGAAAAGTGTTGTAAATATCTTCAAATGCTTTGAGAAAAGCCTGAAACACCATTATAATAACTACAAGCAGATAAAGGGATACAATATCGTGGAAAACAGCCAGACGAGTGGTCTGAGCTCCCCAAAAAAGGTCGGAAAGAAAATATATAACAACCACCGGAGCCAGATGGGCCAGCCTGTGAAAAACTTTCCGATGCACCAGAAAATCATCAATTTTCGACCGCGTTTTTCGTACCATCTTGACAATTGTAAAAACAAGAACACGACGCACTATCATAAAAGCCAGCCACGAAGCTAACAGCATTATTACTGCAGAAACTCCAAACAACAATACCTCAGTCCAGAACTCAGATAGATTAAGCAATTGCAAACGCGAATGAAGCCACTCTGTCAACCAGGTAACATTAGAATTTATCGTCTCCATGTTTTAGTTATTACAATGATTTTGTATATTTTTGTTTGTACCGCAACTTTAACTTCACCGAATTTCAAACCGAAAATCCTGAATCTCATTTATGACCCAGCAACGAATCAATAAATCATAAATACCACTTCAAAATCCGATGTTCCGCACAAAAATAACGAAACCACCGGATGTAACCTATTTTGATGAAGCCATGAAGACAAAAAATATATTTAAAGCAATAGCCTTCTCGATCTTTTTTATTCCGGTATGGGTTTACAGTCAGGGCAATTTTGATTTCGAAAAGGCACTCCGAATAGACTTTATACTTTCTGGTGACACACAGGAACAAACCGCAACCATTGCGAACTACCTGACTTCACCTAATTACTATGGAAGTCCCGACCAAACCCATCCTGATTTCGACTATGGTTCCTACCGCATTTTACTGACAACCCCTGACAAACAGGACACGCTTTTTACAAAAGGTTTTTGCACCCTGTTCGAGGAATGGCGCGCCACCGCTGAAGCTAAACATAAGAAAAGAGCCTTTAAACAAACAATCGAAACACCTTTCCCTTTACAAGAAGTGATGGTAAGTCTGGAATTCAGAGAGAAAACCGGAGACTTCACAACCATAATGACTGAAAAGTTTTCCCCTTCAACGCTCATTACGAAAATTAACCCGGCCAATTTCCCAACAAAGATTATTCATGGGAGCAATGTTCCATCCAAGAAACTGGATCTTCTGATTTTAGCTGAAGGATACACCAGTACTGAAACAGAAAACTTTTTTGAAGATGCTGAAAAGATGGTTTCAGAACTTTTCAAAACCCCTCCATACAACAAACTAAGGAATAAAATCACCATACGAGCTATGGCTGTAACATCTATAGAATCAGGAACAAACAACCCGCGCAAAGACGAGTGGAAAAACACAGCCATGGGAAGCACCTTCAACACCTTTGGGACAGACCGCTATCTGGAAAGCCTCAGCACCTGGAAAATATACGACTATGCAGCAGCACACCCCCGCGATCACATAGTTGTATTGGTTAATACTAAGAAATATGGCGGCGGTGGCGTTTACAACCATTTTTCCATTACCTCAGCCGGACATCCACAATCAGCCAGAGTCCTCATCCACGAGATGGGCCATGGTCTAGCCGGATTGGGAGACGAATATTACTCCTCTGAAGTAACCTACTCAGGTTTTTTTGATTTAAATACAGAACCCTGGCATCCCAATATTACAACATTGGTTGATTTTGAAAGAAAATGGAAAGACCTGATTGATGAATCTGTTCCGGTTCCCACCCCTGAAAAAAATAAATACAAAAATGTTACCGGCCTATTCGAAGGTGCAGGTTATTCAGCAAAGGGCATTTACAGGCCCGCTTTAAACTGCCGGATGAAAGCAAATGAAGCAGATGGTTTTTGTGAAGTCTGTAAACTATCCATCGAAAAAGTTGTCAACTTTTATTCAAAATAAAACACTCAATAATAAAACCAACTTATGAATTACTTAGCAAACGACAAACGCTACGAAAAGATGACTTACCGCCGCTGTGGCGAAAGTGGAATTCAACTACCGGCACTTTCCCTTGGTTTGTGGCATAATTTCGGATCAGTAGATGTATTTGAAAATGGCCGTAGTATTCTTCACCATGCATTCGACAATGGAATCACCCATTTCGATCTGGCCAACAACTACGGCCCTGTTCCGGGAAGTGCGGAAGAAACCTTTGGACGTATTCTGGCCACTGATTTCAAGCCGTATCGAGATGAAATGATTATCTCCACAAAAGCAGGATATCTGATGTGGCCCGGTCCATATGGTGAATGGGGATCCAGAAAGTATCTACTGGCCAGTCTGGATCAAAGTCTGAAACGTATGGGTTTAGAATATGTGGATATTTTTTACTCTCATCGTCCCGATCCGGACACTCCGCTTGAAGAGACTATGGGAGCTTTAGCGCATGCAGTAAAGCAGGGGAAAGCACTTTATGCAGGCATTTCCAATTACCCCGCAGATATGACACAGAAAGCGGAAACCATTCTTCGTGATATGGGGGTACCGTTACTCATTCATCAACCCCGCTACAATATGCTCGATCGTTGGGTAGAAGATGATGGTCTTCTTGACGTACTCGGAAAGCGCGGAGTCGGATCAATTGCTTTCTCTCCGTTGGCACAAGGGTTGCTGACCAATAAATACCTCCGGGATATACCATCCAACTCTCGAATGGCCAATCCTCACGGATTTCTGCAAAAGGATGCACTTACTCCGGAGGTTCAGTCCAAACTAAATAAATTAAACAACCTCGCAGAAGCCAGAGGCCAATCACTGGCACAAATGTCCATTGCATGGTTACTCAAAGACACAAGAGTCACTTCTGTTCTGATAGGTGCAAGCAGCGTAGAGCAACTCAGCAACAACCTGGATGCCCTTAACAATACAGATTTTTCCACTGACGAATTGAGTAAAATTGAAAACATTTTAAAATAGTTAAAACAAGCTGAGGTTGAACAAGCAGTTATTCCTCAGCTTAATTTCCTTCCTGCTTTACCTGAATTTTTAAAGATTCTATTCCCCGCCGGGAAGATTGTATTAGTCTCCTGCTCTTTTACCTCCTGCATTACCACCAATCTTATTATCTTTGCTCCCACAAGAATTAAATAATATATGGCCAACATACTATCAGTAGAAAATCTAACCCACAACTGGGGCGACATACGCTTATTCAACAATCTTACATTCGGACTGGAAGAGGGCGACAAAGCAGCTTTGATTGCCCGGAACGGGACAGGTAAAACCACTCTTTTAAATATTCTGGGTGGTAAGTTTTCTGCAGATTCGGGTATCGTTACCTGGCGAAAAGACATAATAACAGGTTATCTGGCTCAAAATCCGGAATTTGAACCGGAACAAACAGTGCTGGAGTCCCTTTTTCATTCCGAAAATGAAACAGCGGTAGTGGTTCGCAGCTACGAAAAAGCAGTGGCTGAAAATGACGACACGGCCATTCAGGAGTTGCTGCCTAAAATGGAGCAATTAAACGCCTGGGATTATGAGGAAAGAGCCAAACAAATCCTTTCCCAACTGAAGATTGATATGTTCAATCAACCAATGGGCCAATTGTCAGGAGGTCAGATTAAGCGTGTTGCACTCGCAAGAGTTCTAATTACCAATCCGGATTTTCTTATACTGGATGAGCCAACAAACCATCTGGATCTGGATATGATCGAATGGCTTGAGGACTACCTGAAAAGAAGCCGCATGACCCTGCTGATGGTCACACACGACAGGTATTTCCTGGACAGCGTTTGCAACACAATTTATGAACTTCACGACGAATCTCTATTTCAATATAAAGGAAACTACACTTACTATCTTGAAAAACGTGCGGAACGCATCAGTCAGAAAAATCAGGAAGTGGAACGGGCCAGAAATCTTCTGAGAAAAGAGCAGGATTGGATGAACCGACAGCCACAGGCACGCGGAACCAAAGCAAAATATAGGATTGATGCTTTTTACGACCTCAAGAAAACTGCCGAACAGAACACCGAGGAACAAAATCTGGAAATCAACATCAAATCTGCGCGACTGGGGAAGAAAGTCATTAATCTGCACCACATTAGCAAAAGATTCGGAGACCTCACCCTGATTAAAGATTTTTCATACAAGTTTGCACGGGGTGAAAAAGTTGGAATCATTGGGAAAAACGGAAGCGGAAAATCCACCTTTCTGAATATCCTGACAGGAAAACTTGAACCCGACAGCGGAGAAGTAGAGCCCGGCGAGACACTGGCATTTGGCTACTACAAACAAGAAGGATTAAACCTTGACAACAGCAAAAGGGTTCTGGATGTAATTACCGATATTGCAGATCATATTCAGCTGGGAAAAGACCAGTCGATGTCGGCCTCCCAGTTTTTAAGATATTTCTTATTCCCCAATGAGATGCACAACGTCTTGGTGGAAAAACTCAGTGGAGGTGAGAAAAAAAGGCTCTACCTCATGACTGTTTTGATGAAAAACCCCAACTTCCTGATTCTTGATGAGCCGACCAATGATCTGGACATCCTGACTCTAAACATCCTTGAGGATTATTTACAGCAATTCGATGGCTGCGTGATGGTTGTTTCACACGACCGCTATTTCCTTGACAAGGTAACCGACCACTTATTTGTCCTGGAGGGGAATGGCCGTATAAAAGACTTCCCGGGTAACTATACAGATTATCACGCACAAAAAAGACAGGAAGCAAAGGATCAAAAAAGCATTTCGACCTCCGTTAAAGAACCCAAGAAGAAAAAACCAGCCAGACAACAGGATAAAAACAAACTCACCTTTAAAGAAAAGAAAGAGTTGGAAAGTCTGGAACAACAAATTGAAGAGTTGGAAAACCAGAAGAATGAAAAAGAGACGCAACTCAACTCAGGCAAGCTTACAGGAGATGAATTACTTCAAACATCAGCAGACCTCGGCCAACTCATGGAAGAGCTGGATACCTGTGAAATGCGATGGCTTGAATTAAGTGAAAAAGAAGGTTAATTCCTTATCTCTTCCCATGAATATTCATCCAAATCAACTAAAGTCCCCAGATTTTCCCGGTCAATGCCCATAGACTTTACCCGAAACGTAGGAATCGTTTCTGTACCATTAAAGGTCCCTGCATTTGCCAAATCCTTCGGATCCTCATTCTCTCTTAGAATTTTAGCAATCAAATCGCCTGTTTTGTAGCCTAATTCCCTGTGTGGATGATAAACAGTGAGATTCATCTCTCCGTTCTCGATACTCTGCACGGCCTCTAGAATAGCATCCTGCCCCGTAACAAAAACATCACCAGCTATTCCATATCGGTTCAAGACATCCACGGTTCCAAGTCCCATCGGATCATTGCAACTAATTACCGCATCGACTTCCATTCCGTAGGAGTCCAACACTTTCTGGAACTCAAAGGCTGCCCGCTCCCTGTTCCATCCTTCAATATAGGTTTCATAAAGGATATTTATCTCACCGGCTTCCACATGAGGTTTTAGCATGATGTCTATATGTTCTTTCACTTCGAACCCGTTTTTATCAAAACGATCACCCGCAAAGACCACATAATTTCCTGAAGGGACTGCCTCAAGGGCCCCTTCGCAAAAAATACGCGCTATTTCTTCATTATCGCCTGTTACAAACATATCATAATCCGAATTATTGATCAGACGATTGTAGGCAATAACTTTAACCCCCTGTTCTCTGGCATCACGAACAAGCGGAGCAATGGTATTTCCGTTCACAGCCGCTATCACCAATAAATCAATCCCTTCAGCAATCAACTCATACCCCTGTTCCAACTGAGTGATATCATTATCTTCAGCATGTTTAATAAGAGTTGCAATGCCGTACTCTTTCAACTTTTCTGCCATAAAATTTCCCTCTTTCACGAATCGCTCCCTGTTTTGGGCGGGATTCAGGTATCCGACAGTATATTCCGACTCACCGGAACAAGCCATCAATAAAGAAAGAAAAAAAACAATAGCTATAATCTTTAAGGTTCTCATAGTACATCCAGGATTTTTTCAACTGCCTACAAATATCAAAAAAAATATAAACAAATACTAAATTTCGGTAAAATATACATATTTTTACCCTGACCAAAAATAATTTTTATGATGGAGAAAATCAATTGGAGCTGGCAGGACATCAGCATCCGCCATAAGATTGGACTGGGATTTACAGTTATTATTGCAATTTCGGTAATTACAGGTCTGGTATTATTAAGCAACCTGAATAAAATATCCAGTCAAACAAAAAATCTTTCAGACACACATATCCCCACAGTTTATGAAGTAAACTATCTGATGCGTTACTGGCAGGAATCAAGCGAAAATGCCAAAGCATTCGATTTTTCCAAAAATCCATACTTCAACGAACAGGCTGATATTACCTTTGATCGTACGGTTTCAGCTTTCCGGAATTTGAATGAACTTACAACCGACCGGAAAGAAGAGTTAAAAAAGAAAGGGGTTTTTCTGGATTTATTAAAACAATACCTGACCCAATACAAAGAGTCACGAGAACTTTACCTCGACTTATCATCAAGATTTGAAAATCAACGCAACAGTTTTAAGCAATACCTGGACGATCTGAATAACACTGTCAACATCAGATCTTTTACTGAGGCTCAAATTCTGGCGAAAGCCAACCAGTTGGGTGTCAAAATCAATGATCACTTATTAAACAGAGACGGTGTTGAATTAATTGAGTTGACCAAAGCATTACCTCTTTTAAGGACGGAAGTTTCTTCCATTCCCGCAAGAACAGCAATAAGAGATTTGACTACTGAAGTTTTCAGTACCGCAGAAAACCTGCTTGCACTCTACAAACAGATGCGTATCGCTGAACTAAAAAATTATGAAGCATCGAAAAACGTGATGTGGGAAGTAAGGGCCTCATCGGATATCGGATTAGATCAGATTCAGGTAGTGGGAAATACCAGCAATGATATTACCAACAAGCAAAGAACCATTCAGGTAATCACCCTAATCCTCTCCATTGTTCTTGGAGTATCCCTTATTTTCTTACTTTCAAACTCCATTGGGCGTCCAATCATCAGAGGCATCGAACTGGCTGAAAGAGTGGCCAGGGGGGATCTGACCGTTAAAATGAAGGAAAACAGAAAAGATGAAATTGGTCGATTGGGAAGTGCCCTGAACAATATGACGGTAAATCTTAACAAACTAATATCAGACATTATAAACACTTCACGAACTGTTGCCGACTACAGCGAACAACTGAATGAAAAAGCCCTTGATCTTGCAGAAGGTGCAAACCAGCAGGCATCTTCAGCAGAAGAAGTTTCTTCGTCCATGGAAGAAATGCACAGTGTAATAGAACAAAACACACAGAATTCGAAAGAAACAGAAAACATATCGGCTAAAGCTGCCGCGCAAATGCGCGAAAGCAACAAGCGAAGCAAAGAAGCTGCCTTGCAACTGGAGGAAATTACCAACAAAATCATGGTCATCAAGGATATTGCTTTTCAGACCAACATACTTGCCCTTAATGCAGCTGTTGAAGCTGCACGCGCAGGACAGGAAGGAAGAGGTTTTTCTGTGGTGGCCGCTGAAGTTCGCAAACTGGCTGAACGTAGCCAGGCAGCAGCCCAGGAAATTAGTAAAGTTTCTTCGGTAACTATTGAAGCATCGAGGCTTTCCACGGAAATGCTTGATGAACTAACCCCGAAAATTGAGAAAACCGCTGAACTGGTAAGTGAAATTTCGGCTGCCTCAGTGGAACAGGTAAGTGGAGTACAACAAATAAACCTGGCATTGCAGGAACTAAATCAAATTACTCAGAGAAACGCCTCCAGTGCAGATGAAATTAACATTACCTCAGACAAGCTTCAGGGAATGTCTCATCAGCTGCTCAATGCCACCACCTCATTCAAGGCTTTGAGTGAAACGGAAGAAGAAGAGTACTATTAGAAACTGTTTAAGTTTTATCCTTTGAGATGTTTTCGAGTCTTAAACTCTTATACTTCGTCAAAATTTCCTTAAATAGCGCTGCTATTCTCGTCAATTTTGACTTGCCTAAGAGCTCAATCCTTCAAAAACACCTATCAAAAACAAAATTTAAACAGTTTCTTAATTCCTGGTTTCAGCGTTTTTAACAGCCTTTTACTGACAGATATCAGCACTCTTACTTTAATTTTATAAGTAAAACCCGTTATTTTTTATCAATTTTATTGTTTTAGACTGAATTAATAATTATTTTTGCATCGTAAACAAAACAAAGACGATTTATCATGTTAAAACATGCCTACTCTTTCTTTTTTTTCTTCTTTTATTTTTTTGGTTATTCAACCAGAAGGGGCAGGCTCGTGTATAAACAATAAAGAAAAGGATTTTTCAAAATATACGTCCCGCCCCACAAGGCGGGATTTTTTTTTATCTAAACTATGAGTACAAAAGAAAACATTAAAGTAGCCATACAGGGAATTCCGGGAGCCAACCACGAAATCGCCGCCCGGGCCTGGTTTACCGACAAAGAGGTGGAACCGGTTGCCTGCCATACATTCCAGGAAGTCTTTGATGCCATGCACAAGGACCCTGAAACATTTGGAATAATGGCCATCGAGAACACACTGGTTGGAAGTCTTCTTCCAAATTACACCATGCTCCGGGAGTCGGGTTATTTTATTCATGGGGAACACAAACTCAGGATCAAACATCATCTGATGGCATTGCCCGGACAAACCATCGATGACCTCAGGGAAGTTCACTCGCATCCAATGGCTCTGGCTCAATGTGAGGCATTTTTTAAGGACTACCCCCACATAAAGCTCATCGAAAGTGAAGACACCGCCTACAGTGCAAAAGTCATTGAGGACGGGCAACTGGAAGGGATAGGTGCCATTGCATCATCATTGGCGGCCGAACTATACCATCTCAACATCATCAAAAGCGGAATTGAAACCAACAAACACAATTTCACCCGGTTTCTGATTATTGGTCAGGAGGATCGTATTGAAAAAAGCGAACTGATTAAACAAAAAAGAATTAATAAATCCTCTCTGGTATTCTCCCTCCCACACGAAGAAGGAAGTCTTTCAAAAGTTCTTACCATACTGGCATTTTATAACATTAATCTGACCAAAATTCAATCACTACCTGTGGTTGGAGTAGAGTGGGAATATCTTTTTTACATTGATGTGAATTACAACGACTACGACCGATATTTACAATCGCTGGACGCCATTCGCCCTTTGTGTAAAAAACTGAGAATTCTGGGTGAATACGAAGCCTGTCAAACGACACATTCCACCAATGGAGAAACCGTGAAGAAAGAAAAAGTTCAACAAGCATTATTATCGATCTAAATAGTGTCTGTCCATAAAGTACCACTTGCTGCGTTACGCTTGCCGCCAAAATACTCATTTACCCAGGTAAACTCCGTTTTTGGCGGTTTCGCAAGCCTTACAACTGGCACTTTCTGACCAGACACATGACTTTTTAAAAACTTTCCCGACTTTATAGACGGGCACTAAATAAAGATACTATGATAACACCAGCCCAAAGAATCAGTGAAGTTAAAGAGTATTACTTCTCCCTGAAATTAAAAGAAATTGCCAGGATGATTAAAGATGGCAAACCGGTCATCAATCTGGGCATCGGTAATCCGGATCAGCCACCGGCTCCGGAAGTATTAGAGACACTTAACCAATCGGCCTTGCGCCCCGACACCCACGGATACCAGGGTTACATTGGAATACCTGAACTCAGGGAAGCTTTTTCGGAGTGGTATAAAAAGTTTTACGGGGTTATGCTGAATCCCGACTCTGAAGTATTGCCGCTGATGGGGTCCAAAGAAGGAATCATGCATATCTCCATGGCCTTCCTAAATCCGGGAGACGAAGTATTAGTGCCCAATCCGGGATACCCGACATACTCAGCTGTTACCAGAATTGCAGGAGCCAAAGAGCGTTCATACGACTTGCTGGAAGAGAACAACTGGCAACCCGATTTGGAGAACCTGGAACAAGAAGATTTATCAGCTGTAAAAATTATGTGGGTCAATTACCCAAATATGCCCACAGGTGCAAAGGCAAGCAAAAAATTCTTCGAGAAACTGATAGCGTTTGCCAAACGTAATGACATTTTAATATGCAACGACAATCCCTACAGCTTCATATTGAATAAAGAGCCTCAGAGCCTGCTATCCGTTCCCGGCGCAAAAGAAGTGGCCATTGAGTTAAACTCCCTGAGCAAATCGCACAACATGGCCGGATGGCGTGTTGGAATGGCTGCCTCGAATCCTGATTTCATAAAATACATCCTGCGCATCAAAAGCAATATGGATTCAGGAATGTTCCGTCCCATGCAGGAAGCTGCAGCAAAAGCACTTATGCTTGAAGAAAAATGGTATAATGAGGTTAACTCAGTATATAAAAAAAGAAAAGAACTGGTCCTGAAAATCATGTCGCTTTTGGGGTGTAGCTGGCAGGATGATCAGGTGGGAATGTTTATCTGGGCCAAAATTCCGGAAAAATATTCCTCCAGCGAAGAGTTATCGGACAAAATTCTTTATGAAGCCAACGTATTCATTACACCGGGATTTATATTCGGGGATAACGGAAAACAATACATCCGAATCTCCCTTTGTACTTCAGAAGAAAAACTACAAGAATCAATAAACAGAATTGAAAACATAATAACCAATTAACCATGCATAATTTGAACATTCAACCAATTACCCTTCCGGGGTTAGAACTGAAACGGCCAATCATTATTTCCGGCCCCTGTAGTGCAGAGACAGAGGAGCAAGTATTGGCAACAGCTAAAGAACTGGCAGCACAGGGAGTTAAAATATTCCGTGCCGGCATCTGGAAACCCCGAACACGCCCAGGTGCTTTCGAGGGCGTGGGAACAGTAGGCCTTCCATGGCTCAAACGGGTGAAAGAGGAGACCGGAATGTTTGTCGGCGTAGAAGTAGCCACCGCCCACCACGTATATGAGGCTGTAAAATTCGGCATTGACCTGGTATGGATTGGCGCCCGCACTTCTGCCAACCCATTCGCTGTTCAGGAAGTTGCAGATGCCATTAAGGGAATGGATATCCCGGTACTGATAAAAAACCCGGTTAATCCCGACCTGGAATTATGGATTGGTGCCATTGAGCGCATCAACAGGGCGGGAATCACCCAAATAGCGGCAATCCACAGAGGTTTCAGCTCCTACGATCAGTCAGAATTCCGCAACCACCCGCAGTGGCAAATTCCAATCGAACTGCGACGCAGAATTCCCGAACTGCCAATCATCACCGATCCCAGTCACATTGCAGGAAACCGTGAGCTGCTCGAAGAGATATCCCAGGAAGCCATGGACCTAAACTTTGACGGGTTAATTATCGAGTCACATACCTGCCCGGATAAAGCATGGAGCGATGCCAAACAGCAAATCACACCGGTACGTCTTAAAGAAATCATAGACCATCTGGTCCTCCGACGCCCCAAAATTGGGGATACTCCACGTGTAACACTGGATGAGTTGCGTAAAAAAATAGATCTGCTGGATGACCAGTTACTGGATCTGATGAAAGAAAGAATGGGGATTTCTGAAGCCATCGGAAAATACAAATACGAAAACAACATTACCATTCTTCAGACCCGCAGATACGACGAAATAATGAACAACCGTAGAGACCGGGGCACACAACGAGGTTTGGACGAGGAGTTTATTACACGTATTTTTGAATCCATTCATGAAGAATCGATTCACCGTCAGAATGAAATCATGAATAAGGCCAATACTAAGAAATAAAGAAAACCTTTTTGGAATGAAGATATGTATTCTGGGCGCAGGAAAGATGGGAACCTGGCTTACCGATGCTTTGTGCCTTCAGCACGAAGTAGCTATTTACGATCCCGATATGGAACGCCTGCGCTTTGTTTTCAACACGCAGCGACTTACCAAACCGGAAGAAATCGCTGAATTTGCTCCCGAACTGCTGATTAATGCAGCCAACCTGAAATATACCATCCCGGCTTTTGAGTCGGTGATGGATTTTATACCGGCAAGTTGCATTCTGTCAGATATTGCATCGGTAAAAACCGGTTTGGAAGATTTTTACAAAAAAACCGGCAGACGGTTTGTTTCCACCCACCCAATGTTTGGTCCCACCTTCGGCAACCTGAAAGAATTACGGCAACATCATGCCATCATCATCAGCGAATCAGACCACATGGGAAAAACTTTTTTCAAGGATTTCTTTGGTTCGCTGGGGCTAAATATCCATGAATACAGCTTCGAAGAACATGACCAGACCATTGCATATTCTTTATCGGTTCCCTTTGCTTCCACACTGGTTTTTGCGGCATGCATGAAAAAACAAGATGCTCCGGGTACCACCTTTCGAAAGCATCATGACATTGCCAAGGGCCTGCTCTCAGAGGATGATTATCTTTTGACAGAAATACTGATGAACCCCTTCACCACCGGTCAGGTAGAAAAAATCAGACAGGAACTGAAAGGACTTCTGGCTTTGATTGAAAATAAAGATACAGAGGGGTTACAGGGCTTTTTGAAAAAAGTACGCCACAACATCGAAGAATAAAATTGAATGCAGGGCAATAACCGGATATTATTAGGCATGAGTGGAGGGCTCGACAGTACCATGTCGGCCCTTTTACTTAAAAAGCAGGGGTATCAGGTCATTGGACTTACCTTAAAAACCTGGCACCTGCATCCCGAAAAATACGAAGAAGAGCTTCAAAAGGCCTCTTCTCTGGCCCAAAAGCTAAACATTGAGCATAGTATTTTGGACATTAGCCGCTCTTTTCGGGAAGAAGTGGTAGATTATTTTTGCAATGAATACCAAATTGGACGCACCCCCAATCCTTGTAATCGTTGCAATCCGATCATCAAATGGCCCTGGCTGATACAAAAAGCAGAAGAGTTAAACTGCAGCCATGTAGCCACCGGGCACTATGTTCAAAAAGTAAAGGAAAACGGAAGATGGTATGTAAAAAAAGGAGCTGACCCTTCCAAGGACCAATCCTATTTTCTGTGGAATCTGAGCCAGAAAATCCTCGAAAAAGCACTTTTCCCGCTGGGGAATCTGACCAAGAAAGAAGTACGTCAAATGGCTTTGGATCATGGATTGAAAGAAACAGCACGAAAACAGGAAAGTATGGGAGTCTGCTTTTTAGGTGGGACCAATTACCGGGAATTTCTTGCACAAAAACAAGAAAACAATGAATTAACCATTCACCCCGGAGAAATTGTCGATGAAGAGGGCAATAAACTGGGGACACATCGGGGTTTGGCATTTTTCACCATCGGTCAAAAAAAGGGGCTGGCATTACCGGACAAAAAATTCTTTGTAAAAGAAATGGAACCTGATACCAACAGGATAATTGTTTCCAAGACTGCCTCCCTCTCAACTGCAACACTATCTCTCCAGGAGTTTAACCTCACCCCCGATCTCCAGGAAAACAAGAAATACCAGGTGAACATCCGCATTCGGGGAATCGATAAAGTCCCTTCGCTCCCGGGTTTCATCACCTTACATTCAAATAAACTAAAAGTAGATTTTGAAGAAGAAGCATGGGGTATAACCCCCGGACAAAGCATTGTTTTTTACCAGAAAGACACAGTTATCGGAGGCGGATTGGTCAAACCCTGATTTCCAAAATATTCTTTGTTGTATTTGTCACCTTAAAGCGGTCATCTATTCTATGCCCAGCCACCCAAACAATATCATCACCCGAAAGCAACAACCAAACCTTATCTTTCTCTACCCTGGAGAGCTTTTCATCCACAAAAAAATCACTCAGTTTTTTAAATTTTTCCATACCCAAAGGCCGAAAGAGGTCACCTTGTTGCCAGTGCCGCACTTTCAGCGGGAAATCAATAC
The DNA here is from genome assembly GCF_000259075.1 of Marinilabilia salmonicolor JCM 21150. Taxonomy (GTDB): domain Bacteria; phylum Bacteroidota; class Bacteroidia; order Bacteroidales; family Marinilabiliaceae; genus Marinilabilia; species Marinilabilia salmonicolor. The sequence goes on from NZ_AJKI01000030.1 coordinate 88,719, forward strand.
AGTCAGCATCAAGATGGATGCACCGAGGGTCGCGGGAGAATTTGAAATCTTTATTTGCTTCATATTGCTTAATGCTCATCTTCAGAGGACCGGCTACCTCAGTCAGACCATTTTCAATGTAAAACATCTCCTCTTCCCCTGTTTCGCGAGGCAATAAGATTAAGTTGTAGCGATCCCTTACCAGACGGTAATTTTGTGAGAAGAATTGTTTACCAGGAATTCCGTCGAAGCTTTCAATAATTTCAGAAATGGTTGCCCCCTTAAAGCCATAAGGCCGGAGGATCTCAAACAATACAACCTCCCTTTGTGGATGCTCACTGATCAACCGGATAGGAATCAGCATATGTTCCCCTTCATGCGCCAAAATCTGTTGTTTCAACTCTTCCACACGATCCATGAAAACCTGCCAGACATCATCAATGTTCTTAAAATTCCTCTGCATCGTAGAAAAGAAAGAGGGATTCAACTGCTCCATTTCCGGCAGAATATTATGTCGGATATAGTTTCTCTGATAGGCAGTGTCCAGGTTAGAAGAGTCTGTTCTGAAAGGTATCTCATTCCGACAACACCAGACTTCAATTTCTTCGCGGCGAAAAGCGAGCAACGGTCTCAGCAATACGCCACGATATTCACGCATCCCTCTCAAACCACGAACACCAGTTCCTCTGGCAAGGTTCAAAAAGAAAGTTTCTATCATATCATCACCATGATGACCGGTGGCAAGTTGTGAAAAACCATTCTCCTCTACCAGTTCCCAAAACCATTGATACCTAAGATCACGTGCGGCCATTTCGATGGAGATTCCTTTTTGCCGGGCTTCCTCCTGCGTATCAAAATGCTTTATGTACAACGGAACCTGCTTTTCACGGCAATACTCAGTCACAAACCGCTCATCTTCGTCCGATTCGTCTCCCCTGAGATGAAAATTACAATGGGCAGCCTCACAGGTGTACCCCAAAGTTAAAAACGCATTGAGCAAAGCCATGGAGTCGGCTCCACCACTAAGAGCCACCAAAATACGCTGATCAGGCGTTACCTGATGTTTATCCAGTATTCTCTTAACCCCTGCAGGAATCATATACTTTATTTTTATTAAAAAGAGCTCTCAGTCTCTCCGCTTTGAGCAGACATTCATCATATTCCTCCCGGGCATCACACATTCCCGTTATGGCACTTCCAACCGTATAAGAAAGATGTCCAGAATTGCAATTATACAACAAACTGCGAATAACAACATTAAAATCATAATCCAGTTCGGGGGTCACATAACCAACAGCACCCGAATAAAGGCTTCTGCTGGTCTTTTCATATCTGTCAATAAGCTGCATTGCACTAATTTTGGGTGCTCCTGTCATCGATCCCATGGGAAAGCTACATCTGACGGGATCCAGCCAGTTGACATCCGCGTGCATCTGAGCAGAAATGGTGGAAATCATCTGATACACACCGGGAAAAGGCAGCACAGAACATAGTTCTTCAACCTTAACAGTCCCACGCGCAGCAACCCTGGAAAGATCATTTCGGACCAGATCTGCAATCATAATATTTTCCGCCCTTTCTTTATCCGAATCAGCCAGGTTTTTCATCACTCGGTAATCATCCTGATTTTCCGAACTTTTCCGGGCAGTTCCCTTCATTGGTTGCGAAATTAGCCGGGCTCCCCTTTTCCTGAGGTATCGCTCTGGCGAGGCTCCCATCAGAAAAGAGTTGTCATTTCGCATTAAAACAGCAAAAGGCATAGGTGCAATCTGAATCAGTTGAGAAAAAACCATTCCCGGGTCAAGTCCTTTCTTTTCAGCAAAAAAATCTATACAGTAATTGATTTCATAGATATCTCCTTTATGAATGTGTTGCTTCAGTTTCCCCACAATCTGCAAATATTCCTCTTTGGAAACATTTGATTGAAAGTGGATTTCGGGAAGTTCAGCCTCAGAAATTTCAACCTGACGCAAAAGATTGAGAAATCGTTCAGCAGCTTGCAGGTCATCCCGATCAGTTTGAAAACCCAATTGCCAATTTTCATTACTTTTTCTGACTAAAAAGCGGGGTTGAAAGAAGCTAAAATGCCTAAAGCCTATGGGATCAATGTTTACAGACGAGAGTTCAGGCTCCAGTTCATTTTTCAGATCATAAGAAAAATAACCAAGTAACCAGTCATTTAATGAAGCTGCAGCCCCGGACAAATTGATCAAATCCTCATCAAAAACGGTTAAGGCATCAAAGCCTGCAAGAAATTCAAACTCATGGTATTGGTGTGCCTGCCCGTTGTAATACGGATATTTATCCGTCAACACAGCAGCATGTTTGTATTCATTAACCATCCGGTAGAGTCGCTGTTCAAATCTCCGGGAATACTCTCCGGGAAAAAAGGAAATCCATTTGCGCATGACTGCAAATTTAACCCTAAAATTCTCTATTCCAAAAGACAAAAAAAGAGACCACCCAAACGGGCGGCCTCCCAAAAAGCTATGGTATCCGAAAAATAAAATGGCAATTAGTTTTTACCCAAATAACTGGCAATACCTTCCTGGGTAGCCTGAAGAGCTTCATCACCCTTATGCCAGTTTGCCGGACATACCTCACCGTTTTCTTCAAAAAACTGAAGGGCATCAACCATTCTCAACACCTCGTCAACACTGCGTCCAAGCGGCATGTCATTCACCACCTGGTGACGAACAACCCCTTCTTTGTCAATCAGGAAAAGTCCACGATATGCCTGTGGATTTCCGTTAAAAACAGCTTTACCTGTCTCATCATAATCCCACTCACCGGCCAAAACATCATAGTTTTCCGAAATAGTCATTGAACTGTCAGCAACCAATGGGAATTTAACCCCCTTAATTCCACCATCATTTTTCTCAGTTTGCAACCATTTCCAGTGGCTAAACTGCTGATCGGTAGAGGCGCCAACAACGGCTACATTTCGTTGTTCAAACTCTGCAAGTTTCTCCTGCATGGCCACAATCTCGGTGGGACATACAAAAGTAAAATCAGCCGGATAGAAGAAAAATACAACATATTTTTTCCCTTCGTATTGCTTTAAAGAAAAGTTTTCTACAATCTCTCCACCATTGACTACAGCCGGAGCTGTGAATTCAGGTGCTTTTTTTCCTACTAATACAGACATAGTTTAAGTTTTTATAAGTTTCTAATTGTAAATCTGAATCGTTTGTATCAGCAAAATTACAAAAGAGAACTTTATCTCAAACTATTTCAGTACCTTTTTACCTTTTTTATTGTCAATACTTCATTGATAAAAATTATAACTTAATAATCGTAAAATTGACCAACAAATTGTGAAAATTCAATTAAACAAACAACCATCCGCTGAAGAATCCTATTTCCCAATAGGATTGCCGCTCCATTCCCGGTCCCCAAAAGGATTTATGAACGATAAAGGGGCTAATTTCCTTTTTGGCATTCAGCGTATATATGGAATATTTAAAATTTCTTTACCTCTTCCCCAATTCGATTACCTCCAGGTCTTTTATTTCTCCCTTATCTATGGCAAACCGAATGGCAGTCCGGATCTGATGAAACCCGGATTTCCCGGCAGCTCCGGGATTAATATGTAAGCAGTTAAGGTTCTTATCAAACATGACCTTCAGAATATGACTATGCCCTGAGATAAACAAATTGGGAGGATTTTTAAATATCTCTGCCTTAACCGATGGCGAATATTTACCGGGATATCCGCCAATATGAGTCATCCAAACCTTAAGTCCTTCGCATTCAAAACGCTGATGTTCGGTAATACGGCTTCTAATGTTCCAATCATCAATGTTACCAAAAACCGCCCTGCAAGTCTTAAAAGTCTCCAGATCGGTAAGTACATTTTCATCACCAATATCTCCCGCATGCCATATCTCATCGACTTCACTAAACAATTCAAAAAAACGGGGATCGAGGTATCCGTGTGTATCTGATATTAAACCTATTTTTATCACTTCAGAAGTTTTTTTAGCCATACGTTATGCAAATTAAGAAAAAATTCTTTAATTTGATTTCAGGTAACTCATTACCGAATTTAAAAAATTAAGTTTTTAGAAAATAAATAACAAACAAAAAAGTTTATTATGGCAAAAGCAAAATTCTCTATCACTGGAAAAAATGATAATCCCACAAAATTCGTCGCAAAAGCCCGTAATTTTGAAATTGTAATTGATGAACCTGAAAACCTCGGAGGAACCAATGCCGGTCCAAATCCAGTTGAATATATTCTTGCCGGTTATGCCGGATGTATCAATGTAATGGGCCACATCATCGCCAAGGAACAAGGCATTGAACTAAATGGGATGGAAATCAGCCTTGAAGGCGACCTGGATCCGGACAAACTATTTGGAAAACCAACGGATGCAAGAGCAGGATATCAGGAAATTCGTCTTCGGGTAAAACCTGACTCTTCGGCAACTCCGGAACAATTAAAAAAATGGATTGATGAAGTAGAATCCCGTTGTCCGGTAAACGACAATCTGGCCAACACCACTCCGGTTAAAGTTGAAGTTGTATAAAAAAACAAGCACACGGTAAGTTGTATTTACCGTGTGCCTATTTTTTATTAGCAAAAAATACAATAGTCAGTTGAAAAAATCTTAAACACAGAGAGGCATTAACGCAAAGATTTATGATCACAGCGAATACCGGCCCCCCTACCCTCTTATGAATCGTAACGATTAGTTATCATCCTCAGGCCGCTTTAATTTAAACCGGATTCTCAAGACCCCGTTGTTATCAAAAGAACTCGACCCAAAAATAAACTGCCCCACTTCGGAGGTATTCTTAACATGAGCGCCGATACACGGACAAGCATCAAATTCTCCGATGGTGACGATGCGTATTTCCTCCTCAGCATCTTCAGGCAACCTCCTGATGTTAAATTTTTTCCCTGCATCCGATTTTGAAAGCCAATGTTCTTCTACCGGCAAGTGTCGTTTCAACTGCTCATTTACATGATTTTCTACCATTTTTTCTTCATCCAAAGTCAGTGAGCGGTCAAATTTATAATCACACTTTGATTTTTTTCTCTCCAGATGACTGCTGAACGCCCTTTCTATTCCAAATAAATTCACCATTGTCTTATTCAGAATGTGTTCGGCAGTATGCATTTGTGGATCGTAATTTTTCATGAAATCACCCCCGATCCTGTCAATTCATCGTTTTCGTACCATGCAGCAAACTGACCCGCTGTAATTCCACGCTGCGGTTCATCAAAAACGATAAACATTCCATTCTCCCGTTTTATCAACACACCTTCCTGCAATGGCTGACGATAGCGAATACGCACTTTCAGACGCCGCGATTCACCGTCTTTCAATGCCAGATCAGGACGAATCCAGTGGACTTCCTCAGTATTTATCTTCAAAACATTCCGGTAAAGACCGGGATGCTCTTTTCCCATTCCCACAAACACCTGATTGAATTCAACGTCGATACCGATGACAAACAATGGTTCAGCGAAACCACCAATATCCAGTCCTTTACGCTGACCAATGGTATAAAAATGAGCCCCGTTGTGTTCGCCAATCCTTTTTCCATGTTTGGGATGAAAAGGAAAAGATGCCGACAATTCTTCCAGCAAATCACTGTTAGCATCAGGTCCGGCATTACTCCAATCCCTTTGAAACAAATCACTCTCCGGAGGGATTAGGAAGACCCGGCCTTTCTTTGCCTCCAGCTTTTGTTGCAGAAAAACAGGCAAATCCACTTTTCCGACAAAACAAATCCCTTGCGAGTCTTTTTTATGGGCCGTCACCAACTTCAACTCTCCCGCAACTTTTCGAACTTCTGGCTTCACCATCTCTCCAATGGGAAAAAGAGCTTTAGATAATTGTTTCTGGCTCAACTGACAAAGGAAATAGCTCTGATCTTTATTACCATCGGAACCAGCCAGTAAGCGATGTACCTCTCCACTCTCTGTTTTGATGGTTTCTTTTCGGCAATAATGCCCGGTAGCCACATAATCAGCTCCAAGTTCAAAAGCCTTGTCCATGAAAACATCAAACTTTATTTCTCTGTTGCACAACACATCCGGGTTGGGAGTGCGCCCTTTTTCATATTCCGAGAACATATAATCCACCACTCTGGCGCGATACTCAGTACTCAAATCCACAAAATGAAAAGGAATATTTAATTTACGGGCAACTGCCTCGGCATCAAATTTATCATCAAGCCAGGGACAATCGGATTCCAGTACTCCGGTGGTATCGTGCCAGTTTTTCATAAAAAGACCAATTACCTCATACCCCTGTTCCTGCAGAACCCGGGCTGCCACACTGGAATCAACACCTCCCGAAAGGCCAACAACAACACGCTTCTTTTGATTTGTCATTCATCTTTGTTTTGGTCTGCAAATTTAATGGTTTTGTTCCGATTAACAGCAAAAACGAAAAACGGGATTCTCCAGAAGAAGAATCCCGTTCCAACCAATTGTCAACAAACAAAATACTATTCGTTTTTTAACACAACCGCTTCGTTCTTCGAGCGTCCGGTTGCCTTTGCTATCTCATCACATTTCACCATAAACAAAAAATACAATCGTTTATGGTTCACTTGTCCGTAGAGCCCTTCAAAATTCCCCTGCCCTTTGGATATGATCACATCAGCATTATTGAAAATCTCCATAAACTCATCTGAGCAATATTCTGTCAAAGTGGATGGGGCATCGAAACCATTATCCACTACTTGTGCAACTTCATGCATTCTCACTTCTTCTGCCTCGATGATTGTCACATCATTAAGAACTGGTTTTCCCCTTACAGCAAAAAAAAGATTGGGATGATTAAGCGTTTCAATAAAAAGTTTGTCGGTAACAATTTCTCCGGCATTATCGCCAAGATAAAGTACCATCCGGGCTTGTTCAATATCCCGAAATAATTCATCGGAATGATCTATCCCCATTTTTTTATCCAATGCTTCAGAAAATGTGGCGTCCAGATCGAACTCATGTGGTGGACCAAAATCTATAATATTACCGGCAAGTGCATACCTCAAGGCTGTCTTAAGAGGATCATCGCTGCCCAAAACTTCCTTTTTCAACTGTCCATATCGCCCCAGAAGAATATTATTATAAAATTTTTTTTCTTCAAAATAAAGATCTGTTATCCCCGTCTCCTCCCTAACAAGTCTGTTTAGAAACTGTGCACTAAGGGGGGAAGGTTGATTCACTCCATTGTTTTGCAAAAAATCCTCAAAAACACCTTTTAAAACAATCTGCCTTTCCTCAGAAATTTCATATTTGTTAAATAACCGGGTAGCTTGTTTACGCAGGCAAGGCACACAATTCACATCAATCATAAATAAATTTTAATGACTACATTGGTTGACACCTGCAATCAACTTATCTGCCAGAAAATCATCAACCAGTTCCAAAGGTTTTTTCGCAGGAACACCGATAACCGGTTGTACACCAAATTGCTTAAACAAATCAACAGCCTTTTGTCCAATTCCTCCAACAAGAACCACATTTACTCCTTCGTCGCTCAACCAGCGCGGAATAATGCCTGGTTCATGAGGAGGAGGAACAACCTCTTTGGTTTGTTTAACCTCTCCATCAACAACATCAGCAATAAAAAAAAACTCACAATGCCCAAAATGAGCACTCAAAACTCCGTTAACAACGGGAACTGCAATTCTCTGCTCCATATTTTACATTTAAAAAATTAACAAAAACAACCGGCCGGATTAAACAAAACGCTATAAAACAATCATAAACCCGGCCGGTTGATATCAATCATAAAGCAAGCACTGAAGAAATCATTTAGAAGTTACCGCGGCCCTTCATCCCTCTGCCACGCCCACGACCACTATTCCCCTGGCCGATACGGCGGCCTGCACCGCGTCTGTCCTCATCATTGGTATATCCAGCATTGTCATTTCCGCTGCAGAGGCCTTTGCCTCTTCCGGTACGGGCACCTTGTCCCATTGGTCCGGTTTTGTCTCCTCGTGGCATATAAACCTATTTTAAGTAAAAAATCCTAAACCACAAAGTGAACAAATGTTCATTTAAAAAGCAAATTTTTTTGAACTTTTATTTTATTGAATGCAACAACTCGGGAATAGTCAGGCGGGTAACTTTGTTCTTTTCATTCAGGGCGGTCATAACAAATAATGCTCTTGCAGAAAGAGCTTTTTCATTGGAATAGAGAGGTTCACTAAAAATCTCAACCTCCACTTCAAGCTTAACCCCTCCTGCATTTTTTACATTTGCGACAACCTCGGCTATTGAATTTTCCTGAACCGGACAAATAAACTCCACATTCTCAACTTTAGCAGTGAACATTTTTTGACGGGTGGCGCGAGTTGCACAAATAAAAGCCACCTCATCCATCCACTTCATCAATTCTCCGCCAAAAAGAGTTTCATTGGCATTTAACGTACCGGGAAACACCATTTTACACTGTCGGGTTTCTGCATCCCTAAAAAATTCCTGATGTGACATAACGCTTAATTTTGCCTGCAAAAATAGAAATAAAAGTTGAGTTGCCGAACAATCGTTCACTACTGCAACAATAGGATTCAATGAAATTACCTATATTTGCAAAATAAAATTTTCAGTAGATGCCAAATCAACGACGCCAAAGAAAGATTCAATCTCCTCCCCCCATGGATGGCTTTAAGCCTTATGGAGTGCGGATGAAAAACATGGAAAAAGTCATTTTACTTTTCGAAGAATACGAAGCCATTCGGCTGATAGATCATGAAGACCTGAACCAGGAAGAAGCTGCCGCAAGAATGGATGTTTCAAGGCCAACATTTACCCGCATTTACAAAAAAGCCCGGCAAACAGTTGCCAAAGCACTGGTGGAAGGCAAGGCATTATTAATAGAAGGCGGAACTTACATTTCTGAAAACTATTGGGTTCGTTGCAGTAAATGCTCAAAACTGACAACCGCACCGGATCCGGTGAAGAATTGTCCTCATTGTCATTCAGATAAGATGAAAAACATTCATCAACCAGAATAAAAAAAACCGGCCATAAAAAAGCCGGTTTTTTTTATTTTATACTTTTAAGAGTCATTTTTCTTTTTCCCAAATTTCTTCCATATCCTCTAATGTCCGGCCTTTGGTTTCAGGAACAAATTTCCATACAAATATCAATGACAGAACACTCATGATGCCATAAACACTGTAAGTCATTGCTCCACTGAACTCCATCATAGCAGGGTAGGTAGATGAAATCAGGTAATTTGCAGACCACTGAGCGGCAACAGCAATAGCTACAGCTTTACCCCGTATCCTATTCGGGAATATCTCAGATATCAGCACCCAGGTAATGGGGCCCCACGACATCATAAATGAAGCAGTATAAACAATCATAAACACAAGGGTACTGATGCCAATAACATCGAAATAGGCTAGGCCGGCAATGGCAAACATACCAATGGCCATACCCGAAGACCCAACAATCAACAAAGGTTTCCTACCCCATTTGTCAACAGTAAATATAGCCACAACCGTAAAGACCACATTCACAAGCCCCATGATTACTGTTTGCATCATAGAAGCATCTTTAGCAGCACCCATGCTCTCAAAAATACGGGGGGCATAATACAAAGCAACATTGATACCCACGAACTGCTGGAAAATTGAGAGTAAAATACCAACAACAATAACGGTCTTCCCAAAGGAGAATAATTTACCGGAATGATGTTCCACACTGTTTTTAATATCCTTCATAATGGAACGTGCCATTTCCTTACCGTTGATTCGGTTCAGAATACTAATGGCTTTTTCATCCTGATGATTCAACGCGAGGTAACGGGGCGTTTCAGGAACCAGAAAAAGTAACAAACCAAACAAACCGGCAGGAACCGTTTCTGATAAGAACATTCTTCTCCATCCTACCTCATTGATCCACTCCAATGTCTGACCATGTGCAATACCCCAGTTCACAAAATAAACCACCAGCATTCCGAATATGATGGCAAACTGATTTAGAGACACCAGTGTACCGCGAATTTTGGCAGGGGCAACTTCCCCAATGTACATCGGGCTCACAGCAGAAGCAAGTCCCACTCCGATTCCCCCGATTACCCGGTAGAAATTAAACATTACCAATAACCCAATACTGGGTTCTCCATCCTGAAAAAACAAAAATTCGGGATAAGCAGAACCCAACGCAGAGATGAAGAACAATATGGCAGCAAACTGAAGCGAGCGTTTCCGCCCGAATTTGGAAGCAAGAATACCAGAAATCAACCCACCAATAATACAACCTATTAAAGCGCTGGAAGTAGTAATTCCATGCACTAACGTACTCAAGCCCTGACTGTCAATCAGAAATGCCTGCACAGACTTCTCTGCCCCTGAAATAACAGCCGTGTCATAGCCAAAAAGAAGTCCACCCAGGGTGGCTACAAGAGTAATAGCAATAACATAAAACTTATTTTGTTCTTTCATGAAAATATCTTTTATACTTAGTTTACAAAATACACTACGAAACTACAATAATTTAAATTAACTAAACAATATTAACAATTAATCTCCCGGTAAAAAAGAAGCGACAACTGAGAGTTACAGCGTCGCTTCCATATTTAGAAAAACCTACGGCATAGTTTAGATATACAGGTTAATCAATTGTTCATAGAGTTCCTGCTTACCACTGGTCATTGCAGGCTCACCTGTTTCAAGAGCAATCTTACGCAGATCCCCAAGGGTCAATTTACCATTCTCAAATTCTGCTCCTTTACCATTGTCAAATGAAGAGTAACGAGCTGAACGCATGTTTTTGTAATCAGAGTCAGTCAGGATTTTGTCAGCTGACTTCAGAGCACGGGCAAAAACGTCCATTGCAGCAATATGAGCAATAAATAGGTCATCACGATCGGTAGAGTTACGACGCAATTTTGCATCGAAATTCACACCACCGGTGGTGAAACCACCAGTCTCAAGAATTACAAGCATAGCTTCAATGGTCTCGTAGATATTGATGGGAAACTGATCTGTATCCCATCCGTTCTGATAGTCACCACGGTTGGCATCGATACTTCCAAGTAATCCTGCATTAGCAGCCATCTGCAATTCATGCTGGAAGGTATGCTGAGCCAAGGTAGCATGGTTAACTTCGATATTGAGTTTAAAGTCCTTGTCCAAACCATACTGACGCAGGAAACCAATTACAGTTTCAGAGTCAAAATCGTACTGGTGCTTAGTGGGCTCCATTGGCTTAGGCTCAATCAGGAAAGTCCCGTTAAACCCATTTTTACGACCATAATCACGCGCCATAGTGAGCAACTGAGCCAAATGTTCTTTTTCACGCTTGGTATCGGTATTCAGTAAAGACATATAACCTTCACGTCCTCCCCAGAAAACATAATTTTCACCACCAAGAGCAACAGTAGCATCAATGGCATTTTTAATCTGAGTTCCGGCGTGGGCAAGCACATTAAAATCGGGGTTGGTACCGGCACCGTTCATATAACGGGGGTTGCTGAACACATTGGCAGTACCCCAAAGCAACTTGATACCAGTAGCTTTTTGCTTTTCCTTAGCATAATCAATCATGGTTTGAAGGCGCTTCTCAATATCTCCGACAGCACCATCTTCTACAACATCAATGTCGTGAAAGCACCAGAAAGGCATACCCAGCTTGGTCATAAACTCAAAAGCAGCATCCATACGGTTTTTGTTACGCTCCTCTACATCAGACGAAGCATCCCATGGAAATTTGGTTGTACCACCACCAAACGGATCGCCACCATCACCGGTCATTGCATGCCAGTATGAAAGCGCAAAGCGAAAATGCTCCTTCATGGTTTTTCCGGCAACAACCTCATCTTCGTTATACCATTTGAAAGCCAAAGGATTCTTTGAATCTTTACCCTCAAATTTAATTTTCCCTATCCCGGGAAAGTACTCTTGTTTTCCAATTAATACATCCATTGTTCTTTATTTTAAAAGTTTATTTAATTGTTGCTTCCAGTCTTCGTAATGTTCATTCACTTTGTCCTTATCAGCATCAGGCTTAATAACCTCGAGCCGGGTGAGATTATCGAAAGCTTCCTTCGGACTATTCCAGATACCGGCACCTACCGCCGCCCCACGGGCAGCCCCCAGAGATCCATCGGTATCATACAGTTCAATAGTTGCATCGGCCAGGTTGGCAAGTGTTTGGCGGAATAGCGGACTCAGGAACATATTGGCTTTTCCGGCACGAATCACTTTGGTATTTACTCCCATATCAGCCATAATATCCATCCCATACCTAAAGGAAAAGGCAATACCTTCCTGACCTGCTCTCAGCAGGTGTGCTTGTTTATGAATATTAAAGTTCAATCCTTTAAGCACAGCACCGGGATTAACATCTTCCAAAACCCGTTCAGCCCCATTTCCGAATGGGAAAAACCGCAGTCCTTCAGCCCCCACAGGAGCTTGCATTGCCACCTCATTAATTTCGGGATAATCCAGTTCTTTAGCAGTATTCTGACGCAACCAGGCATTAAGAATACCGGTTCCGTTGATGCAGAGTAGGATTCCCAGGCGACGCTGATCGGCAGTATGGTTCACATGAGCGAATGTATTCACTCTTGATTTCGGATCGGGAGCCAATCTGTCGCTAACTCCGTAAACCACTCCGGAAGTTCCTGCGGTTGCAGCTACCTCCCCTGGTTCCAGTACATTCAATGAGAATGCATTGTTAGGCTGATCACCAGCTCTATAAGCTACAGGAATACCTACAGGCAATCCCAGTTCGGAAGCTACCCTGGAAGTCAACTCTCCCTGAGGAGCAAAAGTTCCAACCTGTTCAGGTAAAAGATCCTCTGCGAATCCAAAATATTCAAGCAATTCTTTTGAAACGGCGTCTGATTGAAAATCCACAAAGATTCCTTCAGACAACCCCGACAATGTGGTCGTTTTCTTCCCTGTAAGCCGGTAGGCAATATAATCACCGGGAAGCATAATTTTATCAATGCGTTTATAAACTTCAGGTTCATTTTCCTTAACCCACTTCAATTTCGCAGCAGTAAAATTACCGGGAGAATTGAGCAAATGATTCAATGACCATTCCTCACCAAGAGTTTTAAATGCCTCACGCCCATAATCAACAGCCCGGCTATCACACCAGATTATAGATGGCCGAACCACATTTCCGTCTTTATCAAGAGCCACGAGTCCATGCATCTGATAGGTAATACCAATGGCTTTAATTTCAGATACATCAATCTTCGCAGTATCCAAAACTTCCTTAAGTGCATTTTTAATATTTTCCCACCAATCTTCAGGTGCCTGTTCAGCCCATTCAGCCTTTGGAACCGAAATGGCCATCTCTGTTTTTGGATAAAATGCCGAGGCGGCGCTGGTACCTTTCTCTATATCCAGAAGACTTACCTTTACTGATGAGCTTCCTATGTCAAAACCAAGTGTGTACTTCATCTTACTCTGTTCTGTTCTGGTTAGATATTTAAAATTCTTTGTATTAGTCCGTTATTAATTTTATTTTATTATAAGGATTCTCTGATTCGTAAAGTAGTTGGAATACAGAGTCGCATGGGCTCATCATTGGCCACAAACTCAGCTGCTTTCCTGCCCATTTCTGCAAAATCAGTTGACAGGACAGTGATTCCTTTGTAAATAAACTTCTTCATTGGTGTTTCATTGTAAGAAATAAACCCAACATCCTGTCCGGGCTCCAGATTTTTCTCCCGTGTTTGTTCAAGAAACCGACCAAGAATCCGGTCACTTACACTAATATAAGCAACCCCTTTCTTAATATCAAATAAATCACTGTTTTTTAAGACATCATATTTGACATGATGTTTCTTGCAAAACTTAATAAAATAATTAGCCGATTCATATGGGTGATTGGTGTATTCGGGATAAATAAACTCAAAATGATTATATTTTTTAATCAGATGCAGTGCCTTTTCCAATTCATCAAACAGTGGCCGACCAAAGTCCTGATAAAGAATATTACTTTCAGGTGTTGAGTACAGATTCCAGTCAATGAGCAAAAGCTTATCCTGGGGAATAACGCCCAAAATGTCCTGCATAGAAGGATCATCAAACGGCATTACCACATATTTAGCATATTTTCCAATGCTTTCCTCTATCTGTTTTTTAAATACATCAGGTTTATAGTGGTGAAAATGAACATCTGCGATGACATTTTTCGGCAAATTCTTAAAGAAAGAATCGTACAGCACCTCTTTGTAAGCCTTAAAGGTATCAAGAAACAAAAATACTCTTCTAATTTCTTTGGCAATAAAATACCCTTTATTCGGCACACTTTCAATCACACCCTGCTCTTTCAACAAAGAGTATGCTTTAAAAACAGTATCTCTTGAAAGGGAATATTCTTTGCAAACCTGATTTACGGATGGCAAATGGTCACCTATGCTAAGCTTTTTTTCTGAAATTGCATTGTTTACAGACTCTACCAACTGACGAAACTTTGGAACATCCGAAGTACTGTCAATCAGGAACTTAAACTCGTATTTTTTGTTATTTTCAGCCATTCTGTTCTGGTATGTGGACAGTGCAAATATAGTTTATTTATAATTACGACCATAAAATGTTCAATAAAAAAATTCCACTCACCCAAACATCAAACGCTAAAACATTGGTTTAAAAATAATTAATTCGCATTTTTTTTTTCAACAATCAATTTTATTCTCTATCCTGCCTTACAAATAAAAAATTAAGGTGTAAACCGACTAAAACAAGAGAGCAACAACCGGAGGTTTTTAGTTGCCTCCCCCATCTCTGCTCAATAATTAAAGCAGGTTAAGAATGTTTATTTTGAACAGGTTTGGTTAAATATCATTAATAAACCCCCTCCCGGGCCAATAAAACAAATAAAGAGACTACATTTGCACCGGTTTTGGAAGAAATTTGTTTAAAAACAGAAACTTTTGAAACAGGTCGCTGCAATTGTCAGTCAAACTAAAATCTGCAAATCAGATATTGATCATACAGTTGCCAAACCTGACCGGACAAAACGATAGAAGATCCAATCGTCCGGCTTTTTACTTCACGTTAATTCAACCAAAAAAGATGGGCGGTTGTGAAAGCGTGAAACTCATTACTGGGAACACGTTTCTTTTTTGGTTGTAAGCATTCCGCAAATTCTATCAAAGAAACATTTTGGGATTTTAAAGGTAACGTCAGGATTTTACTGACATACCAAGATATGTCTGATCGGTAAACGTTCAGTCATCCTGGAGTTTTATAATGTCATTTTCCAGCAAGACAAGAAATTGGGTCCATCTTACAAAATGCATATCACCCAAAAGGTGATTTCTAATTTATCATTTATGATTACATTTAAAGAAACCGGGTTGAAACCCGAAATTTTAAAATCTCTGGACGAAATGGGATTTGAAACACCAACCCCCATTCAGGCAGAGACCATACCTTACATTCTGGAATCCACCAATGACCTGGTAGCCCTGGCCCAAACAGGCACAGGTAAAACAGCTGCTTTTGGACTGCCGGTTCTTAATAAAATAGAGACCGATAAAAAGGATATTCAAAGCATTGTTCTTTGTCCAACCAGAGAATTGTGTCTCCAGATAACCAGCGATCTCCACAAATTCAGCAGCAATTCTCCTATTACGGTTGTTCCTGTTTACGGTGGAGAACCTATCTATCGCCAGCTGGGTGCGCTCAAAAAAGGCTGCCACATGGTCGTAGGTACCCCCGGACGTGTAAATGACCTCATCAACCGGGAAAAACTGGATCTGTCCTCTGTTCGTTTTCTGATCCTGGACGAGGCGGATGAGATGTTGAAGATGGGATTCAAGGATGAGATGGATGCCATACTGGCTCAGACACCCGCCATGAAGCAAACACTGTTATTCTCAGCAACCATGCCTCCGGATATTGCCTCATTGACCGGAAGATATATGAACACCCCGCACAGAATTAGTGTTACCAGTCAAAATAAAACAGCAGAAAATATCGACCATAAATATATGGTCACCTCACCTCCGACCCTTTATCCGGCATTGCGACGATTTGCAGATATGCATACCGACATCTACAGCATTGTATTTTGTCGCACACGACAGGAAACAAAGGATATTGCAGACAAACTTATTGCAGACGGATACAATGCCGACTCACTGCATGGAGACCTTTCTCAGGGCCAAAGAGACCTTGTAATGGGACGTTTTCGCAAAAAGCATCTTCAGATTCTGGTCGCAACAGACGTTGCTGCCAGAGGACTTGATGTAACTGAGTTGACCCACGTAATTCACTATCATCTTCCCGATGACCCGGAAAACTACGTACACCGAAGCGGAAGAACCGGCCGGGCAGGCAAATCCGGTATTTCAATGGCCATCATCACACCGGGAGAGCAAAGAAAAATTAAGATGCTGGAAAAACAAGTAAAAACATCCTTCACCAAGGAAATGATTCCGCAGGGGAAAGAAGTTTTCAAGCGCCGTTTATCCACATATCTGGACAATGTGGCAGAGTTTGATGAACAGCAATTCCCGGTGGCTGAATTTGAAGATGTAATCAATGAAAAACTGGGACATCTGAGCAAGGAAGAATTACTGAATAAATTTATGTCGAAAGAATTTGGCCGGATTTATCAGGAATACAAAAATTCAACAGACCTGAATTCAACCGGTAATTCGGCCCAAAGAAAAGGACGCGGTCCCAAAAAAGCAGGAGCAGGACGAAAAAGCAACCGCCTTTCCCGATTTTCCATCAACCTGGGAGAAAAAAATAACCTTCGTCCCGATTTACTGATCAACATTATCAACAGACATACCCCGGAGTACAAAATCCGCATTGGAAAAATTGATATTCAAAACAAACACACTGTATTTGAAGCAGACGGTAATTACGAGAAAGAATTAATCAAAGCTTTCCGGAAAGCTCGTTACAAAGGAAATAATCTTTCCGTCCAGACATTCCGTTAGGAACAAGAAAACAAACATTTACAAAACCGTGGTATTTTATGATATCACGGTTTTTTTTTCAAAAAAAAGAGGGGCGTCCACAAATGCTATGTGAACGCCCCTCAATTAACCAAACCTAACCCTAAACTATGAGAAAACTTAATTAAATATAAACAAAGCTCGTTTCTATGTCAATAGAAAAGATGTTAAATACAAAACCTTGCTTATTTGTTTTCCTATAATAAGTAAACAAACAAACAGGAAAAAAGATTAAAAGAGCAGGAAAAAATTTCCTGCTCTTTTTCACTTAACCTAATTAACCTAACCTTACCTAAACCTATGAAAAACCCCTTTGTTTTTCAGGTTGCAAATATAAGTTGAAAATAGATTCACAGGCAAACCTGCTAAGTTAAACTTAGTTAAAGAGATCTGAGACACAAAATCAAAACTTATAATTAAATGATATACTGAGATTTTCCCTGAACTGGACATAATCCGATTCGTTGCTGTAATATCTGAGATATGTAGCAATACGGGTACTCAAAAAGACATTGATCTGCATATCAAGGATAAGCTCCCATTCTGCCTGAATCTGGTTGTCATCTCTCATATATTCGTAGAAAAAATCCATCTTGGACCGAAGGTTAAAATCTTTCGCAATGGTCCGACTGAAACTATTAACAATGGAAGCTCCTCCCATATTATCAACTTTCTTATCCTCAGGAATTTTATATCTGGTCTGATCAAACTTTACTGTATCTGTTACAATGGTCATTTTGGAAGTAAAAGGCAGAATCATGAGGGTAAAATTCTTCTCCTTGTAATCCATACCAAGTGCCATTGTTAGATAACCGGGGGCCATAAAACCAGACACAGGATTCTCCTTTTCCGTATCACTACTCTCATAACCATTAAAAAACTGCGTCTTAAAGTTTAAAAGACCACTGTAAAACCATTTTTTACCGGCACTCAAACCATACTTAGAGTTCAGTTCTATCAAATCGTCATTAAACCGTGATTTTTTATCCTCTGTATTCAATATTCCCAACTTGTGAATGATGTAACTTTCCCACTCCACATTGTTTTTCTTGTATCTGGCCTGTAACCGGAGGTCACTCAATAAAGCAATTGAATTCTCACCACCTTTCACCCAATTTTCCTGAAATGCCTGCGAAACCTGAATATTTTCTGTTCCGCCATACACCCATGTACGTTGGATTGCCTTTTTCTTTTCTAATTTCTTATTGGTTTCCGGTGATTCCCATTGCAACAAACTGCTTATACTCTCATTGGCAGACCGGTGACTGATATATCCTTCTCCATAATAAAACCTTGGTGGATCGGGTATCTCACTCCATAATTCATCCGCATATTCAGGCTTTTCATACAACGCCCTCGTCATCAGTGCATCCGCAGGTGACCAATCAAAAGAATCTTTCAGAGTATCGGCCCTGGCAGGATGCCTGAGAAAATTTTGATATTCAGAAACAGAGAGTTTTAAATGAACCGAAGTATCGTACTCAAATGGTCTATCCTCTCTCCCCTTATACTTTAAACTCATTGCATAGGGATTGTACACGGAAGATTTCTGCCAATGGGGAGATAAACTCCATGGATTATGAAACCCTCTAAAAAGGACTCTAGAAAATAATCTATTGCGATCCCATTGGCGCAACACCTGATTTCGGATAAACTGGTTCAAATAATTTTGGCTTTTGATTTTAATTCTCCCTATCGAAAACCATCTTTTTTCTGCATACAAGGAGTCCAATTTCATCAGGCGTTGTAAAACTGCAGTATTGTCCTGATCCTCTAAAGAATCAGGAGTAATCATTATCCGCGATTTCTGATGATCCGGAATTACCAGGTCCACCTTCACCGAATCCACGGAAAGAACCTGACTGAAACTATCGGAAGCAAAACCGATAAAAAGAAAAAGAAGAAAAAAGACCCGTTCTAACATATTGTTCAAAATTCTGGCTGTAAAAATAATGGTTTTTAACGGAACATAAAGATTAGACATCCATGAATAACATTATGCATAAAGCGGGCCAGGAGATGTTATTGCTAATAAAACGAAGCTATCTGAATATTTATTTTCCAGAATTAAGAACTATTGTAGCTTTGCAAAGAGCATAACTCTAAATTAAATGAAAGACTTGACCAACGGTCCTGAAGGGCGTGTCATATTGCGGTTTGCTATCCCCATGGTGATTGGCAATATCTTCCAGCAACTCTACAATGTGATAGATTCCATCATCGTAGGGAAAGTGCTTGGAGAGCAAGCCCTGGCAGCTGTTGGAGCATCTTTCCCAATTTTCTACACCCTTATAGCATTTGTAATTGGTATAGGCAGCGGAGCCACCGTGGTAATCAGTCAATACTTTGGGGCAAAAAAGTTTGAAGAAGTCCGGAAGGCAATAGGGACGATATACATCTTTATTTTTATCGCATCCCTTTTACTCAGTACCTTTGGCATTCTGTACAGTAAAGAAATATTCACTCTCCTGAAAGTAGGAGAAGATGTGATGCCGGAAGCCATCAGTTACTTCACCATATACATCTCAGGTCTGGTTGTATTTTTCGGATTCAACAGCACGGCTTCCATCCTCAGAGGATTAGGAGACAGCAAAACGCCCCTGCTTTTTTTCTCTATTTCCACATTGGCCAACATCGGATTGGATTTGTTGTTTATTCTGGTTTTCAAATGGGGTATCGAAGGGGCCGCCATTGCAACCGTAGTAGCACAAGGTGGTGCGTTTATCACCGCCATTCTGGTATTAAATAACCGGGATCACCTGATTCATTTCGGTTGGAAAACACTGGTATTTGACAGGTTCATATTCAGGCAGAGTGCACGCATCGGGCTCCCTACAGGATTTCAACAAGCCTTTGTAGCACTGGGCATGATGGCCCTGATCCGGATTATTAACAATTTTGACACCCCTGTTCTTGCAGCATACACTGCTGCCAGCCGTATTGATGCGCTGGCAGCCATGCCTGCCATGAATCTGGCCTCTGCCCTGGCAGCATTTGTGGGTCAAAACCTAGGTGCAGGCCGCATCGACCGAATAAAAAAAGGTTTGCGTGCAACCCTGTTTATGACCTGGGCAATTAGTTTTTTTGTTATGGCAGTGGTTATATTTCAGGGAGAGGCCTTGATGTCCTTATTTTCAAACAATCCAGAGGTCATTAAACACGGACACAACTATTTGATCATCATCAGCTCCTTTTACCCTGTATTCTCCACCATGTTCACTATGCATGGAACGCTGAGAGGAGCAGGTGATACGCTAATACCAATGTTTATTACCTTAATATCTCTCTGGATAGTACGAATACCTCTGGCAGCAGTTTTGTCGGATAAATTTGGCCCATCAGGAATATGGTGGGCTATTCCATTCGGATGGATGATTGGTCTGGCGGGAACATTCTTCTGGTATCTTTCAGGAAAATGGAAAAACAAGGGAGTTACAAAGAAAAAATCATTCTGAATATTTAAGTAATCTGATGCTTTCTTTAAATGTACGGATGGAGGAAACAACTGTGAAATCTGAGGGGAGTTTTGGCTGTAATTCTCTAATCTGCAACCCATTTACCATAAACGGAATATCAGGAAAAACATCTCTCAGGTTTTGAAACATCTTCTCCATTTCCTCCTTTTCACGGGCAGAGACAAAAGATACAAAGAAGGCATCTGCAGGACGGGCCTGGTTAACAACTTTCAGATCTCCCAGGGGCACTGACTGACCAAGATATACCACGTCCAGTCCCTCTTTGCGAGCCATCAGATTGTAAAAAAGAAGACCAATTTCATGGAGTTCTCCCTCGGGCAGAAAGAAAGTTATTCTCGGACCATTCACAGAAATATTCTGCATCTCATTATCAATAGCTACAATGAGTTTCTGACGTATCAGATTTGAAATAAAATGTTCCTGAGAGGGATTAATGGTACCTGCCTGCCAAAGGACACCAATCCTGTCCAGGAAAGGAAACAGAACCTTTTCCAGGGTATCTTCAAATCCATATTTTATGATGGTTCCGGAAAGGACATTGAGAAATTTCCGCTCATCCAGTTCAAGCATGGAAACCATTAGGCTTTCAATCTGGACCCCACTATTCCGGGCATCCACACATAAATCCAGAACCCGATCCCTGAGTTGATAATCATCCAGCTCCGCAATTTTGGAAATTTTAAACCCATTTTGATTCAGAATGGAGATATTCAGAAGTTTTTTTAAATCCGCATCTGAATAGTAACGAATATTGGTTGCTGTCCTCTTAGGCTCAACAAGGCCGTATCTTCGCTCCCAAATACGAATGGTATGCGCTTTAATTCCGGAGATTTTCTCCAGATCTTTTATGGAATAAACAGCCATAATGGATTGGTATAAACTAATTTAAACAGGACCCGCATTATCATCAGTCGCTCTACCACCGGATTGCTCTTTCGTTCTTAAACAAAAGTGCAATATCATGCCATATAAGGCCACAGCACTGATAACCGACAATTTTGTAGGTGTAACGACTGAAAAAAGACATTTGTTCATTTGAACAGCAAAAATAAAGAACAAAACTCAAAAATAAAAAACGGGACCTAAGGTGGAAAATCAAAGGTCCACCAAAGGCCCCGCCGTCAAAGGGAAGCTTAGCTCCAATTGTTCATATTATGGTACAATTACCTTGTCAATTACATGGACAATACCGTTGGTGGACTGCACATCTGCCAGCACAACGTTAATATCACCATCTATTACCACGCCGTTGTCTATATTAATCTCAAGATTTTTGGCATCGTTGAGGGTTGCCACAGAACCATTAGACAAATCAGTGGAAGCTACATTTCCACTAACAACATGAGCAAGTAATACATCTGTAAGCGTCGCTACATCTATATCTTCAATGCCTGAAACACCCAGGGCAGTAAACAAATCTTCAAAAGCAGCATTCACCGGAGCAAATACGGTAAAAGGACCTGCCCCATTCAACGTTTCAACCAATTCAGCTTTGACAACAGCCTCTACCAGAATGGAAAAATCAGGATTATCGAGAACCACATCTACCACAGTAGGCGGAAGAACCACTTCATCAATGGCATGAATAATTCCATTGGTAGCCACTACATCAGTAGCCACAACATTACTCGAACCGTTAAGCGTTACACCCTCACCCACACCTATCTGCAAACTTACATTTCTATCCTGAGCAGGACTCAGTGTTGGTACATAACCTGATGCCACATCCGCAGCAGGTACAAAAGCATCCACCACATGGTAAAGCAGTATTGGAGACAGATCATCAGCAGTCAGATCATCGAGGGTAACTCCAAGATCGGAGAGCAACTGATCGAAAGCTGAATTAACCGGCGCAAATACTGTGTAGAGAGCGCTTTCGTCCGCCAAAGCGTCCGCCAAACCAGCTTTGGTTACAGCGGCAGCCAGGGAGGCAAAATCAGCATTTGCAACAGCGTGCCCTGTTATCGAAAGAGGTAAAACCACCTTGTCTATCACATGAATAACACCATTGTCAGCCATCACATCTGTCTGCACAATCTCTGCGCGACCATTGAGCATCAAGCCTTCTTTATTCACGTAAAGCGACAAGTTATACCCTTCGGCAGGACCAGCAGACAAAGTGCTGTAATAGCCGGTTGTAACAGCTGAAGCCGGAGCTTCACCGTTTAAAACGTGATAAAGCAATACAGAAGAAAGGGTTTCATTTGGAATATCGTCCAACCCGGAAACACCCAACTCATTCAACAACGCAACAAAGGCATCATTGGTAGGAGCAAATACAGTAAAAGAAGCATCTTCAGCGGCCAATGCATCATCCAACCCTGTTTTAACCAATGCATCCACAAGAATCGAAAAATCATCATTGCCCGAAGCTACATCAACAATTGTGTTACTTTCCACAGGTTCCACAATCATTTCATTTTCGTCATCATCCTCGCTGCATGAAGCAAATACAAAAACACCCAGCAGCAAAATTGCCATCATTTTAAAACTTAACTTTTTCATGACCTTTGATTTTAATTTAGATTTATTTAAAATAGTTAATCTGGTAGTTAAACGGAGAAGATTATTTTTTGTTCATTGTTTTTTGTTGTTTCTTAAACATTTTGTTGTTTTTCACTCCCACCTCTTACTAACCAACTGTTTTTATGCTCTTTATGAATTGAAAATAATTTTGAATTTTCTCAATATTGTAGTGAAATAAATTTCTGGAGAGAGACAACTTTCCAATGTCATCTATAGTATGGTTTGGTTGTAGTTTAGAATACGTTCTTTTGATAAGATATTACTCTGCCTTGCTACCAATGACAGATTAGATACGGCAGATTAATTGACAGGCAAAGCAGCGTAGCTGAGCGCCGATCCGCCGTTAGAGACAAAAATGGCAGATCAGCTTTTGCTATGCCGCTGTTCATTAAAAGAACCCTCCACAGCTATCCAAAACGAACCTTTCCTGAGGGATTCTAAGTATTGACCTTCTCAACATGTCATAAATGCATTATTCCTCAACTTTTCTTTGGAGCAGTCACCCACAATGATGGAGCTTTAAAATTCATTGCGAACAAAGAGAGACAATCCCATTTCAAAAAAACAGGTTCTCAGGACTCCAGTGATAATTTATGAACACCTTATATTAGAATGCTTCGGGAATATTATCTAACTTTGAAGCTGATTAAAAGACAAAATTCCATGATAAAATCGATGACAGGTTTCGGGAAGTCAGTATGTGAACTTCCAGCCAAACGAATAACCATTGAAATAAAATCCCTAAACAGCAAACAACTGGACATCAACACCCGGATTCCAAATCTCTACAGGGAAAAGGAACTGATAATGCGCAACATCATCAGCCAAACTTTGCAGCGAGGAAAGGTGGATGTCACTTTTTACGTAGAATCAATGGTTCCTGACAAAATACCTCAGGTAAATGAAGAAGTAATCAGTGCATACCACAGCCAGTTAAAAGGAGTCGCAGAAAAATTAAATATTGGAGATTCTACCGACTACCTGCGCATCATAATGCCACTGCCCGATACCATGAAAACCATGCCTGCAGAACTGGATGAAGAAGAGTGGAAAGCAGTCTCGTCTGCATTGGTTGAGGCCATTGAACAATTGGATAATTTCCGCACGCAGGAGGGTGATTCCATGCAAATGGATGTACGCGAACGCTGCACCAACATTGCCGCTTTACTGGAACAGGTTGCGCCCTTTGAGACACAAAGGACCGAAAAAATCAAAAACAGAATCAAAGAAAATCTGTCAGATTTTTCCAGTAACGGCACTGATGAAAATCGTTTTGAACAAGAATTAATTTATTATCTGGAAAAACTTGACATCTCAGAAGAGAAAGTCAGACTAAAAAACCACATCAATTACTTTAATGAAACCATGGAAGAGAATGGTCCGGTAGGGAAAAAACTGGGCTTTATCACCCAGGAAATGGGACGTGAAATAAACACGCTGGGATCCAAAGCAAACGACTCAGACATTCAGCATATCGTTGTGAAAATGAAAGATGATTTGGAAAAAATTAAAGAGCAAATTCTCAACATCCTTTAGTTATGACCAATAATAGACTCATCATATTTTCAGCTCCTTCAGGCTCTGGAAAAACAACCATTGTCAGGAGTCTGATGCAACAAATTCCGGAACTGGCTTTTTCTATTTCTGCTACCAGCCGGCAGCCCCGCGGCAAAGAAAAGGACGGTGTTGATTATTATTTTCTGAACTGTGAGACCTTTAGAAGAAAAATCAACAGAGGTGAATTTCTGGAATGGGAAGAAGTTTACGAAGGAACTTACTACGGAACGCTAAAGAGTGAGGTACAGCGGATTTCTTCCGAAGGAAAAGTTGCAGTATTTGATGTGGATGTGGTTGGGGCAACCAACATCAAAAAACAATTTGGTGATGGAGCCATGGCCATCTTTATAAAGGCTCCAACTCTGGAAGCCCTGGAAGAACGACTTCGAAACAGAAATACCGATTCTGAAGAGACCATCAACAAACGTCTGGATAAAGCAGAAAAAGAGTTAGGATATGCAAGGTTTTTCGATAAAATCATTATTAACGACAACCTTGACATTGCTCTGAAGGAAGCACTGCAAATAGTAAGGCAATTCATCACTCAATAAATTACTCCATTATGCAGGAAACAGGGTTACTATTTGGTTCGTTTAACCCAATACATATCGGTCACCTGGCGTTGGCCAATTACCTGCTCGAATATACGTCGCTCGATGAGATTCAGTTCATTGTCAGTCCACAGAATCCCTTCAAGGAACAATCGGATCTGGCGGATGGACAACACCGGCTGCAAATGGTAAGAATGGCTATTTCCCGGGAAAAAAGATTTACTGCATCAGATATTGAGTTTGACATGCCTCTTCCATCCTACACATCAAAAACCCTGGAACTTCTGAAGAAGGCAAACCCCGACCAGCAATTCACCCTGATTATCGGAAGCGATAATCTTTTGGTTTTTCCACGCTGGCATGAAGCAAACAAAATATTAGAAGAATTCCATATTCTTGTTTATCCAAGACCTGGATTCCCCGCGGAAGATGCAGAAAAAGACATTCTCAATAAAGTAACACTGGTAGATGCCCCTCTTCTGGACATCTCATCAACACTGATACGAAAAGCTTTCTTTGAAAATAAAAAACTACCTTACCTGGTGACTCACGATGTCTATGACTACATAAACAAAAATAAACTTTACCAAAAGTAACCATTTTCCTTCCTAAACAATAACATCAACAGTCAACACACAAAAAAGCCGCATCGACAATCAATGCGGCTTTCAGTATTATATATCACAAAACCTGTATTACTGATTCTCAGCCAGCCAGCGTTCAGTATCCATTGCTGCCATGCAACCTGTTCCTGCTGCTGTAACCGCCTGTCGGTAAACAGTATCCTGCACATCTCCACAGGCAAATACTCCAGGCACATTGGTTTTTGTAGTACCCGGTACAGTCTGGATATACCCCACCTGATCGGTTTCCAGATAATCCCTGAAAATATCTGAATTGGGCTTATGGCCAATAGCAAGGAAGAACCCGTCAATCTTAATCAGAACTTCCTCCTCCTCCGGGCTACCTTTTTTCTTCACCAAAACAGCCCCCTCAACGACACCATCACCAAAGAGTCCTTTAGTCTGATGTTCCCAAAGAATTTCGATATTTGGCGTATCAAAAACTCTCTTCTGCATCACTTTAGAAGCACGAAGTTCATCCCGACGAACAATCAGATATACTTTACTGGCAAGCCCGGCCAGATAAATGGCCTCCTCTGCAGCAGTATCGCCACCTCCAACAACAGCAACATCTTTTCCACGA
The DNA here is from genome assembly GCF_000259075.1 of Marinilabilia salmonicolor JCM 21150. Lineage (GTDB taxonomy): Bacteria > Bacteroidota > Bacteroidia > Bacteroidales > Marinilabiliaceae > Marinilabilia > Marinilabilia salmonicolor. Next base: position 114,924 of record NZ_AJKI01000030.1, read on the forward strand.
TAGAAAAACCCATCACAGGTGGCACAAGCAGAAACACCTGAACCTGAATATTTCTCTTCATCCTCAATACCGAGATATTTGGCAGTAGCACCGGTAGCAATAATCAGGGAATCAGTTTCGATAATCTTTTTATCATCGATGGTAACCTTGAAGGGACGCTCAGAAAGATCAGCCTTTGTTGCCATTCCGAAACGAATATCCGTACCAAACCGTTCAGCTTGATTTTTCAAATCTTCCATCATTTCCGGGCCGGTAATTCCCTGTGGGTATCCGGGGAAATTTTCAACCTCAGTGGTTGTGGTAAGCTGTCCTCCGGGCTGAAGGCCTTCATACATCATCGGTTTTAAGTTGGCCCTTGCTGCATAAATGGCAGCCGTATAGCCTGCAGGTCCTGATCCTATAATCAGGACTCTTGTTTTTTCCACATCAGTTATCTCTTTATCCTGACTTTGCCCCTCTGAAGAGTCGGCATCCAGGTTGTCCATTTTTCCAAATAATGCCATAATTATTGAATGTTTATTTATAAAATTCCACTAACGCATCTATATTTCTACATATTTCAAAAAGAATACCAAAAACCGATTTCCGGAAGTTTGTCAAGAAAACCAACAAATTCTGACAAGAAGTCAAACCGGAGTGACAATTGTGCAGACCGAAGTGTCATCCCCCATTATCAAAAACCAATGAATCGGGTGAAACATTATATCCTGTCACCAAACCAAGACCTCCGCTTACATTATTATATATCCTGATAGGATCGATAATAGGCAAATCATAGCCATATTCGGCGACTACCCTGCTCCGGTAATAATCGTAGAAACCCCGGGTATGCGACAACAACAAAAAGAATATTTTTCTGGAAGCCCCGTTCTGTTCAGGCTCTGAAGCATATTCCACCGGAAGATCTATTTTAAGATTATAATGCTCACCATTAAATAAGGTATCGGAAAAACAACCATCAAAATCAATTTCACCAATAAGACTTCCTTCTTTCCCCTGCACAAAAAAGACAGGATCATTTTTGTCATAATTAATCTTTTCCTGTTCACAGTCCATGCCACCTTCTTCTATCCTGCATGTTTGCTCAAAAACAATCAACTGATAATAATTCTTTTCTGCAGGCGGATCTGAAATAGAAAGCGTACAATTAAGCACCCACTTCTCACCATTCTTACTATCATTTCTCAACACAGTACTTGTATCAGACAACAAAAATGGAACAGCATCCGGAATAACCGTTTTTCCTGAAACTCTCTCTCCGCTTCCATCAGCAGCCTCAATCATAATAGAATCTCCGGGTTCAAAATTCACTTCCGGTCTGTTAGCCCAAGCCCTATCGAAAGGAAAAATAAAATCATCTACAATCCTATTATTCTGATAAATGGTCACACTTCCGTTGTAAACCCTTTCAAAATCGTCCACAGAAAGATGGCTCACACTTTTACTCAAATGCACCTGCATAACAGAATCGGGCGCGATAAAAGAGTATAAAACCAGGCGACCTCCCCGTTCTTCCATCTCTAGTTCAATCTCCTTTTCACACGAAAAAGAGAGCAATGCCATCAATAACAGTATAAGCCAATTCTTAAACACAATTATCAAAACTTAAATGAATACCTTACATATGGAATAGGGAACGGGAAAAGGCTCAACTGTTTTAGTTGTCGCATTGCACTTCCCTCCGGATTGTTTTCACTTTCGCTAAAATATAACAAAAATGGATTTTGACGCCCATATGCATTAATAACACCAAAACTCCAGGTCCGTTCACCTCTTTTTTTCTTTTTAGTAAAATTAACACCCAGATCTAACCTGTGGAAAGAGGGCATACGATAATTATTCAATGATCCAACACTCTCAGAATAACCAAATTCAGAAGGTTTCGTCCAGTTTAAAGCAGGAGCATAATATTTTTCTTCAGGCAAAGTAACAGGATTTCCGGAACCAAACATCCAGGTCAAACTACCGGTAACACGATTGTTGAAACGATAATTCATAAACAAACTGGCATCATGTCTTCTGTCAAATCTTGCAGGAAATGACTTGCCGCTATTCAGCTCAGGAAAATGAACCATTGTACGAGCATAGGTATATCCAAGCCATCCGGTAAGATCTCCTTTATTTTTTTGCAACAGCAATTCACCTCCATATGATTCACCGCTTCCGGTCGTAAGTTTATCTTCCCAGGTGGTACTGTAATCGAAAAACCCGGTACTCTCTTTATAGGCAAGGATATTCTTGTACGTCTTGGCGTAAGCTTCCAGTGAGAGAATAAAACGCCTCTTTTGACCAAGATGGAAATCTACACCCAAAGTTGCCTGATCAGAATGCATAGGCTTAATCCGATCACTTACCGGCAACCACAAATCAGTAGGCAAAGAATAACCGGCAGTACCAACCATATGCACAAATTGTGACATTCGGGAGACAGTACCTTTAATATCTGCGGAATTGGTAAGCACATACCGCAAAGACAATCTGGGTTCCACGGACCAGTAGGGTTCTCCCTCACCAAGAAAAAGAGCTGAATGAATACCCGCATTGACAAAAAACCGGTTGTCTAGCGAAAATTCATTTTCCAGATACCCCCGGTACTCCTGACCTGAAACAAGGACATCACTTACGGACTTCTCTTCTGTTGTCCCTGAAGCACCGGATTCCTTAACCAAATCAACACCCGGATTAAAACGATGAACAACCCCGCTGGCACCAAATCTCAGGATATAATTAGAACGGTAAAAGTTTTCAAAATCAGCCTTAAGGGTGAAATCCTGTATTCCACTAAGGTATCTTTGCTCATATGTATTCAGCACTTCCTGCGCCTCATCACTTTGTTTGAGCCCTATGAAAAAACGGTAATTGGAATAAGTAGCCGTAACATTTGAAAACAATTTGGGTGTCACTACGTAATTCCAACGCAAAGCACCGGTAAAGTTACCCCACCCGGCATTACTCTCATCATTAATGGTAATATTGTCTGTTAGCTGATTATCACCAACCCTGACATCAAAATCCCTGTAATTGTAAAGTGTATAGAGTTTATCCCGCCCCCAATAGGAGCTAAGGAATATTTTACTCCGTTCTGAAACTTCATGACTAATTTTCCCGTTCAAATCAAAAAAGTAATAATTTGTTTTATCATCAGCACCTAATTGATATAGAGCAGCTAAAGCGTCTACATAAGTCCTGCGGAATGAAAGTGCAAAAGTTGTTTTATCATTAAAAACAGGTCCATCAAGCGAGACACCTGAAGAAAGTAACCCTAAAGAAACACTTCCACCAACCTTTTCTTTCCTTCCCTCTTTCATACGCACATCAACAACCGATGAAAGACGCCCTCCATATCGGGCAGGGAATCCGTCTTTGGTAACCGAAACCTGATTTACGGCATCCGTATTAAAAATGGAAAAGAACCCCAACAAATGACCCACATTATAAACCGGCACATCATCCAGCAGGACCATGTTTTGGTCAGGTCCCCCACCCCTGACAAACAGTCCGGTAAAACCTTCAGAGCCACTTTGAATTCCCGGAAGCATCTGAATTCCACGCATCAGATCAGACTCTCCGAACAGAGCCGGTGCATCGACAATCCGATCCATGGATACCCGGGCTGCACCGAAGCTCCCTCCTCTCAACATATTCGGCATTCGCGAGCCTAGTATAGAAACCTCCGGCAATTCTATATTAGGTTTCAATAAAAAATAAATCACGGTATCGGAAGTGAGCTCAAAATGCTTTTTTTCAGCATTATAGCCCACATAAGAAGAATACAAATCTACCGGCCCTCCCTGAAGAGTCAGACTGAAAAAACCATAATAATTGGTGGCAGTTCCCTCATATCGGTTCTCACTAAAGACATTAGCCCCAATCAAACGCTCTCCCGATCGGGCATCACTCACATATCCCAGTATGGTAAACGATTGTTCCGAAAGTTTTAGTGGGCGCACAATTAATTTATTCCTCCGTTCAACAAAGTCAAAGGGACAATCACGAAAAATATCATGAAGAAAACCAACCAGTGTGTTTCGGGACGAAGAAAGAAAAACATTCTCCTTTAAGCAAAGCCTGGAACTGTAACTGATTATAGTTCCACTCTTCTCCTGAAGATGTTCAATCAATTCAACGGAGGAACCTCTGGTTTTATCCACCACAAACACCTCTGATTCAGCAGTCTGAGCGACGCACAAAACAATGGTCATTGCCCACAGGACAACGACCATCACATATTTAATTATATTTTTGATTCCAGGCATCAATCTCAAGAGTGTATTCAGTCGTTGAATAAACTCCCGAAATTACTCAGAGATTATCAAAACTCCTCCATTTAAGATAAATTTTTTATCAAAATGAATTGCAAGTTCGTCTAAAACCTCTTTAATATTCTGATTCCGAAAGGATGTTGTAACCAACACATCGCTTTGCGTATTGATTTTTACATCATTAATTTCCTTGTAATGATTTTTGAGAATTTTGGCAATTTTATCCAGGGGACACTGTGAAAACTTTAATTCTCCGGTTTTCCAGGCAAGGAAGTTATCATCCTTTATGGGAGCAACCATCAATTCACGATTCTGAACCACTGCGGAATTCCCTGCAAGTACTTTTTTAGTGTGTCTGCGATATTGAATGGCCACGGAACCTTCGGTAACATTCAGTTCCATTTTATCCAGCCCCTCACCTGTCTGCAAATGAAAAGCAGTTCCAAGTACCTCAACATCCACGCCTTCGGGTGATTTCACCAAAAACGGGTTTCCGGTATCATGAGTAACCTCAAAAAAACCTTCTCCGTCGAGCGAAACAGTCCGTTTTCCATCTTCAAAGTTCTTCAGATATTTTAGCGATGAATAGTTGTTCAGATAAACGATACTGTTATCCGGCAACCTTAAGGAATCAATCTGTTCTCCTGTCTGAAAAGCACTCCAGCGTCCAAATCCGGGTACATTCCAGTAAACATACACTGCACTGCTCACTGCAAGCATCACAATAACAGCTGCAGCAATACGTGAAAACGCAGTGAAAATTCCTATTTCCCGTTTCTTTCCGGGGAAGTTAATCCGCTCACGAATAGCATTCCAGTCCCTGGATAACAGGTCTCCTGACAACATGCTCTGATAATCTGCATCCCAAACTTGTTTGAAATCTTCCAAATACTGCTTGTTTTCTGCTGACTCTGACCGCCAATCTTCAATTTGACGAATCTCAGCAGATGTGCAATCTCCGGAGAAATATCTGACAAGTAAGTCAGCATTTATGGGTCTTAATGTTTCCATAAAAAAATTTTTCGGCACATCAATGTCTTTACAAATAATAAAGATCTACTCAATGCTTCCGAACTCATGAACCTATTAATGAAATTGCATAAGTCCGAATAATACCGGGTCCTCTTCTTTTATCTCTTCCGACGGGGAAACAGCCTCAATCTTTTTATTTTCCATTACTTCATTAGCTTGCTTTGCCAACTCTTCATCGGCCGGTGTGCCGATAATATCGGCAAATAGCTGTAATAAGAATTCCATAATTCCTCTTTTTTAAGTAACTAATTAAAAAAAGCCAAGCTTCCCCATTCATCTATTAAGACAATCCGGAAACCTTTCACACGTATCCGGTTTTTACTTTAAAATGATTCTAATTAAAGCATCCAGCGCAATCACACTCCCGACTAACGACAAGAACCCGTGGATCAACAGGTCTTTACGTATTTTCTTAAGTGCCTTACTGATTTGAGTTTCAACAGTTCTTTTTGATATGGACAGTTGGTCAGCAATTTCACCATTGGCGACACCATCACGCCGGCTCATGATAAATATTTTCTGACACTGAGGTGGTAAGGCATCCACGACCTTTGCAATTCGGTTTTGCATTTCATCCACACCTGAGATCTCTTCATACGCATCCCCTTCAGATTGTTCCTCAAAAATCCTGTGATGATGCTCACGTTGCATTTTATCCCGCTTTAACACGTTTAATGCCCTGTTACGAACTGATTGATAGAGATGTGCCTTTAGTGAAGTATGAATACTGATGCTTTCCCGTTTGTCGTAAAGACTTACAAAAACATCCTGCACCACATTTCTTGAGGAGTCGAGATCGTTTAGAAACCGAAAGGCAAAAGTAACCAACAACTGGTAGTAAGCATCAAAAAGATGGCGGAATGCTGATTCATCACCGGCAGCAATCCCCATGAGAAGTTGATTTTCAGACAACTCTCTATGTGCCAATGTATCAATATGCTGCTTTTTCCCCCGGCCCAATTGTGATAAACTTTAAAATTTCGGATAGCTATTATGCCCTACTACAGGTTTCCATTAACAATCGTACAAAAGTAACGAATTGAAGATGATTTTATCTAAAAAATATGCGAAATTTGATGTTTAACTGCTTGTCAACTTTTGTTGTTGTTAACTTCATTTAATCAGCTAAAAAAAACCGGAAAAGGTTCAACATTCTTAAACCGTTGGTTGAATATAAGCTGAATTACTACATATAGGTAGTAAAGCAGGAAATGGAGGAGTTTTATAGTGGTATCAAAGGTACAGCCAGGAGAGAACCTATATTAAAATAGCCTGAAGCGTTGGCCCCAGGCTATTTTTCTCAGCCCTTAAAACGGTTTACAATTAAGTTGTTTTGCTTATAAATCAGATGTTAGAATTTATAAATAAAACCAATGGCTGTATTTAGCAGATACTCCTGTACTGAATAACCATCATTTATTCCAAATTTAAACGAAGAGGTATCATTACTGCTGCTAGTGAAGGCAAAAACAGAAGGCATAAGCATATTAAACCCCCAATTTTCATTGAATGCGTAAGTTATACCCGGACGCACTCTCAGTCCTATTGAATTAGAACTATCCATTGAAGTTCCATCGGCAAATTCCCCCCCATAAAAATTCAGAGGCAATTCCCCTTGTCCGAAAATTTTAAAATTCCCTAAATTGGCAAAGGAGTATCTTGCAAATGGAATAATTGATGTTGTTGTGTTTTTTTGTGTGCCTGCAGGATCCTCATCTTTAAGCGTGGAAAATCCAAGCCTTCCACCTATAGCCCAACTACTGTTAAGATTATAGCCAAATTCAGGCATCAAGGTTGTTCTTGATGTCGTTAAATCATTGGATGTGTTGCTGGAAATATTAATTGTACCTCCAAGCCACATAGTTCCTTCCTGAGCAGATGCAGAAATAAACATAATCAATGTAAAAGTAATAGAAAAAACAATCCGTTTCATAAATAATGTTTAATGATTAGTTAAAAGAAGATTAGAACTTAATTTATAGAAATTATTGTATCTAAATATAGAAAAAGGATGCATAATTCAATCCCAAAATTAAGCAACAATATTTTGTATTCATAAATAATCCGTTGCATAAGCCCCTGCCAATCAAAATTCGCCTGTTGATAAAGCAGAGCTGACAGGCATTTTTTTAAAACTTTTCCAACCATAATAAATTTTACTCGTCTTGAAGAAAAGAATTTTTTACCCGAATGTTCTCTTGATGGTTTTACTCCGTTTTGGAGTACCCCGTGTTGTTGATCGTTGAGGTTTGATTTACCAGGAAAGAATGTTTGTCATAACCAAACTTTAACATCAACCTATGAAGAATATTTTACTCCTTTCATTATTTATTTTCTCACTTTCTTCCCCGGCCCAAAATCCCGGAATTTTACTGAATACAACAAACTGGTCAAAGGTAGATTTAAAAAGCCTTTTGTGCGAAGAATTACCTACCTGCCGTGCAATGGTAAGCACTCTGACACACCCCGGCATTGGCAAAGAATCTACCGCCACCTGCTCTAAAATGATAATCTTAAATGCCACCTCCTGAGAGAATGGCAGTATTATATAACAATCTAAAAAAATAAAAATGACTTATTCAACTAAAGTTTTAAAGGGCCTGATTGCCGTATTGACAGTCCTTATGTTTGTACAGTGCGAGAAGGATGAAACCTCTCCAAAGCAAGACAATACCATCCAAATGAATGGAAATGATTTTACCATATCTTCCGCCACAATGATGGGTGTGTCTATTGGCGATAGCGGACATACGGGAATAGCACTTATCAGCGCAAGTGAGACGCAAGCCAATTCAATAACCATCGACGTGGAATCATTTACTCGTGAAACGATTGAAGGAGCTTATGCTTATCCGGAAGCTGAAGGCAAAAAACTACTTGACGATTGGTTGACAAACTATTCCGTTTTTGATGGCTCAACAATGGAATCGTCGAACCTTGAAGCCGGAGAAGTTACCATCAATCATAATGGAGACAACAATTATACCGTTGAAATGAACCTGGTAATGGTTGATGGTGTGATTTTTTCGGGTTCGTTTACAGGTGATTTTCAGGTGATGTTTAATAATCAATGATACACCCATCAGACTTCTTATTGGTGTCAAAACGAGCATAAAAAAAATTCAATAATCATGACCATTGCTTCGATTTGCTTTGGCCGAATTCAAAACAAAACCTTGAAATGAAAAAAACATTACTTGTCTTTACCGTACTTAGTATTTTTATTGTCAACTGTCGTGCCCAGGAAGATATATCACAGTATTTTGATGACGACGGCATATCCGAATACAGCAAATTAGTAAAAATTGGAATTGATCTTTTTAATGGAGAATATTCTGTATTGTATGAAAAGGAGATAATTAGAAATTTGTCCGTTGAAGCATCTATGGGATTGATTTCTATTAGTCGCCAAAGTAACCTGCACAATTACGACCCTCGTTATGATCTCCCTCAATCGGGTACCGGAATCTTCTTCGCTGCCAACATCCGTCTATATTTAAGGGAATATTACGAACAATGGTACATCGGGGTTCAGCCCAAATTAAATATTATGGGGGGTAAGCTAATGACCGACATTGTCTTTTTTAACGGTGGATATCAACTTCCTCTTCAAAAAAATTTAACGCTTGATATTAATCTAGGTATGGGCGTTAGAACATACAAATACAAAGAAGAGGTTACATCTGTTATCACTATCGAAGAAGGGGATTCACACTTCTATTTTCCGGCAGCAATAAAGCTTGGATACGCATTTTAATTCTCAAAAAAGCTAAGATTATGAAGACAATACTGATATTTTCACTTATAATATCTGCAACATTTTGCTTATCGGCAGAAGAAATTAATTACACCGTAAAATCTACCAAAGTGGAATGGAATAAATTACCGAGGGGTAACACAGGGCTGAAGGCGATTGGATCCATCAATGATCGTGCCTACATTCTGTTTCAACCCTTTATTGCTATCCACAACGGACCCACCATAGGAGGTGGAAATTCGGGCCATTACATAGGAATGTTTGATAAAAATGTTAATCTGGTTAAAAAAACAAAACTGGATCTTGGACCGGATGGTAAGAAGGTTGATTTTGAGGGTGCTCAAATCATCAACAATAAAATTCTCGCTTTCTTTTCCTTTCAAAATGAAAAAAGTAAAAGTCACTACCTGTTTTCCCGCTCAGTTAACCCTGAAACACTTGAGCTGAATGATGATGCAAAAATGATTGGGGAGCTGGACTATTCAGGAATCAGTAAATACAAAAGAACTTCGGTTCAATATGAGATCTCAGAAGATGAGAGTAAAATAATGTTTTTTTATACCGTTCTAAACAGAAAAAATGAGCCCCTGCGTTTTGCTGTTTATGTTTATGACCACAACCTTAATTCATTATGGCAGAACAGTGTGGTTCCAAATTTTAAAGAAGGTGTATTTAGCTATAAGCAATTCCGGGTTGACAACAATAGCGATGTGTATTTATTGGGAGCCCATTATGCAGATAAGAAAAACTACTTTGATTCGGGTAAGTTTAATGCTTATAATTTCTTTTCGAAGGATACCTATTTTACCGATGTTCCAAACTTCACATATCAGTTATATAAATTCTCGGATGGTGGAACTAACGAAACCTCTTCGGACATTCATCTCAATTCGAAATTTGTAAGAAGTATGAATTTCAACGTAATAAATGGGAGAACGCAGGTTAACGGAGTCTTTTCTGACCCTGAAACCATAAGTGCAAGAGGTGCTTTTGCCTTTACGCTGGATGTTGAAAGCGGAGAAAAAACTGAAATGACCTTTGAAAATTTCTCAGTTGACCTGATAGAAGAAGGGTTTTCTGAAAAACAGTTAAACCGCTTTAGACGCAGTTTAAAAGATAAATCGGAATACGACCCGTTTGATTATCACGTAAGCGAAATTAAAACGCTGGATGACCGAACTAAATATTATACAGCCGAACAATTTATCACCGGCACAAAAAAAGAACAAAGTGGCAATCAGATAACTTATACTCCTATCTATCACCACAACAACGTGTTCATTATACTTTTAAATGCAGATAATTCAATAAAAGGTATTGAAAAGATAAGCAAAAACCAATACTCTTTAAGGACTTCCAAATACAATTCCTTTATTGATTTTGAGAAAAATGGGAGCTTGTATTTTATTTACAATACCATAGAAAAGAAAGATGGGTTGTTTAAGAATGCCGAATTAGGCGAGACCTATATCACAAAGATTGATGGTAGCGGAAAAACATCGGAAATATATAAAAGTCCTGAATCCTCTAAAACTCCTCTAATGATGCCTGGGACAAAGGTAGAACTTCACAATCATTCAATACTGTACGGTATGATGTCAGGCAACTTCAGAAATTATATGTTCGAAATTATTGATGTTAAATAGTATCTGTCCAGCTGTTCCAAAGTCCCGCAAAGGCAAAAGATTCTTCTTCCGGAAGGGTAAGCAGGTATTTTTGCTTTGATTTAGCCATTTCCATTCATAGAAACCATCGGCCAGGACCAGACACTGCTTCAACAGTGAAGGTTTGAATGATGGTTTTCGATCAAGCGTCTCCAGTCTTGCGTTAAGCGTGCTTTTGCGGATATTGGCATCTTTGGCCCAGTAGGGAATGAGGCCCCATGAAAAACCCTGAATAACATCATTCCGGTCATTGGTTATAACCGGAGTAACCGGAAATGTAAACGAATTGAAAACATCAGGCGTGTACCATTCAGGAGTCAGAAATCTGGCTTTAAAGCGATCTTCGAGTTGATTGAAAGTCTTGCTGTTTTTGGTTCTGAAGCACATGAATTTTGATTTTCAGGCAGATATACCAGAGCAATTAAAACAACAGCAGTCTGGGCCATACCCAAACCGCTATTGTCTTTATATTGTGTGCTTTTATTTAGTGGCTGTTCATAAACTAAGCGTTTTTCGGGTGTTTGAAATAGAAAGTTCAAATTCAAGGCATGTGAAAAATCTAAACCGCAGAATACTAATGTATTTGAGGATTTAGATTTTGAGCAACAACGCAGAAGTTGGACTTTATAGACAAACACTATTTTATTTCGATTTCATGTTCCCAGAATGCACCACTAATATCAGTAATTTTTAGCATATATGTACCTATGGATAAACCGGTCAGAGCATCATCGTACAAATTCAGTGTTGCTATGGCCCCCAAAGGAACAATTAAACTATGTTTACCGGATTTTATTTCGGAAACATAATAATTGGAAATACTCTCCTCAGGCAACGAAGCCAAATCATCCTGATCATACTGCACAACCGCATCACCCTGATCATCGAGCAACTCAATATTTATTACCCAGGAGCCATAAACATCGACACCCTCTGTTCTGAAAACATCAAAAGAAAGGGTTGAATTGTCAATCCTTCCCTCAGTAATATCAAGCTCAGGCTTTACCGACTTATTGTGAAGAGGGCCCCATAAACCACCATGAAATACCTGATTGGTCATCAAAGTCATCCCAAGGATAAATATGGAACCACCCAGAACAAATTTTGGGAAAATGCTTTCTTTTATGGGCAAAGTACCTGATCCAACCCAGGCAAACCACTTTTTTGCAGTAAATGCAAAATTGTTTTTCATCATGTAATTATCCAAAGAGTAGCTTCCACTTCCTGTCAGAAACAAAACAAAACCTGTCGCTATCCCGAGAACGCCGATTTGCCATTCATCCAAACAGGTTGTTCCTATCCATCCGGAACCCAGCAAAATGCCCATTGCTAAACTAAATACTCCGACACTCATAATCCGGGTAAACAAACCAAATATGATAAACAATCCTACAATACCTTCGATAATGGTAAACAGCACCATATTGATCCAGAGTATATCAGGGTTTTCCACTAAGAATTGAATAATGGGTTTTATTCCCAGCGCATTGGGTAAAAAATGGTTGAATTTTTCGCCTATATAACCTGCAGTTTCAGGATCCAGTTTATCGACCAAAATGGTTCTTCTCCAAAAGGCTGAAAAATAGGTCCAACCAATTACCAATCTTACTGCCAGGGACATCAGCCCGGCATCATTTTTTATGTTAATATTTGCCATAGTTAATCTCGTTAAAAAAAAATAGTTCTTACCTGCTGCAAAAAACTGCAGAACAGAATTTGAAGTCCAACCACAAACCGGCAGACTATCTCAAGGTAATTCCTTAAAAAAGGCTGGAATTATCTGTAATTGAACACACACCCACAAAACGGGCTGACCATCTTCTGGGCAGAAATCAATTAGAAATAAACCTGAAGATTCTGATGTAGAATGTATAAAGGAATTTCAGAAACCGGTTGTCGGGTTCCTGATGGTTTCTGTGTAGTAGTATCTTTAAGAAAATAAACAGTAAACTCACCCCTATCCGTTCTCAATATAGGAAAGAAAGGATGCCTGACAGTGGGTTCAGAGATGGCTTGAATGGTCTCAGAAATCTCAACCGTCTTACAAATGGACTGAGAAATGGCTGCCTGACTCTTGTTTAAGACGTTGGTTTGAGGAACCCCTAATTCAGCCTCTATAGAATTTCGAACCTTGCAAGGTGAGAGTAAAAGCAATATTACCAGCCCCAATACGGACAGGATAAACCGAATATTTCTTATTTCTAATTGCTCTCTCACTTGTTCAATTTTGCAAATTTAGAATGTAACATCTATACTTGAGAAATTGTTTGCAGAACAAAACGAGTATGACAATGATTGGTTCAATAAACGTATCTCTAAAACTTTAGCGGAGTTTAAGGGTTTTTGTTTCCTGCGAAACCCAGAATAATTGACTGAAAAAGTGGCCCATATTTTGTAAAAACAGAAACTGACTTGAATGGTGGTTCAAATTATACACTTACAGCAGCAAGCCAATTGTTAAGTGTGCCTTATGCTTTGCATGCAAAAACCTTCAAAATAGTTTCTGAAACCGATCCTGAATATTCTGGTAGCGAAGCAGCTAATTTCACCGCTTCCGACATTATTAATTTAAGTAATCTTTCAGGCACAAACAGTGGCGATCAGGATATTAGCGGTATTGGATCCAATACACAGGCAATACAAGATACTGCAAACCAAATACGGGGCGACATCCCAACGGTCACTACCTATTAATGCGAAAATAAAAGACTTCAGAAGACAGTTCAGAGGGGTGGTTGATGCGAAATTCATCCTTTACAGATTGTGTGAAATTTATGCATAGACCCAGGTTTTGCATGTGGTCCTTGATTTGGTCCGTGGCCCTTTGGAAACTTTTGTAGCCTTATATAGAACAAAAAAGGCTGTCCCTTTTGGACAGCCTTTTCATTTTCTACAGTCGGGATGAGAAGATTCGAACTTCCGACCCCTCGCCCCCCAGACGCAATTACTATATTTTCCCTTGTTTTCCTATATTTTCTTTTTAATTGTTTATCAGCCCTTTACAAATAAAAAATTTATTTTTTATTTCTTTATTTTTCCTATATTTGCATAAAACATGGCACTATAATGGCACCGAAATTATGGCAAGCATCAAAATTATTTTAAAAAAAGGGAAGAAATACAAAGATGGTAAACATCCAATTGTTTTAAGAATTCTTCATCAACAAAAACAAAAAATAGCTACCCTCGGGTTAAAAGCTAAGCCCGAAGAATGGAATGAAGATTTATCAAGATTCACCTCCAAGGTCAGGGATTTTAAAACAAAAAACCAGCTTATCGACAATATTGAAACCAGGAGTGAACAAATACTTAATACCCTTAAAAAAGAAAATAAACTCTTTTCATTTGAACTATTTCTGACAAGACTTTGGGATAAAGAAAAAGCAATATCACTCTTTGAGTTTTATGATATAATAATTGATGAACTAGAAGCACTCCAAAAAGAAAGCACTAAAAATATTTACCAAGCTTCATACAGCGCCATAAAAAAGTTTTGCAAAAACAGAGATGTTTCTTTTTACGAAATCAATTATGAATTCCTTAAACAATTTGAAGCTTTTCTGTTCAAAAATGGAAACACAGGTGGCGGGGTTCATCATCACATGAGAGATCTACGGTATATATTCAATGAAGCAATTCGAAGGAAACATGTGAGCCTAAGTGCATATCCCTTCTCAACACAGTTCAATAAAGATGGATACTCGCTATCGCATCTAAAGTCAAAGGCAACCCCAAGAGCTTTATCTGAAAATGACCTTCAAAAATTCAAATCCTTTGATGTGGAAAAATACCCTCATCTGTCTAAAGCATATTATTATTTTCTTTTCAGTTACTATGCCAGAGGGATGAATTTTGTTGACATAGCCCAATTAAAGAAAAATGACATTTATGATAACCGCTTAATTTACAACCGATCGAAAACTAACAAACGCTTAAACATCAAGGAAACCGAAAACATTCAAAGAATTCTTAAACATTTTAATGACACACCCGGAGATTATATTTTCCCTATACTTAATGAATTTCATCGGACAGAAACTCAGAAAACACATAGAATTAAAAAGATTCTAAAAAAATACAATTCTGATTTAAAAGAGATTGCCAAAATATTACAAATAAACATAAACCTTACTTCTTATGTCGCCCGTCACACCTTTGCAACAACACTTAAAAGAAATGGCATCAGTACTGAAATTATCAGTGAATCCCTTGGCCATAGCGAACTTTCTACAACTAAAGCCTACCTCGAAAAATTCTCAAACGAACTACTCGACAAAACAGACGATATCCTCTGATGAAACAAAAGGATCAAGTAACATCCAAGCAACCAACAAAAGAATCACAGCTCTAAACTTTCGTGAGAGTGTATATTATGCTGAGGATAATTCTAATTTCTTTAGAAATATTCATTTGACGATTGATAATTCTTTAACTAAAGAATTATCAATAAATACAAACCTAAAAGAGCTCTTTCCATTCCTAAAGCGACGGCCAAACAATATAGACGAATTCTTAATGCAGCATCATCTCATTGCCAGTCAATTGCAAAAGAAACTAACTCCCCTTACAATTCAGGAGGAATTAAAAACAGGCAATCATCCCAGATCCTTAGCTGAATACATTAAAAAGCTCAGAAACAGTGTGCTCTTACATACTGCATTAATAATTTCATCATGTGAAGACTCCCTATTTTCACTAACTCAGGATAGGTTGATAAATAAAATCTACCATAATGATTTTAATTCCAGATTAATTCAGCAACATCTGGATAGCAGTTATTACAATGCAGGATTTCATTTTGACCATCAAACAAAATTTGACAGGCTCTTTATCGAAAGAATAAAACAGTATCGTCTTAACGTAAGCAAAATTCCGTCATTAAACAAAAGACTTAAGATTTGGCAAGAAGAGTTAAGTCGCCTGGATAAATACGAAACAAGAAAAGGCTCTGAAAAACTCTTCATTCAGGCACCTCAATACAGAATAATATTAGAAATTGAAATTGAAATATTGAAAGAGAAACTTTCAGATGTAGGTGAAATTAATTTCGATTTTGTTACTAGTTACAAATGCTTTAAACCTATCCATGAATTATTAAAAAAGGATAACTGTATTGATATTTCATATAAAGAATTTATGGCAGTGTTTCAACAAAAAAAAGGCAAAATCAACTGGCTTAATAGTCCAACTAAATTAATCCAATTCATGGCTATTATTGAAAAAGAAACCACCATTTTTCATACAAAAAATTTCGAAGCGTTTATTCGTGAATATTTCACCTTAGAGGGGCAAAACATTAAAGGAGAATTATCCAATATTATTAATAGCAAAAAAGCCTCTTTATCGAGAGGGGAAGATGGTGCAATCTTTCACAAGAAGCTGACGCGCATAATACACTCCACACTAAAGAGTTACCTGCGAACATCTACGATTTGAAAAGTAGGGTAATTCCGACCCACTAGTTTTTTAATCCTTTCTTTTGCTTTGATTTGTTGCATCAAAACAATTAAAAAAAACAACAATACTATGGAAGCAATTGAAAGGCTCGAAAGAAAAATCGACGAACTACGGACAGCATTTCTTTTCAAGAAAAGTATCCTGACCCTTAAGGAAGCCTCAGAGTACACCGGGCTGTCATTATCGTACCTGTATAAGTTGACCCACACAAACGCGATTGCCCACTCCAAGCCAACCGGTAAAAAGATCTACTTCGAACGGGAGAAGCTTGACGCCTTTATGAAAAATGGAGCAGTAAAAACCATTTCGGAACTGGAAGAGGAAGTTTATTCTCACGTTAATAGGAATCGCAGAAAAAGGTAGCGACACGTAAGGAGCAAGCCATGTTGTAGCTACGGAAAACCCGTATCTCAACGCTTGCATTTTTCTACACTTCGATTGAAAAAAGTGTCTCGGTATGGCTCGACCAAAAAAAGAAATTGAGGAATTAAGAATCCATCAGGTAAATATTCGCCTGACCGATATTGAAAGAGAATATGCAGAAAAACAAGCTGAGCTTTCAGGACTAACTGTCGCTAAATGGTTGCGTCGAGCTGCGTTTTCAAAAAGACCGTTGGTTCTATCTAAAGTTACTCCAATGCATCGAGCTTACTATAAGCAATTGGTTGGAATTTCTACGAATATCAACCAAATAGCGAAAAACCTCAATCAGGGAAAATATACAAAGATATTTTCCGGTATAACAGAAGCCAACGTTCTTCTTCGTCAAATCGCTAGACTTCTAACCGATGATAGGAAAACAAATTAAAGGAGCGTCCTTTCGTGGAGTGCTAAACTATATGGAGGCAAAAGTAAATGACGGGGTTGGCAAATTCATCGATTCTAATATGATGAATGATAATGCCCGGAATCTAGCAAATGAATTCGGAATTATCAGAAGCTTGAAGCCAAATATAAAAAAGGCCGTCTATCATTGCTCCCTGGCAATTGGCAAAGACGAAAAACTCACTGACGAGCAATTCAAGAAATTAGGTCAGGATTATTTAAAAGAAATGGGATTCGATAATTCTCAATATGTAATGTACAGGCATTTTGACCGTGACCATCCTCATATTCATTTAATTGCTAATCGCATTGACATGGATGGGAAAGTCGTAAGTGATGGAAGAGATTACCGACGAAGCGAAGAAACTATTCGTGAGCTGGAAAAGAAGTATAGCCTATCCCCTGTTCTGGAATCTAAATTCAGCAAAGAGTCCAGTCTTTCGAAGGGCCAAATAGAACTATATAGACGAACCGGAACAATTCCGGCCAAAAAACAAATACAGATCGTTCTAAGAAAGTCATTAACCAAGGCAATATCTGTAGCTGAGTTTGAAAAGAACCTTGCAGAATATGGGGTTTTGGTAAAGCACCACAAGAACAACCAGGGAAAAGTCTTTGGGGTCAGCTTTGAGTTAAATGGTCAGGCATTCAAAGGATCAGCTCTCGGAAAAGGCTATTCATGGACGAATATCAATAACCAAATCCACCTTAATCATGAAAGAAATAGAGGAAGCAGCCAGGAAATCCATAGAGGAGAGACGGCGAATCTTGACCGAACAAGTAGAAAACCTTCAGAAAACCAACGTCGCCAATATTCAGGAATTGAAAGAGGCCTTGAGACCAATAGCGGCAAACTTTCAAAAACTAATTATGGCCCTGAGGCAGGAGTCAATGAACCTTCAGGAACAACAGATAAAAGTTACCACCGGTATTCAAATGATGGAACAGCAAAAAACTTTCCTGGACAGGAAAACATCGGATTTGAGAAAAATGAGATTCCTACTGAATATCAGGGTAATGGCATTGGCCCTGGCAATCGGATTGGTCTCGGGGATAGGAATCTTTTTAATCCTTTTTTATCGTCTAATTCCCTGAAGGATGAGGATGAAGAACTACCAAGAAAGAAGAAAAAGAAAAAACGGAAGGGAAAGAATCCCGGAATCGGTATGTAATAAAAAAGGGTGGACTCCACTCCACCCTCTTTATTAAGTAAAAACTTAATTATTAATCTTTATGAAAGACAAAGATAAGTCATTTTTCATTGACTATCCACCTGTTGATGGAATAAATCTCATCAATCAGAATCAGGATTATCAGCTGCGGGTTAACAAGCATTTTTTTCCTCATACTACGACCGGAAAAAAGCAATTCTTGCTCAATGTCAAGGTAAATCAAACTTCATTTACCCAAGTAAAAGATTTGCCAGGGTATAGGATTGAGATCGAATTGACAAATATGCATTTAATTAATTCATCATTCCACTCAACGGCTAAATTCCTGTAATCATGACTAATTGGATAAATCTTAAGGAAAACTTATCGATATCGAAAGTTATTTCTGAGGAAACTGGTTTGAAAATAAGAAAAAACGGAGCAACAGTAATTTTATCATCCTGCCCCTTTTGTGGTTCCGGCAACGGGCCTAATAAAAGTTCTGCTTTTAGCATCAAGAACGATCGGATGTACAAATGTTTTGCATGTGATCAGGCAGGGGATGTAGTTAATTTCATTGCAGGACAACGCCAAGTATCTGATGGTGCTGCGATCAAATATTTATTAAATAAATATGGCGACGGGCTTAAAAAAGCATCTGAGATTCATTATTCTGAATGGGAAAAACGGTTGTATGCAATTAAGAATAACAGCAAAACTGAAGCTGTTAGCTATTTGGAGCATGAAAGGAGCATTAATGCCAACATACTCCCTAAGGGATGTTTCTATTATGATTCCATTCGGAAAGCGATTGTCTTTCCCAGTCATAATGAACAGCTTTTGAATCTCCGGTTCCTTAATCCTGAAAGAGGAAAAAGTAAAGCCATAAACCTGACTAATGGACCGCTGGTTCGTAAGAAAGATTGCCTGTATTCCGCGTGCTTCAATAAAAACGAAAAAACCGTTTTCATTACAGAAGGTGTAATAAATGCGTTGTCGTTATTTCCTTATTCTTCTATCAGCATTTTTGATTCGGGAAATAAGATTGAATTAAATCTGCTGACACCTTTTGTTCAGAACAAGAACGTAGTCCTTGCATTTGATGATGATGACGCAGGTGAGAAAGCCTTTAGACATTACTCAGATCTGATTAAGAACGCTAATATTTCTCTGGAAATACGAAAATTGATTCTACCAGAGAGCAATGAAAAGCGAAAAGACATAAACGATCTATTGATTGAAGGCAAGTTGGAACATTGGCTAAAACAGAATTCTAGCTATCAGCTTTTATACAGTAACAGGATCCTGAACCACATTAAAGAAACTTCAGAAGATATTGAAGAAATGTGGAATACTGAAGGATATTATAAAAAATGTGGAAAATACTATGGCCGAGACAGGAAAGGGAATAAAAGAGAATTATCCAATTTCTTAATGGACATAATTTATCATTTCCCCGATGGCTCAAAAAACTCTCTGCGCTACGTAAAGTTTCAGTCAAATGAATCCGGTCAGTTAGAAACCAATTTCACGCTTCTTGATGCAGAAACACTTACCTCAATACAAAAATTCAAAACTGCGATTTTTTCGATTTCAGAACTTCAATTTTTTGGAACTTCGAGAGACTTTGAGATCATAAAAAAAGGGCTTGGAAAAAAGACTCTAAAAGCTATCAGGATTGAAACTCTCGGATGGTCCCAAAAATATGGAATTTATATTTTCTCAAACGCAGTGGTGGCGGAAGATAAAATCCATATCATCGATCAATTTGGAATTGTAACACTAAAACAAGAAAAACTCTTTTTGCCGGCATGGAGTGAAATCTATAAAGAAAAGGACGCTTATGAAGCTCAAAGAGATTTCATATACAAGGAAACAAGTATTGATTTAGATATGTTCGAAACACTTATTGAAACGGCTTTTCAAGAAAAAGGCATCATCGGCTTCTTGTTTCTTCTATCTACTGTTTTTAGTGATATTATTTTTCGTGATATTGGTTTTTTTCCTATACTATTTTTATACGGGACATCCGGAAGTGGAAAAAGCTCGTTTACGAATTTTTTATTAGGGCTTTTCGGCAAGCCACAAACTCCATTATCACTTTCTGGACCTTCAACTGAAAAGGCTGTATTAAGAAAACTAAGCCAATATAGTAATGCATTAATTTTTCTAAATGAATACAAATCTGATAATGCAGGAAAGAATGATGACCTGATTGTTAATATTTATGATAGGGTTAGTTATGAAACCGCAATGTTTTCAGATGACAACAGAACAACCCAAAGAAAAATATGCTCTGGAGTCATTATTGACGGAAATTTTTTACCAGTTAAACATCCTAGAACATACTCCAGATTAATTCAGCTTGACTTTATGGACAAGTCTTATTCTGAAGAGCAGGAAAAAGCCTATAAAAGACTAGAAGATATCCTTATCGCTGAAACCTTTAGCGGTCTGTTAACAGAGATATTAAAATTTAGAAAAATTATGGATGCACAATTCCGGCAGGTCTATTACAAAGTAGTTAATGATGTGAAGAAGGAATATGCTGAAGTTCAATTTGACAATAGAATTTTGGTAAACTATTGTGTTTTGTTATCAAGCTTAAAACTCTTAAAAAATCCTTTGAAACTGAACATGGAATATGAAAAAACAAAACAAATATTAATGAAAACTGCTAAGGTTCAGCAATCGATTCTTACCCAAACAGGGGAGACAGAACAGTTTTTTGAAGCCATAGAAACCAACCTTCACACCGGAGAATTGCATTCTAAACATTTGCTTGATCCTGCTTGCTTGCATCTACATTTCGCTACAGCTTATATGGTTTATGCTGAACACATGCAAAAAACCGGCGGGCTTGCTATCGATAAACAAGCTATGAAGAAACTGCTAATGCGGCATCCATATTTTATTGAAGATGGGGCTGCAAAAAAAATTAACGGCAAAACTTATCGAGTGATCTCTTTTGACTTAAAAGTTCTTCCTCTAAACATATAAAAGAAAAGTAACTATTGTAACTCTAATTATAAGTTATAGATATTCAATTAAAAAAGGAATATTATCAGGTTACTTTTAGGTTATAAGTGGTTACATATAGTTACAATGCACAAAAAGGGATTGAAAAAGAAAAGAAGCCTTAGTAAAGAAAATTGGAATGGAATGTAACTTTTGTGACTTTTTGTAACGCAACAAAAACCACCTTAACCACTGTAAATCAACACAAAATAAAGAATGTCACAAAAGTTACATTTGAAAATGAAGGAAAGGATTCTAATTTAAAAAATACTATTTTATTGAGTGTATTTCGATGAAGCTTTTAAAAGTTATTATCAACAGGAGAGAAGTATTACTTCTCCACACAAAATCAATCTAAATCTAAACTTATGGGAAAAATAATAGCTTTCATTAATCAGAAAGGTGGTGTTGGAAAAACCACCACCACTGCATCTGTCGTTGCAGGAATGGCCCATTTAGGGTTGAGAACATTGGCCATAGACCTGGATGCTCAATGTAATTTAACAACTTCATTTGGCGTTACTGATTTCAGGGCAAATACCTACAATACACTAAAGGGTGAATTAGGTCTGGAACCTACAAAAATAGATGAACATCTTGCCATTCTCCCTTCATCGGTTGACTTGAGCGCTTTCGAACTGGAAATGTCTGCAGAGCCGGGGAAAGAATATCTGCTAAAGGAATTGCTTGAACCCGTTTTGGATCAATATGACTACATCCTGCTGGATTGTTCCCCTAACCTGGGACTTGTGTCGATTAATGCTCTAACGGCAGCAGACCTCTACATCATTCCGCTACTTCCCCACCACCTAAGTATTCAGGGATTAACCAAACTATTAGAAATAACTGATAAAGTAAAAAAGAGACTTAACCCAGGCCTAAAAATGGGCGGAATTGTTTTAACCCAGTACAATAACCGCAAAGTACTTCACCGGGACATTGCACAGGTAGTGCAAGAACACTTTGGACAAAAGCTCTTTAAAACGGTTATTCGGGAAAACATCTCCCTGGCGGAAGCTCCCAGTTCCGGAATAGACATTTTTCAGTACGCACCAAAGAGTAATGGTGCTGAAGACTACCTCAGTTTGACCAAGGAAATCATTAATCTTTAAATACCATTATGATGGCAAAAAAAGACTTCAAACAAGGACTGGATTTCTTAATTCAGAACACAAAAGAAAACATTGAAAACCCAAAGGTTACTGATAAAGAAAAAACAGAGGAACCCGGTGCCCAAAAAGCGACTTATTATTTAAACTCAAAGAACCTGAATACCATAAAAGCGATTGCCTGGCATGACCGAAAGCCTATTGGTCAGGTAATTAATGAAGCTTTATCTCTCTACATTAAAAACTATCCTGACCCGGAAAAAGCAGAAAAAAGTTTCCGAAAAGAATCTGGAAAAAGTTAATCCTCTTTTTATTTCAAATACCATACTTCCCATAAGTACCATATCTGCCATAATTGCCATATATACCATAACGGCCATAAAAACCATAAGTGCCATACATACCATAATTACAATACCTAACTGACCTTTTTTTTAACTACTTTACATTAATAAGGCTCTACTTCTTACTGTAAACCTGTAAACCAACATTCTTTATAACTATTTTTCAAATCATTAAAGGTTTACAATTAGTTTACAGTGGTTTACAGGCATTTTACAAACCACTGACTTCTTGCAACTTAATGATTTACATTGATTTTTCTTTATCAGTAGTTTTTTTGCTGTTCCTTTAGAAAAGCTGAAAACCTTATGCCTGAATTATGAATCTCCCCCTCCCTTAAAACGGCCACATTGTAATCAAAAAAAGCAAGTCATTAATATTTATTTCCATTCATTAGTAAAAAATTTAATTATTAAGGTCTAATGGAACTAGCATGCAGGAATTTATACATATTCCCTTGTGGCAATCGTTGCCATGCTCGTTTCATCATAAAGCATTTTTCGGTACATTTACAAATAGTTTAAACCAAATTGCAATTAAACAACCAATTTGGCATTCCGGCTAATCATTTTATTAAACCTTTATTTACCCAAAACACGTCAGGAAAAATGAAACCCTTTGCTATTAACTTCAATCAAATCCTTGCATTATTCAACCCTGCAATACATTCCGAAACAAATGCTTTTATCCTGTTTTCTCACAAAAAACAATTCTTTTCCCTTTATATAGATAAAACATCAGGGCCATTGAAATGTATGCACATCCCAACACGAAAAGAATATGCACCATGGCAGGTTTTTTATCTCCTGTCAGACACCCTTTTAATTGACAAATACTTAAAGAATAACGGACTAAAAAAAATCCCAGCCCTTAAGGAACTGACTTCGATTACCGAAGTTAAATCACAGAATGAAATTTTTCTCCTTTCATTAGGATTAAACAGCGCTTCGGAACAAAATATTAAAAACCTGTCCAAAGAAAACCAGCATATTTTAGATATCACTAGAAAAGCTGAAAAACTTACCGGCTTCGATATCCCTGTTTTCATTAACAATCGCAATTCACTTTCATTTGTATTAGATGCTCCCGGAGGCTCGCTTAGCAATTCTTTTCAAGTATGTGATTTTTCTATAAGTGGCTCTTATGCCCGCTTTTCAAACACCGGGGGTGGCTGTTGGTATCCAAGTTCATACACAGCTCAAAAATTGTTTCTTTTATCTTTTTCCCCCATTTCCTTCTTACAATATTTATCTGAAAAACCTATCTCCGATAAAAACACATTTCTTTTTTCACCGGAATTCTCCCAATCAAATTTCTATGAATTCTTTTTCGAAATGGTAAATGCAGAAGAGATTCGAAAGATGCTGTTGCTACATTCAACCGATCTTGCCGAATCAATTAATTGTGTCCGTTTTGTTCTTTACTGTTTCAACTACTACACAAATATTACAACATCTTTTAATCTCACATCCAATCATCTGGAGCTAACCTTTGTCTATGATAAAAAGGAAGAATACTCTTTAATCTTTTCTGAGTTTTTTGATGCTGTAAGAGCAAATATCAGTAATTATTTGTCCCTGTTACCTGAAACCCAAATTGACAGAGATTTTTTAAGGATCTTTCGACCTTTTGAGCAATTTGACAACTTCTTCCGATACCCGGATCTGGAAAAAGAACCAATTAACCCAAAAGATGATGTCTATTTTTGCATCCCTCTTAAAGAAGAAATTGTATTGGCTCTATTGACTGAACTCCCGAAATTGTTTAACTCACTTTTTAATGACCCGAACCATTCCTTTGAAATTGAACTAACAGAGTCCAAACAATCAGAATAGCATTGATACCACCAGTAACCAAGTGGGATCAATGCATTATTCCTTTTAAACCATCTGCAGGTTTAATATTCCTTTTGCAAAAGCTTCAGCTCTTGAAATCTCGCAGTCAGGATCTCAATTATTTCATCGTCCATATCATCAGAATAGGCAAATTCCTCACCGGAAGGATATTTTTTAAACACATCTTCGCACAAAAAGAAAAAAGACAAAAACAAAAAGGTTTTCATTGAAGTGTCCTGATAATATTCGTAAATATCAGGAAAGTTCTCTTCAAAAATTGAGAAAAAATGGTGGTAAGGAGAAAATTTGTATTGTTTTAAAAACTCTTCTTTAGTCATCATTTCTGCATAACCATCTGCTATTTCAGAATCAATTAATGATTGCCAATAATGCATCGCTTGACCGGAATAGCTTTCAAGCCAATCATAGTATTCTTCGCGGGTAAGGAAGCTACACACAAAGTTGGGATGGTTCTCCAGGAAAAATTCATGGAAAGATTTTTTGAAAAAGTTGTGTGATTCAGCCATAATAAGGAGTTTAAGAGTTAGTAAAACGTGTTAAATATTCGGCGATTTGTTTTAATTCTTTTGTTCCCCTAAAAGTAACTTTTTTGTTCTCAAAAAACGATTATCTGAAAATGTTTCCTTCCTTTTCTTTCTTTTACTTTATCGGAATTGTTAATTTTAAAAGATTTTTGAAGCCTCTAAAGCTTTTGTCAAAAGTTTTAGAGGACTTATATGGTTTATTTTAATGCAATTGTAACCAAATATAATGGCGAAAAAGAAAGCGAATAGCAACCAGAAAGGATTTGAAGAGACATTATGGGATTCGGCCAACCGATTAAGAGGAACCGTAGAGTCAAGCGAGTACAAACATGTGGTGCTAAGCTTGATTTTCCTGAAATTTGTAAGTGACAAATTTCAGGAGCGGCGACAGCAACTCCTTGATGAAGGCAAGGAGAAGTATCTTGAGATGAAAGAGTTCTACAACATGAAGAACATCTTTTTCTTGCCGGAAACATCGCGTTGGAGCTTTATTATGGATCACTCCAAACAGGAAGACATTGCCCTTAAAATTGACACTGCTCTTAGCACCATTGAAAAGACCAATCCATCACTTAAAGGAGCCCTTCCCGATAATTACTTTTCGCGTCTCGGATTAGATGGCAGTAAGCTTTCGTCATTGCTTGATACCATCAACAATATAGATACCGTTGCCGACAAAGAAAACGATGTTGTGGGGCGTGTTTATGAATATTTCCTCGGAAAGTTTGCAGCTGCAGAAGGCAAAGGCGGTGGCGAGTTTTACACACCGAAGTGCATTGTAAACTTGTTGGCAGAGATGCTGGAACCCTACAAAGGCAAAATCTATGACCCCTGCTGTGGCTCAGGTGGTATGTTCGTTCAATCCATTAAGTTTGTGCAAAGCCACCACGGCAGTCAAAAAGACATTTCCATATACGGACAGGAGTACACCGGAACCACTTACAAACTGGCCAAGATGAACCTGGCCATACGTGGTATATCGGCCAATCTTGGAGAAGTGCCTGCAGATACCTTTTTTAAAGATCAGCACCCCGATTTGAAAGCTGATTTCATCCTGGCTAATCCCCCATTTAACCAAAAGGAGTGGCGAGGTTCTGATGAGTTGACCGATGATCCCCGCTGGGCCGGCTACAATGTGCCACCCACCGGAAACGCCAACTATGGCTGGATTTTGCACATGCTTTCCAAGCTATCGGATACCGGAACCGCCGGTTTTGTGCTGGCCAACGGTTCCATGAGTTCCAACACAAGCGGTGAAGGTGAAATACGCCGTAAGCTGGTAGAAAACGATTTGGTGGAATGCATGATCGCACTCCCCGGACAGCTGTTCTACACCACACAAATTCCTGTTTGCCTTTGGTTTCTAACAAAGCACAAAAAGAGCAACGGATATAACGACCGTCAGGGAAAGACGCTTTTTATCGATGCCCGCAACATGGGTACTATGATTGACCGGGTTCACAAAGAATTAACCTCTGAAGATATTGCCACCATAACCCGCACATTCCATGCGTGGCGCGAAGGGAAAGATGCCCTGGATGGCAAACCATTGGAATATGAAGACCAACCCGGCTTTTGTAAATCGGCTTCCCTTGAAGAGATTGCCAAAAATGACTTTGTGCTCACTCCCGGCCGTTACGTGGGAGCCGCTGAAGTGGAAGACGATGGTATTCTCTTTGAAGAAAAGATGGCAGAATTGACTACCACCCTTTATCAACAAATGAAGGAGTCGGCCAACCTGGATGCTGAAATTCGTAAAAACATGGAGGTGCTGGGTTATGGGGAGTGAATGGAAAGAGATATCCTTACAGACTTTTATTAATTTCAATCCAAAAGAATCGATACCTAAAGGAATGCTTAAGAAGAAAGTGTCGATGGATGCATTAATCCCATTTAATAAGAAAATACCTTCATATTCTAATGAAAGATATTATGGCGGGGCGAAGTTTAGAAATGGTGATGTCATTATGGCCAGAATTACTCCAAGTTTGGAAAATGGGAAAACCGCTTTAGTTAATATTTTCGAAAAGGATGAAACTGGATTTGGATCAACTGAATTTATTGTCCTGAGAGCAAAGGAAGGTGTTTCGAACAAAGATTTTATTTTTTATTTGTCTACTTATAGATTGTTTCGAAATATAGCAATTCACTCTATGACTGGCAGTTCCGGGAGACAGCGAGTACAACTTGATGTTTTGAAGAGGTCAATATTTAAACTCCCTCCACTCCCAGAGCAAAAAGTCATCGCCCACATCCTTGGAACTCTCGACGAAAAGATAGAGCTCAACCGGCGCATGAATGCAACACTTGAGCAGATGGCGCAGGCTATGTTCAAAAGCTGGTTTGTAGATTTCGACCCGGTCATAGACAAAGCCCTTGCTGCAGGCAACTCCATCCCGGAGCCATTGCAAAACCGCGCAGAAAAACGGAAAGCACTTGGGGATAAGCGCAAACCGCTGCCCGAAGATATTCAAAAGCTTTTTCCGGATGCGTTTGAGTTTAGTGAGGAGCTGGATAAGTGGGTGCCGAAGGGGTGGGAAGTTAAGCCTGTTGACAAAATGATTCAAATTAACCCTAGAGTAACTCTAAGAAAAGAAACTATTGCACCCTTTGTTGATATGAAGGCACTTCCCACATCAGGTTATTCTGTTTCTAATGTGATATCAAAGGAATATAAAGGAGGTGCTAAATTTGAAAAGGATGATGTATTGTTAGCGAGAATTACACCATGTCTAGAAAATGGGAAGGCTGGTGTTGTTGACTTTCTAAACGAGGGAGAGGTTGGATTTGGTTCAACAGAATTTATTATATTGAGAGGGAAAGAAGCAGTAAAAACTCCCTTTATTGCTTGCCTGATAAGAGATTCTAAATTTCGGAAACATGCAACTCAAAGCATGGTTGGTTCCTCAGGAAGACAGAGAGTTCAGAATGCCTGTTTTTCAAGCTACTATTTAGCAACTCCAGATGATGTCCTTTTAAATAATTTCGATCGACTGATTTCATCTAACTTTAAAACAATCACTCAAAATAAAGAGGAAATAAATACTATAACTAATTTAAGGGATACCCTCTTACCAAAGTTAATATCCGGTGAAATCCGTATTCCTGAAGCACATTATATTTTGAGGACAGAAGCGAATCTGAACATGGCAGCTGAAGAAGCAATTACTTTCACACGCAAATAATCGAATAAATATAAACTCTCCCTTAATCGAATGAATAACAGCACAATACTTAGAACCTCAGCTATCTTATTTGCAGAAGACTCTGAAAACATTAATCCAGTTATCATTAAGCGAAAAATGATTGAGGGAATCTTTTTGGAGCTTGATAATAGAAAACTGAAAATTTTTGAGATTGTAGATTTTCTCAAATCGATGTTGGATTTGGCGTTTACTGAAGAGGAAATTGTTGGGATTATAAATGAATCTTCAGAAGGATTTTTTGACATTATACCAAGTACCGAGCACTCAAAATCAATTGTCCAATTAACCAGTGATAGATTTAAAAAGTTACAAAAGAAGGTTGAGGAATTATCATTCGATGATATTATTGAGCTATTTGGTCAAGATATTTATGAGGGAAGCATTGAAAAGGGAGATATAAGAGACGTAGTCTATAGGTATATTTATTACCTAATAAATACTAATCACAGAACCTTATCAAAAATCATCTCAGGTAAAAAGATTGATGGTGAAATTAGTCTAATAGAAGCAAAATTCAAATCAAGCGAAAGCGACCTGATAAATCAATTCATTAATTGGGATAATAAGGCTAAGGATAAATCACTTTACATGTTGATTTCATATAGCATTGAATATTGTTTAATTGTTAATAATGCAGATAGTGAGAGCTTTGCAGAATCAATAAAGGATAAGGTTTTTTTCTTAGATACGAATATTCTTTTTCGGGCCTTAGGAATAAATGGCGAAACCCGCGAAAAAAGAATAATTTCTTTTTTGGAGAAATGTAGGGATAATGGTCAAGAATTTGCTATTTCGAAATACACATTAACCGAATTCAATGATACAATAAACTATCACCTCAAGCGCATTAACGAGCTGCCATATGCCAAAATAAATCCTGAAATATTTGAATATTTTAATTTGAACAGCTCTATTGCTAAATCCTTTTATACATGGAAAGCTGGAAGAAGTATGGAGGCCCTGATTATTTCAAAATGCACGTTGATGGCTTATTGAAAAAATTTAGAAAGCAATTCAATATTACTATTCAATCCGAGAATATCCATGGAATAAATACTGAAGATTATAATTCCTCGATTACCGAAATGATTTCCGATATTGAAACCTTTAAACAAAATGGTCAATTTGAATCCCATGAAATAGATGCAAAAAACGTATTCTTCATTTCTTCATTACGAGCTGGAGTAGATTATTCTCTATCTGAAACGAAATACTATTTTATCTCCACTGATCAAAAATTAAGAAGCTGGGATTATTCAAAAAGCGATAATCAGCCTATTGTATTACTACCCTCTCATTGGATGTCTTTATTATTAAGATATGTTTCGAGAACTGACAGTGATTATAAAGCGTTTACAAGCTTTCTTAATTTAAAGATAGTTAATGATAATAAGGGACTTGAGCATTTAGACCAAATTTTGACTGGAATATCCAACGTCACAGAAGACTTTGAGGCTCAATCAATTATTGCTGAAAGTATATTCGAGCAAAAATTTGATAAAATATTAAATGGATTACCGGATGAAAAACAAATTGAAGAGGTTGAGGCATTTGCTGAAAAGGAGATTGATCTTCATTTAAAAAGACAGAAAGAGGTTAATAAACAATTAGAGACTGACTATAAAAGAAAAATATCAGAAATTGAGTTAGAAGTTGAAAATAAAGCAACTAGGGAAGCAATAAATAATAAACTTGAAAGTTTTACTCAAATAAAAAATGAGAAACTATTAAGACTTCGAGAAAAGAAGCATTAAAACAAACAGAATATATCAGAAAGTTTAAACTTTCTGAAAAAGCCAGTTCACTTTCTAAAATAATTCAAAGTTGCTTTATAGCCGGATTACTGATATATATCTGTTTTCTTATATACTTGATCAACACCTATGCTTTTTTTCAAAAATACTGGGGATTAATTAGTATTGTGTTTCTTGTTGCTAATTATTTTACAATATTTCTTTTGGGAAAAACTTTGGATCCAGTCAACTACTTTAAAGATTTAAATAAGATTATTTTAAACCGAAAATTTAAAAAAGCAGATTTCAACCCTTTAATTTATGGAAAGTTAAAAAAAGATATTGCGGATTTAAACACTCAAATTGAGCAAATTGATCAAGAGATCGATGATTTAGAAATGCAAAAGACAGGCAGTTGAAAATGTACTCTATCTTTATGACTGAACCCAACCGGATAGAAAGGCCAGTTATTGATATTTTACATTTAAATTACTCCCCCCACATCAAAATGTCCAGTTTATTAATTAAAAAACTGGACATTTTTTATATATTTGTGTAGCTGTAAACTCATGAAAGTTACTGAAAACATATCATCTACAATAAAAAGACTCCCCAGGGGTTATGTGTTCACCTATGCTGATTTTACCCCGGAGGTGAGTAAGAAGGAAGCGGTTATAAAAGCGCTTAACCGTATGGTGCAGACAGGAAAGCTAAAAAAACTTTCTAAAGGCAAGTATTACAAGCCCGAGGAATCAGCCTTTGGCACATTACCTCCGGATCAATTCCAGATAGTAAAAGATCTGTTGGAGAAAAACGGAAAAATAACAGGTTATCTAACGGGATATAGCATCTATAACCAACTGGGGCTGACGACGCAGATAAGCAATGTTATTCAGATTGGAAGAAACGAAACACGCCCTGCTTTTTCAAGAGGCATGTATAAAATCAGCTTTATCAAACAAAAGAATACCATTACCAAAGAAAATATCCCCCAGTTACAGCTTTTGGATGCTATTAGATTTATTAAAACCATTCCGGACACCACTATTGACAATTCCTGCATTATATTAAAAGGGCACTTTAAGAAGCTCCCTTTCGATAAGCAACAAAATTTAATTCGTTTGGCCTTACTATATCCACCATCCACCAGGGCTTTATTAGGTGCCATATTGGAAGAGATAAATAGCAAAATTGAATTAAAAACCCTGAAGAATTCATTAAACCCAATTACAAAGTATAAGTTAAATATTTCGCCCAAGACCTTATCAACCCTTAAAAACTGGAATATTTTATGACCTTACACAACGATCCCAAAGCTTTTGACCAGGTCATTCGTTTAGCTTCAGAAAAGTTAAATATCAATCCTGTCTTTATTGAAAAAGACTATTGGATAACCTTATTATTGAAACGCTTATCCGAAAGCAAGTATGCTCACCAGGTGGTTTTTAAAGGCGGAACCTCTTTGTCAAAGGGCCATCATTTAATTAGTCGTTTTTCTGAAGATGTAGATTTAGCGGTTATTAGTGAGGACGGCCAATCTGCCAACAAAATCAAAACATTAATCAGGACGGTTGAAAAAGAGTTAACTCAAGGTCTCAAAGAACAATACATAGATGGCCAAACAAGTAAAGGTTCCCGTTTTAGAAAGTCTCTTTTTAAATACAACACAAACCTGAAAGGGAATACTTCAAACCGGGTAATAATTGAAATAAATTCATTCGCAAATCCTTTCCCTTATGCCCAGCATGCCATTCATGCATTTATTGCTGATTATTTCAGAGAATCCGGAAATGAACGATTTATCGGGGAGTACGGAATGGACTCCTTTGAAGTAAATGTTTTAGATAAAAAACAAACCGTCATTGAAAAACTGGTATCGCTTATCCGTTTTTCGTTTAGTGACATCCCCATAGATGGCATTAGATCAAAAATCAGGCACTTTTACGATCTCCATCATCTTTTACAGGATGAAGAATGTAACGGATTCATAATGTCTGAAGCTTTTCAAGATGAATTTAACAAGCTGTTGGAGCATGACAAACTACAATTTGATGATCCTACCGGATGGAAAGAAAAAGCATTAACGGATTCAATATTAATGAGTGATTTTGATGGCGTATGGAAGCAAGTTAAGCAACAGTATAATTCAGAGTTAGGCAAATTAGCATTTAGAGCCATCCCGGAAGAGCAAGAGGTGTACGATTCATTTAAAACCATACTGAAAAAGTTATCATGAAGTTTACCGAAGCCAAATTGGAACAAGTCTTTATAGATCTACTTCAGGAAGAAGGTTTTCAATATATTTCAGGAGATCAAATCGATCGTTCTGAAGAAGATGTTCTTATCAAAGAGGATATTCGCGCCTTTCTTAAAAAACAGTACTCAAAAGATGGCATTACTGATTCAGAAATTGATGGCATCATTCGTGAACTGGAAAAACTGCCGGCTTCAGATCTTTATGAAACCAATAAAACGGTTATGCGGAAAGTGTCTGACGGGTTCCTCCTAAAACGGGAAGATCACAAACTGAAAGATCTTTACATTCGCCTTATTGACTTTGAAGGGTTAACAAAAGAAGATGCTGTCAGCCAGACTTCAGAGTTATCAGTAGCTGCCGATGGAAAAGAGAAATACCAGATTCATGCCGATCAGAATATCTACAAATTCGTCAATCAATTTGAAATACAAGGTTATGAAAAGAGAATTCCGGATGGGATTCTTTTTATTAACGGTTTGCCTTTTGTGGTATTTGAACTGAAAAGCGCCATCAGGGAAAACACCAATATTCATGATGCTTATATTCAACTAACCACCAGGTACAAAAGAGATATTCCGGAGTTATTCAAATACAATGCTTTTTGCATTATCAGTGACGGTGTAAACACCAAAGCGGGATCCTTCTTTGCTCCTTACGACTATTTTTATGCCTGGCGGTCGGCTCCCGACAGGCAAATGCTCAACAAAGATGGCTTTGACGGCATGAAATCGCTCATCAGCGGAATGCTGAATAAGAATGATTTGCGTAACATCATTCGCCATTTTATTTATGTCCCGGATGTTTCTAAAAAGGAAGAAAAAATATTGTGCCGGTATCCGCAATATTACGGAGCTTTAAAACTGTTTTCCAATATCAAACAGCACCAGCGCCCGGATGGTGACGGAAAAGGAGGAACCTATTTCGGAGCAACGGGGTGTGGAAAAAGTTATACCATGCTTTTCCTTACCCGTCTGCTGATGAAAAGCAAATTCTTTACCTCTCCCACCATTGTTTTAATAACTGATCGTACTGATTTGGATGATCAGCTAAGCGGACAATTTACCAATGCAAAAGCCTTTATAGGTGACAATGTGGTGGAAAGTGTTGAGAGCCGCGCGGATCTGAGACAAAAACTGCAAGGGCGAAATAGCGGAGGTGTGTTCCTTACTACTATCCACAAGTTTACCGAAGATACAGAGCTTTTAACCGACCGGAATAACGTAATCTGTATTTCCGATGAAGCGCATCGCAGTCAGACCAATCTGGATCAGAAGGTACGTATTACAGAAAACGGTGTAAGCAAGAGATATGGTTTCGCCAAATATCTGCACGACTCCCTCCCCAATGCTACCTATGTCGGCTTTACCGGAACTCCGGTGGATGCCACACTTGATGTTTTCGGAGAAGTGGTGGATGCCTATACCATGACCGAATCGGTAAATGATGAAATTACTGTTCGCATTGTGTACGAAGGCCGGGCTGCTAAAGTGATACTCGACAACCGGAAACTGCAGGAAATTGAGAATTATTATTCCCGTTGTGCTGAGGAAGGTGCCAATGAACATCAAATTGAGGAGAGTAAAAAGGCTACCACCAATATGAATGCTATTCTGGGTGATCCGGATCGACTGAAAGCAGTAGCTGAGGATTTTGTGACTCACTATGAAAAGAGAGTTGAAGAAGGTGCTACGGTGAAAGGGAAGGCCATGTTTGTTTGCAGCAGTCGCCCAATTGCCTGGAAACTGTATCAGAATATCATTGATCTCAGGCCGGAATGGAGTGAAGTGAAGGCATGTGAAGAGGGAAGTGATCTTAGTGAGCAGGAACAAAAAGAAATCATGTCCATGCCCCGCGTTAAAATGATCATGACCCGGGGTAAAGACGATCCGGCCGAACTATACGAGATGCTAGGAACAAAAGAACATAGGAAAGAGCTCGACCGTCAGTTTAAAAACCCCAAGTCCAATTTTAAGATCGCCATTGTTGTGGATATGTGGCTCACCGGATTTGATGTTCCGTTTCTGGACACTATGTACATTGACAAGCCCATTCAGCGGCATAATCTTATTCAGACCATTTCACGCGTTAACCGGAAATACGAAGGAAAAGAAAAAGGACTGGTAGTAGATTACATTGGTATAAAACGCCAAATGAACCTGGCACTTGCACACTACAATAAAAAAGACAGTCAGAACTTTGAAGATATTCAGCAATCGGTTACTGTCGCCAGAGACCACCTGGATTTACTGGATAAGATATTCCATAAGTTCGATGCTTCAAAATATTTCGGCGGTACTCCTTTGGAACAACTCAATACGCTTAACATGGCTGCTGAATTTGTTCAAATGACCCAGGAACTGGAAAAGCGTTTTATGTATCTCGTAAAACGCCTGAAAGCAGCTTATGATATTTGTTCCGGAAGTGAAGCATTTTTTCAGCCGGAAAGGGATAAAATACACTTTTACCTCGCCGTGCGTTCGGTTGTTTTCAAATTAACCAAAGGCGAAGCTCCGGATATATCACAAATGAATGCCAAAGTCCGTCAAATGATTCAGGATGCCATCGAAAGCCAGGGTGTGGAAGAGATATTTAAACTGGGCGATGATCATGAAAAGGAAGTAGATATTTTTGATGAAGATTACCTGAACAAAATAGACAAAATAAAGCTCCCGCATACTAAAATAAAGCTTCTCCAAAAATTGTTGGCCAAAGCCATCGATGAGTACAAGAAAATCAATAAAATTAAGGGAATCGACTTTTCAAAAAAGATGCAAACTCTTATTGAGCGTTACAATGAGAGACGGGAAGCCGACACGTTAAGGGGTGAAGTTCTGGAGGATTTCACCGATGAAATAATCGACCTATATCATGCACTCAAGAAGGAAAAAGAATCCTTTGGTGACCTGGGAATTGACTTCGAAGAAAAAGCTTTTTACGACATCCTAAAAGCCCTGACTGTCAAATACGATTTTGCCTATCCGGAGGAAAAACTAATTCTTTTAGCTGCCGAGGTAAAGGAAGTGGTTGACGACAAAGCCAAATATACCGATTGGAGCAAAAGAGACGACATAAAAGCCGAGCTAAAAGCCGATTTAATCATGCTCCTGGCCGAAAATGATTACCCTCCGGTTGACCGGGACGAGGTGTATAAAGAGATTTTCGAGCAGGCTGAGAATTTTAAAAAGTGGCAGAAGTGAAGGCTTCCGAATGCAAAAAATAGATGAGAATTTTATTCCCTATGAAGAAACGATGTGGAGATGAAATTTCTTAAATTGTAGTTCATGCCTTTCTCACTTCTTGTTTTAACATCAATTCTTTGTCATACCCTATTTGCCAAAAATACATATCCAGGATTTTCATTATTGGATAGTACTGATTTGTTTTTGTAAGTATCAGTTTTTGAGCGTCCTTTATTTCAGTTTTATTTTCCTCAACAAAATCAAACAACTCATTCAATGAAGCGTCATCAAACACTTTGTTTTGTATCTTTATTTCTTTTAGGCCATCAATAAAATACCTGTCGAAAGCCGGAATGCAACCTAAAGTCCCTAGCAGTATCTTACTCAACAATGTATCTGTCGGTGAAATTGATTTTGGATTCTCTTCTCCTTTTGTGAAATATATATTTCTGTAATGGTCAGCCAATTTTATTTTTAAATTCAGTATATCAGGGACATTGCCTCTAACAACATCATTTTTTGAGTTGCACTTTAATTTCTGGCTTTCATGTGAAAACAAAATATCAACCGCACCTCTATGGATTAAATGATTTTTCTGTAATAAGCCACTCGAGCCCCTATACATTCCCCAACTTGCTAAATAAAAAGCCAATTCTAATGAATGAATTTCGGATTGCTGAGACGCGGAAAACGCTAGATGACAATTATCCCATGATGTAAATCTGTGAAACTCGTCTGTCAATATTCCGATTAAGTATTTTTCAATTGTTGGTATTATTTTCATTTTTCAAGTATTTTTGATAATGCAGTAAGATAATCTTCGATGGCCTATACAAGGTGCAGGATATTTTTGCTTTGGCGAAACATCTATATCAGCTTGAAAAGCATGTGAAGAAAAATGTTTAATATCTGTGAGTACCATTGCTGGCGTATAATCTTTGATGTGCAGTAGTTATTATTCTCCATCAAAGAAGTCTCCATCAATTTCTTTTATTTCGTATGTCTCTTTTATCTGTATTCCAATATTATACTGATGCATTAGATCAACCAGCTTAATGCCATTTATGAGGATTATTACGTGATGTGCATCATGTGCTTTCTGAATTGCTCCTTTATCAAAATCAGAGGTCGTTACAAAAACACCTTTAGTAGTGTCTCCGCTCATTGCTCCGATAAAGTTTCGAATATCTTTTTCTCGAACTTTATTTTCTCCATATCTTTTTGCCTGGATATAAATTTTATCCAATCCTAATTTATCCTCGTTTATTATCCCATCAATTCCGCCATCATTTGATTTTGATGTTTCAACAAAATCCCCATATCCCATCCGTTTGAGAAGAATCAGAATAACCTTTTCAAAATAATAAGGATCAATTTGCCTTAACTTGTCTAATAAATCTGATTTGACTTGAGTCTCAATCTCATTAAACCCTTTATCGATCAAATCCTGGGGAGTCGAATTTTTTATCTCTGTATCATCAGTAATTCCTTTCTTTTTCTCATCATCATAGAAATTCAAAAATCCATTAGCGTTCTCAATGTCTTTTAAATGAAGTTTGTCATCTAAAGATTTCTTTCCTTTATCGGTTATCTGTACCATCCCTCTTTTAGGATAGAAAATGTAACCTCCTTTTTTAAGGTATGACTTTCCCCAAGCAATTCTATTCATTATCAGAACATCGCCACTTTTGGTTTTTTGATCTAGTAAATCCTTTGGCAAGTCGCTATAATATTTTTCGACTACTTTGTTTAACAATTCTCGATGATGAATTATTTCACCGTTACTCAAAATGTCAAGTATCGGATTAAATGTTTCATGAAATTTTGGTAATTCATTTTTCATATTCAATCAGTATTTTGTAATGTAAAGTTCCTTATTAGAGCGACTATACGGTAAGCATGTGGAAGAAAGGCAAGGGTTTTGAAATACTTACTCATAAAATTTAGCAAGGGATTGATTAAACACAAAGATGCTCCTTAAACCTCTGTTGCCACCATTTTTTACCATACATCATCGGCCATTATAATCATTACTTATTCAAATATTTATAAACTTCTGGATACTTATTTTTCTTTTGCTTTAATAGTCCTGCTACATAATTCATTGCATTTTCAGCACATTCCAACGATTCTTCAGTTTCAGAATTGTCAGGGAAATATCCGTAAGCCCTCGGCCTCCCACGTAATGTAAAAGTAAGAAATTTTCCCAGCCCGGGGGTACCGGC
>NZ_AJKI01000031.1 GCF_000259075.1 Marinilabilia salmonicolor JCM 21150
ATTCAAACAGAGACGATTTTACGATAAAACAACCTTGTTTTTAGGCTTACCTGCCAAGGTCAGCACCCTACAAGCCCGACAGCTCTGTTAAATTAATTATTTTGGACAAGGATAGTTTGAAAAAACTAAAACAACCCATGGCGCCAATGCGTCTTCGTCTTAAAATCAATCACCATCAAAAACTACCGCCAAATAATCACCATACTCCGTTACATCTGGAAAAGCTCTCCCGGATGGACGCTACTCAACGGGTTGTTATTGCTTGTGAGAGGTATTTTACCTCTGATATTACTCTATCTGGTAAAACTACTGGTGGATGAAATCCAGGTTGTAGCCACCAACCCGGACGGAGAAGAAGCAATAAATCATCTCATAACACTTCTGATTATCGCTGCTGTAGTATTTCTGGCTAACGCACTGACAGCCTCTTTGGGAGCGCTGGTTCGTGAACGACAGTCCTTTGTGATTTCCGACTATTTCGACAACCTCATCCACAACAAAACCACACGCATCGACTATGGTTTTTTTGAACATCCCAAATATCAGAATGTCTTTTTCAGAGCGCTGAATGAAGCCTCTTTCCGACCATCCCGTATCTTTTACGGCATCATCGGGTTACTACAAAACCTCATCACCCTTATCGTGATGGGTGGCATTCTGCTGATGGTTCACTGGTCAGTCTCCATCGTGCTACTGGTGGTCACGCTGCCGGTTACTTTTATCCGGTTACGCTATGCCCGGTCTCTCTTTAACTTCAAAAGAGAGAATACCGATCGGGAGCGAAAGGTCAACTATTACAACCGATTGCTGACTTCCAGAGAATATGCCAAAGAACTGAGAACTTTTGATCTTGGTCCTCTTTTCAGGAAGCGTTACCACAAACAAAAAAACGAATGGAGACAGAAGCAGTACCGAATGCTGAAAAGCAAAACCATCAGAGAGGTTGCCGTACAGATTTTAGCGGCCATTGCTGTATTTTCAGTTTACGGGCTGATTGCTTACCGGGCATTTCAGGGACAACTCTCTATTGGAGATGTGGTGCTCTATTTCATGGCCTTGCAGCGGGGCTATGCTTACCTTCAGGAGTTTCTGGGACGTATCTCGGGGTTGTATGAGGATTCTCTTTTCCTGAACAATCTGTTTGAATTTCTGCACTTGAGAGAATCCCGTCCGCCAATAAGGAAAGACGAACGATTCCCCTTCCCTGCCCGCATGAAAGAAGGCGTCAGTTTTCATAATGTGGGGTTTCACTACCCGGTAAATGACCGATGGGTATTGCGCAATGCCTCCTTTTCTGTCAATGCCGGAGAAACAGTTGCATTGGTAGGTATCAACGGTGCAGGAAAAACCACTCTGGTAAAACTGCTTTGCGGGCTTTACAAACCGGTTGAGGGAGAAATCCGGATTGACGGGATCCCCATTGACAGCATTAAATGGCAGGAACGGGTGGATAACATCAGCGTGATTTATCAGGATTTCATGCTTTACAACGTTACCGCCCGGGAAAATATCTGGTTTGGAAATGTAAGGCGTGAATCCTCAGACGATAAAATAACGGATGCAGCACGACAGGCAGGAATCCACGACATTATTGCTGAATTTGATAAAGGTTACGAAACAACACTTGGAACCCTGTTCGAAGAGAGCGAACAACTGAGTCCCGGACAATGGCAGCGATTAGCACTTGCCCGCTCCTTCTTCAACAAGTCACAAATTGTTTTGCTGGATGAACCTACCAGTGCCTTGGATGCTTTTTCGGAAGCCAAGCTGCTGAAATACATCAAGACCATTACCGAAAACCGAACAGCTGTCATCATCAGTCACCGACTCTCCACCATCAAAATGGCCGACAGGATTATTGTTCTCGATGGACATCTGATTGTGGAAGAGGGCCATTATGAGGAGTTGTTGCAGAAAGAAGGAACATTTTACAATATGGTAGAATCGCTGAAGCAATGATTAATTATCAATTACCAATGATCAATTACCAGTTACCAATTACCAGTTATTAATGATCAATTATCAAGGAATAAATGAGAACTGATACTTACTGACCAACTACCTCATCAGTTCATCAGCTCATTACCACTCATAAAACAACCCCGTAAACACCCCGAAAGAATAGGGCCGGAATTTGCCGGGTGCATCCTCACTAATATCCGACAAAAAATAGTTCACCCGCGGCTCCATCCTGATACCCAACCCTCTGTACAGCGGAACGGACACAGCAACTCCGGCATGTGTACTAAAACTTAACCCCGCAACACCGCCGGTTTGTCCAACATTTTGCCGTTGTCCCCCCATCTCCAGATAGGCGGCATTGTCCACCAGCCAGTTGGCTCCTACCCCTCCAGCAAGTGATAACAGAACCGGTCCCTGCTGAAGTAATTGGTATCTTAAGGTAAAAGGAACTTGCAAATAACTG
Source organism: Marinilabilia salmonicolor JCM 21150 (assembly GCF_000259075.1). Taxonomy (GTDB): domain Bacteria; phylum Bacteroidota; class Bacteroidia; order Bacteroidales; family Marinilabiliaceae; genus Marinilabilia; species Marinilabilia salmonicolor. The sequence continues at coordinate 2,426 of NZ_AJKI01000031.1, forward strand.
AGATTTTGCTCCAAAACAGAAGACTCATCAGCAAAAGAAGTTTCTGATTTCATCTCCACAATTGCATTGGAAACATTTTGAAATTCCCTGACATCAGAATTTATTGCAGGAGAAACATCCCGCTCAATAACACCAAGTGAGTTATTGAGTTGAACTTCCTGCAAAGTCACACTGTTTTCCGCAGAAAAATCCGCCATCCCATAAACACTTCTCATCTCAGTTTGCGGAGTCACCTCCTGGCCCAGCATAGCATATTTCACACCTGTCTCAATTTGCCAGCGCGAATTCATTTTTACAGCAATATTGAAACCGCCTCCGGATGTCATCAGGCCTGATTCATTCATTCCTGAGGCAGCAGATCCGGATACATCCCGATAGGCATAGGTAGGAGAATACTCACCACTCAGGACAATACCTCCTGAGGATTTTTCTGGCAATTCCCGCTGTGGCAAGCTTAACCCAAAATACTCCGGAACGTTTTTATCGGATAATTTCATTAATTCGCCCGGCTCCACAGCCGATTCGGAAAGTCTTACAAATGTATTGGAACGAATCTTTTGCAATACACTTTTTTGCCGATCTTCAGCTACGGATAATACATCTTCAGCTACCTGCACCGGTTCTGAAGACAATGCCAACAGAAGCTGAGCATCAACGGGCTCGTCAGATTTTTTTATTTTTTCTTCAGTTTTGCCAGACACTTCCGGGAATTCATAACTCTCCGGACCTGATAACGCCGCCACAACCTCTTCTGAACTTTCGAGGTCTTCGGTCTTTTTCATCGACGGTTGCAACGCTCTATTTTCTGATGCATTTTGATTACCTGTCAGGTGGGCCGTCTCACGCAACTCCTCCCCGGGCATCCACAAAAACAAGCCGGCAAGCAATAATACTGAAGCAGCCATTCCCCATCGCCAAAACAGGGGAACCACTCTTTTTTTCTTCTGACCCAATCGTGCATCAATATTGGCCCACACCTGCTCTGATGGCTGAATATCAAACCGGTCGAGTTCTTTAAATAAATTATCTGTATGTTCTTCAGACATCATCATATTTTGGCAGCCTCCATTTTCTTTGCATTTTTCAACCTTTCCTGAAGCCATTTCCGGGCTCTCGATAAATTAGACTTACTGGTACCAACAGAAATTTCCAACTCTTCAGCAATCTGCTCATGGGTTCTCTCCTCCAGGACATAAAGGTTAAAAACCATCCGGTAGCGTTCTGGCAACTGCTGAACAAGTGCCAGCAAATCCCCCAGCGAAGGGACCTGATTTTCTGCAATCTCTCCCGGATCTTCCCCCTCGTTGTCAGGAAATTCATCCGTAAGCTCTGTTTCAATTCTTCTCTTCCGGAAAGATTCAATGATCATATTCACAATCACTCTTCGCATCCAACCCTCAAAAGAACCTTCGAAACGAAACTTTTCGATATTGTCAAAAACCCGGATAAAACCATCCTGTAAAAAATCTTCAGCTGATTCCCGGTTGGAAGCATACCGCATACATACCCCCATCATTTTGGATGCAAAAAGTTCATAAAGTGCCTTTTGAGCACTCCTATCACCTTTTTGGCACGCTGCAACTATTTCGTATATATCAAGTTGTCCGGACACAAATATTACTTTCTGATTTTCCCTGCAATTCTGAACTAAAACAAATATCTGCAGATTATCAGATAAATGTAGAGTGTTTGTAAACTGTTTACAAATTTAATGCAATCAATCTATTACAGGAAAGAGCGTGCGCTCAATTCTCTTCATTGATCCTTAGATGAAATAAATACGGAAAGGTTGCGTGAGGAGAAAAATGGATTACGGTAAAAAGTTGTTTCGGATGAGGAATTCACCGACTATTACAAAGAGAAGCTTTCGCCCCTTCAGGGCTCCGATTTAATTACCTCCATCAACCATAGGGCGTTGCCCTAGGCTATTGCTCCCAGGCCGTTGGCCTGTTTGGGATGGTTTCATTTTGGAAATATTTATTATTCCTCAAAAGGTTATTACCACAAGGAAATGTAATTCTTGACTTCACGAATCTCAAACCACGATGAAAAATAGTTTTGTAACGATGTAGGGAATGCGCCCTGAAGGGGCACAAGCACCAGCATGGGGCAACGCCCCATGTTAAAAAAACGGTCAAAACGGAGCCCTGCATGGGCGAAAGCCCTCTAAAAACTCTTCTTCACCCGGTCCAATTCTCTTTTGGAGTCTTTAGCCTTCAGAGTTTCACGTTTATCATGCTGCTTTTTACCTTTAGCCAGCCCTATTTCCAATTTTGCAAAACCACGATCATTCACAAACATCCGCAGAGGAATAATGGTAAGCCCTGACTCCTTGGTTTTTCGCTCCAGCTTATACAACTCTTTTTTATTCAAAAGAAGTTTACGCTCACGAGTGGGCATATGGTTGTTGAAAGTACCATAGAAATATTCTGAAATATTGATTCCTTTCACCCACAATTCGCCCCGTACAAAATAACAATAGGAATCCACCACACCGGCACGACCGGCACGAATAGACTTAATCTCGGTTCCGGACAACTGAATACCGGCCACATATTTTTCGATGATTTCGTAATCAAAATATGCTCTTTTATTCTTTATATTTATTCGGGTTGCCGACATATTCAAACAGTTATCAGATAAAACAATACAATTCGAAGCAGGTAGGGAATGATTACCAGTGCCACAAAAACAAAAAATGCAAATGCCAGTTGCCGCTCAGGAGGTGGACCTGCCGGACCACGAACTCCAATATAACAAAGATACAAACTGTAAAGCACAAAAATGTGCACGAAAAAGAATTCAGGTATCAGTACCGAAACCAACGAGACCACATATAATGGTGCTGAACTGTAAATGGTCAGTTTGGCTGCCAGTTCACGTGAAGTAACCATCCGGAAATACTTCATCAGCTTATAAACCAGAAACCATGAAAGAAAAGTACCTCCAAAAAGAGCGGTAAATATCATAATCGCTTTCTTCAGGGCAAATTCAAATATAAAAGCCTGCTGATTAATCATGTGAGACAAGAAAGTCCCCAATGCAACCAGGCCTATCAGAGGAAGGGCAAAATTTCCCAGTATATCATTGAATGTGGTACTCTCCCTGTGAATTTTCTGCCACTCAGCGCCCGGACTCACCACCAAACCCTTGATCCTCTCTCCCAGGTTACGGTACATCTGAATAGTATTCACCGGTTGTTTTGCTTCCATTCGAAATTTTTATTGGTACAACTCTGCAAAATTAAAAAAATAAAATTCCATAACACAATTCTGGATTTGGTCAGGTAAAAACAGTCCTGATTTCTTTTTTTGCTATTTTTGATGCATGAGAAAATCCACAGCATACGATTTAGTGGTCATCACCGGCCCCACTGCCAGCGGAAAAACCAGGCTTGCATCACTGCTGGCCTGCGAACTGGATGGTGAAATTATCAGTGCCGACAGCAGACAGGTCTATCGCAAAATGGATTTGGGCACTGGAAAAGATTATGACGATTATCTTGTACAAAATACGCGCATCCCTGCACATCTCATTGACATCCGGGAACCCGGATACAAATACAATGTTTATGAATATCAAAATGACTTTTTTCGTGTCTTTGAAGAAATCAAAGAACGGGATAAGTTCCCTGTAATGTGCGGAGGAACAGGATTGTATATACAGGCTGTTCTGGACCGATACAAAATGGTTCATGTGCCTCCCAATCACGAACTTCGGGAGCAGCTAAAGAATAAAAGCCTGCAGGAACTCTCCACCATTCTGGCATCTTTCAAAAAACTTCACAACACCACCGATACTGATACCGTAAAAAGAGCTGTTCGCAGTATTGAGATTGAAACCTATTACCAAAACCGTCCGGAAATAGAGGTGGAACTTCCAAAAATAAATCCATTGCTTGTCGGGGTAAACATCAACCGGAATTTAAGACGTGAAAAAATCACTAAAAGATTGAAAGACCGACTGGAGCAGGGTATGATTGAAGAGGTGGAGCAATTGATACAAGACGGGATCAACCCGGAAGATCTGATTTATTATGGTCTGGAATACAAATTCGTTACCCGATATGTAACAGGCCTGATTTCAAAAAAGGAGATGTTTGAAAGCCTGAACATCGCCATTCACCAATTTGCCAAGCGGCAAATGACCTGGTTCAGGGGCATGGAACGAAAAGGCCACAAAATACACTGGGTTGATGCAAAAAATGATATTCATGAAAACGTGAAAAGCATTTTGAATTTATTAGTCGCAAATCAAAAGTAAGTTATACGTATATCAGAAAAAAAACACCATTCATCAAACATCAAAACACCTTTAATTCCTTTCGCCGTAAACCCTGCAGCACAAACACAGAGACAAATCCCCTCCACTTAATTCACTGGATGACATAAAAAAACCGCACCTAAGTGCAACTTTTTGGGTCCATCAACTGTACTATTTAAATAAATAACAGCGAAGCTGCATGGATAATATCAGCGAATATATCAATCGGATTACGCACCTGGCCAACCGCAATAAAGAGTTGAATGCCCAACTTCACAATCTTGTGGGCCGCTATTCCCAGATCCAACAACAAAATGATAAGTTCAACGAACTGCTCACACGTTTCAATGAAACAGGTGAGGCTCCCTCACGGGATATCATAGCCCGCAAGCAGGGAAAAAAAGTTGAACATCTGCGTACCGTTTCTCTTTTGTACATCTCTGTGGGCGGATTCGAAAACCTGTCCCAGATGCAGGATCAATCCGGACTGATTGACATTCTTGATGAAATATACATTTCCATCGATAAAGTGGCTGAAGAGTATAATATTTCCAAAATTAAAAGTTTTGGCGACAACATCCTCTTCGCTGCTGGTTTAAACAATGAATACCGAACCAATCCTATCAATATCACACTGGCTGCCAATAAAATGCAGGCAGCCGTGAGCAATTTATCTCCCGCCACAGAGGAAGCCCCTTTCTGGAAAGTCAAAATGGGAATCCACACAGGCCCCGTCCTGGCTATTGATGCACAGAAGCAACACAATCCGTCCTCCATCAGCGGCGACAATATTAATGTCACATGCCGGCTGGGAGAAGCATGCCCTCCTGGGAAAATTAACATGTCAGAAATGACTTACGAACTGGTGAAAGAGTTTTTTAACATCAGTCACCTGGGCTCAATGCCGGTAAAGTACAAAGGTGCCCTGAATATGTTTCTGATCAATGGACTGAATGAAAACCTGCGCGCAGAGGGTAACCCGTTTGAAGCCAATGACTCTTTTTACACCAAATACGGAGACATTCAATTCATGGACATTCAGGAGAAAATACTGGACCTTCTCGAAAAAAACTTACCATCCAACCTTTTTTATCACAATGTAAAACACACAGTAGATGTGGTGACTGAGGTGGAACTCATCGGTTGGGCAGAGGGATTAAACGAGGAAGAAATCCTGCTTCTGAAAGTTGCCGCCCTGTTCCACGACGCCGGTCATATAATGGATTACAAACACCATGAACATCAGGGCACTCTGCTTGCTAAACAAATATTGCCCCGGTACAATTTTTCTCAGGAAAGAATCAACTCCATCTGTCGGCTGATTATGGCCACCAAGCTGCCTCCAAACCCGCAGGATAAAATGGAAGAAGTAATGTGTGATTCTGATCTGGATTACCTGGGACGTACCGATTTCATTCCCGTATCCAACACCCTTTACCGCGAGTTGAGAGAACGAGAGATGATTGGCTCATGGCAGGAATGGAATGAGATGCAGCTTAGGTTTATCAGGAATCATCAGTATTTCACCAAAACAGCTCAAAATCTCAGAGAAGTAAACAAACAACAACAAATTGAACGTCTAAAACACCTCATCAATAACAAAACAGCGGATATCAACATTGAAAAATAAACCGCTTCGCTCTCGTGTGTCAGTTATTTAGTTGGTTTACTTATATTTTATGTAATTTTTTTCTTTATGCCAGACGGGGTTTGAAAAGCGTAGCAGTAGTTACGGTTAAAAACCCCGGCGAAGCAGAATGGGAAAAAACACTTGAAATAAGGTTTTAATTTAAAGTCGGATGGAACCTGCATAAATGGATACTATATATGTTCTCTGTGGATTGCCTGGTCATGCTCGTTTCATTCTCAAAATATGCTTACCTTTGAGCCGCATTACATAATCCTCAAAACCGAAACAAATGAAACGGTATATCCCGGTTCTTTTGGTTGTCGCACTTCTTGCTGCGTGCCAAAACAATAAGTATGAAGCAAACATTCCGAATGTTGCTGAAAAAGTAAATGCCTACGAGTCTTTCCCACTCACCACCGATCTGAGTATTTTATCTGCCAACCAAAAAGAGATGTTGCCCCTGCTTTTTAAAGCTGCCGACATCATGGACGATTTGTTCTGGGAACAGACCTGGGGAGGCAAAGAAACGTTACTCAGCAATATTGACAATCCGGATTTGCGCAGATATACCGAAATCAATTACGGCCCCTGGGACCGGCTAAACAACCATAAGCCTTTCATTAAGGGAATTGGACCAAAACCGCTGGGCTCAAAATTATACCCCAAAGATATGACCATGGAGGAGTTCAACCAACTTCCCAATCACGATAAAGCCAACCAATACACCATCATTGAACGGAATGGCATAGGAAAGTTAATGGTAGTTCCCTATCACAAAAAATGGAATAAAGAACTTACTCTTGCTGCCGATTATCTTCGCCAGGCTGCTACTCTCGCCGACAGTGAGGCATTTCAGAAATACCTGAACGCAAGGGCCGATGCACTCTTATCGGGCGATTACTACAAAAGCGATATGTGCTGGATGGATATGAAAGATAACCTCGTCGATTTCGTGGTTGGTCCCATAGAAACTTATGAAGACCGTCTTTTAGGCACGAAGACAGCTTTTGAAGCCTACATCCTGATTAAAGATACTGCCTGGTCGGCCCGACTTGAGCGATTTGCAGCTCTGTTGCCCCTACTTCAGGAAAACCTCCCTGCGGACCCTGAATACAAAACCGAAACACCCGGTAGTGAGTCGGATCTGAATGTGTATGATGCAATTTATTACGCAGGCGACTGCAATGCAGCCAGCAAAACCATTGCCATCAATCTGCCCAACGACCCGGACGTCCAGATGAAAAAAGGAAGCCGCAAACTGCAACTTAAAAACAGTATGCAGGCCAAATTTGAAAAAATACTGGTTCCCATCAGCAATATTGTCATTCATCCCTCTCAAAGAAAATACATCGATTTTGATGCCTTTTTTGAAAACACCATGTTTCATGAAGTAGCCCACGGCTTAGGCATTAAAGAAACCATCAATGGTAAAGGAACAGTAAGAGAAGCCCTCAAAGAAACGGCTTCGGCCATTGAAGAAAGCAAGGCTGATATTCTCGGACTTTACATTGTTACACAACTAGCAGAGACAGGGGAATTGAAAGATAAAGACTTGATGACCAACTACGTAACCTTTATGGCAGGAATTTTCCGGTCGGTCCGTTTTGGTGCCGGAAGTGCCCACGGAAAGGCCAATATGATTCGCTTCAATTATTTCCTGGAGCAGGGAGCCTTTGACAAAGACAGTGAATCGGAAACCTACCGCATCGATTTTGAAAAGATGAAACAGGCTATGAATCGACTTTCTGAGGAGATTTTGGTACTTCAGGGTAACGGAGATTATAACAAAGCGCTGACCATGATTGAGACAATGGGACAAACCGGACCGGAGCTTCAGAAAGATCTGGACAAAATCAACAATGCCGGAATTCCCGTGGACATCGTTTTTGAACAAGGCCCCGGGGTTATTGGTTTGGAGTAAGAATAGTGAATAGTAAGTGTCTGTCCATAAAGTCCCGTTTACTGCGTTACAACTTAAGCGGAAATTGCTCATTTACTCAAGTAAACTCCGCATTTCCGCTAATGGCAAGCCTTGTAAACGAAACCTTCTGAACAGACACAGCGAACTTGAGAAACTTTACTAAGTTTATAGACAGGCACTAAATTGAGTCTGTCCATAAATTAAGCAAAACTTGTTTCTAGTCCTGTTTCTGGTCAGAAAGTGCCAATTGCTAGGCTTGCGAAGCCGCCAAAAACGGAGTTTACTAATCGTAAATGAGTATTTTGGCGGCAAGCGTAACAGCCTGCCCCGATCCTTCGGGGACGCAAGTGGTACTTTATGGACAGAAACCAAATAGGCAGTAGATGCCGAATAAAACAAAACCTGTTGGCATGCAAGTCAACAGGTTTTTTGTAAAACAAAACATATAAAATGCAAAACACTTTCTCGAACAACCGTATAAATGAATTATTCAACATCGACATCCCTGTGATTCAGGGAGGAATGGTGTGGTGCAGCGGATGGCGGCTGGCCTCTGCTGTGAGCAACAATGGCGGATTGGGGCTCTTGGGAGCCGGCAGTATGTACCCGGAAGTTCTCAGAGAGCACATACAAAAAATGAAAAAGGCCACACAAAAGCCCTGGGGAGTTAATGTTCCCCTACTCTACCCCGATATTGAACAACTGATGCAGGTCATCGTGGAAGAAGAAGTAAAAATAGTCTTCACCTCAGCAGGTAGCCCGGCAAAATGGACCCCCTTCCTGAAAGATCACGGCATCAAAGTGGCTCATGTAATTGCCAATTCGCGACTGGCAAAAAAATGTGAAGATGCCGGAGTGGACGCCATTGTTGCCGAAGGATTCGAAGCAGGTGGGCATGAAGGCCGTGAGGAAACCACAACCATGAATCTGATTCCTCTGGCACGAAAGGTTACCTCCCTCCCACTAATAGCCGCAGGAGGAATCGGGAGCGGACAGCAAATAATGGCCGCCATGGCTCTTGGAGCAGATGCAGTTCAGATAGGCTCCCTCTTTGCACTATCGGAAGAATCCTCCGCTCACACTGCATTTAAAGAGACTGCTGTAAATTCCAAAGAAGGAGATACCATGCTCACCCTAAAACAGCTGGCACCTGTACGACTTCTAAAAAACCACTTTTTTAAACTGGTAGAAGAAGCACAACACAGAGGCGCCTCCCCCGAAGAACTGAAAGAATTATTGGGACGGGGACGGGCTAAAAAAGGAATCTTTGAAGGAGAACTGAACGAAGGAGAACTGGAGATTGGTCAGGTGGCAGCTCTTGTAAAAGAGATAAAGCCGGTAAGCCGGATTATGACATCGCTGCTTGAAGAATTTCAGGACACAAAAAAAAGAATCTGTAGATGATAGAATATTTTAAACATACACTTTCCAACGGCTTGCGTGTTGTGGTGCACCCCGACAATACCACCCCAATGGTAGCGGTTAACCTCCTGTACGACGTTGGAGCCAGAGATGAAGCTCCCGACAAAACCGGATTTGCCCACCTTTTTGAGCATCTGATGTTTGGCGGCACGCATAGTATCCCGTCGTACGACACCCCGGTGCAAAATGTGGGGGGAGAAAACAACGCATGGACCAGCAACGATTTCACCAACTATTATGTGACCCTTCCGGCCACCAATCTGGAAACGGCATTTTGGCTGGAAGCCGACCGCATGAATGAACTCGATTTCTCCGAAAAAAGTCTGGAAGTTCAGCGTAAAGTGGTCATCGAAGAGTTCAAGCAGCGGTATCTGAATCAACCTTACGGAGACATTCCTCTTTTAATCAGAGACCTGGCATATAAAGTTCACCCCTACCGATGGCCAACCATCGGAAAGGACATTAAACACATTGAACAGGCAACGCTGGAGGATGTAAAGGAGTTCTTCTACAAACACTACGCCCCAAACAATGCTGTTTTATCGGTGGCCGGCAATGTAACTCCCCAGGAGGCATTCCGACTTGCAGAGAAATGGTTTGGGCCTCTGAAATCCCGACATATTCAGAAAAGAGACCTGCCTCAGGAACCACCTCAGACACAGGCCAGACACCTCACCGTAGAAAGAGATGTACCCGCCCCCATGGTTCATATGGTATTTCACAACGGGCGCAGAACCGATCAGGATTTTTATGCAAACGATTTGTTGTCCGACATTCTCTCCAATGGCCCGTCGGCACGGTTATTCCAATCCCTAATCAAAGAACAGCGGCTTTTCTCGGATGTGAATGCCTACATTGCAGGCGACCGCGACCCCGGATTGTTTACCGTCACAGGACGCCTGATGCCTGAGGTTTCCATGGAAAAGGCCGAAAATGCCATCTTACATGAACTAACCATTCTGGCCAATGAAGGTCCGGGGGATTATGAATTACAAAAAGTTAAAAACAAAATAGAATCGAACCTGGTGTTCGGTGAAATCCACTACCTCAATAAAGCCATGAATCTGTCACAATTTGAATTATTGGGCGATGCAGAGGAGATCAATAGAGAACCTGAACATTACCGGGCAGTGACCGTAGAGGATATAAAAACAGTTGCCAAAAAGGTATTTGCTCCGGAAAACTGCTCAACACTTTATTATTTACCCAGGAAAAAAGAATGATAGAGGCAACCTCTTTTCAAAAGCACTAAGGTTAAGGATGAGGTTAAGAGAACCGGAGTCTTAAAAAAGTTCTCTTTTCTATCCAAACAGCACTTCAACTTAAAATGTATATAATCAACATTTTAACACCCTTTCAACCTTAACCTCAGCCTCAAATTAACAATCACTTAAAGAACAACATCCCATATGGCATCAATCACAACCAGTGCCCCTGAATTTAGAGACATCGAGAAAATTGATTTTCTGCCTGTTGAGCAGCACCAATTAAACAACGGGGTGCCTGTTTCCATACTCAGAGCCGGGAGCCAGGAAGTCACCAAGATAGACATCGAATTCCCAGCCGGGGCCATCCAGGCAGGCATCCCGTTGATTGCCTCCACCACCGCCAACCTGATGCAGGAAGGGACTTTAACCAAGTCGTCTGTGGAAATATCTGAGAAGATTGATTTTTTGGGGGCTTATCTCAACTCACAGACCTATCATCACAATACCGTATTTACTCTTCTGTGCCTTACACGTCACCTGCCACAAATGCTGGAAATTGTGCATGAAATCATTACCCGGCCATCGTTCCCGGAACATGAATACGACCTTTATCTTCAAAAAAAATATGAAGAGTTTGTTTTTGAGGGAGAAAAAGTTAAAACCATCGCCTCCCGGGCATTTAGTGAAACCATTTTTGGAGCAGAGCATCCTTACGGGAAGCAACTGAAAAAGGAGCACTTCGACACCATCAGTCTTTCACAACTCAGAGAGTTTCATTCCAGTCACTATCGTCCGGAAATGGCGCGGATTTTTGTGGCAGGTCTACCGGGTGATAAGCTCATCCCTTTACTTAACAACTATTTCGGGCAAACCCCTCAGAAACATATCGAAGCGGAGCCACAGATCCCGGAAGTAAGCCCCTTAACCGACAAAACATTACACCTCAAAAAAGAGGGAGCCATGCAAACAGCCATTCGCATCGGACGGCCTCTTTTCAACAATCATCATCCCGACTTTATTCCTCTTCAAATCCTCAACACCCTGCTGGGCGGTTATTTTGGCTCACGACTGATGACCTCTGTACGTGAAGAAAAAGGACTTACCTATGGAATTGGTTCTTTTATCATGCCTCTGAAGCAAAGCGGCATCTGGGGTATAAGCAGCGAAGTGGCCGGCGAAAGTCGGGAAAAGGCCATCGATGCCATCTTTGAAGAGTTCAGAATACTGCAAACGCATCTGGTCCCGGATGATGAGCTCAATATGGTAAAACGTTATATGATGGGAGAACTGCTGCGCAATTTCGACGGCCCATTTTCTACAGCAGATATTTACCGCACACTTCAGGAATATGACATGGATTTCGGGTTTTATGAAAAGATGATTTCAACAATACGAAATATTTCATCTTCCCAAATAAAAGATTTGGCAACCAAATACCTGAAGCCGGAAGATTTCAGGATCGTAACAGCAGGCATATAATTTTTCGGATAAAAATACCTCTCATTCAAATACTATTTTACCATTATATTCATTATTTTAGGCCCGACAGGTAAACAGCCGATATGAGTGAACAACCAAAAATATCAGAAGAACAAGAGATTAAGCAACAGTTCAACGAGCTGCTGGAATTGTGCCCCCGGTGCCAGAGCGCTGAGGCAAAACGACTTATCCAAAAAGCGTTTGAACTGGCTAACGAAGCCCACCGAGGGGTAAGACGAAAGTCGGGAGAATTATACATTCTTCATCCGCTGGCAGTGGCCCGTATTGTTGCTGATGAAATTGGACTGGGAGCAAAAGGTGTTGCTGCTGCATTGCTGCACGATGTAGTCGAAGATACCGATTACACCCTTGAAGACATTGAAGGTATTTTTGGTAAAAAAGTTGCCGATATCGTGGACGGCCTGACTAAACTGGAAGGGGTTTTTGACCAGACGCAGTCGAAACAGGCAGAGAATTTCCGAAAATTGCTCCTGACCATGGTGGAGGACATCAGGGTTATCCTTATCAAGCTGGCGGACAGGCTTCACAATATGCGTACTCTGGATTCCATGCCTGAGCACAAACGCCTGAAAATTGCCGGCGAAACCCTCTACATGTATGCCCCCCTGGCTCACCGGCTGGGACTTTACTCCATAAAATCGGAACTGGAAGATCTGGCGTTCAAATATGAACACCCGAAGATATTTGAAGAGATTTCAGCCAAACTGGAAGATTACAAGGACAAAACCCAACACCTGATCACCAGATTCTCGCTCCCCATCATTGAGCGTCTGTCGAGAGAAGGATATGACTTTGACCTGAAAGGACGACCCAAATCCATCTATTCCATCTGGCGGAAAATGCAACGCAAACAAATTCCGTTCGAGGAGATTTATGATTTGCTGGCCATTCGAATTGTTTTTACGCCCAAAGAGGGAATACCGGAAAAAGCACAATGCTGGACCATTTATTCGCTGATAACCGATATTTACAAACCAAAACCCGATCGGCTGCGCGATTGGGTAAGTACTCCGAAAGCAAACGGATATGAAGCGCTTCATGCAACTCTGATGGGCCCTGAAGGTAACTGGATAGAAATTCAGATTCGCACCGAACGAATGGACGAAATTGCCGAAAAAGGATTTGCTGCGCATTGGAAATACAAAGGGGCCAATGAAAAAGAATCCGAATTGGACAATTGGTTGCAACGCATTCGTGAGGTGCTCGACAATCCGGATTCCGACTCGCTGGAATTTCTGGACGATTTTAAACTGAATCTCTTCACCCAGGAAATAATGCTGTTCACTCCAAAAGGTGACGTAAAAGTGATGCCCAAAGGAGCCACAGCTCTCGACCTGGCGTTTGAGATTCACACCGAACTGGGATACAAGTGTATCGGCGCAAAAGTTAATTACAAGCTGGTTCCAATCAGTTATGAGCTGAAAAGTGGTGACCAGGTGGAGATTCTTACTTCTGAGAAACAAAAACCAAAATACGACTGGATAAATTTTGTGACCACAGCAAAAGCAAAAACAAGAATTAAAGACGCCTTTAAAAAAGAGAGAAAGGGCATCATACACAGAGGAGAACAAAAACTGGAAGAGGCACTGAATGAGAAGAAACTGACAACCAATGCCAAGATCCTGAAAAAACTTCAGACCTATTACAATCTCCCAAATAAAGAAGAGCTCTATTTTAAAATAGGAAAAGGGGTCATCAACCTCGAAAACCTGAATAAAATCCTCAGCGATAAAACAGCCAATAAATGGATTCGCTACTGGCGTTTATCTTTCGGAAAAAACAACCTGAAAGGCGGAAAGAAGAACATCGGCAAGGAGAGTAAAAAAACACAGATGGTGGTCTCCGACGATATGGAAACAGAAGAATACATCATCGCTCCGTGTTGCAATCCCATTCCGGGTGACGATGTGGTAGGATACCTCGATCAGGACGATAAGCTGATTCTGCACAGCCGTAAGTGCCCGGTAGCCATCCGCCTGATGTCAAGCCAGGGAAATCGCATCGTATCAGCCGAATGGGAGTCACATAAAATTTTATCATTTCTGGCTGTCATCAACCTGTCAGGCATCGATCAGATTGGCATCGTCAGTAAAATTACCAAAGTCATTTCGGAAGATCAGACCGTTAATATGCGATCTATCCATGTAGAGAGTCATGATGGCATTTTTGAAGGAACCATCTATATATACATTCACAACACGGAAGACCTCAACAACCTGATATTCAATCTAATGAGAATAAAGGGATTGCACAACGTCACCCGTCAGGAAAGAATTCACGGAAACTAGTGATATATCCATTTTGAAGCCATTCCAAACAGGCCAACGGCCTGAGAGCAATAGTATAGGGCAACGCCCTATGACTAATAGAGGAGGTCAAACCATTTCCATCACGGGTTGAGATTCGTGAAGTTATCAGTGTGTCGATTATTAATTTTATGCGATTTTTTTCCTGGATAACACAGGGACAGATACATCGCATTCCAATCTCTTCATCAAAGATCTAAACAGCCCCCAAACATCTCCGAACATCCCAAAACCCGGATACCGAAACTCAAAATCTGACAACTTACCGCCTCGTTAATTCAATTTGGTTTTATTCTAAATAAAATTTTTATCTTTGCATGACAAAGGGTCAATTTGTTACATTTTAATTAACAGAAACATGCTATGAGCAGGCCATCAAACAAAGAAACGGTCAAACAAATATTCACAGAGTATCTGCAAAAAAACGGTCACCGCAAAACCCCGGAACGTTATGCCATCCTGGATGAAATATATTCTCGTGAAGGGCATTTCGACATTGAGTCGTTATACATTTTCATGAAAAACAAAAATTACCGGGTAAGCAGGGCCACATTGTACAATACAATTGACCTTTTACTGGATTGCAAGTTGGTGATTAAACACCAGTTTGGAAAAAACATTGCTCAGTTCGAAAAGGCCTTTGAATCCAAGCAGCACGACCATCTTATTTGCACCAATTGTGGCAAAGTAACTGAATTCTGTGATCCAAGTATTCAAATTGTACTGGACAATGCATCCAAAAATCTGGAGTTCACCGTTGCACATCATTCTCTCTATGTTTACGGTACGTGCAAGGAGTGTCGGGAAAAACAGGAAAAGAATCAAAACAAAAATTCCTGACAATTCAAGGTTTTACGATTTTTAATGTTTACTTTTACGCATCGGAATGTCAACCTAACAGGTAGGCCTTCCGATTTTTATTGCACGAAAGTCTGGCAACCCGGACCAAAATACAAACTATCACAAACACTTGGAATAATGAAGGTTGATGTTCTATTAGGATTACAATGGGGCGACGAAGGGAAAGGAAAAGTCGTGGACGTTCTAACCCCGGAATATGATGTTATTACCCGATTTCAGGGCGGCCCAAACGCCGGTCACACCCTCGAATTTGACAACAAGAAATTTGTTCTTCACAACATCCCATCGGGGATTTTCCAGGGCGACAAAATTAACGTCATTGGAAATGGTGTTGTACTGGATCCTATCATCTTTAAACAAGAGATTGACGACCTCAAAGCCCAGGGCATTGACCTGACCAATTCGCTTTTCATTTCCAAAAAAGCCCACCTGATTTTGCCCACACATCGAATTCTGGACGCTGCCTCAGAGGCCTCTAAAGGAAAAACCAAGATTGGTTCAACCCTGAAAGGAATCGGCCCCACTTATATGGACAAAACAGGACGAAACGGCATTCGCGTAGGCGACATTCTGTCCAACTTTGAAGAGAAATATGCTGCACTGAAAGAAAAGCATGAGCAACTGATTAAGATGTATGGCTTCGAATACAATCTGGCAGATTATGAAGAAGGCTTAAAAGAAGGCATTGAAGCCCTGAAAGAATTTACGCTCATTGACAGTGAACATGAACTCAACCGATACCTCAAGGGAGGCCAGTCCATCTTGGCCGAAGGAGCACAGGGAACGTTGCTGGATATTGACTTTGGTTCTTATCCGTTTGTAACCTCCTCCAATACTGTTTGTGCAGGAGCCTGTATCGGAATGGGAATATCCCCCCGAAGCATCGGAGAAGTTTACGGTATCTTTAAAGCCTACTGCACACGAGTGGGATCCGGCCCCTTCCCGACCGAACTGTTCGACGAAGATGGTGACAAAATGCGTGAACACGGTCATGAATTTGGCAGTACCACGGGCCGGCCGCGTCGTTGCGGATGGCTCGATCTGGTAGCGCTTAAGTACAGTGTTATGGTGAACGGTGTTACCAAATTGATTATGATGAAGAGTGATGTGCTTGGATGTTTCGAAACAATCAAAATTGCCACTGCTTACAAAATAGGTGACACAGTTACAGAAGAATTCCCATTTGAGCTTCCGGAAAACCTGGAGCCTGTGTATAAGGAACTGCCCGGTTGGAACTGTGACCTGACAAGTCTGAAGTCGGAGGATGAATTCCCTCAGCAACTGAAGGATTACATTAAGTTCCTGGAAGATGAACTGGAAGTTCCCATTACCATCGTATCGGTGGGCCCCGACAGAGAACAGACGATTGTCAGAGAATAGAAAAAATAGTTTGTAGTGAATAGCCGGTAGTGAACAGTCAGGTTTGACTTTGAAATCACCAACTTCTAAACTACAAAAATCAAAAAAAGCAGCCTTCTCAATGTATTGAGAGAGCTGCTTTTTTTGATTCATTGCCTTAATAGTGCGCGTCTATAAAGTCGGGAAAGTTTGTAAAAAGTCATGTGTCTGATCAGAAAGTGCCAGTTGCAAGGCTTGCGACCGCGTGCCGCCTAAAGCTTTAGCGGTGGCGCAAGCCGCCAAAAACGGAGTTTACTTGGGTAAATGAGTATTTTGGCGGCAAGCATAACGCAGCAAGTGGTACTTTATGGACAGACTCTAGTAACCAAAAAGCATGAGGAAACTCAGCATCAGGATTCAACCTTTAAAGAATCAAATTTTGTATCTTTAAATGCAGTCTAAAAAACAATCCTGATGAGCACACTACTTATAAAAAACATCAAACAGCTGGTTTCAGCAAGCAATACTCCTCCTGATAAAGCAGCCGGCAAAACGATGCAGGAAATCCCTGTCATCGAAAATGCCTGGCTCCTGATCCAAGACGGGATTATCAGGAACTTTGGCCCAATGAGTGAAATACCTCATCCCGGGAACGGGGAAATCATTGATGCGTCCGACCGTTTTGTATTGCCCGCATGGTGCGATTCCCACACCCACCTGGTTTTTGCGAAATCGCGCGAGATCGAATATACCGATAAAATAAGAGGTCTCAGTTATGAAGAAATAGCCAAACGAGGTGGCGGGATTCTCAATTCTGCAAAAATGATGCAGGAAGCCGATGAAGAGCAACTTTTTAAAGATGCCATGATTCGTCTTCAGGAAATAGTTCGCTGGGGAACCGGTGCCGTTGAGATAAAAAGCGGTTATGGACTTACCACCGAAACCGAATTAAAAATGCTCAGGGTCATCAAACGTCTGAAAAACGAGAGTCCCGTAACCATCCGGTCCACTTTTCTGGGGGCTCATGCCGTACCGGCTCAATTCAAAGGAAATCCAGACAAATATGTGGATCTGGTTATCAATGAGATGTTGCCGGCGGTGGCAGAAGAACAATTGGCCGATTTTGTGGATGTATTTTGCGATCGTGGCTTTTTCTCCGTCAATCAAACAGACAGAATTCTTGACGCCGCAACTAAATATGGTCTGCAACCCAAAATCCACGCCAACGAACTGGATTTCTCAGGTGGCATCCAGACCGGAATCAAGCACAAAGCACTGTCGGTTGACCACCTTGAATATACAGGAGAGGAGGAAATAAGAGCCTTGCTAAACTCCGATACCATGCCCGTTATTCTTCCCGGAGCAGCCTTCTTCCTAAATCTAAAATATGCCCCGGCCAGAGAAATTATTGATGCGGGATTGCCCCTCACGCTTGCAACAGATTTTAACCCGGGTTCTTCCCCCTCCGGCAATATGCAATTAATCATCTCCATGGCCAGCATTCTGTATAAAATGTTGCCCCGTGAAGCCATCAATGCAGTTACCATCAATGGGGCCTACGCCATGGGCTTACAAAATGAACTGGGAACCATCACAAAAGGAAAGAAAGCCAACCTCATCATTACCAAAGCCATCCCCAGCATAGAATACATTCCATACGCCTATGGAGAAAACAAGGTGGAACAGACCATCCTGAACGGAGTCATCCAATAACCGGAAGAATCTCCAATTAAAAATAAAGTCTAGTATTACATTCAACTTCCAAAAAAAATAACCATCATGCAACAACTCATAGAATGCGTCCCCAATTTCTCGGAAGGACGGGATATGGAAATCATAAAACAAATTACCGATGAAATAGAATCAGTCAAAGGAATTCAACTGGTGGATGTGGATCCCGGAAAAGCTACCAACCGTACAGTAGTTACTTTTGTCGGAGAGCCCAAACCAGTTATGGAAGCAGCTTTCATGGCCATCAAAAAAGCATCTCAGCTTATTGACATGCGCCATCATAAGGGTGCCCACCCTCGTTTTGGAGCCACCGATGTTTGTCCACTGGTTCCGGTATCAGGCATCTCCATGGAAGAAACGGCAAAAATGGCCAACGAACTGGCCCGAAGGGTTGGAGAAGAACTGGAGATTCCTGCCTTTTGCTACGAAGCTGCAGCCAACGAAGAGAAAAGAAAAAATCTGGCCAACTGCCGGGAAGGGGAATACGAAGCCCTGGAAAAAAGACTTTCATCGACCGAATGGAAACCCGATTACGGCCCCGCTACCTGGAATCACAACACGGCAAAGACAGGAGCCACAGCCATTGGTGCCAGAAACTTCCTGATTGCCTACAATGTAAACCTCAACACCACTTCCGTAAGACGAGCCAACTCCGTGGCTTTCGATGTTCGCGAAAGAGGTCGGGTTAAAAAAGAGGGAGATCCCATTACCGGAAAAGTAGTAACCGATGAAAAAGGGAATAAAGTCTGGGAACCGGGATTACTTAAATCTGTCAAAGGAATCGGCTGGTTTATTGAAGAATACGGCATTGCTCAAATTTCCATGAATCTCACAGACATATCTGTAACATCTCTACATAATGCTTTTGATGTTACCAGCGAACGAGCTGCAGCCAGAGGCTTAAGGGTGACGGGTTCCGAGTTAGTAGGGGTAGTGCCGCTGGAGGCCATGCTGGAGGCTGGAAGATACTTTCTGAAAAAACAGCGTCGCTCCACAGGACTTCCTGAAGAAGAAATAATCAGAATTGCAGTAAAATCAATGGGACTGGATGAATTGTATCCATTCGAACCCGACAAAAAAATCATTGAGTATATCCTTAAAGATAAAAGCATAAAAAAGCTTACCGACCGGACGCTGAAATCTTTTGCAGATGAAACAGCTTCCGAATCACCTGCTCCAGGAGGAGGTTCTATTGCAGCATATACAGGCGCTTTAGGAGCCGCTTTAGGAACAATGGTAGCCAATTTATCCGCTCACAAACGAGGTTGGGATCACCGGTGGGAAGCGTTTTCTGCAGAAGCTGAGAAAGGAATGCATATCCAACAAAAACTCCTGCTCCTCGTAGATGAAGACACTGACGCTTTTAATAAAATAATGGATGCGTTTTCACTTCCCAAAAACAATGAAGACGAAAAAGCTGCCAGAACCAAAGCCATTCAAAAAGCAACCGAAAATGCCACTCGGATTCCCCTAAAGGTTATGAAAACTGCCTTCGAAAGCTTCGCCCTGCTCAAAAACATGGCAGAAAACGGCAACCCCAACTCGGTGAGTGACGCCGGAGTGGGCGCTTTATGTGCACGGGCAGCTGTGCGAGGCGCCATGCTCAATGTGCTCATCAATGCAGGTGGACTTGCCGATAAAACACTTGCCGGGGCACTGATCAACGAAGGGAAAGCCATTGAGGAACAAGCCCTGAATGAAGAAGAATCAATAATGAAGATTGTTAACGATAAAATAAAATGAAGGTTCTTGTATTTTACACCAAACGATTTGCATACAAAACAGCGGAACAAAACCTGCCCGATGAAGATCTGAAGGTTTTTTATCCCGACACAGCGGTTATTAAACATCAGGAAGAGCACAAAGATTGCATCACTGCTTTCATTCAGGTGGAAGCTGAGGATGAAGAACGAGACCTGAAGAGCAGGGAGAAAAAACTGGCCAATCACCTGAAATGGGTAGCCAGAAAAAATAACTGCTCGGATATCCTTTTGCACTCCTTCGCTCACCTCTCCGCATCAAAAGCTTCCCTGAAATTTACCGCTCAACTGTTTGATGCCACACGGAAACGACTAAATAATGGAGACTATACCGCCAGCCAAACGCCATTCGGGTTTTTTCTGGATCTGGATATGGAAGCACCCGGGTTTTCCATGGCTCGCGTGTGGGGCGATCTTTGATTAGAGTTTTGAGTTCTGAGTTTGGTTTGGGGTTTTGAGTTTACTGAGCCACACTTGAGGAAACGCCCGGCTGTGCGTGTAACCAGCCAATATGAAGTTCAATATCCAAAACCCGGAATCTGGAGATGCACTACCCGCCCGGGAATATTTGAAGACCCTTGATCAAATGAAACAAGCATGGCAACGATTGTCACAAACCGCGTGTCGCTGAAGCTTTAGCGCCGCGCCGTCGGCAAGCCTTTGGCGGCCAATGGGAGGCACAAGAGAATGTAGATAATCAATCATGCTTGTTCCATCAGACCAATAACTTAAACAAATTATTGGCTAAAGTTTAAAATAGGTTTTTTGAAATTAGAGATTGCTTCGGGCAAGGCCCTCGCAATGACAAAGTCTGCCAACATCTTCCATCTAACAGAAAAAAACGTTCATTGCGAGGGCTCAGCCCGAAGCAATCTATAAACTTAAGCCAAATTATTTACTGATGAAACAATGTATGATTCATCTCTTCCGTTTTAAACCTGAGGAATGCGACCAAATACAAGCTCCATAAAGAACCTCCACCATATTTTTACTATTTTTGTAATTCACCATTTAAAGAATTTCAAATTATGAAGCCAACATTATTAATTCTGGCAGCAGGAATGGGCAGTCGCTATGGCGGCCTGAAACAAATGGACGAATTAGGCCCTAATGGAGAATCCATCATCGACTACTCGGTCTTTGATGCCATACGCGCCGGATTTGGGAAAGTGGTTTTTGTCATCCGTCCCTCTTTTGCGGATGCTTTTAAGGAGCGTTTTGAAAGCCGCCTGAAAGGGAAAATTGAGACCGAATACGTTTTTCAGGAACTGGAAAATATCCCTTCAGAATTCTCCATTCCCGAAGGGCGCGAGAAACCCTGGGGAACCGGTCATGCCATGCTTATGGCTAAAGAGGTTATCAATGAACCATTTGCCATCATCAATGCCGATGACTTTTACGGACATGAAGCCTATAAAAGTGCGGTGGACTTCATCAATAATAATCCGAAAGAAAATGAGTATGCCATGATTGGTTATGCACTTAAAAACACTCTTTCGGAACATGGAACAGTTTCTAGAGGTGTTTGCGAGACCGACAGCAACGGATACCTGCAGGAAGTTACCGAACGCACCAAAATAGGCTGGGAAGACGGTAAGGTATTCTTTTACGAAGGTGATAGTAAAACTGAATTAACCGGCAATGAGCCCGTCTCCATGAACTTCTGGATCTTCAAACCGGCTTTCTTTGGTGAACTGGAGAAAGGGTTCAACAAGTTTCTGGCAGAAAAAGGTCAGGAGATGAAATCTGAATACTATTTTAACGTTAAGGCCGATGAACTTATAAAAGCCGGCGAAGCCTCCACAAAAGTTATTGACACCGATGCCAAATGGTTTGGAGTTACTTATCAGGAAGACAAACCAATTGTTGAGGAAAGCCTCAACAAACTTATTGAGAAGGGTGAATACCCTGCAAAACTTTGGTAATTTTATTCAAACCATTATATACAAAAGGGTTGTTTTTCGGAGAATATGAAGAACAACCCTTTTGTATTCGTGAATTAACCTTGTCCTAAATAAACATTTTGAACATACTGGCTGGCTTGACGGGAACTGACCCTGGCAGGTAAGCCTAAAAACAAGGTTGTTTTATCGTAAAATCGTCTTTGTTTGAATCTCATGCGCGCAGCAAGCGAGGTGAGTTTTGACGATTACGATTAAAGAACCGTAATTTTTAGATCGAAAGCTGACTCAGTCTTGGATTATTGCGACTAGCGAGAACAATATCAAGCTTGCTTGAAAATTGTCGAGTGTAGCAATAATCATGTAAATAAATATTGCGATAAGTGAGTGCAGTAGCCAAGCTCGCTTGGATAATGCCGAACGCAGCAATAATCTTAAAATATTTTCTTTGTCCCGATATAGGTTTTTGTTGGTTCTGGAAAACCAAAACCATACAAAACCATAATCGGAATCAGGGTTTAAGGGATGAAATCCCTTTTGGGAAATATTTAGGACACTATTGTTCGTGAATAATCTGGCAAGAGTTTAAATACTCAACCATTCCTCACCAAATTACCGCTCACTCGCTTAAAATCCTCCATTACCATATAAAGACAGGGAACAATAACCAGTATAATGGAAGTGGCAAACAGGATTCCGAAGCCCAGAGAGATGGCCATCGGTATTAGGTGGTAAGCCTGCTTGGATGTTTCCAGTATAATGGGTGTCAATCCACCAAAAGTGGTGAAAGTTGTAAGAATAATAGGTCGAAAACGTCGTACACCTGCTTCATGAATTGCTTCAAAAGCACTCACTCCTGCCCGCTTACGGTTGGCATAATCAACCATAATAAGAGAGTCGTTCACCACCACCCCCGAAAGTGCAATAATTCCCATAAGACTTACCAGTGACAGGTCATGTCCCAGAAGGATGTGTCCGATTACCGCTCCCACAATTCCAAAAGGGATGGCAAACATGACGATCAAAGGCTGAACGTAGTTGTTAAATGCAACAGCCAGCAAGGCATAGATTATCAACATGGCCATAGAGAATCCACTCCATAGCACCTGGGTCGATTCGCGCATATCGGCCTGACTGCCTTCAAAGCTCCAGGTAATTCCTGGATAATCGGCGCGCAAACGGGGAAGCACCTCCGCATTGAGTGATTTCATCACCTGCGAAACCGCGCTTTTGGGTTCCACATCCATACCCACAGAAACAACCCGTCTTCCATCCCTTCGGTTGATGCTGGTAAAGGCTTCTCCTTCTTCCAGACTAACCACATCCAGCAACGGAACTTCAACTCCTGTGGATGTTCGAATAAGAAAATCTTCCAGATGATGTATATCTGCCCTTTGATGATAAGGGAGTTTCACACGCATTTCAACCTCGTTGGTTCCTCTCAATTGCCGCATGGCCAGGGAACCATAAAAGGCAGCACGAATCTGGCGCCCCACTTCTGTAGGTGTCAATCCCAGTCGTCGTCCTTCCGGCAGCAATCTGAAATCGAACTGCATTTTGCCGGCATTGTAATTGTCATTTACGTCACGAGTCACTTCAAAAGCTTCTGCTTCTTCCAGAAAAGCCATGCTGGCTTTTTCCAGCACATCGATACTGGAATGACTCAGATCTACACTTATATCCTGAGCCCAGCCACCAGGGCCCCGTTCAGCTTCAAAAGTAATCTGATCCACACCTTCAATATCACCAATTTCATCACGCCACAAAGCGATCACCTCTGCCGCCGACATGTCACGTTCATCCGGATCTTTCATTACAATCTCCACATCGATAAAGCTCTGGCCGCGCACATTGGTTTTGATCCCTTCAGCCACCTGATAGAGATTGTGCTCGTCAAACATCTGACGGGTAGAGCGTGTAATATCCCGTGCCACTTTAGCTGCCTGTTTGGGAGTTGTTCCCACCGGAAGGCTGACTCCTGCCTCAATTTCATCAGCAGCCACCTCGGGCATCATAATAATCCCCATATGATCACTGTAGGCATATCCTCCCACGACCACAAAAAGACCGATGGCAATACTCAGCGTTATGTAACGGTGTTTCAGTGCCCTATCCAGAAAAGGAGTGTAACGGTTTTCCACAAAACGCTCGAAACGATGCCCAAAAGCATCTCTGATTTTTTCGATATACTGCCCGGCTTTCCAACGCGACTTCTCCGTTGGATGGGCCAAATGAGCCGGCAGAATAAGTAATGCTTCAAACAACGATATGGCAAGCACGGTGATCACCACTGCCGGAAGAGGCCACCAGAACTTACCGGTTTCGCCGGGCATAAACAGCAGCGGAATAAAAGCGATGATATTGGTAAGAATACTAAAAACCACCGGTCGGGCGATCTCCTTACTTCCTTTGATGGCAGCTTCAAGAAATCCCATGCCACGCTGCCGGTATTCATAAACATTTTCTCCTACCACAATGGCATCATCCACGACAATTCCAAGAGCCACCAAAAATCCAAACATGGAAATCATATTGATGCTGATACCAATCATAGGTAAGAATGCAATTCCCCCAATAAAAGAGATGGTCATACCCATCATCACCCAAAAAGACAACCGGTATTCCAGAAAAAGTGATAAGATCAGTAAAACAATCACCACTGCCATCAAACCATTTTCGGTCAACAATGATAACCTTTCGCGATAGTCTTCAGCCCGGTTGCTGTCGATCCGGTATTGCACTCCGGGTGGAAGCGTCTCTTCAAAGCCGGTCAGTTCATTCTCCACTACTCTTGCTATTTCCAAGGGCGATTGATCACCTATCCGGTAAATCTGCAAATCCACGGTGGGCTGCTCATTAAACTCACCATGAAATCCGGTCTCTTCAAAGCCATCTGTCACCTCGGCGATATCGCCCAATGTTACCGCACCTCCATATTGAGAAGGGATGATCTCAATTTTCTCAAATTCCCGCGCCCACTGTTTCCGCTCCTTCATTCTCAGCAATATTTCGCCACTCCCCGTTTCCAATGCGCCGGCAGGTATATCTTCACTGGAACGTGCAATAATATTGGCCACCTCATCAAGGGTCAGCCCGTATTCACGCAACCGGTATCGGGGGATCTCCACATGGGTAAACATATCCGGAACGTTTCCTATCTCCACCTGCGTAATCGCTTCATTGGTCAACAACCTGTCACGCAGCCGCTCGGCGAGATTGCGCAGGGTCCAGATATCCACGTCACCGTAGATACCAATTTCCATCACATCTCTTTGACGTGACTGCAAGCGAACTTCAGGTTCTTCTATGTCATCAGGGAATGTACGGATCCGGCTCACAGCCTGCTCAATATCCTGAAAAGCCTTCATTCGCTCGGTTCCGGGCACCAATTCAATCGAAACACGCCCTGAACCTTCATAAGCCGTTGAAGTGATTTCTTTGATTCCCTGTACACCACGAATGGCTTCCTCCACAGGCATCAATATCCCAAACTCTACTTCGGCAGGGGCGGCACCGGGATAAGCCACACTCACCTCCACTATATCCAGCTGAAACTGAGGAAAAACCTCTTTCTGAATGGTTGACATCGTCCAAAGCCCCCCTCCAAGTAGAACGATCATCAGCAAATTGGCCGCCACTGAATTTCGCGCCATATAGGCAATCAGCCCTTTCCCTCCAGTATATTTCTCTGACCTGTTTTTTGACATCTGATCTAAAATCTGAATTTTCTTAAAAATGCTTATTCAGTCATCTCTTCAACCCTTAGCGGAGCATCTTCCACCACGGTCGCCAAATTGGTGGTAACCACATGATCTCCATCCTCCAGTCCGTTTTTGATGTAGGCATTTCCGGCATCTGTCAACACCACATCCACCTTCCTGATTTTCAACTTCTCATCTTCCATTACCCAAACCGTATTCTGATTTCGCAGATAATCGCGACTCAATCTGACAACATCTTCAATTTCACGACCTTCGATTTCAACTTCCACAAATGAACCAATCAGCAATTCAGGTAAATATTCCCGGCTTTCTTTTATTCCCAGAGGGTCAGGCACTGAAATCAGCACTTTCACCAGGCGCGTGGATTCTTCAAGTTCACCCACCATCTTTTGCAACACTCCGGTTCGGTAGCCATCAGCCCCCCATGCACTGCTATTATAAATTTTCACTTCAGCTCCATTCTCCACGCTCCTGTCTTCAGAAAAAACGAGCCACCTAAGCCTGGACTGGGGCACTGCAGCGACAACCCAAAAATTTTCTGTTCCCACCAAACGCCCCAGTTCCTGCCCCGGTGAAACCAATGACCCTACATCCACATTTCGCTCCAGTATCAAGGCATCAAAAGGAGCAACTACAGATGTACGCTGCAAATCAAGTGCCGCCTGATCAAGAGCCGATTCAGCAGCCATAACAGCAGCCTCTGCAGTTTTGAGCTGGGGTTCTCTGAGAACAAGTGCCTTTCGCTCATCAGACAACGTCAATTCAGATTGTTCAAAATCTCTTCGGGCCACATCCTGCCTTCCTTTTTCAAGTGTCAGGTTGGCTCGGGCCTCTTCCAGATCACCCTTTCGCAAGGCATAAGTATTCTGGTAATCCGCATCATCAACCTTCAACAGTAAAGTTCCTGCCCTTACTGACTGCCCCGGATCAAAAACTCCCGCTCTTCGCACAATTTCACCACTCACCCTCGGACTCAGAGATATTTCCCGAACCGGCTCCACAGTTCCGGTAGTCCGGATAACAGGCCGGTAACTTCCCCGCTCCACAAGGATTACATCCACAAGCATGGCAGTCTCACGTGTAGCGCTCTCTCTTTGAGCTGTAGGTTCGTTAAGAAATACCACAGCGACCAAAACAGCGGCTGCTAAAAGAATCAATCCTGATATTATAAATGTCTTCTTTTTGTTCATCTTTATCCTGTTTAATCCGATTATCGGGTTTATTGCATGTTAAGTTTAGGATCATCTTCATCGGAAAAACCTGAATCAAAACCACCAGCCAGTGCCTGATAAAGATCAATTCTGTATCCTAACAAATTGAGCGTTTCCGACAAATATTGCCTTCTCAGACTTTGCTGCGCATTCATCGCATCAAGTACATCCAGATAGTTTCCCACCCCGCTGAAATAAGCAGACCGCACCTGATCTGTCGTACCTCTGGCAAGTTCATACTGTTTTTCAATGCTTTGAAGTCGACGCTGCTGCTGCATTTCCTTTACCAAAGCATCTTCCACATCCTGAAAGGCGGACAGTACTGCCTGCCCATATTCATAAATCCGCTGATTTCGAACTGCTTCAGCCTGCTTCTTTTCTGCCTGTAGCCGGTTGCCATAAAAAACAGGAGCCAACACATTTCCCGCCAGAGAACGTACCCAGTTATCAAATAAATCTTCTGCATCAGGAGCTTCGGAAGAAAGTGAAGCAGAAATCGAAAATCTGGGAAAAAGATTGCTGATAGACGAAGCAAGGTCCTGATCGGATGCTTTAAGTAAAGCCAGTGACCGTTGAACATCCGGGCGACGATGGATCAGTTCTGCAGGCATTCCGGCATCAGGAAGTGGAGGCAAATCAGGAAAAGTCAAATTCCCGGAACCAATAATTTTCTGCTTTTGAGGTTGCTCACCAAGTAAAACGGACAGTCTGTTTTGTAAAACCTGGAGCCTGGTTTCGGCAATAACTTCCTGCTCTTTGGTGGATTCCATCAACTGCTGTTGCCGTAAAACATCAGCCAGATTGCCTTGACCATTCTCAAAACGGGTCTGAAGTAACTCCAGCATTTTTTCATTCGTTTGCCTCTGTTCACGGGCAAGCAGGACCTGCTGCCGGGCTTCCAAAAGATCAAACCATCCTTTAACAACCTGCCCCGAAAGCATTAAAGCAGTAGCTTGAAAATCATAAAAGGAAGCGCGCTGTCGGTAACTTTGTGCCCTGGCCTCCGAACGAATCTTCCCCCACAAATCCAATTCATAACTGGCCGAAAGTCCCAGTTCAAAATGATCTGTTTGCCCACTGATATCAGAATCGACAATTTGCCCACTCCCTGAAGCATCTATACGGGGGAACAAGGAGGACCGCACCTGTCTTTCCAAAGCTTCTGCTTCACGCAAGCGATACCAGGCAGTCTGTAGATCATAATTGGCTTTGAGCGCACTATCAACCAAACCATTGAGCCTTTTATCATCAAAGACCTCCCACCAACGGACAGGAATTTCCATCTCCCCTGATTGGGAGAATTTCTCCAACGAATCATCAGGAAAAAGAACTTCGGATGTTTTACGAGAACAACCGGAGAAAAACAGGAGAACAAAAAAAATTGAAAAATATCTAATATGCTCCATAATTATTCCAATCTAGTCTGATTTATTGACTTCGTCGATCTTCGATTCATGAATAATCGCTATGAAATGTTCAAATGCCAATAAATGCGAGCAACCGCAAAGAAATTGATGAAGTGAATAATCAATTATTTTCAAGTCAATTTTCTTGAGGACGCCTATGTTTAGCCGGTAATTAAACATCGCAAGAGATAATTGATAAATAACCCGGGTAAAATATTAGAACATGATCAAAGAGAGAAAGTTTAACAATACGGAAAATTGAAAAGTATGCTTTCACGGTTCAATCGACTGAACCTTTTTAAATAATTATTATTTTCGTTCAAAAAGTATTCAAATTAAGAACCCAAACCCCCAAAACACAAAGCAACCTAAAATTCAAGTCATAACGACCGTTTTTCTTTCATGAAAATTCCATATCTTTAACAAGAATTGTCCTCTGTTCGACTAAAATTCCAACAAACAGGAATAACTTTGCATCCGAAATTCTCGTAAACAACTCCATCATTCTGTTTCTGGAAAAATGTTCATTCCTCTGTTATAGAATGTGCTTCTCCTACACCTAACTGTAATTCACCATACAAAAGACAATAAAATTTAGTTATGAACGATCTATTGAAAGAAGTCCTGACAAGTATTGTAGTCATCCCCATTGCAGTAGTACTGCTAAGATACATTTTTGGCCGTTCCATCATGTTTAAAATCAGCCTTCCCATCGTACTGCTAATGATATTCATTGCATTCATTTCGTCCATCGAAAGCATGATGAGCAACACCATGGCCGCCTTTGTCACCCCACTTAATGTGCTGTTGGGAACGGTCGTATTCTGGAACATCAACCGGACATTGCGCAAACCACTGGAAAAAGCCATCAGCCAGCTCGGCAAAATATCCGAAGGGGATCTGGACACTGAAGTGGAACAAACCAATTCCAAAGACGAACTGGGGCAAATCAACAATGCCATCTTTCAACTTTCATCCAATCTGAAAAGAATAATAACCCAGATTGACACCAACTCCACCTCACTACTCTCGGCAAGTCAACAGTTAACCAGTTCTTCAGAACAGCTATCGCAGGGAGCGACAGAACAGGCTAGTTCTGTAGAAGAAGTATCATCAACCATGGAAGAGATATCGGCTAATATTGACCAGAACGCCTTTAATTCCCAAAAAACAGAGCAAATCACATCTGAAACAGCACGTATGATTAGTGAAGTGGGAGAGAAATCAAAAGAGACCGTAAAAGCCAGTGCAGAAATCGCAGAGAGGATTAACATTATCAACGACATTGCCTTTCAAACCAATATCCTTGCGCTTAATGCTGCAGTGGAAGCCTCCAGTGCAGGAGAACATGGAAAAGGTTTTGCGGTAGTGGCAGCCGAAGTAAGAAAATTGGCAGAAAAAAGCAAACTGGCGGCCACCGAAATTGCACAATTGAGCAGCAACAACCTGGGACTGGCCAACGAAGCAGGGGGCCTATTGGAAGAAGTAATTCCCAAAATAGAGCAATCCACCCGTATGGTGCAGGAAATTAACGCCGCAGGATCAGAGCAAAGCTCTGGTGTAGGCCAGGTTAACGAAGCCATGCAGCAATTCAATGACATCTCACAACAAAACGCAGCCTCCAGTGAAGAGCTGGCTTCCAGTGCAGATGAATTGTCTGAGCAGGCAAAACAACTCAAGAAACTTATCTCTTTCTTTAAATCTCAAAGCCTGTCAAAAGAAAAATAATAAAAGGAGCCGATGGGCGGATTTGAACCGCCGACCTGCTGTTTACGAAACAGCTGCTCTGACCAACTGAGCTACACCGGCAAGAAGCTTAAGGCTGAGGTTAAGGCGGAGAAATGAGTTAAAATCAATCCTCTTTATCTTAACCTCAACCTTAGTCTATTTCAAAATTACATTTATTCGATTTCTTTTGCCGCATTATTTTTTAAATAATACTTACACCAAAGTTTCAGACCGCATTTTTCACATTTGGGTTTCCGGGCCAGACAGACATAACGGCCATGCAGTATCAGCCAGTGATGGGCAATAGGCAACAATTCTTCGGGCAGATATTTCACCAGTTGCATCTCTGCATCCAACGGATTTTTGGCTTTCACGGTTAACCCAATTCTTTCGGAAACCCGGAAAACATGCGTATCAACAGCCATAGCAGGCTTCTGATAAACCACAGAGGCAATTACATTGGCAGTTTTACGTCCCACTCCCGGAAGCTTCTGAAGTTCTTTAATATCATCAGGGACCACACCTCCAAAATCATCCCGTAACATACGCGCCATCCCCACAAGATGTTTACTCTTATTATTAGGGTAGCTGCAACTCCTGATGACTTCGAAAACCGCTTCCGGTGTTGTGTCCGCCAATTCATTTTCTGTAGGCCATTGCTCAAAAATCGCCGGAGTAATTATATTCACTCTCTTATCGGTACATTGTGCCGACAAAATTACGGCAACCAATAGTTCAAAAGGATTTGAATAATGGAGTTCTGTTTCGGCTACAGGCATATTTTCCTGAAACCATTCGATTATGTGTTTAAAGCGTTCTTCCCTTCTCATTCTTTAATAATTAAATAAACATCAACAAACTCAAAGCCATCACTCCCATCCCGGCAATCAACCCATAAATGGACAAGTGGTGTTCTCCATATTCCTGAGCAGCCGGCAATAACTCATCAATACTTATAAAAACCATAATTCCGGCCACAGCCGCAAAAACAATCCCAAAAACCAATGGACTCATAAACTGCATAAGGAGAATGTATCCGATAATGGCTCCAATAGGTTCCGACAATCCTGAAAGAAAACTCAGGGTAAAAGCTTTTTTCTTATTTCCTGTAGCATAATAAACGGGAACAGAAACAGCAATTCCCTCCGGAATATTGTGAATGGCAATGGCCACTGCAATGGCTATACCCAGGTTAGGATCGTTCATAGCTGCCGTAAATGTTGCCAACCCTTCCGGAAAATTGTGAATTCCAATGGCCAACGCAGTAAATGCTCCCATACGCATTAATCGTCTGTCCTTATTGGCTTTGCGTTGCCCTGCATTCATGTTTTCAATCATTTCCATTTCGTGTGGGTTTTCTCCCTTAGGAATAAACCGGTCAATCAACGCAATAAAGATAATGCCCAGAAAAAATGCTCCAACCGTGAGCCAGGTGCCCTCTTCATGTCCCAGAGCTGCAGATAAAGACTCTTTGGCTTTGGCGAAAATCTCTACGAAGGAGACATAAATCATTACTCCGGCAGAAAAGCCAAGACTTATGGATAAAAATCGTGTATTCGTCCGTTTTGCAAAAAATGCCATGGCACTCCCGATACCGGTTGACAAACCTGCAAAAAGGGTTAATCCAAAAGCGAACCCAATATTACTCCAATCCATACTTAATTTGTTTTTATCTCTTTAAAAAACACTTTCTCCCAGAAGTCTACTTCCGAATACAAAAAACATTGGCAGCAAGTTTCCCCGAAAGCACCTCCTTCTTTCCATCGGGGAGTTTCACCTCAATACTTCCATCAAAGGAAAAAACTTTCATAACTTTTAAAACAAGCCCGGTTTTCAAACCATACCGATCATACAGATCTGATGTTTCTGCATTTCGGTAACGCAACTTTTTTATCATGCATCGCTGATTTTCCAAAATCTCAGTCAAAGGAATCACTCCCTTTTCGGACGGGATATGACCACCTATTCCGGGGATGGGATCTCCGTGCGGATCAAAATCAGGATGCCCCAAAAAACGACTAATATGATTCATCAAGTCATCGGAAGTATGATGCTCCAGCCGTTCTGCCTCCTGATGAACACTCAACAAATCCAGACCCAGTACCTCGTGCAGAAACAATTCCCACAACCGGTGTTTTCGAATAATCTTCAGGGCCTGCTCATCACCCTGGCGGGTTAGCTGCAATGCCTTGTAGGGTTTATAATCAACAACCCCCTGCTTGCCAAGTTTCCGGGCCATATCTGTTACTGCAGCCACCGATATTTCGAGCCGGCCGGCAAGATTGCTGCTGGTAACCGCACCTGCCGTTTCCTGATTCAACAGATATATGTTCTTCAAAAAATTATCAATAGAAACAGACATGCTTTAAATTATTTTAGTAGCAATTTTAAGCAACCTTAAAATAAAAAACAAGTGCATTTGAACTTTGTTCGCAATTTATTAACAAACCTTTAAGGCACATCTTTTGTTTTTACCAAAGAAAAACGGCAATTTTACAGTAATTAATTTCCCGGAGATTACGCAAATCATACGGGAATTAAATTCTGTAAATCAATTTATTAAAAATCATCCAAAGACTCATTTTTTTAAATTACCATCAACTTAAAAATAACAGGAACATGAAATCAACAATAACATTTCTTTTAGCATTCTTTGCGCTAAGTATTGTAGTAACAGCTCAGGAAGATTACAAAGACAAGAGAAACTTAAAAGAACATTTCACCAATACGGAAAAACATGAAGTGACGAAACTTCCCGAAAAGGAAATACCCATTGGTGCAAAGCCCCGCAACATCATCCTGATGATTGGAGACGGCATGGGAACCGCACAACTCTTTGCTGCTTATACAACCAACGGAGGCATGCTCAATATCACAAACCTCCCTTACTCCGGATTTTCAACCACTCAAAGTGCAGATAATTATACCACCGACTCCGCCGCAGGAGGAACCGCACTCTCTACTGGTCAAAGGACCTACAACGGAGCCATTGGTGTAGATGTCAATAAAAACCCAATTCCTACAATCCTCGAGATTGCTGAAAAACATGGAAAAGCAACAGGACTGGTCTCTTCCTCTGCCATCACGCACGCAACTCCTGCATCTTTCATCGCGCACAATGTGTCGAGAAACAACTATGAAGAGATCGCTGCAGATTTTCTGAAAACCGACATCGATATTTTTATCGGAGGTGGAAAAAGTTTTTTTGAAGACCGTAAAGACGGACGCAATTTGCTTAAAGAACTTGAAGAAAAAAACTATCGCATCTTCGACTCCATTTATCAGGCAGCCAACTATCACCAACTCCCCATGGCTGTTCTTACCGCCTCCAAACATAACCCGACCTATCCTGAGCGTGGAGATCTGGTGCAGGAAGGAACTGCCAAGGCAATAAAAATCCTGGATAAACAGGACAATGGCTATTTCCTGATGGTTGAAGGCTCTCAAATTGACTGGGGGGGGCATGAGAACAACACGGCTTACATTGTAAAGGAATTGCTGGATTTCGATAAAGCTGTTGGAAAGGCCATCGAGTTGGCCGCCGGTGATGGAGAAACCCTGATTATTGTCACAGCCGACCACGAAACAGGTGGCATGTCCATCGAATCAGGAGACTTTGAAAATGGGGAAATTCATGCAAAATATACCACCGGAAATCACACGGGCATTATGGTTCCCGTATTCGCCACCGGTCCGGGAGCAGAACATTTCACCGGTGTTATGAAAAATACCGATATTTTCCACAAAATGATGTACCTGTTCGGGTTTGATCAATAATATACCCTCCATCTATATTGCATTGAGATAATCGATTTGATAACGAACTTTTGTTCACTTACATTTGTTTCATCAAATAATTAAATCATTATTCAAAAACCCATAAAAGTAATAAAGATGGAAAATCAAGAAATTCAACAAGAAGTTTATTCAATGCCCCGCATTGGAGATCAGGCACCTGATTTCACAGCCACTACCACCAAGGGTCAGGTTACTCTTTCAGACTTTGCAAAAGACAAGTGGATTGTGTTTTTCTCACATCCTGCCGACTTCACTCCGGTGTGTACTACCGAAATGAGTGGTTTTGCACAACGCAAAAAAGAGTTTGACGACCTGAATACCGAACTGCTCGGGTTGAGTATTGACAGTATTCACGCCCACCTTGGATGGGTATCTAATGTGAAAGAAAAAACCGGTGTTTATTTTGATTTCCCGATCATCGCCGACCTTGATATGTCCGTATCAAAAAAATACGGAATGTTGCAGCCCAACGAAGCTGAAACGGCTGCTGTACGCGCCGTTTTCTTCATTGACCCCAAAAAGAAAATTCGTCTCGTAATGTACTATCCCTTAAATGTGGGACGTAACATGGACGAAATCCTCAGGGCTTTGAAGGCACTTCAGGTTTCTGATCAGCACAAAGTTGCTCTTCCTCTCGACTGGAAGCCGGGCGAGCAGGTAATTGTTCCTCCGCCAAAAACATTGGAAGAGATGGATAAGCGTAACAAAGAAACCGGAATCGACCGGATTGATTTCTACCTTTCTAAAAAGGATTTGAAACTCTGAATACACCAAAAACCATGACATCATAGTTTCTTTAGACTTTATAACCGGGGCAAGCATTTGTCCCGGTTTTTTTTATTAACTTTTCCGGAAAGATTCAGTCTATAGACTAAGTTAAGTTTGTTTTTAGTCATGTGTCTGGTCAGAAACTAAGCGTTTTTCACGTGTTTGAGATAGAAAGTTCAAATTCAAGGCGTGTGAAAAATCTAAACCGCAGAATACTAAAGTATTTGAGGATTTAGATTTTGAGCAACAACGCAGAAGTTGGACTTTATGGACAAACACTAATTAGTGTTGTTGTATTTTAAAAGGCCGAAGGTCTTTAAGCAATCGCCTGGGGCAACGCCCTGGGCTATTGCCCTCAGACTTTCAGCCTGCTTACACCTTACCTGCCTTATACATAAGAAAAGCTAAGAAACAGTCAAAAACCACAATAAACGTATTGTACGAGAGGGAAGCGGTTCCATTCGCTCCCAAATCTTCGATTAGCTCTATATAGGACAATTAAAAACTTTAAACGTATGAAAAATCAACTTTTACTGGTCTTTTTATCCTTTTTCAGCATTTCTTCAATGCTCAACGCACAGTCTCTTGAACTACCGGAACCTGAAAAAACCGGCGGCTTACCATTAATGGAAGCTCTTAACCAACGCAGCAGCAGTCGGGACTTCAGTTCAGAAGAGTTAACCAGACAACAGCTTTCAAATCTTTGCTGGGCAGCATGGGGATATAATCGAAAAGAATTTAAAAAACGAACCGCTCCCTCATCTATGAACAAACAAGAGATGGAACTTTATGTAGTACTTAAAAATGGTGCATATCTCTACAATGCAGAGAAACATCAGCTCGACCTGATCAAAAAGGGTGACCTGCGGTCTTATTGCGGAAGCCAGGACTTTGTGTCCATAGCTCCGGTCAATTTTGTCTATGTAGCCAATATGAAAAAAGCCGGGGTCAACAAACCGGAGGAGATCAGTCCCGCGCAGATTGCCACATCACATGCCAATACCGGATTCATTGCACAAAATACTTACCTGGCTTGTGCCTCAGAAGGACTTATTTGTGTGGTTCGTGCCTGGATAGATAAAGAAGCTTTTGCAAAGGCTCTTGAGCTCTCCCCGTTACATAAAGTTATTCTGGCGCACACCATTGGTCATGCCAAATAACGCCCAAACACAAAAGGTAACCGATGTAAAAAATCTTAATCATTATTGTCCGGTAAAACTATTTTTTAATGAGATTTATTCTCTTCACCCTCAACCGCAGACCATTACAGATTATTAAAAGTATTGACAGGGGTTGATTGCGGCAAAGCCGAAAATCAACCCCTGTAAACACTCAATATCCTGCAAAGTTCCGTCATTGCATACGTAGTAAGCAATCTCATCTTTTTACCGCCCTCCCATGAATATTAAAATAAAAAAGAACCGGAAATTCTCTTTTGAGAGCATTTTCCGGTTCTTTCTGTTTTTGAGTATATAACCTATTTCAGCACCACCACAGCAGCCGGATCCACGCACTGGAACGTGAATGACTCAGTAAAGTAAAGCTGAACTGTTTTCTGATTATGCGATTCATATCCGATTGAAATATCCTGGCCAATCACCATTTCAAAATCTCCTCCGCGCTCTGATACCAGATAAGCATCTTTGATGTAGGGGGCCATAATGATAGATCCACCAAGCAGGCTTTCAATCCGTTTACGCAACGGATACCCCTGTCCTGATGAATTGAAACGCTGCCACAATTCAGTATTCAACACCAACGTGTAAGGTCCCTCAACAGATGCAGCTTTCAATTTTGCAATAGCTTCTGATATTACACCAATAATCTCGTCATCGTTATCGGGAAGTGTCAGCGCATCATGGTCCGAACAATCCTTAATTCCTTTAATATTTCCTGCCTTAAAACCGTTATATATGGCATCCTCCTCAAACTTAGCCAGTTTACGGGCAGCCTCCTCCATATTGTCAAGATCAATGTCTTTCGCTCCCCTGGCAATATTATCAAGTTCCCAGATATTCAACTCAAAAGGAACCCGTGTTTCAATCAAAGGCAGTACCTGATGAATTCCATATTGCACGTCTCCGTTCTGTTGTTTGGGCACTTCCACCCGACCAAGAGATAAAGCAGGAAAATCCCATCCTTTAGGACCATCTACATCCACAAACTTCCGTGCCGAAAGCACAGACGTTAACACTTCCACGGCACTATCGTTAATCTCCTCCCATGCCTTATCGCAAACAGGAGCCATCGATTTTCTTAATATATCCATGATAATCCTCTATTTTTTAATTTTACCAATACCTAAAGAATCTGAACCACCTCCGGATTCACCTTCTTCACCCTCTTCAAGTTCAGTGATATCACCTTCGGTAAAAAGATAAGTACGGAGTTCCTCGTCCCATCCGGGCATATTGCGTCGCAACCATTCAATGGTCATACATGCGTGCTCGATCTCTTCATCTCTGTTATGTGCCATTATTTTCTTTAACGACTCATCTTCAGTCAGATCAACACGCTGATGATACCAATCAACAGCTTCCACTTCCTCTTTCAAACTATTCAAAGCTCTGGAAAAATTCCTTGCCTCTTGCGACAGTTCTTCTGCCGGTTCATGATAATTTGACATAACTCTTAATTTTTAAGATTATTTTTTCTTCAAATTTGTCGTGTTTCATCAATAAATAACTCATCTAAGTTATTTGTCTGATGGAACTCGCATGGTTAAATATTAACATTCTCTTTCGAACCAGTCGTTGCCATGCTCGTTTCACCCAAAGATAAGAAAATTAAACGAAAACCAAGAGTTAAAAGGCAGTGTTCTCAGTGTCTTTATGGAGAGGGAGTCAGTGAGACGGTTATATAAACCACCTGGCCGGAAGTTATGGGGACTTGCAAATAACGAGACTCAAAACCATCTTTAGCCAAAGATACCGACATACTGCCGGCCCCATCAACTTCCATAACAAAATAACCATTTGATTCAGTGAAGGTGGAAGAGCCTCCACAAACTATCAGGACACCCTCCAGCGGAGACCCGGTGTCCGAACTGGTGATATTTCCTGCTATTCCGGTAGTCCCATTGGCAATACCGGTAAACGAAACGCCTGAAACATCTGCACCAAGCATTGGCACCAGTTGGTGTGCCGGGAAAAACTGCATCCCGGCTACAGATACGGATACCAGAAAAACCTCATTTTCCAAATGCTCGAATATAAAAGCGCCATCGGATGAAGTAGTATAAGTGTCAACAATGACTCCATTCTTATCTTTACAAATCACCTGAACATCAGGAACAGCGGCATCATAAATATCTAAGACATTTCCTCTCAGAGAGTACCCAGAAGGAGTCAGTGAAAAATCCACCCGAACATCGGTAAACTCTGCAATAGTAACATTTACTGCTTTTTTTTCATGGTACTCCCCAAACGCGTACACCGAACTCTCTGATGTGGGAACCGAAAGTTCATAATACCCTTGTGAATCTGTATAAACCAACTCACTCCCATTGCCGTAGGAAACGGTAATTCCTTCCAGTGGTTTTCCACTCCCCGCATCGGTTGCATAACCATAAACAGTGCCTTCATCCAAGCCACTCTCCCCTTCATCAAGGACAATAAAATAGTCCCCTCCGGGAGAGACCTCTCTGCTTAGGTCTTCATATCCTTCTTTGTAAACAACTATATTGTTTGCATCCTGCAAATTCACAAAACCGCCAGCTTCCGCATTAATACCAAAATAACCATATTCATCAGTTTCCATCACACCCACCTGATCATGAAAGGACTTCACAACCACACTGGCGCCGGACAAGGGATTTCCGTCGCGGTCAACCACCAATCCCTTCAATTTATCCGAAGTGGCTACCATCAACCATTCTTGCAGGTCATCTTCCCATAGAAGTTCCCCGGTAAGGTGTTCGGAATCATAATTAAAAATGGTAATATTAAATGAACAGGCAGCACTGTCACTCTTAAAATAGGCCTTCTTTTTCCCATTTTCCGAACGCCAATCAACAGTTCCTCCACACAAATTTGCCTCGTCCCGATATAAAGTATAAAGTAATCCATCATCACCTATGGAGACCGACAAACCGGACTTAGCGGTCCACTCAGAGTTCCCCGACTCCCGTGAAGCCATCAACCGGAGTTCTTTTCCTTTAAAACTCTCCCGTAAAGCAGCATTAGGCTCTGAATCATCTTTTCCGCATCCCGAAAAAAGGAACACTAAAAGGGTGACAAATAGTAAATAATTTTTCATTCAGCCAGGTTTGGTTAATCAATTCTTTTAATCATACCAAATGGAATCCACCTGATAATGATTCATATTTTAAAGCTAATTTTTGCCTCATCACTCCCGGAGCAATAAAACAAAAACATCAGCTTAAACTTCCTGTTTATCACTTTACAATCCGCAAGGCCCTTTGAAATTTGCCGTTAAGTTAAACATTGTCTGCAAAAAACAGATGTAAACAAAAAAGAATTACCTTACATTTTGATAAATGGACAATAATGAAACGCAGAATAACTTTTACAGGACTAATCATTACCATTAACGCCTAAACCAAATTCATTCTTTGTCATCATAATGTTATTCAACGACCAGCAAAATAATAACACATCCTTCAGAAAAAACCCGCATTACATCCATACGTAATGCGGGCTAAAAAGTTTTGTTCTCAAAAGGTTATTCCGCTTTCAGCCAAAAATCATGACTGGCAGGAATTTCAGGATAAAAGCTTAAAAATACTGATTCCGAACTATAACCCGGTTTTTCACAATACAACTCTACATATTGAATAATGGTCTCATTATATACAGTAATGGTCAGACTGTAATCACCATTCACATCCGTGTTGGTTTCTTCATTGTTTGAAACACCAACAACTGCATTAGCGACCGGTTCTCCATTTGCAGATACATTACCGGTAATGGTCAATTGAGTACCTTCATCAAAAGTCGCCATTGACAAATCCTGTTCAACAAGATTTCCATCATGAATTGTTACATCCTTATAACG
This sequence comes from Marinilabilia salmonicolor JCM 21150, assembly GCF_000259075.1. Lineage (GTDB taxonomy): Bacteria > Bacteroidota > Bacteroidia > Bacteroidales > Marinilabiliaceae > Marinilabilia > Marinilabilia salmonicolor. Next base: position 41,916 of record NZ_AJKI01000031.1, read on the forward strand.
ATCAATACGTCCCTCTTTCTCTCCTTTCACAGTGACACTACCCGCTGAGTTTAGCTCCATTAGATAATAACCATCAGCCCCGGTAGTAAATGTCTGGTCACCACAAGTCACTACAACACCGCTTAGGGGAACTTCATCATTCTCCCATTGAGTAACCTGCCCGCCAATTCCGGTTTTCCCTTCTGCCATTGCAAGAAAATGTATATCTGAAACATCATCTCCTGAAACCTGAACAAACTGCTGAGAGGGGACGAACTGCATCCCCGCAAGTGATGGAGAAACAACATAAAGCCCATCGGGCACTCCTTCCATAGAAAAATTACCATTGACATCTACCACCATTGAGCCGGCTTCCTGCTGATTCTCATCCAACAGGCTCAGGGTTGCACCTGTAGCATTTCCGCCCCCAACAACATCAATTCCACCTCCCAACACAACTCCGGACAAAGGCAATATAAAATCAAGACTGTATTCCTGCATTCCTTCAAGAGTTACAGATTGAGACACCGGATCATACCCTTCTGCAAGGGCTGCCAATTCTGTTTCATCAATGGGTACGCTGATTTCATAATAGCCGTCATAATCAGTCACTACATTTCCTGCTTCGCCAAAAGAAACCTCAGCCCCGGGAATCCCCGCTCCGGTTTTTTCATCAGTAACCCGTCCGGAAATAGTGGCGAAATTCAACCCACTTTCTCCCTGCTGCATTTCGAAGAAGTAAAACTGGCCAAAGCCTACATACTCATCAATGTCCTCAAATTCTGTCTTTAAAATTTGAAGTTTGTTCACCTCGTTCATTCCGCTCCCCACAAACTCATAACGTTCCATTCCAAAATACCCAAACTCATCTGTCCTAAGCTGACCATTTACATCATCATGGGATTTCACTAATATTAGTACATCCTGCAAAGGCTCAGCCGTTCTTTGATCTACAACCAGTCCCCCAAGATTTTCCTGACGACTATAAAAAATCCACTCCTCATAAGTTCCGCCCCAATCTGTTCGGGCAATTAAATGGTGTTGGTCATATCTAATAACCTCAAACTCCATATCAAAATCCCGGTCGTTACTTTGAAGCTTAAGCTTTTGCACTCCGTCATCCACATACCAGTTAAAGCTACCTTCAGATACCAGGCCATCAGCTTGCTCGAGTGTATAATACTCACTCCCGGCCCAAATAGAAACATAATTAAATTCTTTCCAACTTTGCTGACCCACAGGCCTTGATGCCTGTACGACCCAGCCTGCATCGCTCAATTCAGAAGGCAATGGATTAATCGGCCGTTGCTCTTCATCTTCACACGCAGAAAAAACAATAAACAAAGACAATAGAAACAAAACATACTTTTTCAGGACAATGAGTTTTTCAGGACATTCTTAATAATTGTTAAATTTACCAAAATTCCCCATTAAAAATCATCTTCCACCAACCATCACCTCCAACACAAAAAAGAACAATCAACTCACATCCTGCTATATACCTGCAGTGCAAAACCTTTTAGATATCCGTGATTATTAATAATTTAAATTGATTTTAAATTTATAAACATGTATTTTATACAATTAACTTAGAAGTTTAATTTTTTGAAAAACCATTACTATGGCAAAGAAAAAACTTACCACTGCTTCCGGTCGTCCATACAGTGAAAAGCAGGACAGTATGACCGTAGGTCCGAGAGGTCCGATATTACTTCAGGATTATTTTCTTCATGAACAAATGGCACACTTTAACCGTGAAAGAATTCCGGAACGCGTGGTTCATGCCAATGGATCCGGTGCTTTTGGAACTTTTAAAGTAACCAATGACATCTCAAAATACACGCGCGCAAAACTTTTCAGCAAAGTCGGAAATGAATGTAAAGTTTTAGCTCGTTTCTCAACGGTAGGAGGAGAAAAAGGAAGTGCAGACACAGAAAGAGATCCGCGTGGCTTTGCAGTAAAATTCTATACCGAAGACGGCAACTGGGACCTGGTAGGAAACAACACTCCGGTTTTCTTCATCAAAGATCCCAAGAAGTTTGCAGATTTCATACATACCCAAAAGCGGGATCCACGCACAAATATGCAAAGTCAAACAATGCGATGGGACTACTGGAGTCTGAACCCCGAAAGTCTGCATCAGCTAATGACTCTCTTTAGTGACCGCGGAACTCCTGACGGTTACCGAAAAATGAATGGTTATGGCAGTCATACCTTCTCTATGGTTAATGATATAAATGAGCGGGTTTGGGTAAAATATCATTTCAAAACACTACAGGGTAATCATACCCTCAACGAACAGCAAGCCGAGGAATTAAAAGGCAAAGATCCGGATTACGCACAACGGGATCTGATAAATGCCATCGACAGCGGTGACTTCCCCAAATGGGCCCTTAAAATTCAGGTAATGACTGAAGAACAGTCAAAATCATTCAGGTGGAATCCATTTGACCTCACCAAAGTATGGCCACATGGAGAGTATCCACTTATTGACGTGGGGGTTATGGAACTCAATAAAGTTCCCGACAACTATTTTGCAGAGGTGGAACAGGCAGCCTTCAACCCCTCCAACCTGATTGACGGATTGGATGTATCGCCCGACAAAATGCTGCAGGGACGACTTCTGTCCTATCCTGACGCCCACAGATACCGACTGGGTGCCAACTACGAACAGATACCGGTTAACCGGCCTATCTGCCCCGTTCACAACTACCAGCGGGACGGCGCAATGACGGTAAATGGGAACCATGGAAGCGCCCCCAATTATCATCCCAACAGTTTTGATGATATTGAAGCCGATAAATCATACAAAGTACCTCCTATGAAACTGGAATCAGACATTGCAGACTTTTACGACCGCAATGAGAATGATGACGATCATTACACCCAACCGGGGCTTTTGTTCCGAGAGGTAATGAACGACCAGGAAAAGAAAAACACCATCTCAAACATTGTAGGTGCAATGAGTCAGATTAACGGCCCGAAACGTGATGAAATCATCAACAGGCAGCTGGGGCATTTTGCCAAAGCCGACAAAGAATTGGCCACAGAGATCGCCAAAGGTCTGAAGTTCAATTTTAAAGCATAATAAAGCCTTTTGTGAGGAGATAAAAGGTTGCCCCGGTTTGGAGCAACCTTTTTTTATTCATTTTTGATGCCCCCGGAATTCACAAAATCAATATCTTTGTTCATAATCCGGCAGGACAGGATCAACGCATCGCATTTCCGACACAAGGGCCACATCACCGCGGGGCTTCCAGAATACCGGCAAAAACTACTCAGTTAAGGCATATGGAATTCACGATACTCAAGGACATACTCATCATTTTTGCACTCTCCACACTGGTAAATTATGTTTTTACAAAAATCAAAATTCCTTCCATCGTCGGATATCTGCTGACCGGTGTTTTGGCCGGCCCACATCTGACGGGAGTTATAAGCAGTGTTGAGAACATTGAAGTCTTGGCGGAAATTGGTGTGGTTTTGCTGCTATTTACCATTGGATTGGAATTCTCGCTCAAACATCTCATTAAAATCAGAAAAACAGTTTTCTGGGGAGGACTGGTTCAGTTTTCACTCACTACGCTGCTGGTCATGGTCATTGCCAGGATGTACGATCTCGACCTAAAGGGCGCCCTGTTCGTTGGATTCCTCACAGCCCTGAGCAGTACTGCCGTTGTTTTAAAAATTTTACAGGACCGATCAGAGATTACTTCCAATTATGGCCGAACCGTCTTGGGAGTGCTTATTTTTCAGGATCTAATCCTGGTGCCATTGTTATTATTCACCCCTATTATCGGAGGTGAATCCACCAATATTCTGAATGAAATTTTCTGGATGGGTATAAAGTCTCTGGGAATCATTCTTTTCGTCATTTTTGGCAATAAATGGTTTATGAATCGTCTCCTTCATGCCATTGCAATGACAAAAAACCAGGAGCTTTTCTTAATGAGTATTCTGCTCATTTGTCTTTCCGTTGCTTTTCTCACAGCGGAACTGGGAATGTCACTCGCCTTTGGAGCCTTTCTGGCCGGCCTGATGATTTCAGAGTCAGAATACAGTCACAATGCTTTTGGGCACATTATTCCATTCAAAGACACATTCTCTTCTTTCTTTTTTGTTTCCATCGGAATGTTGCTTGATCTGCAATTTGTAATGGATAATCTCCCCATCGTACTTTCAACAGTACTGATTGTAATACTTATAAAAATGATCATCGCCAGCGGAACCGCTTTTATATTGGGACACACCCTTCGGGGCGTTGTTCTTGTAGGATTGGCACTGGCTCAGGTGGGTGAATTCTCCTTTATCCTGGTAAAAATGGGAGACAGCTACAACCTGATCTCAGAATATTACTACCAGCTCTTTCTCGCTGTTGCAGTAGTTACCATGAGCTTTTCTCCTTTTCTGATAATGGTAGCCCGACCGCTATCCAGTGCCGTGATGAAACTTCCGCTGCCCAAAAGATTTGTGGAAGGTCTCTTCCCCTTAAAACAAATTGAAATCCCCAATCTGAAAAATCATTTATTACTTATTGGTAAAGATCCCAGAGTGTTGAGTATGTCCGTAATGGCCCGACATGTAAAGATACCTTATCTGTCAGTGATTTTTGATCCGGCAATTGTCAAAGAAAGGCAACAAAAAGGCGAAAAGGTAATTTACGGAGATGCTCAGAATCTCCCCATTCTCGAAAAAGCTCATGCAGACACTGCAGGCGTGATCGTAATATCCGTTGGCGATCTGGTTACCGCACTTTCTATTACAGAAAAAGTAAGACACCTGAATCGACGTGCTCCGATTATTGTAAGAACCAAGCAAATTGATGATGCGGATGATTTGTACAAAGCAGGTGCCACCCAGGTACTGCCGGAAGAGTTTGAAACGGCCATTGAAATGTTTGAACGGGTATTGAACAAATTCCTGATGCCTAAAGATGATATAGAAGTAACGATTGGAGAAATCAGAAAAAACAATTACGGTCTGGTGCGGGACCTGAAAAAACGTCCACGAAAATCTATCCTCAGCCAACTCCCCAATCTGGAAATTTCAGCCCTGCGGGTAGCGGAAGAATCGCCTATAGCAGGCCACTCCCTCTCCGAAATGGACTTCAGATCCACCTTCGGCGTCACAGTTGTAGCCATCAAACGCAGTGACAAACTCATCGACCATCCCGGACCACAAACGGAAGTTTGTAAAGACGACATTGTTTATGTATTGGGAAAACAGGATCAAATTGCTCATGCTGTAAATCTTTTTGAGAAACAATTAAAGAAATCACAGAGCAGTAATTAGAGTCCGTCTATAGAGTCGGGGAAAATGGTAATTGGAGTTGTGTCGGTTCAGAAAGTTGCGTTTGCAAAGCCTGCCCCGATTTTTCTTCGGGGGCCTGGCATTCCCGAAAATGCGGAGTTTACCTGAGTAAATGAGTACTTTTCGGGAATGGCGTAACGAAGCAAACGTGACTTTATGGACAGATACTAATTGATGCCAAAAGAAAAGCGGCGTGCCTTTCAAGAGCAACGCCGCTTCCAGGGAATAAACATTTATTTCACCTCCCACACATCACCGGTAGTTACCAGATCGTGGAATGATTTTATTTTCGACTTTTCTTTAATCTCTTCAATCTGCTGTTGAGCACACTCATCATAAACCGGAGCCGCAGCATCACGAATAACCCCCAGCGCAACGGGGAAATCGGGATATTCCATATCTGCCAGTTTCAGATGGATCGTAGGATCTTCACAATGCGCATCGTGAACAAGAATGTCTTTTTCGGTTATCCCATTGTCACCAATAGTCACCACCTTTAAGGTAATTCCATCCAGCATCAGCCCTTTATTCCGTTCTTTTCCGAAAATCATGGGTTTCCCATGTTCCAATACAATAGTACGGTCGTCTTTGTACTTTTTATCAGTTATTTCCTGATGAGTATTGTTATTGTAAATGACACAATTCTGTAAAACCTCTACAATGGAAGTCCCTTTGTGTTTGGCAGCAGCCTTCATCACTTGTACCGAAAGTTTTATCTCCTTATCAATGGTACGGGCAAAGAAATACCCACGCGCACCAATGGTCAACTCTCCGGGACGAAAAGGATATTCAATAGTTCCAAAAGGAGAAGTTTTAGATATAAAGCCCCGCTTGGATGTGGGTGAGTACTGCCCCTTGGTTAAACCGTATATTTGATTGTTAAAGAGTATGACATTCAGATCGATATTGCGACGAATGGCATGGATAAAGTGATTTCCTCCAATGGCCAAAGCATCACCATCCCCGGTAATCTGCCAAACCTGCAACTTTGGATTAGCAACTTTCACGCCTGATGCCATTGCCGAAGCACGACCATGGATGGTATGAAACCCATAGGTATTCATATAATAAGGCAAACGCGACGAGCATCCGATTCCTGATATAACCGCAAGATCTTCATTGGGTACCTCAAGTTCGGCCATGGTTTTCTGCAATGCATTTAGTATCGCATGATCACCACACCCCGGACACCATCTTACATTTTGATCGCTCTTATATTGTAGAAAAGCTTGTTTTGTGTTTTCAGCCATGATTTATTCCTCCAATAGTTTATTGAAATGATCTTTTAACTCCGCCACGGTAAATGGCAGTCCTTCTACTTTGTCGTATTGATGCAACACGACATCGGGAAACTGACTTCTCAAATAGGATGCAAACTGACCAAGATTCAATTCACAAACCACAATTTTGGAATACTTTTTCAACACCTCATAGCTGTTCCTGGGAAGCGGACTAATGTAGCTAAAGTGAGCAAGAGCAACTTTTTTCCCCTCATCATGCAAGGCTTCAAGAGCAGTATATAAATGTCCGAAAGTTCCGCCCCATCCAACAATCAACAAATCGGCATCTTCATCGCCAAGAATCTCCAGAGGAGGTATAAAATCAGCAATCCGGTCAACTTTCTCCTTTCTCATTTTCACCATTTTGTCGTGATTATGGTGATCGTAAGAAACAGCTCCGGTAAGAAAATCCTTCTCCAGGCCGCCTATGCGGTGCTGATACCCCGGATTTCCCGGCAAAGCCCAATAACGGTTAAGTTTTTCAGGATCCCGCTCATAAACATTCCACTCTTCAGCAGGCTTCTCCACAAAAGGAGGTTTGATCTCGGGAAACTCTCCCTCTTCTGGTATTCTCCAGGGCTGCGTTCCGTTGGCCAAAAATCCGTCAGACAACAAGATTACGGGAGTCATATGCTCAATGGCAACCTTTGCCGCATAAAAAGCATAATCAAAACAATTGACAGGCGAACTGGCAGCCATCACAACCAGCGGACTCTCGCCGTTTCTTCCATATAGCGCCTGCATCAGATCCGATTGTTCCGTTTTGGTGGGAAGTCCTGTACTTGGCCCCCCGCGCTGAACATTCACGACAACCAACGGCAATTCGGCCATTACCGCCAATCCCAATGCCTCGCCTTTAAGTGCCAGGCCGGGACCAGAGGTGGTAGTTATAGCCAGGTCGCCGGCAAAACTGGCACCAATGGCAGTAGATATTCCGGCAATTTCATCTTCAGCCTGAAAAACTTTCACGCCCAAATCTTTTCTGGCCGAAAGTTCCTGCAAGATCTCTGTGGCCGGAGTAATGGGATAAGAGCCCAGAAACAATTCCAGCCCGCTCTTTTCAGCTGCCAGCAAAAAACCCCAGGCAATGGCTTTATTTCCATTCAGATTTCGGTAGGTTCCTTTGCGAATATCAGCAGGCGAAATATGATAAGAAGGGGTACCTGCCTGAATAATTACACCGTAATTATAGCCTGCTTCCAAAACCTTAATATTGGCTTCGGCTACCTCCGGATTTTTACTGAATTTCTCCCTCAGAATCTTTTCAGTATTCTCCAGCGGACGGTTAAACAACCAAAACACCAACCCCAAAGCATACATGTTTTTACTGCGCAGAATGGTTTTATTGTCGAGCCCCATATCTTTGAGGCTGTTTTTAGTCATTGCGGTAATGGGCGCCTTAATGATATTGTAGCCCGACAAATTATCCTCCTCAATGGGGTCATTGCTTTTATAGCCTGCTTTGGCAAGATTCTTATCGTCAAAACTGTCCACATCGATAACAATGGTAGCACCGGGCTTCAACCATTCAAGATTGGCTTTCAATGCTGCCGGATTCATCGCCACCAGCACATCGGCATTGTCACCCGGCGTATATACCTCACTGTGCCCAAAATGCACCTGAAAACCGGATACCCCTCCGATGGTGCCCTGAGGAGCTCTGATTTCCGCGGGAAAATCCGGGAAAGTGGATATATCGTTACCATAAATTGCGGAAGAAAAGGAAAACAGTGAACCGGTCAGCTGCATCCCATCGCCGGAGTCGCCCGAAAACCGGACAACAACCTCTTCTCTTTCAATTACTTTTGATCTCTTTGCCATAACAAAGTACGTTTCGGATTTCCTCCTTTTCCTCCTGAAAAAACTACAGGATAAAAAGGAAGTGTTAAATAAAAAAAACACCAGAACCTTTCATCGTGTCCCGGGGTTTAACTAGTAAATTTCAAGTAAAGTTATAGAGTATATGATTACATGAAGTTGATTTTAATCAGATTTTTTACCATTCTGAGGTGTTTTTCAACAGTTGATTTATATTTGCACTCCAAACGGAAATACACCTTACAAGTTAGCATTTTTTTACAACTTTAAGTTTAATCTTATTACAATAATCATAAATCATGGCATTAATAAAATCAGTCAGAGGATTCACCCCTAAGATCGGGAAAAACGTTTTTTTAGCAGATAACGCAACTGTAGTAGGCGATGTGGAGATGGGTGACGATTGCAGTGTTTGGTTCAACGCAGTGCTAAGAGGCGATGTCAACAGTATTCGCATTGGCAATAAAGTGAATATTCAGGATGGCTCTGTGCTACATACGCTATATCAGAAATCAACCATTGAAATTGGAGACAACGTATCTGTGGGGCACAATGTCACCATTCATGGAGCCAAAATTGAAGATAATGTACTGGTAGGCATGGGTGCGACCATTCTGGATCACGCCGTTATCGGTTCCAACTCGATCATTGCTGCCAATTCATTGATCCTTTCGGGCACCAAAGTAGAGCCCAACAGCGTCTATGCCGGTGTTCCTGCAAAAAAAGTAAAAGATATTGAGCCCGAACAAACCAGTGAAATGATTAACAAGATTGCCAACAATTACCTGATGTATTCGGGTTGGTATAAAGAAGAGTAAGCCTAGTGTCAAGTCAAGCATAGTCTGACGGGCCAAACCTTGCTCTTTCTACGTTGTGCTTCTCAAAAAAAAGACTCACGGAGCTATGGCTATGCTTACTTTTTTGTTGATTTGCACAAGATGAAAAATAGCGGCGGCTTACCCGACATTTTTCACTTGACTTGCCACTAGTGTAAAGCCTCCTAATTTCCCAAACTAATTTTTGTGCCGTTTTATTTTTCCTGCGTTAAGATTTTTCACCGCAGTTCACTATGGCTGTAAAGCTTGACTTGAAAAAGCAAAAATATCATCAAAAATTATAGTTCGACAAATTAAGGTTCATTACACTACAAATCTATTCTCCGGGAAGCAACCGGTTGGTTAAGAAATACGGCAGAAGCCTCATCAAATTTTGCAGGATCTTCAGTAGTGAAAAATTCACATGTGGCATTGCGGGTGCATCTTTGGTCCATTTCGGGATGTCGTTGAAGATAATCCTGCAGGCTTTTGGCGACAATCTGCCCCTGAGACATCACCCTTACATCTGCCGGCAAAAAACGCTCAATAACGGGCGTTAAAAGTGGATAATGCGTACATCCGAGAATCACCGTATCAATCGAGGAATCCTGCTCAAAGAGCTTGTTCAGATCTCTTTTTACAAAAAAATCTGCCCCCGGAGTATTTCTTTCATCATTTTCCACCAAAGGTACCCACATGGGACAGGCTTGCTGAGACACCACCGTTCCGGGAAATAATTTTTGTATTTCCAGAGGGTAAGACATAGATTGTACAGTTCCTGAAGTACCAACAACCCCCACATGACCATTCCGGGAAACCTCCCCTATTTTTTCAACACTGGGCCTTACCACCCCGAGCACCCGACGTGAAGAGTCGAAAGCAGGCAAATCTTTCTGTTGTATGGTTCTCAAAGCTTTTGCCGAAGCAGTATTACAGGCAAGAATTACCAACTGACAACCCATTTCGAACAGACGCATCACCGACTGCCGTGTATATTGATAAACCATTTCAAACGATCTGGTTCCGTATGGGGTACGTGCATTATCTCCCAAATAAATGAAATCATAATCAGGAAACTCACGGAGAAACTCATTTAATATGGTTAATCCTCCGTACCCTGAATCAAAAACGCCTACAGGACCTTTATTTAATTCCATACTGCTGTTTAAATCTTTCTTTTGATAAATATATGCTGTGGATCAACCTGAATAAAAAGGCCGAATTCAACACCGGATTTTTAATCATTCTAACCGTTGACCAATGCATAAAGTTATAAAATAAGTTTTACACTAATTCTATTCTACCTTATACATAAAACAGGTAAGGCGTAAACAGGCTGAAAGCTGAAAGCCGGAGAGCAATAGCCCAGGGTTTAGAGTTATCCCCCACGCCCCTTCTCTTTATTGGTCGCGACGCAACCAATAAAGAGAGGAAATAATCAATTATTTGCAAGTCAATTTTCTTGAGCACACCAGTATTTTGCCGTTGGTTGAACATAGCAACAGATAATTTATGAATTAATCAGGCTAAAGCACAAAAAAAGACCGGCAATAAAATTTACCGGTCTTCTGAATATTTTTCAAAACAACAATTACATCGTTGCCAGTTTAGATTTAACAAGCTCCTCACAATCCACACTTTGGTCGGAATTGTAAAGAATCACCTGTGAGCTAACATCAAAGATATAGATAAATCCCTGCTCTTCGCCCACTGCCTGTATCGCTTTTTCAACCTTTTCAATAATTGGCTGAAGCAACTCCTGCTCTTTTTGGGACAATGATTGTTGCGCCAACTTATTGAAATTCTGGATACGCTGATCATAGTCCTGAATTTCCTTTTCGCGGGTAGAACGAATCAATTGTGACAGTGAGTCACGCTGAGCCATATAATTTGAATATTTATCATCAAGTTCCTGACTCATTACCTGCAACTGGCTTTGCAGTTTTTTTGCTTCTGCCTGCAATTCTTTATCAGCAGTTTGCTTCTCCGGAAGTTCGGTAATCAGTTTTTGAACATTCAAATGACCAAATTTCAAATCCTGTGCAGAAGACGTAGCCGAAGACAGAGCAACAAGCAATACAAGGGCAAATAGTTTAAATACCTTCATCTTATTTCGATTAATTCTGTTTAATATAATTAATTAGTGTTTGTCCATAAAGAACCATTTACTGCGTTACGCTTGCCCGAAAATTCCTCATTTACTCAAGTAAACTGCGTATTTTCGGGCTTCGCAAGCCTTGTAACTGATTCTTTCTTGACAAACACATGACTAGAAACAAATTTTGCTTAGTTTATAGACGGACACTAATTAATACCCAGTTTGGTTTTCACCTGTGAGGTTACATCCACGCTCTGTTCAGATTGATAAACAGTAGCTCCTGAGTTGGCAGCAAATATATAAATAAATCCGCCTTCATCGCCCACTTCACCAATGGCCTTCTGCAATTTTTCCATAATAGGCTGTTGCAGTTGTTGTTGCTTTTGGGAAAGCTGCTGTTGTGTGGACTGGTAAAAAGCCTGAATCTTTTGTGAAGTCTCCATCAGTTGCTGCTCTTTTTGCTGACGAACAACAGCGCTGAGTGATTCGGCAGTTTCCATATATTCCTGTTCCATCTTTTTATAATCCTCCTGCATCGTGGCAAGTTGATTCTCCAAACGGTCATATTCTCCTTCCAAATCCTGCTGCATCTGCTTAAACTCAGGCATTACCTGCATCACTTCCTGAACATTCACATGGCCAAATTTCAGATTTTGTGCATTCAGTCCGATGCTCAGAAAAAGGAGTACGGTTATTAGAGATGTAGTTGTAACTTTTTTCATAATAAACTTTTCTTTACTTTTCTATTTTGATTTTTAATACTGACATTTTTAATTACTGAAACCAAGTTCCCTAAGGATTTCATCACTGATGTTCTGTCTTGGCTTCACATACAGAATTCCCATATTACCGGCCATATCAAAGACTGCATCCAGATTATCCCTGTCAGCAACACTGCGGATGGCTTCATTTATCTTTTCCTGAATGGGCTGCAACAATGCTTCCTGACGCTTTACCAGTTCTCCTTCAGGTCCAAAATATTGCCTTTGAAGCTGTTTGGCCCGGTTTTCCAATCCGATAATTTCATTTTCACGCTGGGTCTTCATTTCGCCCGAAAGAAATACGCTCTCTTTCTGGTAATTTTTATACAGTTTTTCAACTTCGGCATAAACCGATTGTATTTCCTGCTCCCACTGTTCCGAGGCCTGGTTTAATTGTTCCTGAGCAGCCTCATAAGCAGGAATATTGGACATAATGTATTCCATATCAACAAAGGCATAACGTTGAGCCGAAACATTGGCCGAGCTAAAAAATATAGCTGCAACAGCCACGAATATAACAAAATACTTCTTCATTGCTCTCAATTTTAAGTCCTTAATTAAGTTCTTTATACAGAACACACAAAAACCAAACCATTTTTATTTTTTGCGTTTTTGTAACCGGATAAACTAAGTAAAGTCTGCTTTTAGTCCTGTTTCTGGTCAGAAAGTGCCAATTGCTAGGCTTGCGAAGCCGCCAAAAACGGAGTTTACTAATCGTAAATGAGTATTTTGGCGGTAAGCGTAACGACGCAAGTGGTACTTTATGGACAGAAACTAATTAGAAATTCTGTCCAATCACAAAATGGAAGTTACTTCCATTGGCATTAGGACGTCCGGAAACTTCATCAAATCCATATCCCCAATCGATTCCCATCAATCCGAAAATCGGAAGGAATATCCGAACGCCAAAACCTGCGGACCGCTTCAACCCAAACGGGTTATAATCTCTGAACTCTGACCATGAATTACCTGCTTCGGCAAATACCAATCCATAAACTGTAGCAGATGGCTGAAGCGTTAAAGGATACCTCAACTCAAGGGCAAGTTTATTGTATATATTACCATCCTGACGGCCTTCCGGACTGTATGGAGTAAGAGAGGCATTTTCATAACCCCGCAAACCAATGGTTTCGCTACCATAATAACTATAACCTGACATGCCATCTCCTCCCAGCACAAACTTCTCAAAAGGTGATTTCTTATTCTCATCAAAGTATCCCAGGAATCCACCTTCCACTTTAGTCATCATGACCAGTTTACCAACATTATCAAGGGACTTAAACATATTTCCCTTAAATGTCCATTTATGGTATTCCACCCATTTGTAACGCTCTTCATCCGGCATTTCTTCGTCCGAATAGTTTAAATCATCAAAATAAGAGTAGGGAGGTGTGAACTCCAAACCAAGACTAAAATTAGATCCGTTTCGGGTATAAAGCGGATTGTCAATAGAGTTACGAGAGAACATCACCTTAAAGTTAAGGTTATTACTGTTACCATTTTCCATCAGAAAGTAGGCCCAGTTTTTAAGATCGTAACGCTGGTAACTCAACTGGGTATAAAACTGAAAATAGTCATCTGGCCAACGCAAGCGTTTTCCAAAACCAACAGAAAGACCTGTTACTTTGAGGTGTTCATCAGGATCCTCTTCGAGTGGCTGATACCCATAGCCATAACCGCCGTAACCGCCATAGCTGCCGTAGCTACCATAACTACTGTATGGATTACTACCATAGTAATAACTGCTATTGGTTCCGGTCTGAATAGAATGATACACTGATACACTTAATGAATTAGGTTTCCTTCCGCCCAACCAGGGCTCGGTAAATGAAAAGCTATACGACTGGTAGTATTTCCCGTTGGTCTGAGCTCTCAGTGAAAGTGTTTGTCCATCTCCTGTGGGAAGAGGTCTCCATGCCTCCTTATTAAAAATATTCCGTACTGAGAAATTGGTAAATTTCAATCCCAGGGAGCCGACGAACATTCCGCCGCCCCAACCACCGGATAATTCTACCTGGTCATTGGCTTTCTCAACCAGATTGTATTCCAGATCCACGGTTCCTTTTTCGGGATCGGGCAATGGCACGGGATTAATATTCTCCGGGTCGAAATGCCCCAACTGTGAAAGTTCCCGGACTGTACGGATCAACTCTGATTTATCAAACAACTCACCCGGCTTGGTTCTGAGTTCACGACGAACTACATGCTCGTGCGTTTTTGTATTTCCTTTGATGATCACCTGATCTATGGTAGCCTGTTGCCCTTCGTAAACACGCATTTCAAGATCCACTGTATCGTTATGAATTTTAACATCAACAGGTTCTATGTTGCTAAACAAATATCCACTGTTCATATAGAGATTATGCACCGCATCGTCATCGACAAACAGACGCTCATCAAGCCTTGTCTGATTAAACACATCACCTTCTTCAATTCGCAGTTTCTCACTCAGATAAGGGCCCGGATAAACTGTATTTCCGACCCATGAAATATTTCCGAAATAGTATTTATTCCCTTCACTGATGTTAATCTTAATATCAACAGTGTTATCTTCATTCCGACTTACATCCTCCGATACAATATAAGCATCCCGGTATCCCTCTTCATTGTACTTTTCTATGATTCGATCCAGGTCTGCCTCATATTCATCCTTCACAAACTTTTTAGTTCTGAAGAAGTTCAGAATCTTCCCTTTTTCATTGGTTTTCTTTGTGAACCGGTTCAGTTTATGATCAGAGAATACGGTGTTTCCCTCAAATTCAAGGGAATTAACCTTTACCTTGTCTTTTTTATCAACATCAATATCCAGAAAAACATGATTGGGCTTATCCTGATCATCACGCTGCACAATAGACACCTCTGCATTAAAAAATCCTTTATCTACAAAATGCTGTTTAATATATCTTTTGGCCCTGTCGATCAGGTAAGGAGTAACCTGGGAGCCCTTCATCATCGATATTTTTGTTGAAATATCTTCAATTTCAGATTTTTTCAATCCTGAAAAATTGATTTCTGAAAGACGGGGTCGCTCCTGCAAATAAATATTCAGCCAGATGTTTTTCCCTTCAATCTTATCCACAGATATTTTTACATCGGAAAAAAGTCCGTATTCCCAGTATTTTTTAATTGCATCGGAGATATCTTCTCCCGGCACCGAAATGGTTTGTCCAACCCTGAGCCCTGACAGATTTGCCAAAATCGCAGGATCATTATTAAGGTCACCTGTGACATTAATCTCTGCAATAATATATTCTTTAGGAGACCCTGAATAGGATATTTCGGGAACACCCTCCTGAGCATTCACACCAATAAAAGAAATCAACAGAAGGAAGAAAAGTACGAGCGAGTGTTTAATCATTACTATTTTTTTATTTTTTTACCTGATCACTGATTTTCCCAAAGCGTCTTTCTCTACTCTGATAATCGAGTAGCGCTTCGAAAAAATGTTCCTTGCGAAAATCAGGCCACAATACATCACAGAAATATAATTCTGAATAAGCAATTTGCCAAAGCAGGAAATTACTAATGCGCAACTCCCCACTGGTTCTGATTAGAAGTTCGGGATCAGGCATCTTTGCAGTTTCCAAATATTGACCAAATAAATCAGAATTTATTTCGGAAGGATCCAATTTATTATCTTTAATTTCGAGGGCTATCTTTTTTACACCTTCTATAATTTCCCACCTGGAGCTGTAGCTCAACGCAAGCACAAGAGTCAATCCGTCATTGTCTTTTGTCTGTTCAATGCAGGCAGCCAGTTTGTCCTGAACTCCCCGGGGAAGATTTTCTTTACAACCAATGGATTTGAGCTTGACATTATTATCCATCAACGTCTTGGTCTCAGAGGCAATGGTAGAAACCAACAACGACATCAATGCATCAACCTCGTTTTTGGGACGATTCCAGTTTTCAGTAGAAAAAGCATAAAGTGTAAGGAATTTCATGCCCAGTTCGGCAGCAGCTTCAGTAACTTCACGAACGGCCTTCACCCCGTTTTTATGTCCAAAAACCCTGACATTACCTCGCTTTTTTGCCCATCGACCGTTCCCATCCATAATAATGGCCACATGGGAAGGCAATTTTTCTTTATCCAGTTGTTCTTTAACTGATGACATACATTTTATTCTTCGTCATATTTCTAATAACCGGCATTGCAGGGAACATTTCTATGAAAAATATCCATAGTAACAAACACGCCTGCAAATGAATACCAATCATTGTTATGCCAATCCGAAGGTTGCTGAAACCCATAAGGATCAGTGGGATTGATATCTCCGGAGCCAATGAAATCCAGGTCGTCAACAAAAGTTTTCCTGAAAGTCCATTCCAGTCCAACATGCAACCAGTCAACAGGTTTCCATTTCACCCCTGCACCGAACGGCAAAGATAATATAAAATGTGGGTTTTCAGAACCTCCTGAACCATTGGATTCATAACGTCGGTAAACTGTATAAGCCAGCCCCCCGCTGATAAAAGGCGTAAAACGGGTTTCCTTACGACGAAAAGGATGATCATACTCAAAAAAATTTATTTCCAACTGGGTGGAAATATCAGCCATTGATCTCTGAAAACTATAAGAAGCAGAACTTCGTCCGGATGTGGATGGGTATTGAATTCCGGACTGTGGATAATGCCCTCCAATTTCAACGGAAGTCAGGGTTCCCTTAAAAGCAATTCGTTCGTTAAACACCACTCGCACGAGTGCTCCAACAGCCGGCTTGGCATTGTAAAACTGTTTGTCCGGGTTCAGATCACCATTGTAGTAAGAGGTTCCCAAAAACAAACCTCCCTCTATCCGCTCCTGGGAAGAACCCGAAACGGTGGAAAAGAGAGTAATGATGAGCACAGTAATAATATGGCCTTTACAACGCATTGTTATATTTTGGATTTCCCATCTGAAAAATAACGGCAACTACAACCTTAAAAAAGTTGCGCTGCCTCATCCCTACTTAACGGGTGTAAGTGCGGAATATTGTCATAAGAAGTCAATTTCGACGGTCAGCCCCCCACATCAGCTTATTTCTCAAAGTGCTGTAGAAGCTCTGATCAGTACGCTCCACCATTTTTATGGGGAAACCGGCTTTTCGGATTTTCAGCTCAGTGCCTTCTTCCACCACAACACTGCGGGAATCAAGGCTGGCAAGAAATTTCCCTCCACGCCCTTCCACTTTCAACGTAAGCTCCATATTGTCAGGCACAACCAACGGCCTCACCGTCAGGTTATGCGGTGCAATTGGGGTTATTATTATCCCCTGTGAAGAGGGGTGCATTATAGGCCCCCCAACGCTAAGTGAATAGGCCGTAGATCCGGTGGGGGTACTCACGATTAGCCCATCGGCCCAGTACGAATTAAGATATTCGTTATCCAGATAAGTATGAATGGTAATCATGGAAGAACTGTCCTGCTTGTGGACCGCAAATTCGTTGAGTGCAAAATTAAAATCGTCCACAATTCCGGTAGGGCTGATCAATTCCAGCAATGATAATTCCTTAACTTTATACCTGCCAAGATCAATCTCCTCCAGAGCAACGGGCAATTCATTCCGGGAAATATCGGCCAGAAAACCCAAACGACCACTGTTAATGCCGACGATGGGAATGCCCGAGTCCCGAACAATAGTGACTGCCTGAAGAAAAGTACCATCTCCTCCGATACTAAAAAGCATATCCACCGCGGGCAAATCCTCCGAGGAAGAAAAAAAGCCTGTAACTTCAGGTTTCAGGTCAAATTTATCGGAAAGAAACTCGTAAAACGGTTTATATATATATATCCTGGTCCCTTTTTTATGCAAATAGTCAAACAGTTGTCTGCAATTCTCATAAAAAACATCACCAAAGCTTTTTCCAAATATGGCAATTTCCATACTTTTTTTGTGAACGAAGATAAAAAATAAGCAACAAACAAGCGTTAAACCCCCAGATATTTCATTAGTGACTCGTAATTCCGACGGGTGGTATCATCCACCTGAGATTCGCCGGAGTAAACAGCATTCACTTTATAACCGTAACGTTCAAAAGCGTTTATCACCCCACCGGCATCAACCCTATTGAGTTTAATGGTGATTTTAAGTTGCTCGGTAGCTTTACTTTGAGAAGCATAAAGACTCAGGACCTTGGCATCGGCATCTTCCACAATTCGTGCAATCTCGGAAAGAGCATAATCTCTCGGCCCCAGTTCTATTTCTATAATACCTCCCGGGGTTGGAGCAGCAATCAACTCGGAAAACCTGAGCAGTAAATCATTTTGTGTTATGACACCAATATAATCCTGATCAGGACTCAGAACAGGAACAACAGTCAGTTTAAGCCGGGATGCAATCTCCACAACATCATAGATGTGCTGATGTGCGAATACATATGGCTTGATCAGTGACAAGCGGTGATTGCCCAATGGCTCATCAGCAGAATTCAAATCATAGATGTCAGCATCAGAAATAAGGCCTAGAAAAACCTTATTGTTGACGATGGGTAAATGGGACACACGAAATGCCTCCATCCAGGCCAGGGCATTAACCCCTGTATCGGACGTTTTTAAGGACGGAATGATGTCTGAAATTAAATCTTTTGCCAACATAAAAATGCGCTTTCCGGAAATACTTTGTAAATTTGCTGTTGCTTTAAGATAATTATTTTATTCAAAACAGCATTCATATCAACCATAAAACTTACAATACAATCCCATTTTGTTGGGAAAATACACTCAAAATTTTAAACAAACAAAACATTTTACTGTTTTTCTATATTTCTCAGAAATAAGTATTGGAACTTTTTTATCATGACAAAACTCAGCGTAAACATAAATAAGATTGCAACCCTACGAAACTCAAGAGGCGGGAACATCCCGGATGTTGTAAAAGCGGCTGTTGATGTGCAGGAATTCGGAGCCCAGGGTGTCACCGTTCACCCACGCCCTGACGAGCGACACATTAAATACAGGGATGTACACGACATCCAGAGAGTCATAAAGACCGAATTTAACATTGAAGGGTATCCATCCCCAAGATTTCTGGAACTGGTAAAAGCAGTTCGGCCCCACCAGGTAACCCTTGTTCCCGATCCGCCCGAGGCCATTACTTCCAATTCGGGCTGGGACACCATCACTCACCTCTCTTATTTACAGGATGTCATTGGTGAATTGAAAGAGTATGGTATCAGAACCTCCATCTTTATTGACACCAACCCCGATTTCATCGTCAACGCTGCCAAAACAAATACCGACAGGATAGAACTTTACACTGAGCCTTTTGCCACAGATTACCCAAAAAATCCGGAAAAAGCCATTGCCCCTTTCGTGGAAGCAGCCAACATTGCCAACAAGGCAGGCCTGAGAATCAATGCAGGTCACGATCTGAATCTTGAAAACCTGAAGTTTTTCAATGAGAGAATTCCCTTTTTGAAAGAAGTCTCCATCGGACACGCACTTATCAGCGATGCCCTATACTATGGACTCGAGCGAACCATTAATATGTATAAAGACCTTCTGATTAAAGAAAAATAGAGATGGAACTTTTTTACAGGGAAAAAGGAACAGGCAACAAAACAATCATAATCGTCCACGGGCTTTACGGGGCCTCTGACAACTGGCTTTCTGTGGCAGGAGAACTGGAAAAAGATTTTCGCGTTATCCTCATTGATCAGCGCAACCATGGCAAATCGCCACATAGCCAGGAACATACCTATCAGGCAATGGCAGAGGATCTCCATGAATTGATGAAAAAACTGAACATCAACAAGGCTATTCTGATGGGCCATTCCATGGGAGGAAAAACAGTGATGCGTTTCTGCCTGGAATATCCGGAAATGGCAGAAAAAATGATTGTGGTTGACATTGCTCCAAAATCATACAGCTCTTATGCCAATTATGCAGAAGTTACTGCCGATCACGGAAAAATTATAGAAGCCCTGTCATCTGTAGATCCGACAAAATTTAAGAATCGCCAGGACATCGATAACATTCTGAAAGAAACTTTTCCGCAGAAAAGGCTCAGAGGTTTTTTGATGAAGAACCTTAAAAGAACAAAGGATGGGAATTATGAATGGCAACTCAACCTGAAAGCCCTGAGGGACAACCTTCAGGATGTCATGGATGGCTTTTCGGATTTGACACCACCTGCCGGAGTAAAAATGCCCGAAACCATCTTCATCAGAGGAGAAAAATCTCCTTACATACACGAAGACGACTCCCTGTCCATCAATAAATTTTTTCCAGGATCCCAGATTGTAAACATCCCCGGTGCAGGTCATTGGGTTCATGCAGAACAACATGACCTGTTCCTGAAAACTGTTAAATACTTTTTGGAAGTCTGACCAAAACGCCCGGGGCTTTAAGCACCGGGCAGCAACTATGCCCCATCGGCAATCAACAAATACAGATAGCCAGCCATCCAAAATATTAATAGTGCGAAAAAATACTATTTCACCAACGTACTGCTAAACAGAAACCACATTCTCCGGTTTAAGCAAAGGTTCACCTTTCAGCCGGAGAAACAACTGAGCCGTTGCCAGCACATCCTTTTCACAATAACGTGCAATACGCTCCACATCATCTTCCTCGTAATAAACAGAAGCCACCTGACTACCGTCAATATCATCTTTTGGAGATGGGATTCCCATGATGTGTGTAAGCAAATTCAGTGAGGTATAATGCTTAAAATCTCCAAACTTCCAGAGATCCATGGTATCAATAAACTTGACCTCCCATGGTTTTTTGCCTGCCACATCCAGAATATCCGGCAACTGCAGTCCGTTGATAAGAATCCTGCGGGCGATGTATGGAAAATCAAATTCTCTCACATTGTGTCCACAAATATTGGTTCCCGGGTGAGATGTGAAGTTAGTCAGGGCAGCCGAAAACTCCTGCAGTAACTTCTTTTCATCATGACCAAAAAAAGATTTCACTCTCAGTGTTCTCTCTCCGTTTTCGGCCTTAATGATGCCGGCCGAGATGCAAATAATCTTCCCAAATTCAGCATAAATGCCAGCCCGGACATAATCCTCTTCCGGTGTAACATCCGCACCGGATATTTTAGAAGATTTTTTCTCCCACAAGGCTTTCATCGTATCATCAAGCATACCAAAAGCAGGATGCTCAGGCACCGTTTCAATATCGATGTACATTATTTTTTCGGATGCAATGTTGTTAAGCATAACACAAGGTTTTAGCCTGATTTTTGAATAAGTAAATTTAGGACAGGTTACGTTGAATAAAATGGGTGAGAATATTTATGGCCACATGATTTTCACCTCCCTGGGGCACAATAAGATCTGCATATCGTTTACAGGGTTCAATAAATTGCAGGTGCATAGGCTTCACAGTCTTTTGATACCGGTTCAACACTTTTTCCACAGTTCGTCCGCGTTCTTCAATATCTCGCTGAATAACCCTCATCAAACGATCATCGGCCTCAGCATCCACAAACACCTTCAGATCCATCAACTTTCTCAGACCGGGATGGGTAAGCACCAAAATCCCCTCCACAATGACCACTTTAGTTGGACTTACAGAGATGGTCTCCTCTGAACGCAAACAGGAGAGATAAGAATAAACAGGTTGTTCTACAGGTTGATTGGCTTTTAGTTTTCGGATATGCTCCACCAAAAGATCAAACTCAATAGAATCGGGATGATCAAAATTGATTTTTTGCCGCTCTTCCAGAGGCAGATGTCCGTTATCACGATAGTAAGAGTCCTGTGGCAGGAGCGCCACCTCTCCGGCAGGCAATTTTTCCATTATTTTTCGAACCACAGTGGTTTTCCCTGATCCGGTGCCTCCGGCAATGCCAATTACGAGCATATGTTGTTTGATTTTTATATTTTTACGGCACTAAATTACAACAGATGGTCAAATAATTAAAAGATAATACTCATGATTAAGCACATTGTATTGTTCAAGTTCAAAGAAGATTTGCCTGCTGACGAGAAAAAAAACAAATCAGAAAGGATTAAAGCCGATTTAGAAGCACTGGTTGAAAAAGTTGAAACACTTCGTAAAATGGAGGTTGGAATCAACATCAATCCGGAGGAAGAATATAACCTGTCATTGGTTTCTGAATTCGATGATATGAAAGGGCTTAAGGCCTATGCGGTACATCCCGATCATGTGAAAGCAGGTGCTGCTATCAGAGAGATTCTGGAAAAACGGGCCTGTGTGGATTATGAGATATAAAAAAAACGCACGGCCGTAATTATCAGGTCGTGCGTTTTTTTATTTTTATCAAATCTCTTAAAAATCATCAGAATAAAACGCCTGAGGCTCTTCTCTCAGGTTGTATTTGGAAACCATAACCTCACCATAGGCGCCTGCACTTCGCAAAGCAACAAAATCGCCACGCTTCAGTTCGGGCAAATCAATGGCCTTCCCGAAGCTGTCGGATGATTCACAAATTGGCCCCACCACATCGTACCTGACAGTCTTTGAATCCCCGGAGGCAGACAGACTTTCAATTTTATGCTTGGCCTGATAGAGTGCAGGACGAATAAGATCGGTCATTCCGGCATCGATAATGGCAAAACGGGTTTTTACCCCTTCTTTCACATACAACACACGGGAAATCACATTTCCTGCCTGACCAACAACAGATCGTCCCAGTTCAAAATGCAACTCCTGCCCCGCTTTAAGCTTAAGAAAATCCTTAAAGACCTTGAAGTAAGAAGCAAAATCTGAGATTGGATTGTTTTGGGGATCGTCATAATCGATTCCGAAACCACCACCAACATTTATCACTTTGGGGAAAAGTTGTCTTGAAATAAACCACTCCTGCAATTCGTTAACTCTGATGCACAAATCCTTAAAGTTATCCAGATCCGTGATCTGTGAACCAATATGGAAATGCATCCCTTCGAACTGAACGTTCTCCAACTCTTTCATCCTGTCCAATACTGATTCCAGATCCGGCATACTGATACCAAATTTATTTTCATCCAGTCCGGTGGTAATATAATGATGAGTATCCGCCTGGACATTTGGATTTATCCTGAATGCCACCCTGGCTTTCTTGCCATTCCTGGCCGCCAGCTCATTGATAATTTCCAATTCAGGAAGCGACTCCACATTAAAACAATAAATATCGTGCTTCAGACCAAGTTCTATTTCCCAATCGGCTTTTCCCACACCTGCAAACACAATCCCGTCGGGACTGAAGCCTACATCCAGTGCTTTTTGTATTTCATAACCACTGACACAGTCAATTCCAAAACCTTTGGAGCGGATTTTTTCCAAAACCCGGTCATTGGCATTGGCTTTTATAGCATAATGAACATGAAAATCATACTTCTCAGACTCTTTCTTTACAAGAGAAAGAGTGTTCTCCAGCAGATTCATGTCATAATAATAAAACGGTGTTTTTAGTTCTTTAAATTTCTCTGTAGGAAAATTTGTCATTCTGTAACTTGTTTAAAAAAGTTTTGCACTTAATGCCTGTAAAGCATCCTTTTTATCATTTGCATCCACCAGCAAGGAGATGTTATGCTCGCTTCCTCCATAAGAGATCATCCTGATGGGAATTTCCTTAAGTGCTTCAAAAATCCGGTTGGCATACCCTTTATTTTCAGCTACCAGGTCGCCAACAACACAAACTATTACCTGGTCATAATCCACTTCCACAGTACTAAACTTCCTCAAATCATCCAGTATCTCGTCGAGATGCCTGTCATTGTCAATGGTAACAGATACTCCCACCTCGGAAGTGGTAATCATATCGATGGGCGTTTTATAGCTTTCGAAAATCTCAAAAACCTTTCTCAGGAAACCGAAAGCCAGCAACATACGTCCTGATTTAATCTTAATAGCAGTGATACCATCTTTGGCTGCAACGGCAGTTATCCGGTTTTTGTGCTGTGAAGAAGAAATCGTGGTTCCAACAGCTTCAGGATCCATAGTATTAAGTACTTTCACCGGTACATTGGCCAGTTTGGCAGGCAATACACTGGTGGGGTGCAGGATTTTCGCTCCAAAATAGGCCAGCTCGGCGGCCTCATCAAACGAAATTTCAGCAATTGAGGTGGTGTTTTCCACAAATCGGGGATCATTATTGTGCATCCCGTCAATATCAGTCCAGATCTGAATCTCCTCGACTTCTAAAGAAGCTCCGACCAGAGAGGCTGTATAATCACTCCCACCACGTTGAAGGTTGTCCACCTCACCAAATGCATTACGACAGATATACCCCTGCGTAATAAAAAGGTGAGTCCCTTCAAAATCACTCATGATGCGCTCCAGATTCTCCCGGATATAAACCGTATCCGGTTCATTATTCTTATTGGTACGCATAAAATCCAATGCCGGAAGTAACACCGAGTCATGTCCGTTCTCCTGAAGGTAAAAATTAAAAAGTGCAGTGGTCAGCAACTCCCCCTGGGCCAGTACGGATTTCTCCTCAAAGACCGTAAACACATCCTTGGTGAAAGATTTTACGTAATCGAAATGCGATTTTACCAACTCCAGACCTTTATGCTTGAACTCTTCCTTTTTGAAAAGTTCGGCCACCGTGTTCAGGTAACCACGCTCAAGTCTGTTAATAACCTCATTGGCACCGTCGTAATTTTTCTTGTATAAATAATTTGCTATTTCAACTAAACTGTTGGTTGTTCCCGACATTGCGGAGAGAACCACAATCTTACGGTCGGAACCGGTAATAAGGTCTGCCACTTCACGCATACGCTGTGCTGATCCTACTGATGTTCCGCCAAATTTTAGTACCTTCATAACTATAATATTTTCAAATTGCACATTGCCTGTAAATTTATTTCTTCCATTCATTTCCTAAATGAAAGTACTCAAACATCGCATGACAATTTAATCATTTTTACAGTCTGCAAAGTTATAAATTTTAACAAAAAAGACCTAATCCGCTAACAATTTCGCTCACACACAGTCTTTCTGAGAGGTAAAAGCACCAATCAATAAAGAAGGATTACACTCTGATACATCTCTGTAGCACCCGACTGCAATACTTAACTAGTGTGGCAATTACTAAATTCCTTCACTAATTTAATAACTGACACACGAGTGTCAAGTCAAGCATTGTCTGACGGCCCAAGCCTTGCTCTTTCTAACTTGTGCTTCTCAAAAAAAGACTCACGTAGCTACGGCTAAGCTTACTTTTTTGTTGATTTGCACAAGGTGATAAATAGCGGCAGCTTACCCGACATTCTACACTTGAATTGACACTAGCAGGAAAAAGGGGATTGATTCTCAGTCAATCCGACAATCAATCCCCTTTCTTCCTGTCTCAAAGGCTTAAAATTACTTTTTAGACTCCGATTCAACATCCGGCATATGCACTTCAAGCATCTTGCATTTGTGCTCTGCCTTGATGGTAAATTCCTTTAAATCGGCAGGAACAAGCACAGTTTCTCCCATCTTAACGGACTCTTTCTGACCATCATTATAAATAATGTCAGCACTTCCTTCCATACACATCAGAATTACAAACGAGTCAATCTCAAAAATATCTTTCCTGAGCTCGTGTCCTTTCAAGTCAATCAAACTGGTTACAAAATAAGGAGATTCCACGATCGCAGTAATCTCATTTTCTTTGGCTTTATATTGAGTCCTGTACTCATCTCCCCCGGAGAAGTCAATAGCATCCAGAGCCTGAGCAGTATGCAGTTCACGGGCATTGCCCTCTGCATCTCTGCGATCAAAATCATAAATACGATAGGTCACATCGGAAGTTTGTTGAATCTCAGCAAGCAAGATGCCCTTCCCGATTGCATGCACCCGACCGGCAGGTATAAAAAACACATCTCCCGGCTCCACCTCATGACTGGCAAGCAAATCATCCAGCTTCTTATTTTCCAAAGCTTTCAGATACTCCTCTTTTCCGGTATCCTTTTTAAAACCACTGATCAGGCTTGCTCCCTTATCGGCCTGCATGACGTACCACATTTCCGTTTTTCCGAAAGAATTGTGTCTGCTACGAGCCAGTTTGTCATCAGGATGAACCTGAATGGAAAGGACATCATTGGCATCAATAAACTTAATCAACAGAGGGAACTCATTTCCATACTTTTCAAAAACCTTATCCCCTACCAGTTCGGACATATAAATTTCCAGCAATTCACTCAGCGAATTTCCCTTTAGAAAACCGTTGCTCACCACGGACACATCTCCGGGCACACCGCTCAACTCCCAGCTTTCGCCAATGTCAGTGACTTCTCCAATAGATTTATTCAAAACCGTATTTAGCTTAGTGCCGCCCCACAGTCTTTGTTTCAGAATCGGTTCAAATTTTAACGGATAAAGTTTTCTTTCCATAATATCAAAAATGCTTTTACTGTGAAATGCAAATATACCAAATAGATTGTCGCATCAAGCAATCTGTGATATATTACCACCGGATTTTAAGAAGATTCTACAAATTGCTTTTGCAACAATAAATAATCTTTGATGCCTGCTATAGAAACAAATTACTTCCAGATGTTAGCAAGCTACAATTATTATAAGGAATATAGCGAAGCAGTAAAACAGTCTAATCTGCTTTTTCAAAATTCAATTTATTTTAACCTGAACTTTTCCTAAATTATCTATTACAATGTTCAACTACCGGCTAAATACGGGCGTCCTCAAGAAAATTAACTTGAAAATAAAATATTATTCCCTTCATCAATTTTCTTTGCGGTTCCCATATTTATTGGTATTTGAGCATCTCATAACGAAAACTTATGAATAGACCAGGTTAAGGCCGGATAAAGCTTATCACTGTTCTCCAATCATTCCCTTTTATGTTTTTACTGATTCAAAAATCAGGAACGTTTCATTCTTTTACAAAGAAAATTTATTATCAAACCAAAAAACATCATATTTTTGCAAAAAAAAAATGCGAATAACCGAAGCATCATTTCTTACAAGCAGTGCCAATCCGAAAGATTGTCCTGCCCCAAATAAGCCCGAGTATGCATTCATTGGGCGCTCCAATGTAGGAAAGTCATCGCTTCTGAATATGCTCTGTGACCGCAGAAAACTGGCCAAAATATCAGGAACTCCAGGAAAAACAAGACTTATCAATCATTTTCTTATCAACAACAGTTGGTATATGGTCGATCTGCCCGGATACGGATATGCCAAGCTCTCCAAGTCAGAACGGGAGAAATTCAAGAAGATGATTGAGGGGTACCTTACCGATCGAACAAACCTATCCAACCTGTTTGTGCTGATTGACAGCCGGCATGCACCAATTCAGGCAGACCTGGATTTCATGCAGAACATGGGAATTAAAGGGGTCCCCTTTGCGGTAGTATTTACCAAGACCGACAAACTGAAACCCGCACAACTGGAAGACAACATCACCAAATACAAAGAAAGACTTCTTGAAGACTGGGAGGAATTGCCTCCGATATTTCTGACCTCCTCTTCCACAAGGCAGGGGCAGGAAGAGCTTCTTTCTTACATTGAGAAAATTAACAAAAATCAGATTTAAACTATTACTTTATAACAATATATGTTACTTTAGTAAGAATTTACCGTTAAACAGGTATTTTTCCTTACCTTTGCAACCAGAATTCGCTACTGAATATAACTGATAAACAGGACTTTAAATGCCACCTAAAGCACCAATCAAATTATTCTCGGGAACCAACACCCGCTATCTTGCCGAAAAAATCAGTCTTTGTAATGGAAGAGAACTGGGAAACATTAATCTGACACGTTTTAGTGACGGAGAATTCACCACTGCTTATGAGGAAACCATAAGAGGGTCGCATGTTTTCCTTATCCAATCCACTTTTCCACCATCGGACAATCTTTTTGAGTTGCTGATGATGATAGATGCAGCCAAACGGGCTTCTGCTTACAAACTGGTAGCCGTGATGCCATATTTTGGCTTTGCCCGTCAGGACCGTAAAGACAAACCAAGAGTGGCCATTGGAGCCAAGCTGGTAGCCGATTTACTGACCACTGCCGGAGTGGACCGCATCATCACGATGGATTTACACGCAGATCAGATTCAGGGATTTTTTGATATCCCCGTGGATCATCTATATGCAAGCGGAATTTTCGTGCCTCATATCCGCAAATTGAACCTGGAAAACCTGGTCATTGCTTCGCCCGATGTGGGTGGCTCCAAAAGGGCCAACACTTACGCCAAGTTCCTGGATGCCCCCATGGTTATTTGCCACAAACATCGCTCCAAGGCCAACGTGGTAGATGAAATGAGAATCATCGGTGATGTGTCCGGAAAAAATGTAATCATTGTGGACGACATGGTGGATACAGCAGGTACGCTCACCAAAGCTGCTGACATGATGCTTGAACAAGGTGCAACCAGTGTGCGCGCATTCGCAACTCATGCGGTTCTTTCCGGTCCTGCTTACGAGAACATCGAGAAATCAAGCATCTGTGAGATTTATGTAACGGATTCCATTCCTTTGAGGAAAAAATCAGAGAAAATTAAGGTGCTCTCGGCCGCTCAATTATTCGCCGACACCATTGATAAAGTTTATAATTATCAATCCATAAGTACGCAATTTGTAATTTAATTATTACCTTTGCGGCCGCCAAAATGGCGTAGTGTGATGGGAGATTAAGGTTTCACATTACAATCTTAATTTTGAGTAACACATTCAAAAACAAAAAGATGAAAACAATTGAACTCAAAGCTGCCAAGCGCGAGAACCTTGGAAAAACAGCAACCAAACAACTTCGTAGTGAAGAAAAAGTACCTTTCGTACTTTACGGTGGAGAAGAAACGCTTCATGCTGCAGCGCTTCTGAAAGATTTTAACAAGCTAATTTACACTCCCGATGTTCACCTTGTGAAACTGAATATTGACGGGACTGTTCATAATGCTGTTATTCAGGACGTACAATATCATCCCGTAACTGATGATGCACTCCATGTGGACTTCCTTCAGGTATTCGAGGATAAGCCTGTTGTGATTGAGATTCCTGTTAAAACCAAAGGTCTGGCTGCAGGAGTTAAAGCAGGTGGTAAACTTACTATTGAGAAACGTAAGCTGAAAGTTAAAGGTCTGGCTAAAGATCTTCCCACACTGCTTGAAATTGATATTGCCAAACTTGGCCTTGGGAAAGGCCTTAAGGTAGGAGAACTTGACTTTGAAAATCTTGAACTGCTTAACAACAAAAACCAGGTGGTTGTTTCTGTTAAGCTTACAAGAGCTGCCCGTGCTGCAGGAACCACTGGAGAAGAGTAGTCTTTCAACCATATTTCAAAAACCTCCATATCTGTATATGGGGGTTTTTGTGTTTCAGTGCAAAGCAGTCCCTGAACTAAAAATCTTACTTTTGCACACAGAAAGTGTCAGGTAACTCAGAATCATAATATTTCTAAAACCCGGAATCACCCACAAGGCTTCAAAAAAAGATGATTGAGTCAAACCCAACACAGGGCATTTTATCTCTGTTACCGGAAGCTCCTTACCTGATACATTTGCCGATGACATCAAACAAAAGTAAAATAAGCATGGGGCTTTTTGAAAAAATAAAACAACTGCTGCAACCGGCAGAAAAAGAATCGGACAATAGCGTGAAATATTTAATTACAGGACTTGGGAATATAGGCCGGGAATATGAACATACCCGCCACAATATTGGGTTTGACGTATTAGACGAACTGGCCAAACAGGAAAATATTGAATTCAGGGACAGCCGCTATGGGAATGTAACGGAATATAAATTCAAAGGACGCACATTCGTATTGTTAAAACCATCGACATATGTCAATCTCAGCGGAAAAGCGATCAATTACTGGATGAAACAGGAGAAGATACCAGCAGAAAGATTGCTGGTCGTGTTGGATGACCTGGCCTTGCCTTTTGGTACGCTCAGACTCAAAGCCAAAGGAAGCGATGCCGGTCACAACGGACTGAAAAACATCAACCAGGTATTGGGACATAACCAATATGCCCGACTCAGATTCGGCATCGGAGATAATTATTCACGCGGCCGACAGATTGATTATGTATTGGGAACCTGGGACAGGGACGAAGAAGTTGCTCTGCCAGAAAGAATAGACAAAGCCATCGAGATCATCAAAGGTTTTGGAACCATCGGTCTTGCACAAACCATGAGCCATTACAACAATAAGTAGTGTCTTTCCATAAAGTACCACTTGCTGCGTTACGCTTGCCGCCAAAATACTCATTTACGTAAGTAAACTACGCTTTTGGCGACTTGCGCCACCGCTAAAGCTTTAGGCGGCACGCGGTCGCAAGCCTTGCAATTGGCACTTTCTGACCCTACACATGACTAAAAACAAACTTTGCTTAATTTATAGACAACCTCTAAGCAATCTGCTATGAACAAAACTGAAAGCGTACGAATAGACAAATACTTGTGGGCCGTAAGATTGTTTAAAACCAGAAGTCTGGCAGCGGAAGCCTGCAAAAAAGGAAGAGTTACCATTGACGAACAACCGGTGAAGTCGTCACGGATGATCCGACGGGAAGATAAGATATCAATCAAAGTACCCCCTGCAGTAAAAACCTATAAGGTGTTGGATTTATCAGAAAAGCGAATGGGTGCCAAACTGGTCCCTGATTTTCTTGAAGACATCACTCCAAAAGAAGAACTCGACTTGCTGGATATGGCCAGAATGACCCAAAAACTTAGCCGCCCCAAAGGAACAGGACGCCCCACAAAAAAGGACCGTCGAGATCTCGATAATTTAAAAAACGATTTGAGCTAAACCAACTATTCAATCCGGATTATGATTATATCAAGACATAAAAAAAATAGTGACATCGCAGGTTACGTCCTGTATATGTGGCAAATTGAAGATCTATTGAGAGCCTCCGGCCTAAATATGGACACCATCAGGGGAACCATTATCAAGCAGTATGAGCAGCCCGAAGAAACAAAAAAAGAGCTGGAAGAATGGTATGAAAACCTTGTGGAGATGATGCGAAATGAGAAAAAAGAACAGTCAGGACACTTGCAAGTGATTACCAACACCGTGAATGACATGAACCGGCTGCACATTGCTCTTATGCATTCAAAAAAGGAGGTGGCATATCAGCATCAATTTATGAAAGCTGTCCCACTGATTAAAGAACTGGAAGAGAAAATGCAACCCCGGCCCGAGCATGATATAGAGTTAATGCTGGCTGCCATGTATAATGCATTTGTATTGAAATTACAAGGAAAAGAAATTTCAGAGGGAACCAATGAAGCTTTGAAAGTATTTGGAAAAACCCTGTCCATGCTTTCGGCCAAATACCGGGAAGATCAAAAGGGGGAGCTCAATCCTGAATAACGGTGCAGGAAGCACGGCGACCAAACCACTTATACCGGTTGTTAGCCACCAGCCGGTAGAGTCCTTTTATCCAGCTGTTGGGGATCATCCTCAGCAGAAAATAGAGAAAACGGGAGAGTCGTCCTCCATGTTTCAGAATATATAGCACTGCAGAAGCACCCGAATAGGAAACCTGCTGATCAACAACCACCACTTCATCCGGGTTATCGACAGAATATCCATACAACTTAAGTAGTTCCTGGCCTCCATCCGACTGCATAGCTTTAAGTTGAATATTGCCTGAATACTGTCTTTTAAGCCATCTGGCAAAACCACTGCACAAGACACAAAAACCATCGAAGAGTACAATCATTAAAATTAATTATTTAAACTTGTTTATTCATGATTATCATTGTAAGATGTGCAAACATCAAGAAATACACGTAACCACAATCAAATTTGAAGTAGCAAATAGTGAACTATTTTCAAGTCAATTTTGATGAGTACACTTTTATTCCGCAGATAGTTGGATATTGTAATAGATAATTCATGAATTAATCAACCCTCCCATAAGCGAGGCTTTTTCCTTTTAGGGAAATACATATTGCCGCTTTGACAAAATGAGGCTGTGTTTTTAAAAGGCCGAAGTTCTTTAAGCAATAGTCTGGGGCAAGACCTCAGGAAAATTGGAATAAATCAATTTCCCTTCTCTTTATTGGTCGCAACGCGACCAATATTGGAGATAACTCCAGACCCAAGGCGTTGCTCTGGGCTATTGCTCTTAGGGATTCAGCCTGTTTACACCTTACCTGTTTTTGGTATAAGGTAGGTTAATACAAGTACCATAGAGAATTGGAGAAATGTGAATAAAACCTGATAAATAAAAAAAGTTGGACCAAACCTGAAAACCAGGCCATGTCCAACAACAGTTTTACAATACAGTTTCTTCATCAGTTCCCCGACATGTATCTTCATCCACCTCTCTATCGGGAGAAGAATTCTCAGCAGGTCCTGAAAAAAACGCTTCCGGATCTTTCACAAACCCGCCATTTTGGGAAACCCCATAAAGAAAATCACGGTCAAAAAGCCTTTTTCTGCAATACAACTTTTCAAATCTCACCATAAGCAAAAGGTTTTTTGAAAGTCTGTTTGTCAGCTTTCAGGTTTCACATAAAAGAACGTAGCAACAATTTAAGACATTTTTGTCTTATATGCAACAGTCAATTATTCCTGAATGTTCAAATGGAAGAAAATTGTAAAATCAGATAATGAGCATTGGGCAAAAGAAAAAAGTGGTACAACGCATAAAATTGTCACACCTGTGGTAGCAGGCCATTAGTTGTCAATCCCTGTTGAATTCGTTATTCAACAACCAAATCGACCCGCCGGTTGGCCATCTTTAAACCACGTGGGGACAAGTCACTCACTGGGGAAAGCGGATTCTCCTCTCCCAAAGGAACAATACTAATCCTGCCGGGATTCAGCCCCAATTCATATACAAAATACTCTTTCACAGCCAGGCAGCGCTCACGACTAATTTCCATGTTTTTTTCAGAATCCCCGTCGCTATCGGCATAACCATAGAGCGTTAATTTTTTATCGTCATGATTATTCAATTCCACAGCAATTCGGCCCATCAACAACTGATCTGCAGGACTAAAACGACGAATGTGTCCCGGAGGAAAGAAAATGGTTCTAACATTGTACTGATCGTAAACAACTCTTAATGTCTCGGTGATTACAACCGAATCCTTATGCACCGGACGGTTTGCCTCATAAATGTCAATATCTTCTTCCAGCTGGCGGATTTCAGCTAACAATGGATCCTCCTGAGGTCTCCCGAATACATCCATCCCTTCTGCCCGGTATGTCCACCGCATATGCCGCCGATCCTTATCTCCAAATTTATAACTGATGTTCAGTGATGTATATAAATATCTGTCATTGGTTGCCCCGGTAAGAATGTTGTCCAGACGATCAGAAGCGGAAAAACGAAGAATACTCTCCACTCCCACATCAAACCGGTTATTGATACGATACATCAGACCTGCACCAAAAGGCAAAACAATATCAGTAGCCCGTGATGTTTTCTCTTCCGGATTTTTCACATCATATCCCAACACCACATAATCAGGATTAGAACTATTGTATAACTGACTTCTCCGGACCACCTCTCCTGTCTCTACGGAGAATAAACGACTTCGAAAGAGCGTGGCTCCCACGCCAATCTTCAGGTAATAATTCCATTTATCATTGACTGGTCCCGGATGAGCAGACATTTGATTAATAATCGCAATTCCGTTGATGGAAATATCCATCAGGTCACCCCGAAAACCATAATCGCCCTGCCGTCCAAACATATCGCTTTGCAAGTATTGCATCTCAAAAGCAAAGGCAGGAACCAGATGTTTTGTAACCTGCAGGGAAGGACCAAAATCAACTTCTTCATTCGGAAACAGACTGTATCCACTTTGATCCGCATACATAAAAACCGGGCCAAAACCTGCACTAACAGACCAGGAGTTATAGCTTTGTCCGAAAGAGAATATCATATCCGGTGTCAAAACAAACAAGGAATCACGTCGATTCTGACCTTCAGAAACAAATGTGGCAAAAAATATAAATATAATAATCCCGAAAATTCTCATGAACTGGTGGTTTAACTTTAATGACCGAACAATATGGAGCTTCATTCTTCAATATTCGATTCTCTGACCAAAAAGATATCAACCCTTCGATTCACCATATGGACTCCCCGTGGTGCAAGCTTCTTGGTATCAGAAAGCAATTTACCCTCCCCGTTTGGTTCAGTGCTTATTCTGTTTTCGTCCAGGCCATAATCATTTACCAGGACATCCACCACAGCATTGCATCGTCTCTGACTAAGTCTGATATTGTAATCATCTGCCCCACGTTCATCACAGTATCCCTGAACAAGAATATCCTCTTCAGGGTGTTCTTTCATAAAGCGCGCTACAACGGCAATAACTTTGTGGGCATCCGTTTTTATATCAGCCTTATCGAAGTCAAAAAACACGGAAGCTGCAAGAGTTTTTCGATATTCAATTTGTTCCCGATAAATAAATGTAGTATCGGTAACCGAAGAATCATTGGCCGCAATTTCCTCCAACCGCTGACGCAGAGAGTCAAGTTTCTGTGCATTGGGATCCACCCTGCGATTACGTTGCCATCCCATGTTAAAATCCTTATAGGTCCACAAGGCATGACGTTTGTCTTTTTTACCTATTTTATATGTAACTGTCACTGAATTGGACATATAAGAATCATTGTCAGCACCCGTTAGATTTACATCCAGATTATCCTGACTGAGATTTCTTAACATTAATTCAAATCCTACATCAAAGCTTTTATTAATCCGGTAATCGATTCCCAAACCAATGGGAACAACCATTTCACTGCCCCTGTCGGTTTTCTCCTCCGGATTGTCCTTTTCATACCCAATGGCCAGAAAATCATCATCAGACCAGCCGTAGGGGCGCGGATATCCGGGAGTTCCACCATGGACATCTCCTACGGTAATCCATTCGCCTGTTTCAATATTTCTTTGACGGGCTCTGAAATAATTAACCCCCAAACCAATTTTACCATAGATATTCAATCGGTCACGAATGGGACCAAACAAAACCAATTGATTAATACTCACATTAAGATTTAGTGTGAGATCGTAAAAATCCCCTTCAAAAAAGCGAGAATTTTTCTCCCCATACATATCTGCCATAAGAAACTGGGCATCTACAGACCATGGCCTGCCCAACTGCTTGCCGACAAGAATAGAGGGGCCAAACTTCCAGTTCTGGGAAGGAAAAACGGTGTAATCAACCACATCCGTATAATAAACAACAGGACCAATTCCGGCTGTTACCGACCATGTATTGTATTTTCTGGAAGGATTATAAATTTGTTCTTCTTCGAGATTGTAGAAGTCGATTTGTTGTGCGTTTGCAGAAATACACACAAACGCGGATATAAAAATAATAAACAGTATTTTCCTCATTATTTGGTCAGATTTTGGTCAGATTCAAAGTACAACTACTTTATCTGTCAAAGCTAAAGGAATAAAAACCCAAGGTAAAGATTATTTTTACCAACAATATGTTAGTGTAGATTAATGAACTTTATTGCTTTTGTAAATGACCAAAATGCAGCAGAGGATCAACTTTCGGCTTTACCAAAAATCAACCCTCTGCTAATAGATTATCCAATAAAAACTCCCGGAAGATCTCAGATCTTTTTATTACCGATTCTCAAACGCCTCTAACCCCGACTTCAACCAGTCAATATAGTCCTGGATATTGGTATCATAACCTCTTTCCTCAACCAGAGGCTTCTCATCATGCCCGAGAATCACATAATGGGGCTGGCTGTTTCTTTGGAAACGCGAGATTTGAAAATCACTCCATTTGTTTCCAATCGTCCTGATTTTTTTCCCGGTAACCGACGAAACATACTGTTCTTCTTCTGGTAGTTTCTCCCGGTAATCCACATAGAGCGAAGTCAGAACATAGTCGTTGGCGATCATCTCTTTCACAGTGGGATCCGACCAAACAGCATCCTCCATTTTGCGGCAATTGGTACACCCCTTTCCGGTAAAGTCCAATAAAAGAGGCTTATTCTCCTGTTTCGCATAGGCCAAAGCCTTTTCATAGTCATCGAATGCCGGAATCCCCTGCGGTCCGAGGTGCATATCTTCACTTAAAGGAGTTGCACTTCCACCTCCGCTCCCGGGAGCTTTATTGCCGACACCATAAGGTGATTCCGCATAATTATTGGGTGGTGGAAATCCACTAATCAGGTTAACAGGAGCTCCCCACAACCCGGGAATCATATAAATGGTAAACGCAAAAACCACGAGGCCGAGCATCATACGGGAAACCGGTAAGTGTTCCATGGGTGAATCATGCGGCAACCGTATTTTTCCCATCAGGTAGAATCCAAGACCACCAAATATGGCAATCCAAATAGCTATAAACACCTCACGTTCCAACACATGAAGTCCCCAAACCATATCGGTAATACTCAGAAATTTAAAGGCAAAGGCCAGTTCAAGAAATCCCAGAACCACTTTCACAGAATTTAACCACCCCCCCGATTTGGGCAAAGAGTTGAGCCAGCCAGGGAAAGCAGCAAACAGAGCAAACGGGAGAGCCAATGCTAATGAAAAACCAAGCATGCCGATAACAGGAGCCATTCCGCCTACCGAGGCCGCCTGAACAATCAGAGTCCCCACGATAGGCCCGGTACAAGAGAACGAAACCAAAGCAAGTGTAAAGGCCATAAAGAAGATACCAATCAGCCCTCCTTTATCGGCTCCTTTGTCTGCCGCACTGACCCAGGAATTGGGCAACACAATTTCGAAAGCCCCAAAAAAGGAGATGGCAAAAATAATCAGCAGTGCTGCAAAAAAGAGATTAAACCAGGGGTTGGTAGATAATGCATTAAGAACATCTGCTCCAAAAACAGCTGTTACAACAGTTCCAAGAATAACATAAATAACAATTATAGAAACCCCGTAAAAAATAGCATTCCTAAAGCCGGAAGCTTTTGTTTTGCTCTGCTTGGTAAAGAAACTGACAGTCATTGGAATCATGGGGAACACGCAAGGAGTAAGCAAGGCTGCAAATCCGCCAAGAAATGAGAGCCAGAAAATGGTCCAGTTCCCCCGGGTTTCTGAGTCATCCCCATTTCCGGAATTATTCACAGATTCTTCTTTACCCTGTAAGGTAACGTTCACATCATTCTCTACCGCCTTATCTGGTTCGGATACCACAGAGGTTTGCTCTGCAACATCTGCCTTTCCATCAAGGGTAAAAGAAAAATCAACCCGGTCGGGAGGAAGACACTGCTCATCATCGCAGGCCATAAATTCCACATATCCTTCCAGCTCAACAACGTTAGTACCTGAAATAGTTACCGGTAAAATCAGTCGGGCCTCATTGGAAAACCACGACAGTTCCATATCAAAAGCCTGATCATACTGAACATCCGCTTCAGGCTCCTCCCGCAAATCACCTGACATAACTTGATTGTCAGAGTTTACAAGAGTTACAGATGTGGCAATAGGCCCACCCTCAGGAATATTAGAAGAATACAAGTGCCACCCTTCCTCAATGGTAGCATCAGCAATAATTTCGTATTCTGACTCCGACAACTGATTAAGTGAAAAGGCCCACTTGACAGGTTCCAGAATCTGAGCATTAAGCGTTATCCCGCTAAATATCAACGAAACCCAGAAAATCAGACTTATTTTTTTCATGCGTTATATACTTTGACTAATTAAACCTCAAATTTATTCATAAAATGCAAACACAAAAATATACAATGTGTTCGAAAAACAACCACTATTTTACATATGTGTATTGTTTAATATTTAATACAAAATAAAAATTGCTTTGAAAACCCATTTCGGCAATCAAAGCAATTTTCCCCAAAAAGTCAAAATACGCCCGCAAAAAGCAGGCCATTAAAACAAATTCATCTCATCTTATGGCATTCTGTAAACAATCGCATTAATATTCATTCCGGCTCCCACAGAAGTAAAGACAAAGTGATCACCCGATTTCAACCGGTGATTTTCAATCTCTTTCTCCATCAGCATATCAAATAAAACCGGGACTGTAGCCACAGAATTATTCCCCAGTTTGGCGATGGTCATGGGCATGGTATATTCCGGAACTTCGCGCAACCCATATAGTTTAAACAACCTTGCCAGAATGGCGTAATCCATTTTAGCATTGGCCTGATGAATCAACACCTTTTTTACTTCTGTAATATCAACTTGCGCTTTTTCAAGACACTTCTTTACCGTTGCCGGTACTGTATGCAATGCATATTCATATACTTTCCGTCCATTCATTTTAAGATATTGATGTCGTGGATCAAGCTCTTTATTGTAGGATGGCCCCATACTCAAAAGAAAAGCATTGTCGAGGGTATCCGTTCTGGAAATATGAGAAATAATCCCCACCGGAGCATCACTCTCCTTGGCTTCAACAACAGCAGCACCGGCACCGTCGGAATAGATCATACTATCCACATCGTGAGGATCAGAAACACGCGACAATGTCTCTGCACCGATAACCAATACTCTTTTGGCTTCCCCGGTTTTGATATACAAATCGGCCTGAATGAGTGCCTGCACCCATCCCGGACATCCAAACAAAAGGTCATATGCCACGCAAAACGGGTTCTCTACTTTAAGCTGATGCTTTACCTTGGAAGCCAGGGAAGGCAAAATGTCCGTACGCCCGGTTTCTTTACTGACATCTCCGAAATTATGGGCTACAATAATATAGTCCAGACTTTCCTTATCAATACCCGCCGACTGGATTGCCTTTTCTGCAGCAAAGGCAGCAATGTCAGAAGACACATACTGATCATCCACATGTCTGCGCTGATCAATCTCAGTAATTTCTTTCAGCTTCTCAATAATAACTTTTGTCGGCTTATTCATCCGCTCACCGGAAGGAGCATAAAACTCATTTTGCAAAAAATCCTCATTCTTTACAATTCTCGGAGGAACATAAGAACCGGTTCCTTTTATTACCGAATAGATTTGTTTTGTCATATTTCTTTTTTGGATTTAAAACTCTCCACAAAGGAACAACTTTTTAAAATAAGGTGTTCAATTCGCATCATTCATTCGTCCCACCATAAAACCACTCACCACATTTTATGCAAAAACAGGGGGATTGAAAACAATTATTTCACCAAAAAATTTTAAAGAACACCGACACAACCTTTAGAAAAAGGTGGTTTTTCTTAAAAAAATAATACCCACTTCTTCAATCGTTTACAAATTCACGAAGAATAAAAGCAAAAAACTACCAACCGAATGTTGTAGAGAACAACTGAAAAAACTATATTTGCACCGCATTTAAAGGATTTCACATCCGCCCGGATGGTGGAATTGGTAGACACGCTGGACTTAAAATCCAGTGGCCATTGCGGCCGTGCGGGTTCAAGTCCCGCTCCGGGTACTAAAAGGTCGGTTTTTACCGGCCTTTTTACATTTGGTGAAACACCGACCCTCATTCACTTTTCCTTAAATCAAACCAATTTGACTTTCTTACCTTATGCAATGGGAAACTTAATGAATGAAACAGGTTGCATAAACATTTTGTCAAGGGAGTTGAAGAACATGTTCATTGCTTTATAGCGCTTAAACCAACATAGGCCGTGTCAGATTTGATGAAAATAGTTAAAGCATAATCTTCCAAATAGCTAAACGAAACTAATTAATTGAACCATCGTTTTGAATGGCAACAGGGATTTGGTTGTTTCACTTGCAACCGATCACATATTCAAAAGGTATTCCGGTACATACAAAACCAGGAAGAACATCACCGAACAAAACAAAAGCCCCGGGATTAAAATCCCTGACAATAAAATGTACCGTACCTATGGCACCATAAAACAAGCCCCCCAAAGCTCCATAGAAGCGCCCCATCCTATTCCCTGGGGATCTATTCCCGCGGCCCCAAAAACAAAATCACTTTAATCCGGAAATCCGCTTAATCTCGTTCAACTTATTAAGAGCATCCATAGGGGTCAGATTGTTAATGTCCAGATTAACAATCTGATCTCTTATTTGCTGAAGCACAGGATCATCCAACTGAAAGAAACTAAGCTGAAAACCTTCCCTGTGTTGAGCCAGATCTCCTACCGGTTTAGATATACCTCCCTGCCTATTGTTGGTTTCCAGTTCGCCAAGAATTTCATTGGCACGTTTCACAACACTGGGCGGCATCCCGGCCATACGTGCCACATGAATACCAAAACTATGCTCACTGCCTCCTGGAACCAATTTGCGAAGAAAAATCACTTTATTATCCACCTCTTTAACCGAGACATTAAAATTTTTGCAACGGGGAAAAGACTTCTCCATCTCATTGAGTTCATGATAATGGGTGGCAAACAAGGTCTTGGCTCTGGCCCGCGTATTTTCATGAATATATTCCACAATGGACCAGGCAATGGAAATTCCGTCATATGTACTGGTTCCTCGCCCCAATTCATCAAACAAAACAAGGCTTCGCGGAGTAAGGTTATTCAAAATACTGGAAGCTTCATTCATCTCCACCATAAAAGTAGATTCTCCCAATGATATATTGTCGGAAGCCCCCACACGTGTAAAAATTTTATCAACCACTCCGATGGTGGCACTTTCGGCAGGCACAAAACTTCCAATCTGTGCCATCAGAACAATAAGTGCAGTCTGCCTGAGCAAGGCCGACTTACCAGCCATATTAGGCCCTGTAATAATTATAATCTGCTGCTTGTCATTGTCGAGATAAACATCATTGGGTACATACTCCTCGCCAGCCGGAAGTTGTTTCTCAATTACCGGATGACGTCCGGCCTTAATATCCAGGCTATCCTCCTCAGTAATCACCGGACGCACATAATTATTCTGAGCAGCCAGTGATGCAAAACCCACCAGACAGTCGATTCGTGCAAGCAAATTAGAGTTGAGCTGGATGGCAGGAATAAAATCGGCCAGTGCCACAGTAAGCGCATTAAACAGCTCGGTTTCCAAAACCAACATTCGCTCCTCGGCTCCGAGAATCTTGGCCTCATATTCTTTCAATTCCTCCGTAATATATCTTTCGGCATTTACAAGAGTTTGTTTCCTGATCCAATCATCAGGAACCTTATCTTTATGGGTATTCCTTACCTCAATGTAATATCCAAAAACATTATTAAAACTTATTTTCAGGCTTGTAATCCCGGTCCGCTCCGTTTCTCTTTTCAGAAGTTCATTCAGATAGTCTTTACCTGAGAAAGCGATGTGTCGAAGTTCATCCAGTTCTTTGGAAACTCCCTCCCTGATCACATTCCCTTTATTCAGTTGATTGGGAGGATCGGGCATAATCTCTTTTTCGATTCGCTCTTTTATTGTGACACAAGGATTCAACTGGCCCCCAATGTGATTTAACACATCATTATCTGCATGCAGACACAACTCCCTAACGGGCTCAATGCTGTTTAATGCATTGCGCATCTGAATCATTTCCCGTGGGGTAATCCGACCGGAAGCCACCTTTGAAACCAGACGTTCCAAATCTCCCACAGGACGAAGTTGACTCTCCAGATCCATTTTTAACTGCGGATCTTTAAAAAAGTGTTCGACCACCGACTGACGGTCTTTAATAGGCTGCACGTCCTTCAGCGGAAGTGCAATCCATCTTTTGAGCAAACGACTCCCCATTGGAGTAACTGAATGATCAATGATATCCGTAAGGGATCGCCCTCCCTCATTCACAGAAGAAAAAATCTCCAGATTCCGGATGGTAAACCGATCCAACCAGACATATTTATCTTCATCGATTCGCGAAAGGCTGGAAATATGTTTGATCTGATGATGTTGTGTCAGATCCAGGTAGTGTAAAACAGCTCCGGCTGCAATGGTCCCAAGCTTCAATCGTTCCACCCCGAAACCTTTCAGTGATTTTGTTTCAAAATGTTTCAATAAACGATCCCGTCCGGACTCTTCAGTGAAGACCCAGTCATCCAGACCAAATGTATAGTAACCGGAGCCGAACAACTCAGCAAACTGACTTTTTCGCTGTTTCTCGAACAATACCTCTTTAGGTTTAAACCCTGATACCAATTTCTGAATATGATCAAAAGGTCCTTCAGCAGTAAGAAACTCACCCGTAGAAATATCCAGAAAAGCTACTCCGGCAGCTTTATTATCCAAATGTACAGCAGCCAAAAAATTATTCTCCCGATGTTCCAGAATATTGTCATTAATGGCAACTCCCGGAGTCACCAATTCTGTTACTCCTCTTTTGACAATCTTTTTAGTCAGTTTCGGATCTTCGAGCTGATCACAAACAGCCACGCGCTGTCCGGCCCTGACCAATTTTGGAAGATAAGTATCCAACGCATGGTGGGGGAATCCTGCCAGTTCGATAGAAGACGCTGAACCATTGGCACGTTTGGTCAATGTAATACCTAATATTTCAGCCGCTTTTACAGCATCATCAGAAAAAGTCTCATAAAAGTCCCCTACACGAAACAGCAAAATGGCATCGGGATATTTCCCCTTTATGCTGTAGTATTGCTTCATCAGGGGAGTCTGAACAATATTTTTTTTATCTTTAGCCAAGAAACTATGGTTTTCGGAGTTCTACCTAAATTGCGAATTTCCCACAAAGATAAAAAGAGAATCAACACCGTAGCGATTGCAAAAAAGTTTTTTACCTGTCCTGTATTTGTAAATCTTTAATTTTGAAATCCCCGATTCAATTAATATTTTTATATTCGCATTCAAAATAAGAAAAGGTAATCAAAATTACATGTTATGAAATATCTTCTGAAGAACCTTGGAATACTGATGATTATTGCCGCCGTTGTAATTTTGGGGGTTTATGCAATGAACAATTACATCGATAACATTTACCTGATTGTTTCATTGCTATTAATTATTGGGGGTATTGCTGCTCACATCTTGCTGAATAAAAAGGTTGAAGAGTGAGACACTGAAAGCATTTGAACTAACCTGGATTATTCATAAATTATCTATTACGATGTTCAACTACCTGCTAAATTCAGGCGTCCTCAATAAAATTGACTTGAAAATAGTTCACTATTTACTTTATCAATTTTCTCTGCGGTTGCCTGAATTTATTGGTATTTAAACATCTCATAACGAAAACTCATGAATAAACCAGGCTGAAGTGGCAGGTTTAAATCTGTCACTTTTTTTTTGGCTAAAAGAAAGACAGGTCCATCAATAAAGACCATAAATTCCCAGGAAAATCACTCATCACTCCGACCGAAGGACAATTTTTTCCCCGTTTCTTACACATACAATGTCAAGCACATCTCTGCGAAAACAATAATCAAGATCTTTTTCACGTCCCTTTTGCTTCAAAATATTGTAATGTCTGCCCCTCACTGATATACCCGGGAAATCTGCTTTATTGTTCTCATAAAGATTCAATGCACCCAATGCAGCATCAGTAAA
This sequence comes from Marinilabilia salmonicolor JCM 21150, assembly GCF_000259075.1. Taxonomy (GTDB): domain Bacteria; phylum Bacteroidota; class Bacteroidia; order Bacteroidales; family Marinilabiliaceae; genus Marinilabilia; species Marinilabilia salmonicolor. The sequence goes on from NZ_AJKI01000031.1 coordinate 85,158, forward strand.
TATTGCAGGATGACCTTGTTGCATGAAAAGTTCTACCATGTAGCCGGCACACAAAACATCTTCTAAAGAATAAGCTCCATTGGTACCTGATGCAATCAAAACCACCTCTTCCGCCTCTGTTAAAGCATTTGCCGTGGCCCGGGCATTTAAGAATGATGCAATGAAAAGGCACCCGGCAGTTTGGGCTTTACGAATGGCTTTGGTACCATTGGTGGTTGTCATCACCAAAGTAGCCTCAGATAACTTTTCCGGTATTAATTCCAATGGACTGTTTCCCATATCAAAACCTTCTATGGGATCAGCATCTCTTTCCCCTGCAAGAATCACAGTCTCTTTGGAATTATTGAGACGGTAAGAGAACGCCTCTTCTTTGGAAAGCACCGGAATCACTTTTTCTGCTCCGTAAAAAAGAGCAGTCACCATCACAGATGTAGCGCGAAGTACATCAATTACCACCGCAGTTTTTCCGGCAACACGGGCATCGGAAAGTTCGGTCACCGAATTTATTACGTCTATTGTTTGCATATCGTTTTATTTTTGGGGTCTTTCGGAAAGATGCATATTTCTGGTCAGCCATCGGAATCGCAGCAAAAGGAACATCGAAATAGAAAAAAGACCGAGCAGATAACCATACCAAATACCCTCCGGGCCAACGTCAAGGGTAAAGGCAAAAAAGTACCCCACCGGAAGTGCAAGAACAAAGTAAGCCACCACCAACATCCCAAAAGGAAGGTTCACATCTTCCAACCCTCTCAAAGCTCCCAGCATGGTCACCTGCAAGCCATCGAAAAGCTGAAACGCTGCAGCAACAATCATCAGGCCTGCGGCAATAGTTATCACTTCCCCGCTATCAATAAACAAACCCGGAATGAAGTTGCGGCCGAATATAAAAAGAACAGCACCACTTCCCATAAACACCAGCACCAAATGCAGAGAAGCAAAAACCGTTGCTCGCAAGGCATTAAAACGCTTTTGCCCCACAAACTGACTGACCTTCACCGTGGTGGCTGCAGCAATTCCCTGAGCCACCATAAAGGTGAAACTGGCAAAACTCAATACAATCTGATGAGCTGCAAGAGCAGCAGCACCTAACCATCCCATCATTATACTTCCAAGACTGAAAGACAAAACTTCGATAAAATGCTGCCCTCCAATGGGAAGCCCAAGCCGCATCAGATGCAGGCTCTTACTCCAGGAAAATTTGGTTTCTCCGATATGACGGCGATAGTACCTGAAAAAATCGAACTTAAAATAGACCCACATAAAAAGCAATGGCATCACCATACGGGCAGTAAGGGTAGCATATCCCGCACCCATTACTCCATAAGCAGGAAAACCAAATTTTCCAAATATCCAGATATAATTCAGAAATATATTCAGCAGGTTGGCCGAAACCGTAATAACCATCGCAATACGGGTATTTCCCAAACCCTCGGCAAATTGTTTGAACGTAAAAAACAACACAAAAGGAATCATTGAGACCACCAACACTCTGTAGTAAGGCAATGCTACCTCTACCACATCGGACGGCTGCCCCATAAAAGGCATCAGGTATCCAACCAGCCACAACAATAAAGTGAGGACAAGTCCTGCAGCCTGAAATGCATACAGGCTCTGCTTAAACCATGAAGATGCCAACTGCTTATTGCCACCTCCATAAGCTTTTCCCACAAGAGGGGTCAATCCGTTGACCATACCCAGTCCAAAAACCATCCCCACCACAAAAACTGTATTGGCAAAGGAGACTGCAGCCAGTGGAACCGTGCCCAATTGCCCAACCATCAGGTTGTCGGCAAGCACCACAACCATCTGGCCGGCCTGAGCCAGCATTACCGGCATGGCCAAAATAAGATTTGGCACGTAATGCCGGGAATAGGTTTCTTTGATTATGTTGTTTTGATTCATGATATCAGAAATGACCTGCAAAGATATTCGTTTTGTTCCAACCAGCGAATTCGAATGCCTGACAAAACAAATTCCGGAATGAAAAAAGATATTCATCCGTAAAAAATTTGCTTATCGATGCCGGATAAAACTCGAATACAGCAACTTACACACATTATTGACTATGGTTTAAAATAACGTTTTTGCAATTAGAGATTGCTTCGGGCGTTGCCCGAAGCAATCTTTAAACATCCACACGCAACTATAAACTTAAGCCATATTGTTTTGCGGCAATGGTTACCATGCTCATTTCTTCAGTATAAAATCATTATAAGTTAATTGGTCTGATGAAATTCGTGATTCTTTTATACATACCCTATTGTGGTAGTTGTCTTTGTAAACAAAACGGCAAAGCCGAGGGAGAAATCAAAGCTCCATCCTCATTTCAATCGGGAAACTATCAAGTCATAAAAAAGTCATTGCTTTCAGGTTATCATCCTATCCTTAAAAAATTCTAAAAAGCAAAACTAATTTCAGAATGCAAGATAAAAACCGGAAACAATATTTTTAAAACCGGGAGTATATTTATGCCTGGACTCCTCAACATCAAGACTTTCAATTATAGGTAAATTCACCTGCTTGCGTGTCCACACTGACAATACCCTTTTAGCGGGTTTACCTGGGTTGGGATGCACCATCAGGCGTTTTTGCTCATACATCCCGGAACAAGCAGCTTTCAACCTAAAGCTCTCATAATCATAAACCGGAAGAATCAAAGAGAAAACACCATCAACAGAAAGCAATTTATTCACACCTTCCAGCAGATCCTCTGCGGTCAGTGATACATCATGCCGTGCGGTTGCTTTGCGGGAACATTCATTTTTCATGCTCCCGCTGAAGAAAGGAGGATTACTGACAATCAAATCATAAGAAGAGGCACTGTTTTCAGCAAAATCCTGAAGAGATGCATGATAGAGATTTAGTCGATCATTCCAGGGAGATGCTTCAAAATTGATTCGGGCATCGACGCAGGCTGCATCGTCAATTTCCACGGCATCAATCATTGCATTACGGGTACGCTGTGCCAACATTAATGCCACCAGGCCTGTTCCAGTACCCGCATCAAGAATTTTTGCGGGCTGAAGATCAACAGGAGTCCAGGCTCCAAGCAACACTCCATCTGTTCCAACCTTCATGGCGGCATTCTCCTGTATTACTGTAAACTGCTGAAACTTAAACATACCTCCTAACCATCAGAATTTTTCGTAAACCCCAAGGCCAAACAGGGCATAATCATAAAAAACGGGGTCTTCGGGCCGAAACCCGGCCAACTTACCTGTTAGCTCCAACACCGCTTTAAAATCCTGTTGTTTCCTACTCAACAATCCCAGCTGCTGGGCAACCCTTCCAACGTGAACATCCAGCGGAATCAAGAGATCCGCCATGGAAATATCTCTCCACAATCCGAAATCCACCGGAGAGTTTGTTCTCACCATCCAGCGCAGGTACATATTTAAGCGTTTTGCTGAAGAATTCTTCAGAATATTGGCCACATGCTTGTTGGTGCGTACCGGAGGGTCGAAAGACATAAAAACCTCCCTGAAATGAATGATTGCCTTATCAATTCCACCACGACGGTATCCATCAATAAACACCTGCTGAAGCCCCCCTTTTTCACGGTAAATATGAGCAAGAGCTTTCAGAAAATAATTGGCATCAATGCTGTTAAAGGTGCGGTACACAAAATTATCTGCAACCTGTAACTCGTCATCCGGGGCCTCCATCAAAAAATCATAAGGGGACATTTCCATCCGTTCCATTAATTGCCGGCAAGCTTTGAGAATCATTCGTCTTTGTCCCCATGCAAGCGTTGCCGTCAGAAAACCTGCAATCTCGATATCCTCCTTTTTCGTAAACAAATGGGGGATTTGTACCGGATCTTCATCAATAAACCAGCGAGCCTCATAATGAGAGGCCTTGTCATTAAGAAAATCAACAATTTCACTGGTATTGGTCATATTCAAAAACAAGCAAAACAAAAGAGAAATCCGCAAAAGCTCTAAATGCAAAAAAAGGAAGCCGGAACTTAATCAACAATCACACCATCCACAATATGAACTGTGCGATCGGCTTTATCGGCCAAATGCTGATCGTGAGTGACAATTACAAAAGTCTGATTAAACTGCTTCCGCAAATCCACAAACAGATCCATCAATTCATCCTGGTTCCTGGAATCGAGGTTCCCTGATGGTTCATCAGCAAAAACAACTAAAGGGTCATTCACCAATGCGCGAGCTACCGCCACTCGTTGCTTTTCACCCCCGCTAAGTTCTGCCGGCTTATGTTCCAAACGATCGGATAGCCCCAGATAGTTAAGCAACTTCAGCGCACGATCTTTTGATTCTTTTTCGGAACGACGGGCTATTAATCCGGGTAACATACAGTTCTCTAAAGCAGTAAACTCGGGTAAAAGCTGATGAAACTGGAAAACAAACCCAATATGCTCATTACGGAACCTGGCAAGCTGATTTCCTTTTAAAGTACTAACATTGGTTCCATTGATGAACACATCCCCTCCTGTAGGTTTATCAAGCGAGCCTAATATCTGAAGCAAAGTAGTTTTACCCGCTCCACTGGATCCCAGAATGGTAACAATTTCACCCCGATCAATTTTCAAATCAATACCTTTTAAAACCCGGAGGTCGCCATATTGCTTTTGTATATTTCTGCCCTCAACCATAATTACGAAACAAATAAAACCCAAATATAAACAATATAGAAAAGTAGAAGGATAGTCCCTTTCCACCGCGAAATAACTCCGTTACGAAGCGGAACCATAAAAAGAAGCAATAAAACAGCCAAAACAGTCATCCAGATCATATCAGAAGAAATTACTCTGGGAGAAACCTGTAAGGGCTTCAGAATAGCAGTAATACCAAGAATAGAGAATACATTAAAAATATTGGAACCAATGATATTTCCTATGGAGATATCCATCTCCTTCTTTAAAGCGGCAGCAAGCGAAGTGGCAAGTTCCGGAACACTGGTGCCAAAGGCAACTATGGAAATGCCCACAACCCTTTCACTAACCCCCCAGCCAATAGCCAGGTCACTGGCTCCTTTCACCAGCCACTCGGCACCAAAATACAATCCCAATACAGCAACAAGCACAAGTCCAACTGCCTGAATCACTTTCAAAGAGGGATCGGGAAAGACTTCCACCATTTTGGCGGAGTGCCGTCTGGAAGACCAGACAGACCAAACAATATAGGCTCCTATGAGAAAAACAAAAATAAGGCCTTCATAAACTTCAAGAACCTCATTAATTAGAAACAAAAATAACAATGCATACGAAAGCATCATTACCATCCAATCGTTAAGAATGGAAGTCCTTCTGACAGCCAGCGGAAATATAATTGCCACAGCCCCCAGAATAAGCCCAATATTCGCAATATTAGAACCAACCACATTACCAATGGAAATATCGGGCGATTCGGTAAAAACAGCCTTTACGCTGACAAAAAGTTCGGGCGCGGAAGTTCCGAATGCAACAACAGTGAGTCCGGCAACCAAAGGACTGACATGAAAATGACGGGACAACTCCAAACCTCCCCGCACCAGCCAGTTACCACAAAGAAACAGCAACACAAATCCAATCAAAACTAACAAGTAGGAATTAACATCCATAAAAAGAAGCAATTAAAAATTTCAATAAACAGAAGAAAGTTATGCCAGTGCCAGAAAACACCGGACAATAACACGATTAAAAAAGGACTGATAGAAACCTTTTACTTATTGTCTTTCTCAGAATTCTTACTTTCGTCAGAGGATTCATCAACAGCCCCGGATTCGTCTCTTTTTCCCTTATCTGTAACTCCATACACATCACGGGCTGTTTCATCAATTCCTCCGGCCAAATCTTCAGTTTCTTCATGCACCCGGGCTTCCATATCCTTTCTACCCTCCTCAAGATCCTCCTTTACCTCATCGCCTGCACGCTGAATATCATCCTTCATTTCTTGTCCCTGTTCATGAATATACCGTTTAGCCTCCTCCAGGTCTTCCTTCAAATCACCGGTACTCTCATTAAACTCACGCTTAAGATCCTCTGTGGCCTTACGAAATTCATTCATTCCCTTTCCCAGCATCTTCGCAAACTCGGGAATTTTATTGGCCCCAAAAAGCAAAAGCACCACCAGGAAGACAATAATTATCTCGCCCATGGAAATTCCAAAAAGAAATACTGCCATATCATTATTGTTTGGCTCAAAGATATAAAAAAAAATCCCCGGTATGGATACTCCAAACCGGGGATAAAATAACTAACATTCCAAGAATTTTAACAAACTCTTATCAAATGCTTATTTCTTCTTTTTTGCTTTGTTAGCGATTCGCTTCTCAATAAAATTAAAGGCAATGGGAGAAGCAATAAAGAGTGATGAATAAGTACCTACCACAACACCAACAATCAATGCAAATACAAATCCCTGAATAACTTCACTTCCGAAGATAAAGATTACCAGCAAAACAACCAGCGTAGTCAATGATGTATTCAATGTACGGCTGATGGTCGAGTTCATGGCAAGGTTGAACACTTCTTTCAAATCGCGCTTGGGATACAACCCGCGATATTCACGGATACGGTCAAATACAACCACCGTATCGTTAATAGAGTATCCAATTACCGTCAGGATCGCCGCAATAAACGATTGGTCAATTTCCATCGAGAAAGGCATGATTGAATAAAGCAACGAGAATACTCCCATCACAATCAATACGTCGTGAAAAACAGCACCCAGGGCACCTAATCCAAACTCCCAGTTACGGAAACGAATCAGAATGTAAAGGAATATCACCACAAACGAGAAGAAAATGGCATATCCTGCTTTATTTCTAATGTCTGCAGCAATGGTAGGTCCTACTTTCTGAGAACTCATACGATGCTCGGCCAGGAAAGTATCCCGATCCACATCAGCTCCAACATACTGCTTCAAACCTTCATAAAGTTTTGTTTCAGCCTCCTGATCTGCCGACTCGGAATCGCTATCCACCAAATAGTTGGTCGTGATGCGAATCTGATTGTCTCCTCCAAATGTTTTGGCTTCGACGGTAGCTCCTTCAAACGTTTTAGTCAACGCGGATTGAATTTCTGTTGCAGGAACCGGGTCATCAAAGCGAACCACAAAAGAACGCCCCCCGGTAAAATCAATACCCTGCTGAAGACCTCTGACTCCAAGAGATGCAACTCCGACCAAAATAACAGCAATAGATATTATTAAAAAGAACTTACGTTTCTCGATGAAGAGAATATGAGCCCTTTTAAAAAGATTTTTAGTCCACTCGCTGCCGAACTTAATATCCACTTTCGATTTCAGCAGGCTTTCATAAACCAGACGGGTGATAAAGAATGCTGAGAAGAATGAAGTGGCGATACCAATCATCAATGTGGTTGCAAATCCTTTAATAGGTCCGGTACCAAACAAAAAGAGAATCAGACCGGTCAGGAAGGTTGTTACGTTGGCATCAATAATGGCAGAAAAAGCATTCCGGTAACCATCAGAGATGGCCAACTTCAGCCCTTTTCCTGCTTTCAACTCCTCTCGTATTCGTTCATATATCAACACGTTGGCATCCACCGACATACCAATGGTCAGCACGATACCTGCAATACCGGGAAGTGTAAGTACTGCATTGAAAGCGGCCAGAACTCCCATGATAAAAAACATATTGGTAACCAATGCAAGGTCGGCAACCAATCCGGCTTTAAAACCGTAGTATAAAATCATGTAAATAAGCACTGCGATAAAAGCCCAGATAAAGGACTTAAATCCGGCATCTACTGCCTCAGCACCAAGTGAAGGACCTACAACCGTATCTTCTACGATTCGTGCAGGCGCCGGCATTTTACCTGATTGCAGCACATTTGCAAGGTCTTTCGCCTCCTGTGGTGTAAAATCACCCGTAATAGAGCTGCGACCTCCTGTAATTTCGTTTTGAACTGTAGGGAAAGAATAAACATAACCGTCCAGCACGATGGCAATCGACTTATCAATATTGGCTTTGGTCAGACGTGCCCATGTTTTGGCTCCTTCACCGTTCATGGACATTGAAATTTCGTAAGCACCACTTTGGTTTGTAACAGCACGCGCACCGGTAACCACATCACCTTCGAGGGGAGCACGGCCATCGTGACTGCTGACTTTAATGGCAACCAACTGAAAGAGCTCATCATTTTCATCAAACTGCTGATTGGTCCAGTACTGAGCGTCGGTTCCGGGAATAGGCTTCACCGTCCACATAAACTTCACATCACGTGGCAGAATAGACTGAACTTCCTCCATTGCCAGGTAAGTATTTACCTTCCCTGTATCGCGTGAAGTAGCCAATCCTACAACCGGTGATGAGGGACGTCCTGAGGGAGCAAGAGCAGAGAACAAAGACTCAACGCGTTGTTCGTCTCCTGCATCAAGAGAATCTCCTTCAATTTCATCCAAAAGTGCCACATCTTCAGCACTTTCTTCAGCCTGAACTTCCGACACTACATCGGCGGTATCAACATCACTGTGTTTCAAAGCATTTACTTCTGCAATCATCTGATTGGCTGACATCAATGCTTCGAAAATTTGATTTTGATTGTAAACTTCCCAGAATTCCAGGTTGGCAGTTCCCTGAAGCAGGTCACGCACACGCTCCGGATCAGTAATACCGGGGAGTTCAACCAAAATACGACCGGCTTGTTCCAGTCGCTGAATATTTGGCTGAGCCACACCAAAGCGGTCAATCCTGGTACGAAGAATATTAAATGCATTATCAATAGCACCTCTTGATTCCTCACGAATAACTTCAATTACTTCTGCATTGGTAGAGTTGTAATCAACCTTTTCCCTCAATTCAACAGTATTGAATATGGCAGCAAGCCGACCTTCGGGAGCCACTTCTTCAAATGCTTCACCAAAGAGCGAAATAAAATCACGAGTGGACTCTTTTTCACGCTCACGAGCCAGTCTGATGGCTTCATTAAACTTTTCATCCTGGTTGTAATTGGAAAGAGCCCGGACAATATCGGCCACCCGAACCTCAAGGATCATGTTCATTCCTCCCTTAAGGTCGAGACCAAAATTGATCTCACGTTCTTTACACTCCTGGTAGGTATATTCCCTTAATCCAAAAAGAAAATTATACACTACTTCACTCTTCATCGAGTCGAGATACTGAAATCTGTACTCACTTACCAATTCAGAGTTGTCACCGGCTTTCTGCTGTGCAAATTCTTCAGCATCATTTTCCACACGACGTGTCTGAAAGGTAAAGATCAACTGATACAAACTAACCAGTGCCAACAATATGGCAAATAGTCTGATCGCTCCTTTGTTCTGCATTTGTAGCTATTTTTATAAATTCAAATTCATGTACGTTTTACTAAACGCGCAAATATATTGATTTTTTTTAAAACCTTTAGGGTTTATTAGATTAATGCATCAGATAGTTCTTTTATTCCCGGGAAGTTAAACCAACGCGTCAGAACTGATGAAGGGATATTTTCTCCAACAACCGTCGTGCCCCAAAAAACACAAGTACCGCTGCTATAATTAACATCACCAATGCAGGAATTATGAAACATATATAATCCACCTCATAACGAACGACAAATGCCTGAGACCAGTCCGACAGCATTGATCTTGAAACAGGAAAAGCCATCAATATACCCAACAATACAAAAAGGAAAAACCCGGAAAACAGAATCCGGATGTTATGAAAATCCGGAAATCCCGTTATTTTGCGCAGGTATAATTCCTGCTGACGAGTGGCCAAAAGAAAGGAAACCAGCCCTGTCATACCAAGGGTAGCGATAATTATCACCAACACCGCAAATGCCCATGCCAGTGACATATACCGGTAATCCTCGCTGTAAAAAGCTTTGTTCTTCTCTTGAAAAGAGACGGCTTTGAAAGGGATTCCCACCTCAGACTGCATCCATATATCTCTGAGTAACTGACGAGTCTGTGCCCATTCACCTTTTTTAAACCTGACAAGAAATGAAGTCAGATTCTCATCCGGCCCGGCAGGAATAAACACTGCAGGACGCAATGACTGCTTCCAGCCTGAAAAGTGCATATCCGGTACAATGCCACATATGCCGAACTCCATCCGGTCTCCGGCTTCCCGGGCAACGGTATATATTCTCTTCCCAATGACTTCATCTCCCATCATTTGAGCAGCCTGTCTGTTTATCACAATATCTCCTGGCCCTAACATATAATCAGCGCCCTGCTCGGCGGAAACACCTATCGTCCTGAAAAAAGACGAGTCCACAGGATAAACCTCAAAAAGAAAAAGCCGGCTACTGTCATCCGAACTACTGAAAGACATTATAGAAACCGGCTCTCCCGGCTTGAAATACATTCTGCTTACATCTTCCACTACATCTAACTCCCCTATCTCCTCATATAGCGAGTCTGTTTTTGTCCCCAAGTGCCCCGCACGTTCAAGCAACCCGACTTGTTCAATATCAAAACCGGGATCTTTTTCATTCACATAGCTGAGCTGACGATACATCCCAACAGCAGTGGTGGAGACGAATACCGCCACAAAAATCTGAACCATTACCAGCAATCCGCGAACCCACAATCCCGGATAAGCAGAAAACCTTCTGTATCCTGATTGGAGATGAAAAGCTTTTATGCGGGAAAAAACAAAAGCCGGATAAATCCCGGACAAAAGTCCGACAGCAAGAGTCACTGTCAATACCAAAGGAAAATCCAGTGACTGACGATAACTTCTGTCAAAAAATTCGACCAGAAAAAGTTTGTTAAAGACCGGAAGAAGTAACTCTACCAAAACCAACCCAAAAAACAAGGCCACCAGGCTAAACAATACGGCTTCACTCACAAATTGCCCTGCCAAATGAAAGCGCCTGGCTCCAAACAGTCGCCGCACTCCTGCTTCCATCGCCCTGTCAAGGGCTCGTGCTGTGGTCAGATTCATGAAGTTAAAGGCCGTAACCAGCAGAATAAAAAATGCTACTCCAAGAAAAATAAACACATAAGCTTTATTGGTGGTTTTTCCAATCTCAAAATCCTGACTGGAAAACAAATAAATCTGATGTAACGGTTGAAAACTGAAATGCAGATTGGTCTTTCGTTCCCCGGAGAATATGGCCATGTCCTCTTCTTCCATCTCTGCCTTTATCTCGTTTGCGAAAGCGTTTTCCAGTTCATGAACATCTGCATCAGGTTGCATCTTCACATAAACATAACATACCAGCGAGAACCAGCTTTCTATCATTCTGGAAAAACTATCTCCGTAATAATCCTTCAACTGTTGCTCCATTACCGAAAACGGAAGCACAAAATCGTACTGCAAATGACTGTTCTGAGGAACATCCTCAAACACCCCTTTTACGGTATAGATTTTATCATGATTGAACCGAAGTTCCTGCCCGAGCGGATTTCTGTCTCCAAAAAGACGCGAGGCAGCCGAACGGGAAATAATTACACCTGAGGAATCTGAAAATGTCTGGCGAGGACCCCCAAGAAGAAAAGAAGTAGCAAACACATCAAAAAAAGAAGAATCTGCATAAAGAATCTCTGATTCAAATGAAGATGCGTAAGAACTCCGAACCGGAACTTCTCCTACATCCACAATACGGGTAGCCGATTCCACTTCCGGATATTGCTTTAATCGTGAGGCCAGAACCATTGGTGATAACGCAGCATTCACCTGTTCATTTTCCATATTACCGGAAGTTACCACCCGGTACATATCCTGATAGCGATCAAAATGTTTATCGAAAGAAAACTGAAAAAAAACATATTCCAGGACAAAAATACTCATGGCGATACCCACCGAAAGCCCAAGAAGTGTCAACAGTGAAAAACCCCGATGTAAAAAAAGTGTACGAAGCGATATTTTTATATAATTCAGAATCCTCATAATTTCTCTAATGGTAGTGTTTATCTCAACCCCGGTCCGAAGCGGTGGTTACCACATGCCCGTCGAAAAGCTGAATAATCCGCTGTCCATGACGGGCAGCTTCCCTTGAATGGGTGGCTAAAGCAATGGTTTGTCCCTCCTCATTGAGTTGCCTCAGCAACTCCATAAATTCCTCCTTCTCTCCCGAACTCAACCGTCCGGTTGGTTCATCTCCAAACAAAATGTCAGGGGAACAACTCAACGCCCGGGCAAGAGCTACTTTTTGCTGTACAAAATCCCCAAACTTTCCAGGATATTGTTTCCTGAGATGTGTCAATCGAAATCGCTCCAGAAGTTCTTCCACTTTTTGTCGCCGCGCTTTTCTACTGTCGGGCATATATAACAAAGGAAGTTCAATGTTCTCATATACCGTAAGTTCATCAATCAGATGAATGTCCTCAAAAAGAAATGCGATATGGTCACGGCGAATACGATTGCGCTTCCGCTCGGAGATACCGGTAACCTCCTGCTCCCGGAACCATATTTCGCCGGAAGAAGGGACATCCACCAGACCTAACAATCCCAAAAGGGTAGTTTTTCCACTCCCTGAAGGACCGGCGATCACAACATATTCTCCTTCTTCAATATCAATATTGATATTCCGGAGAACATATTTTTCATTATTTCCCCGACGAAACAACTTTTGAAGATTTCTGGTATGAATCATAAAATTAAAATATGTTCGTTTTTGAACACTACACGTCCGCTCGCGTACACCCCTGAGTCTGATCAATCAGTGCTGCGTCCTCAAATAAAATGCTAACATGTAGCTATTTAGTCATAAATCTAAAAGATCTCAATGACCATTCCTCACTCACAATATTAATAAATAATTCTCAATGCAAATTTCACCTCTTAAAAATCCATTTATTAATCGAATGGAACTTATCAAGCTTACATTAATACACTCACTGAATGACTTTAATGATTAAGAATTATTGAACGTTTTTTTGGTCAGGGAGTTAAAAAAACAGTCAAATGTTTTGATCTCAGTTATGTCTGTGACATATTAAATCACAAACCAGACCAAAAATCATAAAACACTATTATGCTACAACATAACAACAATAAAAGCTCCTTATATTTGTCGAAAACGACTTTTATTGTACGAAAACGAACATTTTTTCTTTTTAATTGTACATTTTATTAATACATTTGGGTAATGTAGGCCGGGGAAAGGATAAAGACTAAGCTTGAAAAGCTAGGAGTAACACTAAGAAAAGATTGCTTCCCTTTGCTGCAAATGAAGTTGTTCTATAGTTTTTACGAATAGTTCAATTCATTGCCAACGCAGTGAAGCAATACCATTTTCTTAAGCTGAAATCAGCGATTAACGAAAACCACTCTCAACCTTAGCCTCAATCTTATCAACAACCAACAAACCATTCAATATTATGGCATCCAAGACAGGAAAAATACTTGCAGTTGATGACAATACTGACATTCTGTTTGCACTGAAATTGCTGCTTCGTCCCCACGTGGAACAAATCGTTACGGAAACCAATCCGTCAAACATCCCTGATCACATGAAAGAGACAGACTTTGATGTGATTTTACTGGATATGAATTTCACCCAGGATGCCATCAGCGGAAAAGAAGGCTTTTACTGGCTGGACAAAGTTCTTGAAACAGACCCCCAGGCAGTAGTGCTGTTTATTACCGCCTACGGAGATGTTGAAAAGTCTGTGCAGGCCATAAAAGCCGGAGCCACCGATTTTATCATCAAACCCTGGCAAAACGAAAAATTGCTGGCCACCATTTCATCAGCTATAAAACTCAATCGTTCCAAGCGCGAGGCTAGCGACCTCAAGGAGAAGCAGAAAGAGATAAACACCATCATGGATCAGCCATTTGCAGACTTCATAGGGGTATCTCCCGGAATGCAGCAGGTTTTTAAAACAATTCAAAAAGTGGCAGGCACAGATGCGAATGTACTCATACTTGGAGAAAACGGTACAGGAAAAGAACTGGTTGCCCGGGCCCTTCACCGACACTCTTTACGCCAGGAAGAACCCTTTGTAAGTGTTGACCTGGGAGCATTGAGTGAGACACTTTTTGAAAGTGAACTTTTCGGACATGTGAAAGGTGCATTTACAGATGCAAAAACCGACCGTCCCGGCCGTTTTGAACTGGCATCCGGAGGCACTATTTTTCTGGACGAGATAGGAAACCTGTCGGTATCTATGCAGGCCAAACTGTTGACTGTTCTGGAGCGCAGAGAAGTTACACGCGTTGGAGCCAACAAACCAAAACCCATCGACATTCGACTCATCAGCGCTACCAATATGCCTTTAAAGCAAATGGCTGCGGAGGATGGTTTCCGGCAAGACTTAATATACCGGATCAATACCGTGGAGATTGAAATTCCACCCCTCAGGGAGCGCCCCGAAGACATCCCCCTGCTCGCAGACCATTTTCTGAAAATATACTCCAGAAAATACAACAAAAAAATCAACAAGTTATCCAATCAGGTCATTAAAAAGTTCAACACATATCCCTGGCCTGGAAATGTACGCGAATTTCAACACGTGCTCGAAAGAGCTGTTATTATGAGCGACTCACCCAACCTGGACGAGGGTAGCTTCCATTTGTCAAGCCATGGCAGTTCCGGAGAAGCCTTTGATTTTGATAATTACAACCTTGAGGAGATAGAACAGAAAGTAATTGAAAAAGTAATGCGAATGCACAGTGGAAACATCTCCAAAGCTGCATCAGACCTTGGACTTACCCGAACATCTCTTTATCGAAGAATGGAAAAATATGGCCTTTAATTCATTCCGAACCAATTACATCATCCGGAGCTTATTGCTCACAGCCTCCATATTTGGACTCAGCTACCTCTGGTACAATACGGAACTGACCATGACCTTAATTTTGGCAGGACTGCTGGTACTGTTTCAAATTATAGCAATGATTTTCTATGTGGACAGGACCAACCGTGTACTCAACAATTTTTTGGAGTCGATCCGGTATTCCGATTTTACACGAACTTTTCAGGTGGAAAGCACCGATTCTTCGTTCGATAAGTTAAAAAAATCATTCAACGAAGTTATTGAGGACTTCCAATCTGTGCGGGCCGAAAAGGAGGAAAACTTTTTCTACCTTCAAACAGTCATTCAACACATTGGCATTGCCTTGATTGCTTTTCAGAGGGATGGTACGGTTGAACTCATCAACAACGCTACAAAAAAGTTATTCCAGGTACGTACCTTGCACAACATACAGGGGTTAAAGGAGTTCAGCCCCGAAATTGTCCAGAAACTGCTAACCATCAAGCACGGAGAAAACGATCTGATCCGGGTAAGAGAAAAAGATGACTTGCTGCAACTGGCCATTTATGCAACCGAATTTCGCATTCACAACAGAACCATTCTGTTGGTTTCTATCAAAAACATCCAGCAGGAACTGGATGAAAAAGAAATGGAATCCTGGCAAAAACTAATACGCGTGCTGACACACGAAATCATGAATTCCATCACCCCGATATCCTCTCTCTCTTCAACGGTAAAACTTCTCATCCGGGACATTGCCACATCACTGGAAAACCAGCAAGTGGACCCGGAAGACACCGAGTCCCTGAAAGAAGTGGAACAGGCTCTGCAAACCATCCATAAGCGCACCGACGGGCTCCTCCATTTTGTAAACACCTACCGGAATCTCACAAAAATCCCAACTCCCAGCTTCTCCATATTTAAAGTCAAGGACCTTCTGGACAACATCAGGGATCTTCATGAAAACGAAATTCAAAACAAAGGAATTAATTGCAAAGTAACTGTAGATCCGGAATCACTCGAACTATCTGCCGACCAACACCTCATTGAACAGGTGCTCATCAATCTGGTAACAAATGCAGTGCATGCATTGGAGGAGACTCCCAACCCGCAACTGGAGATCAGAGCTTTCCTCAACCGCCGCGGACGAATTACTATCCAGGTAACTGATAACGGAAAGGGCATTCTCCCTGATGTGCTGGACAAGATTTTCATTCCGTTTTTCACCACAAAACCTCAGGGATCCGGTATCGGGCTTAGCCTTTCACGACAAATTATGCGACTTCACGGTGGCGGAATCAATGCTTATTCGGAGCCGGAGAAAGAAACGAAATTCTCGCTTACGTTTTAGCTGGTGAGCTGATGAGATGGTGAACTGGTGAGGAATGATCTGATGAGGGGTGAGCTCAACCTTCGTTCCTCACCCCTCATCAGCTAAACAAAATATCATCAAAATTTCTTATCAGCTTGCTTAATCTCATGCAGACGATTAAACATCACTGCCAGATGAGCATAAAGAGAAGTATTCTGAACAACCACATCATCGGGAGTTTTAATGCGAACCGGGGTAAAATTCCAAATAGCCCGGATACCACCTTCCACCATCAGGTTGGCAACCTGTTGCGCACTTTCAGTCGGAACGGTGAGAATTCCGATTTCCACACCCTCCTCACGCATCAACTTAAAATCATCGATGTGATGAATAGGAACATCAACAATTTCACGGCCTACAACTGATGGATCAATATCAAAAGCCTTAACCACATTAAGACCATATTGTTTCAAACCATGGTCGTGCAACAAAGCACGTCCCAGACTTCCTGCTCCGAACAGAAAGGCCTGATCAACAACCCGGAATCCCAGAAAATCCTCAAGGGCATCAATAAGTGGCTCCACCTCATAGCCCACTCGTGTTTTTCCGGAAATACCTGTATAAGCAAGATCTTTGGTAACCTGTGTAGGATCCACTCCCATGTCTCCGGCAATATTGGTTGAGGAGATGTAACGATCGCCCTGCCGGGATGCAATTTTCAGATAAGCCAGATAACAAGGCATACGTCTTAGCGCCGGCTCGGGTACCAGAAAGCTCTTCTTTTTACTATTTCCTTCTTCCATGGTTTTTTCGATGAGTGAAATTCGTTCTTACTACAAAATTAATGAAGTTTTTTATTGCTGAAAGAAATCAGTAATAAAAAACACCCGACCACGCCAAACAAAAAAAGGACCCGTAAGGTCCTTAAAAATCAGGTGGGCGATAAAGGATTCGAACCTTTGACCCCTTGGGTGTAAACCAAGTGCTCTGAACCAACTGAGCTAATCGCCCTTTTGAGAAAAAATTTGGTCGTTGGTGGGCGGTGAGGGAGTCGAACCCCCGACCCCTTGGGTGTAAACCAAGTGCTCTGAACCAACTGAGCTAACCGCCCGTGTTTTTCTCAAAAGCGATGCAAATATAGAAGAGTTTTTCTCAACCACCAAACAAAAAACTCATTTTTCCAACGCTTCGGCAACGACAAAAGTGCTCCCCCCAATGAAAATCAAATCATTATCTGTTGCATTTTTTTTTGCAGCATCGATGGCTAATCTGACATTAGGAAAAGATTCACCCTCTAATCCAAACTTTCCGGCAGCTTCTTTCAACTCTTTTTCATCCATTGCCCTGGGTATATCTGCCCGTGTAAAATAGTAACGGGCCCGCATTGGTAGTAATTTTAACACTCCCTCAATATCCTTATCACTAACCATACCCCATACAATGTGAATATTCTCTTTCGTCTGAAGCGTCAACTGCTTCATCACTCCGGAAACTCCATCCACATTGTGGCCGGTGTCGCAAATCACCAACGGTTGCTCTGACAATTTTTGCCAACGTCCTAGTAACCCGGTGTTTTTCACCACATTCTCCACACCCTGAGAAACCGATTCCAGGGTCAGTTCATACCATGATTTATTTAGAATATTCAATGCCGCCAGCACAGTTCTCAAATTCTCCTGCTGATAAAGCCCCAATAAGGGCAAACGATAGACTCCACCTCCAAAAGCAGCCTCGACATTCAACTCCTGAAATTCCACCGTGCCTGCCTCCGGCTTTAACGCTGCAAGATCCCGGGCGAAATAAAGAGGTGCACGTTGTTTTTTAGCCTTATCCCGAAAAACATCTTCTATCTCTTCCTGATGACGTCCTACCACCACCGGAACTCCCGCCTTAATAATTCCTGCCTTTTCACCGGCAATAGCCCTCAGAGAATCTCCCAGAAACATTGTATGGTCCAGTCCAATATTTGTGATTACCGACAAATCGGGAGTTATGATATTGGTAGAATCCAAACGACCGCCAAGACCAACTTCCACTACTGCTACATCTACCTCTTTGCGGGCAAAATAATCGAAAGCCATAGCCACCGTCATTTCAAAAAAAGAAGGAGCAATACGTTCTATCACACCCCGGTGCTGCTCCACAAATTGTGTGACCTCAATTTCAGCGATCATTCTTCCATCGATCTTTATTCGCTCTCTGAAATCGAGTAAATGAGGCGAAGTATATAACCCGGTTCGATACCCTGCAGCCTGCAGCACTGACGCCAGCATATGTGAGACACTCCCTTTTCCGTTGGTCCCGGCAACATGAATCGTACGAAACCGTCGATGGGGATGTCCAAAATACTTGTCAAGTGCCAAAGTATTGGCCAGATCGGCCTTGTAAGCAGCTTTCCCCGCCCGCTGATACATAGGCAGCTGGCTGAATAAAAAATCCAATGTTTCCTGATAGTTCATCAACATGTAATTATTTTCAAGAATCCGGAAACAAACCGAAAGAATGTATATGACGGATTAACCCGTCAGTATTTAAACAATGCATTTCTGCCAGGTCAGTCTCAGATTCTGATAACATCAGCACAAAAATCGTAATATTTCTGAATAGAGAGAAGATTATTCTAACAATTAACAAGAAGTAACAAAAAAGTCTGCCGGCATAAAACCAACAGACTTTTGTCTCATAATATCACTATTGACTTTGAGCTCTAATCTTTAAAATAATTCACACCAAGCACATCCAGACGTCGCTTGTGAACATCTAACCTTTGAAGAAAATCTTTATAGTTTTTATTTTCTAAGGGAGTCCAAACAATTTCAGCCAAAGCCACAACCCTCGGGAAAGCCATATATTCTGCATGTTCGGGAGTTTTAATATATTCTGACCACAGATTACCCTGTGCACCAACTATAAACTTTGCTTCCTCAGTTGTTAACGTATCTGGCACGGGATGATAAGAATAAACTTTCTCAAGAGGCAAAAAATGACCGATGGCCAAAGGCTCTCCCTCAGGATCTGTCTGATAATAATCGAAATACAAATGAGACACAGGTGTCATTATCACGTTATGTCCCATTTTAGCAGCCTGAATTCCACCTTTTTCACCCTGCCAGGACATCACTGTTGCACCGGAAGCCAGTCCACCTTCCATAATCTCATCCCAGCCAATGATGTTTCGACCATGCCGGTTCAGAAATGCCTCAATCCTGTGCACAAAATAACTTTGAAGCTCCTGTTCATTTTTTAAGTTTTCGTCAGCAATCCTGGTCTGACAGAGTTCACACTCTTCCCAGCGAGTTTTAGGACATTCATCACCTCCAATATGGATATATTCGCTTGGGAAAAGCTCCATGACTTCAAGTAGTACATCCTCCAGAAATTGAAAAGTTTCCTCTTTTCCTGAACAAAACACCTCAGGGAACACCCCCCATCGGGTAGCTGTTCTATAGGGTCCACCTGTGCAGCCCAAATGTGGATATGCCGCCAGTGCCGCCTGCGCATGTCCCGGCATTTCTATCTCCGGAATCACTGTGACGAAACGTTCTTCGGCATATTTTACCACTTCTTTCACCTCCTCCTGTGTATAATAGCCATCATAGGGTTCTCCATCATAGATAAAAGGCTCTTCCAGTCCATGCCCGACAAGTGTTTCTTCACGTTGACCGGCAATTTCCTGCAGTTTTGGATATTTCTTAATTTCCAAGCGCCATCCCTGATCATCAGTCAGGTGCCAATGAAATACATTCATCTTATGAAGGGCAAGTAAATCGATATACTTTTTAATAAAACTTACAGGGAAGAAATGACGACTTACATCGAGGTGTAACCCTCTGTATAGGAAAGCCGGTTCATCAAATATTTCCACCGTCGGCACTGTCCAATCCATATCCGGAAATAAAACATCCGATTCAATCTCAGGTGGCAACAATTGACGCAACGTTTGCACTCCGTAAAAAAGCCCTGTGACCCCGGGAGCTGAAATTGTTATTCCAGAGTCCGAAACAATTAAGGAATAGCAACCGGAAGCTCCTGTTATTGCAGGATCCAGCTCCAGACAGATCGTATTCTCCTCAGCATAATCCTGCACCGAAACCTCAAAGCTATAGCCGGTGGCAGAACTTAACAATTGAGACAGATAATTGGCCACCCCTTTTCGTTCCTCTTCATCCTCTCTCAAAACAATCCTTGTCTCTTTATTTAACTGAAACGTCCCTCCAGGAGACTCCATCTTGACCGGTCTGGGAATTACAGCCAGGTCTCTGGCAGCTTTTTGCTCTTTTCCACATCCTGTCAATGATACAACAAAAAGCATCCATATTGACAACAAAAAACCTATATTTTTCATCCGTTTAAAATTTTGTAATCACCTGATAAAAAAATAATTAAAAACCCGAGAACGAATGGAAGCGCTTCGCTCCGTATAACAGAATTCTCCAAATCTCCTTTTGTAATATATCGAATCATGCCACATTCATAACGAATTATTAAAAAGGCATTTCCGGTCATAGAATTCCGGAAATGCCTCACAAAAACTATTTCATCTTATCCATCAGGCAGTACTCCTACAAATCCACATCCCACCAAAGAGGGGTTGCTCCATTATCGGGCCCATTAAGAAGTGCTTCTACATCCGAATAAGAAGGGTTCATATCTCTTTCAGATGGAGGAAAGTTCAACCGTCGAACAAAGTGTTCTGAAGGAATTACACCCCCACTGTGATTGACGATCACCGGAAAAATTTTGGGAAATCCGGTTCTTCTCACCTCAGTCCAACCTTCAACTCCTTCAGGGAATATGGCCAACCATTTCTGAATACTTATCTTTTGTTGCTTAACCTCATCCGATGCTTCCTGCTCCCATCGTGGAGAAACATTGTTTAAATATTCACTATCCGCCTGGACACTGTTTTCCTGATTTATCGGATCGACGTAAGGTGCAGCCACATTATCCTGACTAAGATAATCACCTGCAGACACGCCCCACTGTGCCATCGATGCCTCAACCCCTTTGACATAAAAATCACCAGCTGTGCCACCAACATTCCAACCTCTCAGGGCACCCTCAGCCAACAGGAAATAAACTTCGGCAGAAGTCATCAATATGGCGGGTGATTCAGCAGAAATATTCAATTGGGAGTGTTCCACATAGGTACCCTTATCTTCTATTTCAATTCCCTGGCGGATACCTTTAAATTCATATCCCTGGCTGATTAAAGTTTCATCGATAGCGGGTTTGAAATAAGCAGGCAGACGAGGGTCACTATACCCTTTCATTATTGATTCGATAGGAGCCCCCATCAACACATCATTCCAGGAACTACTAAGAACAGCCAAAGGATGAGTATATCCTTTTCCGCTTACAGCTGCGACACCGTCCAGCATCAGCCCATATGTAGTTTTCACAGCAGCTTCTGCTTCCTGGCGGGCCTTCTCTGGAGATACATTGGCTATGTGAATAGCCAGTCTCAGACGCAATGAGTTGGCGAACTGAATCCACTTCTGGTAATCGCCTTCAAAAAATTGATCAAAATTCTGAAAAGGAGTAGCTCCGGGGTTATCCTGAATAAAAGCATCCAAAGTAGTCACGGCATCACTCAGATCATCAAAAAAGGCATTGTAAGCTTCTTCCTGAGAATCATAAGTGCCACCTGTTTGAGACTTCCCATACTCGGTATAAATGATCGGACCGTACAGGTTGGATATCCGATGCATCGCGGTAACTTTTAACACCTTAGCAACGGCACCAAAATGAGCATATTCATCCACCGCCTTTTTTTCGACTTCCAGTGCAGCAGTCATAAAATGAGCATAAGTATATTCCCATGCGGCAAAATTCCAGCCATCAACCAGAGAATAAGTCAGGTTATTCACATTGGCATTAAAGGGCGTAGGAGACATCATATACCCCGAGTAAATATCTGCATTCAGGTTTTGGGCAATTTGGTAAGTCCAGTCTTTCCCATCTCCCCAGTTATAGTTCATATATATCATTTGCTGCATTTGAGGAAAATAGGCTCCTATCATATTGTAATCACCTTCCAGTTGTTCCTCTGTAATCCCTACCGGATTGGTATTCAGCTCATCAAAATGGTCTGTACATTTCAGAAACAAAAGGGGAACAATTGTCAACAACAGAATTGTTTTAAAAATATATTTTTTCATAATCAAGATCTCTTAAAAGGTTAATTTAACATTCAAACCATAGCTTCGGGTACCCGGCATGCCGAATACATCCACTCCCTGAAGGTTGTTACCAACAGACAACTGTGCTTCAGGATCGTAAGGGGCATCTTTGTAAATAAAAAACAGATTCCGTCCAATGAGAGATACCTTTGCATTTTTCACAAAAGAGTCTGCGCCAAAAACTTCTTCACCGAAAGAATAACCCAAAATAACCTCTCTCAATCTTACATTTGTGGCATCATAAACATAGTATTCAGAAATACCATTTCGCCCCCCTACCCGGTTGTAAAATTCTCTGACATTATTGATT
This sequence comes from Marinilabilia salmonicolor JCM 21150, assembly GCF_000259075.1. Taxonomy (GTDB): domain Bacteria; phylum Bacteroidota; class Bacteroidia; order Bacteroidales; family Marinilabiliaceae; genus Marinilabilia; species Marinilabilia salmonicolor. The sequence goes on from NZ_AJKI01000031.1 coordinate 107,589, forward strand.
TTCCGGCCTTCCAACTCCACATATCCGCGGTCGCGGGCCTCGGCGGTTTCTTTGGTCACACCAAACTGATCAAGATCAGCCTGAGTTAAAGAAATTGCATCCCCTCCGAATCTTCCATCAATAAGGAATTGGAAATTAAAATTTTTGACAGTAATGCTGTTATTCCATCCCAGAGAGAAATCGGGAGATGCATTGGCTATTTTAATAAATTCATCCTGACGTGTTGGCAATTCATCCTCGTCGTATATAATTTCACCTGATTCATCTCTGGCAAATGCCACACCATAAATATCACCGAAAGAACCTCCCTCCACTAGTTTCATCCAATAAGAATTGGAAGTCTGATCTCCAAAGCGAAATTCTTTCAAATCAGGATGTAACTCTTTCACAGTGTTTTTATTGGTTGAAAAGTTGATGGTACTTTTCCAAAACAAATCATTTTCAGCCAAAGGAGTAATTCCAACAACAGCTTCAAAACCCTCATTTTGAATATTTCCGGCATTCACATAATAAGATGAAAAACCGGAACCGGCTGGAGCAGGAAGCGTAAAGAGTTGGTTTTCCGTATTGGTCTTATAGTAGGTCAGGTCAAGAGATAATTTATTGGCAAACATCCGCCACTCAGTTCCCAGCTCCACAGACTTGGAAAGTTCGGGCTTCAGATTGTCAAAAGGTGCTTCAGAATTAAAGATAAGATTTCCTCCGGCCGCTAAAGAGTTGGCCGGATTACTGATATACACAGGTATATCGTTACCCACACTACTCCATGATCCCCGAATCTTACTAAAATCAATAAAATCGGGCATATTCATCATATCGGAAAGCACACCTGTAATCCCCACAGAAGGATAAAAGAAACCTGAATTTTCACTATCGGTATTAGCAAGGGCTGAGGACCAGTCATTTCGTCCTGTTACGTCCAGAAACAACAGATCTTTGAACCCAACCTGAGCTGTTCCGAACACAGACTGCATTTGTCGGTGAAGATCCATTTCCTCGATATAGCCAATATCCATATTGGCTACGGTAAACACATTAGGAAGATGTAAGTTATTGGGTCTGGAGTCCAGGCGCTCGCTTCGTACTTTTGTATCATTCACACTGGCTCCCAAAGAACCGGTAAGCGAAATATCCCCAAAAACATTGTTATAATTCAGTAATACATCACCATAGTTCAGTATCTCTTCCCGATTCATTACAATGTACCGGCCATTACTTCCGGCAAGAGCAGTGTGTGTGGATGCATAAATTCTCTTGTTGTATCTGTCGTTGGTATAATCCACATTCCCTCTGAGTTGAACATTAAAATTACTGTTAATCTCCAGCCTTGCAGTTAACGAAGATAAAACCCTATTTCGCCGATCCTTACTAGGCATACGATTATTAATCCAGTAAGGATTTTGCTCCATTGCTTCTAATTCTTTATGCCAATTCTGAACATTCAGATTTCGATCAATGGAATACACTTCAAAATCTTCTTTGTAGGGCCGCATTTCCATCCCTCTGGGAAATCGATATAACCCAACCAACGGATTGAGGTAATAACCACCAGCAACAGGCTTATTGGTAATTGACTGGTTTAAGAGGTTCACATTGGCATCTAAAGACAACTTATCATTAAAAAAATTGGCTGATTCTCTAAAGTTAAGGTTGTGTTTTTTAAGTTTATTCCCTTCAATAATACCTTTTGCTGAAGTATTGGCATAAGAAAAATAGGTCTGCATTTTTTCGCTACCCGAAGAAAGAGACATACTATTAATGGTCGTCACCCCTGTTTTAAAGAAATCATCCACATAATCGTCAGACCCATTAATCGGATCACCCCAGCTGTAACCACCGGAACTGTGCCCGTACTTATCCTGAAATTCAGGAAGAGAAACAGCAGACTCCACGGTGGTATTTGAACTCACATTGACGGTAGTTCTTCCGGCCAGTCCTTTTTTGGTGGTAATTACAATGACCCCGTTGGCCGCCTGTGTACCATAAAGTGCAGCAGCAGAAGCCCCTTTAAGAATATTAATACTCTTAATATCCTCGGGGTTGAGGTTCGAAATACCATCACCACTGTCTCGTCCACCGGCATCGTTTGTACCTCCAATAGAGGTACTGGGCTGTTCTGAAACACTGTTCAACATTGGCATACCATCAATCACATAAAGTGGCTGGTTGTTACCTCCGGCAGAACGGTTACCACGAATCAGCATCTTGGAAGAACCACCCAGTCCGGAACTACTCTTGGTAATTACCACTCCGGCACTTTTTCCTGTCAACGAATTCACCAAATTAACATCCTTAGCATCAGTAAGTTCGTCTCCGCTCATGGATTGAGTGGAATAAGTAAGTCCCTTGCTTCGTTTCTCAATTCCCAAAGCGGTAACAACGACCTCTTGTACGTTGATAACAGAAGGTTCAAGCTGAATATCTATTGATTCCTGTCCATTGACAGCAACTTCTGTAGTTTTAAAGCCAATAAAGGAAAAAACCAGCGTTGCATCCGCCGGAAGTGAAATCTGATAATTCCCCTCAACATCAGTAATTGTGCCGTTCATCGTTCCCTGTTGTACCACAGAAACACCGGGAATAGGTTCTCCTCCCTTAGAAGATTCAATAACTGTCCCCCGGACAGTTATTTGCTGAGCTGCAACCTCTCCCGCAAAAAATGCAAAAAATAGAAGGATCAGCATTTGTTTAAAAAAATCCGTTTTTTTCATAGATTAAGAATTTTTGGTTCAACAAAATTATTTGGTAAAAACTGTATAATAGAAGAGGGCCAGCATTAGCAAAATCCCAATAATTAACCCTCCTCGTATTTTCTTGTAGTGTTTCATTTTTTTTTCTTCATCTTCAGGCTGTATCATCTTTTTAATGATTCATTTTAAATTCATGAGCACAACGGGAAACAAATATATTTCAGACGGACAATCATCTACACTCTGCCTGTTCCTAAAAATGAGCCATTTGATGCAACAATACCACTGCTGTTGCAAAAGATTCTTTACGTTGCATTTTGTAAAATTTTGACGTCTCGTTAAACCGCCACTAAAAAGGAGACATAATTACCTGTGGATAAAAAGGATTGAAATAAAGAGGTGATAATAAAACAGGTAAGGAGTAAACAGGCTGAAAGCCTGAGAGCAATAACCCAAGGACAACGCCCGGGACTTAGGGTTATCCCCCCATGTCCTCTCACATTATTGGTCGTGACGCGACCAATAATGTGAGAGGGGAACATTTATTACAACTTTTTTTGGGGGTTGCCCCAGGCTATTGCTTAAAGACCCTCCGCCTTTTAAAAACACAACCAAACTTTGTAAGAAATGCAATATTGTAATTAGGAAAAAGAGAAAAGCCTCGCTCTTGGGAAGACTGAATAATTCTTGAACGAGCTCATTGATTTCCGGTTAAAAAATTGAGATTGCTTCACTACGTCCGCAATGAACAGGCCTTTGCGGAATATTGAGGGTTGGTAGGGGTTGATTTTCGGCAAAGCCGAAAATCAGCCCCTACCAACCCTGTTAAAATCCTTAATACAAGGTCATTGCGAACAGAGCGAAGCAAGCTTTTTTCAAAATAATAGTTTCTCCGGACATTAGTGATTTTTTTAAGTATAAACCACCCAGTTATGAGAAATTGTGAATCTCTGTTCGCTTGGACTTTCTGTACAAAGAAGGAGAAAGAGAAAACTCCTGACGGAATATCTTAATAAAATGAGACACATTGTTAAATCCTACCTTAAAGGCTATTTCAGATACCTGCAGGTCAGTATCCGAAAGCAGCAATGCAGCCTCTTTCAATCGAAAAGACCGAATAAACTCAGTGGTACTTTTACCCACAATAGCCTTCAATTTTCTATGAAGATTGCTTCGACTCATACAAACTGCATCACACAAATCCTCTACGGAAAAATCTTCATTGTCAAGATTGGCTTTAATAACAAACACCACTTTTTTCAAAAACTGCTCTTCAATTAGGCCGATTGTTTTATCGACAGAATAATTCTCATACAAAAAAGATGAAAGATATTCTTTTGTTTTTTCACGATTAAGGATGAACCCCCTGACATAGGCTTTCAACAACTCCATATCAAAAGGCTTGGACAGGTATAAATCAGCCCCGTCTTCCAATCCTTCAATCTTATCACCCGCTTCCCCTCTGGCGGACAGCAAAATAACGGGGATATGGTTCAAATTAACATTGGATTTAATTTTCCTGCACAATTCAATGCCATCCATATTCGGCATGATGACATCACTTAATACCAAATCGGCTTGATGCAGGGAAAGCCAATCTAATGCCTGAATGCCATCCTTTGCCTCTGACACATGATATAAACTTTTAAACTCATCACTTAAAAAAGTTAGAACTTCCTGATTATCTTCGACAATAAGAATATGCTTTTCCCCGGAAACACTTTTCTGTTCCGAGTTTTCTTCAGATTTTCTCACTGCCGATTCATTAGAGGTGTAAAATCCCTGAACAGGAGAATTAAATATAACAGGAGAAACATACTCATGCTCATATCTGGAAGCTACAGGAAAAACTTTAAAAAAGATTTCGAAAGTAGTTCCCTTTCCCTCTTTACTGGTAACTTTAATATCACCATTATGAAGATCCACTAACTGCTTTACCAATGCAAGACCTATTCCGGTACCCTGTTGATAGTTATTTACTGCCTTTTCAAACTGCTCATATCTGTTGAACAATCTATCCAAATTCTCCTTTGATATTCCTGTCCCATCGTCCTCAACTTTAAAACCTACCTTTAGTGGACGATTATCGACAATAGAGGAAGCCTTTTTTGCTCCAACCATCTTTTCATCTGAATTCTGGCTGGCATCCGATTCCTCCAATAAAGTAAAAGTCACGTGCCCACCCTTCACACAATGCTTCAACGCGTTAGATAATAGATTGTTAATAATTTTCCTCACCACACTCTTATCAAACTTCAACCAGGAGTATGACAAGCGGCCATTTAATTTCAAAATTATCTGTTTCTCCTGAGCCAATCCTTTGAATTGGCCAACAGTCTGTCCACAAAATTTAGCAAAATTCTCCTCCGAGAGTTTGAGTTGCAAATGACCTGATTCGATTTTACTTACTTCCAGAATTTGATCAATTAACTGAGTAAGATAACCGGCATTATGTGCCACCCCTGATAGTGACTCAGTTATCTCCGGTGAAAGGCCGCCTTTTCTGAGAATTTTCTTTACAGGCAATGAAATCAATGTTAAAGGGGTTCGAAATTCATGAGATATATTCGTAAAAAATTGCGAACGCATTTCACTCAATTCTTCCATTCTCAAACGTTCTTTTTTCTCAAAAGAAAGATTTTTCTTCATCTCTATAAGGAAGATGGAATATTTCATATAAGCAAAGACCAGTATTCCAAAAACACCGAGAAATCCGAAAAATGCAAAACGCGTTTTATACCAGGGAGGCAGAATTTTGATATTAAGCGTTGCAGGTTCCTCACCCCAAACCCCACTGTTATTCACCCCCCTCACCTGAAGGGTGTATTCTCCATGTGGAAGTTTATTAAACCTTGCCCAACGCTCTTCCGAGGGGATACTCCAATCTTCAGAAAGTCCTAACAGTCGGTAGCTGTACCTGGTCTTTTCAGGCATAAAATAATTCAGTCCGGAAAAAAACAAGGCAAAGGAATTATTCTCTGATGTCAACTCAATATTATTGGCATATTGAATCGTATTTTCAAGGATATTAGACTCATCATACGGAAATATCTCCTGATTATCTACAAAAAGATTTTCAAAAATCACTTTAGGGGGGCGATCATTTAACAAAAGGTTTGTCGGTTTAAAACAATTGAGGCCTTTGGGGCTTCCTGTCATTATATAACCATTCTTTAAGGGCATTGCAACCTGCATTACACTGCTATTAAGGCCATCCCGCGCATCAAGCATTAACAGCTCCCCATCCGCTACACGATAACGATTCAACCCATTATAGGTTGCAATCCAATAATCTTGTTGACCGTCCTGAAAAACATCATAAACTTTATCATGACTCAGCCCCTTTGCCGTATTAAAAATGGTCAAACTATCATTTTCCCCTACTTTGACGACTCCTCCACCATTGGTAGATAACCAGGTAGAACCATCTTTACTATGATATATATCTGTAACCGTATTTCGCCCAACTCCACTATTATTCAGTGAATCATACAGAAATACTGAAAAATTTTCAAGGTCTCCAGAAATTCTCATAACACCGTTGCTGGTACCTACCCACAAACGATGTTTGTTATCTTTTGCAAGACTCAGAATATATGGATTCAGACAAGAATCAAGTTCAGCATTAATAGAATATAGAGAGGAAACAATGCCCGTTTGTTTATTAATTCTGAAAAGCCCCCTTCCCAGGGTGCCTGCCCATATTTGATGTTTACCGGCCCCTTCAATTGACCAAACATGACTGGCATTATCAAACCTTTCTTTTTGAGTCAAATGAAAAGTTTGAAATCTGTCATGTTCTTTGCCCGGGGTAAAAACGCTTATCCCGTTTCCATATGTCCCCAACCATATATCCCCTTCCGAATCCTCATATATTCTCCTGACTACATCAATATACTTAAGCTTCGGATGGATATTGAAATTTTCAAATCGCTCAATTACTCTCTCATCCATTTCCATCATGAACAAACCGCCCCCGTCTGTACCAACCCAAATACGCCCCTTGGAGTCCTGAAAAACATCTATGATATTCTCATAAAAAGCAGAATGAGCAACTCCTCCATCTTCCCCTGTCAACAAAAACTGATTGAACAACGGATTATATTTATACAACCCCTTGCCGACTGTCCCAACCCATGTAATCCCGGATTCCTCCACATATAACTCTCTTACACCTTCATTTTCGAAAAGACTAAATTTGTTAGGGTTTTTTTTACTCTCTGAAGGCTTTAAAGAAGTTCCATCCAATTCAACAATTCCAGCTCCATCAGTCGCAATCAGAAACTGTCCGTTCAAATCCTTCTCCAAATCCAGAACAATAGTTACAGGCTGATTCGAGGTGTCAAACACAGGTACATTCTCATAGCTTTTGGACCTAATATCGAAAAGATACAATCCCATATTATTGGTTCCCAATAATAATTTGCTTGGTCCCAGCTGCTCAATGCAATTAATTTCCATTCCGGGAAAAGAATACATCTCCATACTATCAGTCAACTCATTGTATCTCCCTATTCCATTGCCATAAGTTCCTACAAATACTGAATCTTCTGACAAAAAATATCCACAATAAATTTGAAACTTCAACCTCTTTTCGGATGACATATTTTTTACTACAGGCGTAAGCAACTCCTTATCATATGAATAACAATACAAACCGCCCCCCATCATTCCTACAAAAAAACCATCATCCCCCCCGGTAAAAATGGTCCCGATATGCTTTGCTGGATTTGATGAATGCTCACAAAAAACCTCTTCAAAACGATCTCTCTTATCATCATAAAAACAGAGTCCATCTTTTGTTCCAACCCACAATGTTCCCTTAGAATCCAGAAAAAGAGAAGTAATGAAATTATTAGGCAATGAATTTGGCTTACCTGAATTATGGTAATAAGGAACGGCCTCATACCCGTTGTATCGGTTCAAACCATAATAGGTTCCTACCCAAACATAGCCAAAACTATCTTTTATTATCTCTGAAACAGACCCGTTACTCAAAGCATCCTCTGCATCAATAACTTTATACCGGACATCAGAGGTGACCTGTTTTTCACCACTGGTAACCTGACCAATTGAGATAAAAAAGAATAACAGAATTATTTGGGATCTCATGATTTACGGGCTAATTTGAAGTAATTGTTAATTTACAAATATAAAAACAAAAATCACTTAAATCAGCTTTATCACCGAACATGAATGGTGATTAATATCAATTACTGACCAACATTCATCAATCAAATTACAAAACCGAAGCCAGATAATACACCAATGGAAGAGTGAGTAAACTCAACAGAGTAGTTAAGAAAACATTCTCTGCTGCACGATCATCAGCCGCGCCAAAAGCCTTGGCCATTATCACAATCATACTCATGCATGGCATTGCAGCCTCCAGAACAATAATGGTTTTGGCCATCTGTCCCAGCTCTACCCCCAAATGACGAACCGCAAAATTGATAATTAACAGAAGAATGACAGGTATCAGCACCAGTTTATTGATACTGAGCAGATAAATATCAGCCCGCTTCATAGCGCCTTTCAGACTGGTCCCTGCCAAAGTGGAGCCAATATACAAAAGTGCCAGCGGACTGGTAGCTTTCCCGATACTGCTGAGAGGAATCTGCAGTAAATCAGGTAACTTTAGCTGAACCAGAAACAACCCTAATCCTACCAAGAAAGCCACTGTATTGGGATTCAGCAAATTTCTGAACCGCTCCTTCAAAGTCACATCACCCTGGCCTTTTAAAAGGAAAATACCATAAGTCCATTGCATGAAACTGGAAACCATATAGAAAATGGCGGCATACAACAAAGCTTCCTCATTGGGATAAAGAGCTGAAACCAGCGGAAACCCGAGAAACACAATATTCCCAAACATGGTATGTAACTCATGAACCACGGCTGTCCGCTGCGGAAGCCTGAATATCCTGACCGATATTTTACCTGCCACATACATAATCACCATAGAGAGCACCGAAAAAAAGGCTGCCCACCCCCCATTCACCAACACTTCATGTGACATCTCCATACTCGAGACTGTTGTCACGATCAGCAACGGAAGAGTTATTTTAAAAACCAGTCTGGAAATAGACAACCGAACATCGTCGTTGATAACTTTCAACCAGCTGCCAACAGCCCCTGTCAACACAATGACTCCGGCAATGATGATTTGTTCTGCAATAATTTGGGTTTGCATCCTGTTTTGTTTTAAGGATGCAAAAATAAGGAAATTTGATTCACTCAACAGAAAACGACCATTTGCCAACTCCAAACAAATTGTAAAAAAATCAAAGAACAGACAAGCATGGTTCGAGTTCAAACAACAAAAACTCGAACATATGATATGGGACGAGTTATAATATCAATTAAAAAAAGAGTGAGTTCATTCCTATATTTTCTTACAAACCACCTCTTTTTTCTAACAACAGCCAGCCAATTCACCAAAATTTTCTATATATTTAGAGAAACAACAAATCTCTAAAACCCTATTTTTATGGCTGCAAAAAAGAAAACCTCAGGAAAAATATTCGTACTGGACACCAATGTTTTGCTTCATGATCATAAATGTCTTTACAATTTCGAAGAAAATGACATCATCATCCCCATAGTAGTGCTCGAGGAGCTTGATAAGTTCAAAAAAGGGAATGACCAGATTAACTTCCAGGCACGTGAATTTGTAAGAGAAATGGATCGATTGTCGGGCGAACAATTATTTACCAAAGGCATCACTCTGGGCAAAGGCCATGGCCGCTTGTTTATCGAAACCGGGAAGCCTATCCCCACCCAAATGCAGGATTCTTTTTCCGAGAATACTCCCGACCACCGGATTCTGGCCATTACACTGCACGTAAATGAAAAAAATCCTGAACGACAAACCATTCTCATTACCAAAGACATCAACCTGAGAATGAAAGCCAAATCCTTAGGTTTGGTTTCAGAAGATTACGAATCAGACAAAGTCAAAAATATTGAAATCCTTCATCATGGTGTTGAGACATTTGATGGGTTCGACAAAAATATCATCGAAGCCCTTTACCAGAATGGCCAGGTTCCACGTGCTGATTTTCCGATGACCGATAAGCAACTCCCGGCCAATCAATATGTAATATTAAAAAATGCCAGTCAAAGCGTGTTAGCCTGGTTTGATCCTGCAAGCCAGACCATCCGGAGAATTGAAAAACACTCTGCATTTGGCATAGAACCCAGAAATGCAGAACAGACGTTCTCTCTGCATGCGTTGCTCAATCCTGAAGTAAAGCTGGTGTCACTTACCGGTAAGGCAGGAACAGGAAAAACTTTACTCGCGCTCGCTGCCGCCCTCCATCAGCATAAGCAATACAAACAAACATTACTGGCAAGACCAATTATGCCACTGGCCAACCGCGACCTGGGCTTTTTGCCGGGGGACATCAACGAAAAAATCGGCCCCTATATGCAGCCCCTGTTTGACAATCTGGGAGTTATTAAAAACCGCTTTACCGCTCAAAGCAAGGAACTGAGCATCATCGATGAAATGCAAAAACGGGAGGAACTGGTCATCACCCCTCTTGCCTACATCAGGGGTAGAAGTCTTTCAGACGCTTTCTTCATCATTGATGAAGCCCAGAATCTGACCCCGCATGAAGTGAAAACCATCATTACACGTGCAGGCGAGGGAACAAAAATGGTCTTTACCGGCGATATTCATCAGATTGATTCTCCATACCTGGACATGCAAAGTAACGGTCTGGCCTACCTCACCGACAAAATGAAAGGCCAGGATATATTTGCGCATGTGAATTTGGTAAAGGGGGAACGAAGCTTTTTGGCTGAGCTGGCATCCGATTTATTGTAATAATTAGTTTGCAAAGGCAGAGGTGGAGGGATAGAAGACAGAAGATTCTAAGACTTGTCCTTAAAATGGTTTCCAGAATAAGTGGAACTCTCGTCAAATGGAGTCAACTGCTAAAATATGGGATTTTAATCTGTCATCGGTATCATAGTGAAGCAATCTAAATCTTGTAACGGGAAACCACTGATTAAAAAACCTTCTTATCTTTGCAAGTTCAATTACTTTAAATTTCATCTGCCCCGGGGCAGTCATCAGAAAATTTTAACTATCCGCTAAATGATAGACCAGTCACAGTTTACGAGAAGAACAGTGGCCTTCTACACTTTGGGATGTAAGCTCAATTTCAGCGAAACATCCACCATTGCACGTCACTTGCAGGAGGAGGGATTTGTCCGTGTCAATTTTAATGACGGGGCAGATATTTATGTGATTAACACTTGCTCTGTTACCGAAACAGCCGAAAAAAAATGCCGTTACACCATCAATAAGGCCTTACGAATCAATCCGAAGGCATTTATTGTGGTAACCGGTTGTTTTGCCCAGCTAAAGCCGGAAAATATTGTCAACATGAAAGGTGTTGACCTGGTGCTGGGAAGCAACGAAAAACTGGATATGTCTTTTTATCACGGTTCTCTGGAGAAACTCGAAAAAACTGAAGTTCATGCCGGAAACATAGCCAAAGACAAGCGTTTCATGGCATCATGGTCATCAGGGGACCGCACACGTACTTTCCTGAAAGTTCAGGACGGCTGTGATTATTTCTGTACCTACTGCACCATTCCGCTGGCAAGGGGACGATCGCGCAATGCCACCATCGCCGAGACAGTGGAACAAGCACGGGAGGCCGGAGATGCCGGAGCCCGGGAGATTATCCTCACCGGAGTGAACATCGGTGACTTTGGACAAAGTACGGGTGAAAGCTTTTATAATCTCATCAAAGAACTGGAAAAAGTAGAAAATGTGGAGCGGTTCCGCATCTCTTCCATTGAGCCCAACCTGTTAACAGAAGAGATCATTCGTTTTGTGTCGGAATCAGAAAAATTTATGCCTCATTTTCACATCCCCTTACAATCGGGAAGTGATGAAGTTCTGAAACTTATGAAACGAAGATATGACACAACACTTTTCCGAAACCGGGTGGAAACCATACATACGCTGGTTCCTGATGCATTCATTGGAGTGGATGTAATCACAGGAGTCAGGGGTGAAACGAACGAAGCTTTTGAGGAAACACGTTCATTTTTGAACAATCTTGATATTTCACAACTTCACGTTTTTACTTATTCAGAGCGGCCAAATACACAAGCCCTTAAAATTGAGCATTCGGTTCCTCATGAAGAAAGAAAACGCAGAAGTGCCCTGTTACATGAGATTTCGGCCCATAAAACCCGGAGATTCTACCAACAGTTTGAGCACACCACCGCTAAAGTACTTTTTGAAGAGCATGCCACCGATGGAATTATGCACGGTTTTTCGGAGAACTATCTTCGGATTGAACATGCTTTTAATGAAGAACTGGCCAATAAGATTGTTGAAGTGAAACTCAAAACAGTATCTCCTCAGACAGGAAATATGACCATTGAGATGGCCAAAAACACTTCCGGGAAAAACGGATTCCGTTATTCTCCGGAAAATATGCAACTTTAACAACCCATAAATTTTAGAAACTATGCCTGATTTCAAACAAATATGTGAAGCCACCGTGCAAATAACCCGTGAAACGGGAAAGTTTGTAAAGGAATACCGTCAAAACAACAAGCCATCGGTAGAATCAAAAGGCCGGAACGATTTTGTGACCCAAATCGACAAAGCCTCGGAAGAGAAGCTTGTAAAAGCTTTAGGGGAGCTTCTTCCTGAAGCCGGGTTTATAGCAGAAGAGAACACATCCGATAAAACAGGTGAAACCTACAACTGGATTATTGACCCCATCGACGGCACCACCAATTTCATTCATGGTTTATACCCTTATGCCATCAGCATAGCTCTTCAGGAAGAAGATGAAATTGTGGTTGGAGTAGTATATGAAATGGGAATGGATGAATGTTTCTATGCCTGGAAAGGCGGTCCCGCCCTGTTGAACGGCGAGCCAATACATGTTTCAGACAATGCCACCGTTGCCGACAGCCTTATTGCCACCGGTTTCCCATACACCAACTACAGTCTGATTAGCAACTTCATGGATACGCTCGATTTTTTCATGAAGAACAGTCACGGGTTACGTCGTCTGGGTTCGGCAGCTGCCGACCTGGCATATGTTGCCTGCGGCCGCTTTGATGCATTTTACGAATACAACCTGAAGCCATGGGACGTTGCTGCCGGTGCTTTCTTAGTGCAACAGGCAGGAGGAAAGGTGAGCGACTTCAGCGGTGGAAATAATTTTCTGTTTGGTCAGGAAATCGTATGCGGAAACGACAAAATGTTTTTTGAAATGCAGGAGGTGATTAATAATTACATGAAAAAACAGAAATGAACAAACTCGCCTATTACATCTGGCACCCTTTGATATGGCTAATATCCTGGCTCCCTTTTCCGGCATTGTACGCAATATCCGATTTCCTTTTTTATCCTGTTTCAATTTTCGGCTACAGAAAAAAAATCATCCTGAAGAATCTGGCCAAAGCATTTCCGGAGAAATCGATTAAGTGGCACAAAGAGGTTCTCAAAAAATTCTACCGCCATTTTTGCGATCTCTTTGTGGAAACCATAAAGCTTCAGCACATTTCAGACAAAGAGATTTACAAACGCATAACTTTTGGCAACACCGAAATAATAGACCGCGCCACAGAAGAAGGTAAAGATGTCATTGCCATATTGGGACACTACGGCAACTGGGAGTGGGTTCCCGCCATTAATATGCACATAAAAGCAGGAAGCTACAGCGTTTACAGACCATTAAAAAACCGATGGTTTGACCGCTATATGCTGGATTTGCGTGCACGATTTGGGTCAAAAAACGTTACCATGAAAAAGACTCTGCGTCTGGTGGCCCGACTCAGAAAAGAAAGCAACCGGTTTATCCTTGGATTGATAGCGGACCAGAGTCCTGCAAAAAGCGAAATACAATACTGGACCAATTTTCTCACTCAAAAAACCCCCATCCTAACCGGACCGGAAAAAATTGCAAAAATGGTGAACGGTCCTGTGGTCTATTTAAAGGTTTCAAAACCCAAACGGGGTCATTATCATATCAGCATCGTGCCCTTCGAAAAAGAACCCGTTCAAACGGAAGAAAACGAAATCACCGAGTGGCATGTCAGACAGCTGGAAAAGAGCATCATTGAACGTCCTGAGCTGTGGCTTTGGTCACACAAAAGATGGAAGTATCAGAGTGAATTCTCAAAAATGAAGAGCACCTATGCCTGAATCAAAAGTAGCAGTAGTAATCCTGAACTGGAATACCCACTCTATGCTGGAACAGTTTCTTCCCGATGTTTTGAAAAACTCAAACCAGCCGGGAGTCAAGGTTGTGGTGGCAGACAATGGCTCCACTGACGGTTCACAGGAGCTTGTGCAGGAAAAATTTCCAGATGTTTCACTCATCCGCCTCGATAAAAATTATGGATTTGCCGGAGGGTACAACAGGGCTCTACAGCAAATAGATGCCACCTATTCTGTTTTACTCAATTCTGATGTCATTCCGTCACCGGACTGGCTCACACCCCTTATCAACCATATGGAATCAACTCCGGACTGTGCAGCATGTGTTCCAAAAATCAAAGACATGAAAAATCCTGAGATGTTTGAATATGCAGGCGCTGCAGGGGGGTTCATCGACATATGGGGCTATCCTTTTTGCAGAGGACGCATCTTTGATAACATAGAAAAAGATCATCAACAATACAACGAAGCCGGCGATATTTTATGGGGAAGCGGTGCTGCACTTTTAGTCAGAACCGGTGAATTTAACCTCTCAGGAGGTCTTGACGAGCATTTTTTTGCCCATATGGAAGAAATTGACTGGTGCTGGAGGATGAAAAATCGCGGAAAAAGCATTTATTACGTTCCTCAAAGTGAAGTATTCCATTTGGGGGGTGGCACCCTCAATGCCATGTCGCCCCACAAAACATATCTCAATTTCCGCAACAACTTATTCATGCTTTATCGCAACCTCCCGCCCAACAAACTCAGGAAAACAATTCTTACACGTTTGTTCCTGGACGGAGTCGCCGCCATTAAGTTCCTGGTATCTGATGGATTTGAACACTCAAGAGCTGTTTGCCGTGCGCATCGCGATTATTTTAAACGAGTTCCGGAACTGCGTAAGGAACGCAATATCTTGCTTAAAAACGTTACCACAACGACACATGCGGAGATCTACCCTCAAAGTATCATCATGATTTTTTTCCTACGTGGAATGAAGCGGTTTTCGGAGTTAAACTTCAAAAATTAAAGCACATCTGCCACTTGTTCAAGTCTGTTGGCACGACTTCCTTTTATCAGAAAAAAGGCATCTCTGATTTTATGTGATTCCAGATAGGTCTTAAGTTCAACGGTGTTTTCAAACCAGCAAAAACGTTTATCGTCGGGAACAATATCTTTAAATTCTTCTCCCGTAAGATAACATGCGTCAAAGGTCAGGGATCCTACTGTTTGAAGTAGTTCAAGGTGTTCCGCAAGGCTATCAGCCCCCATCTCTTTCATACTTCCCAATACCAAAATCTTACGCGAATGTTGGATGGCTTTAAAATTCTCAAGTGCTACACGCATACTCGAAGGATTGGCATTGTAGGCATCCAAAAGTACCTGATTCTTGCCTGAATTAAAATATTGTGACCGGTTGTTCTGTGGCACATAGTTTTCCAGGGCTTCAACAACCAGCTCCTCCTCAACACCAAAATAATGGGCAACAGAAGCAGCCGCAAGCACATTGTCGAGATTATACAACCCCGTAAGGCAGGTCTGAACAGGTTTCTTCTCAACCCTTGAGGTGGTTAGCAAAAAATGAAGCAGCGGATCAGCGGAAACATCAGAAGCCTTTACCACAGCCCCCTCTCCAGTTCCATACCCAATCCAGGGATACTCTCCAATCATCTCCATAAGATGAGGATTGTCCACATTAATAAAAATCTCACCCCCGTTTTCCTTAATAAAACTGTACAACTCTCCTTTGCCCTTTTTAACCCCTTCAAATGATCCAAATCCCTCCAGATGAGCTTTTCCCACATTGGTAATAAGCCCGTGATCAGGTCTGGCGATGGCACACAAACCAGCAATTTCCCCTACATGATTGGCCCCCATCTCCACAACCGAAATTTGTGTACCGGGAGGAATACTCAATAAGGTGAGGGGAACACCGATATGATTGTTAAAATTCCCCTGAGTAAACCAGACATTATACTTTTTCGCCAGAACAGCAGCCAACAGTTCCTTTGTGGTAGTTTTACCATTGGTGCCGGTAATTCCGATAACAGGAATATTCAACTTCCTGCGATGATGAAGTGCAAGATTCTGAAGAGTTTTTAATACATCAGGCACCAGGCAACAACCCTCTTCATCGTTAAGCGATGCATCATCCACCACAGCCAATACACTACCTTTATTAAGGGCCTCTTTGGCAAACTTATTCCCGTCGAACCGCTCACCTTTCAAGGCAAAAAAGATACTGCCCGGAATAATGTGCCGGGTATCGGTAGATACCTTCCCAGATTGAAGGAAAATCTCGTAGATTTCTGCTATACTCAAGTTCATTGGAAAACAATACTAAAAAGGGCCGGGAAAAACCCGGCCCCTGTTATGATATTCTATCTAAAATCCAGAAAATTGTTATTTCGCACTATATGGAGTACCCACACGTGTCATGGCACAACGGAATCCGATGTCATCTCTGGATTCACGCTCATCAAGGAAGCGACGTGTTCCAGGGCTTAGCCAGTAGGCACGGTCGCGCCATGAACCACCTTTATATACTCTTGTACGGTCCGAGATTGTACTACTCATAATACCAGGACTGTCAGCATACATATTATCTGTGCTTTTCTCACTGGTTGACCAGTTTCCACCCATGGAAATATTTGACTGATTATCTCCATCTTTATAGTTGACATTATCAGCTGTACGATAGTTGTTGCGATCCAGAATATCCTCGTCTGTCTCTTGGCGGTATCTTATTTCACCATATTCGTCTTTCTCAACCACATAACCTTCCTCATCAAGAATCTTTGTTTCAAAAACATTTCCTCGGAAAGGGCTGAATTCATGAGTATCCTCATTGGACAAAGGACGATACACATCGGCAACCCACTCATTAACGTTTCCTGCCATGCAATAGAGTCCAAAATCATTGGGATAATATGAATTCACAGGAACAGTGATGTCACCCGCAT
Organism: Marinilabilia salmonicolor JCM 21150; assembly: GCF_000259075.1. Classification (GTDB taxonomy): domain Bacteria; phylum Bacteroidota; class Bacteroidia; order Bacteroidales; family Marinilabiliaceae; genus Marinilabilia; species Marinilabilia salmonicolor. Next base: position 124,430 of record NZ_AJKI01000031.1, read on the forward strand.
CGTTTAAATCTCCGGCCATACCCATGTAGTCACCTGGGCCACGAACAAAGTTAGCCATCATACGACCTCTCTCCTTTTTAGATGGATTGCGAAGTGTATGTCCATCCCAGGGATAAATCCGACGATCGGTCAGGCGTTCCTGATAAGAATTTCCGACAAGACCATAAGCAGCATATTCCCACTCAGCCTCAGTTGGAAGACGATAACGCGGAAGCATAATACCATCACTGGGACGTACCCGGCGGGTATCTCTTTCAGGATTCAAATCCTGCATGGGATTTTTACCAGCTACACCTTCATATTGTCCTAAAAGGTAGGCTTCGGTATCAAAGTTATTGGCTCCGGATTGTTGCAAATCCAGCTCAATAATTCCCATCTCAACCAGAATGTGCTCATTAACCCTGTCGGTACGCCATGCTGCATAATCAGATGCCTGCAACCAGCTTACACCAACTACCGGATACTCGCTGTATGCCGGGTGACGAAGGTAATTCTCCACCATAGGCTCATTGTAAGCCAGTGGACGACGCCACACAAGTGTATCAGGCAATGCCTTGCGATAAACTTCAGGCATATCAATAAATACGCGGTTCAGCCAAAAAAGATATTCGCGATAATCCACATTGCGAACCTCGGTTTCATCCATATAAAAGGAACGAACAGTAACTCTGCGAGGACTATTGTCCCATCGTTTCATTACATCTTCCTCAACACTTCCCATAATGAATGTACCACCTTCTACAAACACAAGGCCGGGACCGGTCTCCTGTTCATAATTGGCCTGATACTCAAACCCTCCGGATTCAGGATCGTTATATTCCCATCCCGTTGTGGACGAGGCAGATTTTTTGGCACCACCACCACAAGATGCTAAAACCATCAATCCCAGCATTAGCGCGGGAGTAAAAAGTCTGGATTTCAATCTCATAACTTGTTTTTCTTGGAATTCTTTTCTAATATCAAGTAACAAAGATAAACATTCAGTGCATTCTGCAAGAATTTTTATCCCAATTAAATTTTGCGCATCACCTTTTACGGTTGTAAATTAAGCTTCTGCACCATTGTGCAACCTCAATCCAACAATTACAATACATATTTTAAATGATAACGGACAATGCACAATTTCATTGTTTTTATACTCATAAAAATAAAAAAGGTTATACCGTTGGAGCAACTTTATTCTATTTTTTGCAAAAAAAAGAAATTCCCATTAAATAAACTAAAACATTTTTATTCGTTCTCAGTAAAAAGAAGTCCAATCCCCTGTTTTAGTCAGGAGTTTTAGTTATGAGATGTTTCTGATATCTAAAACACACAAAATAAAAAAAGAAAAATGCAATCTGTTTTCAAATTATAATGAGCAAATACACTTTTATTTCACCAATAGCGTAAGACTAGTAATAGATCATTTAAAATAATGCAGGTTAAAACCATTCAATTATTTTTGTGTTCTGATTTAACAGTTAATTTTCCATTTCTTTGCAGTTAGTTAGCAGCTGACAAAAGAAATTTACCATCGTTTAAGAATTTGTTATTATGGCCGTACGCCGCAACATATTATTTTTCCTTTTTATCCTGACGATCTTCGTTTCGGGACGTTCTGCCAACGCTCAGGAAAAACAGACCGTTACCTTTTCAGACCATCTTTCGTGGAATGATTCTGCTGAATATCCGGTCTTACCCTTCAGAGGAAGCGGTTATTATGATGAAGAATCCGGGATACCCGTTTATACAAGCTCCTTCCCTATGCCCGAAAACTTCAATCTCTCCGGATCAATCATTGACAGTGTTGAATTTTTCCCCGGGAAATGGGTTTCTGTTTCAAAAGGTAATTATCTCACAGACATAACCGGAAATGATCTGACGAACAGTTTTTCATACAAAATTGTTACCATTAGAAAAAAAGCATATCTGGAAGTTGAAATAATTCCTTACAAACAATCCACCGAACCAAACAACGGCTGGAAGAAACTTATTCAATACACAGTAAAAGTGTCCTTCTCCCCCAAAAAAAGCGCTGAATTGAAAGCTGCATCCGACCGATATGCATCCAACTCTGTTCTGTCATCCGGCAAATGGGTAAAAACAGGAAGCAGTCGGCGGGGAATACACAAGATATCGTATGAAACGCTTCAGCAATGGGGATTTACAAACCCTTCGAAAGTTCAGGTATTTGGAAACGGAGGAGCTATGGTGCCCATAAACAACAGCGAAGAACGTCCGGACGATTTGCCCCCGATTGGCACCCTACACACCGGAAATGCACTGTTCTTTTACAGTCCCGGAACCTGGAACTGGATTTATGATCCGGGTTCAGAGATGTTCAATTTCCGGAACCACCAATTTTCGCCGATGGCCTTTTTCTTTTTATCGGAGGTATCCGGAACAGTAAGAACTCCTGAACAACAACAATCTCCGGCAGGAACAACAACTGCCACAACCCAGTCTTACGATGCACTTTACTTTCATGCCCTGGAAAATGAAAACATTCTGAATTCGGGCAATCAATGGCTGGGAGAAAAATTTAATTCCACCATCGCCATGTCGAGAAATTTCGAGGTGGAAATACCCAATCTTATCACAGGAGAAGAGGCTCTTTTTCACACCCAGGTTGCAGGTCGGTCCAACTCCAGTCAGGCTTTCGACATTCAAATAGGTGAGTCCGCCGAACAAACGGTTTACATCAATACCGTCTCCCTGAGCGACTATCTGGGATATTATTTACGTTTGGCCACCGGAAATCATACGTTTTTACCTGAAAGCTCCAAATTTAATATCAATTACACCTATAGTAATGCCTCCACCACCTCCATCGGATGGCTAGATTATTTCATAATCAACGGACGGGGACATCTCTCGATGGAAAACGGTTCTTTTGATTTTCGGGACCAGTCAGTCGTTATCCCCGGAGGAATTGTCAATTATGAAATTGCCCAGGCGAGCGGCTCAGACCTTGTCTGGAACATCAGCAACCCTCTGGTTCCCTTACAAATGGAAACAGAAATAGAAAATGGCACCCTTCATTTCACAGCCCGGGCAGACGAAATCAAAGAATACGTGGCCTTCAATCCATCTCAGAATTTTCCTCAACCTGAGTTTATTGGAAATGTGGAAAACCAAAATCTGCACGCTACTACTCCTGCAGAAATGGTAATTGTAGCACCTCCTGAATTTATGGGACAAGCCGGAAGACTGGCAAATTTGCATAAACAACATTCAGAATTGACGGTAACTATTGCAAACCGGGATCAGATATACAATGAGTTTTCATGGGGGCATCCGGATCCGGGAGCCATCAGAGCATTCCTGAAAATGCTATACGACCGTGCCGGCGACAATGTGGCGATTTCGCCCAAATTATTACTGCTTTTTGGCGACGGGACCTATGACAACAGGCATCTAAACAACACTCCGGCCGCACCCCTGCCCACTTATCAGTCCGATAATTCCATTTATCAGACATCTACATTTGTTACCGACGATTTCTTTGGTTTTCTGGATGATGACGAAGGCGATGACCTGAGAAACGACCGTCTGGATATCGGCATAGGGCGTTTTCCGGTAACCTCCATAGAACAGGCGGTTACTGCAGTTGACAAATCTGAAGCCTACCTACAGAATCAGGACAACGGAAAATGGAAAACCAAACTTACCTTTGTGGGCGACGATGGAGATTACAATATTCACGTAAGAGATGCCGACCGACTGACCCAGAAAATTTCAGCCAATCACAAGCAATTTGATCTGAATAAAATCTACTTTGACGCCTTCCCCATGACCACCGGTGCTGTGGGAAAAGAATTCCCGGAAGCCAAAACCCGAACAATGCAGGCAATTACAGAAGGGACACTGATTTTTAATTATACCGGCCATGGCAGCGAAAACAACCTTGCACACGAGAAACTGATTACCAGAACAGATATAAAAAACTGGAACAATAAAAGCCGACTTCCTTTGTTCATAACTGCCACTTGTGAATTTAGCCGGTTCGACAACCATAATCACACCTCAGCAGGAGAAGAGGTATTCCTCCATCCCAATGGTGGAGGCATAGCACTTTTATCCACTACAAGAATTGTCTATTCGAGTCTTAACTTCACGCTCAACAATGCCTTTTACAACCACGCTTTCGAAAAAGACGAAAACGGTTTGCCGCTGCGATTCGGAGAAATGATGCGTCGCACCAAACTTGAATCGGGCGCCAATACCAACAAACTCAATTTCACACTTCTGGGAGATCCGGCTTTGCGCCTCATTTATCCTGCCAACGAGGTTGCTACGGCTTCCCTCAACAATATTGAAGTATTCGATCAACCGGACACCCTTCGTGCCTTAACCAAAAACAGAATAACCGGCATCATAAAAAATACAGATGGCGAGCATATCAATAATTTTTCCGGTAATGTTTCGGTTACTGTTTACGATAAAGCCGTGAATACCCGAACCCTTGGCAACGGAGGTAACGAACCATTCGAATTCAAAGAATTTTCAAACATTCTATTTAAAGGAGAAGCCACTGTCACCAACGGAAACTTCTCTCTGGAATTTGTTATTCCCAAAGACATCAGATACAATTTTGACAATGGCAGAATCAGCTACTATGCCATTTCTGATGATGGCACAGAAGCTGCCGGAGCTTTTTCTGATGTGGTAATTGGCGGCATCAGTGAAAATCCCGATGCCGACAATCAGGGACCTCAAGTAAACCTTTACCTAAATCATCCGGGTTTTGCATCGGGCCAAACCACGGGATCGAGACCGATTCTTTACGCAGAAATTTTTGATGAATCAGGAATCAATACCTCAGGTATTGGCATCGGTCACAACATCACACTTATTATTGATGAAGATACCAATAATCCACTGGTACTGAACGATGCTTTTACGGCAGACACAGATCAATATCAGAAAGGAACACTTCAGTTTCAGCTACCTCTGCTCGAAAACGGAACACATAACCTGACACTTAAAGTGTGGGATAATTACAATAATTCGTCCACCGCAACGTTAAGTTTCAATGTTAACCCAAGCCATGGAATGAATATCCGTAATTTTTCTGTCTGGCCTAACCCGGTAGCTCCCGGACAGGAGGTTTACCTCAACATGCAAACGGATGTACCCAATGCGCTGCTAAAGGCAACCATTCAATTCATAGACAGTGGCGGCAAAGTAACAGGAACTGTTGAAGATGAAATTATATCCACTGGAAATGTTATAGGGCCATACAAGTTACCAATGGAAAAATCGGGTTGGAATTATTCGCAGATTTGTTTTGTACGCATAATTTTGACACCGCAAAACGGAGAAGAATCGCAGGTAGTGGCCAAACTTTTGCCCGCACCATAATATAGTGCCTGTCCATAAACTAAGCGTTTTTCACGTGTTTGAACTAGGAAGGTCAAATTCAAGGCGTGTGAAAAATCTAAAACCACAGAATACTAAGGTATCTGAGGATTTAGATTTTGAGCAACAACGCAGAAGTTGGACTTTTATAGACAAACACTAAATAACAAGGAAAAAACAAAATGATGAACAAAAAATCTTGCAGTAAAGCACTTTTAGCAATCCTGTTTCTTGGTATTGCACAATTTACCACGGCTCAGGATGATGATGTCAACCTCAGTGGTCAGCAAAATATTATCAGCACTGCCGTATCGTTTCTTGACATAGCTCCGGAATCGAGAGGAGGTGCCATGGGTAATACAGGTGTGGCCATTTCTCCCGATGTGAATTCCCAGCACTGGAACCCGGCAAAGTATGCATTTATCGACAAAGAATCGGGTGTTGCACTCTCGTACACACCCTGGCTCAGAAAGCTGGTTAACGACATCAACCTTTACTATCTGGCAGGATTTTTAAGACTGGATGACATGCAGACCATCAGCGGATCTATTCGTTACTTTTCGCTGGGGGATATTACTTTTATGTCGGAAGATGCACAACCACAGGGAAATGCTTCTCCTCACGAGTTTGCTATAGATGCGGCCTACAGTCGCGTTTTATCCGATCACTTCTCCGGATCAGTTGCCTTTCGGTACATACGCTCCGACCTTCAAATGAATTTCAGTAATTCTGCAGGCAGTGAAACCTATCAGGCAGGTAACTCATTTGCGGCAGATCTTGCATTCTACTATCAGAATGAAATTGACTTTGGCGGAAATGACGCCAACCTGAGTGCCGGTATCAACATTTCAAATATCGGTAGTAAAATCTCCTACGACGGAAATATTGAACAGTTTATTCCCACCAACCTGAGACTGGGAACTGCATTGAAAACAAATCTTGATGAATACAACCAACTCACTGTAGCACTGGATTTAAATAAACTTCTGGTTCCAACCCCCGATTATCAGGAGGTAGAAGAAAACAACTCTGTTTTTCAAAGTGACAACGTGTCTGTCATCTCCGGAATCTTTCAATCTTTCAGCGATGCTCCGGGAGGGATGGAAGAAGAACTCCAGGAGATCAATGTGAGCGTGGGAGCCGAATACCTGTACAACAAGCAGTTTGCTGTTCGCGCAGGTTATTTCCACGAGCATGAAAACAAAGGAAACCGGAAATATTTCACTGCCGGTGTGGGGCTGAAGTTCAACATGCTTTCCATCGATGCTTCCTACATCATTCCGGTGGTTCAGAACAACCCGCTGGCGAACACCGTCCGGTTTACTCTGGGGCTGGACCTGGATCAGATGATCGGGCAGTAAGTTAGGATTGAGGAATGAGAAATGAAGGTTGAGATATGAAAAAGATTTGAGAGGTGAGGGATGAGAGATGAGCTAAGAACTAACAACCAGGAGGTATGATTGGAGGTTGATGAACGGTGACTGATTCTTATTCGGTTTTCCTATTGATGGTGAACCAGCCCCAGCGGGGCGACAGTTTGGTAGCAATAGCGTTAGATTTAATGGAAAAGCCCCGGTAGGGGTGACACCTTAATTTGAAAAGACTTTCTCTTCTGCCTTCTATCTTCTGCCTATACCCCCCCGGGGCTGAACGAAGCTTTTCGTTACAGTCCTTTTTTTTGTATTTTTGCAATCTAAAAATTAAGATATGTCAATACGTATTGGAATGGGATATGATGTGCATCAACTATCCGAAGGCTATAAACTCTGGATCGGTGGCATCGAAGTCCCTTATGAAAAAGGCTCTGTGGGCCACTCCGACGGAGATGTGCTGATTCATGCCATTTGCGATGCACTATTGGGCGCCCTGAATCTCCGTGACATCGGTTACCACTTCCCCGACACAGATCCGGCACTGAAAAGAATAGACAGCAAAATCCTGCTCCAAAAAACCATGGAAATCATCCGGAATGAAGGGTATGAACTGGGAAATCTGGATTCCACCATCTGCCTGCAAAAACCAAAAATAAATCCTGTTATTCCCGAAATGCAAAAAACACTGGCCCGCGTAATGAGTGTGGACGCATTAAAAGTATCGGTTAAAGCAACCACCACCGAGAAACTCGGATTTGTGGGTGAAGGCAAAGGGATCTCGGCCTATGCAACGGTGCTGTTAGCTGTTAGCTCGTAGCCGTCAGTTCATTAGTTCACCAACTCATTAGTTCATTAGCGATAAATAGTGCCCGTCTATAAAGTCGGGAAAATTTGTAAAAGTCATATGTCTGGTCAGAAAGTGCCAATTGCAAGGCTTGCGACCGCGTGCCGCCTAAAGCTTTAGCGGTGGCGCAAGCCGCCAAAAACGGAGTTTACTTGGGTAAATGAGTATTTTGGCGGCAAGCGTAACGACGCAAATGGTACTTTATGGACAGACACTAAATATTCACAAATGAATACAATATCATCAATAGATCACTTCAATGAAGTTGTAAAAGAAGAAGCAGCCATACTGGTTTATTTCTCACATGAACAATGCAATGTATGCAAGGTATTAAAGCCTAAAGTGCAAAGTCTGCTGGAGGAGAAATTCCCCCAGATGGCAATGTATTACAGCGATACAGTGAACCAGGCAGAAGTTGCCGCACAAAACCGGGTATTTGCAGTGCCTACCGTACTGGTGTTTTTTGATGGTCGTGAAACCTACCGTTTCAGCCGCAACATCGGACTCGGAGAGTTGGAGCAGTCAATACAACGCCCCTACTCAATGATTTTTGAATAGCCGGAAAAGCAGTTCTTCATCAGCCATATTGGGCAAAGTCACCTTCAAACGAGGTTCTTTTTCCATAGCCCTGCGGGCTGCAAAAACAGCGCCCCCGTTTCGGGCCCAGCTTCGTCTGCTAATGCCGTTGTTCACATCCCAGAAAAGCATGCTCTTCAATCGTTCGGAAGCTTCCGGAGATCCATCCAGCACCATCCCGAAACCTCCGTTTATTACCTCTCCCCAACCTACACCTCCGCCGTTGTGTAAACTCACCCAGGTGGCACCCCTGAAGGCATCTCCAATGACATTTTGAACGGCCATATCGGCTGTAAATCCTGAACCGTCATAAATATTGGAGGTTTCCCGAAACGGACTATCGGTTCCGGAGACATCATGATGATCTCTGCCAAGCACCACCGGAGCTTTCAAACGCCCTTCGGCCACGGCCATGTTAAACGCTTCGGCAATGCGTATGCGCCCCTCTGCATCGGCATATAATATTCTTGCCTGAGAACCCACAACAAGACGATTTGACTCAGCTTCACGTATCCAGTGAAGGTTATCTCCTATTTGTTGTGCAATTTCAGGAGGAGCCTCATTTTTCATCTCTGCCAACACTTCTGCAGCTATCCGGTCCGTCTCAGAAAGATCATCTGTTGTACCTGATGTGCAAACCCACCGGAAAGGACCAAAACCGTAATCGAAACACAAAGGTCCCATAATATCCTGCACATAGGAAGGATAGCGAAAACCGCCCTTTTCGTTAAGCACATCTGCTCCTGCCCGACTGCTTTCCAGCAAAAATGCATTTCCATAGTCAAAGAAGTACATGCCCCGGGCCGACAACTTATTGATGGCCTCCACCTGACGCCGGAGTGAAGTCCTCACTTTCTCTTTAAACAAATCAGGTTCTTCCACCATCATCCGATTCGCTTCATCAAAAGTCAAATCCACAGGATAATACCCCCCAGCCCACGGGTTATGCAACGAGGTCTGGTCAGATCCGATATCCACCTTAATGTTTTCTTTGGCAAATCGTTCCCAAACCTCCACAATATTGCCCTGAAAGGCTATAGAAACTGTTTCTCTGTTCTCAACAGCTTTTGTTACCCTGTTGACCAGGGCATCCATATTGTCAATAACCTCATCTACCCAGCCCTGCTGGTAGCGGGTCTCCACGGCCTTAGGGTTTACCTCTGCCGTAACACTCACACAGCCGGCAATATTGGCCGCTTTTGGCTGAGCACCGGACATTCCTCCCAGTCCGGCAGTGACGAACAAAGCACCTTCTCCAGCCCCCTTACTTCCAGGACGCCTAAGGGCATTCATAATGGTAATGGTTGTTCCATGCACAATTCCCTGCGGCCCGATATACATAAAAGATCCGGCGGTCATCTGACCATATTGGGATACTCCCAGTGCATTAAACCTTTCATAATCGTCGGGAGAAGAATAATTAGGAATAACCATCCCATTGGTAACCACCACACGGGGCGCATTTAAGGAAGAAGGAAACAAACCTGCCGGATGACCGGAATAAAGCACCAATGTCTGATCATCAGTCATGGTTGCCAGGTACCGCATAGTAAGCAGATACTGAGCCCAGTTCTGAAAAACAGCACCGTTGCCACCATAGGTAATCAACTCATGAGGATGCTGAGCCACCTTTGGATCCAGATTGTTCTGAATCATCAGCATAATGGCAGCTGCCTGCTGAGATTGATGCGGATATTCATCAATAGATCGCGCCTTCATTTCATACCGGGGCCGAAAACGATACATGTAAATTCGTCCGTAGGTATTAAGCTCATTCAAAAACTCGGGAGCCAGCTCTTCATGAAATTCCGGAGGAAAATAGCGCAACGCATTCTTTAGCGCCAAAACTTTTTCATCTTCCGATAAAATATCTTTACGCTTTGGAGCATGATTTACAGAAGAATCGTATGACTGCGGTTCCGGTAGCTGATCGGAGATTCCGGTCAGAATGGCTTGTTGAAAAGTATCTTGCATGGTAAAAACAATTCAAAAAAGTTCTGAATGGTGAATTTAGCCACTCCTCACCAAAAATGCCATGACAAATCACAGTTCTTCCTCCGGCTTATTTCTTTCGACAAGCAATTGTCTTCCAATATCGGCGATGTTATACAACAAAATAAACTGTTGTCTTTCCAAAGGAGGAAGATCTGCCTTCAGAAGTTCCTGAACTTGCTGAATAACTGCTGAAATCTCTTCCGCTTTCACTTGTGAAGAAGAATTGCTTTCAAAGATTTCAAGGACCATTTGCCCCATGATCAAAAGCCTGGAATTTACAGACTGCCCAAGTTCCCGGTGCGCACCAAATGCAGAAACAAAGGAAAGCAGCGCATGATTCAGATGCGTCAGCTTAAATGCTTTCTTACGGAATTTTCTGTATTTCCGGGGTTCGGCCTGCATATCCTGCCAGGAGAGTGCCACGGCATTATCGGCCTGATGGGCTTCCCTGCGGGCAATCCGGTATTCCAGATTGTCATCAGAAGTCCCTTTATCATACTCAGCCAATATTGCTCTAAGATAAATGATGTTTTTTTGAAGAGCCCCGGTAAGCAGACCCGGTAATCGCTTATATTGCCATTGCGGCCACAGAAAACGCACCGTTCCAAGGGCCAGAAAAGCTCCAATAATAGTATCAATCAGTCGTGGAAGCATTACTGGCACTCCCCGGCTTGAGATAAGATTGAAAGCACACAGCACAAAAACAGTAATAAAAACCACAGAAACAGAATATTGCCTTTTAAGCCAGGCAAAGAAGAAAAAGGCAGAAGTAAGCATCAACAAGACCTGTCCCGGCAATGTCAGTAATTTCACTATCAGCACCCCTCCCACAATACCTGTTATGGTCCCCAGCACCCTCTGAAAAAGCCGCTTACGGGTGGCACTGTAACTTGGCTGAAGAACAAAGAGAATGGTCAGAACGATCCACTCCCCTTTATCTATTTCAAAATATTCACTGATAAAAAAACCGATCCAGAAACACAAAGCCAGGCGAATAGCATATCGAAAACGCGGATGCTGAAACGACAACTGTGACCTGAATCTTTGCCAAAACGAACGTTCGTCACGCGAAAGTTTTGGAAGAACTGGCTGTTCAGGCTCCACTGTCAATCGCTGAAATGAGATACCTGCCCGGGTAAGGTTTCCTGTCAGTAAACGAACCGGGTGAGTTTGCTCAAGATTAAGCTGTTCCACCTTCACTGTTAAGGCATCCACAATCCATTTCAGAGATGAAGGGGATGAAAACCGGGTTCCGGAAAGCAAACAATCTGCAAACTTACGTGCAGCATGCGACAACTCATGAAGGGTATGACCGGCAAGCTCCACCACTTCACGATTGGCAACTTCATTGCTCAGCAAATCGTATCGTTCGTGTGTACTTGCTGCTCGTTCGTGCAATCCCTGAAGAATCATAAAATAATGAAACCTTAAGGTCAGCCTCTCATCTGACTCGTTGGCATCACGGTAACTGTTCAACACCTCTTTGATGCGTTCCAGGGTGTTGACCATCTCTATATTTAACAAAGCCAGACGCCCCCGGACTTGCTTTTGCTGAACCTTATCGCTGGGAAAAAGAGACGATTTCTCATCCATATAGCCCGAAAGGGCCATAAAACCACGCGCCAGTTGTTCATCCAACAACCTGTAGGGACGATAATACAACAAAATCAGTGAGATAATGCCATAAAAAAGTGCTCCTCCTGGCAGCAACAAAGGCTGCCAATACCAGGCAGGCGTAATCTCCGCCCCGATCATTGCATAAATACCAATAAGAATGGCGCCAAAAGTAACCCCCCGGTAGCGTTCTCCTGTACCTCCGACAAGAATAAAAAGAATGGTGGAAAGACCAAGACCAATGCCCAGCAGTACCGGCCAGGGCCGCAACAACTCTACCGACAAACTAGAAACCCCAAAACTAATAACTTTTAGTAGCAGAGATTTCACCCGACCGCGCGGATGATCATCTGTTTCGGACAACGCACCCGCCAGCACCCCAAGTGCGAGTGTTACAGCAAAAAAAGAAAGCCCGGCAATTTCAAGCGGGATGGCAACAAACGCCATCACAATAGTTGCTTTGGCAGCCATCAGCATATCGGGGTGCTTCCAAATATTCCGCTGCCACCGTGAAAACAAACTGTGATTTATTAAACGGGAAAATATTCTTACAGCCATAAAGCATCTGCGACCAGCACAGTTTTTTTTGTAGTCGGTTATCAATCCAAAAATTTCTGACTAACCAGGATTGCATCAATGAAACGAAGATGAATTTTGGAGTGCTAAATTCTCTCAGAAGAATGAACAGACTAAAGCACTGCAAGCATATAAATCACTGTAAGAATGACAGCAATCAGTACCAAAAGGGCAAAAAACCGGGTAGCCAGCCCCATTCCTTTAAGCAAAGGAAAGCGTCCGGTAGCCCTCTCGAAAGCGCCCAGCCTTGATGATTGCATATCAGGCTCATCAAAAATACCCATCTCTTTTACAATCTGAGTAGCCCGCCCGGCATCTTCCTGCCTTACCTGAAGTTTCATTCCGCCTACTGCATTAACTATGTAAGTCTGCGAAACAAGTTCATCCTGCACAAAACATTCAATCCCCTCAGCCTCCAGTTTACTTCTGACCAACCCCATCCGATCGGCAAAATCAAAGGTGGCAATGGTAATCAGTGAATTTTCCATATTCTAGCTATTTAGTGTCTGTCCATAAAGTCCCGTTTACTGCGTTATACCATTCACGGAAACTACTCATTTACTAAGGTAAACTCCGCATTTCCGGGAATGGCAAGCCTTGTAAACAGAACCTTCTGAACAGACACAGAACTTGTAAAAAATATTCCCGACTTTATATACGGACTCTATTTAATGTCTGTCCATAAACTAAGCGTTTTTCAAGTGTTTGAAATAGAAAGTTCAAATTCAAGGCGTGTGATAAATCTAAACCACAGAATACTAATGTATTTGAGGATTTAGATTTTGAGCAACAACGCAGAAGTTGGACTTTATAGACAAACACTATTTAGGTTTCAATGTTATTGTGCCATTACACATCATTGAACTTTATAGAGCCTCTGTTCTCCTGATCGGGGGCATAACTGTATATGTCGCGTAACAAAACAGCATATTTGTTGTAAATAACCCTGCGTCTCAGTTTCAAAGTGGGAGACAACTCTCCGGTTGCTGGCCCCCAGGGTTCACATACCAGCCGGAATCGTTTGATTTGCTCGGTCTTTCCCAACGATTTGTTATACTGATTCACCTCCTTCTGAAACAGCTTTTGAATTTTTGGGTGTGTCACCAGCTCCTGATTGTCCCTGAACTGAATACGGTGACCGTTGGCCCACACGTGAAGATACTCAAAATTCGGAGAAATGAGTGCACTTGCAAACTTTTCATTTTCCCCGACAACCATCAACTGTTCAATAAAAAACGATTCTTTCAGAAGGTTCTCTATAGCCTGGGGTGCAATATATTTGCCACTGGAGGTTTTAAACATCTCCTTTTTCCGGTCGGTTATCTTGAGAAAGCGTCCCTTTTCAAAGGTTCCGATGTCCCCGGTGTGTAGCCATCCGTCCTTCTCTAATACCTCATCAGTATTTTTTATGTCTTTATAATACCCTTTCATCACACTGGGACCTTTCACAAGAATCTCCCCGTCCTCATCAGTTTTCACTTCTATATTTTTCAGGGTTGGCCCCACTGTTCCAATGAGCAATGAGTTGGGTTCACTGAGATGATTGGCAGCAATCACCGGTGAAGTTTCAGTCATTCCGTAACCTTCCATAAGCGGAATGCCTGCCGCAAAAAACAAGCGACTAAGACGTGGTTGAAGAGCGGCCCCTCCTGAAATCACAAATTTCAAATTGCCCCCGAAAATCTTTTGCCATTTCGAAAACACCAGTTTACGGGCTATCCACAACCTCATCCCATACCAAAAATGGTGTTTCCCATCCACCCGGTACTTTTCTCCAAGCTTAAGCGACTGGAAAAAGACCATTCTTTTAAACCCTCTAAGTTCTTCTCCTTTAGAAACAATCCTGTCATAAATACGCTCAATTACCCTTGGAACCGTTGCAAAAGCTGAAGCTTTTATCTCCGCCATGTTCTGGGCAATTGTTCCCAGATTTTCAGCATAATAAATACTGCAGGCTTTTTTCTGAAATAGATAATTCACCATGCGCTCATACACATGGCAAAGCGGAAGAAAGCTGAGAATCCTGTCTGATTCATCCAGGGGGTAAAGATTCTCCACGCCTTCAATGTTACTGAGAATATTCTTGTGAGTGAGCATTACCCCTTTAGGCAATCCGGTGGTTCCGGAAGTATAGATAATGGTCAATAAGTCATCCGGCTTGATGGATGCAGATGCTTTATCAAACTGCTCCCGGTATTTTATCTTGGCATTAAACCCTTCCCGGGTGACCTCTGTCCAGTTTGGAATATCTTCATAATGGTTGAAGGTATAGACCTTTTTGAGTTTTCCGATTTTCTTTGCAATAGGGAGCAACCGTTTATAGGTAGGCAAATCTGACACCAACAACATTTTACTGTCGGAATGCGAAAGAATGTGTCTGTAATCCTCATCTCCCATTGTAGGATAAACAGGAACATGCACCACTCCAATCAGGGCCATTCCCATGTCCACAAAGTTCCATTCGGGACGGTTGTTTGAAACAGTGGCAATTTTATCACCCTTTTTAAAGCCCATTGCCAGCAACCCGAATGCAAAGTTCCGTGCATTCCGGACATAATCCTCGGTGCTGAATTTCACCCAGTTCCCCTCTCTTTTGGCAACTAAAATATCAGACTTTTCATGGTTGAGTCTAAGGTTTTCCAGTAAATCAAAAGTCCTGTCGATCCTCATTGCAAAATATCTGTTTGCCGACCATAAGGCCGGATATTATCCAAGTTTTTCTTCTATCAGTGCTTTGGCTTTGGAGAGGGCACTGTCAAGTCCGGCAGGATTTTTCCCTCCTGCTGACGCAAAGAACGGTTGACCGCCTCCGCCACCTTTAATTTCCTGAGCTACCGAACGAATAAGTTCCACAGCATTCAACGTCCCATTTTCGGCCAGACTGTCAGATAAAATTACAGCAAGCTGGGGTTTTCCGTTAACTTCTGAACCCAACACTGCCACCATCTCTCCATCCAGGTCATTGCGAAGCTGAAAAGCCAGATCTTTCAAATTTCCACCCAGTTCGGGTTTCACCTGCCTGATGATCACACTTACCCCGTTAACATTCTCAGCTCCGTCAATAACAGACTGTTTTTCAATCCTCAGAAAGTTCTGCATCATTCCCTCGAGATCTTTTGTCAATCTGGAATTCTGACTGATTAAACTTTCAATACTTTTGCGCAATTCTCCCTTACTTTTTACCAGTCCGGCAATCTCTTCAAGCACATCAGACTGACTGTAAACCAACTCTTCGGCTCTGTCGGCCGATACGGCTTCAATACGTCTGATACCGGCAGATACAGACCCCTCACTGATAATCCGGAAAAATCCTATCTCTCCGGTAGCATGTACGTGGGTACCCCCGCAAAGTTCCACAGAATCTCCAAATCCGATGGTACGCACCACATCCCCATACTTCTCTCCAAACAGTGCCATGGCTCCCATTTCGCGGGCTTTCTCCAAAGGCACCTCACGATGCTCCTCCACCTGAATATTTGCCCGGATTTCTGCATTTACCATCTTCTCAACCTGACGAATCTCTTCGGGTGTGACTTTCTGAAAATGAGCAAAGTCAAACCTCAGATAATCGGGGTGCACCAAGGATCCTTTCTGTTCCACATGATCTCCCAGCATGGCCCTTAAGGCTTTATGCAATAAGTGCGTTGCAGTGTGATTACTTGCAGCCCTGCGACGTTTCTCCACATTCACCGTTGCTTTGAAAGCTGCCTCCTGATTGGCCGGCAACTTTTTAGCAATATGAATAATCAGATCATTCTCTTTTTTTGTGTCGATAATTTCAATTTTCTCCTCTTCTGAAGTGATTATCCCTGAATCACCAACCTGTCCTCCACTCTCGGCATAAAACGGAGTGATATTAAAAACCAGTTGATACTGCTCTTTATTTTTAACCTTCACCTGTCGGTAGCGGGTGATGTAAACTTCCGTTTCATGATAATCATAGCCCACAAACTCTTCTTCCTTGTCATCACGCAATACCACCCAGTCGCCCGTCTCTACGGCAGAGGCATTCCGCGCACGCGATTTCTGCGCTTCCATCTCCTTTTCAAATTCCCGGCGATTCACTACCAGCCCTTTCTCGGAAAGAATCAGTTCTGTAAGATCGAGCGGAAAACCGAAAGTATCGTACAATTCAAAAGCAACTTTACCATCCACGACTTTATACTCACCTTTCAGTGTTTCTGCAATAATTTTATCAAGAAGCGCTATACCTGTGGCCAAAGTTTTCAAGAAAGACTCTTCCTCTTCATGAATTACTTTTTGGATTAATTCCTTTTGTGATTTCAACTCAGGATAAGCATCTCCCATCACATCAATCAGCACTGGCAACAGACCGCTCAAAAATGGCTTACGGACATTCAGAAAAGTGTAAGCATACCGAACAGCCCTCCTCAAAATCCTGCGTATTACATACCCGGCCTTATTATTAGACGGAAGTTGCCCGTCGGCAATAGAAAAGGCAATGGTACGGATATGATCAGCAATGACCCGCATGGCCACATCTCCATCATTTGAGGCCCCGTATTTCACATTGGTAAGCGACGCTATCTGCTGAATCAGTGGCAGAAAAATATCGGTGTCATAGTTGGAGCTTTTTTTCTGAAGTACACGACAGAGACGTTCAAATCCCATTCCTGTATCCACATGCTTCTGGGGCAAAGAAGTCAGTTCACCAGAAGACTTCCGGTTATACTGAATAAATACAAGATTCCAGATTTCAATAACCTCGGGATGATCCTTATTCACCAGTTCATGCCCGCCTTTTTTCAAGCGCTCTTCTTCGCTGCGCAGGTCAATGTGGATTTCAGAACAGGGTCCGCAGGGACCGGACTCTCCCATCTCCCAGAAATTGTCTTTTTTATTCCCGTTCAGAATACGTTCTTCAGGAAGATATTGCTGCCAGCACTGAGCAGCCTCCTCATCACGCTCAACGCCATCGGAAGCATCCCCTTCAAATACAGTGGCATAAAGGCGCTCCTTGTCAACATTCAATTCACCGGTAAGAAATTCCCAGGCCCAGTCGATGGCTTCCTTTTTGAAGTAATCACCAAAAGACCAGTTGCCCAGCATTTCGAACATCGTGTGGTGATAAGTATCGTGTCCCACCTCTTCCAGGTCGTTGTGTTTCCCGGAAACTCTCAGACATTTCTGTGCATCTGCCACCCTTGGCGCTGCCGGCTCCCGGTTTCCCAGAAAAATATCCTTAAACTGATTCATCCCCGCATTGGTAAACATAAGCGTTGGGTCGTTCTTAACAACCATGGGTGCAGAGGGCACAATAACGTGCTCTTTGGATTTAAAAAAATCAAAAAATTTCTGTCGTACCTCAGATGCTCTCATATACTGTTCATTAATAATTTGTTGTCGAAATAAAACTTTCCGCCAAAAAAATTAAACTTTTTTTTATTTTTTCCGTAGACTATCCGTCCATATCAATGGAAGATAGTCATTTTTTGCTGCCACAACCAACTGTTTAGCAATATGATAAAAACTTCCAAAAGGACAATTTGTTTAAACCACAATAAACATTGTACAATAATGACAAAAAATTCAGACGCTACAAAATTAGATTAATCCTCTAATAAATAGGTGTTGAAAACTTTTTTTTCTATTTTTGGGCAACAAAATTATACCCTATGTCAAAAGCAAAGTATAAATACAATCCGGAAACGTTAACTTACGAGCCAATTGCGACGGGAACCCGTTACCTCCTTCGGCGCATTTTCACCTACTCCATGTTTTCTGCTGTATTGGGCGTTTTTTACTTCTTAGGGTATTCTTACTTTTTTGACAGCCCGCAAGAGAAAAAACTGAATCGCGAGAATTCCAGATTACAGGCACAATACGAAATACTAGACAAAAAACTTCAACAAGTCCAGATTGTACTGGACGATATTCAACAACGCGATGAGAATATTTACCGCGTTATTTATCAGGCCGATTCCATTCCTAATTCAATAAGACGAGCAGGTTTTGGTGGTATGAACAGATACAAACACCTTGAAAACCTGGAAAATGCGGACCTGGTGGTCAACACTTCAGAAAAACTTGACGTCATTATGAAACAGCTCTACGTTCAGAGCAAATCATTTGATGAAGTGATCGACCTCACCCTGCGCAAAGAAGAAATGCTGCGTTGCACTCCTGCCATTCAGCCAATCTCCAACAAAGATCTTCGTCGTACAGCGTCCGGTTACGGATGGCGAATAGATCCCATATACAAAGTTAAGCGTTTTCATGAAGGAATGGATTTTTCTGCTCCCACCGGAACAGACATTTACTCAACTGGTGACGGAGTGGTTAAAAGAGTCATTCGATCACATGGAGGCTATGGCAACCATATCGAAGTTGACCATGGATTTGGTTACTCCACCGTTTATGCCCACATGCATGAGTTTAATGTAAAAAAAGGGCAAAAAGTGAAGCGCGGGGATGTAATAGGCTGGGTAGGAAACACCGGTAAATCCACGGCTCCTCATCTCCACTACGAAGTTAGAGTCAAAGGTCGTCCTGTAAATCCTGCACACTATTACTTCCAGGATCTGACACCCGACCAGTATGAAAAAATGATTCATATTTCAAGCAACAGCAATCAGACATTTGACTAGTGTCTGTCCATAAAGTACCATTTGCGTCCCCGAAGGATCGGGGCAGGCTGTTACGCTTGCCGCCAAAATACTCATTTACCAAAGTAAACTCCGTTTTTGGCGGCTTCACAAGCCTTGCAGCTGGCACTTTCTGACCAAACACATGACTTTTTACAAACTTTCCCGAGTTTATAGACGGGTATTTGACTAACCCGCTTATTTAAAAACGATTCCACATCAGGAAGCAGCAATAATATTTGCAGCCTCCAAAAAAAAGAATTAAAATTGTAATTGCTGCCAAAACACGCTTTCGGCAGCAATTCTTGTATAATGGTGACCATAAATTTCTAAAACGATGCCCTACAAAGAGCCAAAAATTGAAAAGCTTTATTACTCCATCGGAGAGGTTGCTTCTATTTTTGATGTCAATACATCCCTGATTCGTTTCTGGGAAAAAGAATTCGACATCATTAAGCCTCATAAAAACAAGAAAGGGAACCGTTTATTTACACAAAAAGACATTGACAACTTCCATCTAATTTTTCATCTGGTAAAAGAGCGTGGAATGACGCTCAAAGGAGCTCAGAAAAAATTAAAAGAGAACAAAGAAGGCACCGAAAACAACTTTGAAGTAGTGAAACGCTTAAAAGACATCAGGGCTCTTCTGGTCGATATTAAAGACAACATCTAATCCTGCTGATCAGGAATTATCAGTTAATTTCAACACTCAACCAGCCGGATACATGATACCATTAAAAAACATAATAAAAGAACTGGAAGTATTTGCACCTCCTGCATTTCAGGAGGACTATGACAATTCAGGTCTGCAGACGGGTAACCCCGAAACAAACATTGCAGGCGTACTCATTACCCTGGATGTAACAGAGGAGGTTTTGGAGGAAGCCATAAACCGGCAATGCAACCTTATTTTGGCTCACCACCCTTTAACTCTCAAGGGGATAAAGACTCTGACCGGAAAAAATGAACCGGAAAGAATCCTGATAAAGGCCATTAAAAATGACCTGGCCATCTATTCTGCCCATACCAATTTGGACAGCGTAGAAAATGGAGTAAGCACCGCACTTGCCCGGAGACTTGGATTACAGAACATTCAGATACTGGAGCCCAGAAAAGGTCTTCTGCTGAAGTTGGTGACTTTTGTCCCCCGGGATTATGCCGACAAAATCAGAAATGCATTGTTCACCGCTGGTGCCGGCCACATAGGTAATTACGACAGCTGCAGCTACAATTTAACGGGAGAAGGAACCTTCCGGGCAGGAGAAAACACCAACCCTTTTGCCGGCCAACAAGGAGAATTGCATCACGAAAAAGAGGAAAGAGTTGAGACTGTTGTTCCCGTTCACCTGAAAAATAAAGTTTTACAGTCACTTTTATCCACTCATCCATACGAGGAGGTGGCCTACGATTTCTACCCGCTTGAAAACGTATGGAATCAGGTAGGATTCGGTGCCATCGGAGAACCGGAAAATGAACTGGCCGAAGAGGAGTTTCTTAAGCAACTAAAGGAAGTAACCAATGCTGGATGCATCAGGCATACAGAGCTCAGAAAGAAACCCGTCAAAAAAGTTGCTGTTTGCGGTGGATCAGGCAGTTTTCTTTTGCATCAAGCCATAAAGGCAGGTGCAGACTTATTTGTCAGTGCCGACTTTAAATATCATCAATTTGCAGAAGCAGATGGCAAAATCGTTATTGCAGATATAGGGCATTATGAAAGCGAACAATTTACTAAAGAAGTTTTTTTTGAGTTACTTACAAAAAAATTCCCTAATTTTGCAGTCCGTTTGTCGAACGTTTCTACCAATCCCATAAAATACTATTAGCAGAATGGCAAAAATGGATAAAAAAACAAATACCGGCGAGAAGACCGTGGAAGACAGACTTCGTGCGCTGTACAATCTTCAGAAAGTGATGTCGGATGTTGATAAAATCCGTACTCTTCGGGGAGAACTCCCCCTGGAAGTTCAGGACCTGGAAGACGAAGTTGAAGGACTGGAGACCCGTATCAACAATCTGAATTCTGAGATAAAAAACCTGAACAACAACATACAGGACAAAAAGAACGGTATTAAAGAATCCGACCTCCTGATTAAGAAATACGAATCGCAGCAGTCAAGCGTTCGCAACAACCGTGAGTTTGAGTCGCTGAATAAAGAGATTGAATTCCAGAATCTGGAAAAAGAGCTTTGCAAAAAAAGGATCAAAGAATTTGAAACCGAAATGAAAGCAAAGCAGGAAGCAGTTGCCAGTTCGGAAGAGTTGATGGGTGAAAGAAAAGCAGACCTGGAGTCAAAAAAGAAAGAGCTGGAAAACATTGTTTCAGACACTCAGGAGGACGAGGATAAACTGAAGAAGAAAGCCAAAGATATCGAGAAAGAGATTGATGAGCGTCTTCTTACTGCATTCAAACGTATCCGCAAGAATGCTCGAAACGGACTTGCCGTAGTTACTGTTGAGCGTGATGCATGTGGTGGTTGCTTCAACAAAATTCCTCCCCAGCGTCAACTGGATATTCAGTCGCGTAAAAAAGTAATTGTTTGTGAATATTGCGGTCGCATCCTGGTGGATAGTGAATTGTAAATGCTACAAGAAATAAATAGAAAAAGAGCTGCTTCTGATTGTTTGGAAGCAGCTCTTTTTTTATGAGCATAATACCCGTCTTTAAGCAGGTATACCTTATGCACAACACACTTTACATCAGCCAAATTCAAACCGGATTCCAAATAACAAAATGAACATCTTACATTTTAAGAAAAGCCGGCTCTCATACTGTATTCGATGTATCATTAATCCCCCGACTAAAGCCGGGGGCTGGTCTCATGATTTCATTATATTCAAATCTCCGGGACAATCTTTTGCCTTCTGCCCTATAACTAATTAACTAACTAACTAACTAAAACCTACAAACCTCTACCCGGCAGTTGTTTTTTACCGTCTATATCACATTCAAAAGCTTACACAAAGCCATTTACCAGCTACCACCGGCACCGCCGCCGCCAAAGCCACCGCCACCGAAGCCGCCAAAACCGCCGCCTCCACCAAAGCTGCCGCCTCCGGAAGAAAAATTCCCCCAGCTACCGGAATGACTCCGGCTTCCGGATCCCATCATCGATAAAAGCATCCAAAATGGTAATCCACGTCCGATGGAACTGTGTCTTGACTTCTGACTTCTGAAGGCCGAAATAAAGATCACTCCAAAAATAATCATCACAATCAAAGCGCCTGAAGCACCGCCCCCTTCTGTTCTGTCCATATAACCATCAGCGGTATATTCTCCGCGCGTGAGATTGGCCAGCACCTGCACTGCCGCCAAAACGCCCCCCGTATAGTCATTTTCTTTAAAGCGGGGTATCATTTCATTGTCCACAATGCGATTGGCTACAGCATCGGGAACCACCCCCTCCAGTCCGTAACCGGTAGCAATAAATGCCTGCCCCCGAAGATCACTCGTTTTGGGCTGAACCAAAATAAGAATTCCATTGTCTTTGCCTTTCTGGCCTATCCCCCACTTTTCAGCCAACTGAAAAGCATAATCTCCGGCATCATAACCGCCAAGATCAGAGATCGTAACCACGGCAATCTGCGTACTGGTTTCTCTGGCAAAGTCCACCAATGTGTTTTCCAGTGGCTCTTTCACCTGTTGATCAAGGACTCCGGCCAGATCATTCACCAAACGGGGTGGCTCGGGACGTGGTGGAAAATCATCCTGTGCAAAAGAAGAAAAAGAAATCAGCAGTGTCCCGATTAAGGCTATTATTATTTGTCTCATATCAATAAATCGTTAGATTTTAGAAGTTAGAGGTTAGGAAAATCGTATAACATTGACATTCTGAATTTTATCAAAAATATTCGTTTAAACTTAAAGATTTAATTTCCAGAATTTTGAAAAAGTTTAACGGGCCATTGTCATATAACTTTTACTATTTATCCAAAAGAAATATCATCATTTAACTCATTCACATCATCTTTCTGATAGGGAAAATGGGCTTTTAATTGTTCTCCGCTTCGGAGAATTCCCTGAACCAATCCTCCGGGAAAATCCTCTTCCCGGAAGCGCTGGAGCATCAGTTCTTTGATTTCATCCCAGAAACCTTCAGGGACTTTGGCATTAATACCGGCATCGCCCAAAATGGCAAATTTCCGGTCTTTTACTGCCAGATAGAAAAGCACTCCGTTGCGCAGTTCTGTTTTGTGCATCTTCAGCTTTTCAAAAATAAAAGCCGCCCTGTCCAGGACATCTTCCGGACAGGATTTCTCAATGTGCACACGTATTTCGCCCGATGTATTTAGTTCGGCTTCTTTGATTGCATTTACAATCTCCGTTTTTTGATCTTCGGTAAAGAGGTGTTTGGCCATATTTTATAGATTATTAGATTTAAGAAATTTAGCCAGTAGCAAAACAACTATTATCCACTGGCTATTAGCTGTTGGCTATTAGCTCTTAGGAAATCAGTCGCCAGGCAGGAGACAGAAGTTGTTAGAAGCTTAAAGCCAAAAGAAATACTAAAGCCTGCGTTTAGGATCTGCTTAAAACTGCACTTCCGGAACCTCATCGGCACCCTGATCAGCCTCAAAATAGGGCTTGCTCTCAAAGTTAAACATTCCGGCAATCAGGTTTCTTGGGAAACGGCGGATGTAGGTATTGTAAGCCCGGGTGGCTTCATTGAACTTCCGGCGCTCCACGGCGATGCGGTTCTCTGTTCCCTCCAACTGGGCCTGCAGGTCCAGGAAATTCTGGTTGGCCTTCAGATCGGGATATCGTTCCATTACCACCATCAGACGGGACAATGCAGAAGAGAGTCCTTCCTGTGCTTTTTGAAAATTCTGCAGGGTTTGTTCGTTTAGTTCATCGGCCGACAAGTTGATGCTGGTAGCTTTGGATCTTGCTTCCACTACCCCCTGAAGTGTTTCCTGCTCGTGTTCTGCATAACCTTTCACGGTATTTACCAGATTGGGAATCAGATCAGCGCGTCGCTGATAGACATTCTCCACCTGCGCCCAACTGGCAGTAACATTCTCATCCAACTCAACCATTGTGTTATAACCACAGCTCGACAGTAACGGAATCATCACCACTGCCATCAATATCCATTTTATCCTTCTCATTGTTTCAAAGTTTTAGTTTAGTGTAAATCAGGATTAGTTCCTTTCCGATCAAATATGGTTCCACAAACTTAAGAGTGCCAAACTGTCACGACTCTTTGCGAGAAAACATCCACAACAGACCAAAAGCCATCGCTCCGTTAAGCATCAGCTTCTCAAACCCCAGTCCAAACCCGAACCAGTCCATTGCATTGTAATCAATAACTCCGGTAATTACAGGTGTCAGAACGGCAATCAATGGCACCACTTTATCTCTGACCCGGCGCCGGGTATAAAGACCAAAGGCAAACAATCCCAACAGCGGGCCGTATGTATATCCGGCCAATGTGTAAACAGTATCAATAATACTGTCCTGTCCGGCCATTCTGAAAACAATAATTACAAAACCTGTTATGATGGCAAAACACACATGTACAAACATACGGATGCGCTTTCCTGCGGAAGGGGTCAGTTGATTGACCTTCAAAATATCTACGGAAAATGAGGTCGTCAAAGCCGTCAGGGCTGAATCGGCACTCGAAAGGGCCGCTGCCAGCAATCCCAGAAAAAACAAAACCCCCACCGAAAGCGGCAGATAACCACCCGTAGCTACAATCGGAAAGATATCATCGGCCCTGGCCGGCATGGAAATCCCTTTGAACTGCATAAACACGACCAGCAAAGCGCCCAGCGAGAGAAACAACAAATTGACCGGCACAAAAGCAAAACCGTAGGACAATATATTCTTTCTGGCATCCTTAAGGTTGCGGCAACTCAGGTTTTTCTGCATCATATCCTGATCCAGCCCGGTCATGACAATGGTAATAAAAATACCGGAAAAGAATTGCTTCACAAAATGCTGGGACGAATGCCAGTTTTCAAATTCAAATATTTTAAAAAAACCGCTATCGCCGATGGCTGAAATCAGTCCGGATACTCCCAGGTTCATTTCATTTCCGATATGGTAGATGGTAACCCCGACTGCCACCAGAAACAAAAGTGTCTGCAGTGCATCTGTCCAGATAATGGTTTTTATACCTCCCCGAAAAGTATAGAGGTAAATCAACCCTATCAGCACAGCTACCGAAGTGGCAAAAGATACTCCCAAATCGTCGAACAAGGCTATTTGCATCACCACCGCCATCAGATATAAACGGGCAGCCGCTCCCACCAGCTTACTGGCAATAAACAACAATGCTCCCGACTTATAGGAACTGACACCAAAACGTCCGTCGAGATAGGAATAAATAGAAGTAAGATTTAACCGGTAATAGAGTGGCAACAACACAAAAGCAATCACCAGGTACCCGACAAAAAAACCGGCAACCATTTGCATATAGGTAAACCCTACCGACGTTACATAGCCGGGTACCGAAACAAAAGTAACACCCGACAGGGATGCTCCTACCATTCCAATGGCAACCACCACCCATGGTGAACGCCGATTCCCCAGAAAGAAACTGTCGTTATCGGCCTTGCGCGAGGTAATGACCGATAAGGCAATCAAAACAACAAAATAGACACCAACGAGTGAGAGTATCAGTAACGGATCCATAAGCTCGAGTTCAATTTTGAAACAAAGTTCACAAATTTAAGGGAAGAATGGAGAAAAAGATAAAATACCTCTCTTCATAACTTCTACGGGGCATCCTCGTACCTTCTTCCACCGTTGTTCGACTGTTGTTCGACCCTATGGAGTCGAAGAAGAGTGGAAGTATGAATAAAGCACGCCTCAGGTAATGGATTCCAAACCTACAATGAACCGCCCTGTTATTTTATTAACTTTGCAACAAAACACACATTAATGTCAGACATCCAGTTTCCATCCAAGATACTCGAAAATGCGGTGAATGAGTTTTCCAAACTGCCCGGAATAGGCAGGAAAACGGCCCTCCGCCTGGTATTGCATATTCTGAAACAAGAAAAAGAATCGGCTTACCAGTTTGCGGATGCCATTACAACTCTGGCTGACGAAATAAAATATTGCAAAAGTTGTTACAACATTTCCGACAGCGATATTTGCTCCATCTGCTCCAATCCCCGGCGTGACCACTCCGTGGTTTGTGTGGTCGAAAATGTGCGTGATGTAATGGCTATCGAGAACACCCACCAATATCAGGGCATCTACCACGTGTTGGGAGGCCTGATTTCCCCTATGGATGGAACTGGCCCCGATGATCTGACCATCACTCCGCTCGAAGAGAAGCTGAAATCGGAAGAAGTCAAGGAAATCATTTTTGCTTTGAGTACCACCATGGAAGGAGATACCACCAACTTTTTTCTTTACCGGAAATTTCAGCAATACCCGGTAAAATTCAGCACCATTGCACGAGGGGTGGCCATTGGCGACGAGCTCGAATATGCCGATGAAGTAACACTGGGAAGATCTTTGGTGGATCGGCAACCCTTTGAGAAAAATGCCTTGTAACATAAAATTCAAAGACACCATAAAAAATGGAAAAATCGATCAAACAAATTAAGATAATTTTCTGGGCTCTGCTTATCATCATGCTGATTATGGCTGCCATGGCGTTTTACGTCACCCGCCAAACAGGCCCCCTTATGGACTGGACGCTTTCACAAAAGGAAAATCTGAAATCCATAATTCTGATCTTAGCATTAGGTGGTATTCCGGCGAGTTACATCTTTCACTCCAAGAAGGTAAAACACATTGACCCGGAACTACCCATGGCGCAGAAAGTAAACCAATTCAAAATCAGCTACCTGATAAAAATCATCACGCTGGAAGCCTTATCCGTGCTTGGCATTCTCAGCTACATGATTACGGCGGACAATACTTTTCTATATATTTTTGCGTTACTTTTTGTGGCCTATCTGATAAACAGGCCCACAAAAAACGGAATTACAGAGGAGATTGAGCCTTATATACCCGAAGAAACCGACGAATCGTAAAAGACACAAACATGATCATTGCAGTTGATTTTGACGGCACCATCGTTAAGCACCAATATCCGAAAATAGGAAAAGAAAGACTATTTGCCTTCGAAACCCTGAAAGCACTCCAAAAACAAGGTCATCTACTGATTTTATGGACTTTCAGAGCTGGCAGGGAACTTGATGAGGCGGTGGAATTCTGCAAAAAAAACGGACTTGATTTTTTTGCAGTCAACAAAAGTTATCCCGAAGAAGATTATGATCCTTCATTAAGTCGAAAAATCAATGCAGACCTTTTTATCGACGACAGAAACATTGGAGGTTTCCCGGGATGGGGTGAAATCTACCAAATGCTAAGCAACGATGTGTCGGAGCAGGAACGTGAACTGTTTTTTTCGAAATACAGAAAAGCAGAAAGAAAAACTTTTTGCGGATTCATTAAATCTCTGTTTTGCAAAGAATAACACATCAGAATTCGCAATGAGAAAATCTGCTTTATGACGCCACGCATTTCAGTAATTACGGTTACCTACCATGCCACTCCGTTAGAATATCTTTATATGTGGTCGTTGGCTGCGTCGGGGATGAAACACTCGGAGGTCATTATAGTGGATAACACAGGAAAAGATCCGATTCTTCTGAAGATCAAAGAAAAATACCCTTTCGTCAAGATCATTCACAACACTGAAAACGAAGGCTTTGGAAGGGCTTGTAATCGGGGATTCTCAGTAGCCCGTGGAGACATTGCGCTTTTTTTAAACCCGGACACCATTGTCCCTGAAAATTTTGAAGAACTAATTCTTGATTTCTTTGAAAAACATCCTCGTTGTGGAGCCATGGGGGCAATGATGATTGATGGACAAGGTCATTTCCTGCCGGAGTCCAAAAGAAACTTTCCCACCCCGGCAGCCTCCTTTCTCCGATTCAGCGGGCTGGACAAATTCATTCATCCCCAAAAAGAAAAATGGTCCTACTATACACAACAAAATTCAACCATTACCCCTTTCCAGGTTTCAGTCTTGTCCGGAGCATTCATGGCAGTTACCAGAAAAGCAATGCAACTAACAGGAGGATTTGACCGTCGTTTTTTTATGTTTGCCGAGGATATTGACCTTTCGGTTCAGATAGCCTTAGCCAATCTGGAAGTCTGGTATAATCCTGCTATCCGGATCATTCACTTCAAGGGCCAAAGCTCAAGACAGTCAAAAAATTATGCATCCATATTTCACAACTCTATGAGTTTGTTTTATCAAAAGTATTACCAAAATCGCCATTCACGTTTACAATGCTTATTAATAGAAAGCAGCATCCGACTGTTGAAAAACATAGCCAGATGGCGCATGATTTATAGAAACACCCCTTCTGAAAAAAACAGAAAACAACTCTCCCTTCATCCGGAATCATCTTCCAGGGCCATAAAAACACTCCAACAAAGCGGAATTTTTGATTTCACTTCAAAACCCCAAAAACCAGGTTTACTCTTATCAACATTAGAACTTTCTCCATCAAAACTTATCACAACGGTAGCTGAAAGGTCATCAGGTGAGTCAAAGATTTTTTTGTACCACGACGAGACTGGAAATCTGTTTGAACTCAATGACAAAAATCATCTGGTACAAATTTTATTGTAGTCAAACATCACTAAAAAACGGTTTTTCATCACAAAAAAGCAATCGTTAAAAAAACTCCTGGCAATAGCTGTTTCCTCTACAACCAAAATTTCGTATTTTGACGCGTTGAAACTTAATCTGAAGAATTCAGTCTCTTACGGAAACTCATGGAACGAGCATAGCAAGGTTTGCCTTTAGAGAAGATGTAAAAATTCTTGCATTCGAATTTCATCAGACCAATAACTTAAACATATTATTTACTGATAAATTCATCAGGCTAAAATATCGCCACCATGTTGAGAAAACATTACACTTTTATCCTTACAGTGATAATCATAATAAGCATATTTTTCAATGATGTCACAGCTCAGTCTCCCCGGAAAATAATCCGGGAGGCTAATCAGCTCATCGAAATTGCTTTTTATGAAGAAGCTATAAAAGTGCTTACCCCTCTTGCCAACGAAAAGCATCCAGAAGCACTTCTGCTGAAAGGTTTCAGCCATCTTGCCAATGACGATGAACTGGCAAAAACTATAGAGACTCTTGAAAGGGCGGCTGCACTTTATCCCCTGAAAAAAAACAGCAGCAACCAGGCACTTGAAGCTCACTTCTATCTGGGACAAGCCTATCGGCTGAACGAAGAACCCGAAAAAGCATGTGAAAAGTTTAATCAGGTAAAAGCACATACCCAAAACATCGAATTCATAGAGGATGTTGAGCAGGAAATTGCCTATTGTGAAAACTATTTGAAATTAAAAGAAAACCCCGTCGATAGAAAAATTGAGCACATGGGGGACATCATAAACAGTCCTTACGAAGACCACAGCCCCATCGTTCTGTTCGATGAATCAACCATCTATTTCACCTCCACACGTCCGATAGATAGTCTGCAAAATGAAGGTCCTTTTTTTGAGAATATTTTTGTGAGCCACCGGCGCAATAACCAATGGACTAAGCCAAAAATGATGGAAATCCCCGGCTACGGAGGCACCAACCGTGCGACTGTTGGACTTACTCCCGATGGCCAGGGATTGATTTTTTATGAAAATTTCGGAGTTGAGGGAGCCCTGTTTGTAACCTATAAAACCTTTGAGGGCTGGAGTCAGCCGGAGCCTTTACCTGCTCCAATAAATTCAGGATTTAACGAAACACACGCGTCGTTTACCCCCGATGGAAACACCATCTATTTTTCAAGTGAAAGACCCGGAGGCTTTGGTGGTAAAGACATATATTCCTCCAGTAAACTCCCGGACGGAACCTGGGGAATGCCCGTTAATGCGGGAGAAGTCATCAATACTCTGCAAGATGAAGAAAGTCCGTTTATACATCCTGATGGAACAACACTATATTACTCCTCTTCAGGGAAAAATTCAATGGGTGGTTACGATGTGTTTAAAAGTTCTCTAAATGAAGATGGAAACTGGAGTATCCCCGAAAACATTGGCTACCCCATCAATACCCCCACCGATGACCTGTTTTACCTCCCTACCCCCAACGGGCAGAGAGTTTATTACTCATCGCAACAGGAAGATGGACTGGGACAATCAGATCTGTTTGTACTGCTTTTTCCGCCTTCTGACAAACGCTCCATGGCCGTTGTATCCTCACACATTTTTAACAGCGAAAATCAACCGGCCGAAAACGCTGTCATACACGTCAGCAACCTGAACAATCAGGACATTATGGGAACCTTCAGGACCAATCCGCTGACCGGCAAATTTATTGCAATAATTCCCACCGCCCGGGAATACCAGCTTATAATTGAAAGTGAAGGACATAAAACCTACTCTCAAACATTTAACCTCGATGCCAGGGATGATTACAAGACGAAAAACCGTGCAATTTACCTTCCGGCCATAACACTGGAAAGTAATCAGCCTGCTGAATAATACCCTCTGTCATTTTGGGGAACCGGCTGCATTGATTTATTTTTGCCGGAATAAAATACCGGCACATGATCAAAAACGACAAAATAATTCTAAGAGCACTTGAACCAGCTGATGCCGATTTACTATATCAATGGGAAAATCAGATGGAGTTATGGAATGTGAGCAACACGCTTACTCCTTTTAGCCGCCATCAGATTGTGACTTACATCAATCAGATCTCCCTGGACATTTATCAGACCAAGCAACTGCGGTTGATGATTGATGTACCAAAAGAAAACCGGCAGGAGAGCATTGGCATGATTGACCTGTTCGATTTTGACCCCTACCATTCACGTGGAGGCATAGGAGTGATGATTTACAAGAAGGAAAGAGAAAAAGGTTATGCCCGGGAAGCAGTGGCCCTCTTCATTGAATATGCTTTCTCACACCTCGGACTTCATCAGATTTTCTGCGATATTTCCGAAGAGAACACCGCCAGCATTAAACTTTTCGAAAGTCTTGACTTCAGTTTTGTCGGAAGAAAAAAACAATGGCTCAGGACACCAGCGGGTTTTAAGGATGAATTGATGTACCAGAAAATATCAGGCACATAAACAAAGGCTACAACTCCTGAAACGAGGGAAACCCTGAAAGCGCCTCAAAACTCCCGGTCTCCACATCTGTTTTTATACAATAATGGGTTAAACCGTTGGTAAGGACCAAAAATGGCACTTTCAATGTAGTGTTGTATCTGGCAGCCTGACTTAGGGTTTTAGAATCCACTGGTACCGTGGGTGCCTTGCACTCAACAATAAGCACTGGTTCTCCGCGCCTGTTGTACAATAAAATGTCACACCTTTGCGACAGTCCATTGACTTTTAACATCTTCTCCACTCCGGTAAGCACTTTCGGATAATTCAACTGTACCGCCATAAAACGCAAAAAGTTTTGCCTGACCCATTCTTCCGGTGTCAGCGCAACAAATTTCGCGCGAACCTCATCGAAAATAAACTTTTTCCCTCGTTCTTCCTTGTATCTGAAAGTGTATTGGGGCAAATTTAATCTCTTCATACTGCAAAAATAAGACAATTTAACCACCCTATACGAAAATTAAATTATATTCGTAAAAAAACCGTAAACCATAATACAATGAAGACCAAAAACGAAATTGTTGAAAACTGGTTGCCAAGATACACCGGCCGCCCCCTTAAAGAATTTACAAAACACATATTGCTTACCAATTTCAACCATTATGTGGAGTTGTTCTCCAAATGGCATAATGTGCCCATTGTTGGAGAAGATCACAATATGCCAAACTGCAGTGCCGACGGTATCACCATCATGAATTTTGGAATGGGAAGTCCCAATGCAGCAACCATAATGGATCTGTTAAGTGCTGTTGATCCTCAGGCAGTTCTTTTTTTAGGAAAATGTGGAGGACTAAAAAGAAAGAATACATTGGGCGACTTAATTCTGCCCATCGCCGCAATTCGAAGCGACGGTACCTCCAATGATTATCTGCCACCCGAAATCCCGGCACTTCCGGCATTTAGTCTTCAACGTGCCGTATCAACTACTATTCGTGATTACGGGCGTGATTATTACACAGGTACTGTATTTACCACTAACAAGCGGGTTTGGGAATACGACGAACGATTCAAAAAATATCTGGCTAAAACCAGAGCAATGGCCATCGATATGGAGTCAGCCACTATTTTCACCGTAGGTTTTGCCAATTCCATTCCCACCGGAGCATTGCTTTTGGTATCCGACCAACCTATGATTTCCACAGGAATCAAAACCGACGAAAGCGACAAAAAAGTCACTAAGGAGTTTGTAAATGAACACCTTCAGATAGGCATCGATTCACTTAAGGAGATTATAAACAACGGGAAATCGGTGAAACACCTGAAATTTGACACCTGATAACAAATGAAGTTTATGGTAAATAGTTTTTAGTGAGTAGTCAAGTTTTAACCTGGTAGTGCGTTTACTAACCGACCTTTCACACAAAGCCGGAAAGATGTAAACAGGCTGAAAGCCTGAGACCAATAGCCCGGGACAACAGCCTGGGCATAGGGGTACTCCTCACGCCCCCTCTTTCTTTATCGGTTGCATTGAAATCAATAAAGAGATAATCAGGTTAAAATTTTAACTTTGCCTGTTCAAAGAATTGATCTATGGATTTCGAACAAATAGTCGCACAGTTAAAAAATGGAGACTTTGCCCAGGTATATTTCCTGTCAGGGGAAGAGCCATGGTATGCCGATTACATTACAGATTACATTGCCAAAAATGCCATCAAAGAAGAGGAAAAGTCTTTCAACCAATCAGTTTATTATGGCGCGGATATTAACACGGTGGATATAGTTGAAGCCTCGCGTAGATTCCCGATGATGGCCCCAAAACAAGTGGTTATTGTTAAGGAAGCACAGAACATCAAGGACATCAAAAAAAATGGGAATGCACTGGAATCGTACCTGAAAGCCCCGGCTCCAACCACTATTCTGGTTATCAATTACCGCGACAAGTTTGATAAACGCACAAAAGTCTGGAAGGAACTTCAAAAGAAGGAGTTCATCTCTTTTGAATCCAAAAAACTGTGGGACAATCAGGTAGGACCCTGGATCAGCAAATATTTGAAGTCAAAAGGACTGGAAATAGACCCAAAAGCCAACACCATCCTGGTGGAACATCTTGGAAACAAACTTTCCAATGTGGTAAAAGCATTAGACAAGCTAAAAGTGGCTGTGGGCACTGATGTGAAAACAATAACCCCGCAACATATCGAAGATTACGTTGGCATCAGTAAAGACTTTAACAATTTTGAGCTACAGGATGCCATCCTGAAAGGAGATGTTTACAAAGCCAATCAGATTGCCCGGGTATTTGCCCAAAACCCCAAAGATTTCCCGATTCAGATGACCATCGGATTGCTTTTTTCCTTCTTCAGCAAATTGATGCTTTACGTAGCCACCCGGGACAAAAGCACACAAAATCTTGCTGCGCTGGGCATTCCACCATACAGAGTAAAGCAGTTTCAACCTGCCGCCCGCCGTTTTGGCTGGAACAAAAGTCGGCGGATTGTTTCACTTTTGCGCGAATACGATATGAAGTCAAAAGGATTTAACAACAACTCTGCCACTTCGGGTGATCTTTTGCAGGAGATGATTTTTAAGATTATGCATTGAGGCAGAGATTGAAGTCAGTAGTTTGTAGTCAGTAGTTTACAGAAAATAATTCCATATGCAACTAGATATCAACACCATACTCATCATCATCATATCCGCCATCAGTATTTTTGCATTCAGCAGACCCGAGATACTTGACAAGTTGAAGTTTAACGCCTGGCAAGTGGTCCATCGCAAAGAGTATCACCGGATTCTTTCTTACGGGCTGGTTCACGGCAGTTGGATGCACCTACTGATCAATATGTTTGTACTGTGGTCGTTCGGACGGGCCGTTTTGTATTATTTCGATATGGCCTTTGACGGAGGAACTGTCATTCGCTACCTCATATTGTTCGTCAGTGCCATTGGAGTTTCAACCTTATCCACACTCAATAAGGAAAAAAACAATCCCCACTACAATGCTGTTGGCGCTTCAGGAGCAGTCTCTGCGGTAGTATTCACCTCTATTCTGTTCAATCCTTACAATCCCATTCTGCTGTTTGGCATCATCCCGATTCCGGGCATTATTTTCGGAGTGCTGTACATCATCTATTCAAAATATATGGCAGGGAAAAATGTGGACAATATCGGACATGATGCACATTATTACGGTGCGATCTACGGGTTGATATTTCCGCTCTTTTATGAACCCAAACTGGCTCTTCATTTTTTCAACGAACTCATTAGTTTCAATTTTTAAGATTCCACTTCATGCCCCCCGGCAAAAAAAAATATCTTATTCTTAACGGTCACTTTTACGAGACCGAACGTCCGCTCTTTTCTCCGGAAAACAGAGCATTTCGCTATGGAGACGGGCTATTTGAGACAATTCGGTGCCACAAAACCATTCCTTTGTTTTTCGAAGATCATTACAACCGGCTGTTGAGAGGAATGGCCACTTTAAAGTTAACTGCCGCAGGGCTCCCTTCACTTACTGTTCTCAAAAATCACATTGAAAAACTAATTGTCAGAAACCGCATATTCTATGATGCACGGGTAAGACTTACAGTTTTTCGTCGCGACGGAGGCTTATATACTCCGGAAACCAACAATCCGGCGTGGTTGCTGGAAGCCTTTCCTCTTGAGGACAAAGGCTTCCACCTGAACCGTGATGGGATACGAATCGGTCTTTTTACTGAATACCCCAAAGTCTGGAGTCTTTCCGCAAGTTACAAAACACTTTCCTGCACTCCCTATATTCTGGCAGGCATTCATAAAAAAGAGAATTATTGGGACGACTGCCTCATCGTTAATCAGGACAAAATAATTATAGAAAGCATCAGTTCCAATCTTTTTTGGGTAAAAAACAACAATATTTACACACCGTCACTATCGTCGGGATGTGTGGACGGGATTATGCGACGCCGGATCTTTAAATTTGCTGAAGAATACAACATCGGGATAAAAGAAAACAGCGGTGCTTCGAAAGACGAACTAATGGACGCTGAAGAAATATTCCTTACCAATTCTGTTACCGGTATTACATGGGTGGTAGCATTTGAACACAAACGATATTTCAACCGGATTCCAAAAGAAATTGAAAAATGGTTGAACCATCAATTGAAAACTATAGTTCCGGATTAATTAGAGTCTGACCAAAAACTAAGTATTTTTCACGTGTTTGAAATAGAAAGTTCAAATTCAAGGCGTGTGAAAGATCTAAACCGCAGAATACTAATGTATTTGAGGATTTAGATTTTGAGCAACAACGCAGAAGTTGGACTTTATAGACAAACACTAATTAAAGGCGGGATTTCTGGGGAAATTCGTCCATGTTTTGTAGATATCCCCCATTTGCGCCATTGCTTTTTCCCAGATATCATCCACATCGCGGGTCATAATAAACTCATCGCTGAGCGTAGATACCACCCAACTGTTTTCTGCCAGCTCACCATCCAGCTGGTCAGGCGCCCAGCCTGAATAACCGGCAAAAAACTTTACCGAATTACTTGAGGCCTCCCCCTCATTAATCATCTTTTTCAGATGCTCAAAATCACCGCCCCAATAGACAGTTTCTGTAATCTGCACAGCACCCGGGACAATAGGCCCCAGAGTATGAAGAAAATTCAAGGTATTTGAGCTTACCGGGCCGCCAACAAACAGCTCTCCTTCAAAACTAAGGATGTCGTCAATCACCTCGTCAGGATAGAGTTCAGTGGACTTATTGAGCACCAACCCCACCGTCCCCTTTTCGTTATGTTCGGTAATCAAAATAATGGCACGACCAAAATAAGGCCCCTGCAGAAAAGGCTCTGCAATGAGCACTCGTCCGGCAGCAGGCTTAAGGGAGGTTTTATTGGGCTGGAAAATATTAAAATCAAGATTTTTCATAACAACTCAGTTTTTCAAGAGAAAACATTTTGTTATCAATTAACAGAAATAACAACCAATCTGTTTTTTCAAAAAATGAAAAACTTCCGGTTTACTTATCTAAATTAAGGAAAAAATAAAGTCCTTTCCAAAACTTTGCCCTACAATTTAATCCATTTATCAAATATAACTGCACACTTAAGGTCTGTCACTGGAAATTGGATAACGAAAACCATAGATTTGTAATTAGTCTTTGCAAGAAAACCCCGGCTACTGCATTTCGACAAGCTCAACGTGGCTCGTAATGCTCGTTTTTGAATCAGTTATTGACCAAAGATTCATCCCCGGGGAATATTGGAGGTTTCTGACAAGACTAATAACAAATTTTGCTTATTATATAGACAGGCTCTAACCTACCTTATAAATAAAAAAGGTAAGATGTAAACAGGCTGAATGTCTGAGAGTTTTGAGGTATCCCCCACGCCCCTCTCATTGTTGGTCGCGACGCGACTAATAGAGGGGGAGTATTTATTACAATTTCCCTGGGGCGTTGTCCCAGGCTATTGCTTAAAGACCTTTGGCCTTTTAAAAACAGAGAACTATTTTCAAGTCAATTTTATTGAGAACGCCTAAATTTAGCAGGTAGTTGAACATCGTAATAGATAATTTATAAATAATCAAGATTAATGACAACGTCTTAATTTATATGTACACAAATCCAGATTTCCTAAAAAAAACGTTTAACTCTGCTATCAGGATTGCAGGATTACTCCTGATCATTTCAGGAGCTATTGGTTGTCAAAGTCCGCGCAAAATGGTTTATCTTAAAAATGCATCAGGCCAGGATACCACAATGGTATATCATCAGCCGGATAAAAAATACAGAATCAGTTATGATGACATACTTTTTGTAAGAATACTGACAGGTAACCCTGAAATATCGGCACTTTACAACAATGCCCCCACTACCGGATTCAGCACCTCCATGACTTCGGAGGCCGACCAGTACATCAATGGCTTTACGGTAAATGAAGAAGGGAAAATTAAACTTCCCGTATTAGGCTCCCTGGAAGTAAAGGGATTAACTCTTCAGGAAGTTGAAAAGCACATCCAGGCTATGGCCGATCAATACCTCATCGATGCCACCGTAATCGTCAGGTTGCTGAATTTTAAAGTTACTGTTTTGGGAGAAGTAACCCGGCCGGGAGTTTACAGTCACTACAACGACAATATGACCATTCTGGAGGCCATCGGGAAAGCAGGTGATGTCACAGATCTGGGAGATAAGAGAAACATCATGGTCATAAGGACTGTTCCTGAAGGAAGAACCACATTTGAAATTGACCTAACACAAAAAGACCTGATGACCTCTCCGGCCTTCTTTTTAAAACCAAACGATGTAATATATGTGAAGCCCTCCGGAAGCAAAGCATTCCAGATCAATCTGCCTACAATGAGCATGATTCTTTCGTCTGTAACCACCATCATAGTTCTCTTGCAATATTTTGACAACCAATAACAAAAGATCAGAAATGCCAAACCAGCGACCACTTTCAGAACAGGAGCACAAAGATACATTCACCCCGGGAAGCCAGCAGGACCTCACCAAATGGATTCAGCGGTTTGCAGATTTATGGTATGTCTTTATTGCAGGTCTGCTGATTGCACTTTCCATTGCGTTCCTCATCAATAAATTTACTCACCCCGTTTATAAGGGAAAAACCACCATTCTTGTCAGCTCTGAAAAAAACAATCCGGTAGGAGCTGAAGCCCTCATCCGTGACCTCTCTTTTGACAATCAGACCAACATCAGGAATGAAATAGGAATCTTAAAATCCTACACACTGGCAAAAAGAACGCTAAAGGATTTAGATTTAACCACCGGATACTTCAAAATCCCCCGTATTACAGAAAATTGGCGCATCCCTTCACTCTCACGGGAACAATACAGCAACTGCCCCATTAAAGTAACTTCGGGGCAGAATGAAAAAAAGTTATACGACACTCCTTTCTATATTCGCATTTTGTCTCCAGGCACTTACTTATTGGAGTTTGAAGCTATCGTCAATGAAAGACAAATTGCCCAGACAGACACTTTTAGATTTGGCCAGTCCATCAGAAGCCCTTACTTCTCCTTCACTGTCAACCTCCGGGATAAATATGCTTCAGGGCTGTTCGATGAAGGATCTGACCATTACACATCTGATTACAGTGTGATTTTCTACAACTCCGACCAATTGGCCTCTAATTTCAGCAACAAGCTTCAGGTCAATTTTTATTTTGATGATGCCTCCATCCTGGAGCTAAGCCTACAGGGCAGGCATCCAAAAAAAATAACAGACTACCTTAACCACCATGCGCAAGCTTTCATCGAAAACGGGTTGGAAGAGAAGAACCAGATTGCCAGTGCCACCATCCGGTTTATCGATGAACAAATCAGCGGCATCTCAGATTCCCTGGAGGAAGCAGAATCTGACTTTCAAAAATTCAGATCCCGGAATAAAGTCATCAATATCAGCACCGAAGGCAACTATGCCATGGAAAAACTTGAGAATCTGGTTTCTCAGAAAAGTGACCTTCAACGAATGTCGAAGTATTATGACTATTTATTCGATTACATCCAGAACAGCAATGATTTTGACGATGTAATAGTCCCCAACACCATGGGTATTTCCGACCCTTCACTCAACAATCTGGTCAGTCGGCTGGCCGAATCCTATGCAACCCGCAACCGGCTATTGATGACCGCCCGCGAAAACAGTCCTCAGGTAAAACAGGCAACCAGAGAGATAGAAACCATCAAGGATGCCCTTACCGAGAACATCAGGAACATCATCAACACCTCACAGATTGAACTGGAGGTCATTGAAAACCAAATTGCCGAAGTAAACCGGCAGATACAAAAACTACCGGGCACAGAACGTGAATACATCAATATTCAACGCGATTTCACCCTTAACGACAACATCTACACCTTTCTGCTCCAAAAAAGGGCCGAAGCAGGGATTGCACTTGCTTCCAATGTATCGGACCATAAAATTGTCGATCCGGCATTGAAAAACACCACTTACCAAACGACACCAAAACCTCTGGCCAATATGATTATTGCAGGGCTTCTTGGACTGCTTCTGCCTGCCATTGGCATCGTTCTCAAAGACAGTCTGAACAACCGGATCAACGCTCGTTTCGTTGTAGAAGACTATACTTCTATCCCTGTACTGGCACATATAGAGCACTACCGGTCAGAAAAAAAACTTCCGGTACTCGAATACCCCAGATCTCCGCTAACTGAATCCTTCAGAGCACTGCGGACCAACATTGACTTCATGCTGGGCAAGAATGCTCAACATCCCGTATTGGCCATTACATCCTCCATTTCCGGGGAAGGGAAATCGTTTTGTTCAGCCAATCTGGGGGCTATTTTTGCACTTACAGGGAAAAAAGTTCTCGTAGTTGGAATGGATTTGCGTAAACCACAGACCCACACCGAATTCAGCATCGACAATTCAAAAGGGCTGAGCAATGTCCTAATCGGAACGGAGACTGCTGACAATGTTCTGGTGGAGTCACGACTTCCCGGATTGTTTGTGGTTCCTTCGGGCCCCATACCCCCCAATCCGGCAGAACTTCTGCAAAGTGATGAGATGAATCGCTTTCTCAGCGAAATGCGCCGCCGGTTCGATATGGTAATTCTGGATACACCACCGCTGGCTCTGGTCGCAGACACCTTGCTGGTCACCGAAGAAAC
The DNA here is from genome assembly GCF_000259075.1 of Marinilabilia salmonicolor JCM 21150. Classification (GTDB taxonomy): domain Bacteria; phylum Bacteroidota; class Bacteroidia; order Bacteroidales; family Marinilabiliaceae; genus Marinilabilia; species Marinilabilia salmonicolor. The sequence goes on from NZ_AJKI01000031.1 coordinate 164,039, forward strand.
AGATTTGAACCTGTTTATTCTCAGGCAGGGAATCTCCAAAAAGCAGGCACTAAGCTTTATCAACCAAATGGTGGAATCGGGAAGAATCCGGAAAACCGGGCTACTGGTGAACGATGTAAAAATTCTGAATAATTACAGCCCGGCCAACCGATATGGGTATGGATATGGTTATGGTAGATTTAAAAACAGTGGTTATTATGATTCATAAACTGATTAAGTCATCAATCTTCGTTATGAGATCATTGTAGGGGCTTCTGAAAAAGTCAATAAACTTAACCTACCTTATTCTTACGACAGGTAAGATGTAAACAGGCTGAAAGCCTGATAGCAATAGCCCGGGGCAACGCCCTGGGTTTTGAGGTATCCCTCACGCCCCTCTCATTATTGGTCGCGTCGCGACCAATAATGAGAGGGGGAAATTTTCCTGGGGCGTTGCCCCAGGCTATTGCTTAAAGACCTTCGGCCTTTTAAAAACGCAACAACATTTTGTATTCCCCAAAAAGGAAAAAGCCTCGCTTTTGGGAAGATTGATTTATGGACTTCGTCGATCTTCGATTCACAAATGAAAAACCGTGCCTTTTCGATAAAACCACACATACAGAACACTCATATACAACCAACTGAGTTTCTTGGGGAAATCTTTTCCTATAATCAAATCAGGGATTAACCGAATTAACAACCTCCGTTCCAATGAGCCGATCATAACGCCCTCCGGCAGGTCGGTAATAGACCAGAATCAGATAATCATTTTCGGTACGACCGAAACTGCCTTCAACAGGCATTATAGCTCCGCGGCCGTCATTATCGTCAACCACCAGATACTGATAATTGTAATATCCCTGTTTCAGCAATAAAGTCAGTGTATAAAGATCCTTATCAAAATCAAACTCCATTTTATTCTGAGAAGTCAGCAACCAATTGGTCAGACCTCCCGTAAGATAAACCTCTCTCCCTCCAACCGGAGGCATCCAGTTGAGTGAGAAATGCACAAAAGCATAATCTGCAGAAACCTCAGGCTCCTGCTCTTCCTGAATCTCAATATAATAACGTCCGTTGAAATCTTTATGATAATAATAAGGTTTATCGCCATGGTGCTGGTCCGTAAAGACTTCAGCATGATAAAACGGATCATGGAAAGTTATATCCGAGATATGATCCGACTGAAACCGTAAACTTCGTAAATCCACCCAGCGGAACTCATTCCCCCCTTCCAAAATGACCTCCCGGTTGTAATTAAAATCCATGCGATCATTGCCAAAAAACAAAGGCGGAAGTCCGGTGATAGCATTGTCGGTTCGTCCGTTTTGCATTACCGTAACCGACACCTCAGTACCCGGATCCATAATACTAAGCCCAGGATAATGCACTTCGAAATCAATTTCCTGAAAATTACTCCGGCCGGACGACTGCATAGTGTATTTAACTTCAGCTTCCACCGACACCCGTTGCTCATTAACCATAAAACGTTTTACCAATACCGGACTTTCCCGTTTAAAACCCTCAAAAACCTTTAACACATAATTTCCGGACAAAAGGAGATCAATATTTTCGTTTGGAAAAACCATTTCATAATGCACATAGTCGAAAGTGGTGTTAAAAGAACGTCTGAAATCCTCCACAGGAATCATCTGATCCCCCCTTGCATACTCTGTTCTCATCAATCCGGAGGGATTCCAGTCTTTATCGTACAATTCAACGGAGTAGTAGTAACTTTTTATTTCGGTACCCAATTCGTCAAAGGAAAGAAATAACTTCTGCCCTGTTCCCAGTCCGATTACAGGATATGACATGGGCCAACCATTGCGATGAAAAAGAACTGTTTTTATATTGTCAGAAATTTGTTCGGGATTGTTAAAATCTCGTGAGACCTGCGAAAACAAGGAGAATGGGAGCAAAAAAATTAAAACCGGGAAAAAATTAAAGAAATTTTTACGCAAATAACAAGAACCAAAAGACGGTAGAACTTGTTTGCCCAATGTAAAAAATATATAATTGCTCATTTCGAAGTGGTTTCAATGCCCTAAAAAATACTCTAAAGTAATAAATTTAACTATTTTTGCAGACAAATTCAAAAACCGTTTTTCAAACATGTCTGAGGTAATCAAAATAAAAAAAGGGTTGGACATTCGGCTCAAAGGCAAAGCAGATAATGTTTTTGGCCAGGCTCAACTACCCGATTTGTTTGCCATTAAGCCCACCGACTTTCAGGGGGTGGTGCCAAAGATGGTAATCAAGGAAGGCGAGAAAGTAAAGGCAGGCTCGGTACTTTTCTACGATAAGTATCAGCCCGATGTGAAGTTTGTTTCTCCGGTTAGCGGTGAGCTAAAAGCCGTGATTCGCGGTGAGCGCCGCAAAATACTGGAAGTGGTGGTTCAGTCGGACGGACAGAACGAGAGCCTCGACTTCGGCATCGGTGATGTTGCTTCTATTGATCGCGATGCTGTGGTAAAAAAGCTTCTGGAAGCAGGCGCATGGCCATACCTGCGTCAGCGTCCCTACGACATCATTGCACGCACAGGAGATACACCTAAAGCCATCTTCATTTCCGGATTTGACAGCGCTCCTCTTGCACCCGACTACGACTTTATAATGACGGGCAAAGAGAAAGAGTTCCAGACCGGAATTGATGTTCTTAAAAAGCTGGGCGACCAGGTTCACATCGGCCTCAATGATGATGCAGCTTCCAAAATTTACACCAATGTCAGCGGCGTTGAGACACACCGTTTCAAAGGCCCCCACCCCGCAGGTAATGTTGGCATTCAGATTGGGCACACCATGCCGATGAACAAAGGAGATGTCATCTGGACTATCCGGCCACAGGAAGTTGCAGCCATCGGCAAATTATTTGTAACCGGCAAGCCCGATTTCGAAAGAATCATCGTGGTGGCCGGATCGGAAATAAAGAAACCGGCGTACTTCCGCACCATCCTGGGGGCGGCTGTCACACCTTTCATTAAAGACAACTTAAACACTGCCGAAAACATCCGGCTAATCAGTGGAAATGTCCTTACCGGATCACAGATCAGTGATGACGGATATCTGGGATTTTATCACGCTCAATTAACAGCCATTCCCGAAGGAGACGAATATGAGTTTATGGGATGGGCAGCACCCGGATTTGGAAAGTACAGTGTATCCCGCTCTTTTTTCAGCTGGCTGAATCCGAAAAAAGAGTATCGCTTAAATGCCAATATGCATGGAGGCAAAAGAGCGATTGTGGTTTCAGGCGAGTACGAAAAAGTATTGCCCATGGACATCATGGCAGAGCAGCTTTTTAAAGCCATTCTGGTTGAAGACATCGACAAGATGGAACAACTGGGAATTTATGAACTGGCTGAAGAAGATATTGCTTTGTGCGAATTTGTATGTACCTCCAAACTGAATTTGCAGAAAATTCTTCGCGACGGAATAGATTTAATGATTAAGGAGCTGGGATAACATCCTTCCGGTTTCATAACAAAAAAACAAATACTTTCGAATGAAGGCATTACGGAATTATATAGATAAAATCAAGCCCCACTTTGAAAAAGGCGGGAAGTTTGAAAAGTTGCACTCCACATTCGATGCATTCGAAACCCTGTTGTTTGTTCCCAACACAACCAACAAAAACGGGGTGCATGTGCGCGACGCCATGGATATGAAACGCACCATGGCAACAGTAGTTCTTGCCCTGGTTCCGGCACTCCTTTTTGGCATTTGGAACGCAGGCTACCAGCACTTTCTGGCCACCGGCCAGGAGGCCGATTTCTGGCCAATGGTGCTGCACGGATTTTTAAAGGTATTCCCGATTGTTGTGGTCTCTTACGGAACAGGACTGATCATTGAGTTTATTTTTGCTCAGTTACGCGGACACGAAGTCAATGAAGGGTTTTTGGTTTCCGGGATGCTGATTCCCCTGGTACTTCCTGTGGACATCCCGCTATGGATGGTTGCTGTAGCCACTGCTTTTGCAGTAATTATTGGCAAGGAGGTTTTTGGAGGAACAGGTATGAACATCTGGAACCCCGCACTTTTGGCAAGAGCATTTCTCTTTTTTGCTTATCCTGCACACATGTCGGGCGACACTATTTGGATCAGTGGACTAACCGGTGGCGAGGGAATTGTTGACGGATATTCGGGTGCCACCGCGCTGGGAGCTGCAGTTACAACAGGAAATGTTGATAAATTCTCACTGATGGATAGCTTTCTGGGCTTCATCCCCGGTTCCATCGGAGAAACTTCTACGCTGGCCATTTTGCTTGGAGCAATAATTCTCATCTATACAGGTGTCGGAAGCTGGCGAATCATGCTTTCAGTTTTTGCCGGAGGCCTGCTGATGGCACTCGGATTTAATGCGATTGGTTCTACCCCGCTGATGCAGATTCCTGCGCTTCACCAGCTGGTGTTAGGCGGATTTGCTTTTGGTGCCGTATTTATGGCAACTGATCCGGTATCGGCCACCCGCACAACCAGAGGGAAATACATTTACGGCTTCCTCATCGGAGTGCTGAGTATTATGATCAGGGTATTCAACCCGGCCTATCCCGAAGGTGTAATGCTGGCCATTCTGCTGATGAATACATTTGCACCGCTGATTGACCATTTCGTAGTAGAAGGCAACATTAAACGACGTCTGAAAAGAGCAAGTGTAAACGCATAACAATTGATAAAATGGACAGACAAGGAAATACATATACTTTTCTTTATGCTTCGGTAATGGTAATTGTAGTGGCTACGGTACTTGCGTTTGTTGCCGAAGCCCTCAACCCCATTCAGAAGAAGAATGAAGAAGAGGCAAAAATGATAGACATTCTCAAATCGGTCAATATTGAAAGTACAACCGCCAATGTTGCCGAAAAATATGAGCAATACATCGGAGAAAATGTCTATATCGTGAACTTTGAAGGCGAACGCCAGGATGTTAAGCCACAGGCTGCCTTCAACATTGACCTGAGCAAGGAGGTTAGAAAACCTCTTTCGGACAGACAATATCCCGTTTTTGAGTGTCATCTCGACAACGGAGAAGTAAAATACATACTTCCCGTTCGTGGAAAAGGCCTTTGGGGTCCAATCTGGGGATATGTCGCCCTCAACGATGATAAAAACACCATTTTCGGAGCTACTTTCGACCATAAAGGAGAGACACCCGGGTTGGGAGCAGAAATTTCAACCGACGCCTTTCAGCAACAGTTCAAGGGTAAAACCATCTTCGACAATGGAGACCTTGTCTCTGTAGATGTGGTAAAAGGAGGTGTGCCCGACGATGCTCCGCACGGAGTGGATGCCATATCGGGTGGTACTATTACCAGCCAGGGCCTCGACGCCATGCTGGAAGATTACTTTAACGGCTACGAAGCATTTTTAAAAAAATAAAAAGAGGGAACTATGAGTAGTGAGAAAGAACCTTTGTTCTCATCGAAGAACCTGAAGTTGTTAACCACACCGCTGGGAGCACAAAACCCGATTACCGTTCAGGTACTGGGTATTTGTTCAGCGCTGGCGGTTACTGCAAAACTTGAACCATCCATCGTGATGTCACTCTCGGTGGTATTTGTACTTGTTTTTTCAAATCTGATTGTATCATTATTACGAAATACCATTCCGTCGCGTATCAGAATCATTGTTCAGCTGACGGTGGTGGCATCTCTGGTAATTCTGGTTGACCAGATACTTAAAGCTTTTGCCTACGAAGTAAGCAAGCAGCTCTCGGTATTTGTGGGTCTGATTATCACCAACTGTATCATCATGGGACGCCTGGAAGCTTTTGCCCTGGGCAACAAGCCCTGGCCTGCCGTTCTCGACGGATTCGGAAATGCTGCCGGCTATGGTCTCATCCTGGTAATTGTTGGTTTTGTTCGTGAGCTTTTTGGAACAGGCAACCTGACATTCCCCGGCATCGGAGAAGTCCAGATTGTCCCCGACATTGTTTACGAATGGGGTTATGTTGACAACGGACTGATGATACTGCCTCCTATGGCGTTGATTACCGTTGGTATCATTATCTGGGTTCAGCGTTCCAAAAACAAGGATTTGGTGGACATCAGCTAAAACAGAACCTGGAGAAACAAGAGTCGAATCAGGTTTCCTGATGGGAATCTGAAAACTAGAAACAACAAATAATCAGAGAGAAATGGAAAATCTGCTAAACATATTTGTTAAGTCCATTTTCATAGAGAACATGATTTTTGCCTACTTCCTGGGCATGTGTTCCTATCTTGCGGTGTCCAAAACCGTGAAAACCTCCTTTGGACTTGGGGTAGCAGTAGTTTTTGTGCTGGGTATCACCGTACCGGCCAACTACCTGCTGGAGAATTACGTATTAAAAGAAGGTGCCTTGAGTTGGTTAGGCGAGGGATTTGCCGACATCAACCTGAGCTTTTTGAGTTTCATCATGTTCATCGCCGTTATTGCATCCATGGTACAGCTGGTGGAGATGATTGTGGAGAAATTTGCCCCCACTCTTTATACCTCATTGGGAATCTTCCTTCCCCTGATTGCCGTAAACTGCGCCATTCTTGGAGGATCCCTGTTCATGCAGGAACGGGACTATGCCAACATCGGGGAAGCCTCGGTATTCGGGCTTGGTTCAGGCATTGGCTGGCTACTGGCCATTGTAGGTATCGCAGCCATACGTGAAAAAATTAAATATTCCGATGTTCCGGCTCCGTTGCGTGGTTTAGGAATCACCTTTATCATCACCGGACTGATGGGTATCGCATTTATGAGTTTCATGGGTATTCAACTTTAAAAAGAGCACTCGAAAATGAACATATTAGCAATTTCAATCCCGGTAATCATCACCAGCGCCGTGGTATTCCTTACGGTAATTATTCTGCTGGTATCGATACTGCTTTATGCCAAGAAAAAACTGACCCCATCAGGGAAAGTAACCATCAACATCAATGAAGGTGAAAAAGAACTGGAAGTAGAAAGTGGTCAGACCCTTCTTTCGGCATTGGGCAGCAACAAAATATTTTTACCCTCTGCTTGTGGAGGTGGTGGTACATGCGCCATGTGCCGTTGTCAGGTACACGATGGAGCAGGTTCGATTCTGCCTACCGAAACCGGATATTTTACCCGCAAAGAACAAGCAGCCGACTGGCGCCTGGCTTGTCAGGTAAAGGTAAAAGACAATATCAAGATGGAAATTCCGCAGGAAATCCTCGGTATCAAGAAATGGGAATGTACCGTTGTTTCCAACAAGAACGTGGCGACTTTCATCAAGGAGTTTGTGGTACAACTGCCCGAAGGCGAAACCCTCGACTTCAAATCAGGTGGTTATATTCAGATTGATGTTCCCAAAATCGAAGTGGACTTCAAAGACATCGAAGTGGAAGAAGATTTCCGTGGTGACTGGGAAAAATTCAACATGTTTGATCTGAAAATGAAAAACCCGGAACCAACATTCCGTGCTTATTCTATGGCCAACCATCCGGCCGAGAACAACATCATCATGTTGAACATCCGTATCGCCACACCTCCTTTCGACAGAGTTAACGGTGGATTCCAGAAGATCAACCCCGGTGTTTGTTCTTCATTCATCTTCTCCCGCAAGAAGGGTGACAAAGTAACCATTTCAGGTCCTTACGGAGAATTCTTTATTAAAGACACCAACCGCGAGATGATGTTTATTGGTGGTGGAGCAGGAATGGCTCCCATGCGTTCGCATATCTTCCACCTCTTCCACACAGAAAAAACCGACCGTAAAGCGACTTTCTGGTATGGTGCCCGTTCCAAGCGCGAGATTTTCTATGAAGAAGATTTCCGCGAAATCGAAAAGGGTTTTGACAATTTCGATTTCACCATTGCGCTTTCCGAGCCACTGCCGGAAGACAACTGGGAAGGTTCAACCGGATTCATCCACTCGGTAATCTTTGAAGAGTATCTGAGCAAACATGATGAACCCGAAGAGATAGAATATTACCTCTGCGGACCTCCGATGATGAATGCAGCAGTTCAAAAGATGCTGTACGATCTCGGTGTCCCCGACGAAATGATTGCATTCGATGATTTCGGATCGTAAACCATAAAATAAGCCCCGTCATAACAGACGGGGTTTTTTTATGGTGATACTTTAGCCTGCTTTATTCATGAATTATTGTAATGAGATGTTCAAATATCAAGAAATACAATCAACCGCAAATAAAATGGACGAAGGGAATAATTGATTATTTTCAAATCCAGTTTATTGAGGACGGTTGTATTTCGCAGGTAGTTGGACATCGGAATAAATTATTTATGAATTAAGCAGGTTAGATGCCAACCGGCAATTGTTTCACCGTTTAATTTCCAAAAGTTAGAAATCAAGATGCGATTTCTTTCTTTATCCGGAAACCGGTGTTGAACCTTTATCATTCAAAAATGATTTGTTGCAATGGTCAACTACCGGTTAAAAACAGGCATCCTCCGGAAAATTTCCACCCAACCCCAGGACGTTGCCCTGGGCTATTGCTTTCAGGCTTTCAGCCTGTTTCCGTATTGCCTGCCATATTGTTTTATGCACAAGGTAGGTTAGAAAATAATTGTTCTATTTTTGCACAAATTATTTGAGAAAGAAATGAAGCAAGTAAAAACAACTACAGCATTATTGTTTTCAGTCCTCCTCCTGATTTCAGGCTGTAATAAATCAACCTGGATAAAAAACCAGGGGGAGGTTTTTGGCACCTATTATCATATCATTTATGAAAGTCCTGGAGGGGAAGACCTTCATCAGGAGGTATTACAAGCCCTCAGATCAGTTAACAAATCACTTTCGACCTACGACAGCACCTCAGTAATTTCGCTTCTCAATCAGTCGAAAAAAGGCACTCCAACTGATCCACATTTCCGAAAAGTTTTTGAAGCAGGAAGAACAATAAGTGCGGCCACCGGAGGGGCGTTTGACATGACGGTAGCCCCTCTTGTCAATGCCTGGGGATTCGGATTTACCAATAAAGAAGAGATGACTCCTGAGAAAGTTAAAGCTCTAAAGCAACTCGTAGGAATGAATAATTTAAAACTCACCGATGATTCTGTGTTGAAGAGTCGCCCGGAAATCATGATGGATGCCTCGGCCATTGCCAAAGGGTACGGTGTGGATGTGGCTGCACAAATACTCTCAGATTACGGATGTAAAAATTTTCTGGTAGAAATTGGTGGAGAAATTGTTTGCCGCGGAGAAAACTCAAGAGATGAACACTGGAAAGTTGGCATTGACAAACCCATTGATGACCCCGTGGCATCCAACAGAGAATTGCAATTCATCCTTAAGTTATCTGGGAAAGCGCTGGCTACCAGTGGCAATTATCGTCAATTTTACATCGACGAGAAAACCGGAAAAAAATATGCCCATACCATCGATCCCATATCAGGTATGCCGGTGGAACACTCACTGTTAAGCGCCTCGGTGATTGCTGACGATTGCATGACCGCAGATGCCTATGCCACCGCATGTATGGTTCTGGGAGTTGAAAAAAGCATGGAATTGATGAAAAAACATCCGGAAATGGCAGGGTGCTTCATATACAGCACCGAAGATGGAATGGAAGTTTCTCTGACCGATGGTTTCGACAAATACATTACTAATTAGGGCTTACCCGAAAGGCACCCCAAGGTCGATAACCCGGGGTTATTCAAATTCCACCCCTACGGGGACGAGCAACATCTGTCATATTCCCATTATTCCCAAAAACTTTATTGGGGCAGGCACTTAGAATGACATTAAATTTTGACTTTTTGGACAGCCTCTCTTTTTTGCTCATTATCAGACATATCTACTAACCGGCCACTTCAGTCTGACAACTGTCTGCCGAAGAGTGGCAACCACATGAACCTCCACTACAGGTCCGCAGAGTTGCATCCTTTTTGAAAAAACTCTTAATTGCAAGACCTGCAAACGCCAGGCCTACAAAAAGTATGGCCAGTCCTATCACTATTAAAATATTACTCATAAAAAATCCTCCTCATTCGTTTCTTCTACAAAGATAAATATTTTGAGTTTCGGATGCAAATATCCTGTTATTATTTCAACACCTTTGCTCTTCAATTTACAGACCCGGCTCAAATCCAATAAACAGGAATTAGATTTAACTCAAAGTATCTTTCAAAATATGTCTTTTGTCTTTACTGGCAATTTTATGCTGGGTATTGGCACAGTATATCCCGCGCTTAGCCATATTCCGGTTTCCCCCGATGTGCGTATTCGGAAATTTACCCCCTTTCTGAATGAGAATACGAATCCCCAACAAAGCAGTTATCCCGGCCATCAAAACTATCGTAATCAGAAGCAGTTTCAGTATCATTGTCAATCATTTTAAGAGCAACAAAGATACAAAAAATGAAGCAGGGTAAACATTCCTGCCCCCCTTTATGTTTGAGTATTGCAACCAATAAACTTGAGCCCACTCCGAAGAGTACGATTTCGCCAACTTCTTCGTTGCCTTAGGGTGTGTAATAACCTTTTTAACGGATTTTCAGCCATAGCAGAACCACCATTACACACCCTGAAGTTTTTTTGAGTCGTCCTGATCAATCAATAACTCCGGCTCAAACCTTGAAGTTGACGAAATTCTTACTTTTCGTAGGACACTCAACCTTCAATAAAAAACCTAACTTTGCCTCGTTGGATGCTTATGGAGAGCTTAACCGACACAATTGTAGCGCAATGATGACAAGTAAACAAAAAACGGAAGAAACTATCAGCAACGATTCACAGCCTAAGGCCAGTAATGAAGCCCTCAAATTTGAAGAGTTCAGAAAAGAGGTACTTAACGACTACCGACTGGCTCACCTAAGTCGGCAAATGAGTGTACTGGCCCGCCGCGAAGTATTAAACGGGAAAGCAAAATTCGGAATTTTCGGCGACGGAAAAGAGGTGGCTCAGATAGCCATGGCCAAACAGTTCCGGAATGGGGACTGGAGATCGGGCTATTACCGGGATCAGACCTTTATGCTGGCTACCGGCATGACCACCCCGGAGAAGTTTTTTGCCATGCTTTACGGAGAAACACGCACGGATCTGAATCCCGACAATGGGGGCCGCTCCATGAACAATCATTTTGGAACCAGACTGATTGACACCAACAACCAATGGATTGACCAGACAAAAAGTAAAAATACCTCCTCAGATATTAGTCCCACTGCCGGACAGATGCCACGACTCACAGGTCTGGCACTTGCATCCAAGCTTTACAGGGAACAAAAAGAACTTTCGGAGCTCAGACAGTTCAGCAACAACGGCAACGAAGTAGCCTTTGGAACTATTGGTGATGCCAGCACCTCCGAAGGACTCTTCTTCGAAACACTCAATGCTGCATCTGTCCTCCAGATTCCCATGGCTGTATCGGTGTGGGATGACGGATACGGGATTTCAGTTCCCGTGGAAAAACAAACCACCAAAGCAAGTATATCAAAAGCCTTAAAAGGGTTGGAAAAAGGAAGAAGAGACCAATCCGGCATTCTTATATATGAAGCTTTCGGCTGGGACTATGCAACCTTATGCCAGATATACGAGGACGGCATTCAAAAATGTCGCAAAGACCATGTTCCGGTACTTTTTCACATCAAAGAACTAACCCAGCCCACAGGACACTCCACCTCCGGATCACATGAACGATACAAATCGGAGGAGAGGCTCAAATGGGAAAAAGAAAAAGATTGCCTGGTTCAGATGCGAGACTGGATGCTGGATAAAGGACTGGCCGATGAATCCGCCCTTGATCAGGTGGAAGAAGAGGCCCGGAAAGAGGCCGTCGATGCCCAAAAATCAACTTATGCAGGTTACCTGGCACCCATCAAACAGGAGAGGCAGGAACTCATTGACATCGTCGAACTAAAGCACTGCATCTGCGATGCAGCACGGGAAGACGAAATCAAAAAGATTGTTTCCGGTCTCAAAAATACCGTCAATCTCAATCGAAAAGAGATTCTCAGTTCGGCAAGAAAAATTCTTCGCCATGTGTGTGTCTCGTGTGATAAGCCCGGGGGACTGAAAGACAGTCTCAGAAAATGGGTACACAACTACTACGAAAGTGGAAAAGAGAAATACAATCTCTTTCTCTACGACGAATCAGACAAATCGCCACTGAAAGTAGCTCCCGTAGCGCCCCAATATGCCGATGATGCTCCCAGAGTACCCGGACGGGAGATCATCAGGGATAATTTTAATGCTGTTTTTGCCAATAACCCAAGAGTACTGACGCTGGGAGAAGACACCGGAAAACTAGGAGGAGTAAATCAGACCCTGGAAGGTCTCCAGTCAAAATACGGAGAATGGCGCGTTCGCGACACCGGAATTCATGAAGCCACCATTGTTGGAGAAGGTATCGGATTAGCACTGAGAGGCCTGCGCCCCATTGCAGAAATTCAGTATTTCGATTATTTATTATATACGCTACACACGCTCAGCGATGACCTGGCATCCACCCACTATCGCACCAAAGGAGGTCAAAAAGCTCCTGTCATCGTCAGAACCCGCGGACACAGGCTCGAAGGCATCTGGCATTCAGGTTCCCCGTTGAGCATGGTCATAAATAGCATTCGTGGAATACATGTCTGTGTTCCACGCGATATGACAAGAGCTGCGGGAATGTATAACACCATCCTTGAAGGCGAAGATCCTGCGCTGGTCATTGAACCCCTCAACGGTTACCGAATTCGTGAAAAGCAGCCCTCTAACTGGGGTGAATTCCGGATTCCGCTTGGCATACCGGAAATCATTACAGAAGGCACTGATGTCACACTGGTTACCTATGGATCCTGCGTTCGGATTGCAGCAGATGCCATTTCTCAACTCAACGATGCCGGCATTTCTGTGGAACTCATAGACATCCAGACACTACTGCCTTTCGACACTCAGGGCATCATTCTGGAATCGTTGAAAAAGACCAACCGAATCGTCTTTTTCGATGAAGATGTACCCGGAGGTGCCACGGCTTACATGATGCAAAAAGTCATTGAAGAACAGGGAGGTTTCTACTATTTGGATCACAAACCCGTTACCATTACCGCAAAGGATCACAGACCGGCTTATGGGACGGACGGAGATTACTTCAGTAACCCCAATGCAGAAGATGTTTATGACGCGGTTTATGCTATTATGGGCGAAGCATATCCGGATAAATTTTCGTCGATTTATTAGGGTTGGGGTTTGAGTTTTGAGTTCTGGGTTTTGGGTTCTGGGTTTTGAGTGTCACCCATCCGGGGCTTATTTCGCTTGTCTTGAACAAACCTTTTGCTACCAAACTACCGCCCCGCTGGGGCTATTCCAAATTAGAAAAAACCAAATGTGATTTGTTTATCTCCCATGGTAAAGCAAATCTCTTTATTCAAATTCATCAATGTATTTGCACCAGCCCCCGGAGCGGAGCGACAATATGGTAGCCATAGATATAAGACAGGATAAAAAGAAAAGCCCCGGCGGGAGTGACTGAGCTGATGCCCATGTTGCTCTATGCACCATGCCCCCTGCTCTTTGCCATGTCAATGCTCTTTGCCCGGCTCCATGCTCTTTGCCCCATACCTTTTCCCTTAACACGCAAAACCCTGACATTTTTCATTCCTAACAGCATGATAATTGGTTAGATTTGTAAAGAGCAGACCCTGCAATCTGCGATTTGTTACACCTAAAAAAACCAAGTGCTATGCCAAAAGGAGTATTTCAGGTACCCCCTGCCAAAAACGAACCGGTTCTGAGTTATGCCCCCGGAACACCGGAACGTTCAGAACTCAAGAAACAACTTAAAGCCTATCGTTCCGTAGAGATGGACATTCCGATGATTATAGGCGGAGAAGAAATCAGAACCGGGAAGAAAGTCTCCATCCACCCACCCCATGAAATAAAACATTGTCTCGGACATTATCACCAGGGAGATGAAGCCCATGTACATCAGGCCATTGATGCCGCACTCAAAGCCCGCTCCAAATGGGCAGAGATGAGTTGGGAACATCGGGCGTCTATATTTCTAAAAGCAGCAGATCTTTTGGCCGGTCCCTACCGCCAGAAAATAAATGCTGCCACCATGCTCGGGCAATCCAAGACCGCTTTTCAGGCTGAAATAGACAGTGCCTGCGAGTTTGCCGACTTTTTGCGTTTCAATGTACAATACATGACCCAGATTTACAGTGATCAGCCCACTTCGGCAAAAGACATCTGGAACAGACTGGAATACCGGCCTCTGGAAGGGTTCGTGTTTGCCCTTACCCCGTTCAACTTCACCTCCATTGCCGGAAACCTGCCCTCAGCTCCGGCCATAATGGGTAACGTGGTAGTCTGGAAGCCCTCCAAGACCGCCGTATACTCGGCACACATCATCATGGAAATTTTCAGGGAGGCAGGCCTTCCCGACGGAGTCATCAACCTCATATTTGCCAGCGGCCCCGTAGTCGCCCGGGAAGTATTTGATCACCCCGATTTTGCAGGGTTTCACTTCACCGGTTCCACCGAGGTGTTCCAGTCTATCTGGAAAACAATCGGAGAAAACATCCACCGGTACAAAACGTATCCTCGCATAGTCGGCGAAACAGGCGGAAAAGATTTTATTATTGCCCACAAATCATGCAACGCTCAGGAAGTTGCCACCGCCATTGTACGGGGAGCTTTTGAGTACCAGGGACAAAAATGCTCAGCTGCATCAAGGGCTTATATGCCGGCCAGCAGATGGGAAGAAATCAACAAAGAGGTTCAGTCACAGCTGGCAGAGCTCAAGATGGGACCTCCGGAAAATTTCAGCAATTTCATGAACGCCGTCATCGACGAACCCTCCTTCGACAAACTGGAAAGCGTTATCAAAGAGGCGGAACAGCATCCGGAGGCAAAAATCATTGCCGGCGGAGGTTGTGACAAATCGGTAGGATTTTTCATAGAACCAACGATTATCCAGACCACCAACCCGCATTACAGAACCATGGAGGAAGAGCTTTTTGGACCCGTTCTGACCATTTACGTTTATGATGATCTGAAATACGATGAGACACTTGATGTCCTGGACAAATCCTCCATTTATGGTCTGACAGGTGCTGTTTTTGCAAAGGACCGTTACGTCATTGAAAAAACAGCCAAACGCTTGGTCAATGCAGCCGGCAACTTTTACATCAACGACAAACCGACCGGAGCTGTTGTGGGACAACAACCATTTGGTGGCGCCAGAGGGTCAGGAACCAACGACAAAGCAGGATCATTACTAAATATGATGCGCTGGGTTTCTCCGAGAACCATTAAAGAAAATTTCGTGCCTCCGAAAGATTTTAAATATCCATTTATGGCGGAGGAGTAACACAAGTTGTGCAAATTACGTTTTTTCTCATTTTTCGGGGTTGTTCGCCAAAAGAACAGCCCCGTATTATTCTTAAAAGGCTTTCGCCCCTTCAGGGCTCTATGGGCCATAGGGCGTTGCCCCATGCTGGTGCTTAAAGACCTTCGGCCTTTTAAAAACGCAACAACATCAGGTATTCCTTTAAAAGAAAAAGCCTCGCTTTTGGAATGACTGTTTTATGAACCAATCAGCCTTGTAAAATCAGTCGAAATAATTACTTTTGTGAGGAATCAAAAACGTCAGAAAGATGGGACTCAAAGACATCTTAAGATTGAGCTTACCCCTGTTGCGTAATCGCTACGTAATTACCTTTCTGGCTTTCATCATCTGGGTTGGATTTTTTGATCAGAATAATCTGGTAGAACGTCATGAGCTCTCGGGTCGCATTGATGAACTGGAAAAACAGAAAATACATTACCGGAATGAAATTACTGACAACACCCGGAGGATAGAGGAATTACAAAGCAATCCGGATAATCTGGAAAAATTTGCCCGCGAACAATATCTCATGAAAAAACCGGATGAGGATATTTTTGTGGTCACCGAAAAGGAGTAAACTATGGGATTTTACCGTTTATTAAGCGGATTGTATTATGCCGGAATGGCACTTATTCTTGCAGGCATCGTGATGCATATTATTGAAATGCCTGCAGCAGTTTGGGTTTTCGCCATTGGGCTGATTCCTGTTTTAGGCATCAGAACCTATAATTTCATCATTGCTTCTTCACACCGCAAAAGGATCAACGGAATTCTAATGCTAAGTGCCGTATTCCTTGCCGCTGCCATTTGGGCCATCTATTTCAAAAAAGATTACTGGATTATTTTCATCGCCCTCTCAGCAATTTTGGACGGATACGTCAGCTTCAGAAAAATTGTCTGATCATCATTCGTATGCGGTTTCCCATGGAAAATAAACAAAGAACTTTTTTATATTTTAACAATACAGTTATATTTGTCCTCATCAATAAAAAATTAAACATCATTTTCTGAGATATGAAAAACTTATCACTCGTTCTTAATGCAGTACTGCTTGTGGCTGTAGCTGCGTTGTTTATCATTGTACTCTCCGATGGTTCAGAAAAAAAGGAAGAGGCCAACCAGCAAGATTCAAGAGAAGAGGTACAAGACTATCCCATAGCCTACATTAATACCGATTCTTTGTTAATAAACTACGAATATGCCCGTTTCCTGAACGAAGAACTTTTAACCGAAGAAGAATCATCCAGAGCTGATTTCAACGAGCGACTGAGGGTATTTCAGGACGATATGAGGTCTTTTCAGCGAAAGGTTCAGAACAACGGATTCCTTAGTCTGGAAAGAGCACAAAACGAGGAAAGAAGATTGCGCCAAAAGGAGCAGGAACTTCAGGAACTCAACAATCAGATGTCGAACAACCTGATGCGTCAGCAAAACCAGATGAACAGGGAATTGCGTGACACCATTACCGGATTTTTGGAAGAATACACCAAAAAGCATCCTTACAAACTGGTTTTAAGCAACACCATGGGCGACAATGTTCTTTTTGCCAACAAAGCACTGAACATAACCGATGCTGTTGTTGAGCAACTTAACAAACGCTACGAAAGTTCTAAAGAGGAAAAATAAAACAGGTCACCACCAATATGACCAGGAAGAAAGATCCGGCGATTCTGTTAGAGAATTACCTGGAAAAACATAATCCTCCATACCGCATCGATAAACCTGCGGATGCAAAAACCGGATTGATTGTCGTTATTCCGGCTTATCGCGAGGATGAACTCATTTTTACCACATTAAAATCATTGTTTTCATGTGAACCTCCATCCTTTCGGGTGGAGGTTATTGTTGTTTTAAACGCCCCTGAAGACGAACTGCCGGCTGTTGTTGGTGAACAAAAGGCGTGTGCTGCCCGAATCAGAGATCTTGCGCGTACCGATGCCTGCCCACGATGGCTCGACCTGTTTGCACTGGAAGCGTACGACCTGAGAAAAAAACATTTTGGTGCCGGTCTGGCAAGAAAGACAGGTCTGGACGAAGCAGCAAGACGGTTTCACAACATCGAAACCCCCGATGGAGTACTTGCCTGTCTGGATGCGGACAGCCCGGTTGCCGGCAATTACTTCACTGCCATCGAAGAGTGGTTTTCCAACAGTCACCATGCCGGTGCCTCTATCTATTTTGAACACCCCCTGGAGGGTGAAAACTTTCCGGATGAAGTGTACGAGGCCATCACCCTTTACGAATTACACCTCAGATATTATCTTCTCGCACTTAAGCAGACCCGATTCCCTTATGCATACCATACCGTTGGATCCTGTATGGCTTTCAGAGCAATCAATTATGCACGTGTAGGAGGAATGCCTAAGAAACAGGCCGGCGAAGATTTCTATCTGCTACAAAAACTCATACCCCTGGGAGGATTCGACGAACTCAATACAACAACTGTTTACCCCTCTCCCCGACCTTCTGACAGGGTTATTTTCGGCACAGGGGCAAGTGTGAAAAATCATTTGCAAGGGACACAAAAGCAAGGAACAACATATAATCCACAGGCATTTAACGATCTTAAAACCTTCTTTTTGCTTGCCCCGGAACTGGAAGCACTTCCTCCTGAAGAATTTGAGGACTGGACCTATCAACTTACCGGTCCGCTCAGAAGTTATTTGCTGAATTCCAACTTTGAAAAAGAGTTGCGTATCATCCAACAAAACAGCAGCAATAAAAAAACGTTTTTAAAGCGATTTTTTGGCACTTTCAATGCCTTTACGATTATCAGATACCTCAACTATGCCCACGAGCATTTTTACGCCAAATCCGACCTTTTTGAGGCTGCTATTGCCACCATCGAAACCACCGATACAGATTTATCAGATATTCTGGATGAAAAAGAGTTGTTGACAGCCTATAGGAGAATGGAGAAAGGGGACGGGGGTTGAGAGTTGAGGGTTGAGAGTTGAGGGTCGACAGTTGAGGGTCGAGTTCCATACCGCAGAGACGCACGATTGCGCATTTAAAATCCCACAAAAAACACATCATGTGTAAATTGAACGTATCACCCCTGCCGGGGCTTTATTTCGTTTGGCTTGAATAAACCTTCTACCTCTACCAAACTGCCGCCCCATCCGGGGCTATTCCTATTTAAACAGGAAGAAATAAATCTGATTTTTATCCCCAATGGTAAAGAACACCCCTTCGGAGGGAAATCTCACCTTAACTTTTTAGGCGATTAGAAATTAGCGTACTAAAAAATGGTTCTTCGTCCTCTTCGGCTCTGGGATTTATTCCCCATCCAGTCATTTCCAGGTTCCGTACAAGGAATGGCTCCTCTTGGTGAATCATTAAATCCGGATGTAGAAAAGCGCCAAACAAGGGAGAATTCATTGGCACCCCCACTGTATCCTGCAAGATTGGAAAGAGTCATATCGTAACTATAGGCCAATCTTACCTGCCCGATATTAAACCCTAAAATAAAAATCAGTGCATCATTGTTGGTCAGTCCTTCACTTTCCATTACAGGAATACCCCGATACCACAATCCCAGTTCAAAAGGGTTGATGTACCAATAGGTTCCCAGGTCCAATTGTTGAAAATCCTGTTGTTTACGGTACATAAAAGCAAGGGTTCCTGCCACCTCATCCTGATTCCTTGTACGGGGCCGGAAACGGTATTTTCCACCTCCGTAAAAAGTCGTCCTGATAGGAAGGGATGATTCCACATCTGTAAAACCAATATCACTTTTCACCAGATGATCCACTACGGTACCAACCCAAAAGTCGTCACTGTAGATCATGGCCGAAGCAGAAGCATCAATTTTGCGGTAACTCTCGGCTTCAAAATCGCCCAAAGCGCTTGCAAGGATATCTCCTTCAGGCCCGATCTGATCACCCCAAAGAAGAGACGAGGGATCAATTTTCCGTTCAAAATATTTAAAATTCAGTCCCGGCCGGGCATAAATCTCCCTTGTAATGGGAAACTCGTAAGCATACACCAAGCCAAGATTCTGAGTCACCAACTGCCCACTTCCCTGATCATCCCGAACAAATACAAGACCGAGTCCGCTATTGTAATCTTCGAAAAAATGATCGGCTGCAAAGGAGAGTGTCCGATAGGTATTGGGTATTCCGGGCCACTGATCCCTGTAGGCCAGTGAAACCCGGCTACCATTGGTGAGTCCCGTAAAAGAGGGACTCAAATAGACCGGATTGGCATAGACCTGGGAAAAAGTAGGATCCTGCGCCTTGGCAGGCCCACTAATCATTCCCCACAAACCACACAAAAGGATAATATGTTTCAATGCTCTAATCATTCATTCAACTTTTACAATATGCGGCTGAGGTTAAGATTGAGGTTGAGAATATGTCGAATTCTAAATATTCCAGTCTCCTAAAACCTATCACTTAAAACCTATAACCTAATCATCTAACCAACAGGACGCTTCCTGTTTCACGGAACTCCTCCCCGTTTACGAAGGTACCACTAACTCTCCATACATAAACAGCCTGTGGTGCCAGTTGTCCTTTATATAGTCCGTTCCAGCCCTCATCAATGTCTGTAGATTCATATATAAGCTGTCCCCAACGATTGTAAATCTGTATCTGATAGGAATCCACATCTCTATATACGGGTCGGAACCGGATATTTGTTTCACTGGCCTGATGCGAACTTCCTCCATCGGGTCTTGGCCTGAAGGCATTGGGGAATTTAATAAACCCTTTGGAAATGGCAGTCACAGCTCCCTCGATCACAGTACTGTCCTCACACCCGAATTCATTGGTCACATGAAGCATAACATCATAAAGCCCACCTTCAGTATATTCGTGAACCGGATGAGCCTCCGAAGAACTGTTTCCGTCTCCAAAATCCCACAAATAATCTGCCGCATCTACAGAAAGGTCGAAAAAGCGAACCTCATCTCCCGGAACATAAACCACTTCAGGCATTACACTAAAAGCAGCCTGCGGATGATCATAAACACGAATAATTTTTTGGTAACGTCCCTCAATTCCATCCGGTCCGGGAACTGTTAAGGTAACGGAATAATTTCCCGGATCCTCAAAGGTATGCAGAGGATTCTGATCTCCTGAAGAATTGCCATCTCCGAAGTCCCAGTGGTAATCGCGGTTCTGAACACCAACAGAATAATTGGTAAACAGAACATCCAGTGGCCAACAGCCCTCATCCACATCCGTAATGAAACCAGCATCAGGAACCGGACGGTATTCCACGCTCACATCATCGTAAGAGGTACATCCTTCCACATCAATCACCCAGCGATAGGTATTTATGCCTTCACTCAAACCGGTCACCATGGTATTGAAGAAAGCAGGATCCTCAAACTCACCGGTACCTCCAACAATATTCCAGCGGGCATTCAAATCTCCCACATTATTGGCATTCAACATAGCCTCAGGCTCATAAACCACCACATCTTCACCCGCATAAGCATCTGTTTTATTGCTCTTGATGGTCACGGTACTTTCTGTTACACAATCATCGTAAGAGATGGTCCATTTATAGACATTGTTTCCGAAACCAATATTCCGAACTATGGAATTATTGGAATTTGGCGATTCAAAATCTCCTGCACCACTTACCACGGTCCAGGTTCCGATGGCACCGTCGGGCGGCAGGTTGGCATTCAATGTAGTATAATTGTCACAGAATTCCTTATCATTTCCGGCATCACTCTGCTCTGGCACCTTATTAAAGATAACAACCGTATCTCTGGAAAAACACTGATCTTCACCTGAGCCATTCCAGATTTCCCACATAAGGATATTCTCCCCAAAGCCAAGGTCACGGATAACGGTACTCTCATCAGCAGTATTATCGAAAACACCATTTCCTGAAACGATGTACCACTCTCCCACACCCTGCAGCGGTGGATTGGCATCCAGTTGGGACCAGTCTTTACAGTCGGCCACATCCGGTCCTGCATTGGCAGTAGTAGCCGTATTGTTGGTAATCTCAATTTCATCAGACAAAGTACACTGTCCCTGAGAAACCGTCCACTTCAAAACATTTCTTCCCTGTGCCAGATTATTTATTTTTGCTCTGGGGTCTGTAACATCAGAGATATTACCTCCACCCTCAACGATGGACCAGAAACCTTCTCCATATTCAGGAGTTGAAGCCATCAGGTCATGGTTGGGTTCACATACGGTGAGGTCACTACCCGCAAAAGGCGTAGATGGAAGGTTGTTGACAATAAGTACGTCGTCCTCACTGCGGCAAATATCATTTTCCACAATCCAACGGAATACATTCTCGCCTTTGGCAATATTGGTTACAGAAGCCTTCGGATTATTAATATCGGCATCCGAAATGGTTGCAGAGCCAGAGATGATCTCCCAACGTCCGGTTCCGATTTCCGGTTGCAGCGCATCCAAAACAGTTTCATTAGCACACTTACGCTGGGTATTTCCCGCATAAGCAGTACTTGGGGAAGCATTTGTAATACTCACCTCTTTGGTGGTTTGACAACCTTTGTAACTAACGGTCCACTTCAATCGGTTTACACCTTTTCTCAAATTACGTACAGTTGTTCCGGGATCATTGATATTATCAAAGGTTGCCTGACTGGTGCCACCGGCAACGGTCCAGGTACCTGTGCCGGGTGAAGGATTGGCAGCTTGCAGCACTTCTGTATCGGAACAAACGGTGCGATCATCACCAACTTCAGGTTCAATGGTATTGTAATCCACCTGCACATCATCAATCGAAGAACAACCCTCATTAACGATGGTCCAGCGGAAGACATTGGCACCAAAATTCAATCCGTTTACCTGAGTATTGGGATTGTTGGCATCCACAAAATCGCCACTGCCATTTCGTACGGTCCAGGTACCATTGCCCACAACCGGGGTATTAGCACTCAGAGTAACAGAATTTTCACAGGAAGCAAAATTACCTCCTGCATCTGCTTCAGTAGGCATATTGTTAACAATCGTAACGGTAGCCACATCGGTACAATGTCCGTTTGTCACAGTCCAGGTTAGAATATTTTCACCCTGAGCCAAATCTCTTACCGTGGTATTGGGATTTGACGGATTGTCAAAAGAGGCACTTCCGCTACCACCGATAACGCCCCATGTTCCCACACCTGGTGCGGGGTTGTTGGCACGAAGTGCAACGGTATCCACACAGATCGGCTCCGGATTCAGATAGAGAATCTTCGCCTCCTTGAAATCGTTGCGAATGATCACATCATCCCAGTCGGAACACTGCCCGTTGGTAATAGTCCAGCGGAACTTATTCTCGCCCTGTCCCAGATTGGTAACTTCGGCATCCGGCTCTGTTGGATTCTGAATTTCACCGGATCCGGAAATACGTGTCCATTCGCCGGTATGTCGGGTAGGCAAGCTACCTGAAAGCACAACCGTATTTTCACAAACCGGACGGTCGTCACCGGCATTGGCAACTGAAGGCTCATTATTGGTAATGGTTACAGTATCCTGCAAAGAACAGTTATCTGTAGAAATCACCCACAAAAAGCGGTTCACACCAGGTGTAATTCGCTGTGCCATATTGCCATCAAACTCGGCCCCTCCTTCAAGAATTCGCCATTCTCCGGTTCCATGATTTGGGACATTAGGTTCCAGCAACACACTGTCAGTACAAAGCGTCTTATCATCACCCGCATAAGGTGTGGTGGGTGTGCCGTTAATAACCGTAATCGTATCGGTTGAATAACACACTTTATCCACACCCTTTTGGATGCTGTACACAAATCGGTTCTCTCCCTGCATCAGGTTGGTTACCTCAGTTGTTACGGCAGTAGGATCAGCGATATCTCCCCCTCCCGAAACGATTGACCAGGATACTGTCCCCATTCCCGGGTCGGGTTCATTACCTTCGAGCAGGAAGGTATCATCACAGGTAACACCGCCATCTTTTGGTCTGGCCTCATCGGGTTTATTGTTGGTCACCACAATCACATCGGATGTTGAAGGTGTTCCGGGACCATAAGAGATGGTCCAAACAAATTCGTTGTCTCCGGGGCCCAGATTACGCACCATAGTATTAGGATCATCGTCGTCCACAATATCTCCAGATCCATAACTACCTAATGTCCATCGGCCAATGGCATTCCCGGGATCGTTGGCCCCCAGTTGAACATCAGAAACACAGGCAATAAAGTCAGGATCTGTCTCGGCCTGAATAACATCACCGTTGGTAATAGTAACATCATCGGAGGCTGAACAATCACCAATAGTAACTGTCCAAAGGAAGATATTGGGGCCCATCTCCAGATCTGTCACCCGTGTGGTGGGATTTGTAGGATCAACAAAATTACCTCCTCCGGAAACAATGGACCATCGTCCGGTTGCTCTTTCGGGTAGTTCAGCAGCAAGTGTGGTTTCTCCACTTCCACTGTTAATTTCCTGATCTCCTCCGGCTTCGACCACTGCAATGGCATTAACCAGAATGTTTACCTCATCTGAGGATGTACATCCACTTGCCTCATGCATCACGGTCCATATCAGTTGATTGGATCCATATCCAAGTTTCACGGTAGCATCAGGCATGGTATTGGGATCTTCCCAGGTAACACTTCCTTCGCCTGAAGCTACGGTCCAGAATCCGGAATAACCTTCGGGGGCCGGTTGGGCCTTCAGGTCAATTAGCTGGTCACAGGTAACGGTATCTTTTCCGGCAAACGCTTCCACCTGATTGTTGACAACTGTCAAATCATCAGAAGTGGAACAGTTACCATTAAAAATAGTCCAGCGATAAACATTAACTCCATTGCCGACTCCGGAAACTCTGGTTTCAGGCTCATTCAAATCCTCAAAACTGCCGCTACCCTGAACCACAGACCAGCGACCAGATTCGTAATCTTCCGGAGAATTTCCCGACAACACAGTATCGTTTTTACAAATGGTCTGATTGCTGCCCACTATTGCCTGTGTTGGGGCATTGCTGGTAATAATCACATCATCCGAACTTTCACAGCCGTTCTTATATAAAGTCCATTGAAGTTGGTTTTCACCGTTAATCAGATTGCTTATCTGCGTTTGATAAGAATTTCCATCAGCAAACACCACATTACCTGCGGCATCACCCAGGGCAGTCCACTGACCAGCTACTCCGTCAGGAGCAGGGGTCGCATCAAGCGCAACCATCGTTTCACAGGTAATATAGCTGTCTCCTGCATCCACTTCAAGCTGGTTGTTGCGAATGGTCACTTCATCATAGGTTGAGCAATTTCCATTCTTGGTAATCGTCCAGCGGATGATATTCTCACCTTTGGCCAGATTGGTCACAGTTATTTCATTGCCTGCACCAGTAGGTGTGATGGTAGCTCGCCCCTTCTCCACAGACCATTGGCCGTCTCCCTCGGCAGGATTATTGGCGGTCAGAATGGTATCAGTTCCACATAAATCAATAACATCCTGGTCATAGATAACTGCCTGATCGGGCTGATCGTTGATAATTTCCACAAACCCGGAGCTCTCGCATGTATTCTGGGTTATCGTCCACCTAAGTGTGTTGGAACCCGGAGCCAGGTCAGAAACAATGGTTGTAGGTGATGTTGCATCAGCAAAAATTCCGCTTCCGTCATCAAATGACCATCGGCCTTCTGTATTCGCATATTCTGGAACAGGCGTTGCATAGAGTTCACTGGTGCCATCGCAGGTGAGTGTTTTTTCCGCATCTGCAATGACAGAAATTTTATTGTTACGAATGATTACCTCATCACTCACACTACACCCGTTGCCACTGGTGGCAGTATTGGTCACTGTCCAGCGCAACACCACATCGCCGCGACTGATGTTAGTTACGGCAGATTCCGGGTCGTTGGGTGAGGAAATCAGAGCATATCCCGAAACAACAGACCATTCTCCCTCCCAGTCCGCATTTTCAGAAGCGGGGTTAATGGCCTCCAGGGTGGTATGATTTTCACACAATTGCTGATCGCTTCCGGCATCGGCCTGAGGCAACGGATAGACTTCAACTTCCAGTTGCTTAGAGCTGGTAGAAACACCACACCCGTTTTCAGGAGTTACCGTAATATTACCAATGGTTGCATCCAAAGCAGGGTCAAGCTCCACTACAATTTTTGCAGTTCCCTGCCCTGAAGTAATGGTGAACCCGGTGGGCACTGTCCAGTTATACTTGGAAGCATCTCCAACAGGCGTCACACTGTAACTTACGTTTGTAGCTCCCTGGCACAAGTCTTCGGGACCTGTAATCTTGCCGATGGACTGTGGAAGCTGATCCACATTAATCTGAATAGTCCTGTTAGGACCGGCACCGCAACTGTTTTGTGCATAGACCGATAAATTACCGGTTTCAGCATTGGTACCAAAATCAACTTCTATTTCCCTGGTTCCGTCCCCGTGAACAATTGTAGCTCCCGAAGGAAGCGTCCATACATAGCCAATGGCACTGGCAACAGGTTCCACTGAATAAGTGTGGGTAGAGCCCTGGCAAACAATATCATTACCGGTAATTGCTCCGGGCTGATCAGGCAATTCGCGAACTGTCACTCTCACACTTCCTGAAACATCCTGAGTACACCCTTCATTGTCGTAAAGACTTACCAATTCGTAGTCGGTTGTTTCGGATGGCGAAACCGCAAGTGTATAAGGGCTTGTTGCAACTGGTCCA
This sequence comes from Marinilabilia salmonicolor JCM 21150, assembly GCF_000259075.1. Lineage (GTDB taxonomy): Bacteria > Bacteroidota > Bacteroidia > Bacteroidales > Marinilabiliaceae > Marinilabilia > Marinilabilia salmonicolor. The sequence goes on from NZ_AJKI01000031.1 coordinate 189,901, forward strand.
ACAGTGCGTTCCACTCCGTTTTCGGTAAAAGTAACGGTCCACGGTCCTGTTCCTGCTGTAAAATCAAAAGTAAGATCAGTGGACCCACCTTCACAAATTTCGGCATCCTCTGAGAAAGTTACTTCCGGCAACTCATTAACCGTCAGTGTGGCTATTCCTGTTCCTGTATTGCTGCAATGCTCATCAGAAACAGTCAGGATCTCATAAGTAGCAGTCTCTGCAGGGGATACAGAGAAAACATTGAATGATTCAGTGTAAGTTTCGTTCCAGGTATTAATCCCATCTGAAATCGTAACATCCCATGGAGAAGCACCTGTTAGTTCAATTCCCAGATTACGACTATCCCCGACACACAGGTCTGCATTACCAAAAATAGTGGCTGTAGGTAGCGGATGTACCTCAACGTTGGCAATGCCACTTCCGGTTCCCTTACTGCATCCCGAGACATTTTCAACACTTACAATGCTGTATTGAGTAATCCCGGTTGACGGCACTGCATTGGGTTCAAAGGTGAAAGGTGAAGAATCAACAGTGTAGGTTTCCCCGTCACTCAAAGAAACTTCTAAATCACCATCAACAGTAAAATCCCAGTTGGATGTAATCAATTGAAGAGTAGGAGAAGAATTTTCGCAAATATCTTCACTGCCAGTGAGCGTGCTAAGAATCAACTCTGCTTCGGGCTGAATAATTTCAACCTGCTGTTCCAGGTAACAATCGGAATTCATATTGTAGGCTGCATTGCCGTATCCATCTGCATAAGTATTGATGGAAGCATCCACCTCGTTGATATTGCTGTCGTCGATGATCCGTACTGTATAGGTTCCGGCAGGAAGATTCTCAAATGTAATTACGTCACCAGATGAAGGTGATTGACTGGTACCAGTACCAGAGGGACCTCCACTAAGCGTAACGGAATAATTTCCGGAAATTTCTTGAGCCACACCACCATTCACTGAAACCTGAATGATTCCTGTAGCAGACTGATAACATTCCACCTGTTGGGTAACCGATGCATTCAACTGAAGGGCTGAAGGCTGAAGCAGAGTAATATTCTCACGCACTTCCACGTCATTGGCATCAATACCCACCACCTCATAATCACCGGCCGGAAGTTCATCAAACACAGCATTGTTGTCATTGGTTACCTGCTGAACCTGCCCGGAACCGTCATACAATATAATGGACTTATAAGGCAGCGTGCCCCCAATCATATCCACGGTAATTTCACCGTTGTTTACTCCGTTACACGGCCCAACATTGCGCTTACTTGTAATAAGCTCGAGAGTTGCATTGGGCTCGGAAACCGGAATGTTGAGAATTTCATCAGAGCAGCCATGTTCGTCGGTGACAGAAACACTATAGGTACCGGCAGAAAGATTATCCACCACTTCCAGATTTTCACTATCCGGAACAGGGTCATCATTTTCATCGAACCAGAGAATGGTATAAGAACCAGCACCTCCGGTAACTTCCACCTCTATGGAACCGTCAGATCCATTGGGGAAAGTAGTCACATGATTGACATCGACCAGTGCAACATCCAACACTTCAGCAGGTTCCGGTATATTTATCAAACTGCCATAAGTGGCATTGTAGTCAAGCACACAACCATTGGCATCTGTGATAATCACATTGTAAGCACCGGCCTGAACATCCTCAATATCCTCCAGGTTGGCATCGGGAATAGTACCGGGGCCAATCCACTGGAAACTGTATGGGGCGGTTCCTCCACCCACAGTGATATCAATAGAGCCTGTGGCCGAGCCTTTACACTCGGCACTGTCTACTGCCACACTGGTTACTTCCATAAAATCGGCAGGCTGATTCACCTCATAAACTTCTGTAACAGCACAATCAACACCTGAAATTTCATTGGTAACATTGAGGATGTAACTTCCGGCTGCAAGGCCTGAAATATCCCCGGCGGAAGAAGTAAAAGAATTGGGCCCCTCCCAGGCATACATATAAGGTTCGGAACCACCGCTCACAGCTATATTGATGGCTCCGGTTGAGGAACCATAGCAACGCACATCCGTAATATTGGATGAAACAGATATGGTATTGGCAGTAGCTACTTCGATATCGGATAGCGTAACTGAACATGGTCCATCAGGATCGGGATTACTATCGGTGACAACCACATTGTATATCCCGGACGAAAGGCCACTCTGGTCTTCATCATTAGCAGCCATGCCACTTCCATCACTGGTCGTCCAGGTATAACTATATGGTGCCACACCGTTTGTGACTGTAATATCAATAGCCCCATTGTTGGCCCCCGGGCAGGTCTCTGCCTGAGTGGTGAAGGTGGCCGCAAGTGGCTGAGTGAGCGTAGTCGTCTCGGTAATGTGACACTTGTATTCATTACCAACATCCACCATGGTGACAGTATATTCGCCACCAGGCAGATCGGTTTGAGTGGTAATGATCGCAGTTGAATTATCGACTCCAGGTCCGGCCCAGATATATTCATAATTACCTGTTCCACCGGAAGGTGAAGAGATGGTTAAAGAGTTTTCCTGATTGCAATTGGAATCATCTCTGGTTAATGTGAAATCCAGCGGATCATCTTCTTCCACGCTAAAAGTTCTGGTAATATTGCAACCGCCACTACTAATTACAACCGAATACTCACCGCCTGGTAAGTCAGTCTGCTGCCATGCATTAGGAGTGAGATACGGAGAGACATCCCAGGTCAGTGTATAACTACCGGTACCTCCTGTTATTGACGTAATATTTATTCCCCCATCCTGAGCCCCGTTGCAGGTAACATCCGAAACATAGCTGTCCACAATAATGGGATCGGGTTGGGTAACCTCCACCTCAAGATCAGCAGAATAATAATCTCCACTCACTTCACAAATCTGCGAATTATCAGTAACCGTAACTTCATAAGTGCCGGCCTCCAACCCACTCAAATCCTGAGTTGTGGAAGCAGAAGCATCATTCCAGAGATAGCCGTAATCATTACTTCCACCTGTGACACTCAAATCAACAACACCATTGTCACCTCCATTGCACTGAACGGTTGTTACATCAGCTGTGAGTACCGGCTTGCCGGGAACATCGATGGTTCTTGTTACAGAACAGTTTCTGTCATCAGTAACCTGAACACTATAGGTTCCTCCAACCGTAATGTCAGAAATTTCTGTATCATAATCTTCTGTGAAGCCTCCGGGACCGCTCCAGGTGTAAGAATAAGGAGCTATTCCACCAGTCAGACCGGTCATTACAATGGTACGATTGTAATCCACTGAACAATCGAGCGTAGAATTTAATAAAAAATCAATTGCCTGTGGCTGAGAAACATAGAACGACTTCGTTACTACGCAATCATCCCCATCGACAACAGACACTTCGTAGGTTCCGGCAGACAAACCGGTCCATTGCCCGTCATTGTCAGTATCTTCAACACCATCCAGATAATAAGTGATTGTTGGGGAAGCCCCTACTACCTCATCAATCAGGATAGCACCATTGTCGCCACCATTGCAGCTTACAGGCGATACCGAAGCATCAATGACCAGTGTTTTCTTATGTTCGACAGGATATTCCAAAGTTGCCAACGTACAACCCCTATCCGTATCGGTAACTGTCAGTTCATACGTTCCTTTAGAGAGTCCGCTTAAGTCCTGGGTCGTAGCATACGTAGTAATGCCTCCATCATCAGACCAGTCATAAGTATAATTCCCGGAACCACCGGAAACAGTTACATCTATAGCACCATCAGCGGCTCCGACACAGGTAACATCCGTGATATCAGACTGAACATCGATGTATGACAGACTTATTTCGTCTTCATAAACACATCCTGAAGGCTCAGTGGAATTGGCATCGGAAACCTTAAGGTCATAATCCCCTGAAAAAATACCCGATACGTCAATGACGAACGGGGCCATTTCTGTTTCAGGAATATCATGAATTGAAACACGACTGCTCCCGGAAGTCTGGTTAATCAGTTCAACCCGGTAAGAATAGTTACCTGATATATTCACTCTTCCTCCGGAAATTTCTATTTCTACTTCTCCTCCGTCAGCCGGTTCACACTCTATCTGAGCGGTGACACCGCTAACCACCATCTCTTCCGGCTCCAGAATATCGGTAGATATCTCTGCCACACATCCTTTGCTGTCCAGAACGCTAAAACTATTGGTTCCGGCAAAGAGTCCGGTGGCTGTATAAGTGCCCACACCATCCCAGTTGGAAAGGGTAGCACTACCTGACAGATCGTAATTGGCAGTTCCGCCTTCTACACGAAGAGTTACCGAACCTGAATTGTCTCCATAACAGGTAGTAACATTTTCCTGACCTCCTAAAATAAGTTCAAGTTCATCGGGCTCAGTGATGACAATATCGGAAGAAATAGCTTCACAGTTGTTTAAGTTACCAGTAACCCTTACCCGGTAGGTGCCGGCTAAAAGATCATTAATGGACTGATTTCCATCGAGTTCATAATCATCCCAATTTCCGGATCCTTCATTGTAAAGATACCAATCGTAGGTATATCCATTCCCCCAACCACCTGTCACATTGTCAAGGGTGATTGATCCATTGCCACTTTCAAAGCAGCTAAGATTATCTGATTCTATATCGAAAGAAATCGGTGCAGGTTCCTTTATATCAAAATTGGTGTCAACAAAACAACCGTTGGCATCCTGAACTTCGAGTTTGTAATCATCACCGGCTGCCAGGGTAGAAATGGTCACACTACCTCCCTCGGGCAAATCACCGGATAGGACAGTTCCTGATACCGGAACAGTAATGAAATAATTATAAAAATCATCAGTATCATCTGCCGGATTTCCATTGTCTTCAGGAGTTCCATGGGTTGCACTGAAAGTAATGGTTCCATCTGATTCACCATTACAGGTAGCATCCCCGTCTTTCGCAAAATTCAGAACCAAAGCATCAGGAAGGGTAAAAACGATATTCTCGGAATAAACATTTCCGACATCATCCACTACTTCAGCCACATATGTTCCTTCTCCAAGGTCGGTGTAGGTCGCATAATCGCTACCCGAGGTGGCTTTGGTTTCTTCCACCCCGCCTCTGGTTAAGGTAATAGAGGCATAAGGAGGTACACCACCTGTGGCTGTTATACTTATGGTTCCGTTTGTAGCTCCGTGACATGGTCCGGGTTCCTTGGAAGAAATACTAAGACTAAGATCAGAATCGGGATCGGTAACCACCATTGGATCAGAAGTAACCGTACAACCATTGCCATCAGTAACAGTAACCGTATAAGTTCCGACCACCAAATTGGGCTGGTTATAGACATTGTCAATGAGACCTGCACTTATATCAACACCCGATTCATCCTCTCCGCTCCAGACTATGGATGGATAATTACCGCTGCCATCGGTAATTTCAATTTCTATGGAACCTTCGTTACCCCCGGGGGTAGTAGCGTTACTGATGGTTGGAGTAATATTTATGGCAGTGGTTGGTTGATTAATAGTAAGAGCTACATCATCGGGACAACCATTACTATCCCAGGCCTCTACCTTATATTCTCCTTCATCCAAACCTGTAAACGTTTCGGCATCTCCGGTGGAATTATTTTCTGAATCCTGAATAATCCAGGAACCCGATATTTCTTTGTATATAACATAATTAACGGACGAGAGAGACGTTCCTCCGTCCCCATCCACAGTAATACTGGCATCACTGCCCTCATAGCAACTTACATGGTTGTCCACTACACCAGACAAAGTAAAAGTTGTTGTTGGTTGTGTTATCGTTACAGACTCACTTGTGGTACAGCTCTTTGCATCCCTCACTTCAACAGTATAAGTACCTGCAGCCAACCCATCCCAGGAGTAGCTGTTGATACCATCATCTTCCCAGGTGGTACCACCATCGATACTGAACTCATAACCTCCTGAACCTCCGGAGGCGGTGACAGTAAATTCGCCAGTGCTGGTTCCACGGCACAACACATGTTGATCTACAGTGTGCGTTAGAGCAAGTGCATCGTCCGGGTCATCAACCGGAATTCCGGTATAAATTGCATCGCAGTTATTCCCATCGGTTACTGTTGCATCGTAGTTACCGGCTTCTAAGCCACTAAAGGTATCTGAAGATTGTGGACCCCATGTATCGGTACCATCGGTAAGCGAGTAAACATAATTACCGTCTCCTCCCTGCGCTGTAATGGTAATCTCCCCATCGTAGCCAAGATTACAAGAAGCATCGGTAACCTCATAATCAGAAATTGTAAGATCCGGTGACTGAGTGATTTCCACAGGATTAGTCAGAGATGCAGTACATCCTTCTGCATCCTGAACGGTCACACTATACGAACCGGCAACCAGGTCTGTAAACAGATCGGCAGCAGCATAAGTCCCTCCATTTAAGGAGAATGTATAAGCCCCAGTGCCTCCGTCGGCCTCCACTTCAAAAGCTCCGGTGTCATCACCATAACAATTTACATTCACATGGGAACCGGGAAGTTCATTAACTTTTAATTCGTCGGGTTGGGAAATAACAATAGGTGTTCCCAGTTGCGTTTCACAACGAGGATAGTTGGCATCGCGCACATATACATTATAAGTACCTTCGCTTAGATTCTCAAAAGTCCGCTGATTTCCATCCGTTGCATCAGGATCGAACCAGTTGTTCTGATCAAGAGAGAATTGGTAATCGGCATTGGTATCTCCGCCGTCAGCCTCTACCGTAAAGCTACCGGTGGCAGAACCGTAACAATCCACATGGGTTCGACTAACCTCTGTCAATGTAATGTCATCGACGATCTCAATATCAATTACCTCAGAAACGGTACACCCTTTTGCATCTGTAACGGTAACAGTGTAAGAGCCGGCAGACTGTTGTTCAATTCTTGTTCCGCCACCCAATGGGGTTACCGTGGTTCCGGTATCATCGATCCATACAATATTGTATCCTGAAGGATAAGTCGTTAGATCCGCAAAAGCCGTTCCTCCATTGATATTTATCCAGGCTGCACCTTCGCAATCTGTTCCTGCCGTACATCCGGAGCAACCCACCGGGGAACTGTCAGTGTCAACGGTTAATGCGTTTAAGGGCTCAGTGATGGTGACTTCAACGGGAGAAGAAAGTTCACAACCGGTTGCATCTTCCACCTGAAGATAATAGGTTCCGGCATCCAGGAATTCAAAAATACCGTTGTTGTTATCTGCTTCCAGATCGGCAGCAGTTAAGCCGGCATCATTGTAAAGAGAATAGAGATAAGGTGCTGTTCCTCCAGAAGCAATGGCGGTAATTGTTCCATCCATATCTCCTGTGCAGGAAACATTGGTAAAATCATCTACCGTAAGAGCCACTTCATTTTTGGTAATTTCCACTGAACCAGTCATCTCGGAGACACAGCTCGTTGCCGTATTAATGGCAATTACGGTGTAAGTGCCATCAGCACTCTGAGCGGGGAAAGTAATTGGGTTACCATCACCTGGTTCAGTTTCCCGCGGACTTAATGAAAGACCATTGAGTAGCAACTCATATTCCAGGTCAGCATTATTCTGCGATCCACTTAAGGTAACCTCCGGGCCGGTGGCTGCAGAAGAACAATAAGCTCCTCCACCCTGTACGGTGTATTTTGTGGGTGCTGACAACACAGTAATGGTTTTCGTTCTGCTATCGGTGCAACCATCGGCATTTATATAAGTAAATGTCACTCCGTAATCACCGGGAGATAATAAAGCAGGATTTAAAGTAGCAGTATTGTCACCATTGTCGGTTAAAGCAGTTGCGGCTCCTCCGGAAATGGTAAAAGTCCCAACAGTTGTTGGGGCGGTACTAAAGCTGGCAATAAAATCAACATCTCCACCATTCTGACAATATTCCATTGGATCGCCCGGCTGATCATCAGCAAAGTTAACAAAGGTAGTCGCATGAACGTCAACTCTTTCAGTAACGGTATTACTACAACCTGAAGTTGGATGATCATACTCTAAGGTTACCCAGTAGGTTCCCGGGCCAACAGATGAAGGATCGAAAGCAGCCGTTCCATCGGCATTATCTGTAATTGGAGATGTACCTGCAGAATTCCCTGTAGAAGAAAATGTAGAAGTTCCACTGACCACACCATAAGTATTTGCCTCAACGGTAACTGCGCCATCTGTCTCACAATAAGTTGAGGCCAATCCATCAATATCAATCTGTGGAGCCTCGATGACTGATATTGTAATGGTCTCAGAGTCAAAACACCCGCCGGTGTTAATGGTGTAGATTACATCATGTGTTCCGGATCCGGCAACAGAAGGACTAAATACATTTCCGGAAACTGCAGTACCGGTAAAAAGACCTCCGCCCTGAACGGGGACTAATGTCACTGAAGTTTCACTCTCACAAAATTGCGTATTTCCGGACTGAGTATCAAAGGTAGCTTCAATAACGTCAGGCACCAGCACCTCCTGAGTTATGATATTCTCACAACCACCCTGCTCATAAATGTACTCAAAAATGTAGGTATCCGGCCCTAAGGCGGCAGGATTAAAATCAAGTGAAGGATAAGAACCGGCAGGAATGGGCGTTTGGTTATCGGAAGTAATAAGATTACCGGGATCCACCGCATTACTGTATAGATTAAATATTCCACCTACCGGATGGGCTACATCCACAGGTTGGGCAGAAATGGTAACAGGATAGGGATTTGAAGGATCTTCCTGTTCACAATAAATAAGATCAAGACCATTGAATTGCAAATCCACACCTATCTGCACTGTATAATCTACCGAACCGGTACAACCATTTCCATCGGTATAAGTGTATGTAATGGTATGATTTCCGTTTCCGGCGGTTGCAGGATCGAATACTGCGGTGCCGTCTGTATTATCGGTAATACCGGCACCTGATGCATAGTAGCTTCCATCGTTGATAAGACTACCATCATCAACAAAGTAAGCTTCTAACTCAATGGGGTCGTCTGTCTGACACATCACCAAATCTCCGGCAGGGAAGGGATTCCATGAACCCGTGGTTCCTTCCTCAGGATAATGAACCGCCAGGTTGTCATTGATATCATCGTGGAAGTTGGTAGTTTCAACCACTTCAGATTCACATAATGTATTGGGATCCTGATACCTGTAAATAATATTATACGATCTCTCACCTGATTGAGCCAATGCTTCATCAACATTGAAAGTGGCAGTATGATCTCCATTATCATCAAACCAGCCTGCAGTAGCCGCCTGTACTTCCCAACTATAATTCCCCGTTGAGGGGTAACCAGAGATAGTTTCATCACCGCTGCCCGCACAATAATTGTCATCCAACCACCTTATATCCAGATTGTCAGGCAATGCATTCACATCAACCGATCCGATCATATCGGTTAAACACCCATTATTATTGGCAACAACAGTGTACCTACCCTCCGGATATTGAGAGGTAAATGAGATAGGAGTTCCGTCAGTTCCATTACGTGCAGTTCCATATGGAGAACCCTCCCGATACAGGATGTAAGATACATCTGTTTGGGAATTATCTACCTCAATGGTAACATCATCTCCAACACAGGCATTCCCATTCAATACATTATATTGTTCAGGGCGCTCATTTATAGTTATTTCTGCACCAGGCAAGGGATATTCACAACCATTATTGTCAGCAGTCACCAAATAAGTGCCAGCAATAAACTGAGGATCAAAAGCAATTGAACCTCCATTTCCAATTTTAGCAGGATCAACAGAAGTCCCGGAGAGGTCATCCCTGTAAAGTCGATATCTCACCCCGACTTCTGAACCAGAAAGAGTAAATACATGATTGATATTCTCACATATGGTAGGACTGGTTGTAGAAAGCGTATAACTTAAATCAGGTGTATCATGAATTGTCACATCACCCAAATCGGTGGTGCAACTGGTTCCGGGATTTAATGCAATGACTGAATACACGCCTCCTGTATTGATAGCCCCGGTAAAAGTGATGGCACCACCATCGCCAACAACAGTCTCCTGAATATTTCCAGTACCATCAGGCCCTTCATAAAGTGTATAATGAAAACCCACCTCAGAACCATCCAACTCTACCAAAAGATTATCTCCTTCACAGGCATCATCATCAACAATGGTCGGTGCATCGGGGGTTTTAGCAATGGTTAAATCACCAAAATCATCGGAACAAACACCACGCTCGGCAAATATTTCATAATCACCAGCTATAATTAACCCGGTAAAATCAAGATTTCCACCATTTCCTGGTATGGGTGTTATTACCTCAAACCCATCCCTGTATAGAGAATAATTGATATCCGTTTCCGAGTTTCCCACGGTAATGGTATGGGAAGTTCCGCTACATCCGGAGCCGTCAGTAAATGTAACCGGCAAAGAAGTGTCTGGCATTTCACTCACAATAACATTGCCGGTCATTGTTACGTCGGTACAACCGGCTCGTCTTCCCACAACCGTGTATTGACCCGGGGCACTGTAATTCCCTAAAATAAGTGGATTCCCGGATCCGGAAATGGGGCCGTCAGGCGAACCTCCATCCAGGAGCACATAATAATCCACCCCCAAGTCAGAATCATTAAGACTTATCTGGGTTGTATTGGTTCCATCAGAACAAATATCAGAGCCAAGAACATCATATACATTTATTGGATTGACTGTAAAGGTAACCGGTCCCACAGGCATGAGATCAGGATCTATCTGACAACCATTAGCATCCCGAACATTGGTAAGCTCAAAGTTAGAAGTTTCATCAATATCGTCTCCCCAGGAAACAGTATTACTACCATCGGTCAGCCCACCAATTGTCCTTGTTGTTGAAACAGTGGTATTGGCAATGGTCACAGAGTAAGGAGGATTTCCGTAAGTAGCATCAAGCTCTACATTAAATACAGGCTCAATGGCCGATTCACAGGTGGGACTCCCTATGGTGGAAAAATCAAGCACTTCGAACGCAACCCGCCCGGGGACATCAGTAACCGGTGAGGAGTTGTAACACTCTTCATTTCCGTTTTCCCTGATAATTAGTTGATATTCTCCGAGAATAGTAGGATTAAGCGTAGTGTTATTTGTAAAATCAGTTAATGTTCCGGTTTGAGCAACATTATCGTTATGCAGCCATTCATACACCAAGCCTGCGGCGGGAGTAGTACCCCCGGATATCGTACTGCTAAAAGCTATTTCATCATCATCCTGACATAAATAAATAGTTCCTGAGGGATCGATGGTGGGCGTTGGAAGATCGTAAGTACCAACGGTAACCGTATTGGATGTTTCCGATATGGATGGGCTACATCCCGCTACAACAACATAATAACTACCTGATCCAGTAACGGAATAAACCGAACCGGTTTCTCCGGTAATAGGCCCTAGAGAATTATACCATTGGTAGGTGAAATCCGAGCTAAACGGCAGCACTTCCAGTTCCAGTCCACTTATATCGGATTGACAGGCAGAAGCTCCCCCAACAACTTCTACTTCCACATCACTAATATCTGAAACCTGGATGGAATTAGAAAACGAACGACAGGTGCCAGAGTTATCTGTAACAACAGCAAAAACTTCATAAATATCCCCGTCTCCATTGGAAGTAAAAAGGTAATCATTGTCATTTTGAGTGGGCCCTGATAAAGAAGTAACTTCTTTGGTGTCGTAATTTTCTTCAAAAAATTCATAGTCATAACTCCCGTTAGGGGTGACATCAACTTCAAATGTATGATCATCACCGCTACATAATACGACACCTTCAGCATCGCCATTTTGGTTCTCCAGTTCAGCGATAGGTGCATTGTCACTATTTACCGTTATTTCAAATTCGTAAAAGTTACCGTTATTTCTGGTCCATGTTACAGTATAAATATCACCAGCATTAGAACTAAAGCCACTTACAATAACATCATTCCCTGCAAATCTGTCAGAAAAGGACAAGTCATCAGGAGATGACCAATATCCACCGGAACGATGTCCGGTGGGGATACCTGCTGATGGAACATCAAAAAGATCGGCGCCAAATAACACTCCATTACCACAAACTTCGGTTGAGATTTGTGCATTTCCATACCCCCCAAACACAAAAAGCCCGACAAAAAGCAGTAAACTTTTCAGCGAGTTATTGACGATCGAATTCCTTTTCCTTAGTAAACCTTTTCTCATCCGCTTATATCTAATTTGTCTTTGCAAGAAAACACCAACTACTTCGTTATTTAGGGTGTGTAATACCATCGTTAAAAATCTTTGGCTTTAGTATAAAACCATTACACACCCTGAATTTTTGAATCAGTCATTTACAAATAATAAACTGACTTCATCTTTTTCCTCCTTGCAAGGCATAGCCAAAGCAAGCTTTGCCTCTGCTCTTGCTTCGTTCGTCAGCTCCCTGGATTCAAAAACTTCGAAAACCTCGTATTTAGCGCTTTCTTATCAAATATAGTGAAAGCCGTGAGAAGAGCCAGGCTTGCCTGAACTATTCCGAACCGCATCCTATATTCTATAAAGACTGAAAAAATATTTGTTTTCTTGTTCGCACAAATTTATGTTTCCACGCGTGAAGCATAAAAACCTGTAACCGGTAACTATCAATTACAACGGTTACCATACACCAAAACCATAAACGAGAATCAAATTTGTCAGAAGGTGATCATCCATGGCCCCTGGTGTCACAAGCTCAAACTGCACATCAAACGCAATGACAATTTTGATGACAAAAAAGTCAAAACATTTTTGCAGTCAGGTTTTTCTTTTCCTTTTTGGGCAAGGTTGTATAAAAGGTTAATCCCTGAATTTGTTGCCTTTACATAAAGATCTCATATCCTTGAACATAAAAAAACATTAAATTATGCAAAAAACAAAAAAATCTCAGGTAATATTTTTACGCAAAACTATCAAAAAAGTTGACCAAAAACGGCATAAAATATCAGCATCGCCGAAATTTAACATTTGAACCATGGGTAATTTCAAGGACATCAGCAGGAAAGGCATCATTTTTAGTGGAAGTTTTAAGGATTTTCATGGAGATAATAAAGCGGTTCATCAGTGGGACATTTGATAGCTAAAGGAATGTTCAATACGAACGAGATGAGCCCCTATCGTCCCACTCCGGGGGCTGGTACAAATACATTGATGATTTCAAATATTCCAAATAACATTTCCCTATCATGGGAAAAAATCAAATGACATTCGTTTTTTCTATTCAAATTGGGACAGCCCCGGAGGGGCGGCAGTTTGGTAGCCGAGCGTTTGTTCCAGCCAAACGAAATGAGCCCCGGACGGGGTGACACGTAGAAAAAACAATCTTCTAAAACCAAATAACCACATCCCGTTTTTGAAGAAATCCCGTTTCATTGTACATTTGTGGCATTCCATTCCACCCTAAAACCCCATTCGTCCACAAACAGTTATTTCTTTTGAACATGGTAAGAATATTGCTTTTTATGCTTTTGCTGATCTTTGGCACCTCAATGACATACAGCCAGTACAGCGCCGACACATGGCTCATCAGCCCTAAAATATCCTTTGCCGATTATTCAAATACCGACAGCTACGACGGCTATTCCATCAGTAAAATTCCCCCTACCTCCCTTTTTGTGGAAAGAGGAATCAACGATTATTTCAGTGCCGGAGGCTTTATCGGCTACAACCGCGACAAATACAACAACGATACCATCCCGAAAAATGAATTACGCTACAGCACTTTCAGCACGGGGGCTGTTGGCACCATCCACTATGCCCACTGGATTGAAGCTCTGAGCGGACATAAATGGTTTCTGGGTGATTTTGATTTCTACGTTTCCGGAGTGGCTCAACTGGCCTTTGAAAAATCCACCGAGAAGTCTGCCTGGAACACTGAAACAGAAGCCTTTGAAAACAATAAAGAATCGGACGTCAGGATTCGTATCCGTCCTATTTTCGGATTGCGGTATTTTCTAACCGACCGCTTCAGCATGCTCATAGAAGTGGGACGGGGAAATCCGGGAATGGTGACCACCGGGGTTAGCTGGAGCGTGGGAGCCGGGTTTTGAGTTTTGAGTTTTGAGTTCTGAGTTCTGGGTTCCGGGTTGAGTTTCTGGTTCCGTGTTGGTTCTGAGGGTGGGAGTTCCCCCTTCAGGGGGTTAGGTTTACCCTGTGAAGAACTAGCTCTACAGAGTTCACTCTGTGAAGAACTAGCTCTACAGAGTTCACTCTGTGAAGAGATTTTCTTCATAGGGGGTAGTGCGCAGGGAGGATGAGTTTGGGGTTCCGGGTTGTGGGTTGAGTTCTGAGTTTTGAGTTTCGGGTTCTGGTTGTGAAGAAACAAAGCTCGTAGAGGCGCACGGACGTGCGTCTAATCATACAATACAAAATTTTGTGTTTTGTAACCAGCTACCATTCTCTTTTCCCAAAGGACTCCTGACTAAAGTTTACTTTTACCGAAAAAATCCATAAATTCACGACCGCAAACCCAAAACCCAACACTGTGTCTGACAAACAACTACAACACCGGATAGCGCTCAGCCTCATCAAAGGGATCGGTCCCAAACTGGCACGTAACCTCATAGCCTATCTGGGCTCAGAATCAGCTCTTTTTGAAGAAAAAATTCCAACCCTTGCCAAGGTACCGGGAATTGGACCGGCTCTCAGTCAGTTACTCCTGAATATTGACCGACAGGAAATCATGAAACGTGCTGATAAGGAAGTACTATTCATCGATAAACATCAAATTAAACCATTCTTTTTTTCAGATGCCAATTATCCGGGCCGGCTCTCCTATTGCGAGGATGCTCCACTGATGGTATATATTCACGGACAAGAACACCAGACGGCAACCCGCATGATAGGCATTGTGGGTACCCGCACTCCTTCGAATGAAGGCATAGACTTGTGTGAAAAACTGGTAGCCGACCTGGCCGTTCGTCATCCCGGAACCGTTATTGTCAGCGGACTGGCCTACGGAGTGGACATTTGCGCCCACAAAGCAGCTTTGAAAAACGGATTGCCAACCATTGGGGTGCTTGCTCATGGTTTGGATCGCATCTATCCTTCCATGCATCGCAATACCGCCAGAGAGATGCTGGAACAGGGAGCCCTGATGACGGAGTTTATCAGTAACACTGTACCTGACAAGTACAATTTCGTGCAACGCAACCGGATCATCGCAGGCCTTTCAGATGCCCTCATTGTGGTCCAGTCGGCACGCAAGGGAGGTGCCCTGATTACTGCCGAACTGGCCAGAGATTACAACCGTGATGTACTGGCATTCCCCGGCCGACCCGGAGATACTTTTTCTGCAGGCTGTAATTATCTCATCAAATCAAACATCGCAGCGCTCATCGAGTCGGTTGAAGACCTGGAGTATGCATTGGGCTGGGACACAAAGAAAAAGACACCGGTACAGGGCAATCTTTTTGCCACCATCGAAACAGAAGAACAACAAACCATCATGGAGAGCCTCATTGAAGAACAGGAAATGAACCTGAATCTGCTGAGCCTCAAATGCGGTCTGCCCGTCAGTAAATTATCAGCCACCCTGCTCGATCTGGAATTTAAGGGACTGGTAAAGAGCAAGCCCGGGGGAATATATCGGGTGGTGATGAGTTGAGGGGGCAAGGCCCCCTAAATCCCCCAAAGGGAGGACTTAAAATAGTTGATAATCAATCTATTCTAAGGCCAGATGAACAGAACACAACTCACCCGTAATAAATACTTTGCGTCATTGCGTCTCTGCGTTTAAGCTTTTTTTAACGGACTATTGATATGTGAATGACATTTGTATGTTTGCATTGTTTCGGATTTAACCTACCTTATACATAAAACAATATAGCAGGCAACACGAAAACAGGCTGAAAGCCTGAAAGCAATAGCCCAGAGCAACGTCCTGGGATTGCAGTTTCCCACCCAACCCCGCGGTTTATTAGTCGCAACGCGACCAATAAACCGCGGGAGGAGAGGTATTACAATTTTCCTGGGACGTTGCCCCAGGCTATCGCTTAAAGACCTTCGGCCTTAAAAAAACACAGCCTAATCTTGTCAAAGTGGCATTATGTATTTCTCTAAAAGGAAAAAGCTCGCTTTTGGGAGGACTGCATTATTGACTTCGTCGAACTTCGTTTCACAAATAATCTATGCCAATGTCCAACTATCTGCAAAATACAATATGGATTCCAAATCACATACACGGCAGCCATGAGCTAACCCCTAAGAGCTCATTGCAATCCGTAATTCTCTGACATTTCTTCTACTTATTCCATTTGGTTTTGTATTTTTGATTTTTATTTTTCTATACTTCATATAAACCAAAGCGGCAACCCATCTGATGCTTTGCCATATAAAACACAGATAAAATGGAACATACACTCCATGGCGATAACGGATACGCCAAAATTGAATCATACGACGATAAAACTACCGAAGCTCTCAGCGATCACTACACAGAAGTTTTAAAACTACTCGGAGAGGATGAAACCCGCGAAGGGTTGGAAAAAACGCCGCTAAGAGTGGCTAAGGCCATGCAATTCCTGACACAGGGATACAACATGGATCCTGAAGAAATCCTTAAATCAGCCAAATTCCGGGAAGATTACCAGCAAATGGTAGTGGTTAAAGACATCGAACTCTACAGTATGTGCGAGCATCACATCCTTCCGTTTTTCGGAAAGGCACATGTGGCCTATATCCCACGTCACCACATCACCGGATTAAGCAAGATTGCACGCGTGGTAGAGGCTTTTGCCCGTCGTCTGCAAGTGCAGGAAAGACTTACCACTCAGATAAAAGAGTGCATCCACAACACATTGAATCCATTGGGTGTGGCTGTAGTTATCGAAGCTCAGCACATGTGCATGCAAATGCGCGGAGTGCAGAAACAGCATTCTGTAACCACCACCTCAGATTTCACAGGTGCCTTTCTGAAAAATCAGGCTACCCGGGAGGAGTTTTTCAATATCATCGGATCGTCATTGCACTAGAATTAGTGAATAGTTTGTAGAGCAATAGTCTGTAGGAAATAGTTGCCAGTAGAAAAAATATGAGGCAGCCCCAAAGAGGGTATCCTAAAAGTTAGTGTATTTGAACTCCTGAGCATTTCAATATTAGGAAGATCAATAACAGATTTTTGTAACAAACAAGTAGTTAATAATTGGCCCCCATTCGGGAATCCGGCTCATTTCTTATGTCAACCCCGGGTTACGCACCCGGGGTTATTCAAATTTGCCCCCTGTGGGGACGGGACAAATCAGTCATATCCACATTATGACCCAAAATTATTTGGGGTAGCCACTCAGAATGACAAAAAATGGGAATATATGACTTTGGAGATAGCCTCTCGTCAGCATTGAATTAATCGGAGTTATTTTTCCCCTCCAGCAACTCAGCCGAAACAACCAGGTTGGAATATGATACTGAAAACGCCGTAAAAAACCCCAGTGCCCCATTGCTGATATTACCGGGAACATTGGCGGGAGGGCCAGTAAACAGAGGATACTGTCCGCGACCTTCGCGCTGCACCCCTTTCACAAAATCAAAATATGCTTCGGTTATTCCGCACATCTGAAGGGTGACAACATCCCCCTCTTTCAATGGTTCAGCCTTTTCATTCGCATTGATGGACTGCACCCAGACACCATCAGCCCTGCCATTTTCAAAAAAACGGTCGCTCACTACAGTAAATTCAGTTATTCGCTCCGAAATCAGAGTTCCGTTAATCAACACCCTGAAAAGATAGTAATCCTCCGACTCAGGAGGATCGTTAAAAAAGAGCAATACTTTCCAGATTTCCCAGGTTTCATCAAACAAGATATCAATGGAATCAGGCTTTGTAACTTCTGGCATATAAGAGATTGCCTGATACGATTCCTCAATGCCGTCACCATCTATATCCACTTCCGAAATTGACAGTTCGTAAGAATTTCCGGGAGTGGCAGCAAAACCGTTTTTAGCAACATAAAATCCTGGCATCTCATTCGCTTCTTTGAGTGTTTCCACATTGTAACCATCAGATAATAAAACCCTGGCTCCTGACACCGGAGGAGAAACCGTATCGTCCAAAAAAGCTACAGATCCGGACAAACGAAGATATTGTATCTGGCGTTCACTGGTAATCATGCCGTCCACCACCAGTCTCTGACTATCAGTTTCCAGTTCCAGGTCGATGTATTCGGTGCATCCCCAGGTAAGGGAAACCACCATCATTATGGGAATGATGTTTATTGGTTTCTTCATCCGTTAAAATTTAAACGTATAGGAAACAGAAGGCACAATTGAAAAAAGATAGGTTTTTTCTGCTCTGATGCCTGATTCCCCATTTTCGTCATTCACAAAATTGATTGCCCAAACATTTTTCCGTCCATAGGCATTATACAAAGAAAAGATCCACTCTCCGCCTCTCTCTTTACCATGCTTACTGTGGATAATACAGGAAAAATCCAACCGGTGATAATCCGGCATACGCTCTCCATTTCGTTTGGAATACAAAGGAACCATCGCTCCTCCCACCTCATATCTGCCCACCGGCAAGGTTACCGGCGAACCGGTATAGTAAACCCAGTTGGCCGAAAACGAAACCCGCGATGCAATCCGATAGTCGGCATAAACAGAAACATCATGAGTATGATCATAGGGCGACAAAAAAGGCTTGCCATCGTTGATTCCACTTGCCACCCGTTCTGATTTCAGAAATGTGTATCCTACCCACCCCGAGAAACGGCCGGCATTCCACTTTGACATCAATTCAAAACCTCTGGCCCATGCTTTTCCGAAACGGACCTCCCCCTCGATGGTTTCGTTGAGCAGTAAATCGGGATGGTCTTTAAAATCAATGGTATTCTCCATCCATTTATTAAAAACTTCAATACTGTGTTCAAACACCCCATTGCGGGATTTACTGAAAAGTCCAAAGGAAACCTGATCCGATGTCTGCGGTTTCACATTGGGCGATGCAGGAAACCATACATCCAGCGGAGTGGAGGATGTGGAATTACTGGCCAGTTGAATATATTGGCGCGTTCTGCTGTAGCTGATTTTTGCTGTATGCCGTGGTGACAAAAAGACCGAAGCGCCGGCACGTGGCTCGAGCCCCTGATAATGGTTATACACTTCTCCTGATGAGTAATTTATAGTATCAGTAACCTCATAAGCATCATTAAACTGAAAACTTTTCCCGGGACCCAAATTCTGAAAAAGAGAATACCTCAGACCAACCCTAAGTTTCAACCATGATGTAACCTGATTAGTGTAACTCACATAAGCTCCATGCTCCAGGGACTTGTTTTGTGGTAGTTTCACCTCCTGCAGAAACGAATTCTCATCCGGCCCTGTTACATTCCCCGGAGCTATTCGATGAAAAAAGGTTCTTGCCCCAAAGCGAAACGTCTTCTCGGGAGAAAGAAACCAGGAAAAATCGGTTCCAAACATGTAGTCATTGAATTCCGAAACCCACTCCATATCATCGATATCACTTTCTGAAGTTCCCAGAAAGTAGTCGTAACGACTTCTGACTAAGCTGAAATTGGCAAATAAAGAAGGCGAAAATACCCGGTTCCAGCGAAAGGAAAAAGTTCGATTCCCAAAATTAAGTCTGGCGAGTTCATCCCTGAAAACATCGCGCCCCAAATATGCACTCAGAAAAAACCTGTTTTTCTCGCCTGCAATCCAGTTCATTTTGAAATTGGTATCGTAGAAATAGAGTTTATTGTCATGCAATTCTTCATCCTTAGCCAAAGGCAGAAACAAATCAGCGTAAGTCCTTCGCCCTGTAAAAAGAAATGAGGCCTTATTCTTTTTGATCGGCCCTTCCATATTCAGCCGGCTGGAAATCAGCCCTATTCCTGCAGAGCCTTCAAACTGTTTCATATTTCCATCACGGGTGTGCACATCAAGCACCGAAGACAACCGCCCCCCCTCTGATGCGGGAAAATCACCTTTGTATAACTCTATATGCTTGATGGCATCATTGTTAAACACGGAAAAAAAGCCCAACAAATGACCGGCATTGTAAACAATGGCTTCATCCATCAGCAAAAGATTCTGGTCGGGATTACCACCTCTGACTGTAAAATTACTGGATCCCTCACTGGTAGCCGATACTCCGGGCAGCATCTGAATAGCTTTCAAAGGGTCGGTCTCCCCCATAAGCACAGGCATACGCCCAATGGAGGCAGACTCAAGTCGCTCAACGCCCAGCAAAGAGGAGCGTGCAGAAGTGGGACCTTCCTCTCCCTGTACAATCACCTCCTCCAGCAATTCCGGTTGTGGAATCATTTCCACAGTGATATATGATGCATGAGAAAAAATCTTCTCCACAGGCTGATATCCCAAAAAACCAAATTGTAAAACATGTTCTCCCGGAGGCAACTCTATCGAGAAAAAACCATAAACATTGGTCACCGTCCCCATTCCGCGGCCTTTTGCAACCACTGAAGCCCCCACCAGCATTTCTCCGCTTCGGCCATCCCTCACATAACCACTTACAGTATATCCTGATTCCTCAACCACAGAGTAAGCACTCGCAACTGATTGGAGCAGCAAAAGCAAAACAAGGAAAAATGAACGAATTTTGTGATTAATCATGGAATCAACGCCTTCAGGAAGTGATGAAGATAATCATTTTTAATCTTTCCTGCCAGAATCAATTGCCGGATAGTCCAACCAAGTGTATTAACGGCCGTCAATCTTCAATTCAGGTTTCTCTCTGCGAAGACAGAACAAGCAAACAATTATGGCATTCAAATTGCTTAATATATTACCACTAACTAAAAACAGAATGTTATGAAAAAGAAAATCTTGTTTTTGAGTATAATGCTCGCCGGAGCCTCCATGATGTTCAACACTATGGCACAGGGGAATTTTGCACTTGGAGTCAAAGCCGGTTACAACTCATCCAAATTCCGGACAGATAATGCAGGTGAAATTATGGCAGGTGATCAACAATACACCTTCTCGGATGCCAAAGATGAAGCAAAAGGCGGGCTTATGCTTGGAGCTTTCGCCCGAATTAAGCTGGTTAAGAATCTTTCTTTTCAGCCCGAACTTCTTTATGTAAAAAAAGGAGGGGAGACAAACTTCAGCGGAGAGTTTGACAACACCGTCAATACAGAGTACCACACCTGGGACGTCCCCTTACTGGCACATCTGAAGCTGATCGACCTTAAAGCCCTTAACATTTACGGCGTGGGTGGCCCCATGGCCTCTTTTGTGGCCAGTGAAGACAACAAATGGGGAGATATCAACAACTATGAATCCATCTCTGAAAACATGAAAAATGCCCAATGGAGTTTCCAGGCCGGCGGAGGCGTGGAATTTGGAAAATTAAACCTGGATGTTCGCTACTCCTGGGGATTGGGTGATTCTTCCACCGAACTGGAACGGGTCAACAACAACCTTACTTTTTCTGTGGCCTACAAAATCTTTGATTTGTAAATCACACTGAGCCAGCGAGATATACAGCTCACCTTATACATAAGACAGGTATGGGGAAGTCTTACCCCGGGTTATCGACCCGGGGTTATTCAAGTTTTCCCCCTTCAGGTAGGAGACATTTCTGTCATTTACACATTATTCCTCAAACTTTTTCTGGTGTAGGTTCTCGCAATGACGTTTTTTTACTGTAAGATAGAAGATGTTGGCGGATGGAACTCATCCCGAATTATCGGGACTCGTTTTATTCACTAAAAACCACTACCCCTTTATTATTTTTCCCGTCGATCATGGTTGAAAAAGGTTTAGAGCACCGCACATGTCTCACATACTCTGTTTCCTCTTCTGCTCCGTGACTGTTTAGCATCTCCATATTGATATTTCCTTCTCCAATGTGCGGATTGATGGTGAGGTATCCAACCCTGAGAGAGGTTAGGTTTTGAAAAAAATGTGTGCCCTGACTCGGTTCCACATGGTAATTTTCCAGCCCCATCTCCACAATAGTTCTGGCACCGGCAATCTGCCCCCACCGGACAGGAACTCCCAGCCAGGGATCCTGTGAACCCCAACGGCCCGGCCCAACGAGCAGATAGGGTCTCCCACTTTTCTGCAACTTATCATTAATCTTTTCTATGTGACGGGCAATCTCCGGGTTCAAAGATGGCTTAAAATTTTCCGGCTTGACATACACAATGTCCTGCACATCATTCACCACGCCATTCCCAAGAGCCGAATTGGAATAAATAAGACAATCTTCCGGCTCAAAATCTGACAAATCAGGTCCCGAAGGATCCTTGGTGTCAACGATAGGCCTGATCTGCAGCAAATAAAAAACCGGCTTACCATCAGCTGTCTGAAGATCAACTGCAAATTCTATCTCTACCGGTTGTTTCATCTCATCCTGGCCAATATGCAATACCTTATTTACAATATCGGCAAGGGGGAATGCATCATACTTCAGGATATTGGCAAAAGTAATAAAGCGAGGCCCATCGGCCATCAAACCATCCTTAATCATGTGGTTCTGCATGTCAAAAACAGAAGCAAGCCACTTCAGTGAACCATCTTTCTCACCCTCACCCACATTAAGCTTTAGGATATTCACACCATCATTCACGGAGGCTTCAAAAGTAGTGGCATCCAGATTCAATGCAAAAAACGATTTCTGCGTTTCACGAACAACCATCTCTGGCGAGGAGAGTTGAAGCACTTTTGCCGGATATCTTGGCGAAAACCTCAGAGAGGCTCCACCTTCTACTATTTGGCGTCCAAGTCCCAGCGCCACATTCACCACTCCATCCTCAGCCTTTTCGGGCGGAATTGGATAGAAATTGACCGACCTGGCCACACCGGAAAAAGTTGGATAAAACCGATTTTCATGTGCCTGTCCCACTACCTCCTGGAGTACAATTCCCATCCGCTCTTCATCAATCAAATTCATGGTACCATCCATATAGGCCTTACTCGATTTATAATATACGGAAGCATAAACACATTTAATGGCATCAAGAAGTTGCCGAACCATCTGGTCGTCACATGACGGAGCAATCATATAAGTGGTATAAATACCGGCAAACGGTTGATAATGGCTATCCTCCAAAACACTGGATGAACGTACTGCTACCGGTCGTTTCACTACTTGTACAAAGCGCATCAGGTCAGCATACAGATGAGTAGGCAGTTTCCCTTTGATAAAGTGTTGCAGAATCTTCTCATCCGACATATCTGAAAGCCCCACAGAATATAAATCGTTCTCTTCCATAAAGGTTTCAAAGACATCAATACCCAGCACTATCGTCCGAGGAATCATAATATTCACTTCCGGGTGCTGATTCAACTCGGAATGACGCTTGATAATTGCATTCAAAAAAGCCAATCCGCGGGCTTTACCTCCAACAGAGCCCTGTCCGATACGAGAAAAAGTCATATACTCATCGTATCTTTTGCGGTCGAACGAAGCAATAATTCCTTTACTCTTGCTTTTCCTGAATTCTGATATCAAACGAACCAGCCGCTCTTTATGCGCCTTCATATTGGCATCGTCATCCACCTTCAGCTGGCGCACCACATCGGCTATTGGAAACAATGCGCGTGCGGTAAGCCATTTGGAAACATGATCGCGCTTAAAATGGTAATGAAGCGAATCATCGGGAAGATCCATTAACTTGTTCTGCAGTTCACGCAGGTTTCCCACACGATCAATCTCCGCACCTGTTTTAGGATCAATAAAAACAAAATCACCGAAGGCCAGATAAGTATTCAGGAAATCTCTCAGCTCTTTCAGCAAAAATTTGGAATGTTTATGAATGAATCCAACCTTAATCTCTTTGGCAACTTCAGCAACTTTTGCATCAGATGATTGGAGCATAAAAGGCATATAGGGATTATCTCTCTTCACCTTCTGTGCAAGCTTCACGCCGGCCCCAACTTCTTTTTCACCATCATGACTAAAGGAGACATCAGAAATAACCCCCAAAAGATTGTTGCGATACTTATCATAAAAAGCCTCTGCCTCTTCATAGGTTCGTGCAAGTAATATCTTCGGGCGCCCCCGCATTCGCATCATCATCTGATGTTCATTGAGCCCTTCGTGCATGAACTTTTTGGACTGCTTAAAAACAATCTTGTATATCAAAGGAAGATAGCTGGAATAAAACCGCACGGAATCTTCCACCAACAAAATGCTTTGGACTCCCACCTCTCCTATGTCATATTCAGCATTCATGCCATCTTCAATAAGCTTGATGATGGCCAGTAGAAGATTGGAATTTCCGAGCCAGCAGAACACATAATCAATGGCACTGGTATCTTCCCTGCTTAGCTGAAGAGAGACCTCACGTGAAAAAGGTGTCAGCACGACAATCGGTACCTGCGAAAAAGATTCCTTAATTTTACGAGACAAAGAAAATGGATCCATCCCCCCTACACTCAGCATGGTGATCACCAGATCAATTTGTTCTTCCTCAAGAACAGCAAAGGCCTCCTCTGCTGATGATACCTGAATAAAATGAGGAGGATACCGAAGGCTCAGCGATACATATTCATTAAAGAGTTGCTCATCAATACGTCCGTCTTCCTCCAACATAAAAGCATCATAAGAACTACAAATCAGCAGTACTTTATGAATACGGTTTTGCATCAGCTGGTCAAAAGCAGTTTCGGAGAAGCGGCTGTGGGTAATATTTAATTCCATGAGAGACAAATTTGGGAAGAAATGAGTTTCAAAGCCCTTAAAATAGTAAAAGCCCCTCAGTTTGCCAATATTGAGAGACCAAAAAAAACGGGATTGACATAGTCAACCCCGTTATATCTGAAATTCAAAATCTGAATTTACATCGGTACTTGATTTACCTGACGTGCCGAATAACTGATTTTAAGCGCCTGGGCCTTTCTAAGGGCCTGCTTAACTTCAGTAATGATTCCCATTGGGGTATCAAAGTCGGCTTTAATAGAAACCGTCATTTTAGAACGATCACTCTCTCGCATCGATTCGCGCTCCTGCACGATATAGTTACGAATATCATCAACAGTAGAAAACTGGTCATTGAGCTGCAAACGCGGTTCGGAACCAAAAGTACCCTGATATTGTTTTTGGGGAACTCCCACATAAATATAGGTTACCAGTGATTTTTTCTCCAGCTTGCTCAACTCAGTAGCTTCCGGTTGTTTCAACTGAACTTTCAGCGCTACCTCTTTCATGGTGGTTGTTACCATAAAGAAGAACAAAAGCATAAAAACGATATCGGGGAGAGAGGCGGTATTAATAGCCTGTTGGCCACTACCCTTTTTCTTTCTGAATTTTGCCATTCTATTTCCCTCCTATGTTTTTAGGTTCAGCTTCGGAAATCTTTTGCGGATAGATATCACGAATTGCACCCTGTTTATCTTCCTCCAGTTCGTCAAATTTCTTGCCGAATTTAGATTGTGCAAGCTCGTTACGGAGCTCATTGTAAGCAGCAGCCAATTCGTTTTGCACCGAGAGATACATTTGATACTGTGTACCCCGGTCGTTCTGCAAAGAAATCACACCTTTGGTCACAGGATAGATGCCAAAATATTCAATTTGCTTTTCCTCTTTCTCAGGCAGTCCCTCTTCATCCAACGGGTTTTGAATAAACTCTTTGGCGGCATCGCGAAGTTCTCTCAACTCCATAGGCTCGTTTTCGACCAATAACCTGTTTTGAGCATTAATCAACACCTCAAACACGTTCCGGTCTTTAATGGGCGGTGGAGTATCCTGATCTTCAGGCACCGGGGGAGGAAGCATGCGTGACAAACCGGAATCTGTGTCCATCGTGGTTGTCACAAGGAAGAAAATAAGCAAAAGGAAAGCAATATCGGCCATCGATCCTGCATTCACTTCCTGAACATCTCTTTTTCCCATAAATTAAAAATATTTTTAGTTGACAGGACTTAAAAAGCCCTGCCCTCAGTCATGTTACTTAAAAATCCGGGAAACTTCGGTAAACAATATTGCAACCAAAGCACCACCAATAAGGATATAAGTAGAATACAAGAATGTATCACCCAGAATCAACATACTCGGGACGTTATCTGGTCCTTTATATCCAACCAACTGCAAAGGAGTTCCGTCTCCCATGCTGTAAGCAATAACCACAATCACCCCTAAAAGGGCAATTGAAATAAGTGATCGGATAGCAGCCTGAGGATGCAAAAGCAGATTTGCAATCTCAAAAAGAATTGCTACTGCAGCAGCTATCATTAACAATATCTTTCCCCAGTTCAGAAACGACTCTGTATATAATGGATATCCGGCATCTTCCACTTCACCTCCGAAGTAGAACAAACCTGCAAACACCAACGTTACAGCCAGGAGAAGATATAGTACATAACTCAAATATTTCGAAAGCTTAGTCATAATGACAATTATTTTTTCATGTTATACTTAACCAAAATGTCCATCAAAGAGATTGAAGCATCTTCCATATTATTTACAATACCATCGATTTTAGAAACCAGGTAGTTGTAGAAAATCTGAAGGATAATGGCAACAATCAAACCAGACACTGTGGTAATAAGGGCCACTTTAATACCACTTGCAACAGCAGTAGCAGAAACGTCACCCATAGCAGCGATGGTATCGAAAGCATCGATCATACCAATAACTGTACCCATGAAACCAAGCATAGGGGCAATAGCAATAAACAGAGAAACCCAGGTAAGTCCTTTTTCCAACAATCCCATCTGAACAGAACCATAAGAAACTACTGATTTCTCTACTACTTCAATGCCTTCGTCGAAACGATCAAGTCCCTGATAAAAAATAGAAGCAACAGGTCCGCGGGTGTTACGACATACTTCTTTGGCAGCCTCTACACCACCTTCGTTAAGCGCATCTTCAATTTTCTGAAGAAGTTTCTTGGTATTGGTGGTTGAAAGGTTCAGATAAATGATTCTTTCAATTACAATAGCCAAACCAAAAACGAGTGCCAGCAATACGAAACTCATAAATACGGCACCACCTTCAATAAATTTAGCTTTAATCTGTTTGTGAATTCCCTGGGGCTCTTCACCTTCTGCCGGTTCTGCAGCTACTTCTTCTTCCACTGCAACTTCCTCTTCTGCAACTTGTTCAGTTGTAGTCTCTTCAGCTACCGACTGCTCTTCTTCCTGAGCATAAATGGATGATGCACCCATGCTAAGCATCCCAAAAACTGCCAAAAACGCAAATAGCTTTTTCATAATCTGTAAAAAATTTTGATTTGTATTGGTTTGTTAATACTCAAAAATAATTCATTCTCTCTCTCTGAAAATGGAGAACAAATTTAAAATCAATTAATAGAATCTCAAAATTAAATTTGTGTTGCCCATTTTTCAGGGTTGCAAATTACAAAAAAAATGTCAATTACAAGTTTAGGATTCAAAATCATCCGAAAAAACTTCCAACCCCGGCACTTGGAAAAACCCGTGCTAAGTGTCATAAAAACACACAGAAACCAAGCAATCAGGCCATAACAGGCTTAATCTCCCCTTTCAAAGAATCATTTAACTTTTCTTTAATCTCTTCCATGGAAACACTGTTACCCAATAAAAACATCAATTTGGTCAGTGCGGCTTCGGTGGTAATATCGTGACCACTCACAACTCCTAAATTGAGCAGGTGCCGCCCGGTTTCATAGCGCCACATCTCCACATTACCTGCAAGACACTGGGTAACATTTATTATAATAACTCCCCTTTCAATAGCATCCTTTAGTGAGTTCATAAACCATTCACTGGTCGGAGCATTTCCCGAACCGTAGGTTTCCAGCACCACTCCCCTCACTCCGGGTGCCTCCAGCACCGATCGCACCACATTTTCATTAATTCCTGGAAAAATCTTCAAAAGAGCGACATTGCTGTCCATTCGTTTTGATACAGAAAAGGATCCGTTTAACGTTGTGTAGCGAATATACGGATAATTGTATTTGATGTGCAACCCCACTTCGGCCAAAGGAGGATAATTATCGGACCGAAAAGCCCGGAAATGCTCGGCATTGTACTTGGTTGTCCGGTTACCCCTGAAAAGTTTATCCTGAAAATAGATGCAAACTTCCGGCACCAAAGCCTGATTGTTTTTATAAGTGGCCGCAATTTCTAATGCCGTAAGGAGGTTTTCTTTCCCGTCGGTGCGGATGGCCCCCAGGGGCAACTGGCTGCCGGTAAGGATTACGGGCTTTTGCAAATTATGAAGCATAAAACTAAGTGCACTGGCCGTGTATGACATCGTATCGGTGCCGTGCAAAATCACGAATCCATTATAGGCAGCATAATTCTCCTCGATAATTTCCACCAACCTGGCCCAGGTTTCCGGGGACATCTCAGACGAATCCACAATAGGATCAAAAGAGATGCTATTTACCTTAAAATCAAATCTTCTAAGTTCCGGCACCTTACGCGAGATATTCTCGAAATCGAAAGGCACCAGGGCATTGGTGTCCGGATCAACTGCCATACCAATAGTTCCACCGGTATAAATAATGAGAACCTGCTTATCCATTTTTAGTTTTGAGTTTTGAGTTGCGAGTTTGGGTTGAGATTGCGGGCAGGGTTTCCCTTTTCAAGGGGGCAGGTTTACCATGTGAAGTTACTTCTTCATATGGGGGTAGTGTGCGGGTTGTGAGTTAAGTCTAGTTAATATTTCCTGCTTTCCTGCCAGCCTAAACCCCTGTTTCAGGTATCAGGTTACGAACTGTTGGTTCTTCTTCTGAGAGTTTGGTGATGGTTAATGGTCAATAGCAAACAGTTTGCGGGCATTCCGGGTGGTGATGAGATCCATTTCATCAGAAGTAACCCCGTAAATTTCAGCCAGTTTCTCCAGGGTATTTTTCATATAGGCCGGCTGATTTCGCTTTCCGCGAAAGGGAACCGGGGCCAGATAGGGCGCATCTGTCTCGGTCATAATTCTATCAGAAGGCGCTCTTTTCAACACTTCATCAAGTCTGGCATTTTTAAAGGTTACAATTCCATTGATTCCCAACATAAACCCTGGGTACTCCAGCGCTTTGTGCAATTGATCCTTATTTCCGGAGAAACTGTGAAAAACACCTTTTAGCCGGTCATCACATACCTTATCCAACTCCTGAAATACTGCTTCAAAAGCCTCACGAACATGTATTACTATAGGGATACCTTGTTCTTTGGCCCATTCTGCCTGTTTCCTGAAAACTACTCGCTGTTCCCGTTCCCAGGTTTTATCCCAGTAAAGATCAATCCCGATTTCGCCGATGGCAATAAAATATCGCTGACCAAGCCAGTATTGTATGTTGGCCAGTTGCTCTTCGAAATCTCCTTTAACCGAAGTAGGATGCAACCCCATCATGGAATAACAATAATCCGGATACATCTCTTCAACAGCGAGCATCGGACGAACACTCTGACCATCGATATTCGGCATCAGAATTTTCTCAACCCCTGCCGACAAGGCTTTTTCCACTACTTCGTGTCGATCCTGATCAAATTCAGGCAAATAAATGTGTGAATGTGTATCTATCATGCTTCAAAAGTAATGAAATAATCTTTGGGGTTTGAGTTTTGGGTTCTGAGTTTTGGGTTGGTTCTGCGGGGACGGCTCCTCTTTAAGGGAATCAGCGGGTAGCACACCGGAAAAATGAGTTACAGGTTGAAAAAGGGTTGCCCGTAAAGACGCACGTACGTCTTTGCCCCCTGTGGTATAATAAACGCGAAAAAAACATAAACCGGGGACAGCAGGTTTGACTGACACATGAAAAATCAAACACAACTATCCCCTTAAAAATCAACCTATGATTACTGAATCATTATCAGCAAAAAGCAAGCCTTTATCAGACAACCCCCTGAGCAAGCATAGCCTCGGCCACCTTCACAAAACCTCCGATGTTGGCACCTTTCACATAATTAATTTTGCCATCAGGAGATTTTCCGTAGCGCACGCATGATTCATGAATGTTATTCATAATCTGATTCAGCTTTTCATCCACTTCTTCACGGGTCCAGCTGATGCGCATGCTGTTTTGGCTCATTTCCAGACCTGATACAGCCACACCACCTGCATTAACAGCTTTACCCGGAGCAAACATAATCTTTTCTGTGGCCAACGCTGCTGCTTCTGCTGTACACCCCATATTGGAAGCTTCAGCTATAAGATAGCAACCGTTGTCAATTAGTGTTTTGGCATCCTCTTCGTTTAATTCATTCTGAATGGCACAGGGAATGGCAATATCCACCTTTTGTTTCCAGGGCTTCTCACCTCTGAAAAATTCAGCCCCGTACTTTTCTGCATACGGCTCCACCACATCCATGTTCGAAGCCCTCAACTGCAATAAATAATCAATCTTACTTCCGGAAATACCATCCGCATCATAAATATATCCATCCGGTCCGGAGATGGTCACTACTTTGGCGCCCAATTCGGTGGCTTTCAACGCAGCTCCCCAGGCCACATTGCCAAATCCGGAGATGGCAACCGTTTTACCTTTCAGCGTATCGCTCTTCTCTTTCAGCATCTCCCTGACAAAATAGACGGCTCCAAAACCGGTCGCCTCAGGACGGATAAGACTTCCACCATATTCACGTCCCTTGCCGGTCAATACTCCGGTAAATTCATTCCTGAGTTTTTTATACATCCCGAAGAGGTAGCCAATTTCACGACCGCCAACGCCAATATCACCTGCCGGCACATCGGTATTGGGTCCTATATGACGGAAAAGTTCAGCCATGAAAGCCTGACAGAATCGCATGATTTCATTGTCCGATTTTCCTTTGGGGCTGAAATCACTTCCTCCTTTTCCTCCCCCCATGGGCAGAGAGGTCAGGCTGTTTTTAAAGGTCTGTTCAAAACCCAGAAACTTCAGTCCGCTAAGGGTTACACTCGGGTGAAAACGCAAACCTCCTTTATAAGGTCCGAGAGCTGAATTAAACTCAACCCGATAACCACGGTTTACCTGAACTTCACCCTTATCGTCCACCCAGGGCACACGAAACATCACCACACGCTCGGGCTCAGTCATGCGCTCCAGTATTTTAGCTTTTTGATATCGGGGATTCTCAAGATAGAAGTCCCATACAGTTTCTACTACTTCCTGTACGGCTTGTAAAAACTCATCTTCGCCGGGATTCTTCATCCTGACGGTGTCCATAAATGCTTTAAATTTATTTTCCATATCCCTGGATTTTTTTTGGTCTATTACTACATCAAAAATAAGGATATTTTTTATACGCAGTAACAAATTGAAAGTTTTTATAAACCCACAAAAACAAAGCCTTTACCATTGTATTTCAAGCCATTAAAGCAAAGAAGAATTGTTTTTATGATAAAAATCAATATTACCTGCACAAAAATTCGGAATAATCTGTAAGCACTTATGACTCCCAAATCACCTAAAACTGTTTCCTACCCAATAAAAAGGGGCTCTTCAGAAGATAACATAAAATGAACAAGGGGAACTGAGAGCCTCTCACCGTCCGCATTATTACATCCCCATAGTGAGAAAAAAACTCCACAATCATGGTCATACACCTTTATAAATAGAAAAAAGGGCAGCACCGAAGTGCCACCCTTTTAAAGCTATTTGGTATTTCAGCTTTTGCTTATCGCTGAACTTTGATATCTAATTCAATATAATCACCAGTTCCATTAGTGCCTTGAATATCGATAACCTCAACCAATCCTTTGTTTCCATAATTATCAACAAATTCAAGGACATTACCCTCAGAAAGATTTGTAATTGTTTCTGAGGTTGAGGCCGTAATATAGTCCAGGTCAGATGCTAAAGTTACAGCTGCAAAATCTTCAGAAGTTAAATCTGAAAGAGTAAAATAGGTGTGATTCAACTGATCTGAAGTTGTGTTTGCAATAGTTTTAACATCAATGATAGCAGAAGGATAATCAAATGTAGATGCCAAAGAAGCATGTCCGGTACTTCCATAGTAATACCCAAAATCCCAGTATGCAACAAATTCCTCTCCCTGATTAATTTCATACAACTCTCCGTCAACCAAAGAGATGAAAGTTTCAGAAGTTCCATTAGCCAAAGGAGCTGCCAACATTTTTGCAGTATATTCTTTTAGATTCGCAGCTGGATTGGGTCCATCATAATCAATAATAACTTTTCCGGGACCGGCAACCAGGCTGTTGTCAATATCGCGGTAGTCTCCACGACCTGAAGTTGCCCAAAGCTGATACTCAACAGTTCCTTCCGTCATACCCGACAAAACAGGGAACGGAATGGTAAAAGTAAAATCATATCCTTCACCACTGCTCAGGTCAATAGATCCATCACCTTTTGTGTCCAATCCGTCGATTTCCAGTTCATACTTTTCATATCCTGCACCGGCAATATTCTGCGTCATGTACAAACGTCTCATCTTTGAATCTGCAGATGTGAAATTCACAGTTACATCAGCACTTGTTGCACCTGGCTCAAGGTCACTCACTTTTATGGTTGTTACTGCGGTATTATCACCCTCAGCAATATTGAGTTCTACCTCTTCTTCTTCTCCCGATGTCAGAATACTTTCATCTTCCTCACAGGAAGTAAATCCAAAACCCGTAAAAAGGGCAGCTATCATTAAGCTTATAAACTTTAACTTTTTCATTTTCAAAAATGGTTTTAGTGTTAAAAATTCAAATTATAATAATGTTGTTTCTAATCAATTTCTGAAACGAGTTTTCTATAACTCCGTAACACATTCATTTCATTTGGCAACAAGACATCGCATTGCAGATAAAACTCATCTGCAGCACACCTGTTTATTAAAAATATCGGAAAAATTGAATTTCGGGCTGGCCCCCTGCCCTTTTTGAAGCAGACAAACGTAATAGTGTTTTTGTTCAACTCAAAATGATTTAGTATAATCTAACATTCTTTATCCTATTACTTCAGCTTCTTTTTTCCCTGGCTTATCAATTGTCAAACAAATTATCGACTATAAAAACACCCCATCAATTCCAATTTCCATGCCAAACGGGAAATGATAAGGTCAATCCACAATCAACGGCAAGTGTTAATTTATGTATTTTTTCATATACGAAAGTGAAAGCCTTTTGTTTCCATAAAAATATAAATTCAGATCAACATTTCTCTCAGATCAATTCAACAAAATAGCAGCAAAGGGGTGCGTTTACACCCCCTTGTTGCTTCATCTGAAATTTCCGGTAATTATAAGACGAGAAAAAAGTATGAGGGTTGGAAAACCCATCATAAAAAGAAAAGTCTAGTTTTGAGATATTCCCATTTGCCACAGACGTGAACTGACAACCAATCCCCGGTTTAATGCATTGTCTTTATTAAACTCATATTGGATTTTACCCTCCCGGATAATAAAATTTATGGCAGCTCCCTGTGCAGTCATACCTTCCTGTTCGGTTACCAATAAGGTACAGCATCCTTCGAGCTTTTGAAGCACCTCCTGTATCTGTCGGCTTTGCCAATGTCCCACAAACATAATATGAGGCTTATCTACTTCAGATGCCGACATGTAACTCCGCACTTCAATGGGCTGACTACCGACCATTTTACCTTCCGCCAACTCCTTAAGTCTCTCATAAACTGAGACATGCCCCAACACTTCAATAATAAAATTTCCCTCCCGGGTCTCCTCAGGCCATTCGATGTGCCTCGTGAAATTCAGCAGGTAGAGGGAGATGTAGTTCTCCTCCTGTGCCTGACTACTCAAAGAAAGAAGGAGCAATATTCCAATAATCAATATTTTCCTCATCATAGCTCCTTTTTATTTTTCAATGGAAAATCGAATGGTTTTTGTTGTTTTATTCTCAAGTGCATCTGCCGCCTCGATGTCAATGGAATAATTACCGGGCTGCAATCCGCTAAGGGGAATGGTTTCAGACATCTTACCACCATTGACCGAATACTTAAGAGATTCTTCTCCGGCCACATCATCCGTTGACCCTATGTAAATTTTGGTATTGGAAGGATAAATAACATACTTCTCATCGCGGACTGTTTTTTCACCGATGGGTTCCACACTAAAGTGATGATGAATTGAAGGTCCTTCCTTATCGACCACAAAAACCAGTGATTGAATGTCCTCCTGATTATTTACATGATCCGTTGACCTCCACTCCAATAAGTTCTCCCCTGCAAAGTCTCCGGAAAATGATTCTTCGTATTCCGCTTCAACATCATTAAGAGAATAGGAAATACTCTTCAAACCACTTTCCTTATCAATTGCATTCAGTGAAATCCTTGTATCACCTGCCAGAAACAACGTATCCCGGTTTCTAAAAACGGGACCTTCGAAAGAAACTTTACTCTCGGGTGCCATTCTGTCAATATAAAAATGACGATCAGTCTCCGCAGCTGCATTTTCCACCCAGTCAACGGCAGAATAACTAAGCACAACCGGACTATTCCCTTCAGGATAAAAGGAACTGTCATACATTTCTTTTGTCAGAAACGAATTATAACTATAAAGAATGGATTGCACTCCCGATTTGTCATCCTCTGCGGACAGTGTCACCCTGGTTCTTTCGGAAATATATTCGTGATCTCCCTCATAATAATCACCTTCGAATTTGAACGATACCACCGGCGGATCCCTGTCGATGTAATAATCAAAGACCTCTCCTTCTCCATCAGCCTGATTGGCGCCGGAAGAAAGCGTCCCAATATACTTATGTGACTCAGCGTTGCCAACGCGATCTTCAGCATAATAGGTAATTTTACCATCCCCTTCTTTTAAACGGGAAACAGGAATTGGATTCTTATACCTTTCAAACGCTCCATCATCAATGGCAAAAAAAACATTGGCCACTCCGGACAGACTATCAACAGCCGACAAGCAAATGGCAGCATCAGGAGCCAGCACCTTATTCTTATTTATCCCGCTAATTTCATGAGTTGTTAATGGCGCTGTATGGTCCACAGAAAAATCAAAGGAGTGCAACCCCTCAACATTCCCCACATTGTCCACCGAATAAAACTTCAAAGAGTAATTTCCCTCTTTATCCACACTGAACGGAGATTGTTTTTCCCCCACAAAATCAGCTCCGTTTAAAGAATAATAGACATCCTCTACTCCTGACATTTCATCCGATGCATCGAATGTCAGTTCCATTTTCTCGCCAAAAAAAACCATTTCATCTGTCCGGACATTTACAGATTTTCCCCACAATAAACGGCTTTTGGGTTTAAATCCATCAGCATAAATATCAAAAACAATGTCCTGCAAAGGATAAACCGTCTTTCGGGTAGCCGTATCCACAGCTGAAGGAGATCTAAGGGTATTCCACCCTTCTGTATCGAGGTACATTGGATTTGAATACTGAGAAGTAGTATTACTTTTTAGCAACCATGATTTGGCATCATCATCGGGATCGGATGATATGCGTAAATACAAAGGTAAATCTTTGTTAACAAATAGTTTTCCGTCTTCTGATTGATAAAAACGCTTTTCGTGTTGCAAGATCTCCTGAGCATTAGAGGAAAAAATTCCTGCTGAAGTCAGCATTAAGGTTGTCAAAAGTGCTTTCCCCGCCAGTCGGCGAATGCAAAAGTTCGTTTTTTTGAATTGGCCAATCCGTAATTTGGTGTTCATTTTTCTTTTGATTTAGGTTACGCATTTTGTACGCGCCTATATTAGTTTTTGATGACATTTTTTGCTGTTTGTTAATAAAATATTGACCAATTTCGTTTTTTGTATGATTAAGCATTGTAAGCCCCCTCTTCAAACTGTAAAAAAGAAAAAAGAAAGTGCGTTTCCCGACCTCAAAACCTAATCTGCATAATTCATAATATTTTCTATCTTTACACCAACCTAAACTTATTTAGCAATGACCAGATCCACATTAAACCAGGTTGCTCTTCAGGCGGGTGTGTCAAAAACTACTGCTTCGCTGGTTTTAAACGGCAAAGCGGACAGCGTAAACATAGCGCAATCTACCCGGAGTAGAGTCTTAGAAACCGCAAAAGCACTCAATTATCACCCGGCAAAATTCAACCCCGTACGACTCAATGGAAAAAGTGGAATTATAGGCCTTTTTTCGGCTGATTTCACAAGCCTCAATTACAGTCAATGGCTTCAGGCATTAATTACAAAGGCTGAAGAGAAAGAATATGTACTCCTGCCCAAATTGGCAACTCCGATGAGTATGAAAGAAAAAATTGCGGCTGTGCCATTCGATTCCGGAATCATCCTTCAGCCGGATCTAATCAATCACAAGTCCAAAATGGCAACAGCGGATTTTCCTCTGATATGTGCGGGCTTCATCCCCAACTCAGAAACATATAATTACATAGCACCCGACTTTCCCCGGCAGACCAATGAGCTCATTCAAACCCTATACCGGCACAACAAAAAAGCAATCGGATATCTCACGGGAAATCAGGATACCAAAGAAAACCTTCTGAAAACAACAACCTACAAGGAGAATTACTGTGAGCGTTTCGACATTATGCCCAATATAGCGGAATTGTCCTCTCCTGAACTAAACCCTAAAGAAATAAAGGAAGCCTGCCTGCGACTAATTAAAAACGGGGCCAATGCCATTATCTTAGAAACACCGGAAATGGCATATTCAGCCATGAGTGAAGCAGACATTAGAAAGATGGGGAAAGATGGAACCTTATTTGCCACATATGATAAGATCAAAGGAGGTGAGTTCCTGCCCGAAAATTTATTAATTCACACCTCATCTGACATTGCGAAAATGGCGGAACAGGTTATTAATTTGTGTATGAAGGAGATTAATTAATTGCTGAAAATAAAAGGCAACAAGAGGAGGAACAAATAAAAAGAGAAGCCCCGGAGGGGCGACAAAACGCACCGGCTCCCGCGTCAAATAGATTAAAAAAAAGCCCCGGCCTATTTCCCTCTGATTAACTTTGGGCGAGTTAAGCAGCTAAACTTGTTTATGGCAGAACAAATCATTGCAGATACAGAAACGGAAATGGTTCCGGGGCAATTTTCTTTGCCTGATTAAATAAATAATCACCTTACCTGCATTATTCACAAATAATTTATTACGATAATTCATGAATAAAGCAGGCTTAAAATAAACTCTTTTGTTAGCGGGTTGATTATACCTCAACCTTATAAGCAACACATAAAAATTATTCGCCCCCATTCGGGGACGGACCAACTCTGTCAGATCTCCTTATGCCCCAAATTCCTTTGGTCTAAATAGTCGTTGCGGCGACAACAAATTAGAGGGTTTAATGGAAGAAAAGGGTTGAATACTAACAAAGCAATCTTTTATCAACAAAGCGTTTCTCTGAATAATAATATCCCTTTTATTATTCAGACACAAAAACAAAATTGCAGGGGCCAATGCCTATGTTATCCTCATAGGTCTCAACGGCAGTCCCGTTGGCTGAATAAACCTCCACATGTCCTACAGAAGTAAAGCTTGGCGCAACACCAACATACAGATCTCCATTGGCAGGATTTACGCCCAAACCTGATGGAGTAACATCAGCAAATGTTTCCTGGGGCAATTCTGATACAGTAATTTCCACTTCCCATATTCCGGAAAAACCATATCCCCCTCCGAAGTAAAAACTCTGACCATCAGCTGAGATCGCAATTTTTGTAGCTTTCCCATAAACACTTTCGTCAGGAAGAAAAGTTTGCTCAACCTCGTAAGAAGAAGCATTAACATTGTGAATGGCAGCAGGACTAACACTAACAAAAGTTCCGGACCCAGCATCATACTCAGAACGGCCTGTTGCAAGCACCCATACATCGCCGTTGGCATCTACTACCAGATCCTGTGGGTTATCATTGACGGTAATTTCCTCAATTACCTCATCATTGACCGGATCAATTACTGAAATAATATTATCGGTGCCGTATCCTCCACAATTGGCCACCCACAACTCATCACCAACAACTTCAAGCCCCTCGGGACCAAAACCCACATCAATGGTATTAACCACTTCCATTTTCTCAGGATCCACTACGGCCACCTCTCCTTCGTTTCCCCATTGAGACACATAGATTAATCCATTGAAAACAACCGCGTACCTGGGGTTATTGATTCCTTCAGAAATCTGTCCCACATAACTAAAGTTCTTATTATTGACCACCACCAGACTGTGCGAATTATTCAACACCAGAAAAGAGAGTGTATCCACAGAAACCATATCCTGCAATACATCACCCAACACTGCATTGTTTCTGTCAGCAAACAAATCACCCATCACAGTATCCTGAGCAATAAAAGAAACAGACGCGTTGGCAGCATTCATAGCACCCTGGTTAAGCACAAAAATGCCATTCACAAAATCACCTTTGTCTTCCACCACCCCGGTATCATCATCACTTTCGCAAGACACAAAAGCAAGCAATAAAGCCAAAGAAAGAGCTTTTAACACGCCGATAGAGGGAACGCTCTTTTTAAAGAACTCCAATTTTCTCATCATCCTAATTTTAAATGGTTAAATCTATTGAAAACAAATAATTACGCAGAGGCATAGCATACCATGCCACCACCTGATAATCTGTATTTGTAATATTGTTTATCTTAAATGAACAGTCCGCACGAACTCCCGAAAACCTGAACTTATATCCAAGAGAAGTATCCCAAATAGAATATGCATCAAGAGTATTTGAATGATCGTAATACCGCTCATCGGTGAACCGCCCGGAAAGTGTTGCATAAAAAGCCCCACGGGAATAACCAACCAACGCATTCACATTATTTTCGGGGGTATATACCATTTGCCGGTCATTGTACTCATCATCAGAAAAAAGCATGGAATTCACATAGGTATAAAAAACACGGGCACTTATCCTGCTTTTTTCTGTTGTTCCCGTTAATTCAACACCGACCTCAATGCCATCGGTTTCTCCAATCTTTTTATTCTGAGGCATCCATTTGCTTCCATCCTGCGGAAGCCATACAATGATATCTTCTGTACGTGAAGCAAAATAAGCAGCACTCAGCCTGGTTGCAAAGATGCCCCGGTTAAATAAAAAATCCACACCCACATCTCCAGACCATCCCGATTCGGCAATCAAATCGGGATTTCCTTTGGCATAACCGTCTTCTTTCCAATAAAGATCATTCAGGTTAGGAATCCGGTAATTTTTAGAAATATTGCCTTTCAACTGAATGCTGTTCCACAATGGATGCTCTACCCCCAAAGAAAAAACCACCGGCTGAATATCAGCATCACTCATTTCTTCCCTGAAACTCAACACTACTGCACCCCGGCCTGACGACAAGCCATATCGCCCTGATGCAAATGCAGCCATACGGTTACGTATTATATCTCCCATATATCCATCGGAACGCGCCAGTTCGTAAGTATAATTAACCCCCACATTCACAGAATGATATTTCCCCAACCGGTACTTATACTCGGCTTCATTAATCCACGAGAGTGAATTGTTATCGGCCTGCGGATCCGCCATATCAGGGTCGCTGTAAAGAACTTTATTCCTGATCAGCCCCTGTTTGACATTCAGGGTACTTTTTTGACCATAATATTTGTAATTGACCGAAGCCATGAAGTTTTCATCCCTTTGATTGGTTTCATCAGGGCGCCTGCTGGTCATAAGGGTCTGCAAATCTTTATCATAATCCTGATACCAAAAACCGGTAGTCAACAGGGATTTGTCGGATATCCGCCATTGATTCTCCTGCAAAACACCATATTGAGTCACACCGGCATTGGTTTGAGTTTCCTCCGGATGACCGATCCGTGAGGTATTTGTATAGGGAAAATCGTTGTCCGCCTTTTGCCCGAATATAGAAAGCCGGGATGCGAATCTTGAAGAACCGGTCTTTATGGATGCACCTGCAGACCCCAAACCAAAACTTCCCTTGGACAACGAGGCCTCCAAACTATTTTCTTTTCGCAACAGATCATCTCCCGAAAGATGAATCACTCCACTGACGGCTCCACTGCCGAATAAAGTCCCAGACCCGCCATGCTGCACTTCTACATTGTCAAAAAAATGCACAGGCATCACTGAAAGGTTTACACCTCCGTTCATGGGGCTCTGAATATTAAGCCCGTTCCACAACACCGCAGTGTGCGAAGAACTACCACCTCTTATACTAAGAGACGCAAGTCCTCCCGGACCATATGTTTTCAGGGAGACACCGGACGTATTGCTCAGAAGTGATGACAAAGAACCGGATCGATGAAGTTTGACCAAAGTCGAATCTGGTCTTGACACTGTGGCACCAACACCATAATCGTGTAACCGCTGTGAGGTAACACGAACCTCTTTCAGTTTCACCGGATCTTCCTGGAAAAAATCCTGTGCCAAAACATTGGTTGCCAAAACCAGCAACACACAAAAAACAGAAAACCTAAAATACATAGTCACAAATGATTAAACAACAACTTTAATCATTCGCAACATCCGGCCTTAGTGAAAATAGAACAAGAAAAAATCGTTCATATCTTCGCTTTTCCACCCGAAAGCTACGAATTGAATCATCTGGCAGGTCTTCTGGCTTACTCAGGTTTGAATGGCCTTCCCGGAATCAATTGTCAATGATCAATTACCAATGATCAATTGGTCATTGGTAATTGTGAAATTCCAGTGGCGAAAGTATTATTCAAACCATATTAAGAGCTTACAGCTGCGGGGACAGCTCCGGAATTGAACCGGATTCCCTTTTAATCGTATTCCTGAATACAGAAAGTACGAACCAGTCTTATTGCCGGCAAATTTAAAGTAAAAATTTCAGAATAGGGACTTAAAGCAGAACAAAAAAGAAAAAAACATCCCCAAAACGCTCTTATCAAGATGGTTCAGACGTAGTAAATGAACCGAATGAGCAATACTCGTGTTAAACAATAAAAAAGCAACATGTCAACTTACCTGATTATAAATATTCTTGTGGTAATTATTCCATTGCTGTTCAGTTTTGACAAAAAGGTGGCATTTTTCCGTATCTGGAAATACATTTTCCCGGCGATGCTCATCACCGGGGCAACTTTCATTCTTTGGGACATTCTATTCACCCATATCGGGGTATGGGGCTTCAACGAGGTGCATCTCACCGGACTAAAAATCATAAACCTCCCCATGGAAGAGTGGCTGTTTTTTATCACGGTTCCCTATGCGGTGGTTTTTACTTACCGGGTATTAAACGTATGGGTACCTATGAAAAAACATCCCGAGATGCAGCGAACCATCAGCTATGCACTCATTATTATATTTGCCACGGCAGCGGTATTATATTACGACCGGATTTATTCGGTTGCCACTTTTTCTCTGGCTGCTCTCTTTGTTTTGGTTACAGAATGGCTGCTGAGGACAGACTATTTATTGCATTTTTACAGAACCTACCTGATTGCCCTGATTCCATTCCTCATCACCAATGGAGTTTTAACAGGCTTCGGTTTGGAAGAGCCTGTAGTCTGGTACAATGATTCCATGAACTCAGCAATCCGGATTGTGACCATTCCCATCGAAGATGTAGCTTATGGGTTTGTACTCATTGGCCTGAATATAACCCTGCTGGAATGGTTTATTCCGGGAACGGCGTCAACGCCGGATCTTTCGGGTACGAAAAAGAAAAAATCCCATTGAGGCCACACCAACCAAAACACCAGCAATGGTTCCTCCGAATGAATCGAGAAAC
Source organism: Marinilabilia salmonicolor JCM 21150 (assembly GCF_000259075.1). Taxonomy (GTDB): domain Bacteria; phylum Bacteroidota; class Bacteroidia; order Bacteroidales; family Marinilabiliaceae; genus Marinilabilia; species Marinilabilia salmonicolor. The sequence continues at coordinate 231,256 of NZ_AJKI01000031.1, forward strand.
AAACCTCCATTTTTGACCGGTGCCACCAGGAGATAAGCTGCACAAACAATGGTCATAAAAGTGGCAGGTAAAGAGAGCATCCAGTGACTCTTTTTCACTCTGACCAGGTACATGGCTCCTGTCCACAAAACCACCACTGCCAGCACCTGATTCGACAGGCCAAGATACTTCCATATCGTTGCAAATTCGAGTCGTGAAAGCACAAACCCAACGGCAAAAAGGGGAATACTAATGATCAAACGTTTGTAAATAGAGGATTGATCAAACTTAAAAACATCGGCAATGGTAAGCCTGGCACTTCGAAAAGCCGTATCGCCGGTGGTAATCGGGCAGGCTATTACGCCGATCACAGCAAAAACAGCTCCCACAGCCCCCAACCACGAACGACTAATTTCATTCACCACCCAAGCAGGATTTTGACCGTCCACCATCATTGTTTTATTCAGATCTCCGGCACTGCCGAAAAAATTCATTGCTGCAGTTGCCCAGACAATAGCCACAATCCCCTCGGCAATCATAGCTCCGTAAAAGACATGACGTCCATGGCTCTCCTTCCTGATACACCGGGCCATCATTGGAGCCTGCGTAGAATGAAATCCGCTTAAGGCACCACAGGAAATAACAATAAACATCATGGGAAAAAGTAAATTCTCTGTTGGATTGTGATGCCAGTTGCGAAAGCTCCCGGCTTGCAGTTCATGAATAACCAAATCACCGGTTGTTCCGTAATAAATCATCGCTCCTGCAATCCCCACAGCCATAATCAGCAAGGCTGCTCCAAAAACGGGATAAATTCGACCAATAATCTTGTTGATCGGTAAAAGCGTAGCAATCAAATAATAGGCAAAAATACTGTAAAGCCATAGTTCAAGTCCTCCATCGGTAAGATTGGCAAGCAAGCCGGCAGGCCCTGAAACAAAAGCTACCCCCACAAAAATCAGAAGAAGCAAAGAAAAAATACGCATAAAATTCTGAAATCCAGGCCCCAGATATTTACCCACAATTTCAGGAATGCTGGCCCCATGATTACGTACCGATAACATCCCGGAGAAATAGTCATGCACCGCCCCCATAAAAATACACCCCAACACAATCCACAAATAAGCTATGGGGCCATACATTGCCCCCAGAATAGCGCCAAAAATGGGGCCCAGTCCGGCGATATTCAGAAACTCTATGGTAAAAACCTTCCAGGTAGGCATGGGCACATAGTCCACTCCGTTGTTAATTTCGATAGCCGGTGTTGACCGGGAGTTGGTTGCCCCGAAAAAACGCTCCACAAATTTTCCGTAAAGAAAAAATCCTAAAACCAGGGCTGCGATAGAAGTTACAAAAGTTATCATGGGTTTATTCGGATTTATTGAATACAAAGATAACAGACTATTGAAAAGTGCGAAAAGGAATTCCCACATCCACCAAAAAAAGGGCTGTCCGCATCGGACAGCCCTTCCCTGTTTTCATATAGGCCGGTTCATAAGGTTAAAGGTTAGTAACCGGGATTTTGGTCCTCCTGTTCTATTTCATTATTAGCTGCAATTTCTGTCAAAGGAATGGGCCATAACTCGTTTCTGCCTGCCTGGAACCCATCTGCTGCCAGTTCTTCAGCAGCATCGCCCCAGCGTACCAGGTCGGGATAACGGGCTCCCTCGAAGGCTAACTCCAGCTGACGCTCCAGCTTAATAGCCTCCCTAAGGTCGCCTTGTCCTAAACCTGATAAAAGCGGAAGCTCAGCACGGTCACGAACTTCATTCACATACCCAATTGCTGTTCCGGGATCGCCATCTTCATTGTAAGCCTCGGCAGCCATCAGCAACACATCTGCATAGCGGATGAGTCGCCAGTTGGTGGTATAGTTCAATTCAGCAACTGCTCCTCCTTCTGAATTGGTTTCAGAGGCGTAAGTCGCATACTTCAACCGAAGATAGTTTTCATAATCCCACGCCGGAATTGTATTACCTTCTTCATCAGTATCCGCAACAATTGAGCCACCAGCAGCTAAAAATTCCTCTTCACTCATAATGGTAGCCTGATAACGAGGTCCATTATCACCAGCCTCATTAAAAGCTATTCCAATCTTTTCAGTGGGCAGATTAAATCCCCAGCCGGGAACAATTCCCAACACATCCAGATTGGTGAAAAATGGTGCACGGGGCCCCATCAGCTGAACATGAATGTTTGATTCATCCAGTCCGCCCCAGGCGAAAGTTCCCCAATCGTAACCTTCATGAGAGGTATAGGCAATCTCAAAAACAGACTCATCACCATACTCGGAAACACCTTTCCAGACATCAGAAAAATTTTCCTCCAGCTCATAATCAGGAGAGTCTATCAACTTCTGAAACTCTACATGAGCCAGATCCCATTTTTCCTGGTACAGATACGCTTTTCCCAACATCGCCTGGGCAGCCCCCTTCGTTAGGCGAAACTTCTCATTATCTGCCAATTCAGACTTTGAAGGCAATACTGCCATAGCGTCCTTTAGGTCAGTTTCAATCTGAGCATAAATATCTGCTTTCGGTGTGCGCGGCTTATGATACTCCGCTACTACAGTCGGGTTAACCGTAAAAAACGGGACATCTCCAAACAAAGAAACCAATTCGAAATAACTCCAGGCACGCATAGCTTTAGCCTCTGCAATCACCCGTTCGCGTATTGCATTAGATGGCTCGATTCTTTCAATAATGGTGTTGGAATGGTTAATCGTATTGTAGAAACCTTCCCACACAGCAGTAGTAACAGGATTATCAGATTCATTATTAAAATCATCAATATTCTGATAGGGAGGCTGGTCACCGGAACCACCTCCGGCGGCATTGGCTTCATCACCTGCGAGTACTTTGGCCACAAATGCACTTTGCCAGTCGCGACCATAATTCCACTGCATCAAGGCATAGCCACCAATAATGGTAGAAACCACCTGTTCGTCGGTCTCAGGATACACTTCAGTGGACAAACGTCCTGTAGGATCAATGGTCAAAAATTCATCCTTACATGCCGGCGTCAAAATCAAAAGAAGCGCCGGAATCATTAATAAAAATACTTTATATCGTTTCATAGTTATCAGAATTTAAGACGATTAAAAATTAACTGACAAACCAAACAACACTTTTCCGGGAATTGGATATACACCACGATCCACACCCTGAGTCTGAATATTGGTACTTCCTGCTTCAGGATCCAGTCCTTTGTAATCGGTAAAAGTGAAATAATCGTCAAGAGAAACAAACACCCGGGCTTTGCTTAACCCCATCTGTCCAATAACAGACTGCGGAAAACTGTACCCCAACTGAAGTTGTTTGATTCGCATATACGAACCATCCTGAATCATCAGGTCACTCCTGTAAATGTATTGTTCTTCATCCAGATCGGCTCGGGGAGCACGTGGCATTGAGGCGTTGGTATTATCTGGTGTCCACCGGTCGGTAAAGAAATACTTTGGCTTATTGGATCTGGGACGGTCGGGACGATACCAGGCAGTATAAATATCATTGCCTTTTGTCCCTTGCAAAAACATCCGGAAATCCAAGCCTTTGTAGGCCAAATTAAGACTTGCACCATAGAGCAGGTCGGGATGTGGGTCACCAATATTCGTCTGGTCAGCATCAGAGATTCTGCCATCTTCATTGACATCCACCACGTTGGGCATTCCTGTCTCCGGATTTATTCCATCAGTCTTATATCCAGAAAAATACCAGATCGGTTCACCCTCTGCAAACCACGTGATATCATAACCACGCACATTGGCTCCGCGTACAGGAGCATCCTGACCAAGATAGGTCACTTCATTTTTCAATGTGGAAAGATTCACATTGGCACCAAAAGAAAGATCTCCAATTTGGTCATTATAGCCAAGTTCCAGCTCAAGTCCTGAATTGGAAACATCCCCTGCATTTACGTATGGAGGTTGGTTTCCAACTGATAGTGGAAATAGTCCCCTAACAATCAAATCCTTGGTCTGCTTATCATAGTAATCGGCAGAGAAACTCAGTTTCTGATTCAGGAAACGCATATCTGCACCAATGGAAATCTGCTCCGAGCGTTCCCATTTTAGATCCTCGTTGGTCAGCTGCTCAATCTGAGCTCCTGAATAATAACCTGACTCATTGGATCCCGGATATTGAATGCCGGATGTTGTCCAAAACTCCTCACCTTCCAGTCCGTTAAGAATTGAAGTGCTACCATTCTGTCCCCAGCTAAACCGAAGTTTCAGGAAACTCATAAAATCATTGTTCCAGAAATCTTCTTCTGACACAACCCATCCGGCGGAGACTGCAGGAAATACGGCCCCCTTGTCACCTTCGGGAAACACAGCAGCAGCATCTCGACGAACAGAAGCTTCTATCAAATATTTGCTCAGATAACTGTAAGACAACCTTCCATAAACAGAAGTCATGGTTTCTTCATACAGGTCCCCAAAAATCCTGTCATTATCATGCGACGAAGTGTACGAATGAAATGCATATCTGTCACCTTCCCACACCATAGGACTGGAAGTCATGCTCCAATCGGGATGTGATCTTTTCTCGGCAGAAAAACCTGCCATAACCGTAAAATCATGGTCTGCAACCCGAAGATTGTAGGAAGCAAAATTCTCCCACAACCAGTTAAAATACTTATCCAGGTTGTCATTAACCGTGTTGGTCGAGTTCACACTCTCTTGTGAAAAGTAGTATTTATTTCGCCACTCATGATATTGGTTGTACGACAGATCAAGCCCCAAACGTGAAGTAATGGTCAACCCCTCAACAGGCTTAAGGTTAGCATACAGCGTGCCCATCAACTGGTCGTTGGTGTTATTATTATTGTACGTTTGCAGACGTGCAACCGGGTTGGCAATTTCACCCGTTGCATTAACTGCCAATGCATAATAACCACCATTCTCGTCGGTAAGTAAAGTGTTACCCGCTTCAAGCGCCGTTCTCTCTCTGTCTGTTTCCTGCCCGGGAGCATAAGAAACCGGAGTGGTGGGGTCCATCAGCAGTGCATTGTTTAACACACCACGATACTCATCATCTTCGCCAACTGTTTTCCGGGTGGCATGAGAGTATGAAAGGGTATTTCCAACTTCCAGCCATTCTTTAACATCATAAGAGGCATTGAAACGAAAGGTCATACGCTCGTATGAAGCCTTGTCACCTCCAACAACACCGTCTTGCTGATTGTAAGATACAGAGGCAAGATAATTGGATTTTTCTCCACCTCCCGAAAAATTCAGGTGATGGCTTTGCATCGGAGCATCTTCGAAGACTTTGTCCAACCAATCGGTCCCGTTTCCAACACCGGTGGGCACGGTAACATTCTCCTCAGCCTCCTGCATAAACTGCACATATTCCTGCGCGTTCATGAGTTCCATATCGGTTCTCACGCTTTGTATTCCGTACTGGAAATTGTAAGATACCTGAGCAGCCCCCTTCTTTCCGGTTTTTGTAGTAATAAGCACAACACCATTACCACCTTCCGAACCATAAATGGCAGAAGAGGCAGCATCTTTGAGGACTTCAATGGATTCAATATCGCCGGGAGCGATGTTATCAATACTTCCCACTTTCATTCCATCCACAATATAAAGTGGCTCAGACTGGTTATTTGAGCCGGTACCGCGGATTCTCACGTTAGCTCCGGCTCCGGGAGACCCGGAAGATGGTAGTACAGTAACACCGGCAGTACGTCCCTGCAAAGCCTGCTCGACCCTGCTGTTGGAAGTATTTTCCAAATCTTCAGCATTTACGCTGGAGATGGCACCCGTAACCAAAGATTTTTGCTTCACACCGTACCCCACCACGATTACTTCATCCAGGTCTGAGGCCTGTTCCACCAGAGACACATTAATGGTGGTCTGGTTGCCAACAGGTACTTCCTGGGTGGTAAAGCCAATAAAGCTGAATTGAAGAACATCTTCCGATGAAGCCTGGAGTTCGTAGTTACCATCCACATCCGTGATGGTCCCTTGCAGGGTACCTTTGATAACCACGTTTACTCCGGGCAGAGGAAGATTTTGAGAGTCGGTCACTGTTCCGTTGACCGTTTGTGCATCTTGTGCCAACGCGACGGAGGCACTTAAGAATGTCGCTCCAAGAGCGATCGCAATACCGGTAAGTATCTTTCTACCACCGGATTTGACCTTTTTTAACAGGTCGCCTTCCAAAAAAGATCGGATCTTTTTCATAAATTTGCCGTTTTACAGGTTTTAACAATAGTTAGAACTAATCTCTGGGGTGTTCATTCGGTCCAACGCCAATTTTTCCGAATGACATCCCTTTTTTATTTACATTTAATTATTGCATAAGCATCTTTTTTTATCCCATTTCTACCAATACATCGTGCTCCTGCCCGTCAAAAACGGAAACCACATTGGCACTCACCTCTTTTCCGTCAACTGTCATTCTTGCAACGCCCTTACTTACTGAAGCAGCATTAACAACTTTAATGTTAAAGGTGGTTCCTCTGAGCTTCCTCTTAACTGAAAATCCTTTCCATTCGGAAGGAATACAGGGATCAATCATCAAGCCGTCATAATCCGGGCGGATTCCCAGAATATACCGGGTAATGGCATAATAGTTCCAGGCTGCCGTCCCTGTGAGCCAGCTGTTTTTTGCCTCACCCGGCTTTGCCGCATCTTTACCGGCAACCATCTGAGCATACACATAGGGTTCGGTACGATGCAATTCTGAAATATCCTCCAGATAGGCCGGGCATATTTTTTTATAATACTCCCATGCTCTTTCGCCACGCCCGATATTGGTCTCTCCAATCATGATCCAGGGATTATTGTGACAAAAGATTCCTGCATTCTCCTTATATCCTGCAGGATAGGTCGATATTTCACCGTATTCAATCACATATTTGGTAAAAGCAGGATTGTTGAGTACGATTCCATATTCACAATCCAATCGTTCTTTGACCGAGTCCAAGGCTTTCTCCACCATGCCTTCGTCTTTTCCGACCTCTGCCATGGCACACCATCCCTGAGATTCAATAAATATCTTCCCTTCTTCATTCTCGTGGCTTCCCACTTTGTTGCCATAAAAATCGTAAGCCCTCAAATACCATTCACCGTCCCAGCCGTGTTTTTTGATGGCTTTGACCATTTCATCCACGTATTTTTGGGCTTCATCCGCCTCAGCATCTTTACCAATCTGGCGGCAGAGTTTTACATATTCACCTCCGTAAACCACAAAAAGGCCGGCAATCATAAGCGATTCGGCAGTTCCACCAGATTTGTTCTCGGTAGTTTGAAAAGACTCATTGGGATCTTTCGAAAAACAGTTCAGGTTGAGGCAATCATTCCAGTCGGCCCGCCCGATAAGTGGCAAACCGTGAGGCCCCAGGTTATTTACCACATGATAAAAAGACAGCTTCAGGTGTTCAAAATGACTTTTAGCCACCGACATATCATTGTCAAAAGGCACCATCTCATCAAGAATGCCATAATCGCCTGTCTCTTTAATGTATTCTGCAGTGGAAAGAATCAGCCACAAAGGATCGTCGTTAAAATTACCCCCGATGGCATCATTCCCACGCTTGGTAAGGGGCTGATACTGGTGATAAGCCCCACCGTCCTGGAATTGGGTTGAGGCTATATCAATAATACGCTCTTTAGCTCTTTCAGGAATCTGGTGCACAAAACCAATCAGATCCTGATTGGAATCCCGGAAGCCCATACCACGTCCGATACCCACTTCGAAAAAAGAGGCTGAACGAGACATATTAAAGGTAACCATACACTGATACTGATTCCAGATGTTCACCATACGGTCAAGTTTCTCATCGCCACTATCCAGCACAAAACCATCAAGCAGATTATTCCAGTAATTTTTCAAATCGTCAAAAGCAGCATTAACTTTTTCAACGGAATCAAATCTGGCGATAACTTCCTTTGCCGGTTTTTTATTGATAATGTTTTTGGCTTCCCATTTTTCCTCCTCTTTATTTTCGATATACCCCAGAAGAAAAACCAGCTCTTTGCTCTCACCGGGTGCCAGTTCAATCTCAAAATAATGAGATGCTATGGGAGACCATCCATGAGCCTCAGAATTACAGGGTTTTCCCTCCAATACTGACCGGGGGCCGGAAAATTCATTATAAAGCCCCACAAAACTTTCCCTGTCGGTATCAAAACCCTGCACCGGCTCATTCACATGATAGAACGCATAATGATTGCGACGTTCTTTGTATTCGGTCTTATGATAAAGCGTGGAACCATCAATTTCAACCTCACCGGTATTCAGATTACGCTGCAGGTTGTTTTGGTCATCTTCAGCATTCCACAAACACCACTCCTGAAAAGAAAACAGTTTAAAGCTTTTCTTTTGCCCGGATTTATTGGTCAGCTTCATTTTCTGAACCTCGCACCATGATTTCAGCGGCACAAAAAACAACACTTCTGCTTCCAGCCCGTCTTTTTCTCCTTTTATTTTGGTGTAGCTCAAACCATGACGGCATTCATAATTATCCAACGGTGTTTTTACAGGTTTCCAACCCGGTGACCACACTGTTCCTCCGTCATTTATATAAAAGTAACGTCCCCCGTTATCCATGGGCACATTGTTGTACCGGTATCGTGTCAGTCTCCGGAACTTGGCATCCTTGTAAAAAGAATAGCCTCCGGCTGTATTGGATATCAGGGAAAAGAAATCTTCATTTCCCAGATAATTAATCCAGGGCCAGGGGGTTTCAGGAGTATTGATCACATACTCTCTCCGCTCATCATCAAAAAATCCAAACTTCATAATGTTCTTCGTAAAATATATAGTATTTATTAATTAATGTGTTTTTATTTAACCTGAATAATTGACTTCATCGAACTTTGTTTCACAAATAATTTCATTACGAAAATTCATAAATTAATCAGGTCAAGCATTTTCTGCAGCCCTGCGTGCATTCAGTTCTGTTGTTATTTCATCCAAAGCATCCTGATCCAGCGGATAGAAACGCATCAATACAGCCGCTATAATAGCAATTACCGCAGGGATCCAGCTCATGAGCATAATAATTCCCGGCACTGCTCCCTGAATAGCCACAGCATTTTGTCCGTCATAATGGAAGAAGGCCAACACCACTCCAATAATGGCACCTGCCAACCCACCGCCAAATTTGGTAGCAAAAGATCCGGCCGAATAAACCAGTCCGGTAGCCCGTCTTCCGTTTTTGAATTCAGAATAGTCAGCGGCATCTCCCAGCATCGCAAAGAACAAGGTGGGGAATATTGCTGCCCCAAATTCAGATATGATGCCGATGGCAAAAATGGCCGTGGTATCTTCCGGGCCACAAAAAGCAATCAATGCGTTAACACCTCCGGAGAACAGCAGTGCATAGATAAACAACTTTCTTTTGCCCAGTCGGCGCCCAAGCGGGGAAGTTGCCATGGCTCCGAGAATCGAAGCAATCATCAACATCACCATATAAGATCCTGCCAACAGCTGGTTGTGCAGATAATGGGTAAAATAAATGACCGTAATACCCTGTTTTATGGAATTGTAAATATTAAACAACAAGCCAATAATCAAAAGAATCAGCCAGGGCTTATTCTTCACCAGATCTTTCAGGTCCCTCAACAAATTAGTCTCCTGTGTTTTGGGTGGAAGTACCCGCTCTTTGGTAGCTGCAAAGGTGATAAACAATGAAATCACCAGAACAATGGACATCAGATAAATAGACTTACTGTACCCCTGTTTCTGATCAATGATTCGGATTCTGGCAGCCTCCAGTTCCGGTTCACCTTCCACAATAAACGCATATTCTTTGTTAGCCTCCATTGAGAAACTTTTCCCTTTGGTAGGAATATTTGAACTATCCGCCAGCGCAGCATCAGCCCAGCTGAAAAGAGCCACTCCGTCTTCGGTTTTGATATTGACGTTTTCCACATTCTCAGGTGTGGAAACCACCACTTCATACTTCTGATTCTCTATCTGGGCAACTTCGATGGAAGGATTGATATTACCGAAGTGCGACACTAACAGTAGCAGTGCCCCCTGAACCAGCATCCCTCCGGCAAAAGCACCCACCATCCGGTAAGACCCGATACTCGTGCGTTCCTTATCGTCCCCGGTCATTACCGCCATCAAGGCCCCGTAAGGAACATTATTGGCAGTATAAATGAGGGTAAATAAGATATAGGTGGAATAGGCATAGACAATTTTCCCCGTAGCACCAAGGTCAGGAGTAGAAAACAACATGGAAAGAATAACTCCAAGAGGAACCGCTGTCCAGAGAATCCAGGGACGAAACTTTCCATACTTTGAATTGGTCCGATCTCCTACAATCCCCATCAGTACATCACTGATACCGTCACTGGAACGTGCAATCAACATCAACAAACCAACGGCTGCAGGATTCAGACCGAAAACATCGGTATAAAAAACAATCAGAAAAGTGGCAACCCCTCTCCAGGCTATATTGGCTGCAGCATCCCCCAGAGCATAACCAACCTTCTCTTTAAAACTTAATTTCTGAATAATATTGGACATGGATTCCTTTTAAATATTAAAATCAAAAACTTCTTTCCGCGTTCTCTCATAAACCTCACGACTGAACATATACAACCTGGCCGGTTTATGAGCAACACCCTTTTGCTTTTCATCAAGAGGTATCAAATATTTCATTCGACTCACTTTCTTGCGGAAGTTTCTCTTATCCAACTCAACACCAAGCACTACCTCATAAAGTTTCTGAAGCTGAGACAAGGTGAATTTCTCAGGGAGCAATTCAAAGCCGATCGGTTCGTAAAGCAACTCACGCCGAAGTGCTTCCAATGCCGATTGGAAGATATCAATGTGGTCGAACGCCAATTCAGAAACTTCAGAAACCGGATACCATTTTACGTTCCGTCCTTTCCACTTCAGAGTGACCTTTTCAGTAGCCAAAAGAGAATAATACCCTACCGACAAAATACGACTGTGCGGATCACGTCCGCTGGCTTTAAGCCATGCCTGATCATTTGGTTTTAGCAATCGTTCAGGATCTCCAAACGCGCCAAACTGTTTCAGATAAATATTCTCCAGCCCGGTCAGATCAAAAAGAATACGGGCGGCAGCATCCTCCAGGCTTTCGTCTTCAAAAATATGATTACCTGTCAATGTGAGATCTGTAAACAGCTCTTTTCCTGATTTTTCATCTACCAAAACACGGTCAACCAATAAAACATTAAGCTTTTCAAAATCAAATCCGAAAATTACACAATCAACAGAAATCGTATTATTAAGTATCTTTTTCACCATGTTTTACAGAGCCATTAAAAATTAAAAAATTTGTTTGTACATTTAACCTGAGTAATTCCTGAATAACCTGTTACAATGTCCAACAATCTGAAAAGCATACCCAACATCAATCAAACTGACTTGAAAATAATTGATCATTCTCTTTTTCAATTTCATTGGCGATGTCTTGTTTTTCCTGACATATGAACATCTCATCACAATGATTCATAAATAAATCAGACAAAGTTCTCTTACTTCAACCGACCACACTGTTAAGTGTTAAAAAAACACTTTGATTTCACATCGCTAAATTAAAAAGGAATCCATAAAATTCAAAGAATAAAAAGTATTTTAATTCCTTAAAATATATTTATTGTAAAATCAACACTTAGATGCGTTGATAATTCTTGCTTTCGGCGAATAAGCAATTCTGACACAAGAGGTAATTTATATTCATTCTAAACAAGAAGGACTCCTTTCATTAAAGAAAACCCAAAGGCAGAAGAAGGACAGGCAGACGGAAGAAGAAAAAAATTCAACATTCCTTCCGTCTTATAGTATTTTGAAAAGCAGCCCCGGGATAAAACGACCGTATGGCACTAAAATGCTCTCTTCCCTCCACAATACAACGGCAGCAACGCTCCTTTCCCTAAATAGTGCCCGTCTATAAAGTCGGGAAAGTTTGTAAAAAGTCATGTGTCTGGTCAGAAAGCGCCAGTTGCAAGGCTTGCGACCGCGTGCCGCCTAAAGCTTTAGCGCCGTGCCGTCGGCAAGCCTTTGGCGACCGATGGGTGGCGCAAGCCACCAAAAACGGAGTTTACTTGGGTAAATGAGTATTTTGGCGGCAAGCGTAACGAAGCAAATGGTACTTTATGGACAGATACTAAATAGTTTCTGTCCATAAACGAAGCGTTTTTCATGTGTTTGAGCTAGAAAGTTCAAATTCAAGGCGTATGAAAAATCTAAACCGCAGAATACTAATGTATTTGAGGATTTAGATTTTGAGCAACAACGCAGAAGTTGGACTTTATAGACAAACACTAACTATTGAGATACAAGTACCCCTCACGAGGCTGTTGTTGTTAATTTTATCTGTATTGCATATTTCCATTTGTAAATGGCACTTTACGGACAGATACTAAATTAGGTTAAAAATCCTATTGAAATAATCCTTATCGACATATCTTTGTTACCCTACAAAACCAAGAACATTTAACGAATGGCAAAAAGTCAGGTATATACCAAAACAGGAGATAAAGGAAAGACCAGTCTGATCGGCGGGACCCGTGTCGATAAACACCATTACCGGCTGGAGGCATACGGAACAGTGGACGAACTCAACGCAAACATCGGTATGATTCGCTCATGGCCAAATGAAGAATCCATTAACAAGACAGTCCTGCACATCCAGGATCAGTTATTTATGATAGGCGCCTACCTTGCTACCGATGATTCTGTATCTGATTTGAGGACCAGATTAAACTCCGATGAATCAGAAATCACCTTGCTGGAAAGAGAAATGGATAAAATGGAAGAATCACTTCCTCCGTTAAAAAATTTCATTCTTCCCGGGGGACATCCGGCCGCAACTTACGCACACATCGCACGAACAGTCTGTCGCAGAGCAGAACGAAGAGTCAATGAGATGGCTGAAAAAACAGACGTTGCCACGTGGGTCATAAGATACCTGAACAGATTGTCGGACTATTTCTTCGTGTTATCCAGATATTTATCTAATTTTTACGATAATAATGAAATTCCATGGAGTCCAAAGTTGTAAGATTGTTTTTTTTTTCTAATTTCGCAGAAAATCAGCAATAGTAAAAAACAAAATATTATTAAGAGTTAAACTGTTAACGATATGTATTGGACTCTTGAATTAGCTTCTAAACTAGAGGATGCTCCGTGGCCTGCCACTAAAGATGAATTAATCGATTTTGCAATCCGCTCCGGCGCACCGCTTGAAGTAATTGAAAATCTTCAGGAAATTGAGGATGAAGGTGAAGTATATGAAAGTATTGAAGATATCTGGCCGGATTATCCAAGTAAGGACGATTTCTTCTTTAATGAAGATGAATATTAAATACTTCATCTGACAGTATTAAAAACAAACAAGGGGTCTCTTTTTCAAGACCCCTTGCAATATCAGGTGACCTGAATTTGTTTTTTTAGCAAAGACAGGCCTTCTTTTTTATAAATAATACTCACTGGTCAAATTGATACCCGCTGTAATCGGCACGTTTGACATCTATCTCCATCTTTTTAAAGTTAAAAATGGACTCATAATTCTTGGGCCGGTACTGTTCCAGCCAGACAAAACCGTCAAGTTTAGTGTCCTCCGGAGCCAAAACCAAGGGAGGATTCATATTTCCTGATGGCTGGGTTCGCAATACAATCGTATTTACCTTCCGGTCTTCAAGAAAAATAGTAAGATTGCTGCTCTCTGCCCGGTTGACTCCTATCACATACTCCCGATCCTTTGGGTAATAAACAGTTTGACCATTACCATCCACATCAATCTTATACAACTGATTGTCTTTAAAGTAACCCGTCATCATTTTCCCTTTAATCTGATTATAATGCATGGTATCTTCGGGTGCAATCAGAAAGGCATTGTCAATCATCTCAGCTTTAAAGAGTGCACGTTTTTTGGTAAAAAGTTTAATGGTTCCTGCAGTCATTTGATTGCCCTGAGCCCAGATAACAGGGTCGTGATAAAAGGTGTTGGTGCTGTCACGGAAATCGTAAACCATTGAATCGCAACGCCCCTGCAGGTCGGATCTAAAAAACTGCACATGATGAAATGCCCGGACAATTTTATTTTCAGGATCGTCATCAACCGGATCGGCGCGAAGCGTATCGGCATGAAGGAACAACGTATCTGTGCCATACACTTGTTTAAGCACAGCCCGCCGGGTTGCCATGGCCCGCTCACTTAATTCATTATAAAAACCATAATTCCCGGTAATTATAACATTATTGGCAGTATCTTCCAACTCCATAGAAGAAAACACCTCTCCAAAGCCCTTTTTCCTGTCGTAATAAATGGTATCCCCACGCAAAGTTTGTTCTCCCCCATCAATATAATTATTCCTCAAAAGCCGGGCCTTATCCTTTTTTGTATCATAAAATCCTAATTCCGAATAAATGGTATTCTGATCACTAACAATATCGGTAGGCCCCACAATTTCCACCACTTCTGTTCTGGTAAAATATTTCAGCGTATCGCTATACATCAGATAATCGGGATTGGTCAACACAACACTGTCCTTGAAGTTTACTTCGCCACTTCGAGGATAATAAAATCCAAGCCGGCTCACCAGTTCATTGCTTTCATCCACAATTCGGCCCCCGTTAAAATAGTAAGCCACATCGTCACGGCGGTCATAATCAAGATGATTGGTCGTGAGCACAACATTTCTGTTTACCAGACGCACATTCTCACGAACCTTCGCGATCTCTTCATTCCCATCGTAATAAAGTTTATCCCCATAAAGATCAATGGTGTCATTCTGTATAATATGAATAGAACCAAAAGCCTCAACCTTATTGGAATCCCGAAAAATGATGGCACTATCACAAAACATTCGCGTATTGTGATGCCGCATTTTTACATTCCCCTTAAGAGCTTGTACGTTTTTACCGAGACGCTTTTCAGCCCCCTCCAACATGTCTGCATATTCAATTAAGATGGTGCCCTTACCCCGCTGATTTTGCTGGGGCAGAACCACCTGAAGCGTGACAAAAACAAAAGAAAATAGAAGTAGTATTCTGGAAAAATTCATCAGTATAAAAATTATCTAAATTATTGGCCTGATGGAACTCGCGAGTCTTTTATACATATTATTTTGTGGCAGTTTTGAGAAATCAAAGCTCCATGCTCGTTTCATCCGTATAAAATGTATCTAATTTACTGGCCCGATGCAATCTCTATAATTACAATAACGCTACTTTAAATTAAGCCTTCTTTTATATAAGTTTCTTTTTGAACAAAGCGGCATAACTCAGGGAAAAATCAAAGCTCCATTTTAGCTTTATTCTCAAAAAAACCCGAATCAACACGTAGTATTTAATTTCAATCTACACTTGATTCCTGAAATTCAGGATTAAACGAACTTTCATCTTTCGGAAATTCAATCATTTCAGCAGAAGCTGAAACCGGGAAATAAAAACGGTTCTGTAAGTCAGGCTGAAACAAATAATCAAAACGAATTCCTGTTTCCTTAACCATACTACCATTGGGCTGTTCATAGGAAAGGATACATATTTTATCTTCGGGAATCATCTTGGCTACATTCACTCCATTTCGGCAAAGCACAAAAAAACCGGCTTCATCTCCTGTCAACACATAACTTTTCAGATATCCCGACTCAGGAGCTTTGGTAACACTGGTTATAAAATCACTGTTTTCAGTCTGCAAAACCGGAAAAACCCCTCCTTTGGGGGAAGCATTTAAAACCATTTTCCCGGTTTTCTGGTTGACTTCAATCCAGATATCTGCACTATCAAGGTTCAGTGTATTGGAGCCCTCCAGAAAATTAAAACCCCATTTCATTAACCTGCCTGCTCCTGTCCCGTTACGCTCAACAATATGCTTCTCCCGGATAAACGGAACTGTGGCAGCGAAGGATCCCTCATCCATTTTCCGCACCACCAGACTTGCATTGAAAGGATAGGGAGATAAAAAAATGGTATCACTGATATCGGGTTTCTTTACCACTTTATAATCGAGACCACTCAGAAAGCCTGAAGCACTAGTTCGAACAGTAATCCCGAATCCTCGTCGAAAAGACATCCGAAAGCGGCCGTATTCATCGCTAAGCGTATATTTCTTCTGAGTTCCGGTTTCATCAATGTTGGCCTGATAAGCAGATGAGGCAAGAATGCGGGCATGTTTTACAGGCTTTCCGGAACTTTTATCCACTACCACGCCCTTCCAGGAGATGTTATACGCTTCTCTGGCACATCCACTAATCAGTAGAAGCGCCAAAAACAATACGGTTCCCCGAATCAATATAACATGCCTCATTTTCACCCGCTTATTTTATCCAGCCCTCAAATTCAAAATCACAATTTCTCCACTCCCCGGAGATGGAAATATAGGTCTCCTGTTGTTTTCTCTCAATCCATTCGTTAAACGTTTCCTCCTGCTTTTTGTTCTCCAGCATCCGTTTTATGGTCTGATAATCATCTACCATATTGGCACGATGCGGAGGTGTTTTCTTTTGCAGCCGGACAATGGTATATTGATCGGTTCCCAGTCGCTGATCTTTCATCAGAAAAGGATCAGAAACAGTACCTTCCTCCATATTCTCAATAACCCTTGCAATGGTGGGAGGAATTTGCGGAAGTTCAAATTTGGTGGACTGGCTTTGAGGATTAATGACTGTACCTCCACTGGCCCGGGTATCTTTATCCATAGAGAACCGCAGTGCCGCATCTTCAAAAGAGATGCTGTCTGCACGAATCAGTGTCACAAGTGAATCGGCTACCTCTTTGGCTTCCTCAACAGCTTCTGTTGACGGTTTGGGCTTCAGCAAAATGTGACGAACATTAATGCGGTCTCCCTGACGTTCCACCAACTGCATAATATGAAAACCAAACTCTGTCTCTACAATTTTGGATACTTTATTTTTGTCTCTTAAATTAAAAGCTACCTGCGAGAACTCAGGAACCAGATTTGCTCTGGGCGTAAGACCAAGCTCCCCTCCCCGGGCTGCACTGTTAGGATCTTCAGAGTATAAAACAGCCAGGGTTGCAAAATCACGTCCTTCGCGCACCTGACGCTGAAAATCACGCAAACGCCCCTTCACCCGGTCAATTTCATCCTGACTGATACGTGGAGTAATGGCGATTTTCTGATATTCGAATTGCGCTGGCATACGTGGAAGACTGTCTTCCGATGTTTCTCTGAAAAACCGTCTGATTTCCATCGGAGTCACATTAATATCTTTAGAAATCTGCGACCTCATTTGCTGCGTAAGCATTTGATTACGAACCAAATCTCGTTGCTCCTCCTTGATGCGAAGAATAGACTTATTCAACCATTCTTCCAGTTTCTCTCTCGAACCGGCCCGGTTTATAAACTCATTAATTTGACGGTCCACGGTCATCAGCACCTGATTTTCGCTTACCTCTACACTGTCAATTTTTGCCTGCTCCAAAAGAAGTTTCTGAACCATCATCTGCTCCAGAATGTGACATTTCAAATCACCGGGAAAATCAACGCCCTCCATAAGTGCCTGCTGATGCTGAAACTCGATATCGGACCGAAGCACGGGTTCGTCACCCACCACGGCAACAACCTGGTCAATCACATTTTTCTGGGCATGAACCATGAACGTTGAGCCTATCAGAATAAGCAAAAAAGTAAGTCTGATGCGATGAAAATTTATCTGCATTGGAAAAATTTTTTCATTAAAAAAAGAAAAAGCTTCTGGTGTAAAGAATCGTAATTTCCTAAACTAATTTTTGTCTTATTTTATTTTTCTGCGTTAAGATTTTTGGACGCAGTTCACAATGACTGTAAAACTTACTCTGAAAAAAGAAAAATTCGTCAAAAATTATAGTTCGTCAAATTAAGGATCATTACACTTGCCTGAACGATCAGGCTAAAAGATTATTAATAAAAATTTATAGTTTTCTTCTCAAGGGCTTCATTATACAACTCTTTTTCAAGACTCTTTATAAATTCCCCCCTTTTCTTGTTCAAAAGTATGGCTTTTATTCTCTCTTCCACAAAAGTGAGCGGAGCAATACTTCCTATGAACTCATAATCCGTGACCAAAAAGAAATATCGAAATTGCTCATCGGTGGTTTCATAATAACGGTTGTATCTCAAAAACCGTTCCTCATTTCTAACCGGTTCCGGCAAATTTGCATTTATTCTCTGAAAAGGCACCCAGGTATCCAAAAACATTTTATACATCCGTGCATTTTGCAGGCTGTAATTTTCAAGTTCGACAAGACTCTCTGGGTCGGCTGTCCGGCACCAGCGACGAACATCATTTTG
Organism: Marinilabilia salmonicolor JCM 21150; assembly: GCF_000259075.1. Lineage (GTDB taxonomy): Bacteria > Bacteroidota > Bacteroidia > Bacteroidales > Marinilabiliaceae > Marinilabilia > Marinilabilia salmonicolor. Next base: position 249,463 of record NZ_AJKI01000031.1, read on the forward strand.
TCCCGGAGCATTCAAAGGTACCTTCAACATCAATCCTCTGACAATATTCTCCTGAAGCTTAAAATTGTCCTGCATCTCTTTGTAATACTTTTCAATCTCTTCGTGCTTCAACAATGGAGAATATTTCTGTTCCAACATCTTCTGCTGGTATTTATTCACCAGCAACGAAGTTCTGTATTCATCAAGCATCTGACTAACATCCTTCTCTTCATCTGTCAGGTTTGACTCGGCCTGCCGAAGAAATAATTTACTGCGCACCCAACGGTTGACATATTCATCTGCCAGCGCAGAACTATCTTCTTTGCTGACATCTAATGGCAACACTTCCTTCAAATCATTGTCCGTCAACACTTCATTCCCCACACGCACAACTGGATTTCCTGCTTTTTCCTGCGAGGAATCCCGGCATGTGAGCAGCAAAAATGAAAATCCGACAAAGAGAATAAATATTGTAAGTGCTCTAAACTTCATTCGTATATTATTTTATAATCGGTAATTGCCTCAAAAACACCCGGAAATCTATGATCAAGACAAGAAAACGTTCATCCGAAGGTTCTTAATCACACAAAAATAAGGGAATGTTTGGTGGTTGACAAACAACAACATGATCAAACTTCAAAATTACAAAAAAGAACCCGGAAAAACGCAAATGCTTTTTCCGGGTCTGTATTATACTCATTTAACCTGGTCTATTGACTTCGTCGAACTTCGTTTCATAAGTTTTCGTCATGAGATGTTCAAATACCAATAAATACGGGAAACCGCAAAGAAAATTGATGATGGGAATAATAATTTATTTTCAAGTCAATTTTATTGAGGACGCCTGTATTTAGCCGGTAGTTGAACATTGTAATAGATAATTTATGAATAGTTCAGGTTAAGAACCATCACTCAACTATCGTGAATAGTTAGGAGCCTCCCTGGTGATGGTCACATCATGTGGATGACTCTCCATCACGCCGGCATTGGTAATACGCGTAAAACGTGCACCATGCATTCCTTCGATGTCAGCAGCACCACAATATCCCATTCCGGCACGAAGCCCCCCGATCAACTGATAAATAACCTCATACAAGGTGCCTTTGTAAGGGACCCGGGCAGAAATCCCCTCGGGAACCAATTTCTTAATATCATCTTCCACATCCTGGAAATACCGGTCTTTTGATCCTTTCTGCATAGCTTCGATGGATCCCATCCCCCGGTAGGTTTTAAATTTCCGACCGTTGTAAATAATAGTTTCACCTGGAGATTCCTCCACTCCGGCAAACAAAGAACCAGCCATCACAGAATGTGCTCCTGCAGCCAGAGCTTTTACAATATCACCGCTATAACGGAGTCCGCCATCAGCAATTAGCGGGACTCCTGTGCCTTTAAGAGCTTTATGCACCTCATAAATGGCAGAAAGTTGAGGAACCCCCACACCTGCGATTACACGAGTAGTACAAATAGAACCGGGACCAATACCGACTTTCACGCCATCTGCCCCGGCATCCACCAAATCTTTGGCTGCTTCGGCTGTAGCTATGTTTCCCACGACAACCTCCAACTCCGGATATCTCTTTTTGGTTTCGCGCAAAGTATTCAAAACACCTTTTGAATGACCATGTGCTGTATCAATTACAATGGCATCCACATTGGCATCCACAAGTGCCTGAATGCGCTCAAAGGTATCAGCAGTAACACCCACTCCGGCAGCCACTCTCAATCGTCCCTTTGAGTCCTTACAGGCAAGAGGTTTATCCTTCGCCTTGGTAATATCTTTATAAGTGACCAGACCAATCAGTTTATTGTTGTTATCCACAACGGGCAACTTCTCAATCTTGTGTCGCTGAAGAATATCCACAGCCTTTTCAAGATCGGTGGTCTGATTGGTTGTGATGACATTCTCAGAAGTCATCACCTCCTCCACGGAGCGCTCAAAATCCTTTTCAAAACGCAAATCCCGGTTGGTAACAATCCCCACCAGATAACCTTCATCGTCCACTACCGGAATTCCACCGATTTTGTATTCACTCATCAGGCCCAGAGCATCTGCAACCGTTTTATCCCGTTTGATGGTCACCGGATCATAGATCATCCCGTTTTCGGCTCTTTTCACAATCTCTACCTGCTTAGCCTGTTCTTCGATGGTCATATTTTTATGAATCACACCAATACCTCCCTCTCTGGCAATGGCAATAGCCAGATGCGATTCGGTAACGGTATCCATCGCTGCCGAAACAATAGGTGTTTTCAAAATAATATTCCGTGAAAAACGAGTTGACAGATCCACCTCCCGAGGCAATACTTCCGAATAAGCCGGAACCAGAAGTACGTCATCAAAAGTCAATCCGTCTGATGCGATTTTGTCGTTGAGAAATGACATGAGCTGATGCTTTTTAGGTTTAAAAAAATTTTGGCAAAGGTAAGAAATTCTCTTTTGTTTTGCAGTTTCTGTCGGATAGATTATTTGATTAATTTTGCCCGTATGTCCGACAAATATCATGAGATATTAAAAAAATACTGGGGCTTCGACACCTTCAGACCGCTGCAGGAGGACATTGTTCGATCTGTAGGCGCAGGCAATGACACATTGGCACTGATGCCAACAGGCGGGGGTAAGTCCATCACATTTCAGGTTCCCGCACTGGCCAGCGAAGGTCTCTGCCTGGTGGTTACCCCCTTAATTGCACTCATGAAAGATCAGGTGGAAAACCTGAAAAGTGTGGGTGTCAAAGCAGCGGCAATTCATTCAGGTCTTTCTTACCGTGAAATTCAAATTACATTCGACAACGCCATGTTTGGTGGCACTAAATTTTTATATGTTTCTCCCGAAAGGTTGTCCACCGAACTTTTTCTGCAAAAACTGCCATTTCTGAACATCAACCTTATTGCAGTGGATGAGGCACACTGCATCTCCCAGTGGGGATATGATTTTAGACCCTCCTACCTCAAAATCGCAGCCATCAGGGAAATCATACCCGACACCCCTGTCCTGGCACTAACTGCAACCGCCACCCCGCAAGTGGTGGAAGACATCGTGGAGCGGTTAATGTTCAAATCAAGAAACATTTTCAAAAAAGATTTCGCCCGGCCCAACCTGGCATATGTCGTCCGTCCCACAGAAAATAAGGAAGAAGCACTGATAAAAATTCTTCAAGCTGTAACAGGAACAGCTATTGTATATGTAAGAAGCCGAAAAAAAACACGTGAATATGCCCAATTACTCATTCAGAACAACATAAGTACCGATTATTTTCATGCAGGTCTTACCCATATCAGCAAAAACGATCGTCAGGATAAATGGAAAAGAAATCAAACCCGTGTGATGGTTGCCACCAATGCTTTTGGAATGGGCATTGATAAACCCGATGTTCGGATGGTAGTACACATGGATGCACCGGACTCTCTCGAAGCTTATTTTCAGGAGGCCGGAAGAGGAGGACGTGACGGGAAAAAATCTTTTGCCGTTTTATTATGGAGCAACAACGACAAAGCAAAATTAAACAAGCAGGTTAAAACCACTTTCCCGGAGCCGGAAGCAATAAAAAGAATTTACGAGGCCCTGGGGAATTTCTTCCAGTTACCCGTAGGCACAGGTTTTCAAATGATTTATGATTTTGACATGGGGAAATTCTGCAGCACCTTCAAATTCAACATTCTTCAGGTTTTCAACTCCCTGAAGATCCTACAGCGAGCCGGATACCTGACATTCACTGAGGAGCTTGACATCCCCTCAAAAGCAATGTTTCTGGTTGAGGGTAACGAACTTTACAAATACCAGGTGGCCCATGCAGATATGGATCCGTTTATAAAAATATTGCTACGTACATACACCGGCCTGTTTACTGAGTATGCCTCTATCTATGAAGCAGATCTGGCCAAAAAAACCGCAGCAAAGGTGGAGGTTATTTACAAAGCACTTCAGAAACTCTCCAAAGCAGGCATTATTCACTACATCCCCCGAAGAAAAACACCTTTGATTACCTGGCTTCAATCGCGCGAAGAACTACGGCACCTGCGCCTGCCTCCTGAGGTCTATGAAAAAAGAAAACAACAATACATGGATCAGATCGGAGCCGTCATTGAATACGGTTCATCGGATCATATCTGCAGAAGCCGGCTACTGCTTAGTTACTTCGGACAAAGCAAGTCCGGAAATTGCGGAATATGCGATGTCTGTCTTTCCCGAAAAAAGACCGGCCTGACTGACAACACCTTTAATGACATCGAAACATCGATGGAAAAACTTCTGAAAGCACACCCCATGGAGGCAGAAAAACTCGTTGATTCCCTTCAATATGACCAAAAAAAGGTTTGGGAGGTATTAAAATGGCTTGAAGATCACGAAATAATTGGAGAGATGGAAACGGGAGAGATGGAGTGGCTGAAATAATACAGTTGCTGACATGGCTTGAGGAAAGACTATATAAAATAGGGTTTTACCCCGATTAAACACAACATTATCAATATTTATCACTAATTTTGCAACAATTATGCAGACAGATTTTGAACATCCGGTTTATTCCAAAAACGTAGTTGAATTTGTAACTGTTGCCAAGGAATTCTGTGTCTGGCTCGAAAGTACACTTTCACTGCCTCGCAGGGATTTTGTGGATACAGGGCGCAAAATGCTGCCACTATTGTACCTCAAAGCATCCGTTTTACCCAAAACGGAAACAATGCTGGAAGATGACTTCCTGGAAAAATTTGTGAATGAGGACGAGTATCAACAAATCCTTAATGCGGTATTGGTAAAAATGGGCCCCTACAATGATTATTTGGAAGTTTTTACCGCAGATATGCAAAGAAGTGTAGAACCGCTCACGGCAACGATTTCTGAAAACCTGGCGGACATCTATCAGGATGTCAAGGACTTCTTAATGAGTTACCGTACAGCCGTAACAGAGATCATGAATGAAGCACTCATCGAACTAATACATAGTTTTGAGGAGTATTGGGGACAAAAGCTAGTCAACGTTCTCAGGGCATTGCATGAGGTCGCCTTCAACGGAGAGAACATAGATGAAGAAAATGATGAAACCGATCCGACAGAAGATCGTAGAAACACCGATGACTGGTTGATCTCAAAAATGCAAAAAAACTGGCAGGATGACCACGAAGAAGATCGGAACAACATTTAATTTAGTGTCTGTCCATAAAGTACCATTTGCGTCGTTACGCTTGCCGCCAAAATACTCATCCCGATTGTGCTTTTTGATGGTTTTTTGTTCAAAAAACCTTACAAAAGCTACTTCGGAACTCCGTTTTTGGCAGCTTCGCAAGCCCCCGAAGATATCGGGGCAAGCCATGCAACAGGCACTTTCTGACCAGACACATGATAACAAATACACTATCCCGAGTTTATAGACGAGCACTAATTAGTGCCGGCAGAAAACAAAGACCGGCCAACAGTAACATTTTAACTGAATGCAGCATACAATATCCAAAGACGCAATCAACGAATTACCCCTGAAACAGTTTGAAGGGAAAGTGACAGTGATTGAGGATCCTGATCACGTTTCCGAAATCGTAGAAAGACTTCTAAAAGAAAAAGCGATCGGTTTTGATACCGAAACCAAGCCCTCTTTTAAAAAAGGTGTTTCTCACGACATATCACTCCTGCAACTCAGCACCAAAGACGAAGCTTATCTGTTTCGCCTTCCCAATACAGGATTCAACGGTTCCCTGACGAAACTAATGAACAACCCCGGGGTTGTAAAGGTTGGCGTCGGCATTCGGGACGACATCCGGGGGCTGAAACAGTTAAACAATTTTGTTCCCAAAGGATTTGTGGAGCTTCAGGAAATGGCTCCCAAATACGGAATTGAAGTCCTGAGTTTGAAAAACCTTGCCGGTCTTCTGTTGGGATTCAGAGTTTCCAAGCGACAAAGACTCTCCAACTGGGAAGCTCAGGAACTATCAGAGGGACAAATACTTTACGCGGCCACCGATGCCTGGGTATCTCTTGAGATTTACAACAAATTAAAAGAGCTGAAACCGGTTCCTCTGAAGAAAAAAGACGCTCAACCACAAGAAAAAAGCTCATAACAGCCAACCTATATATGGAATTTGCTAAAATCATTCTAAAACCGGGAAAAGAACAAAGCATTTTACGGTTTCACCCCTGGATATTCTCAGGGGCCATCAAATCTGTTTCCGGAGAAATAGAAGAAGGAGATATTGTAGAAGTACTGGACAACAACAACAACTTTCTGGCAATGGGCCATTCGCAGATCGGTTCCATCGCAGTAAGAATCTTTTCGTTTTCCAAAATAACGCCGGATGAAAAATTCTGGGAAGATAAAATCCGAAAAGCCCTGGATGTCAGAAAAAAATCAGGTCTCTTCAACAATCCGGAAACCAATGCCTACCGGCTGATTCATGCAGAAGGAGACGGCATGCCGGGACTTATCGTGGATATGTACAACCAAACCGCTGTTATGCAAATCCATACAGTTGGAATGTACCTCATCAAAGACACATTGTGTAAAGCCCTCCAAAATGCTTTGGGCCCGGAACTCAAGGCCATTTACAACAAATCGGAGGGAACCATCCCTTTTAAAGCCAATATCACAGCAGAAAATGGCTTTCTTTACGGGAAAACAGAGGATAAAACAGCTATTGAAAACGGATTGCGCTTTAATGTGGACTACGAAAAAGGCCAGAAAACCGGATTTTTTGTTGACCAGCGTGAGAACAGAGCTTTACTGGAGAAATACAGCAAAGACAAAAAAGTTCTGAACCTTTTTTGCTATACCGGAGGATTCTCTTTTTATGGCTTGCGGGGAGGAGCATCGCTGGTACATTCTGTGGACAGTTCCGAACGCGCCATTGAACTGACCCGCCAGAATGTGGAACTTAACTTCCCGGGTGATGAGCGACATCAGGCTTTTGCAGAAGATGCGTTTAAATTCCTGAATTCCCCGAAAGATGAATATGACCTGATGATTCTGGACCCTCCGGCATTTGCAAAACATCTGAATGTGGTTCCGAATGCCCTGCAGGGATACCGAAAATTAAATGCAAAAGCCATAGAAAAAATTAAACCAGGCGGCATTATCTTTACCTTCTCCTGTTCTCAGGTCATCAGTAAAGATGCCTTCCGAAAAGCAGTTTTTTCGGCTGCCGCCAAAACCGGCCGTTTTGTAAGAATTCTGCATCAGCTGGAGCAACCGGCAGATCATCCGGTTAATATTTATCATCCCGAAAGTGAATACCTGAAAGGGTTGGTTCTTCTAGTGGAGTAACAGTAACTAAAAAAGAAAAGATTTTGAAATTTACAGAATTTGGCTTCTCGCAGGAAGTAATTGACGGACTGGAAGCCATGAGATTTGAAAAAGCAACCCCCGTTCAGGAGGCCACCATCCCTCCCATCATGAACGGGAAAGATATGATTGCCTGTGCGCAAACCGGCACCGGAAAAACAGCAGCTTATCTGCTTCCAGTACTCGATCGTCAGGTGCAATCAAATTCCGAAGGACTCAATACCTTAGTATTGGTGCCAACCCGTGAGCTGGCCATGCAAATTGATCAGCAAATGGAGGGTTTTGGGTATTTTCTACCAATCACCTCTATTGCGGTATATGGAGGAAATGATGCCGGACTCTGGAATGCACAGAAAAATGCGCTGACCACAGGAGCCAATGTGATCGTGGCCACACCCGGCCGGCTGATTCAGCATCTGAGCATGGGATACGTCAAGATGGATACCTTAAAACACCTCATCCTCGACGAAGCAGATCGTATGCTCGATATGGGTTTCTACGAAGACATTATGCAAATTGTCTCCTTCCTTCCCAAAGAACGGCAGACCCTCATGTTCTCGGCTACCATGCCCAAAAAAATCAGAGACATGGCTCGTGAACTCCTTTCTGAATATGAAGAAGTCAACATCGCCCTGTCCAAACCGGCAGAAGGAGTACTCCAGGGAGCTTATATGACTTACGAACCCCAGAAAATACCATTGATCAACAGCCTGCTGAAGGGGAAAGATCTGAAAAGCATTGTAATCTTCTCTTCTACCAAACAAAAGGTTAAGGAGATTCAACAATCTCTGCAACGAAACGGATTCCCGGCAAAAGCAATTCACTCAGATCTGGAACAAAAAGACAGGACTGAAGTAATGCGCGAATTCAAAAACCGAAATGTGCAGATTCTTGTGGCCACCGACATCATAGCCAGGGGTATTGATGTGGAAGGAATCGACCTGGTCATAAATTTTGATGTTCCCCATGATGCAGAAGATTACGTACACCGGGTGGGGCGTACCGCCAGAGCATCCTCCACAGGAGTGGCACTGACCTTCATCACCGAAAAAGATCAACAGGATTTTCAAAAAATTGAAGAACTGATTGAATCAACCATCATAAAAATTCCTTTGCCTCAGGAGGTTGGAGAAGGCCCGGCATATAATCCAAAACCTTTCAGGAAAGGGAAAAAACCTTTTAAACGGTACAACAAAAAAGGAGGGAAACCTTCCGGAAAATCCCGGGATAACAATAGGTAGGTCAGCCCGTAAAGCTCCTGGTCAGCTTTTCAACAAACCTCATGCAGTACAATGCTTTTGGACCGTTTTATCAAATGCTGAAAAAAGTTTACTTTCCTGCTGACACATGGCAGATAACCGGAATTACCCGAAAAGAGCAAATATGTGCAGGAGAGCAGATAAACGAGTAATGTGGTAATATAAAATTTGCATTATCAAGAAATCAGAAGGCTGTATGGGCCGGGCCAGTCCCTGTTTATGCAGCTTTTCAGCATCAGAGAGAATCACGATCGGGCAAAAACAAAAAAATCATATAAAATCCGTTCATTATGCAAACCATTCCAAAACTAATAGCTGAAAAAACAGGTATTTCAGCAACTCAGGTCAACAACACCATTGCGCTCCTTGACGAAGGAGCTACCATTCCATTCATCAGCAGATACAGGAAAGAACGCACCGGAAGTTTAGATGAAGTTGCCATTGGAGACATAAAGGAAGCCTACGACAAATTTCAGGACCTGGAGAAGAGAAAAGCGACCATTCTGAAAACCATCGAAGAACAGGATTTGCTCACCGATGAATTAAAATCAAAAATAGAAAACTGTTACGACAGTACAGAACTTGAAGACATTTACCTGCCTTTCAAGCCAAAAAGAAAAACACGCGCCACAAAAGCCAGGGAACTGGGACTGGAACCACTGGCCAAAATCATAATGAAGCAGCATGAACGGGATATAGAGACCCGGGCAGCCTCCTTCCTGACCGATGAAGTTACTGATACAGAGGCTGCGTTGCAGGGTGCACGCGACATTATTGCTGAGTGGATCAACGAAAATCAGACCGCCCGGGAGATTGTCCGCAACAGTTTTCAGCACCATTCTGTAATAACAGCACGGCTGGTAAAAGGAAAAGAAGAGGAAGGTGCCAAATACCGTGATTATTTTGAGTGGGACGAACCGCTTAAGCGCTGCCCCTCCCATCGGTTCCTGGCCATGCAGCGTGGAGAAAAAGAAGGCTTCCTGAAACTGGGAGCAGCCCCTGATGCAGAAAATGTGCTGCCCCGTCTAAAACGCCTTTTTGTAAAAGGAAACAACGATGCATCAGATCAGGTAGAAATGGCGACCGAAGATTCATACAAAAGATTACTGGCCCCCTCCCTGGAAAACGAGACCATGGCACTCTTCAAGGAAAAAGCCGACGAAGAAGCCATTCGGGTATTCAGTGACAACCTGAGACAACTTTTACTGGCTCCTCCACTTGGCCAGAAGCGCGTACTAGCCATTGATCCGGGATACCGCACCGGCTGTAAAGTGGTATGTCTGGATGCTCAGGGTGAATTGTTGCACAATGAAGCAATTTATCCTCATCCCCCGCAAAAAGAGAGCGTGAAAGCCATGAAGAAACTGGATTCGCTGGTAGATGCCTACAAAATAGAAGCCATTGCCATTGGAAACGGAACGGCCTCCAGGGAAACCGAAGATTTGGTAAGGAAAACAAAATTCAATCGTGACGTTCAGGTTTTTGTAGTCAGTGAAGACGGTGCATCTGTTTACAGCGCAAGCAAAGTTGCCCGTGATGAATTCCCCCAGTATGATGTCACTGTTCGCGGAGCAGTCTCCATTGGTCGTCGCCTGATGGACCCGTTGGCAGAGCTGGTGAAAATCGACCCAAAATCCATCGGAGTGGGCCAATATCAGCATGATGTAGATCAACATCAGTTAAAAGACGCTTTGGACAGAGTCGTAGAATCGGCAGTTAACAGTGTAGGGGTAAACCTCAACACTGCCAGTCATCACCTGCTCACATACATCTCCGGTCTGGGACCAGCACTGGCCAAAAACATCGTATCATACAGGAATGAAAACGGTGCCTTTGCCAGTCGTGCAGCATTAAAAAAAGTTCCCAGACTGGGAGCCAAAGCTTTTGAACAGGCGGCAGGATTCCTCCGGATTTCGGATGCAAAAAACCCACTGGACAGCACTGCCGTTCACCCCGAGTCTTATTCCATCGTAAAACAGATGGCCGCTGATCTGGGATGTGAAATAATAGACCTGATTAATGACAAGACGCTTCGAGAAAAGATTGATCTGAATCGTTATGTAACAAACGATACCGGCTTGCCTACTCTAAAAGACATCATGCAGGAGCTCGAGAAACCAGGGCGGGATCCACGTCAAACCATCAAAGTTTTTGAGTTTTCCAAAGACGTACATAGCATGGAAGATCTGAAACCCGGAATGACAATCCCTGGCATTGTTACCAACATCACCAATTTTGGTGCCTTTGTGGATGTGGGAGTCAAGCAGGACGGACTGGTGCACATTTCCCAGCTGGCCGACCGTTTCATTTCAAACCCCAATGACGTGGTAAAGTTACATCAGCATGTGGAAGTGCGGGTGCTGGAGGTGGATGTAGCCCGCAAAAGGATCCAGTTGTCGATGAAAAACCTGTAGAGACGATTCATGAATCGTCTATACATGAATCGTATTTACAACACAAAAAAGGCGGCCCGTAAGGTCGCCTTTTTTGTTAACATTTATTCTTTCCTGATCAGAACCGGAAACCAAGTTTAATAACCGGCTGTGAAAGGAACGCAGTATTATGTGTAGCAGCATCCTGTGCTTCCATACCACTCTGATGAAACACACGTTTTGCATTGTACATATAATTAAAGGCTTTAATCTCAATCCCAAGAAACATTCCTTCGGACAAATAGTAGTCGATACCTCCGACAATACTACCGCCAAGGCCATAAGCCTCTCCGCGACGCGTATCATAGGTAGGAATCACTTCTCCATCATCATCAACACCTCTGAATCCATCAGCAATTTCCATCTGACCATAGGTAGCGTTGACTTGCACTCCCCCGTAGGGGTTTACTTTCGAATAGTTACTGGCGAAATAGTAATCGGCACCTAAATCAACATAAAACTGTTTGGTAGTGCGGCTTTCCATCATCTCCCAACCCGGAACGAATGTTCCAGGATAAGAAGCTTCTCCCTCCACTCTTGCTTCTCCGGTCACCATTGTTGCATCTGCAGCAGGAGAGCTAACAATAGCTCCTGAACCGTTGAAGCGTGCAGCAATTTGTGAAGTGATGAAATATTTCGCTTCGACACCAATCATATTTGTCATGCTGTTACTTGTACTGTAGGTATTTTCCAGGGGCCAGGAAAGATTCCTTGCAATACCATCCCAATCATTTACGGCTCCATTTACTTCATAATACATATCGCCAAACGAAACAGCACGTCCAAAGCGTAGGGCCACCGATTTATCGCCTGCCTGCGGACCAAAAGATTGAGCCATAACTCCTCCGGTAAGAAGGAGCATTGCCACCATCAACGTCCACGACATTTTTATCTTTCTCATAAGAATCAGGCTTTTATTTAAGGATTATAGTAATAGTGAAAAATATGGCCGGGAAGCTGAACTCCCCGGCCGGGGAATATTTATTTCTCCTAAACTACTCCTCTCCTAATTCTGCATCAATTAACTCTTTGTAATGATCTGCCTCTGCCTGATAGATATCCAGCTCGGTTTGTTTCTGGGCAATTTTTGCTTCCAGGCTTGCAATCAAAGCCTCCCAGTTTGCAAAGTCATTGTCAATCTCAGCGATATCAGCCTCTGTTTTAGCAATCTGCTCTTTAAGACCGGTTACATTTTCATACAAATCGTCTGAAATATCTTCGCCATTTCCTTCGAGAACATCCTCAAAACCTTCAGCACGAACTAACTCAGCTTTAAGAGCAGCCAATTCGGCTGAAACTTCATCATAAGCAACCCTTGCGGCATAAAATACAGCTTTGGCATCCTGGTAAGAAGTTTCCAGGGCTGTCAGATTACCTGACTGAAGACCTTCGAGATAAGCAACATAACCTTCAACAATTTCGAGATCGGCCTCATACTCACTCATATCATCCTCCCAGCCGTCAATTTCTGCTTCCCAGCTTTCAATTTCTGCATTAAATACTCCAATAAAATAAGGGATATTTACTACCTCCTCGTTGGGTCCCAGTGGACTTTCCGCATAGTTGGCCATATAAAGGAAAGAGAGATCTATATCAGAATCATTCACATCATTGATGAATTCGTCATAAGCTGTATATGCATCGTAGAATGTTCCTGAAGTAGAGTTCATCGGATCACCGGGATTGTCCGTGACAGCCTCAAGAGCATCCACTGCATCATCCAATGCATCCTGACTGGCAGTTGTTTGTTCCGCCTGATTGGCAATTTCAGCCACATTTACTTCATGCAACAGAGGCTCGATCTTTTCAAATTCCGTAATAACAGCCTGTTCAAGAGCGGCCAGTTGAGATGCATATTGCTCATGAAGCTCTTCAAGCAGATCAACCACATCTTCTTTTTCGGAAATCAACTCCTCATTGGCATCAATATCGGCTTCGAAGCCTTCAATCCAGTCATTGTAATATTTGTATGACTGGAAATAAATACCTTCGGTATCAAAGTCAGAATCACCAGCACCAGTTTCTTCAATATTATCAGGATCAATTACATTGGTAAGATAACTATAAGGAATAATCTCAGAATTTATGTTTTCTTCATCAGAAAATAAATCAATCAAATTATCCTTATTCACCACTTCCTCCCATGCATCGTAAGCAGCCTGGTACTCTTCGAGCGCAACTTCGCGGGCTTGCTCTGCCAGCTTCTGCTCCACTTCTTTGTCATCAATCTGAGCTTTAAGATTGTAGATATCTTCTTTCACATCTACCAGTTCGTCAGCAATGGTTGCCAAATCACCCATTACTGCTTCGTAGCGTTCCACCCATCCCTGAAGATATCCAAGTTTAACATTCAGGTATTCCTGCTGAATGGTTTTGGCAGCGGCCAGATTTCCTGAATCGGTAAGATTATTATTCAGGAAGTACAACTGAGCGGTGGCCAGATTTCTCTGAAGACCGATAATCTCCTGCCTCAAAGTATTAACATCTGTGATAGCTTCTTTGTAAGCAGTCAGATAAGCAGAAAGATTCTTGTTTTTTGCAGCATCAGCAGCAAGCTCGGATTCATACTTTGAAAGCGCAATCTCCAGGTCTTTCTGGGCTTCAGCCAAATCTTTTTCAGCAGTAACAAGAGCCTTGTCAATGATAGCCTGAGTCTGAGCCTGATTCAGATCAGCAGCGATCTGAGCATTGGCAATTGAAATCTCATTGCTGGCTTCATTGTAAGCATTTTGTATTTCTTTTGCTCGGGCTTCAGCCTCTTTAATGGCAACTTCAGCCTGCTTAACCGCTGTTTCGGCGTTTCTGTAAGCAGCTTCAGCTTCAGCGGCAAGAGTTGTGGCAGTAGCTTCGGCATTTAATTTAGCTGCCTGAGCTTGTCTAAGGGCTTTTACACCGTCAGCCTCTTCATTTTTCACACATCCGGTGGTGAGTAGGAGTCCGGCCAAAACAGCCGTACCGGTTAGGAGTTTTAAATTTTTCATTTAACTAATTGATTAAAATTAAACAAAGATTATTTGTTCAGAATTATTTGAAAATTCAATATTTAACGACAAATTTTCTATTTAAAATCAATAAGAGATAAACCAAACGAGATCATCGTTTGAACACTTATTACACGGTGGCAAAATTCTTTCAGGGGGAAATAAAAGAAACAACACAGTGAAATCTGTCTGCCTAAAAAGGAAAAAACTAAAGAGCTTTTCTTTTAAAAACGCCACAAACTTACCAGAAGAAGTTCATATATTCCAACCCCAAACACCCTCACTTTCTGAACAACTATCATTGTTTTCTGAACGAACAACTTCAGCCAACGAACGAAATAAGAAATTAAACAAAGCGACAAAAAAGCAATAACTGTTAAACCCGGAGCCCGTTTCAATTGCTATATTTGCAAATCCCAACCATTTATCAGCCTAAACTTATGCAGGAATTCACGAACATTCTCACACAAATCGACAGCATGATCGGAGGATCAGCCTGGTTTGTTTATCTTTTATTGGGCACTGGCCTGTTCTTTACCATTTACCTGGTTTTTCCGCAAATAAGATTTTTTAAATATGCCCTTAAAATTGTCAGGGGAAAATTCGACCGGGAAGGCGACGTGGGGGACACAAGCCATTTTCAGGCACTGACCACTGCACTTTCGGGGACGGTGGGTACAGGAAATATTGCAGGAGTGGCCCTGGCTCTTCACCTGGGAGGCCCGGCGGCTCTGTTTTGGATGCTGGTAACTGCGATGATTGGAATGACCACCAAGTTTGTGGAAGTTACACTTTCTCATAAATACAGAGACAAAGCGTCTGACGGATCCATCAGTGGAGGACCGATGTACTACATGAAAAAAAGGCTGAACCTTAGACTTCCATCAGGAAAAGTAATAAAAACAGGCAGTCTGCTGGCCATCATTTTTGCAGTAGCAACAATTTTCTCCTCCTTTGGAACCGGCAATCTTCCTCAGATCAACAGCATATCCAATTCTCTTTTCGAAACCTTCGAAATCCCCCATGTCCTTACAGGAGCAATTTTAAGTGTTCTGATGGGGTTTGTAATTCTTGGAGGCATCAAAAGGATTGCCAAAGTGACCCAAACACTGGTTCCGGTAATGGCAGTCATCTATTTTATCGGAGCCATGCTGGTTATCGTTTACAATTATGAAAACATAATTCCCTCACTTCAAGCCATAGCTTCCGGCATTCTCACAGGCAGCTCGGCCACGGGAGGATTTTTAGGCGCATCAGTGGCTTTCGCTTTTAACCGGGGAGTTAACCGCGGATTGTTTTCCAATGAAGCAGGACAGGGCTCTGCCCCTATCGCGCATGCCGCAGCAAGGGCTCACGAACCCGTTTCCGAAGGTCTTGTAGCCCTGCTGGAGCCATTCATTGACACAATAATCATTTGTATGCTTACGGGACTGACCCTCATGGCATCAGGGGTATGGAATGAAAAACTTGAAAACCGGTTCCAGATGACCGATATGGAAATCATTGATGGACATTACACAGACGCTGACCGAAACATTTTACAAGAGCATCTTTCAGGAGAAAACACTTTGCCTCTGTTTACAGGGGCCCTGCAAACCGAAAACGGAGCCCCTGGGAGTAATGTCACCATCCTCCATGCCCGTTCCGTTGCAGAAAACGTAAAAATATACAAAGACGGCAGTCTTTTTTCAGGAAACATCGGGGTAATCAACGGACTATTAAAGGAGTCCGATCGCTACACCATAGAAGGAGAATCTCTTCTGCACAGTGCTCCTCTTACCACGGTAGCTTTTTCACGAAGCTGGCTGGGAGAATACGGAAAGTACATTGTTTCCATCGGCTTACTTCTGTTTGCTTTTTCTACTGCTATATCCTGGAGTTATTACGGCGGAAGAGCCGTCACCTTCCTGTTTGGCATAAAGGGGGTTTTATGGTACAAAGGCATCTATATTATCGGATTCTTTCTGGCATCATTTACCGACACCACCATTGTCTGGATATTTTCAGGAATTACCATCGCCCTGATGACAATCCCAAACCTGATAGGACTCTTATTTCTTCATAAAGAAGTAAAACAGGAAGTCAAAAGTTTTTGGAATGAGTACAATGAGAGTTTTCCGGATGAAAAGGGTCCAAAATGGTAAACAATAACCGGCCTGTAAGCTAACTCTAAACCTCAGCCTCAATATTTGTCTCAGCCTGAACCCCTAAATCATCAAAAAACCACTGTTCATTAATAAAAAAAACCAATACCTGAATGATATCACTTGCCGTAATAGGATTATTCATCGTTGGCATAGGAATCGGTCTCCTTCTACGGAAACACCCCATTGTTTTAAAAATAACAGAGCCATTGGTGTCTGTGGCCATTTTTGCCCTTCTGTTCTTTCTTGGAATATCAGTGGGGACTGATGATCGGGTGATCCAAAACATCACTTCCCTGGGCTGGCAAGCCGTTCTTTTGAGCAGTGGAGCCATTCTTGGCAGCCTGATTCTGGCCCGTCTGGCAACTTCATTCTTCAAAGAAGACAAAGAAGAAGTACCAAAGCGCACAAAATTAAGTCATAAACCTCTGACTCCAGGATGGTTTATCGGTATCCTAAAAAACCAAAGTCTGTGGATTCTGCTCTTCTTCGTGGCCGGAACAATTGGAAGCCGATGGGGAGTCTTTCCGGCATATTGGGGCGATAACATGGTAGCCACAGGTACATTGTATGTAATGATGATACTTGTGGGAACAGGACTGGGAGCAGACCCTAGGGCACTGGAAATATTGAAACGAACAAGCTTCAGAATACTATTGGTTCCGGCCATCGTAATCGTGGGCAGTATTGGTGGCAGTTTACTGACCTCTTTTCTTTTAGACAGTATTGACACCGCTAACGGAATGGCCATTGGTGCGGGTTTTGGCTACTATTCTCTTTCAGCAATATTTATCGACCAGATCAGCGGAAGTGAAATGGGCGTAATAGCACTGCTTGCCAACATTTTCAGAGAAGTTATCACCCTGCTCGCAGCACCACTCATGGTCAGATGGTTCGGAAAGCTTGGCGCCATAGTTTCGGGCGGAGCCACAGCCATGGACACTACTTTGCCGGTTATTGTAAAAGCCACCGGAAAAGAATACGCGGTCATCAGTATTTTCAGTGGAATCGTTCTTTCGATTCTGGTGCCGGTATTGGTACCGTTTATTTTAAGTTCCTAAGACTTGAGGCAAAGAATGAGGTTAAGGTTGAGAAAAAAACAGAGAAATTGAAGATTAAAACTTGTAACTGAAACTTTGTTTTGGTGGGTTAGACGCAGGTCTGTAGAGATGTACTTTCGTAGAGACACATGACCATTTTAACACAGATCCGGGCATCTCTATTAGTCAAACACCAATTAGACACAGAACCGCAAGTCTCTACCAGGGTGGTTTTGTCAACTCCGTACACTCCAACTCAAAACCCTGAACCCAAAACTCACAGCCCAAACCCAGAAATCAAACCTCAGAACTCAGAATTTTTTCCACCGCCTCATCACTTTCGACGACTCCATCGCGCAACCGGATAATTCTTTTGGCATGTTGGGCAATATCCTCTTCATGTGTCACCAATACAATGGTATTGCCTGCATTGTGAATCTCCTCAAACAGACGCATGATGTCCACGGAAGTTTTGGAGTCCAGGTTACCGGTTGGCTCATCGGCCAAAATAAGAGACGGTTTATTGACCAATGCCCGGGCCACAGCAACCCTTTGCCGCTGTCCCCCTGACAATTCATTGGGTTTGTGCGTCATTCTTTCAGCAAGTCCGACATTATCCAAAGCCTGTCGTCCTTTATCATAACGTTCTTCTTTTTTTACTCCCGCATATATCAATGGAAGCACAACATTATCCAAAGCAGAATATCTTGGCAACAAATTAAACGTCTGAAAAACAAAACCAATTTCACGATTTCTTATTTCGGCAAGCTGATCGTCACTCATGTGACTGACATCGGTTCCGTTTAGGATGTATCGTCCCGACGTGGGCGTATCAAGTGCACCAATAAGGTTCATCAGTGTGGATTTCCCGGATCCTGACGGGCCCATAATAGCCACATACTCGCCCTTCTCAATGGAAAGAGACACTCCATTGAGCGCTTTAACCACCTGAGTTCCTACCTCATAATGTTTCTTCAGATCTTCTATGTGAATAACAGCTGTATCCATTGGTGGAGTTTATTAAAAAAGAGTTAGCAAAACACAAAATCAGGTCTTGCAGAAGAGTTGAAATCCTGCGTCGGACCAAAATTATCAGATACTTTGATAAAGCAAACCCATAATGGTTTAACAAAAGAGCAAAAAAACCCTTCAATGCCCTCCTTTCCGGCTGTTAGTATCGCACTACATAATGCTGCCTGGTACATTCCTTCCGGAAAAACACAATCCCTATCCGGTATAAATCCATTGACACCGTCACGTCAGGGTGATGCGAAATCTCATGCCACGCCTTCTCCATATCCGGAGACCAGTGAATGTCATCAAAAACAAAAACGGAGTTGTTATGACTCTTTTTCAAACACATTTCAAAGTATTGCATTGTGTTTTGGTATTGATGATCACCATCGAGAAACGCAAAATCCAAAAATTCCATTTCATCAAGCACCGATGGTAGATATTCTTTAAAAGAGCCATTGCGTAGCGTCACATTTCCAACGTCAGTCATTTCAAAAAGACTTGCAGCCACTCGCTGCAAGGCCTCATTTCCATCAATACTAAAAATCTTTGCCCGGGAAGATGGCAGAGCCATATAAAGTGTTGCCATCCCGGTTCCGGTTCCCAACTCCAGAATATTATGGCATTCCAGCTTATTCACCAATCTGAATATAAGTTTGCCGTATTTATCAGGAATACTTCCCTGAGCTGTAAGTTTACGGATACTCTTTTTGTTGCCTGAAACAACAGAGGGCATTCCCAATGTATCCACATTAACCCGCTGTTTATTTCTCAGCAACATCCTTCTTGCGGCATCAATCTTCTCAAAAGCATAAAAAGGATGGGATTCCCAAAAAAGTTCGCGAACCAGATAAAACACAAACGGAGAATGTATGCCAAACCCTTTGTAGTATCGGGCATTTATCAGATACAACAACCAGGATTTTATACGGTAAGAAAGAAGATGAGTGTTCAATGTTAAAACTTAAAATAACTATAAAATCAAGACTTCAAAGATTGCAAATAATGAAACATTTACCAAACAGACTTTAAGACGGAAACTGATATTCTGATGTTATCCTTTTTCCTGAGCAAAAATCCAGAGAAAGTCACTGATCCCATCATGAAGATTAACAATGGAATTGAGTTCATACGAATCAAATATGATACTGTCACCCTGTTTAAGAATAAATGGCTTCCCACGCAGATCAATCTCTATAGCACCGGTTAACACATGGCAAAATTCCTGCGCTCTCCGAGACCCCTCCACCAACCCCTGACAGGTGCCCCGGTTTTCGAGCCTTACCATATAGGGCTCTATGCTTTGAGAGGGACTGTAATGTGTAAGCATAAACAGAGAAGCGCCCCACTCGGTTTGCTTTACCAGTTTTCGTTCGCTAAAACTCATAAATGGATTGTGAGAAAGGTTTTCCTGCTCACCAATCAATGTTCCAACCGATGAATTCAGTGCTACCGCAATATTCTTCAATGTATGCAACGATGGATAGGTTTTACCGTGCTCTATTTGCGACAAAAGACTGAGACTTGCCCCGGAAGCCTTACTCAGTCCACTAAGAGTAAGGCCAACAGCCTCTCTTCTTTGCTTTATTCTCTTTCCCAATTTATCCATAAGAAGATACTTAAATGATGATTGCAAAAATAACGGTTTTTTTGACTTAGCTATACAATCACACACGAAAAGTTTAACTATACTGAAACTCCCGCCTCTTTGCCCATATCAAAACACCTCTGCCGAAAACCGCTTACCACACTATATTTCAGAGCTTTTAATGCATTAATTCAACATCAAAACTTCTTTGTGGCAAAAAATCATAGTTAAATTATACTAAATATATTTCATCAACAACTTTTTTTTATATCATTGCATTCGAAACACAAAAGACTCAACAAATGAATGTTTCATCAGGAAGATAAAAGTTTACTGAAACTGAAACCAAAAACAAACAAATATGAGCGACTTAATCAAAAAAATTAAAGAGAAAAAGGTTGATCTGCCGGAGAATGTACTGGATGTTCTTGAGAACTGCAAAGCTGTGCATTTTTTCAATACGACAGATGAACTTGTGGAAGCCGCTACCAATGGCCAAAAAGAATACGAAGTAAAGTATGACATTCCCGGCAAAGGCGAATACGTGGAAGCAGTTGTTCAAAAGGTAAAGAACGGAATATCTGCAAATTACACGGAAGCATACATGAGAAGACGCGACCCGGGAACCATGGTCATTGCCGACGATCAACCTACTGATAAAACACGCTTTAAGGACAAATACAAATATGACTTCCCCAGCCTGCAAGAGGAGACTTTTGCCTGGCTAAAAGAGCAGGAACTTGCAGTATTTTTCTACTTTGCCGGACGCGCAGGCATTGGATCTCTTGGAATTGCAATAGCTCCGGCCAATGCAGGATTTTTTGCACTGGGACTGGCAATGCTTCAGGAACATGTTTCACTGGAAGAGTTAAAACAGGGAGATGAAATTAAATCTTCCATTTTTGTAGCTCCTGTTTTCAGACACACCCATTTCGAGGGGAAGCAGGTGGTAGTGCATAACCGCACTGAGAAAGTTCATGAGCTCTACTCCTACAATTTATACCCGGGCCCCAGTGCAAAAAAGGGTCTGTACGGTGTTCTGCTGACGCAGGGTGAAAAAGAAGGATGGATAACTGCCCATTGTTCAGCGGTGCAGTCCGTAAGTCCTTATGACAACCTCACGACATTAATGCACGAGGGGGCCAGCGGAGGCGGAAAGAGTGAACTCCATCAGCACATTGTGCGGGAACATGACGGACGTGTACTCATTGGAACAAATACCACCACCGGAGAGAAAAGATATATTTCCATCCCAAGATTCTGTTCTTTCACACCGGTGGCTGATGACATGGCCTTTTGCCACCCCGACGTTCAGGAGGATGACGGGAAACTGCGGATTGTTGATGCCGAAAATGCATGGTTTGTCAGAGTTGACAGTGTAAACAAATATGGTGATGATCCATTTCTGGAAGAAAAAACCATTAATCCTTCAATGCCATTATTGTTCTTAAACATTGATACAAAGCCGGAATCAACGGCATTAATCTGGGACCATATTGAGGATGAACCTGGTGTCAAGTGCCCTAATCCAAGAGTAATATTACCACGCAAAAGTGTTGAGGATGCCATTGAAGGTGAAGTAGCTGTAGATATTCGAAGCTTCGGACTCAGAACGACACGTTGCACCAAGGAAGATCCAAGCATTGGCATTGTAGGTATGTTCCATATTTTACCTCCTGCTATTGCATGGCTGTGGCGTTTGGTTGCTCCCCGGGGACTCAAGAACCCCAGTATCGTGGGCACCGGAAAAATGCAAAGTGAGGGTGTTGGATCCTACTGGCCTTTTGCCACAGGTAGAATGGTCACACATGCCAACCTGCTTTTGAAACAAATCACGGATACACCAAGAACCACCTTCACTTTGGTGCCAAACCAAAATATTGGTGCATGGGAAGTTGGATTTAAGCCTCAGTTGCTAATGCGAGAATACCTGACTCGTCGTGGAGCAGCACGTTTCAGAGAGGATCAATATCAGGAAGCACGTTGCCCGCTATTGGGATATGAATTAAATCACCTGACCATCGAAAGTTCCAAGATTCCTTCCAGGTTCCTGAAAGTTTACAATCAGCCTGAAGTTGGAATTGAGGGATATGATGCCGGTGCGGAGATGTTGAAAAGCTTTTTCAAAGAAGAACTTCAAAAATACCTAACACCAGATCTGCACCCTACCGGTCGTAAAATTATTGAAGCTTGTTTGAACGATGCAAGCATAGAAGAGTACAACGAGATTGTACCGATGAGTTTTGAATATGGATATTCCTTTAATAAAATTGACAACCATGAGTAAAGCAGTAATCATAATGGGTTCCAAAGCCGACTTGGAATGGGCTCAAAGAATTTCTGAAAGCCTGACAAAATTCGACGTTGAATCAGTGCTATATGTGGCCTCGGCGCACAAGGTTCCATTGGAATGCTACAAAATTATAAAAGAAGAGGAAAAGAACAATCCGGTTTTCATCACCATTGCGGGAATGAGCAATGCCCTTAGCGGATTCAGTGATGCTCAAACACACTGTCCGGTAATAGCCTGCCCTCCGACAAGCAGTTCATTTGCGGGATCCGACATCTACTCGAGCCTCAGAATGCCTTCAGGAGTGGCTCCACTGGTAATTCTGAGTCCGGAAAATGCAGCTCTGGCCACCGCAAAAATATTCGGCATTTCCAATGAAAACATCCGGCAAAAGGTGGTTGAATTTCAGGAAAAACAAAGGCAAAAGCTAAAAGAAGACAATGCTTCTCTTTCCTGAATAAATAGTGTTTGTCCATAAACTAAACGTTTTTCACGTGTTTGAAATAGAAAGTTCAGACTCAATGCATGTAAAAAACCTAAACTACAGAATACTACTGTATTTGAGGATTTAGATTTTGAGCAACAACCCAGAAGTTGGACTTTAAAGACAAACACCAAATAGTGCCCGTCTATAAAGTCGGGAAAAATTGCAATTGGAACTGTGTCGGTTCAGAATGTTGGGTTTGCAAGGCTTGGCATTCCCGAAAATGCGGAGTTTACCTGAGTAAATGAGTACTTTTCGGGAATGGCATAACGAAGCAAACGTGACTTTATGAACAGACACAAAATCGGGACCAAAAAACATCCATGAGGCACAACGTCTGGGACATCAACATCTCTGACCTGCCTCATGGATTTGTTTTTTATAAAACCTGACCGATTACAACTCATTCAGGAAAGTATTACCTTTGCACCTCAAAAGTTTTTAACGCTTTTTTTCAAAAGCAATTTTGAACAAAACCAACTATGCAAACAGGAAAAGCAATCCAGCACGCAGCAAGATTAATCCGGGAAGGAAAACTTGTTGCTTTTCCAACAGAAACAGTTTACGGACTAGGAGCCAATGCATTTAATCCGGATGCGGTGGCCAATATATTCAGGCTCAAGGAACGCCCTTCCTTTGACCCGTTAATTGTTCACGTAGCCAATCTTGAACAGGCCGCCTCATTAAGCAAACACTCTGACGACCGGATTCGTCTTTTGGCAGAAAAATTCTGGCCCGGACCGCTAACCATTGTTGTAGAAAAAAATGAAAGGGTACCGGACATTGTAACATCAGGGCTCAACACTGTCGGGATTCGCATGCCAGACCATCCGCTTGCACTCCGGTTGATTTCGGAAGCCCAAACCCCCATTGCAGCACCCAGCGCCAATAAATTTGGAAGAATAAGTCCCACCAGAGCTGAACATGTGGCAAATCAATTGCCCGATGTGCCATATATTATTGATGGCGGACCAACAACTGTGGGTATTGAGTCGAGCGTAATACGGTTGCACGACGATGGATTCGTAATGCTCAGACCCGGAGCAGTAAGCAGTGAAGAAATCAAAAAAGTAATTCCTGAATCTCATATCCGGATAGAAAAAGAAGACGAATTTCACTCCCCCGGCCAGATAAAATCACATTACAGTCCACAAAAATCAATGTTTCTCGGAATATCAGATTTCAATGACTCAGACCTGAGCAATGGAGGTCTGATAGCTTGGGGAACCCCGGAATATGCCTCAAAATTCAAAAAAGTTGAATACTTATCAAAAACCCGTAACTCTGAAGAGGCTGCCATCAATCTCTTTAATGCGCTGCACACGATGGAAGCAGCAGACGTGGAATTCATTATTGCAGATACTGTTCCCGAAGAAGGAATCGGTATTGCCATCATGGACAGGTTAAAAAAAGCAGCCTACAGGCACCGCAATAACGCATCATAATTAATATTTCCATCACTATCCGAGTTGTATCCAATAGCACATCTAAATATTTTTAAGGTTTTTTGTCAAAAATCCTTATTTTTTTATAACTTGCCCTCAATATTGTGCTAATGCATTACAATTTATCAAAATTTCAAACCCAAAATTCACTTAAACTATGAAAAAGCTATTTTTCATTGCCATCGTGTTTGGCCTAATGTCATGTGCCGGACAATCAGGAAAAGACAACAAAACTGAAGAAGCTGTAGAAGAAACCACTGAAAGCGTTTCCGAAGCTGCTGAGGATGCTGCTGCCGAAGCAGAAGATGTTGCAGAAGACGCCGCAGATGCTGCAAAAGACGCAACAGAAGAAGTTAGTGAAGCAGCCGAAGATGCTGCCGACGCTGCAAAAGAAACTGCTGAAGACGTTGCTGACGCAGCTGAAGAAGGAGCTGACAAGCTAAAAGACGAAGCTGAGAAGCTGTAATACAGAATTTTCATTCCTACGAATTAAGAGGTTGCCTGAACAGCAGCCTCTTTTTTACGTAATTTATTGCATCATTTTTCATGGTGAAACACGCTTAAGTAGCTTCATCATTTGTTTCAAATCAAGGTTTCTTCTATTTTTGAGCTCAGAATATGTCTGATCTCTCTACACATAATATCATGTACCTGCCGGGGGTAGGCCCAAAGAAAGCAGAGATTCTGAAAAAAGAACTAAAAATAGTCTCTTTTGAGGATTTGCTTTATCATTTCCCGTATCGCTATGTTGACCGTAGCAGGTTTTACAGCATCCGCGAAATAAGCGGGGATATGCCATACATCCAGGTAAAAGGAAAAATCACTTCATTGAAGCTCGCCGGAGAAAGCAGAGGCAAACGTATGGTTGGCACTTTCACCGACGGTACGGGCACGCTGGAACTGGTATGGTTCAAAGGCCTGAAGTACCTCAAAGAACAAATAAAACCCAACGAAACCTATATTTTATTCGGAAAACCATCCAGATTCAACAACACTATAAATGTAGTGCATCCTGAACTGGACAAAGAGCAAAACGGAAAAGTTCAGTTCTTTGCAGGACTTCAGCCATTTTACAATACCACCGAGAAGATGAAAAGCAGTTACCTCGGTTCCCGTGCAATGTTCAAACTGGTACAAAACGCTTTTCAAACATACAATTCAGTCATCCCCGAAACACTCCCGGCCCGTATTGTGGAACAACTCAGGTTGATGAATATTAACCAGGCATTACGACACATACATATGCCACCCGACGCGGAAACACTTCAAAAAGCATCATTCCGTCTGAAGTTTGAGGAGCTTTTTTACATTCAACTAAACATCCTCAGGTTACGCAATCAGCGCACTTTCAACCTGAAAGGACACGTTTTTGCCACCGTAGGTCAACACCTCAATCGTTTCTATGCCGAAAACCTTCCCTTCGAACTTACCAACGCCCAAAAACGCGTCATTAAAGAGATACGTCGCGACATGGGGAGTGGTCATCAAATGAATCGGTTACTACAGGGAGACGTGGGAAGCGGAAAAACACTGGTTGCCCTCATGGTAATGCTGATAGCCATCGACAACAATTATCAGGCCTGCATTATGGCTCCCACCGAAATTCTGGCGACTCAGCACTTCGAAAGCATCACGGAAATGCTTATGGGAATGGATATTCAGGTAGGAATACTAACTGGCTCCACAAAAAAAACTGCCAGAGAAGAGCTGCACGCCCGGCTGCAGTCAGGAGAACTTAACATACTGATTGGCACCCATGCGCTTATCGAAGATACAGTAAAATTCCACAATCTGGGTTTGGTGGTTATTGATGAGCAGCACCGCTTTGGCGTCGCTCAGCGGGCCCGTTTGTGGAAAAAAAACACCTCTCCACCTCATGTACTGGTAATGACAGCTACGCCCATTCCCAGAACCCTGGCAATGACAACCTACGGAGATCTTGAGGTGTCGGTAATCGATGAATTGCCCCCCGGACGAAAGCCTGTGGAAACGACACACACTTACCACAAGAAACGACTGGGAATCAATAAATTTGTCAAGGAGCAGATAGATGCAGGTCGCCAGGTGTATGTAGTCTATCCACTCATTGAAGAATCCGAAAAAATGGATTTTCAGAACCTGACGGATGGATTTGAATACATAAAAAGTGTATTTCCCAACAACAAGGTTTCGATGGTTCATGGTAAAATGAAACCGGCTGATAAAGATGCCGCCATGCAGGAATTTGCCTCTGGAAAGTCCCAGATTCTCGTATCCACCACGGTAATTGAGGTGGGAGTTAATGTTCCCAACGCTTCTGTAATGATTATCGAAAGTGCAGAACGCTTTGGACTATCACAACTTCATCAGCTTCGTGGACGCGTAGGAAGAGGTGCCGATCAAAGCTATTGCATCCTGATGACCGGATATAAACTTTCGGCAGAGACCCGAAAACGTATGGAGATTATGACCGCTACAAATGACGGCTTTGAAATAGCCGAAGCCGACATGAGACTTCGTGGCCCTGGCGATCTGGAAGGGACACAACAATCGGGACTTCCCTTTGAGTTAAAAATTGCCAACCTGGCCAAGGACACCCGCATTCTTCAAATGGCGCGCAATGTAGCGTCAGACATCCTAAAAGATGACCCTCTTTTGGATAAACACGATAGCGCAATGCTGCGTCGCCAGCTTAAAAAACTGGCACAACAAAAGATGAACTGGGCGATGATTAGTTGAAAAAAACAATACAGAAAAAATTCCTCAATATAAAATCGTCTAAATTATCTCACCTACCTCCTGCTATTGCTCAATCCTACAAGATGTTAAATGTTATTTTAATTTGTTCTAAACAAAAAATAGAACCACTCACTATCCAATCATCCCCAATTATATACATTTGTGCCGCACAAGGGGTATAAAACATGTCAGAAAACAAGCAAATAGAACATCAGGGGATTGTAGAACAATCTGATGGTGAGCGCGCAACAGTGAGAATACTAAGTCAGTCGGCTTGTGCCTCATGTCATGCCAAAGGCGTTTGCACTGCTGCAGATCTTCAGGAAAAACTGATTGATGCATCGTGCGACCGTCCTTTTAAGCACGGAGACCGCGTCACATTGGTGGGCGAAAGCAGGCTGGGGTTACAGGCAGCCTGGTGGGCGTATATTCTGCCGTTGTTTCTGATACTGGCCACCCTCATCACCACCTTCACACTTACCAACAATGAAAACCTTGCCGGCCTTCTGGCTTTAGGAATAATGGTCCCCTACTTTCTAATCCTCAGGTTATTTAACCACAAGTTTTTTAAAACGTTTTCTTTTACCATAAAACCATCTACGGAGTAGTGTTATGAGTATTGTTTTGATTACCATATTGACACTGGCCGGCCTGGGCGCATTGGCTGCAGTGATACTTTATCTGGCTTCCCAGAAATTTAAAGTCTTCGAAGATCCCCGCATCGACAAAGTTGAAGAAGCCCTTCCGGCTGCAAATTGCGGTGGATGCGGTTTTCCCGGCTGTCGTGCCTTTGCGGAAGCATTGGTGAAAGCTGATGACATATCAGACCTTAACTGTCCGGTGGGAGGCCCCGATGTGATGTCCACCGTTGCTGAAATTCTTGGCAAAGAAGTAAGCAAAGCCGACCCTATGGTGGCAGTGGTTCGCTGCAACGGGACATGTGAAAACAGGCCACGTCTCAACGATTATGAAGGTGCAACTTCCTGTGCCGTGGCAGCCGCTCTTTATGGCGGAGAAACAGGATGTTCCTACGGATGCTATGGTCTGGGTGATTGTGTGGAAGCATGTGACTTTGAGGCCATGTATATGGATGAAGAGACCGGACTTCCGGTTATCATTGAAGACAACTGTGTGGCATGTGGCGCTTGTGTGGATGCCTGCCCCAAAGACATCATCGAACTTCGCAAAAAAGGCCCCAAGAGCCGTCGGATTTTTGTCAGCTGTGTAAATCAGGACAAGGGAGCAGTGGCTAAAAAAGCCTGCGACGTAGCCTGCATCGGATGCGGAAAATGTGCGAAAGTTTGTCCGTTCGACGCCATCACTATCGAAAACAACCTTGCATACATCGATTACGACAAATGTCGTTTGTGCCGGAAGTGTGTTCCTGTTTGTCCCACCAATGCCATTCATGAAATAAACTTTCCTCCTCCGAAACCAAAACCGGCTAAAGAAGAGGAACCGGCCAACACACCCGCTAGCAGTAATTAATCTGGATGTTCATTTAAAAGAAATATCACCGTGCTTAAAACATTTTCCATAGGAGGAATTCATCCGGCCGACCGCAAGATATCTGCCGATAAAAGCATTGAGGTGCTTCCTCTGCCCAAACGAGTGGTGGTACCTGTGGCCCAACACATAGGGGCTCCGGCCAAAACTGAAGTCAAAAAAGGCGATCTGGTAAAAGCAGGACAGGTCATTGCCAAATCCGGTGGTTTTGTATCAGCCAATATTCACTCTCCTGTATCAGGTAAAGTATTCAAACTCGACGAAGTTGTGGATGCTTCAGGCTACAGAAAACCAGTTGTCATAATTGACGTGGAAGATGACGAGTGGGAAGAATCCATTGATCGCTCAGAAACATTAAAAACCGAAATAACCATTTCTTCTGAAGAAATTGTGAAAAAAGTGGGAGAAATGGGAATCGTTGGAATGGGAGGAGCTACTTTTCCTGCCCATGTCAAACTGGCCCCTCCCCCGGGAAAAAAATGTGAAGTACTCATTATCAACGGAGTGGAGTGCGAACCATTTTTGACCAGCGATCACCGTGTAATGCTGGAAAAAGGGGATGAACTCATCGTTGGCATCAGGATACTGATGAAAGCGCTCAAAGTGGACCGTGCGGTTATTGGCATCGAAAACAACAAACCGGATGCCATCAAACACCTGAGTCAGTTAGCTGATAAAGAACAAGGCATCGAAGTTCAACCACTGAAAGTGCAATACCCCCAGGGAGGAGAGAAACAACTTATTGACGCCGTCACCGGACGTCAGGTTCCCTCCGGAAAATTGCCCATTGAAGTAGGTGCAGTAGTTCACAACGTGGGCACCACACTGGCTGTTTATGAAGCTGTTCAAAAAAATAAACCTCTTATAGAACGGGTTGTAACCGTTACCGGACCCGGCGTTAGCAAACCATCCAACTTTCTGGCACGCATCGGAACTCCCGTTAGTCAACTCATTGAAGCTGCAGGCGGCCTTCCCGACAATACAGGAAAGGTTATTGGTGGCGGCCCCATGATGGGAAAGGCATTGTCGAATCTGGAAGTACCTGTCACCAAAGGAAGTTCAGGAATCCTGGTTTTCCCGCACGAAGAAGCACACCGCAAACCAATGGAAAACTGTATCCGGTGCGGAAAGTGTGTGTCAGTATGTCCAATGGGGCTGGAACCCTACCTCCTGATGATTGAGACAGAAAAAGAGTTGCTCGACCGAGCCGAAAGCGACAATATCATGGACTGTATAGAGTGCGGATCATGCAGCTTTACATGCCCCGCCACCCGGCCACTGCTGGATTACATCCGACTTGGAAAAGGGAAAGTGGGACAAATCATCCGAAACAGAAACTAATACAAAGCATCATATAAAATGAATCAAAAATTAGTTGTATCTCCATCCCCGCATGTACACAGTGGCGACTCTGTGTCCAAAAACATGTATGGAGTAATCATCGCACTCATTCCGGCGTTGCTGGCATCTTTGTGGTATTTTGGCATCGGGGCCCTGATCGTGACACTAACTGCCATTGCAGCCTGTGTCCTTTTTGAATGGGTAATTCAGAAATACCTGATGAAAGCCACGCCATCAATCTCTGATGGTTCTGCGGCATTAACCGGATTGTTACTGGCATTCAATTTGCCCACAAACATTCCCATCGGACTCATTATCATCGGTGCTGCCGTTGCTATTGGCATTGGAAAAATGTCTTTTGGCGGTTTGGGAAACAACCCCTTTAACCCGGCACTGGTAGGACGCGTATTTCTTCTTATATCATTCCCGGTACAAATGACCAGCTGGCCGGTTCCTGTAGCATCACGTTTTCAATATCTGGATGCCACAACCGGCGCAACCCCCTTATCAGTAATGAAAGAAGGCTTGTCTTCAGGTGCCTCATTTTCTGAAATAATGTCAGAAATTCCATCCTACCTCAATCTCTTCATGGGAAATATGGGAGGTAGTGCCGGTGAGGTCGCCGGAATTGCTTTGGTACTGGGAGGTCTTTACCTTTTGGTACGAAAAATCATCACCTGGCATATACCGGTGAGTGTACTTGGGTCCATTGCTGTTTTTACAGCCATCCTTCACTTTTCCAATCCTGATGATTATGCAGGACCACTGTTTCACATTCTCACAGGAGGTGTTTTACTGGGCGCCTTTTTCATGGCCACCGACTACGTAAGTTCTCCAATGTCGAGAAAAGGAATGTTGCTCTATGGAGTCGGTATTGGCGTAATAACAGTTCTCATCAGGGTTTATGGATCTTATCCGGAAGGGGTTTCATTTGCCATTCTCATCATGAATGCGTTTGTTCCTCTGATTGACAGGTACATGAAACCAAAGCGATTTGGAGAAAAAATAAAAGCAGCAAAAGTTCAAAAACAATAAACAGGACGTATTGTATGGGCAAGAAAGAATCAACACTCCCCAATATGGCAATAACGCTGATTATCATCACCATGATTGCAGGCGGCTCATTGGGATACATATACAAACTGACTTCCGGCCCCATTGCTGTGGCCAAGGAGCAGAAACAACAGGAAGCTATCCGTTTGGTAGTTCCGGAATTTGACAACAATCCGACACAGGAGATGTATAAGATCGCTGCAGATGGAGGTGACTCGCTAAATGTATTCCCGGCCAAAAAAGATGGCATCAATGTGGGAGTCGCCATTGAGAGTGTTAGTCATAAAGGCTTCAGCGGTGATGTAAAGATCATGGTAGGCATTCTTCCTGATGGCACCATCAGCAACTATGCCGTGCTGGAGCATAAAGAAACACCCGGCCTGGGAACAAAAATGGTCACCTGGTTTAAGCCATCTGACAATGCGGAGGCAGGAGCTTCCGGTAATGCATTTGCCAACTGGCTTTTCGGCATAAAAAGTGATACGGGGGGCGGCAATACCAGCATTGTAGGTGTGGATCCATCTGAAACCAACCTTACCGTATCAAAAGACGGTGGAGACATCGATGCCATCACAGCAGCTACCATTAGTTCAAGAGCTTTTCTGGATGCCGTGCAAAAAGCATGGGCCACATACAACAAAAATGCAGATGCATACAGCTCTGCCACCATAAAAAACAATGACGCTCAGGAAGGAGGTGCCCAATGAATCAATGGAAAAATTTCACAAAAGGATTCTTCAAAGACAACCCGGTATTTGTAATGTTGCTGGGTATGTGCCCCACGCTGGGGGTTACCTCATCGGCTGTTAACGGTTTGGGAATGGGACTGGCCACCACATTTGTACTGGTCATGTCAAACATCGTTGTAGCATTGGTAAAGGATTTCATCCCCGATAAGGTCAGGATTCCGGCATTTATTGTCATCATCGCATCATTTGTAACCATTGTGGAAATGGTCATGCAGGCCTACATACCGGCTCTTTTCGAAGCATTGGGCCTTTTCATTCCACTGATTGTGGTAAACTGTCTGGTACTGGGACGTGCCGAGGCTTTTGCCTCCAAAAATGCACTTGGATCTTCCATTGTTGACGGTCTTGGAATGGGACTTGGATTCTCCATGGCCCTGACAATGCTGGGAGCAATCAGAGAACTTTTGGGTAGCGGTAAAATTTTTGGTATTTCTCTCTTTGCAGAGAGTTACGGGATGCTGATTTTCGTTCTCGCCCCCGGAGCTTTTATTGCGTTGGGTTACCTGACTGCTTTCATCAATAAAGTACGCAAAGCCTGAAGAAGTCAATAGTACATAGTTTTTAGTCAGTAGTTGATAAAAAGAATATATCATGACTTATTTTATCATTATCATATCAGCCATATTTGTCAACAATATTGTGCTGAGTCAATTCCTGGGAATTTGTCCTTTCCTGGGGGTTTCCAAGAAAATATCCACCGGAATCGGGATGACCGGTGCGGTAACTTTTGTAATGGTTATTGCCACCATCGTTACCTATTTTATTCAGGAACTTATTCTTGAGCAATTCAACATCACATTTCTGCAAACCATCTCCTTTATTCTGGTCATTGCAGCACTGGTACAACTCGTTGAAATAGTTCTTAAAAAAGTAAGTCCTCCGCTTTATCAGGCGCTGGGGGTTTTCCTTCCACTGATCACAACCAACTGTGCCATTCTGGGGGTAGCCATCATGACTGTTAGCCGTGACTACAATCTGGTGGAAGCAGTCATTTTCTCCGGCTCCTCGGCCTTAGGCTTTGGACTGGCGCTTGTTACCTTTGCAGGTATTCGTGAACAACTTGACCTGGTAAATATTCCCAAAGGAATGCAGGGAGCACCTATTGCTCTGGTAGTTGCCGGATTGCTGGCTATGGCCTTTATGGGTTTTGCAGGAATGGTTTAAAAAAAGTCTGTTTTTTAAGAAACATATAAAAGCTTGCAGCGTAAACTCCTTTGCAAGCTTTTTTTGTACGCAAAATGATGTAAATTTGCGGAAACACTCAGAATTTCGAAACAGATAAGAAGGGAAAGAGAATGACTACCAGGAATCAACTCAGAACATTTAAGTTTTTATCGGGAAGTGCTTTATTGCTGGCTGCAGTTTTTGCATGGGGCCTGTTTACCTATTCAGCTGAGCCTGAAAAGCAGCCAACAGAAGCTGATCCCACGCATTTTGAACAATTCCAGAGCGAATACAATATATTCTCTCTGCCCGTACCCAATAATCCCACTTTTGCAGGCGAAGCGGTTCCCATCGAGCGAACTTACATCCGCGAAAGCCTGGATCGTGAATTGCTTGTCAACACCTACTGGCAGTCACAAACCTTACTTTTCATCAAGCGGGCAGCTAAATATTTCCCATCCATTGAACCCATCCTGAAGGAAGAGGGAGTTCCGGAAGATTTCAAATATCTGGCACTGGCAGAAAGTGCCCTGATTCTCCGGGCAGTATCACCTGCAGGAGCAGCTGGCCCATGGCAGTTCATGAAAGGAGCTGGCAACGACTACGGACTGGAAATTAACAGTCAGGTGGACGAAAGATACCACCTGGAAAAAGCAACCCGGGCAGCAAGCAGATTCCTGAAGAGCAGCTACGAAAAATTCGGAAGCTGGACGCTGGCAGCAGCAGCTTACAATGCAGGGAGAAGCCATGTCATCAGACAACTGGATCGGCAACAAACCAACAACTACTACGATCTTTTGCTCAACGAAGAAACGGGCCGCTACGTTTATCGGATTATCGCAATCAAAGAGATTCTGGAAGACCCTGAGAGTTACGGATTCCATGTTAAAGAAAGAGATCTTTATCATATGGAACCCACCTACACGGTAGAAATAGACAGTGCAGTCAGCAATTTTGCCACCTTTGCAGCAGAATTCGGACTTTCCTACAAAGAATTGAAAGATCTGAATCCCTGGCTTCGTGACGACCACCTAACAAATTCCAGAGGGAAAACGTACGAAATAAAAATCCCAGAAAAAGGTGCTTTTTTACGAAGTGACTTCCAAAAAACAGGAACTTCTGCATCTGAACTGGATGAAGAGACCCAACAATAATCGTTTTTACAACCAAATTAACCTACCTTATACATAGTGCTTGCCCGAAAAGTCCAATTTCTGCGTCACGCCCTTTCTGAAAACAGTTATTTACCAAAATAAACGCCTTGATTTTCAGAAAGGCCAAGCCTTGAACTTGAACTTTTCAAATCAAGCTCTCAGAAAAACCATAGTTTTATTGCTGGCACTACATAATATCAACAACACATTTAAATACAGATAGTTGATTTATGTATTTCTCTAAAAGGAATACATAATGTTGTTGCGTTTTTTAAGGCCGAAGGTCTTTAAGCAATAGCCTGGGGCAACGCCCCAGGAAAATTGAAACACCCTCCCCCCTCTCATTATTGGTCGCGACGCGACAAATAATGAGAGGGGGGCATGAGGAATACCTCAAAACTCTGGGCTGTTGCTCTCAGGCTTTCAGCCTGTTTACATCGTACCTGTTTTATGTATAAGGTAGGTTAAAAATCCTTTTTTCCCCTATTTTTCTTTTGCTATCTTTGTAAGTTCCAAAAAATTGAAACGTGAAGACAGCAATAAACGACACATTACCCATAGAGAGCGACCTGGAGCAGATTGAAGTTTTGGGTGCCCGTGTACACAATCTTCAAAACATCGACATAACCATCCCCCGAAATGAGCTGGTAGTCATTACCGGCCTCAGCGGGAGCGGTAAATCTTCACTGGCCTTCGACACCATTTATGCCGAGGGCCAGCGCCGTTACATAGAGACGTTTTCGGCCTATGCCCGCCAGTTTCTGGGAGGAATGGAACGTCCTGATGTGGACAAAATCACGGGATTGAGTCCTGTCATATCCATAGAGCAAAAGACCACAGGCAAAAATCCACGATCCACCGTGGGAACAACCACTGAAATTTACGACTTTTTCCGTCTTCTTTATGCACGTGCCGGCGAAGCCATCTCGTACGAAACGGGCGAAAAAATGGTAAAATACACCGATCGCCAGATTATTGATCTGATTCTTTCAAGGTTTGAGGAGAAAGGAGTGTATATCTTAGCTCCAATGGTAAAAGGCCGAAAAGGTCATTACAAAGAGCTTTTCGAGCAAATCCGCAAGAAAGGATTCCTCAACGTACGTGTGGACGGGGAAATCAGAGAAATAAAGCACGGAATGAAGCTTGACCGCTACAAAAACCACTTTGTAGAGGTCGTCATTGACAAACTTAAAGTCTCTGACAAGGACAGGAAACGACTGGAAGAATCCGTGGCCCTGGCGATGAAACAGGGAAAAAACATAATGATGGTTCTGGACAAAGAGAGCGACCAACCCCGATATTTCAGTCGTCAGTTGATGTGTCCCACCACAGGAATCTCCTACAATGAGCCGGCCCCGCACAACTTTTCGTTCAACTCACCTCAGGGAGCCTGCCCCAAATGCAAAGGTTTAGGTTTTGTGGATGAAATAGACATCGAAAAAATCATCCCCGACGACAAGGTTTCCATCTACTCGGGAGGCATTGTCCCCTTGGGAAGGTATAAAAACAACCTGATTTTCTGGCAATTGGAAGCACTTGCCGAACGGCATGGCTTCAAACTGAAGAGTGCCATCAAAAACATTCCGGAGGAAGCACTGGATGAAATCCTTCACGGAACCACAGAACCATTAAAACTGAAAAACACCCCGCTGGGTACTTCATCCAATTACTCGCTGAGTTTTGACGGTGTAATCAGTTACATTCACAATCAACAATCGAACGACACTTCACAGAAAGCCCGGAAATGGGCCAATCAGTTTATTCGGAATACTGTGTGCCCGACCTGTAACGGACAACGCCTTAACAAAGAGGCCCTTCATTTTATGATTGACGGAAAAAACATTGCCGAAATCAGCAAAATGGATCTTAATGAACTCTACAGTTGGACCGAAGGGCTGGAAGGACGCCTCAGCAAAAAACAACAGGCAATAGCCACCGAAATCCTGAAAGAAATACGGTCACGACTCGGTTTTATGCTCGACGTAGGACTTGAGTACCTGGCCCTGAACCGCAGCGCGATGACCTTATCGGGCGGGGAAAGTCAGCGTATCCGGCTGGCCACTCAAATCGGATCGCAACTGGTCAATGTGCTTTACATACTGGATGAGCCCAGCATTGGCCTGCACCAACGCGACAATCACCGACTTATCGAGTCTCTAAAGCAGCTGAGAGATACCGGAAACTCCATTTTAGTCGTTGAGCACGATAAAGATATGATGATGGCTGCCGACTATGTAATTGATATGGGGCCACATGCCGGTCGTCATGGAGGTGAAGTGGTGGCCCAGGGAACTCCCATGGAGATACTGAACTCCAACTCGTTGACTGCCGATTATCTCAAGAAGGTAAAAGAGATTGCCATACCTGAAGAAAGGAGAACCGGCAACGGCCACCTTCTGACCATCAAGGGAACAACAGGAAACAACCTGAAAAATCTGACCGTCTCCTTCCCGCTTGGAACTTTCATCTGTGTGACAGGCGTTTCAGGCAGCGGAAAGTCAACCCT
This sequence comes from Marinilabilia salmonicolor JCM 21150, assembly GCF_000259075.1. GTDB lineage: Bacteria > Bacteroidota > Bacteroidia > Bacteroidales > Marinilabiliaceae > Marinilabilia > Marinilabilia salmonicolor. Next base: position 285,578 of record NZ_AJKI01000031.1, read on the forward strand.
TATTAACGAAACACTTTATCCCATTCTCAATCAGCACATTTACAAATCGGTAAAAGATCCGCTTGCCTACAAGAAAGTGGAAGGGCTGGAATTTGTGGACAAAGTAGTTGATGTGGATCAGGCGCCATTAGGACGAACACCACGCTCGAACCCAGCCACCTACACAAAAATGTTTGACGACATCAGAAAACTATTTGCCGGTTTGCCTGAGGCTAAAATCAGAGCCTACAAACCAGGCAGGTTCTCCTTCAATGTGGCCGGAGGACGCTGTGAAACCTGTAAGGGAGGAGGCGTTCAGGTTATTGAGATGAACTTTCTTCCTGATGTTATGGTAGAGTGCCCCGACTGCAGGGGGAAGCGGTACAACCGAGAAACCCTGGAGGTAAGATACAAAGGGAAATCCATCAGCGATGTTTTGGATATGACCATCAATCAGGCGGTTGAATTCTTCGAAAACATCCCAAAACTTACCCCACGTTTAAAAGTGCTTCAGGAAGTTGGCCTGGGATACATCAAATTAGGCCAGCCTTCCACAACCTTATCTGGTGGAGAATCACAACGGGTTAAACTGGCTAGTGAACTGGCAAAGAAAGATACAGGAAAAACAGTATATATTCTTGACGAACCCACTACCGGTTTACATTTCGAAGACATACGTGTATTGCTCGATGTGCTAAACAAACTGGTATCCAGAGGGAATACCGTCATCGTGATTGAACACAATCTGGATGTGATAAAAACTGCTGACCACATTATTGACATCGGTCCTGAAGGTGGAGCCCGTGGAGGCGAACTCATCATCAGCGGCACACCCGAAAAGGTAGCCCAATGCAAGAAAAGTTTCACCGGACAATTTCTGAAGAAAGATGAGGGACTTTAATCCGTCAAAAAGCAGTTACACTTAACAATAGAATTTGTAGATTTGAGAATAGGAAACCTATAGCAAAACCTGATATGGATAAAACAGTACGCATTAAATGCCTCAATAATAACAAAACCTTCAACACCCTGCGCGGCACCTCTCTCAAGGAAATTGCAGAAAATCAGAAGATATCCACCAAATACCCGATACTCGGAGCAATGGTAAACAATCAGGTGAGAGAATTGTCCTTTGAAATATACAATCCGAAAACCATCGAGTTCATTGACATCACCCATAAAGACGGAATGAGGATGTACATTCGGAGCCTCTCCTTTCTGCTGACAGCTGCGGCGAAAGAAGTTTTTCCTGAAGCCACACTGCGAATAGATCACTCTGTCAGTAAAGGATTTTATTGTGAACTCCACGGACTGAAACAACCATTATCCATTGATGACATTTTCGAGATTGGCCGCCAAATGCGAGAGATGGTGGAAGAAGACATCCCCTTTTTACAATTCAAGGATGAAACCGATGATGTCGTTGCACTTTTCAAAGAAAAAGGATTACACGACAAAGTGCAATTGCTGGAACATCGAGGTCAGTACTATTCAACCTATTACAGTTTAAACGAGCATATCGGGAAATTTTACGGATTCATGGTTCCCTCCACAGGGTACCTCAAAGTATTTGACCTTAACAAATATTACAACGGAATGCTTCTGCAAATGCCCAGCCAGCAGCACCCTGAAGAGGTACAGGAGTTGGTGGAACAAAACAAAATGTTTGAAATTTTCCGCGAGTTCAGTCACTGGAACCGGGTGCTGAATGTAACAAACATAAGTGACCTTAACGATGCCGCTCACAACGGGGCAGCAGAACGATTGATAAAAGTGAGTGAAGCACTTCATGAGAAGAAAATTGCCCAGGTTGCAGACATGATAGCCTCCCGAAAAGATGAGCTCAGAATTGTACTGATCAGCGGCCCTTCATCTAGTGGAAAAACAACATTCAGCAAGCGACTGGCTATTCAGTTGCTGGTGAATGGAATCTGCCCGCTAAACCTTTCCCTGGACAACTACTTTGTGGACCGGGAGAAAACACCACTGGATGAGAATGGCCAATATGATTTTGAAGCCCTGGAAGCTTTGGATATTGACCTTTTTAATCAACAATTGCTTGATTTGATGGCAGGAGAAGAGGTGTCATTACCAAAATTTTCGTTTGAATCCGGAAAAAGAATTTTCAACGGCGACAAACTGAAGATGAGAAAAGACAATATTCTTATCATTGAGGGGATTCACGGACTAAACCCCAAATTAACCCACCTGATTGAAAACGACAAAAAGTTTAAAGTTTACGTTTCAGCCCTAACCAACATCAACATCGACAATCAAAGCAGAATACCGACGACCGACAATCGCCTGGTAAGAAGAATCATTCGTGATTACCGTTATCGCAACTATTCGGCTCAGGAAACCATCTCCCGTTGGGACAGTGTACGCCGGGGCGAAGACAAGCATATCTTTCCGTATCAGGAAGAAGCAGATGTGATGTTCAACTCCGCCCTGCTTTACGAACTGGCGGTGCTGAAACCTTATGCAGAACCCATTCTTCTTGAAGTTCAACCCAACCAGGAAGAATATTCAGAAGCCAGTCGTCTGCTGAAATTCTTCAGTTATTTCAAACCTATACAACCAAGGGAAATTCCGCCCACCTCCATATTGAGGGAATTTTTGGGTGGTAGCAGTTTTACGTATTGATTGCTCCCTTATTCGCTTCGCCCTCATTGATGATTTTTTGCAAAATTCAAAAATCAATCAATGAGTTAACAAATTGATGGTTGGCACCCATTCGGGGACCTGATTCATGTTAAGTTTAACCCCCGGGTTTGGCACCCGGGATTATTTAAATTTGCCCACTGCGGGGACGAACCAGTTCTGTCCTATCCGCAATAAACTGTGTCTTAAAAGCTATTAGAGGGGTTGAAAACCATTCGCAGATTATTTTACTGAATTATTTCTTTATTCCTAAATAGTTTGTAATTTCACGAAGATTGAAAATTCCGGTTTTTTTAGCCTACTTCATTCATGAAATATCAATTTCATAAGAAACACCTCGAAGCATTTTTCTGGATTCTGGCCATTATCCTGCTGGCCTTCACCAATCCGGAAGGCTCCGGACATTTGTCCCTTTGTCCGCTAAAAAATATGGGGTTCAACTTCTGTCCGGGATGCGGACTGGGACATTCAATTTCGTGGATTTTCAGAGGTGATATTATAGCCTCTTTTCATTGCCATCCACTCGGAATTCCCGCATTGATTATCCTCTTAGTCAGAAGCATCAATTTATTGAGACATGACATTCATCTATCACAAAAACTAATCTGAACACCAATGGAACGTATTTTTAAACTAATGCCCGAAGCAGATATGGAAGAAGCTTATTTTCTGGACAATCTGCTCAAAGAAAAAAGTGATCAACAGGCTAAAGATTTCTTATTCGTTTACCGTACTCGGAGGCGGGACCCTCAAATGACACTGCTTACAGCACTCATTGGCTTTCTCGGCATCTCAGGCGTGCACCGTTTCCTGCTCAATCAGATAGGAATGGGAATCCTGTACCTTTTCACCGCCGGTCTTTGCTTTATCGGAACCATTGTGGATCTGGTAAACCATCGAACCCTTACATTCGAATACAACCAAAAAATGGCCTATGAAATCATGCAAATGATGCGGTGAAGTTGGAAATAGTCAATAGCGATTAGAGAATAGTCAGTAGATTTTTGGGGATGATTGAAGTGGGAAACAGAGAAGCCTTGAAGCAAAATCATTAATGGCTGACTTCAAGGGTTTTCCAGTTCTGTCATAAATATATCATACTCTAAACTTTCAGAGTATTGACTCAGAATCTCAGATAGGTTAAACTTCTTCCTTACCAGGAGCTATCTCTTTTCCAGCTTCCGAAGAAATGCACTCAATTTCTCCCTTCCTGCTTTTCCCATTGCAGACAATCCAACCGGGGGATATTTGGCCACTCCTCCCTGCATCCGTTGAAAAAGGACAAGTTTGGATACCATGCCGGCTGCACCGAAACGGATTTCATGATGATGAAAATTCTGAAGAGGAATCTTGAAAGCTTTAAACTTTCTCCCTACGGGAAAAAGGTTATAGTATTTCACCATCAGGTTTGCATTGTTTTCCACTTCTACACGCACATAGCAATAACCTCCGATATAGAAAAACAGAGCAATTAAACCGATTGTTACAGCCAATCCGATTCGCAACCACATGGGCGAATAGAAAAGCTCGAAAAAGGACAATGCAAATACAATGACCAGCCCTGCCCAAATGCCGGAAAAAATCATAAGAGCCCGGGCGGATTCTTTTTGGTTTGATATCATTTTACCATCTTTTATTTCGAATCATACATAAAGGGTTTGTAATGAAATAAATTGACAGCTTTAACAAAGTTATTTTGTTCTTTATCGACTTGAAAATACTGCAATTAGCGGGCTATTTAATGGATTTTCAAGGAAGTTAAAGGGCAAAAGAACACGTTTAAAGTGTCAGGTTATTTCGGCACAATCCCAAAGCAAAGATAAAAGTTCGAACTCAATAAAAAAGCTTATTTTTGCAGCAATTACCTAATTAGTGTTTGTCCATAAAGTACCATTTACTGCGTTACGCTCGCCCGAAAATTCCTCATTTACTCAAGTAAACTGCGTATTTTCGGGCTTCGCAAGCCTTGTAACTGGTACTTTCTTGACAAACACATGACCAGAAACAAATTTTGCTTAGTTTATAGGCTAACACTAATTAAAGAAAACAGATGCAACCATTACCGTCTAAATCTGCTCCCGTATCCATCAGCAAAGATCCGGTAGCCGACCTGAATGAACTGATTAACAAAATATCACCTGACAAGGTGTTCCTGCTGACCGATGAGCACACTCAACGTCTTTGCCGCCCGCTAATAGACGGGGTTAAAGGAGTCACCAACAATCAATCCATCACCATCGCGGCCGGCGATTATCATAAAAACACCGAGGCGCTTGCTTCTGTCTGGCAAATGCTGTCTGATGGTGGAGCCTCCCGGCACTCCCTGCTTATCAACCTGGGTGGCGGAATGCCCTGTGACCTTGGCGGATTTGCTGCAGCAACCTACAAACGGGGAATTCCATTCATTAATCTTCCCACCACACTGTTGTCGATGGTCGATGCTTCCGTTGGTGGAAAAACCGGTATTAATTTCAACGGCTTTAAAAATGAAATCGGAGCTTTTCGCATTGCCGAAATGGTTCTGATTCACACCCCGTTTCTAAATACACTGGATAAAGACAATTTGCTCTCGGGATATGCCGAAATGCTGAAACATGCCCTCATCGACGCTCCCGAAACGCTTGAAAAGTTATTAATTACTGAGCCGGACAATATTTCTACAGAATTCCTGGCAGAACTCGTTGCAGATTCAGTCATGGTAAAGGACCGTTATGTGGAAGCGGACCCATTGGAAAAAAACATTCGTAAGGCGCTTAATCTGGGACACACCATTGGTCATGCTTTTGAAAGCCTGGCCATGAAAAAAAAGCGCCCGGCTCTTCACGGATTTGCGGTTGCCTGGGGACTGATTCCGGAATTAAGACTGGCCGTTGTCAAGGAAAAATTTCCAAGTGAGATTGCTAAAAACACAGCAGATTATATCAATCAGCTTTATGGAAATCACAACTTCACGCCCGATGATTTTGAAGAGTTGTTTTCCCTGATGCAACACGACAAAAAAAACAAGGGAGACCGAATCAACTTCACACTTCTGAGCAATGTGGGAACACCTGTCATTGACATCCATTGCAGCAAGGAAGAGATCAAATCAGCGATATTTGACTGAAAATACAGTTATTAGATTGTGGTCAGCAAATATTTTTAAATCATTTGTATTCGATCAAAAAGAACAGATTGTTTCATTTTGTTACCAAAGACCAAAACTTTAAATCGTTTGAGTAAAAGATGAAATTGATCTTAACTTACAGTATCAATAAATCAAGAATTTCAGAATAAACCATCCGTGTATCCGCAATAACCGGTCTCCAGAAATTACTAAACAATATGGCAAAACTTAAAGTTACAGCTCCAAAAGAAATCAAGGACATTCGGATAGAATTGCCTTCATCAAAAAGTATCAGCAACCGTCTGTTAATCTTAAACGCATTGTCGTACAGCCCCTATCCGGTAAAAAACTTATCGGACAGCGATGACACAAAAGCTCTGGCAACAGCACTAACATCCAATGCCAACCTGTTCAATGTGGGAGCTGCCGGTACCTCCATGCGGTTTCTTACCGCTTTTTTAAGCAGAATCGCAGGTGAATGGGTTATTACCGGAAGTGCACGAATGAAAGAAAGACCAATCAGAGTCTTGGTGGATGCGTTAAAAGAGATTGGAGCCAGGATTGAATACACCGAAAAGGAAGGTTACCCGCCCCTGAAAATATTTGGTAGTTCACTGCAAGGCAAAACGCTGGAATTGCCCGGCAACATCAGCAGCCAATACATTTCAGCCCTTTTGATGATTGCACCAACAGTAACTGACGGGCTCACACTGAAGCTTGTTGGCGAAATAACCTCCCGACCGTATATCAACCTCACCCTCAAACTTATGGAGCAATTTGGGGTACAGCACACATGGACCAATGACACAATCATTGTTCCCGAACAACAGTTAAAACCGGTGCAAACCAAAGCAGAAGGAGACTGGAGCGCAGCATCGTACTGGTTTCAGATGGTGGCTCTTTCCAAAAACGAAAGCACTATTACATTGGGCGGACTCGACCGTTACAGCCTGCAGGGAGATGCAGAAGTGGCCAACCTCTTTGATCAATTGGGGGTAAAACATAAATTTTCGCAGAAAGGCCTTCAACTTACCAAATCGGGTACTCTAACCAAGCTTTTTAGTTACGACTTCACAGATCAGCCTGATCTGGCCCAGACCTTTGCCGTAACCTGTGCCTGCCTCAACATCCCTTTTCATCTAAAGGGTCTCCACACCTTAAAAATAAAAGAGACCGACCGAATCAATGCACTTATTGCCGAAGCCCGTAAATTAGGCTTTGTTTTTACCACCAACGATGTGGATGATTTGAAATGGGATGGCCAACGAGAAGAAGTTTCCGGACAGGCAACCATCAGCACCTACCACGACCACCGTATGGCCATGGCATTTGCCCCGGCAGCACTTACCAACGATCAAATATTCATTGAAGACCCGGAGGTTGTCACTAAATCTTACCCCGAGTATTGGGACGATTTAGTGAAAGCAGGATTTGGCGTGGAGATTATTGAGTAAAAGCTTAGTATATTCAGAAATCATCAACCATAATAAGAATGAAAAGGCTGCCAGTTGGCAGCCTTTCCATTTTTATTATAATGTTTGTCTATTCCTAAATATGAATAACCTCATCGTAGGCAGCAGCAGCAGCCTCCATCACAGCCTCCGACATGGTCGGGTGCGGATGAACCGTTTTGATGATTTCGTGACCGGTAGTTTCTAACTTACGGGCAGAGACCAGTTCGGCAATCATCTCGGTAACATTTGCACCAATCATATGAGCCCCGAGCAGCTCACCATATTTGGCATCAAAAATAAGTTTCACAAACCCTTCCTTATGTCCTGCAGCACTGGCTTTACCACTTGCTGAGAACGGGAATTTACCAACCTTAAGCTCATATCCGGCTTCTTTGGCGGCTTTTTCGGTCATTCCCACGGAAGCAACTTCAGGCGTTGTATATGTACAAGCAGGAATATTGCCATAATTGAGAGGTTCCACATCTTTTCCGGCAATTTTCTCCACACAAATAATTCCTTCAGCAGAAGCAGTATGCGCCAGTGCCTGTCCAGGGACAATATCGCCGATGGCATACACACCTTCGGCCGTAGTCCGGTAATATTCATCAACCTTCACGCGCCCTTTTTCAACCTCAACACCAGCATCCTCGAGTCCTATATCTTCAATGTTTGGAGCAATTCCAACTGCAGACAAAACGATATCTGCCTCAATGCTTTCTTCACCTTTCTTGGTCTTCACCGTTACTTTCACCTTTTTACCAGAAGCATCCACGTTGGTAACTTCACTGCTGGTCATCACTTTAATGCCGGCTTTCTTAAATGAACGCCCCAACTGTTTAGAGACCTCTTCATCCTCCAAAGGCACCACATTGTCGAGATACTCCACCAGGGTAACTTTTGTTCCAATGGAGTTATAGAAATAAGCAAATTCACTACCGATGGCTCCGGAACCAACCACTACCATCGATTCGGGTTGTTTCTCCAGCGTCAATGCTTTGCGATAACCAATAATTTTTTCTCCGTCTTGTGGAAGATTTGGCAGCTGACGACTGCGGGCACCTGTAGCCAACAAAACATGTTTTGCCTCGATGGTATCTTTTTTACCATCGCTGTTGGTAACCTCAACTTTTTTGTCTTTGGTAAGTTTTCCGGTCCCCTGAAGCACTTCAATTTTATTTTTTTTGAACAGAAACTGGATGCCATTGCTCATACCACCGGCCACTTCACGGCTTCGTTTCACCATGGCTGAAAAATCGGCAGAGGCTTTGCCATCGATGTTGATACCATAATCTTTGGCGTGGTTCAGATATTCAAAAACCTGAGCACTCTTCAACAGCGACTTGGTGGGAATACAGCCCCAATTCAGGCAAACACCGCCCAGTTCGGCCTTTTCCACAACGCCTACTTTCATACCAAGTTGGGAAGCCCTGATAGCAGCCACATAGCCACCCGGGCCACTTCCTATAACAACGAGATCGTAACTCATAATTTTGTATTACTTTATTTGATATAATAATGTGATTGATTCAAATCCAAATATCGTAGATATTTTAGAGTAAACAATCGATTTGAATCTTTGTTGAAAACAGGCCAATATTATAAAAAAGTAAGCCGGTCTTCGCAATGAAAACCGGCTCTTTTTTAGAAGTCTTGACTCGGACTTATAAAAGTTCTTTTAACTTATTTTGAAGTTGCTCACCTCTGAGGTTTTTCTCAATAATATTTCCCTCTTTATCGAGGAGCAAAGTAAATGGAATAGACTGAACACCATAAGTATTTGCCACATCTCCCTGAGGATCGTGAAGCAGCGTCCAGGTCATATTATCTTCTTCAACAGCCTTCAGCCATGGTTCGGCAGTTTTATCGAGAGATACACCTACAATTTCAAAGTTCTCTCCGCCAAACTCTTCATAAGCCTTAACCATGTTAGGACTTTCTTTACGACAGGGACTGCACCATGACGCCCAGAAATCCAGAAATACATATTTTCCCTGAAAATCAGCAAGGCTCACTTGGTTTCCATCAATATCTGCCAATGTAAATTCAGGAGCAGCATTTCCTGCCTGAATTGTTGTTTCAGCAGCCTTCTGCTTCTTCATAGGTTCCAGCATTTTTTCCAGTTCAAGCACATACGGATGTCCGGCATTGCTTTCCTGCAAGGATGTCACCAATTCTTCAAGTTCGTTAAGCTCCATGGAACCAGCCATATTCATAGCCAGAAAAGCACCAACCACATTATCGGTATTGGCCATTACGAAGTCGTGGTAATACTGCTGTTGCTCCTGCATAATTCCCTGATATTCAGCAGCCAGTTCCTGCATTTTCTCCTGGTCGCCACTCTGGCGGGCAGCCATAAATTCCTGCTGAAGACTTTGCGCTCGATCATTGGAAGGAACACCATCATTAAACTCTTTAAATTTAGCGTTGATATCAGATCCTGTTACCTCTGCATCCTGCATATTCTCAACATCTGCATTAATGGTGATATTCGCATTTTCCAGGAAGAATGCAACAGGCACCTGATTATCGTCAACATAAATCAAGTGAAGTTCAGGATGTTCTACAGAACCTGTAAAAGTAAAAGTACCGTCTATAATTTCAGCGGTGTCGATGGCTGCAGGTCCCTGTGCTTCAATTTTCTGCAACACGGCCTGTCCTTCGGTTACACCCTCTACTGTTCCACTTACCTTATATTGGTCAGTTTTGCCACAAGATGCCAAAACCACAAGGCCAGTCAATAATAAAAAACCAATCTTTCTCATAAAATAATCATTATAGTTTATCAAAGTATTTATTCAATAAGTCACGAGCTGCAATAAATGAACTGGTTTCCGCATTCAACACCTTTTGTTCATATTTTTTCAGCTCACCTTTTATTTCCGGATGATGATAAAAATTATTCTTCAACTGTTCGTTGATACTTTCAAACATCCAGTATTTCGATTGTTCCCGGCGATTATTGCTAAAATAACCGTTCTCCCGGGTCATATTTACATATTCCAGAATCATCTCCCAAACATCTTCCACTCCTTCATCAAAAAGAGATGAGCAGATTTCCACTCTGGGTGTCCATCCTGATTGTGTGGGGGGGAACAGATGTAAGGCATTTTTGTATTCCGTCCGGGCCATTTTGGCCTTCTGGATATTTTGTCCGTCTGCCTTGTTAATCGCAATGGCATCGGCCATCTCCATTATTCCTCTTTTTATCCCCTGCAATTCATCACCGGCACCGGCAAGCATCAGAAGCAAAAAGAAATCTACCATTGAATGCACGGCCGTTTCCGACTGCCCCACTCCCACTGTCTCTATAAAAATGGTATCAAATCCGGCTGCTTCACAGAGAATTATCGTCTCTCTGGTTTTGCGGGCTACCCCCCCCAAAGAACCAGCTGAAGGTGAGGGGCGAATGTAAGCATTTTTTTCGGCAGACAACTTTTCCATACGGGTTTTATCCCCCAGAATACTTCCGCGAGAACGCTCACTACTAGGGTCTATGGCCAACACCGCAAGCTTCCCGCCACGTTTCAGGATGTGCATCCCCAGCGCCTCAATAAAAGTACTCTTTCCGGCACCAGGCACACCGGTAATACCAAGCCTTACAGATTTACCGGCATAGGGCACACATTTCTCAATAATTTGCTGAGCTACCTCCTGGTGTTCCGGTTTACTGCTCTCAATCATCGTTACAGCCCGGCTCAGTATGGTTACATTCCCTTTCAGAATACCTTCCACATACTGATCAACAGTCAATTTAGATCGCTTCCGTCCCAGAAACCGTTTCGCAGCTTCAGGGTTCACTGAGGGCAGGCTCTCCACGCCTTTGTTTACATTCAACCCTTTATAGGCTGGATCATTTTCCACATGTTTGTGTCTGTCCCAAACATCCATTCTCCAATATTTTTTCACCCTTCCGCTTTTCCCGCCGATTGCGATACAATCAGGCGATGAAAACAAAAGGAAATTAAAATTATTTTCCGGGGTACAACCACTCTTCCTGACGAAGCTCTTTCGACCCTCTACAATACAAGGCACTTAGCAATTAATCCGGAAAAAACTTTCTGATTTCTCCCCCGCTACTTATCCTAACCCGATATAAGTCTTTCCATGGGATTCAGGAAATCCTATTTCACCACTGTTCCGGTCAACCGAAGCAGCATGGTGCTTTTCTTAGGGTCATTTGAATAGATGGTTACCGATTTATTCTGTCTTCCACTCATACCTCTGGAGTTAAATTCAGCCACCACATTGGTGCTTTCACCGGGTGCAATCACCATTTTATCGGGCTGAATAGCAGTACATCCACAAGAAGACCGCACCTTTCTTAAAACCAGATTTGATTTTCCGGAGTTGGTGATTACAAAATTGTGAGAAACTTTTTCACCCTGTTTTAGCTCACCAAAATCAAAAACCCTGTTATTAACATCTAAAACAGGAGCATTGGCAATCTGTTCATCTGTCCAGGCAGAAAAATCCTCTTCAATGGTCGCACTTACACTCAACCTGTTTCTACGATTGCTCTCACCATTTATCTTCAGATAGATCTGATCAACCACAAACCCCCAGTCACTTTTCACTCCGGCATCATAAACAGCAGTAATAACACCTTTTTTACCGGGAGCCACGACCTCAGGATCCACACTTACATTCAGATGAGAAGGGACACTTTCGAAATCAATGGCTACTTCACTATCTGATGAATTAATAAACTCAAGCTCTTCACTTTTAACCTCTTCCGGCGCAATGCGTGTCAGTGAAAGATGAGAAGTCTTCAATCTGATTGGGCCCATCTCTCTGGGGTAAATATCCTCTATGGTTTTTTCCTTTGGCAGAACCTTCCCAGTAATACGAAGTACCTTGGTAGGCTCAGTGCCATTGGTTGAAACAATCGCCGATTTATTAAAATTGCCGGGGCGGTTACGGGGATCGAATGTTACCTTAACAAACCCCCTTTTCCCGGGTTGGATGGGTTGACGAGTCCAATCGGGACTTGTACATCCGCAGGAGGCACGAACATTATGAACAATCAGAGGCTGCTCCCCCTTATTGGTAAATGTGAAGGTGTGCGTCACAGTCCCACCATCCTCTTTAACCTCACCAAAATCGAAAATTTCTTCCTCAAAAGAAATGGCAGGCTTCGCTTGTTGTGCCTGCACCCCAAATCCCAATAAAAGAATAGCGAAAGACAATAATAATTTATGCATCATCTATATGTTTTTGTTAACCAATTAGAATAAAACAATTCATTCCATTACATTCTCACAAAGCTAATAATAATTTTAATTCCGAAAATTTTCCAAAACCATGCCAAACCCCAAAAATAAATTCACTAATTTGGAAATAGCCATATTTTTCCTTTATCCACTGAAACCACTACCTTTGTAATTAGTCTTTGCAAAAAAACACCAACTACTTCGTTATTCTTGTTTTTGAATCAGTCATTTACAAAAAGTAAACTCCTTGGATTCAAAAACTTCGAAAGCCTTGTATTTGGCGCTTTCTTATCAAAGACTGGGGAAAGCTTAATTTTCTTGCCAGCACTAATTAACATTTCTTTATCCGGATTTATCAAACATTAACCTGACACATCGGGATTACCTCACAAACAATGCACTATGAACAGCTTAAAACAATTAATACAAGCACTTACCGACGAGAAATTTGAAAAAATCATCGGCCACAGACGGCATATTCATCAACATCCGGAACTGTCGTTTCAGGAACACAACACTTCGGACTATGTAGCAGGAGAATTAAAGAAACTGGGCATTTCTTTTAAGCATGGATATGCAGGAACAGGCATTGTGGCCACCATTGAAGGAACCGGGAAAGGAAAAACCGTTGCATTGCGTGCCGACATGGATGCACTTCCAATTCAGGAGGAAACATCCTTACCTTTTGCCTCGGTAAACAAAGGCGTAATGCATGCCTGCGGCCATGATGCACACACATCGGCTCTGCTGGGGGCTGCAGAAATTCTTTCAACATTAAAAGAGCACTGGAAAGGCACCATTTTACTGATATTTCAGCCGGGAGAAGAGATGTTTCCCGGCGGAGCCAACCTGATGCTGAAGGAGGGAGCACTTGAAAACCCGAAACCGGACCTGGTTATCGGGCAGCATGTATTACCGGATATGCCGGCAGGGCACGTAGGTTTCAAACCGGGGATGTACATGGCCTCAGGAGACGAGGTATATCTGACCGTGAAAGGAAAAGGCGGACATGCAGCATTGCCACATACCCTCAATGATACCATTTTAATTGCTTCCAGCATTATTGTAGCACTTCAACAAGTGGTTTCACGAATTGTTCCGGCCAGCATCCCAACAGTTCTCTCTTTTGGCAGAATAGAAGGATTGGGTGCCACCAATATCATTCCGGAGAAAGTGGAAATTGCCGGGACATTACGAACGATGAACGAAGAGTGGCGAATAATCATTCAAAATAAAATAAAAGAGATAGCCGAAGGAACAGCAAAAGCTATGGGAGCAGAGTGCGAGGTAGATATAAAACACGGCTACCCTGTGGTGCATAATCACGAACAGTCCACCCACGATGCTCTTTCTTTTGCCAGAGAATTTCTAAATCCTGAAAAAGTGGAAGAGATGGACATTCGTATGACCGCTGAAGATTTTGGCTATTACACACATCGGTTCCCTTCTGTTTTCTACCGCTTTGGTGTGGCACAAAAAAACGGAGAGACAGGTGCGCTCCATACACCCCGGCTCAACATTAATGAAGAAAGTCTGAAAACAGCAACAGGCATGCTCTCCTGGCTGGCTATTCGTTTCCTGAACCAATAACTCAACGGTTATTCACTTAATGCACTTTTTTTCTTAATTTTGCCTGTTGTAAAACATGGTTTTAGAACATTGTTCAAAAGGGGGCTTATTCCGGAAAAACAGGAAAAGCATAGCACACAAATAAGAAATGGGTAACAAAAAAGGCACATTACAAGAACCAACCATCAAGGACATTCCTCAACTATATGATGTATTGACCCCTGAGGAGAAAGAGTATCTGCTGGCCAATCACACGACCATCCGTTACAGGAAAAATCAAATTATTTATCAGGAGGGTGAAAAACCCACCGGCCTGTCTTGCATTGGTTCCGGCAAAGTAAAGATCTATAAAGAAGGAATGACTGGGCGTGAACAAATTGTCCGCATGGCAAGCGGCCCGGGCTTTATCGGATATCGTGCTCTTTTTGCTGATGAAGCACACATTGCTTCCGCTGTGGTTTTTGAGCCATGTGTCATTTTCCATGTAGCAAAAGATGTAATCATGGAGCTGATGCAATCCAACAATGCTCTGTGCATGAACATCATCAAATCTTTCGCCACCGAACTGGGCTTTGCACGCTTCCGTACCGTATCACTCACTCAGAAGCACATCCGGGGAAGACTGGCCGAGAGCATTTTGGTATTGCGCGACATCTATGGTTATGAAGAAGATCGCATCACGCTCGGCATTTATCTATCCCGGGAAGATCTGGCCAACTTTTCCAACATGACCGCTTCCAATGCCATACGCACACTTACCGCATTTGTCAAAGAGAAAGTACTCACTGTTGACGGACGCATCATAAAAATTCTCGACGAGCAAAAATTGGAACGGATTTCGAGGCTCGGGTGAGGCAGAGAATTAGTCAGTAGTTAGTAGCCAGTAGTTAGTGACCCGACAGGCAGAAGTTTAAAAGGCAGAAGAAAAAATATTGACACAAAAGCCATCTTTCAACATTCAAAAGAAAGTAGAACCGACTACTCCTTGTAATAGACCCGTGTAACCCGCCGGGAGATACTTGTAAGAATTTCATAAGGAATGGTTTCCAGTTGACGAGCAAGATTGGTCAGTGGATAGTCATCTCCGAAAACAATCACCTCATCCCCCTCTTCGGCCTGGATGTCTGTCAGGTCAATCATACACATATCCATACAGATATTTCCGACTATGGGTGCCAAACGGCCGTTTACCATCATTTTGCCCACCCCGTTGCTTAAGTGGCGGTTCAGACCATCGGCATACCCCACCGGAACCACACCAATCCGGCTGTCTCTCTTTACCATTCCCACACGGCCATATCCAATGGTTTCAAATCCAGGAACCGGCTTTATGTGAGAAATGTATGACTTCAGAGTGACCACATTGCGCAGATCTTCAATTTTACCGGGTCCAAAACCATAGAGTCCGATTCCCAGTCGCGCCATATCGAATCGTGCTTCCGGGAAACGTTCAATCCCCGCACTGTTCAGAATATGCATCATAAATTCAGTATCCAATTCTTTTCTCAAACGGTCGCAAATGGTTTTAAATTTCTTTATCTGTTGCAGAGTAAAAGCATCATGCGCCTCGTCATCACTTCCTGCCAGGTGGGAAAAAACGGACTTGACACGCAACGAAGGCATATGCTTCAGACGGGCAACCAGTTCATCAATTTCATGCTCCAGAAACCCCATTCTGTTCATGCCGGTATCAACTTTTATATGAATCGGCATCACTCCTGACGCCTCTGCACGTACCACTGCATTAAATGCTTCCAACACATTGAACCCGTAAATCTCGGGTTCCAGATTATAATCGAGCATTTGCAGAAAACTCTTCTCTTCCGGATTCATCACAATAATCGGGGTTGCAATTCCTGCGCGGCGAAGCTCTACTCCCTCATCAGCAAAAGCCACTCCCAGATAATCCACATTCTGATATTGCAGTGCTGCGGCGATTTCATAAGATCCGCTTCCGTAAGAAAAAGCCTTTACCATGGCCAGGAGTTTTGTCTCCGGACCAAGCAACCGTCTGTAGCGATTAAGGTTATGCACCATGGCATCCAGATTTATCTCCATTACCGTAGCATGTCGTTGTAACTCAAGACGCGCCACAATTCTTTCGAAACTGTATTTCCTGGACCCTTTCACCAATATGGCCTCTCCTCTGAAATGAAAAGTAGAAAGAGCTTCCAGCATCTCTTCCGTGGTTTCATAAAACGATGAAGGCAAATGAAAATGCGACGCATAGCGTACCATAGCGGGACCTACCCCCACAAAACGATCAATCTGCTTCTCATTCACCAATGTCGCCACCAACGGATACAAATCATGATCAGGAATCCCGGTTTGCAAAAGGTCAGAAAGTATTACCGTACGCTTCACCCCCTTTTTACGGCTTTGCTGTACAAGGAAATCAAGGGCTACCTCAAGTGAGGTAAAATCAGCATTGTATGTATCATTAATCACCAGGTTGTTATTGATACCAACCTTCTGTTCCATGCGCATTGCCACAGGAACCAATCCGCCAATTTTCTCAAGAATCTGTTCGGGTGAATATCCGTGATAAAGCATGAACAAAACCACAGGTAGCGTATTTTCCACACTCACCTGATCGGTATAAGGGATGACCACTTCGAATGTGTCCACGCCCCACCGAAGCATCAGGTGCTTGCGATCATTGACCTCATCCTCGCTCAGCAATTGAAGCGTTGCTTTTTCGGCGCGGCCCCATGTCAGCAATTCCTTTTCGGGAAACATGGTTCCCATCCGCTCATCCACCAGCGCCTGATCACAATCATATAAAATGGTATCCACATCCTTAAAAAGCACCATTTTTTCTTTCAGCTTCTCCTCCAACGAAGAAAAATTCTCCTGATGCGCCTGTCCCAGAGTGGTAAAAAGTCCGATGGTCGGCCGGATAATCTCCTGCAACAACCGCATCTCTCCCGGCATGGAAATTCCGGCCTCAAAGATGCCCAATTCAGAAGTTTCATTCAGGTGCCAAACAGAAAAAGGTACTCCAATCTGACTGTTATAGCTGCGAGGTGACCGTGCAATGAAAACATCGCTGCCCATCATCTGGGTAATCCATTCCTTAACAATGGTTTTACCGTTACTTCCGGCAATTCCCAATACAGGAATCTGAAACCGTGACCGATGCCATGCCCCTATTTTTTGAAGTGCCCGCACAGGGTTATCCACTTCAATCCAGTTGGCCTTTGCCGCAACATCCGCCGGAATGCGTCCCTTCTTCACCACAAAATTACGCACCCCTTTTCCTGCCAATTGATGTAAAAACTGATGTCCATCGTGTTTATTTCCGGTCAAAGCAATAAAAAGACTCTCACCAGCATCATAAACGGAGCGACTGTCTATCAGCAAACGCGCCACAACCGAGTCATTATTTTTCACCAAATGCCCATCACAGGCTTCTGCTAATTGTTCAGGAGAATATGTAATCATTTCTTATAAAATTTGTGATAACAGGCACGACAAACAGCTTCATAGTTGTCTGATGCCCCCAGTTCCACCAGCTTGTCGCTTTGTGATTTTCGTAAAGAATATTGAGCCAGATCGCCGCAACGCATACAAATAGCATGAACTTTAGTAACATACTCAGCCGAGGCCATCAGTGCTGGCATGGGACCAAAAGGAATCCCTTTAAAATCCATATCCAGACCTGCAACAATAACACGTACACCCTGACCTGCAAGCTGATTACACACACTCAAAAGGTTACTGTCGAAAAACTGCGCTTCATCAATTCCTACCACATCTACATTACTGCTTAGCAGCAATATATTCCCGGAACTCTCCACAGGTGTGGAACGAATACTATTGGAATCATGAGAGACTACTTCATCTTCACTGTACCTGCTATCCACCATGGGTTTAAAAATTTCAACCCGCTGACGGGCAATTCCGGCACGACGAAGACGACGCAGTAACTCCTCGGTTTTCCCGGAAAACATCGAGCCTGCAATAACTTCTATCCAACCTCGTTTTTCAGACTTATCAACCTTATTTTCAAGAAACATTTAAAGAAAAATTTATTTTCGCACTTCAATCACTACATTTGCAAATGTAACAAAAATGGGCCTCAAGCTATTATGGAAAAAGATGCTCTTCTCGAAATAATTATCCACGATCTAAAAGAAGTGGAGATAATGGCAGAAAATGCCAAAGGTGACAAACATCTGTCAAAAGCTTACTTTAAGCTTACCAGAAACAGGATAAACAGCATTCTGGATGAAATTGAAATGCTGGAAGAAATTTCGCTTCCCGTTGCCGGAACTCAAGCAACTAAAAATCCTGAAACACCTGAAAGCACTACTCCTTCAGAGAAAATCTCAATAATTGATCAGGAGGAAGAAGAAGGAAAAAACAACCAGGCAACCACGAAACCTAAAGAAACGGGTCCAAAAAATTTTCCTGAAGAGAAAACCATTGATGAAAAAGAATTTCCCTCTCCGGATGAAACAGCTCAGGAAAAAGAATCTGAAGAGGAACCGCTGGTGACTGATATTCCTGACGAGAGGGCACCATCGAAAGAAGAGATCCCCGCTCCCTCGCCGGAACCTGAGAAAAAAAACCATCAGGAGAAAAAAAAGGAAAACCAGGTACTGGGAGAAAAGCTGGTAACCGAAAAATCTTCCTTCAACGAGCAAATAGGAAAACATCAGAAAAGCACTTCATCCCAACGCTCCTTTAGTACTCCTCCCATTGCTGATCTAAAAAAAGCAATGGGCATCAACGACCGGTTCTTTTTTCAAAGAGAGTTGTTCGGAGGCAGCGCAGATGTAATGAATCAAACCCTGGAGCAACTCAATGAGATGCACGGAATTAATGAAGCTCAAAATTTTCTGCTGGCCAATTTCAACTGGGATCCGGAAAATGAGGCAGTACTGAGTTTTATGGAACTGGTGGAACGCCGTTATCTTTAGTATTATCATGAGTAAACTATATGTGATTCCCACGCCCATTGGCAATCTGGAAGACATCACTTTCCGGGCTGTCAGAACTCTCAAGGAGGTGGATTTCATCCTCGCCGAAGACACAAGAACTTCAGGTAAACTCCTAAAGCACCTGGAAATAACCACAAAAATGTATGCCCACCATAAATTCAACGAGCATGCATCGGTAGAGAAGGTCATTTCCCGTCTCGCACATGGAGAAACTGCAGCCCTGATATCAGATGCCGGAACTCCGGCCATCTCAGACCCGGGATACCTGGTTGTCCGAAATTGCATCGATGCCGGCATCGCCGTGGAATGCCTGCCAGGACCAACCGCCTTTGTCCCGGCTCTGGTAACAGCAGGACTTCCCAATGACAAATTCTGTTTCGAAGGTTTCCTGCCGGTAAAAAAAGGACGAAAAACCAGGCTGGAATTTCTTCAGAACGAAAAAAGAACAATGGTTTTTTATGAATCCCCCCACCGGTTGCTAAAAACCCTCGGTCAATTTTCCGAACATTTCGGAGCCGACCGTCAGGCAGCTGTTTGCAGGGAGATCAGCAAAATTCACGAAGAAACTGTCAGAGGCTCTTTACAGGATCTCGTGGCCCACTTTTCCGATCATCCACCCAAAGGAGAAATTGTTTTAATTGTCAACGGGCAAAAAGATTAATAACTTTGATTGGTATTTCTGTTCAGGAATACAATAAATATCTCCTGAACTACGTACTATACAGGTAATCAGGAAAAGATCTTAAAAACATAAACCTTAGTAAAATGAAAAAGCTACTAATTATATTGTTTGTCCTGCCTCTCCTTTGGCAATGTCAAAGTGGTCCAAGCCGGACCGAGCTCCAACAGCAAAACGACTCGCTTGCCAGAGCTACCGCTCAGAAAGACAGCCAGATGAATCAAATGGTCAACACGATTGGTGACATTGAAGCAACCCTCCGTGTTATTAAAGAAAAGGAACAAATTATTGCCTTAAAAGCCCGCCAGGGAGAAACTTCCGGTGAGTCGGCCGAACAAATCAACGAAGACATCCGGCTGATTTATGATCTGATGGTCCAGAACAAAGAGCGCATTGAATCGCTTGAACAACAACTGAAGCAATCAGGCATAGAAACAGGCCGTTTGAACAAACTGGTGGCCAGTCTGAATGACGAATTGCGTCAGAAAAATGTGGAAATAAAGCAACTCAACGACCTTCTTAAAAAGAAAAATGCAGAGATTGATGACATGTTTTATGCCCTTACTGACATGGAAATTGCACTTGACTCCATCAAAACTGCCAACGAAGAAGCCCACAAGGAGCTGCAGTCAACACGCGACGATATGTACACCGCATATTATGCCATCGGCACTAAGAATGAGTTAAAAGAAAAAAACATCATCAACCGGGAAGGATTCCTATTCTTTGGCAAAACAGAACTCCTGAAGGAGAACTTTGAAAAAGAGTATTTTGCCGAAATCGACATCCGGGAAACCGACAGCTTGGAATTGTTTCAGCCTAACGTTGAAGTTCTTACCTCACATCCGGAAGAGTCTTTCTCTCTGGGTGCCGATGAGAATGGCAACATGGTTCTGAAAATAGAAGACAAGGATGCGTTCTGGAGCATCTCAAGATATCTGGTGGTTCAAGCTAAATAAAAGGCCACGTAAATCCCCCCATGGGGGGACTTAAAATAGATACAAAATCCGG
This sequence comes from Marinilabilia salmonicolor JCM 21150, assembly GCF_000259075.1. Classification (GTDB taxonomy): domain Bacteria; phylum Bacteroidota; class Bacteroidia; order Bacteroidales; family Marinilabiliaceae; genus Marinilabilia; species Marinilabilia salmonicolor. The sequence goes on from NZ_AJKI01000031.1 coordinate 306,193, forward strand.
ATCTCTCAGGAAATTCCTGCGGAGGTTCGGATTTTTAACCTAAGAAATGACATGCAATACAAACATCTTTTTTTCGATCTCGATCACACCCTGTGGGACTTTCACAACAATCAGATAACCACACTAAAAGAACTTTTTGACACCTATCAACTGAATCGGTTTTTCAATAATTTCGACGATTTCTTTGCCCAATATATGCCCATCAACACCGGCCTCTGGCATGAATACCAACATGGACGTATCCCCAAGCGAGATGTAAAAGTAGGTCGGTTCCATCAGACATTTTCTCAGGCAGGATTTGATGACATTGCCGTTGCCGAATCCTTTGCCAATGACTTTGTTTCGGGAAACTCACTGCAAACCAAGGTCATTCCCCATGCAAAAGAAACCCTTAAGTATCTCAAAAAGAAAAAATATCACCTGTACATCATCACGAACGGTTTCAGGGAGGCCCAGCATACAAAAATGGAAAAGAGTGGCCTGACACCATTTTTTGAACGAATTTTCATTTCCGAAGATGTCGGGGTCAGTAAGCCTCACAGGGATTTCTTTGAGTATGCCATCAAAAGTGCCAATGCCCGAAAAAAAGAGAGCCTGGTAATTGGAGACAGTTTGGAAAACGATATTAAAGGAGCCCGGGAGTTCGGGGTCGATCAGGTCTATTTTAACCCGGAGAAAACACCACACGAGGAGCCAATTTCAAAAGAAATATCATCTCTGAAGGAATTAATAGAGTGGCTTTAAAGTCGCAGAGTTTGGAGCGCAGAGCATAGAGCATGAGAGCTGAACTTCAAAATTCAGTTAAGCTTGTTAAAATGGTGCATCCTTATCGAATCCGGCAGGAGGTGCGTCAAAACCTCCTCCCTGTCCCGGAGCTAAACCTCCAGATGGAACACTTTCATCCTCATTCATTTTGGACTTAAATGTCATGGGTTCAGAACCTCCGTTGCCCGGATCAAAACCATCACCCGACATGGGCAATCCCTGAAGTTCGGGATCTTCAAAACGTGCCAGTTCTTTTCGGAAACGCAAGCGCACATCTCCGGTAGCACCGTTACGGTGCTTGGCAATAATCACTTCCCCCATTCCTTCAAGAGAATAACCTTCTGCATCCTCGAACAGGCCATAATATTCAGGACGGTGAATAAAACACACCATATCAGCATCCTGTTCAATGGCTCCGGATTCACGCAGGTCGGCCAGCTGGGGACGTTTTCCTTCCAATCCTGTCCGGTTCTCCACCCCGCGGTTCAACTGAGATAGCGCAATAATAGGGACATCAAGTTCTTTAGCCAGTCCCTTCAGCGACCGCGAAATCATACTCACCTCCTGCTCACGACTTCCGGGGTTCATTCCGGCAGCACTCATCAGCTGAAGGTAATCAATGATAATGATCTTTACATCGTGCTGTTTTTTCAGCCGCCGACATTTGGCTCTGAGTTCAAAAACAGACAACCCCGGCGTGTCATCCACAAAAATGGGGGCTCCCATCAGTGAATGAATTTTGGAATCCAGCTGTTCCCATTCCTGAGAGGACAAATTTCCATTTTTTATCTTTTCACCGGGAATCTCAGTCTCTGAAACAATTAAACGATTCACCAACTGCACATTAGCCATCTCAAGTGAGAACAAAGCCACGGGTTGCTGATGTGTAATGGCCATATTTCTTGCCATCGAAAGTACAAAGGCTGTTTTTCCCATCGCCGGACGCGCTGCAATAATCACCAAATCGGAAGCCTGCCATCCCGAGGTAATGCGGTCCAGACCGGAAAAACCCGAAGGAACCCCACTCAAACCGTCTGTTCGCTTTCCGGCTTCTTTAATTCTTTCAATAGATTCCTGGATGACAGGATCAATCTGTGTCACCTCCTTTTTCATAGTTCCCTGCGACAACAGAAAGAAGCTGTTTTCCGCTTCATCCAACAAGTCATTCACATCCAATGACTCATCGTATGAGCGGGTCTGAAGATCGCTGGAAATATGAATCATTTCACGCTGCAGATATTTCTGCCAGATAATTCGTGCATGATACTCGATATGAGCAGCAGAAGCCACGCGGCTGGTAAGCTGAGATACATAAAAAGCACCTCCCACCTCTTCCATTTTTCCGAGCTTCTTCAACTCCTCGGTAACCGTGAGAATATCAACAGGTTGTTCGTGAAAAAACAGATTAGAAATAGCCTGAAAAATGTGCTGATGAGCCTCCCGGTAAAAACATTCCGGCTTCAGAAGTTCCGATACGGCAATAAAAGCGTCTTTCTCCAACAACAAAGCACCCAGAACAGCCTCTTCAATCTCCACTGCCTGGGGAGGAATTCGTCCCATTTCGGAATCAGCCTGAATTGGTGTTCTTCGATTGTTGTTGTTCTTAAAATTGCTTTTTTGGGCCATGACCAAATCTGTTTTTATTTCTCAGGGAAAAATTATCATTTTTACAAATAGTGCCACAACAAGTTTATCCCCTCTTATATGCTAATAAATAAAACAGTTAGAAGGGACTGCCAGCACAAATTCGTTTCATTATCGGATTTTGGGGAAAGGGAAACAAAGTTAGAAAAAAATGTGCCTGATTGTAGCACTTCCACACGGAGATTTATCAAATGACATCAAAAACAACACAACTCATTAATATTCAACAACCTGAACACCTATAATAAATACACAAAACCCCGCTGCAGAATTTGCACAGCGGGGTTTTTAAAAATCTGCTTCAACCCATCATGGGAAAAAACGGGTCTGGCTATTTTCCGGACATAACTCCTTTAAAAAATTCACCGGCACGGGTGGGTGTATAATCCCAGTCTTTAATCAACTGTGGCGACCAGCCAGGATCAAAAACCCAAACAACATAAGAAATTCCCTTTTCAGTAAAATAACCGGTAAGAGTCTCTCCATAAGTTTCATCTCCCAGGCAAGGAATATGGGCCCCTTTCTGATCGGGATACATGTAGCCTACCTCGGTGGCAATTACCGGATAGTTGTCAGCTACAAACCCGAAATCACGCTCCCATTGGGGAACCCAGGGTTGTTCTCGTTTCTGTGGATAGGGATGACTCACATAAGCAATATTTTCAACCGGTAACGGTTCATTCATAACAGGTGTAAGGTCATAGGCCCAGTTAAATCCGGCCACCAAAGGTACAGCATGAGGATTGTTCGCACGTATCACCGAAATAACATCCACCATTATATTGCTCCACTGCCCCCACGTTAATGTTCCCAGCTCACCATTGTAAGTGGTGGGTTCATTAAAAATCTCATAAAGTGCCACCGCCGGTTCATTCTTATATCTGCGACTGATGGTGTACCAGAAACGATAGGTTTCCCGGATAGAGGTATCATACATCTCATTCTGAAACAATCCGGTACGCAGGTTTCCGATAGAATGCCAGTCGATAATCACATACAAACCAGCAGCTTTGGCCCATTCAATACCCTGATCAAGTAACCCAAGGTACTCTTCCTGCCCTCTTTCACGCCAGGCAGCGGGATGAACGGGAAGACGCACAATATTGGCACCCCAGGCGGCTACCTCATCAAAAATATCGGCCTTCCACTGGCCTTCTTTTTCCAGACGGTCGGGATCGGCAATATTCAGACCTTTAAACACAACGACTTCACCCTGTTCATTGACAAAATTTTTGCCCTCGACCGAGATGCGTGAAAATGGATTGTCCTGAGCTGATGTCATCAGTGATACCACCAGTAAACCCAGGCACAAAAAAGTTAATCTTTTCTTCATAGGATAAGTTTATATTAGAAAGTAAAAAAGTGTACACCAAACACTTTAACAAATATAAACATTTTGATGCTATTTGGAAATCGTTTTTCTTAAAAATACTATCTTTACAATTAAAGATTACAGCTTGCAACAAAAACCCAAAAGTTAATAATGAAAACTTTAATTCTGACCCTCAGTCTGAGTCTGCTAACTCTTACTGGCTTCGCTCAACAGCAAAATTCGTCCGACAAAAAGCTGGGAATTACCTTCACTCCCGTTGGCGATAATGATGTTTCAACCTTTAATGCTCTGGATGGTGCAGGCTCAACCTATGGAGAGGGATACTTTTCCATCGGCCTGTCATACCAGCAGAACTTGTCAAAAAACTGGCTTAAATTTAAAACCGGTCTGGAGTACTCGCACCAAAAAATCAGGACAGAATCGGTTCCCTATAGTCCGGAAATTGAAAAGACAATCACCCACTCCAACTTCGCATTATTCACAATCCCGGCAACATTAAAAGCACGTTTTCTAAGATTTTTTTTCATAGAGGGAGGTGGAATCGTGGATATTTATACAGGCCCGAATGCACGCATTGATAACCAGGCAGGTCTGGGAGTTGAGTTGGGATACGGGATTGAGTATGAGATGACCTCCGGATGGACTTTCACTGTAAGTCATTACGCCAGGATGCACTCACTCCTATCATTCATGGGGGAAGATCAACATCTTTGGGAAAATGGTCTGAAATTCGGAATACATACGCCTTTATCGGTTTTGACCGGTCCTAAAAAATAACTCAATCTGATTATTATTTTTTCTAACCTCAATTCAACGATGAAAAAACTTATTACCACTTTCCTGCTTCTTTGTGTCTTTGTAATAACTGTTACTTCTCAGAAAGTCAGAAAAGAAAAAATTGAAATTCAATTCGAAACCACACCCTTGGTAAAACTTAAGACGCAACCCAAAACTTTTGGATCGAACGCTTTTCACCTAAACCTTGGTGGACTTGAGAGAACAAGCAGCAGTCCGGACCTAATTGTTCTAAACAATGTCTATCCTGCCGCAAAACTTTCCAACTGGTGGCTCGAAGATCCAACCAGCATCGATGCCGGTCAGCGGTATGACAAATCATTCTATACACAACCCTTTACCACCACTGTAAAGGACAAAGATGGAAAAATCATTTTTCACCGCGTATATAGCGTTTTCGAAGCCGAATCAGGTGAACCCATCAATGGCACTTTGAGATCAGAACTTTCAGTTCAGATGCATCAGGGCAGAGAACTGTCTTATCTTTTTTCGCCCAATTATGTCCCCAGGTTTGACATAAAACTGTTTTATATCAAAAAAAGTGAGGACCACGATGATATCAACTCTGCAGTTGAGGATGCAAAAAAGGCCATTGTCCTGCATAATAACAAAGAATATGATAAGGCAAAAATGGAATTTGAAAAAGCACTGGAGAAATGGATGTCTGCCCTGGATGAAAAGGATCTTTCCGATAAAAACGCCAGAATAAACGAATCAGTCACCAAAGGGCTGTACCAAAATCTCATCCAAATCCTCGCTATCCTTGAAAATTATGAAGAAGCGGAAAAAATTAAGACCACCGCAAGTGAGGAGATCGGAGGTTTTTACAACCTTGCCCTCAATGGCCATAACTTCCTGACAGACAGTCTAAAAATGATCACAAAAGGCAACAATGGAGAGTCAAATTTTAAATTCGTTGATCTTGAATATGATGAATCCATAAAACCCATGATCGAAGGAGAAAACCGGATGAAACCGGATTCTCCAAACGATATCAGAAATTTACTGGCAGGTTCATGGAGGTTTATGCGCATCACAACCGACAACCTTCCCACATCCAATGAAAACTTTGATCCGAAAAACAGAAAGGAGAATTTATTAGGCGATAGTCTTGAACGAATTCTTCATCTAAATCCAAACGGATCGAGCATTGAACAAAGAGGATCATGGGATGAAGGGGATGAACAAATTCTGGATAGAGGCTTCAGTGGTTTCTGGAGGTTTACTCAGGGTCCAAAGAATAAATTTTATCTCATGTTTGCAACAGAAGAAGAGGATTTTGAGAACATTCAGGAAAATTATGCCTATTTTGAAATGATGGAAGTTTGGTATATTAATGATAAAAAATTGATTCTTAAAATTACCAACTATAACCCGGACGTTGATGGATATGGTTTTTACGTCCAGCTTCAGAGAATACCTATGATTATGTAATTTACTCATTAAATACATATAATCTGGATTATACAGAAAACAGGTTAAACACAACAGGCTGAAAGCCTGACAGCAACAAAACGAGGCTATTGCTATCCCCCCCCTCTCTTTATTGGTCGCGCTGGGACCAATAAAGAGAGGGGGATTAATTTATTACAATATTCCCGGGGCGTTGCCTCAGGCTATTGCTTTAAGACCTTCGGACTATTAAAAATAAAGGCTCTTAACCTCCGGGAAACAGAAACAACAAAACCTATTCAATCAATCCCCTTTCCTCATACTTTTGAATAAAATGCTGATCCAGCTCTTTCGAATCCTTGTATTTTCTCCTTAGTTCCTGAAGTTCCCTTTTCAGATCTTTGACCACCTCCTGATAATCGGGGTCATCATAGACATTGTTCAATTCCAGCGGGTCATTCTTGCGGTCGAAGAGCTCCCACTCATCAATATCATAATAGAAATGCGCCAATTTATAGTCTTTATTGACAATTCCGTAATGCCGCTTTACCATATGGAAGCCAGGATACTCATAATAGTGATAATAGACGGCATCGCGGGTCCATTCTCCAGCTCTTCCTTCCAGTAAAGGCATCAGACTTTCTCCCTGCATGTCTTCCGGAGATTCGACTCCGGCAGCTTCCAAAAAGGTTTGTGCAAAATCAAGGTTTTGAACCATCTCATCGGTTTCCGAACCGGGTGTTATCTTTTCGGGCCACCTGATCAGGAGTGGAGTTTTAAAAGATTCATCGTAAATAAAACGTTTGTCGAACCAGCCATGCTCTCCCAGATAAAAGCCCTGATCAGAAGTATAAACCACAATGGTGTTTTCACTCAGTCCGTTTTCATCCAGATAGTCAAGTACCCGTCCCACATTCTCATCCACCGAAGCAATACATCCCAGGTAATCCTGCATATAACGCTGATATTTCCATCGCATAAATGCCGAATCATTCATATTGGGGTATAACGCTTTGAATTCCTCATTGATGGGACCATAAACGGCATCCCACTCCTCACGCTGCTCTTCTGTAAAGCGATCGTACTTGCTTTTAAATACGTTAAATCCCCATTCACTCAGCTCTTCTATCCCCAGATCTTTGGCCACCTCCGGATAAATTTTGTTATCCGCGGAGATGGTCATGTGTTTCAACAAGTTCATCTCTGCTTCACGAGCGGCACTTCCTCTCCCATCATAATCATCGAATAAGGTTTCCGGCTCTGGAAAAGAGCGTTTCGTAAATTCTTTGTAATGTCGCGGGGCAGGCAGCCACTCCCGGTGCGGAGCTTTGTGCAGATAAAACAACATAAACGGATCTTCCTCCCTGCGGCGTTTTTCAAGCCAGTCTAACGTCAGGTCAGTAATAATATCTGTCACATACCCCTGAATGGTCGTATCTCCCTTGTCGGTAATGAACTGCGGATTGTAATAATCTCCCTGACCCGGAAGAATTTTAAACTCATCAAAACCTTTGGGGTTGTTTCCAAAGTGAAGCTTACCAAACATGGCTGTCTGATAGCCCTGCTCGTGCAGAATTTGCGGAAATGTTACATTGGTCGTATCAAAAGGGAAGATGTTATCTATTTTCCCATGAATGTGGGTATGCTTACCTGTCAGAATGGTTGCCCGGGAGGGAGCGCATATCGAATTGGTCACCGAGGCATTGGTAAAAAGCATGCCCTCTCGGGAGAGCCTGTCAATATTAGGCGTCCTGATCAGCTTATCGCTGTAGGCACTGATGGCCTGGTAGGCATGATCATCGCTCATTATGAAGACAATGTTTGGCCTTTCGGGTTTGGCTTGTTCTTCTTTACAGGAACTCACCAGACAGAGTGTCGCCGCGAAGGTCAATGCCGTTGCTGCTTTTACGTAATTTCCTGAATTCATAGTATCATAAGTTTTCGGTACTAATACGACAGATATCTAAAGAGTCGAAGTCAACTTTTCACTTTTTGACCAGACTCCTCCTGCTTTAAGCCTTTACCGTATATGGCAACAACACTACCTGACTTCAACAATTTCTGATTTCTCCGAAATTCCGTTTTCATTAAAGGCTTCAATAGTGAAATAATACTTTGTATCGCGGTCGAGATTGCGCATAAAATGGTCATCAACTTCATATAACAACCACGACTGGTACAATTTATCCGGTGCAATTCCCCATCGGATGTTGTACCCCTGAGCACCTTTCACCGGTTTCCAGGAAAAGCCCACATCCCGGCGATCTGTCTGACGGTTCACATCAAAACCCTTCACCTGAGACGGCTTTTCGCCATACCCTTTTCCAAATACTCTGACTTCGGACAACCCCAGGTTATTTCCCGGGACGTTCACATTGTTGTAACGAACATATTTTGCCCGAACGGGCTGATTAAGCACAATATAAGCATTGGGAGCATCCTTGTAACTGTTGCTTCTGTCCACCACTGTTTTCCACTGTTCACCATCTTCAGAAACCTCAATTGTAAAACGGTGACGCAAACCATCCACCCTGGTATAAATACCGGTGTTATGATCGTGATAATTCAACTGGAATGCATACACCTTACCAGGCGAGCGCATTTCTATTTCTACCCATTGATTGGCATCATTGGCTTCCGCAACCCAGAATGACCTGGGACTTTCGTCAGTCAGAACTTCCGATATTATTCTTCCTTCAGCATCTTTTTTCCGAGGCATCTCAGTGATGTCATACTCATCGTCGGTAGAAGTGCTTTTTTTAATCTGCACCTGAGAGGAAGAAACAGCAGCTTTCCCTCTGTAGGACAACAACATCCACCCGTTATGCTGTCCGGCTTTGGTAGGATGATCGGGGGCAAAGCGGGGATAATCGCCATAGTGGGTATTGGAATACATCAACCCATCCTCATCAAAATAGGTAGGAAACATGCAAAGTCGCCGTTCCCAGTGCGAATTGGAAGCCAGTGCCATCGTGCCAAAATGCCAGTACTGTCCGTTCGTTTGTTGCATGGTGATTCCATGACCGGCACCATTGGTGAAACCGCCGGGTTTAAAACTCATGGGGTTGTTCTTCATGTATTCAAACGGCCCTAACGGGGAATCTCCCACATAAGCACCATCCCCGTAAACATTAAACTGAGTGCCGGGAGCAGCATACTGGAGATAGTATTTCCCATTATGTTTGGTCATGGAGGCCCCCTCCATATACCCCTCTTTCAGGGTTGGATGAAAATTATTCTCTCCAAACCGCTCCCAGCCATGTTCTTCCTCATTCAGATTGATCAGGTCTTTTTGCACTCCGGTTTCCAGAAAACGGTCATCCTTATTGAGCATTTTCACCCGAATGGGATGCACATTAGAAGATCCCCAATAAAGATAGGTCTTCCCATCATCGTCAATAAACAATTCCGAATCCTGAATATTATTGGTGATAGATGCCGTGGGTTTCCACTTCCCGCTTTTGGGATCATCAGTATAGAGAATGCTTCCATAGCCGGCAGGATCGCCGGCAAAGTAGATTACAGAATCTTTGTAATTAAAGGCCGTCGGGGCATTGGATCCTTCAAAAAACCACTTTTCTGGCTCAATGAACTCCCAGTTCACCAGATCGGTAGAATGCCAGTATCCGAAAGAGCGCGTTACAAACATATAATATTCATCCCGGAATTCAACCACCGCAGGATCGGCTCCTGAGCGATAGGAAATATTCCTGGCCGAATTGTACACCATGTAGGTATAATCGATATCCAACGGATTGCAATAGGTATTGGGAATTATTTCCTGGGCATTTGTTGTCGCGCTTATGGACAGAACAACTACAGCCAGGAGATATTTTATTCGATTCATAAAAAAAAATTTTATACGAATAATTTATAAAATAACGTTGTTGCAATCAGAGATTGCATCGGACAAAGCCATCCCATGAAACAGTGACCTATCAATCACTAATATCACTCTACCAATGAAAACTCCAGGTGATTGGATTCATCGGCAGAACTTGTTGCGATCCAAAGGTCAAACTCACCGGGTTCAGCCACCCACTCCATGTCAATGTTGTACATCTTCAGCATTTCTTCATCGATGGAAAATTCAACCGTTTTGGTCTCTCCTGCCTTGAGGTGTATTTTCTCAAACCCTTTAAGTTCTTTTACCGGTCGAACCACAGACCCTACTCTGTCACGGAGGTACAATTGCACAACTTCTTCTCCATCCAAATCGCCTGTATTGGTAACCTCCACTGAAGCTGTTAAACTACTCCCCGACTGAAACTTGTCAGAACTTATTTTAGCATTGGCATACTCAAAAGTAGTGTAGCTCAAACCATATCCAAACGGGAAAAGTGGTGTGTTGGGACTGTCAATATAAGAGGACCGGTAATCGGCAGGGTGCTCTGCATCAAAAGGCCGTCCGGTATTTTTCATATTATAAAAAATAGGAATCTGCCCCACATTACGCGGAAAGGTCATTACCAGTTTGGCAGACGGATTGTAATCACCCGATAAAATATCAGCCACGGCATGTCCCGACATCATTCCCGGATACCAGGCTTCCACAATGGCATCCACATTCTCTTCTTCCCAGGAGAGATCCAGAGGCCGGCCGTTAAACAGGACCAGAACGATTGGTTTGCCTGTTTTTTTCAACTCTTTGAGCAACTCACGCTGATTTCCGGGCAGTGTAATATCTGTGCGGCTGGCAGCCTCGCCTGACCAGTGGTAATTCTCGCCCATCGCCACCATTATCACATCGCTGTTGCGGGCAACATTCACTGCTTCGGCAAAACCTCTTCGATCAGGGACCTCGGTCACGGAAACTTTCTGAGTGCTGCGATCAATCAATGGCAACGTGGTTCCCTGCGCATAAGTAAATTCCACCCGGGAGCCGTCATATTTCTCCTCCAGTCCCTCCAGGAGTGTTACCGACTTATTGCGATCACCTTTAATGGCCCATTCTCCATTGAGACTTTCGCGCTCTTTAACAAATGGCCCTATGAGCGCCACCCTTTTGGATGTGTTTTTATCCAACGGCAACACATTGCCTTCATTTTTCAGCAATACAATCGATCGCTGAGCTGCTTCTCTGGCAGTTTTCAGGTGCTCAGGGTTCATCACAACTTCCTGCTGACGTTCAGCATCAAAGTATCTGAAAGGATCATCAAATAGCCCCAACAGAAATTTCATCTCCAGGATACGCGAAACCGCCACATCAATCTGTTCTTCAGAAACGTCGCCTTCCTCAACCAGTTCTTTCAGATGAGTCACAAAAGCTTCGCTGATCATATCCATATCGATGCCGGCATCAATGGCCAGTTCGGCAGCATGTTTCAGATCTTTGGCAAAACCATGTGCTACCATCTCCATAATGGCTGTGTAGTCAGTGACCACCATTCCGCCAAAACCCCACCGATCGCGCAAAATCTCTTTAAAAAGATATTGATTACCCGTGCAGGGGACACCATTCAAATCGTTAAAAGCGGTCATAAATGAAGCCACTCCTTCATCAACGGTTGCTTTGAAAGGAGGCAAAAATGTTTCATGGAGTTCACGTTCCGACATATCCACAGATTGATAATCCCTCCCGGCCAAAGCAGCACCATACCCCACAAAATGTTTGCTGGTAGCCATCATGGTATTGGATTGGGACAGATCGGTGTAATCCTCAATTCCCTGAAAACCAATGACCCGTGCACGGGCCACCTGGGTTGCCAGATACACATCTTCTCCGGCACCTTCCATCACACGGCCCCAGCGGGGATCGCGCCCTATATCAATCATGGGAGCAAAATTCCAGGCTACACCCGAGGCAGTGGCCTCTTCGGCGGCAATTCGCGCACTTTTCTCCATCAACTCCAAATCCCAGGAGCAAGCCTCAGCCAAAGGAATGGGGAAAGTGGTCTCCAACCCGTGTATCACATCAGCAGCAAAAAGCATGGGTATTTTCAACCTTGAGTGTTTCAGGTTTTGTTCCTGCAACATTCGCAGATGATCGGCGCCAAAAACATTGAAGGTACTTCCAATCATTCCTTTCTTCAGATATTCTCCCGATTTGGTATCAGCAACCTCACCTGTGGTGGCAAAGTTCCCGGAGTATTGATTCATCTGTCCGATTTTCTCTTCCAGCGTCATCAGATTCAATACCGAATCCACTTTTCTCTCAATAACGGGGTCGCCGCTGTAACTTTTCCAGTCTGGGGTCTTTCCGGCAATTCCAACCTCACTACAGGCACCCAAAGTCATCATAAACCCCAATACAACGATCAATATTTTCGATTCCTTCATGATAAAAACTATTATTTCAGTTATACTTTCTTATATGCAATAGTCCGTTAAAATTTTTCAAAGCTCTGAAAATTAAAACTTAAAGACTTAACGAATGCTCATTCATAAAATCCACAATGTCAATACTATACGATTTATCTTTCATCTTGATTGAGCTGCAAGTTGCCCTATATCAAAACATTATAGCATGCAATTACATTTTTTCTTATCAGGCAAAACTTTCTTTAGAATAATGAAAGATGGCTTTTGGAGCCATATTTGTTCTTCTGCCTTCTGCCTCTTTAACTTCTGCCTGATGGTCACTAGCTTCTAAAAATCTATCGATCTATACTTATATGTGGACTAGTAAATCCAAGTTCTTTGAGGCCTTGTTGCACATCCTCCTCCTGCATGAAAAGCTCCCAGAGCAATCCGGTACGATGGTTTTCAATCATTACCGGGATGGGCCCCTGATCAATGGCGAGATAACGTTTGGGATACCATTCATATTCCTCGCTGAAAGCATCATAAAATCCGTAAACGCCCCAGATTTCATCCCCCAGATCTTCGTAAAAATGACGGATAACCGACAGTACTTTCTCCGGAGCGTAGGGCATGGAAGACAAAGCTGCTGTGGGCGTTACAACTCCCAGATCGAAAGAAGGTCGATGACCTGCATAACCCGTCTGTTGCGAATTACCGCTTTCAGGCTTCTCATCAGATTGTCCCCGGACAAAGGCAGCTGCTCCCGGAACACTGTAACTGGAAGTAAGCCCCCAGGCATCTTCGCCATAACCGGCATAATTATTTGGATTATTAATACAATGTTGTCGATTGATGAGTGTATGTGCCACATTGTTATCCCAATAATTGGCATACTGATCTGACAACCCTCTGGGATCGAGACCCAGCCAGGAATAATGAGCCCAAAACAGGGGGCCTCCCTTTCGGGGATCTACGTGCTGCTTCAAAGGCAGGGTGTGACCAAAAGTAGTGTATTCACCTGAAATATCGCCGTTCATAGCCCATCCCTGATGGTAAACTTCCGGATCAACAGGATGGGTTGGCGATGATGCTGCGAGGATATACATCACCATGCATTCGTTGTAGCCGGTGACACCAAAATTCATCTTCCAGCCGTGGTTGGGCGACCAGTGCCAGTAAAGAATATCCTCTCCTCCTTTGGTGTACCAGTCCCACTCCACTTCACGCCACAACTGATCAATCTTTTGTGCCAGTTGCTGCTCATCCTCATTGCCATCAACAAAATACTGTTTCACTGCCAGCAATCCCTGAACCAGGAAAGCTGTTTCCACCAGGTCGCCCCCATCATCATATTGGGAGAAAGGCTTTACTTTCCCTGTTTCACCATTCAACCAATGTGGCCAGGCACCATGAAAACGATCGGCTTTTTCCAGAAAATCAATAATCTTTTGAAAGCGTTGAAAAGCTTCTTCACGGGTGATAAATCCCCGTTCCACACCCACCAGAATGGCCATCAAACCAAAACCACTACCTCCGGTGGTCACAATATGCTTGTCATCCTGAGGATAAATGTCATCCATATGCAGTCGTTCCCTTGCCAACCCAGAGTTAGGCTCAGCACCCTCCCAGAAATATTGGAATGTCCGGTACTGCACAAGTGTAAGCAGTGAATCATCTGAGATTTCATGGTCATTTCCTGAAGGTGTATTTCCGTTTTTTTGCCTTCCGGAATTGCAGGCGGCAAGCAGCGTTAAAGAAAAAAAGACTGCCAGCTTCAAAAAAGATATAGCGGTAGTTCTCATAAGATTAATAATTAAAACCTAATTTCGACAGCCCGGCCTGAACTTCGGGAGATGACATCAGCAAATCCCAAATCAGCCCGGTACGGTAATTCTCAATCATCACAACGATTGGCCCCTGGTCAATGGCCAGGTAGGAGTTTGCAGTCCACTCTTCCGTAACATTGATCGCATCATAAAATCCATATTCACCCCAAAGGCGGTCTCCTAACTGGTAATAAAAGAACCGGATGGCAGCCATCGATTCGTCAGGTGTAAACGGAATGGACGAAATGGCAGCCGTCGGAGTTATCACGCCCAAATCATTAGTTGGTGAATGAGCAGAATACCCTTCATGATTGTCGCTGGCGGTTAGCCCCCAACACTCCTCACTATAGCCAACATAGTTGTTGGGATTACTCACACAATGAGCCCGATTAATGAGCGTATGATTGCGGTTTTGCTCCCAATAATTGGCATACTGATCGGAAAGGTTCCGCGGATCAATCCCCAGAAATGAGTAATGGGCAAAAAACAATGGGCCTCCGTAATCATATCCCACAGGAAGATTAATCCCGTAAAACTCTTTCCCGTTGACGATGCCACCGTTACGCCCCCACCCCTCATGATATACATCAGCAGAAACCGGGTGAGTATCAGATGAAGCTGCCATAACGTAAGTGATCAGAGCTTCATTGTATCCCTGGATTTTCATATCCATTTCCCAACCGTGACTTGGCGACCAGTGCCAGTAAAGTACATTTTGTCCATCCCGGGTGTACCAGTCCCATTCAATGGTCTCCACCAACTGATTTATTCTGGTGATCAGAGAGTTCTCATCCGGATCGGTTGCATTCAGATACTGACGGGCAGCCAGAAGTCCGGCAGCCATAAAGGAGGTCTCCACCAAATCACCCCCATCATCATAAGTACTGAAGGGTTGAACTTCACCTGTTGTGCCGTTCAGCCAGTGTGGCCAAACGCCATGAAACCGGTCGGCAGATGCCAGAAAATCAACAATTTTGTGCAACCGGATAACACCCTGTTCGCGGGTTATAAAACCGCGTTCCATACCGATAATCAGCGCCATAACACCGAAGCCGGAGCCACCTGTTGTGACAATCTCCCCTGAGGTATCCCGCTCCCTGGCCATTCCGCTAGCGGGATGCGCAAAATCCCAGAAATACCGAAATGTTTGCTGCTGAATTTTAGTCAGTAGTTCTGCATCAGAAATCTGAGGGAATTTAGGGGTGGAATCCAATTGGGTATAAAATTCCAGATCCAAACCTTCAAAAGGCCGGCCAATGCGGTTTTCAATATTTGAAGAAACAGTCAACCGAAATTTTTCGTAGTCATCCAGCGTTTGATCGGGAGAAAGAGAAATGGCTTGGTCATCAATCTGACTTAAAGAAAATCCTACCGGAGAGCCATTGTTTCTTAACAAAGTATAACCGGAAAGATCATCAGATGAAATGGACCCATTAAAATAAAAATCGATTTGCGGATTTCGATCAATGTCTTTAATTCGATCTGAAGGATCAACTTTCGCACCATTGATTTTGATGATTTCCAAAACCAAAGGAGTGATAAATGTGGTAAAATTGTAAACCTGTTCCTCAAAAGATTCATTATTTACCCCTTTGAGAGAACCAGAAATACTGAGGGTGTAACTACTATTTTCAGCCAAAACAGGGTGACTAATGCTAAAGAGCTTATCCTCATTTACCGAAGAAAAGGTCAAGTCAACTAACTGACCATCGGCACCTGACAAAGCAATACTCTTCGCTGCCTCAGCAGGTGCCACCGAATGGCTAAACCTTATTTCTATTGGCTCATCAATCACAACATCCTGATTGTCTCCTGAAGAAGAAAGAACCTGTTCTCCAACCCGCACATAAGTCACTGTAAGATTCTCCGGTTTATCTTCAGATTCCGGTTCATCATCTTTACAGGACTGAAAAAACAGCAGGCCCGATAACAAAAGCAACAAAAAGTAACGCATATCAAATAAACTAATGACAGTCCGGTATTACTTTTACCTAAAAGTAGATGATGGCCCACCGGAAACTTCCGGCGGGCCAACAAAGGTTTTATCGGTTGTGTAATCTACAAAGCATCATTCATCAGAGACTCCACCTCTTCTGCGGTGAGTGCCTTATCAAAGAGGTAGAGCTCATCCATATAACTCAAATCCGAAAGATGATCCCATCCTGCAAAACGCGGGGCTCCTGACATTATAGACATGATATCGCAACCTGTCCAGTCGATGGGGCTGGAATCAACCGCCATAGCCTCTACTCCATTAATATAGATTACCGTCTGGCTTTCAGAGATAGTAAAAGCAAGATGTACCCATTCATTTAGAGTAGGATCAATCGTACCTCCGTCATTCCAGACTTCGCCATCTCCGGTACCGATGTTCAACTTAAACCGCTGCTCTGTTTCACTTCCTTCACGTAAGAACCGAAAGCCGGAAGTTCGAAGGTTCTGAGCATCCGGATTATCAGGATCTTCAGGCCCTGCCACAAGGATTCCTGCGCGAGCAGCCTCGGTATTTGACTTGTACCAGAAAGCTGCGCTGAACTCTCCGGAAGTCAGCCCCTCTGTCGGGTAAGTAAGATAGGAATCAGTAGCACCTGCGTAAGCGTTTATGCCCGCAACACTTTCGCCTGCAAAGCCGGGTGTCCCGATTTCGGTGGCCATCGTTTCACTGATTTTCTCCTCATAAGTACCATCAAACGGCATATAAAACATTTCATTCTCGTATTGCGGCTCATAGGGAGGTACTTCTCCCTCATCAGCCATTACAGCATGTAGTTCTTCCTGAGAAAGAGCCCTGTTGAAAAGACGCAACTCATCATACAAACTTTCATCTGAATTATGCCCCCAGTAACTAAAATTAGGTGCTCCGGAGGCGATGGAAATACCTTCACATCCTGTCCAGTCGATGATACCACCATCGGTAGAATTTACCGGTTCTCCGTTGAAATAGATGATGGTGGAAGCTTCAGAAACCGTAAATGCGATGTGTATCCATTGATCTGCGGATGCATCAATCACATCTCCGTCGTTCCAGATTTCGCCACTTCCGGTTCCCACATTCAGCTTAAACCGTTGAGAGGCAGCATCTCCTTCACGGAAGAAGCGCAAACCTTTCGTGCGGTCTTCTCCTTCGGGACTGATGGAAATCACACCGGCATTGCCCGGCACTGGATTCACTTTGTACCAGAAAGCAGCAGTAAAAGCACCTGTATTTAAAATATCAACAGGATAAGAGACATAAGAATTTTCAGCGCCCTGATAAGCTTTGAGAGATATTCCGTCATCAACAAACCCGGGGTCTCCAACTTTGGTGCCCATCTCCTGAGATATGAGCTCCATCAGATCACCATTGAATGGCATATAGAAAATTTCACCATCAAATTTAGGTTCATAAGGAGGTACCTTTTCAAAGGTTACCGACAGGTTTGTACTCTTACCGTCTAAATCTGTCGCGGTAATTTGAAGTGTATGTTCACCATTTGCCAACCCTTCATAAGTCAGCTCATGGAGAAACCTGCGGTAATCAATAAAATCACTGAAAGTGCCGATTTCAGTCCCATCAAGTACAACTTTTATCGTGCCGATTTCGATATCATCGGTGACTTCAAAATCAATAACAATAGTGGTTTCCGCTTCAGTAACCTGAATACGGGTGCCCTCTTTGGGATAATTGAGGGTAATCTGCGGAGCTGTTTCATCGGCTCCGGGTTCAACGCGTGAAATGGAATCAATGCCCTCTTCACAAGATGCAGCAAAAAGAAGCAGCATTGAAAAAACCAATATATTCTTTAAAACCTTCATGAGATTGTCTTTTTATAATTTGAAAAACAATTATTCTGCGTCTTCTCCCAAAACAGGCAGCAGATCAACCTGGGCCTGCGGATAAGGCAGATATTCTTTGTCGGCTGTAAACTGACGCCCGTCGTAACTCAATGCATTGTAGTTATCGATGCGGATCATATCGTAGTAACGAATTCCCAGTTCCATGGCCAGTTCGGCAAATTTCTCATCCATCACCTGCTGAGTGTTCACACCACTAAGCGGGGACAAACCGGCACGATCACGCACCTCGTTTACCGCCTCATCTGCAGTCATAACTGAACTACTAGCACCTCTGGTAAGGGCCTCAGCATGCATCAATAAAATCTCAGCATAACGGGTGATGATATAATTCTTATTGGTTCCATAGGCTGTTCTACCTTCTGTCAGCTGATTGGAAGGCAGATAGTGCTTTCCACTGGAAAACAGCCCACGGGGAAAGTCGTTGATCACATCGCCCGAGGGAGTAGTGTTTGAAATCCATTCGGGAAGTTCAGCGTACTCCGGATCCTCCTGAATTTCAGCAATTCCCCGGTTGGTAAAAAGCACACTGGTCTCCAGTCGAAGTTGTTCCCCTCTGTCCAGCATAAACTTAATCCATTTCAGACTGGGTTCGAAGAATCCCCAGCCACCTCCGGCACCTTCTACAGCGGGTGTCCAGTTTTGAGGACCGTAAAATTCAAACAAATGACTAATATTATCACCTGATCCCTGTCCGAAATCGGAGTATTGCAACTCAAGCAGGTTCTCATCATTCAATTTCCCCGGAACTTTAAATAAATTATAATAATCGGGTTCCAACGAGAATAACCCTGAAGAAATAATTGCTCCGGTAGCATCCGCTACACCCTGGTAGTTTTCCATTTCCAGGTGAGCCATTGCTTTTAGCGCTAAAGCTGTGTAACGTGTCACACCTCCAGGTATATCAGTCCGCTCATTGGGACGCATGTCGGGCAGATTTGGAATAGCCTCATCCATCTGATTCGAAATATGTTGCATCACCTCAGTTTTGGGAGAGGGTGCCAACGTGTAAAGCTGAGCCGGATCAGAACTTTCTGTAATAAAGACATCTCCCCACATCCTGGACAGTTGAAGCATCAGCCATGCACGAAGCACTTTGGCTTCTGCGATATACTGATCCCCACGCGAAGCAGATGCACCATTGGCAATGTAGAGTTCCACCTGTTCCATGGCAGAGTGGGCAGTGAAGATATCTTTGTACATATTTTGCCACACCGAGTTGAACATCCAGAAATTCTGATTGTAATTAAAATCATCCGTGTTCGCATAATCCTGTTGATCACCTTCACCTCCGTGATTCACATCATCACCACGTACTGCAAGCAAAGGAATATCCTCCCAGCCCCTTTGGTAGAAATCTGCATAAGCTCCCATAAGCGGCAACACCATATTTTCAGATATGGTATAATCTGTCTCTTCGGTGAAAGCCCGGTTTTCTGCAGGCTCATCAAGCAGGTCGTGGCATGCCGTAGCAAACAACATTCCTGCAACCGAAAAAGTGAATAAAATATATTTAACTGGTTTCATAATCAATGCGTTTTGAGATTAAAATTTCAGATTCAGACCAACAGTATAAACTGCAGGAATGGGATAAGTCTGACGGTCGATACCATCGGAGACTTCGGGGTTGAACCCGTTGTAGTCAAATACAGTCACAGGTCGTTCGGCGGTCACATAGATCCGTGCCCCGGGAAGTTGTCCTCCCAACCAGTTTTCTGTATCGAGAGTATATCCCAACTGCACATTCTGGATTCGGAAGAACGAACCATCTTCCACAAAGTAATCGCTCATTTTTTGGTTGTATCCTTTTCTCAGCCCTGCTGATGAAGGATATTTATTGGAAGTTCCTTCACCGTGCCATCTGTTAATGGCAAGATCTGCATCCAAATTTCCGTCGTTGGTCCAGATAATCTCTCCCCGTTTACGATTCAGAATTTTATTTCCTGTTTGTCCGGTGAGACTTAAAGAAAAATCAAAATTCCGGTAGTTGACGCCCAGATTGGCTCCATACATAAATGAAGGGAAATAGGATCCCAGCACAACCCGGTCTTTGTCGTCAATTACATTATCGCCATTCTGATCTTTGTAGATAAAATCGCCGGGTTCTATACCGCTATCATTGATAAATTGCTCGGTAAGACCGCTGTTGGCGATTTGCTCTTCATTCTGAAAGACACCTGTCACCTCATGACCAAAGAATGCCAACAATGGCTCTCCCACGATGGAACGCTGACGGAACTCTGCCGAACCACCATCTATATAGGGCTGCCCGTAAAGGTCGCGAACTTCATTTTCCAAGGTAGAGATGTTAGCACCTACAGAATAGCTCAAATCATCTGAGATAGAATTACTATAATTAAGAGCCAACTCAAATCCGGAGTTTCGAATGACACCCACGTTACGAAGAACACGTTGCCCAACAGAAGGAATATTCACATAAATGGCAGCATTCTTGGTATCTCTGATGTAATAATCAGCTTCCAGCGAGAGATTACTATCCAGAAATCTGGAAGTCAATCCGATATTGGTCTCCTCGGTCAATTCCCATTCCAGCTCACCATAGGTACTACTGGCAATGATTCCGGCCACAAGGTTATCGTCAATGGCGGTATTAATTACTGTCGTTGTTCGGGCTCCGTCGCTGGCCTGAATCTTGTCATTTCCAAGTTCTCCCCAGCTTCCACGAATTTTCAGATAGTCAATAAATGAAACATCATCCATAAATGATTCTTCCGAGACCACCCAGCCTGCGCCAATTGTAGGGAAATATCCCCAGGTTTCCTGATACTTGGAACTTCCGTCAGCCCGCATTGTTCCATAAAGCAGGTACCTGTTATTGTAATTATACGAAATTCTTCCAAAATAAGACATTCCGTATTGACGAAGGCCATTGTCATTCACAGAATTTTCAGGAGTTGTTTTCGACTGATTGAGATACCATGCCTGCTCCTGGTTCACCGGAAAATCCAGTCCGGTAGCCCAGAGATCCTGATAAGCTTCGTCACGATATGAGGTACCAGCCATCACTGTCAAATCATGCGGACCAAAATCCTGTTGGAAAGTCAGCACATTATCCCAACTCTGGTTGGACCAATTGGCGGCCGTTTTTGCAACAGAAGAATTTTTTCGTTGCGCGCCTTCTGTCAAATAATAAGGCAATCTGACTTCACGTCTCTCGGAAGATGTAAAATCGTGATTGTAAGTAGTTTTTAAACTCAGTACATCAGGAATAATGTCCAGTTCAGCATAAAAACTGGCCATTGTTTTCCTTTGTTTGTCACGATTATCCGAATAGGTCATGGCTGTAAAAGGGTTTTTTCCTCCCCGATAACCAAGAGTCTGAGCACTGGCAAACTTATCAGGCCAGGCAACTTCATTCTGTTCATCATATACCGGCATTACAGGCACCGCGTAATAAGCCTCAAACCAGGCAGCCCCATCCTGCATGTATTTAGTCGAGTTACTGAAAATAACATTGGCACCGACAGTCAAACGATCGGTAGCTCTATAGTCAATTTTTGAACGCAAATTAAAACGCTCATAATCGTTTTTCATATCCAGAATACCCTCCTGGGCAAAATAGTTGGCTCCCAGTGAATAGGTAGTATTTTCTCCACCGCCTGAAACGGCCACACTATGATTCTGAATGGCTCCCGGTCTCAAGATCTCATCGTACCAGTCGGTATTCACATCAGGAACATTCGGATTGATGCGGCTCCTTCCATAACGCTGCATTGCATTCTGGATGTATTGTGCATCAGTAGCAGAGCCGGATTCCATTGCCATGGTGGTGAATTGTTCGGCATTGGCCATCTTTAATATATCCTGAGCCACCTGAACCCCGTAATAACCATCATAAGTTATTTCGGCTTCTTTGTTGTAACTTCCCGATTTGGTCTCTATCAGGACAACACCATTGGCAGCACGAACACCATATATGGCAGCAGCAGAGGCATCTTTCAACACAGAAATAGAAGTAATATCTGAAGAGTTCAGGAAGTCGATGTTATCAAAAAACATCCCATCCACTACATACAAGGGAGACTCATTCCCCTGACCGGGATAGGACCCAATACCACGCACCCTGATGGTTGGCGCATCTCCCGGAGCACCACTGCTCACCACCTGCATACCGGCCACTTTTCCCTGCATGGCCTGCATCGCTTGTCCGGTCGGAGTTTTTGCCAGGTCATCAGATTTAATAGTAGTTATAGAAGAGGTCAGGTCTTTTACCTTCATCTCTCCATATCCAACTACCACAACCTCCTCCAGATCGACTGTGGACTCTGTCATCTGAACATTTATAACAGAGCGTCCTTCAACCGGTACAATTTGTGACTGCAATCCTACAAAACTAAAAGTAAGTGTTGCATCAGGCGGGACAGAGAGATTGTAATTTCCATCCATATCGGTAATGGTACCTGTGGTGGTTCCCTCAATTACGATTGAAGCCCCGGGAATACCAAGACCATCCGAGTCTGTCACTTTGCCACTGACGGATATTTCATCCTGTCCAAAGACAAATGCAGACACCATTAAGAAACAGATAAACAACAGAGTTTTTCTCATGACTATGATTTTTTTTGTTTTTGCTGATGTAAAATTACGGTCAACAATTCCCGAAGCAGTAATATTCTGCTACACCAACAACTCTCATTGTTAAAAAATGTGATTTCCCGTTTCACAATTACCTCATCAACAAAAAAAATCCTAACCTAAAAAACTATTATTCAGATTTTAACAAAAACACCAATCTTAAAAACATTCCGGCTAAAGATTTCATTAGCCTCAAAAAAATGAGGTATATTTTAGGGTTTTAAGGCCAAAAAGGGTAATTTGTAAAGGAAAACACATGGACACGAAACACATTTTTGCATTTTATCAATTAAATTCGCCGACCATACGCACCCAAAAAACAGAATCCAGTTCCACTTAATAAAGAAGAAATGAGGAAATCCCTGCAATTGCTCGTCTTTTTTATCTCCTTCACAGGGGTTGCCACTGCCGGCAACTTTCTAAATCCGCATGTAATAAACTTTAACAAACAGCAATACGGCGGTTCCAACAAGAACTGGTCGATTGCCATGGATCAAAATGGCTTCACCTACATAGGAAACAGCATCGGCCTGATCGAATTTGACGGAGTATCGTGGCACCTGCACCACTCCCCCAATGGTTTTGCAGTTCGCTGTATTGCAGTAGATAAAAACAACAGAATATATACCGGCGGATACCGGGAATTGGGCTACTGGGAACGTAACAACCTGGGCAGATTGCAATACCATTCACTCACTTCTATGGTGGAGGATTATTTTCCTAAGAATGAAGAATTCTGGCATGTTTTCGTTATCGACAATAAAGTGTATTTTCAATCATTTTCGGGGATTTACATTTATGCCGACGGGAAATTCTCAGTCGTCCGCATAAACGGATTTATTACCAATGCTACCGTGGTTGACAATGAATTGTTAATCGCACTGGTTTCCGATGGAATCTATAGAATTACTGAAGATAATTATAGTCCCGTGCTAAAAGGTGAATTCTTCACAGGCAAATCAATCACATTTATTGAAAAACTTTCCAAAAGCAAATTTCTGCTGGGAACCGAAAGTAGCGGATTTTATATTTATAATTCAGAGACAGGCAGTTATAACATCTGGGCCGGCGAACTTCATCAAAGTTTCATTCGCAACAACATCAACAATGCACTTCGTACCAAAGACGGACACACCATAGTGGGAACCATTCTGGAAGGCATCAAAGTGTTGGACGAAGAGGGAACGCTCGTCCAGGACATCAACATTCAAACCGGTCTTCAAAGCAACACGGTCCATTTTATGAGGTGTGACGCAGAGGGGAACATCTGGGTGGCATCCGACAAGGGAGTGGATTTCATTTCCTTCTCTTCCAATAAATCCTATACCGTTTACCAGCATCCGGAACTGGGGGCGGTTTACTCTGCAGCCCTGCTGGATGGTATTTTGTATGCAGGTACAAATCAGGGAGTATTCCACCGCAAATGGGAAAAGCGCACTGAACCTTTTAAATTGGTTCCCGGTACACAGCGACAGGTATGGGATTGCGAAATAATCGACAACCAGTTGCTGGTGGGACATAATTCGGGCACCTTTCTGATTAAAGACCAGGAAGCTCAGATGATTTCAAATCATGCCGGCGGGTATTCTATCACCAAAATCCCTGACCATCTGAACCATCTGTTACAGAGCACCTACAATGATCTGGTAGTTTTCTCACGAAAAAACAACCGATGGCAGGCAGATCATTTTGTAAAAGGTTTCAGCGACCTCATCCGGTTTGTTGAGTTTGATCACCGCAACAACCTGTGGGCCTCACACTTATATCAGGGCATATATAAAATCAGACTCAATGAGGCACTTGACTCTGCCGTTCAGGTAACTCATTTTGGTAAGGAGTCCAAAATATGGAGACAAGGTGCAAGCATCCGAACCTTCTCCGTTGAGAACAGGGTGGTTTTCACCAATGAAGATTCCATTTACACCTACGATGACCTCAAAGATGCCATTGTTCCCTACACCTTCCTGAATAATCACCTGGGAGAATATACTTCAGCTTTCTTTATTGCCTCCGGACCAGATCACCACTACTGGTTTATGAATTCGGCAGGAATTGCACTGTTCAGGATTCTTGGTACGGATGTGGAAAAAATAAAAGAGTTTCCAATTGGCCTGTTTCGTAACGAAATGATTCCCAAAGAAGAAAATCTCATTCCGTTGGATAATAAAACAGGTCTGCTTTGTCTCGAAAACGGATTTGCACTGCTGGATGCAACCTCTCCTGAAAGTGGCAGCGAGATTGAAAACAAACAATTACATATCCGTAAAATTGAGATTCGGGGGCAGGAAGGAAATGCTGAAGCGGTATCCCCATTCAACTCCCGACTGGCAATTCCTTACAGTAAAAACAATATTGCACTGCGCTACTCCTTTCCACTCTATTCATCAGAAAAAATCAGTTATCAATACAGGATTGAAGGACTGAATAACGAATGGTCAGAACCGGTGAAGTATCCTGAGTTTGTAATCAACCGTATCCCTCCCGGCGATTACGCCATCAAGGTACGGGCAAAAAACAGCTGGGGGAATACTTCCCAAATTCATGAACTTTCGTTTACCGTAAATCCGCCATGGTACCAAAGCACACTGGCATTTATCGTTTATGCACTCCTCTTCGGCGGGTTAACCTTCATTGGCAAGTACATCACCATTAAGAGAGTGAAGATGAACGAGAAACACAAAAATGAGGAAAAAGAGAGAGAATTGATACAACTGAGAAACGAGAAACTACAATCGGAACTCTCATTCAAAAGCAGAGAATTGGCCAACTCTACCATGGGAATCATCAAAAAGAATGAGTTCCTGATCTCCTTAAAAGAAAAGCTTAAACGTCACAAAGAGCAACTGGGAACTAGGTATCCGGACAAATACTACAATGAGCTGATCAAAAAAATTGACAGTAACATTACAGGCGATGACGATTGGAAAACGTTTGAATACAACTTCAACCTGGCCCATGAAACTTTTCTCCAGTCTCTGAAAACCGAATACCCCGATCTTACCCCCAGCGATCTGCGACTCTGCGCCTTTCTCCGAATTAATCTCACGTCGAAAGAGATTGCACCCTTGCTCGGGATTTCGGTACGCGGGGTGGAGAACCATCGCTACCGGGTGCGAAAGAAACTGGATCTTTCCCCCGACACCGATCTTACTGATTTTATTTTGACTTTTCAGAACGGAAACTAGTTTCTGTCCATAAAGTACCACTTGCGTCGTTACGCTTGCCGCCAAAATACTCATTTACGATTAGTAAACTCCGTTTTTGGCGGCTTTGCAAGCCTAGCAATTGGCACGTTCTGACCAGAAACAGTTCTAAAACAGAATTTACTTAGTTCATTGATAGACACTAATCAACAGCGCCTCAAATCCATCAAATAGAGATTCCTAACAAAAAAGCACATCAATTTTCCTCAACCCGGGATATATCCCCCTGATACCTGATTGCACTGCGATTGTGACTAATTACATTCAGGGAGGCATCTCCATTGTACGAGACTTGCAGCGACACCTGAAAATAATCACCATCTTTCACCTTAAAAGAATATGTAATAGTTTTCTTTTCTTCATCGATTTCAGACTCTTGTTCATCCATCTTTCCTGAGAATTCAATGCCTCCACCTCCTCCGTAATCAACGCTGAAAGCCCTGCCAAAGAAGGGCAAATCTCCTACTACAATTGAGTCTTCTTTCACTTTAAGATAACCGTAATTGGTAGTCAGATCAATAGATGCTCCACCTGAAGGAAAAGCACGGTCAGCCTCAAAAATAAAATTCCGGCTCTCTACCAGGTTTTTTGTTTCTTCAAACTGCTGTTGTCGATTTTCTGCTTTGGTCATTTTCTGCTGAGCTTCAACGGAAGTCAAAGCTCCGAAAATAAAAGCACCAGCCAGAAAAAATGTAACTAATCTTCTCATATCTCTCCTGTTTTTTAAGTTTCTCACTCCAAAAACATCCAAAATACATGCCGGAATATCCTCATTCAAAATCGATAACACCAGGAAACGCCCCAATAACTTTCTCCCATGGAAAAGGAGATTCCCTCCATAAAATCCATTCGGGATGAATGCAATACTCCATAAAGGATCAGGTCAAACACCAGCAAAAAACTGCCCTGAAGAATTAAAGAGTTTCCATAGCCTTTCAGTAAATCCTTACGTTTGTCTGAATTGGATGAAAGATGCCTGAGCAAAAAGCCGGTGCCAATATAGGCCACATCCAACCCACTGTTGATCAACAGTATTTTTTCTATCTTCCGGGCTTCACCCAAAGCTTCTTCTACACCAAACATCAACGGATCCGTTCGCATATTGTTATATAGAGCAAATCCGGCAATGCCCAGGTTGACGGTATTCCAAAACAGATTCATCTGATGAAAATATTTCTTTTCACCATTGAAACGATTCCAACCATGAGCTCCTATGGCAATATTTGCAACAGCCCATGACCCCAGGACATACATCCCTGCATTCTGAGTCTGAACATGCCTTGGATAAAACTCGTCAGAACTTACCTGAGCATCTGCATCCATTGCAAATATCATTATAAAGGCAAGCAAAAAAAGCCATCGCAAAGTGTAAAACCCCTTCATCTGTTCATAATTTACAACACATAAAATAAACAAACCTATATCGAAGATAACACTCTAGTCCATTTATTAGTTCAACTGATTACCTTATAAAAAAAGAGAGACAAAAACCCTCACAGCCTTCTTCTAACGAAAAGCCAATCACCCCCAAATATTTGTTTTTTTACCACTTTTTTTTCCATCAGGGTATTGACAACAGAATCCATTCACATTAAATTTGTTTTGTTTAAATTTTTAATCATTTTATTGAACAATCAAATAAAAGGTCATGAAGCATTTTACCAAAAATTTAAGATTCAAAATCCCATTTAGGATTTTAACTTTTGTAGCGCTATTCCTGGTTTCCTTCCAGGTTAATGCACAAACTGTTGTCGACATCATTGTCAACAGTGCAGATCACACCACACTGGAAACGGCAGTGGTGGCAGCCGGATTAGATGACGACCTGAGCGGCGAAGGGCCATTCACCGTTTTCGCCCCCACCGATGCCGCTTTTGACGCACTTCCGGCAGGGACTCTGGACGATTTACTGGCCGATCCCACCGGTGCACTCGCCAACGTATTAATCTATCATGTTGTGGCAGCAGAAGCTCTCTCCACAAGTCTTTCAGATGGCCAGATCATTACGACCATGCTGGGGAAAGACATTGAGGTGACCATTACCGGCGGAGATGTTTTTATTAATGATGCACAGGTAACCATGGCTGACATTGATGCCGCAAACGGGATAGTGCACGTGATTGATGCCGTTCTTATTCCTCCCACCACCGTTGTGGACATAATCAACGACAGCCCCGACCATGCTACGCTTGAAGCTGCTCTTCAGGTGTCAGAGCTGGATACTCCCCTGAATCAAACAGGACCTTTTACCGTCTTTGCTCCAACCGACGCTGCATTTGATGCTTTACCCGCAGGTCTTCTTGATGAATTGCTGGCCGATCCCACCGGAGAACTTGCAAACATATTGCGCTACCATGTGGTTCAAGCTGAGGCTGCATCCTCAAGCTTAAGCGATGGTGATATCATCACAACCATGCTGGGCGATGATATCCATGTCACGATCAATGTAGACGGCGTATTTATCAACAATGCAGAGGTTACTGCTGCAGACATCCATGCCGACAATGGCATTGTGCATGTCATTGATGCAGTATTAACGCCCACTTATGACGTAAATATTTCCGAAACTGTTGATTACGGAAAAATCCTGACCGATGTAGATGGCAACACTTTGTACTTCTTCACACTTGATGCAGACGGAACATCAGTTTGTATTGATGGTTGCCTTGATAACTGGCCGGTTTTCTACTCTGAAGATATGATCATTCCAGCAGAGTTGGACGAATCTGACTTTGGTTCCATCGATCGCGGAAGCGGCGTTATGCAGACTACTTACAAAGGCTGGCCTTTATATTATTTTATCAATGATCACTCGGCTGGTGACATCGTTGGTGAAGGAGTTAATGCAAAATGGTATGTTGCCAAACCGGATTATACCATTATGCTGGTTGATAATCAACTAACCGGACTGGATGGAAATGATTACACCAGTACCTACGAGCATGGCACAGAGGTAACACAATACTTTGTGGATGACTATGGCAACACGCTTTACACTTGGATCAACGATTATGACATGAGAAATATGTTTACTGCTGAAGATTTCTCTAACAATTCGAACTGGCCCATTTATGAAGAGACAGAAGCATTAGTGCCATCGGACCTTAATGTTTCAGACTTTGGAAGCATCAATGTTTACGGCAGAGATCAGTTAACCTTTAAAGGTTGGCCACTCTACTTCTTTGGTCAGGATATGAACCGTGGCGAAAATCAGGGTGTCAGTGCTCCCTCACCAGGTGTGTGGCCGGTAGCAGTAGACGGAATGATGGCAGCCCCGGCTTACACAGTTGTGGATGTCATTGTCAACAGTCCCGATCATACCACACTCGAAACAGCTCTATTGGAAGCCGGGCTTGAAGTCGCTCTGAGCGGCGAAGGACCATTCACTGTATTTGCACCTACCGATGCGGCATTTGATGCTTTACCCGCCGGGACTTTGGACGACCTTTTGGCCGACCCATCAGGAGCACTCACAGAGGTTCTCTTATACCATGTAGTGGAAGCTGAGGCACTGTCTTCAAGTGTTTCCGACGGACAAGTCATCACCACCATGCTGGGTAAAGACATTGAAGTGACTATTGTCGGCGGAGATGTATTTATCAACGGTGCGCAGGTTACCGTGGCCGATATTGAAACCGACAATGGAGTTGTGCATGTGATTGATGCTGTACTTATTCCTCCCACCACAGTTGTGGATATTATCAACGACAGTCCGGACCATACAACCCTGGAGACAGCTCTGGAGGCCGCTGAACTGGATGT
>NZ_AJKI01000032.1 GCF_000259075.1 Marinilabilia salmonicolor JCM 21150
GTCCGACTTCTGCGTTGTTGCTCAAAATATAAATCCTCAAATACATTAGTATTCTGCGGTTTAATTTTTTCACACGCCTTGAATTTGAACTTTCTATTTCAAACACGTGAAAAACGCTTAGTTTATGGACAGGCACTTATTAGACCCGATCATGAATCTTTTCTGGCCCCGGGAACATGAAAAAGAACCCCGTTACTATTTCTTTAATGTTGGACTGAAAGGCACGAAACCATCAATATACCTGTTTAACACGACCTTAACGAGAAATCAGGATGGAGACTATCTTGATTATGAAATCAAAAAGAATCAGTGGATTATGTCAATTGATGAGTTTAACCTGGTCTATTGACTTCGTCGAACTTCGTTTCATAAGTTTTCGTCATGAGATGTTCAAATACCAATAAATACGGGCAACCGCAAAGAAAATTGATGAAGAGAATAATGAATTATTTTCAATTCAATTTTATTGAGGACGCCTTTATTTAGCAGGTAGTTGAACATCGTAATAGATAATTTGTGAATAGTCCAGGTTAAATCTCTTGCCCGTATCAATGAAGAAAAAACCATTACCAAAACCAATAACCAGGTGTTCTATATGGATTAAAAAATTGTTATTTATTATAATTTGTATTGCTTCATTTGTAGCCTGCAATATTGAGCCCGGCAAGCACGAAACTTCTGATTCCAAAACCGTATCACAACTTGATACGGTTTGGAACGAAGTGGCCCCGTTTAAAAAGAAACACGACATTTTAGATACCGATACCGTATTGATAGGCACCAGTGATTCTATGATGCAAAAATACAATGCCAGTCTTGAAAAACTGGACGGCATTATTCACAGGATAGTAGGAATTGTTAAGCACTACGACAAGCAGCCTATTTACTGGGTGGAAGTTGACAGACAGGGCACTCAAATGCTTCTTTTAGAATTAAATAACAAGCCCTTAACCTATGCTTATACGGGAAGAAGTCCAGAATATAGAATTGATTATCTGAATCCTTATATAGATTGTAGTGGAAAGCAAATTTTAAAGATACGTGCTTTTAGTCCGGAAGTTTTCCCATTTGAAAGCAGTACATCTCCCATCAAACTCCGCATTGGCTACGGTGCCGACAAGCGCAAATCAGATGCCACCCCGGAGTATTTAACCGAAGTAATCACGCTCCCGCAATATGTTCTGGACAACGGCACCCAATATTGGGATACCACCATTACATTTCAGGCGCAGGTGCCATGGAACCACTCACACCGGTTAGAAAATGCCGTAGATTTACGTACTCTGCCCGATTTGGAAGAAAGGGTGCTGAGGAAATATGAGGAAATCAGGCAGTACTTTGTTAATTGTGATATTTCAGGAGAGATTAAGTTTTCAGAAAACAGGATACCATATTATAATGAAGTACTCTATAAGGCAACACTAAATGACATAAAAGAAGGAATAAATGAAGGCCGATTAACTTTTAAACCCAACCATCCGGACAAAAAAGTATTTCCCATCAGTAATTATGAATTAGTAATGTACAAAGACGGGAAAATTGCATTATTAAGGGGCATTTATGATAAAACTGCCGTGATAAAACTGATAAAATATGATCCGGAAGTTTATCCTGAACCATACGAAGTAAAATGGCATGTATTTTTTTATATGCCCGAAGGAGAAACAGAGTTACAGGTCTATTGATTTAATTATTTAAACGTTCGGGATAAGCCTATTAAAAGCGGCCGACCTTTTATTAGTGTTTGTCTGTAAAGTCCGACTTCTGCGTTGTTGCTCAAAATATAAATCCTCAAATACATTAGTATTCTGCGGTTTAAATTTTTCACACGCCTTGAATTTGAACTATCTATTTCAAACACGTGAAAAACGCTTAGTTTATGGACAGACACTTATTAGACCCGATCAGGAATCTTTTCTCGCCCCGGGAACATAACAATGAACCCCGTTATTTTTTCTTTAATATTGGATTGAAAGGAACCAAACCATCATTATACCTGTTTAACACGACCTTAACGAGAAATCAGGATGGAGACTATCTTGATTATGAAATCAAAAAGAATCAGTGGATTATGTCAATTGATGAGTTTAACCTGGTCTATT
>NZ_AJKI01000033.1 GCF_000259075.1 Marinilabilia salmonicolor JCM 21150
AAAAAAAAAAAAAAAACAGAAATACTTTTTATTTTTATTTTCTTTCTGCAAATCTATTTATTAAATTTTTTATTAACAAGTTTTTTTAATACTTTTTTACAAGAAAATAATCAACCATCAAAGCACAGACCTCTCCCAAAGCACCTGATAGCTTATGATTTTTCAAGAGAAAAAAACAGGAAGAAAAAAAAGCCCGCACTAACCAAGAAGCAACGGACTCTCCGGAAATTAGCCACAAACAACCGAAATGGTTTTTAATTTTTTTATCTTAGTACATGACAAAACAGTTAAATAATTGAAAACCAACAAAATAAGCAGGGAAAGTATTTGCTTAAAGCCTGATATTCAGTATACTACAAAGGGTTTCTCACGTCTGATGTACTATACATGAATATCAAGGTAGATAACAAATATAGCGATTTAATTGACTCATTTAAAACTGTTACCGGATGGCATAAAGCTCGCGTAAAATGCGCTGTATCAACAACATGCGCAATGTGTAAATTGCAAACAATTTCTTTCGTGAAACTGGCACAAGGATTTGAAGGTCAGACTAAATATGAATCAAATCATCGGCGGATTCAACGGTTTTTTGCCGAGTTTGTTATTGACCGTTATTTACTGGCCAGGTTGATATTTTCGTTATTGCCCCATAAGCCGCCCTATAAGTTGAGTCTGGACAGAACCAATTGGAAATTTGGCAAAACAGACATCAACATATTGATGCTAAGTGTTTGTCACAAAGGCGTTGCAATGCCACTTCTATGGAAAATGCTTCCTAAAAGAGGTAATTCCAATGCAGAAGAGCGAAAGGAGCTGCTCAATGAGTATATTAAACTCTTTGGTGTCACCACTATATCGAGCTTTTTAGGTGATAGAGAATTTATTGGAGAACCCTGGTTTGAAGAACTCATCAGACATAAAGTGCCATTTTTTATTCGTATTAAGGAGAATATGAAAGTTAAGATTCCTCGCAAAGGGACAAAAAGGGCTTTTGGGTTGTTTAATCATTTAAGAACAGGTCAATACTATCATATTGAAGGTCTTGTTTATTTGGGAAAGAATCTTGTTTATTTATCTGGAATAAAAACGTTTAATCCAGCAACCGGAAAAGTTGAATTTGTTATTATTGCTTCATTAAATAAGCAAGACCAGGCACTTATTGACTATAAGGAAAGATGGCAAATTGAAACCATGTTTAAAGCAATGAAATCAAGCGGGTTCAATTTGGAAGACACACATTTAAACAATTTGGACAGACTTACAACATTGATAGCTGTTGTAGCAATTGCATTTGTCTGGGCTTATTTAGCAGGCATTGATAAACACGAAAATATAAGCCCTATCAAAGTCAAAAAGCATGGAAGAAGAGCCTATAGTTTCTTTAAATAAGGTCTTGTTAGAATTGCCCATGCGATAATGAATACCTTAAATGTCAAGGAGTTTAATGATTGTGTAAAAGTTTTGTCATGTACTTAGTTTTTTTATTTACAATTATTGCGAGTAGCCTCATCCACCACACAGACAATCGACCTATGAGAAACCAGGCTATGAAATGACAAACCAATATCGCAGGAGCGGCTGACACCAGGCGCATTCTCTACAACATAGGCCAATTGATTTTCCAAAGATTTATGAGTTGAAGCATTCTCTTCGGGATGAATAAATCCATGAACACCGAACCAACAGCAACAACCAATTTCATCGGGGACAACCACTTTTTCTGCGCACTTCTGCACTACCTGAAGCCACAGCAAGCATCGTATATGCCATATTGTTCACTTACTGAAAACCAATTTTGCCAGGATAGCATAAAAAAAACGCTCAATTCTTTGATTTAGGATTTTTTTTCTTCACTAAATCATCTCACCACTAATGGCAGACAACAACTCTTCTTCATAATCCCCAAAATATTCCCAAAACATCACACCTTTCAGATTATTCTCTTTGACAAAATCACACTTCAATTGCAATGACTGCGAATTTTCATAAGTGATAAAAACTCCATCTTCTTCATTAAACAAATAAGGAGCCTTTGCAGAATGGTCCCACCCATACTTGTAAGCAGAATTGCTCAAATAATTTCGCCTCAACCTCCGATAGGAAAGATTGACGTTAGACAGTCCATCACCTGATTGATCTATGCCATCATTGACGGGAGCAATATTCCTCCATCCTCTACCATAAAATGGAACTCCAATAACCAATTTCTCTGCAGGTACGCCTTCTTCAATATATCGTGATACTGTCTCCGATACAGAATTACCCCATTCATAATAATCAGACGGGAAAAGATTGGCATGATGGCGGGCAACGTCATCCCATTCCCCGGCAAAATCATAAGTCATAAGATTAACCATGTCCAGATATTGTGAAGCCTCCCCCATATCGTTTTTTTCAATAAAAGCTGAAGAAGCAGCGGCTGCAATGGTCAATAAATAGTGCTTTGATTCAGCCATTGCATCAAGAGCGCTCCGGCATTCTTTCAACAACAGAGTAAAGTTCTCTTTGTCTTCAGCCCGGTTCGGATTTCCTGCCCCCGGTAGTCCCGGATATTCCCAGTCAATATCAAGACCATCCAAACAATGTTTTTCAATAAACTCCAAAGCACTTTGAATGAAGCGGGCCCTGCTTTCTTTTGTCAATGCCATGTCAGAAAATCCGCCGGACCAACCCCAGCCACCTACCGAAACTAATATCTTCAACAATGGATTGTCCTTTTTAAGCCGATTTAAAACCACAAAATTTGCTGAATCAGCCTCGCATCCTTCAACCATCTCCCCATCCTGAATATTTGCAAAAGCATAATTGACATGTGTGAGTTTGCCGGCGGCTATCTCATTGCTTTCAATCACTCTGTTCCCGGGAAATACATAAGAAATGACGGCTTTGGTTTGTGATTCAGAAGATGAATCCAAAGTTTTTTCTGATGAAGAACAAGCGCTTATGGCTATTCCAATCATTAAAAGAAAAAAATTTTTTTTCATCTGTATAAAATTTATTTATTAAGGTCGGATGGGACTCGCAATTTCTTTATACATGCCCTTTTCCCGAAATATCCCCGTAACATCGGGGCTGACTGGAACAAGTTGTGGCAGTTTTCTTTGTAAACAAAGCGGCAAAGCCGAAGGAGAAATCAAAGCCCCATGCTCGTAGAAAATTTGATTATTAAGCCCTAATGTAACTCATTGATAACATGCACATGGACCACCGCCATCAACGAAATCTCATATCACAGTTTTAATTTAACTCCAAACCGGGCAAGAATACCTGTAAGTTGAATAATTAAAAACGTAAACACGATGGATTTAAGTATCCCCACCCAAGAATAAGTCATCCAGCCGGGCAGACTTATTCCAGCATAGAATATGGCGTGATAGTATACACTCGGAAGCAGGTAGGCCAGAAAAGTCTGTGTTCCTGCTGGGTAAAACACATTCGCCCAGCCATGCTTTTTTTTTATTTCAGTGGGATACCAAACCAACATTAATAAACCTAATCCTACAGCAAGAGAGAGATAAACAAACGAGGGAGTTGCTGCAAGTTTGCTAATGCCCCATAACGGCCGCAATACAAACCCTGCTATTAGAAAAATCAGTCCGGCAATTCCCCATACAGAATATAGCCTGAAAGTCTGAAGTCTGATCTTTTTCATCACCAACGATGCCAGCATTCCGGCAAAAGAAAGAGACGCATGAGCCCCATAAGATTCAAGCGCAAGCCAACCGGTATATTCCTGCAAATAGGCAGATTGCGTATAGGTAATATGATACAAAAGCAATCCTGCAAACACAATAAGTAATTTAACTAAATGCTTTTCCAGAAAAACATAAGCAATTGCAGCTACAAGATATGCCCATCCGATGATTCCCAAAATCCCCCACCATTGAGGCAATAACCATGCGCCGTCTTTGTCTCTGAATACAAATAAAACAAAAACAAGTAACCCGATTCCTACATAGTGAAAGATAACACCAAGTTTTTTGCCGGCTTTCGTTTTCTCCCGACCATAAACTCTCCACGACAAAATTACCCCGGCGTACATACATAATGCCCACAGATTTCGATCAATACCAGTTACTTCAACACTCATCCGGCTTGTATTGACCATTAAAACCCCAATAAAAACCAGGCTGAAAGTACGCTTAAGGATATGCCTGACAATGGTTAGGTCGCTGTCTCCCTTCTTTTGCCGCCCATCAACAGCAAGAGGAATTGACATGCCAACCCAGAACAGAAACAAGGGAAAAACAATATCAGCCAGAAACATACCATCATGGCCAGCGCTGGCATGCCCGAGCCATTGTGGTATATCCCGAATTCCGGGTAGATCGTTCACAAAAACCATGAGAGCAACGGTTATGGCTCTCAAAATATCGATGGACTTTATTCTATGAGTCCCTGTTTTATTCTCCATATAAAATGCAACAGATAATTAGATACATAATGTATAATGTATCCAATAGTTATGAAAATTTGAACAAATCTTAAAATTCAGATAATTGATTCTAATTCTCTTCCAAAAGTTTAACTGACTGTCGAAAAGAAATCACTGGTGACCGACAAAAAAAGTAAAAAATTTTGCGTTAAGGGAGCGCAGTGATCAAACTCGTTTGTGTCACTGCCTAACGTACCAAAATTCAGCGATGCTAAAAAATGCCGTCGCACAAAAAAATGTAAAAATTTTAACCCGATTAAAACAAATTTGCAACAACATTATATTCCTGATCCAACAATATGATGTCGGCTTCTTTTCCAGTCTCAAGACTTCCTCTTTTGGAATCTATCCCAAGCAACACTGAGGGGTTCAGAGAGGCAAATTGTACAGCTTCAGACAAGGAAGCGCCAGTCAGCTTAATAAATCGCTTTACAATGTTATTTATTAGCAAATTAGAGCCCATCAACACATTATCTTCCTTGTATCGAACCCCTTTTTCGTTCGAGGTTACCGATCGTCCGTAAGATTCATATTCTCCATATTCCAGTCCTGATGAAATAACCGCATCAGAGACGAGGATGAGTTTCTCTTTGTTTAAATTTTTGTAGCACATCAAAACAGCCTCATCACTAACATGAATACCGTCACCATTGAGTTCGAAGAACACATCTTTGTTCAGAAAAGGCAACATCCCCAGTCCGCTTTTCTTATGCGTTACCGGAGACATTGCGTTAAACAGATGTGTCATACTAACTTTTTCCCCTTCAGGGATCGAAACATCAGAAAGTTCGGCATTTGAATGACCAAGACAAGGAATAATTCCATAATTTGGAAGTTCATTGATAATGGTATCGCTCCCTTTTAATTCAGGAGCTACGGTCATTAACTTTAACCAGCCTTTGCATTCTTTAACAATATCGTTGAGGAGTTTTGTGTCAGGAACTGAGATGTAATCTGCACTAATTCCACCTTTCTTCACTTCATTGATAAAAGGTCCTTCGATTTATATGCCCGGAATCGATCTGCGAAGTTCGGGCATGTTATGAATCGCACCGACAAAGCTTCTGATGACTTCCCTGTTACACTGAAATGTTGGCACAAAGGTATTGATTCCTCTTTTCTTCAAAAAAGTGACCACTTCTTTCATGTCCAACGGCTCTGGTTGATCGAAGCCATAATGACTGCATCCATGAAAATGCAATTCAACAAAACCCGGAGAAACATAATTTCCACCGGCATCGATGGTTTCCAGTTCCCTGTACTGATTAGGTTCTTTAGTAATATCAACAATGGTTCTATTCTTCACAACCATGGTATAATCATACAACACCTCCTGTGGTTGTACGATTATACCGTTAATAATTTTGTAATTATCCATGTTCTTTGTTTTGAAAAACACATTTACCAACGCACTTTGCCCACTGTACAGAAGGTATTAATCCTTCCCTGCTTCTCTCCCTTCCTTTTCCAACGAAGATAAAATATACGACAAAGAGGCTGTTCCATCCATTGTTGGTTCATTAGAGGAATAATCAGCATTGTCATCGTGATAGACCACTAGTTTGGATTGAAACTGCTCATAGACATCTATTTCCTTTGACAGATGCACGCCTATGTGTTTTCCAAAAATAGAACCGTAAATGGGCCCATCGACCAGACCGCCAATTGGTTGTCTGTCTAACAATGTAACCGCAGCTGAATGAACATCTGAAGGAAAGTCACCGTCTTCAGGTAACCCCACAATCATACTGGTTCCCCAAGGATTACAACCAAACAACCAATCGATCAACGACTGTTCCATTTCGTAATAAGTGTTGTCCCCTGTGGATGTACGATATATATGACACTGGGTAGCAATGGCTGTCACAAGGTTATTGGAACACCAGATGAACGGAACACCGATAAAAAACGGGTTATCCTTTCCCTTTTCAAAAACGTTCTTTATGCCCTCTTCAAAATAGTTTGAGAAAGTATTCTGGTCAGCATTCTCATACTTGTAGGCCAATAATGAATGTCCCAGGTTAAAAAACGGATACCATTGATAGTGTCTCGCTGTATCGGCTCCCATCCAGGGGGTAACAGGCTCCTGTATCCCGTATTCCACTGCATCCGTCAGATAACTTTGTTTTTGGGTAAGTTCATAAACCTGGGCTGCTGCAAGTTCCATGTCATCAACCCAGTTGTCCTCTTCATAAAAATAAGCGGCCACATGTGGCGCAGTTTGACAGACACCGGGGTTTAGCTTTCCCCATTTGTATGCATCGATGGCCTTTGCTTTAATATTCTCTGAAAACTCAGGATAATATTCTTCTAATAAAATGCCTCCTAATGCAAAGGCAGAAGCATACTTGCCGGCAGTTGAGGCAATTCCTGTAGCCCTGTTCTTATATTTTTCTGATCCCTGAGGTTCACCCGTACAAAAATATGCAGGTCTGGCACCTCCTTTTCCTCTTCCATAGTCTGCTGTGTCGTTGGCCGGAAGTTTGTAGCCGATATGATCTCTGTCATCGGCCAGCTGGTTGTACATTTCACCGTAAGAGGGATTCATACGATCCAGCCAGTCGAGTCCCCATTTGGCTTCATCCAGAATATCCGGTATTCCGTTGCTTTCGGGATTTCCCATTGCATCATACTCATCACCAAAAATGGAAGGATTCTCTCTGTAGGCAAAAAGCATCTGATAAACAGCATTGGCAGAAGTTGTCACATACTGAAGGTAATCTGAAGCATCGTGCCAGCCACCTCTAACATCAATATAAGTAGAGTCTTTCTCTGCGTCTGGATGAAAAATAATGAATCCATCGTTCTGATGGCAGGTGCTGTTGTAAAAGGTGTTATACCCACATCTTTGCTGACGCATATAGTTAAGAATAAAATCAGCAGTGTTGGCATAGACATCGTTATCAATCCTGAATACGGGAGACTTCACATTTTTCACTTTCACATAAAACTCACCTTTATCCGTGAACTGAGTGAAATCAAGTCTGAACCCCTTTTTAAATGCTCCCCATTCATCAAATTCTGCAATTTCTTCTGAACGAAACACCTCCTGATCATCTACAGCACTGTAAATGGCAAATTCAGACACACTGACATTCTCCTTACTGACCATAACGGCGATCTTGGGAGTTCCCGGCATATACCCCAACTGGTTTATGCGTATCCAGCTGTTATCGTACCCTGAAGTACAGGAAACTATTCCTGCAATCAGAGATATAAAAAATATTTTTTTCATAGATGCAAATTTTGTTCAAATTATTGAATGAATTTCACAAAACATGGAAAATCAAAGTTGACAAGTTCTATTTACGTTTTTTTTGCAAAGAGGTCGTCCGATTATGTAATTCTGAAAGAGTTATTTTAATCAGTCTAATCCCCACCGAACAACCTCTTAAACATAGTCATCCGATCGCTTGTTAAACGCCTTCTACCCTATCCTTGTATACCTTAAGACACTCCTCAAGCCGATCTTTAGCAGTAGTATCTCCCGGAACATTATGAGATGGATGAATGTAGAGCTTCACGCCCCTGTCGGCAAGAATCTCGGCAGTAGTGATAACCGTCATCCAAACAGCAGTAACAAATGCCATTGTAGAAACAGGCCCAATTTTATCGAAATGGTTCTTCAAAGAAACAGAAGCATCCTGAATGGGAACACAGGTATCTACAACAACGTCGGCAAGGTCAAAAAGAGTTTTACCCGACGAATGCCTGGTTTCCTTACCTTTAGCTTCGGCAGCAGAACCAAAAACGATCAATTTATTACCCATCTCTTTTACTTTCAATGCTATATCTATATTTACAGCATTGATTCCTGTATGTGAAAAAAGCCAGAAACAATCATCTTTATGAAATCTGTATCCCTTCATAATTTCGGCTCCATAGCCCTCAACCCTCTCAAGGAATACAAAATTCTGCACACTCATTCCTTTTGTAATATTGGTAAAAAAGGTAAGAGGAAGCTCAAGCATTGGATGAAAGCCAACAAAACCGCCAATTCGAGGATACATATCCTGAATGGGAAGAGTTGCATGACCACAACCAAAAGTATGTACCCAACGTTCTTTTTCAATTGAATCGGCCATAATCTCAGCGGCCTTTTTAATGTTTTCAAATTGGGTTTCTTCAATTTTGTTCATAATGCCATGAGCATTATCTAACCATTGTTTTGCTAACATGATCTCTAAGTTTTTTAAAGTTTATATTTAACGGTACTCAAAATTCCTATCATAATTATGACAAATGAAATCAATAACAGATTAAGCTGACCAATGCCAAACATATCCAGCATAAATCCGACAAATGAACTTAATATCATATTTCCTATCAATGCAATTCCCATAACAATGCTGAATGCAGTGCCGGAATTTTCAGGAAAGGCACTGGCAGTGTATCCCAACATTACAGGAAAAGAAGAAGCTATTCCAACCCCCATAACTGCAGTGGCAGCGAGTCCGGCAAACAAAGAATTGCTATATTGAAGAAGAAGTGCACCAAATATAACTATTACCATACTGAAAAACACCACATAAATAGCCGGGATACGTTTCAAAAGCTGACTAAGCAGCAATCGTGTTACAGTAATACCAATTGCACTTACGGTAATAGCATATAAACCCTTGTCATACGGCACATCAACAACCTCCATTAGATAAGTCGGTGTCCACACCGGGATAATGGCTTCAATGGCACTTTGAAAAAAGAGAAACATCCCTATAAGAAGCAAAATCGGCTTTGTAAAAAACCGGAAATATTCTTTAAAAGGGACAGCTTCCGTCCTTTTTGCACCCGGAAATTTTAAAAACAAAACCAAAACAAACGGAATAAGCAAAATTAAAGCTACAACAGACAAAATAGCCTGATAACTCATGGCCCGATCCAGTAGCAACGACGTAAGTAACGGAAAGCCTAAAGCGCCAATTCCATAAAATACTCCCAGTAAACTAAGATATGCACTGTTGTTTTCCGGATAAATATCAGCTACCAACATGTTGGTCACCCCATTGATACTTCCCCCTCCAAGTCCGATCAAAAGGAACATATATGGGACAATAAAAACATATCCGGAAAATGTTATCCCCAAAATTCCCAAAATTACAAGCAATACCCCAGCCAGCATAACCGGCTTATAACCAAAACGATCGGCTACCGGCCCAAAAGCAAAGGACCCTGTCAGAATACCGGCGGCCAAAACAGAGGCACAAAACCCGATAAAGAGTTTGTCAACGCCAAACCTGACAGTTAAATAGTTATTTATTGTTCCAACTACCACCATAGTAATACCAAAGAGCATCATTACCAGGCCGGCAGCAATAAATCGGACGGTTTTTTTATTCATTATTATAAATTTTACTTTTTAAGGCCTAATGGAAGTCGTCCCTGCCTGCCCCGATTTATCGGGGAGCAATCGGGACTCGTTTCATGTGTTAATACTTTTCTTTTATGAGTTGAGCGCAAGAGAAAGAGCGCCATATAATCCGGCATAGTTTCCATTCTCCGAACAGTGTAGTTCAACCTGTTTCATGCTTATGGGTTGGCCCCATTTCAGGGCCTCCACAAAAATTCTGTCCAAGAACTGACAAGCTTTACCACTAAAAACTCCACCACCAAAAATAATTTTCTCCGGATTGAAAATACTGACAAGATTGGCAACGGTCATTCCCCAATACTCTATTGCTGTATTTATTACTTCTTTTGCAACAGGATCGTCGTGCAAGTATGCTTCAATAAGATTGACTCCGCTGATTTCCTTTTCCGAACTGAAAACTCCTTTGTAGGCAGGATGTTCAGTCATTACTTCACGAGCATACCTGACCAAACCTTCGCCTGATGCATAATATTCGTTGCAACCACAAGGAATGTATTTTTCATCATACGGTTTATTTAAAGCCAGCCATCCTATTGCTCCGGCAATTCCTTTAGATCCGCGCAGTATTTGTCCGTCGCTCATTATTCCTGCAGCAATGCCCGTACCTACGGCAATAAAAATGGCATTTTTGCATCCTTTAGCCTTTCCTTTCCAAACCTCACCAAGAATGTAACACTCTCTGTCGCTTGCAATGACAAATCGGATACCTTCAAATGCTTGTTCCAACCGGTCCAACAAAGGATAATTATCCCATCCCGCAATATTGGGTAACCAAACCGTTCCATTATCGTGATTATAAATTCCAGGAACCGAAATACCTATAGAAGAAATTTCTTCACCGGCTTTTCCCCCTTCTTCCAGTAACAGTTTAATCTGACTCCTAATCTTTTCAAAGACCTCATCACTTAAGGATCTATCAATCAGCCCTTTATGCTCAAACACAATTCCGTCAATTTGAGAATACAATGCACTGCAGATTTTGGTTCCGCCCAAGTCAATCCCAATAACAGCCATAAAATTTGTTTAATAAATTAGAATTATATACAACGCTGGCCCTAAAAGTGACCAACGCTGTAGCGAAAAACTACCTGTACTTATAGCCTTTTCTTTTGAAACGCCATACCCATCCGCTGTTTTTAGCAGCTCCGGCCTCATCCTGAAACAATACCAGTTCGTTTTCGTTAAGAACCTTCACTTCAAAAACATTCTTATAAACATGATCACCATCCGGCATTTCAATCCCGTCCAATGTAAGAAGCATCTGCTCCTTATCAAAGGAAAATTCTCCGGTAACCGACTCTGCACCAGGACAAGAAGTGACCGCGAGATAGTATTTGTCATCTTCTTTTTTGAAGAACAATTCCTCTTCCAATCCTTCGTCCTCGGGATAAGTGCCATCAGCAAGGGGAGCCCACCACAATTCCTGCCAATCGTAAGGTGCAGACAAATACCAATGCAGCGTTCCATCCTCATAATCGGAAGCATAGACCCAAGTTAGGCCTTCACCAAAATAATCAACCAGAAAAGCCAGCGGTTCAGGCACCAAATCAGGAACGGAGGTCACTTCAACAGTTCTGAAAATACTAACTTTACCACCTTTGGTTGCTACATTGCAGACGATCTCCTTTTCGCCGGTAGATCTCAAACGGATCGTATCTTTTGTCTTAAAAGAATCTATCCCCTCAGTTTCCCAATGCACAACATATCCGTCATCCACCGACAATGCAATAGTGTTTCCACCGGGAAATGTATTTTCAACTTTCAGATTAATCTTTTGCGCTACAACCTCTACATCTTCCATCTGAGGCAGAGATTCTCTTTCCTCTACCGGTTCACAGGAGAACAGGAATATGGAAGAAAA
Organism: Marinilabilia salmonicolor JCM 21150; assembly: GCF_000259075.1. GTDB lineage: Bacteria > Bacteroidota > Bacteroidia > Bacteroidales > Marinilabiliaceae > Marinilabilia > Marinilabilia salmonicolor. The sequence continues at coordinate 11,668 of NZ_AJKI01000033.1, forward strand.
GAATACAAATAAAGCTATATTTCTCATAATTAGTTTTTTAATTTAAATAACAAGGAATTTTACCATCCGGCATTTTGTTCCAAAACACCATCAGACAATTGCACTTGTGACTCGGGAATTGGAAGAAAACCATTGGTTTCGGGCCTGTATGAAATAGAATATTCATCGGGCTCTCCCTCTGTTTCTACCGGGATGTTCTGAACCTGCCCCAGTGCACTGCTTAACTCGCCCCAACGCATAAGATCATAATACCGAATCCCCTCAAAGGCGAGTTCATGTCTTCTTTCTTTTTTTATGTTTTCCAATGTTGGTGGTACACTTGGCAGATTAACCCTATCTCTGACCTCATCCATATATTCCTGAGCTTTTGAGGAACCAAGTTCTGCTCCCATAAGCATCACATCGGCCAGTCTAAGCAAAACCACCTCCTGAGTGTTACATTCCATATTATTATCGGGAGACTCATAAATATAGGTAAACATACTTTTTCTCTTTCCATCAACGCGGACATTGATGGGCATATATTTTTTTTGCCACAAATAAGTTTCATGATATTGATCTGAGCTCGGATTGTAGCCAATATCTTCAGCATTAACATCGCATATTGAGGCTACTTTTCGAAGATCTGAATCGTTCCATGAATCCCACAATTGAGGGTTGACAGGGCCAGCCCCCCAACCATAGCCAAAAGGATAAGTATTTTGCATTCTTACACCAAAGTAAAGATTGAAGGTATTGTGTGTGCCGCTCCCCAATGCACCGAACCTGATAGAGAACATGGCTTCGGTATTTCCTCCTTCTTCTCCAACCCAGGATAGATTATTATCGCCAGCGTAACTATAGTCTTCCGTAGCATAGGCGTAAGGCCACAAGTTTCTGAAATCCTCAACCAGTTTATGTCCGCTTCGGGCAATACAATCATCTACATTTGCTATCACTTCGTCTATTGTCATATCTTCCTCTTCAACAATAGAAATGAATGTCTTACCATACACACCTGTATAATAAAGGAACACTCTTGCCATCATTCCCTGGGCTACCCATTTTGTTGCTCTACCAATGTCAGAAACTGAATAAGGATCGTCCGGCATTTTTTCTACAGCGGCACGCATATCTTTTGCGATCTGACCAAACAATTCTTCTGGCGAAGCCTTTGGAAGGTTTTGTGATTCCGTAGCCAAAACCAGAGGAACAGTGCCGAACATTCTGGCTAGATCGAAATAGTAATAAGCCCTCATAAACAAGGCTTCTCCTTCATAACGGTTCTTTTGGACTTCTGACTCCCAATTTTCCACCTGGTCCAAAGACCCCAGAAGCATGTTTGCCCTGAAAATACCTTTATAATTATCTTCCCAGGTTTGCAGGTACATGTCGTTTGCAAAATTTTCAAAATCAGCTATCGCATGAATCTTGCCATCAACGCCACCACAACCCGCAAACCGGTCATCTGACATCAACTCTGATACAAAAAAACTGTGCATAAACGGATTAAGACCCGGGTTTAACAATGAATAGATGCCATTCATGGCTTGTTTGATGTCTTCCGGAGTCTGATAAAAGTTAGTATTTACTTTAGATGTCATAGGTTCTGTATCCAAAAAGTCAGAACAGCTACTAACAATCAGTGCTATACTCAGAATATATATGATCTTTTTCATTGAACTAGCTTTAATGTGTCACTTAATTCATTCTTTAAATAAAGTCTGAGGTTAACTCAGTTCTCCAAACCGTTCTTTAAAGTTCAATATTTACTCCAAAAAGAACTGTTCTCGGACTCGGATAAAATCCCAGATCAATGCCGGAGCCGAAAGTGGTTCCTCCGCCGTATCCAACCTCAGGATCCATACCTGAATATTTAGTAAAAGTATATAGATTCTGAACGGCTACGTAGGCTCTTAATTTTCCAAAACAATCGGTTCGGATCAGATTTTTGAAGTCGTAACCAAACGACAAATTTGTGATTCTCAAATAATCAGCATCCTCAACATAAAGATCAGAGATATTGGAGGAATTTATTGAAGATGATGTAGACAGTTTTGGAAGTCTGTTGGAAGTACCTTCACCATGCCAACGATTAAAAATATCGGTCGTAAAATTGTGCGTTGGGAATATTGCAAAATCGCGATACGACCTGATGATCTGATTACCAGCCACGCCACTTGCAGAAATGGAAAAGTCAAAACCTTTGTAATCTGCCCCCAGATTAATGCCAAAAGTATAATCGGGATTAGGATCACCAATCATCACTTTATCAGCGTCGTTAATGACATTATCATCATTGGTGTTAACAAAGCGAACATCACCGGGGTCGGCATCGGGCTGAATCAATTCACCTTCGGAGTTCAGATAGGATTGAATTTCTTGTGCATTCTGAAATATTCCGTCTGTTTTATATCCCCAGAAATATCCGATTGGATATCCTTCTTCAGCTCTGAACATTTCACTTGTTAAATCGGCCAGCACATTGGTCGGACCGTGTATTATCTTTTCAAAATTGGCAATTCTGGTTACTTCATTTTTGTTATGAGCAACATTTGCATTAGCATAGTAATTAAAATCTCCAATTTTGTCGCGCCAGCCTAAAGAAAGTTCAAACCCTCTGTTTGCAACATCTCCACCGTTAATATAGGGCGCACCGGTACCATAACTTGCCAATGTAGGCGCAGCTACCAGCCAGTCTTTTGTTGTTTTAATGTACCAATCAAAATTTAAAGAAAAGTTATTATTCAGAATACGCGCATCAAAACCGATATTAAGCTGTTCAGATGTTTCCCATGTTACATCGGGATTTGGCAATATGCTGGGATAAGCACCGGTTAAACGTTCCTTCTTCTCAATTCCGAAATAATCGGCCCCACTGAAACTAATTGTTGACAGGTATTGAAATGGCGAAATGTTCTGATTTCCATTTTGCCCCCAGCTGGCTCTTAATTTGAAATATGGGAGCCATCCATTGATACTGGCCATAAAGTCCTCACTTGTAGCCACCCAACCAGCTGCTACTGAAGGAAAAAATCCCCACCGGTTACCGTCGGCAAACTTTGATGAGCCGTCGGCCCTTATTACAAGGGTGGCCATATATTTCTCTTTGTAATCATAATTGATCCTTCCAAAGTAAGACAAAAGCATATTGTCTCCCCATGGGTAGCTGTCAAGAATTGTCCTGGCTGGATCAATAGTGGTAGAATTACTCAAATATGCATATTCCAGATCATCAAATATGCTGTTGATATTTGTCCCGCTAATTGATTGCCCTATATTGCTTTTCTGAACAGTATTACCTGCTAATAAGTCAATGGCGTGTCTATTGAGTTTAAACACATAATTAATGGTGTTCTCAAAATTGTATCCTTTTCCACGGGACATACTATGTGTTGTAGAACTATAATCTTTGAAATGACGTTCACTTAAATTATATTCAGGCGTGTAACTTCTGTATGAACTTGAAGAAAAATCGTACCCAAAACTACTTCTGAGCTTTAAACCCTTTAATGGTTGAAACTCGAGGTATCCATTGGCAATAAGCCTGTTACTTTCAGAAATATTATTACCCTGAGTGAAAACCATCATTCCTATGGGATTTGGAACCCTTATATCCCACGAAATGGCATTGTGATACTCCCCGTTTTCCCTATAAACAGGCAAAAATGGATGAGTTGATAACGTGTTCCTGATGGTATTGGCATACATGCCTCCGGTAGCAATTCCTGATTTTTCGATGGAGCTATAAGCAACATTTTCACCTACTTTTAGAATGGTAAAACCATCATTTTCAAGAATGATATGTTCAGTATTAATTCTTACATTATATCTGTCATATGATGAAGCAACCGGTTTTCCTATAATCCCATCCTGTGAAGTATAAGAAAAACCCAAAGAATAATTCGAACTCTCGGTTCCTCCGGTAATCCCAACAGCATGATTTTGAATGGGCGCATCTTTCACCAATATTTCATCAAACCAATCAGTCCCTTGATTTTCACCACTTTCATATTCATCCCAATTCGGGACCAAAGAGGCAAGACCATAAGGCTTAAGGCCGTCATTCATACGGGCTTCATTCATTAATGTGGCGTATTCCTGCGCATTTAGAGTAGGAACTTTTTTGAATAAATTTTGTCTTAGTACATGACAAAACAGTTAAATAATTGAAAATCAATAAAATAACAGTCTAAAAATTTGG
>NZ_AJKI01000034.1 GCF_000259075.1 Marinilabilia salmonicolor JCM 21150
CTCTCGGCTTGATACAATCTTTGCGGGTTTGAATGCCCCGGCCGACCGCATACAGGCCAACGTTATGGGCAAGCTAGCAGCTGCAACAAAACAAACAGGATATGAAAGACTTTGAAAAAAATATATTGAAATACATACTGATTTTAGTAGGAATGTTTTTGGTAATATTTCTCTTCAACACAATTGTCCTAACTTCTATAAATTTCCATCAATTCAAAAACTTTGACAAGGCATATAATCTATTTAAAATAATTCCACCTATAGTCATTAATATCATCTTTGGATTTATTTTATATATTGACTGTCGCACCGAGATAAGAAACCGATATTTGATACCTATACTTGGAGCTGTAATGCCAATTGTAGGACTAATGTTTTATTTTATCGAGAAATATGCACTCTTAAAAATTTATAATAATGATAAGTAAGACTGATATCACTAGATTAATAGCAAAATATGCACTACTATTAATAATATTTTATCTAATCCAGTTTCTGTTTAGTCACGCTATAGACTATTATATCAAACAAATAGAGGCAGCTGATATGAGTAAATTCTGGATATCTAACATTAGTACCCTGATATTTATTTTATTAAATATTATTACAGCTTTAATTGTACGTTCTGACATAAAAAGATTAAAATTGAAATCAAAATATCTTATCTTTTTGACCCTTGTATGGAGACCAATAGGTATATGTTTATTTTTTATAACATTATTAAACCAGACAGAAGAGGAATGATATATAGCCAGCCCATAACAAAGCTATGATACGCCAGCCGTGGCATCCACAGCATATTGAGGGTTTTGTATTTCCCAAAACCATGCGTTCAAGCTGATAAATCCACAGCTGGTCTGAAACCACGCCCAGGCGCATATAGCCGGGACGTTGCCAGTAATGTAAAAACAAAACCATGAAACCAATCACAATAACTTTAACCATAATTTTAATCGGACTAACTTGTCAATCACAAGAATTGGCTAATCCAAAGAAAATCCGATTTAAAGATAACTATGAACACAAATACACTAATACAGAGTTTCCTGAAATTTTTCTAGATGGATTTGAGCTCACCGAAGTTCATGCTTTTGACAAAAAAAAGAAAAATATTGCAATTTCCTACAAAAAAGACACAGAGCCAGTTGGAGAATTTACTATCTACATATATCCAGCCGGAGAAGCGACCGAAAATCGCTTGAGAAATGAGTATTTATCTTCAATGCAATCGGCAGCAAATTTTACTGAGAAAGGATTAGGAGCGACTCAATACCCTGTCAAGTACAACGGTAATAAAATAGTTTGCAATGGATTCAAAGCTGATTTTAAATCAAAAAAAGATGTAAATTCAAGTTTATCAGTTTACGAATGTGGAACTTGGTTTTTTAAACTTCGATTTACCACAGAAGAAAATGATTCAATGCAAATAGCTAAAATAGAAAACTCAATTCTTGAAAAATTTGATCCTTCTCTTCTTGCAGAACAAAAAAAGCTTAACAAAAAAGCTAATGTCTATTTTTCAAAAACCGCCTTTAGAGATTCTATACTTTTAGGGGCGGCAATGGGGAGCGCCTACAAAAAAATTGAATGGGTAATGGAACAAATTCCAGAAAAAGAAAAAGCCTCTGGATTTCCTGGACACTATCTTGAAATGCAAATAGCTTCTTTTAAAGAATTTATTGCCTTTGATAAAAAATATAATTACAAAAAATCTGAATTCACTCAAAATTATTTAAATGAACTAAATGTGTTAATTGAATCCGACTTTTTAGATGAATATATAATGGAACAATTTTCTATGGTTATGATTGTACCGGAAGAACATGAATTTAACTTTGATAACTATGAGAAATGGAAAACGAAGAACAATCCTACAATTAACTTAAACCAAATATTTTATGTGATTGAATTCGGACAAAAGGAATAACACTACTGGCAACAAAGCTATCATACGCCAGCCGTGGCATCCACAGCATATTGAGGGTTTCGTTTTACCCTCTCCCATGCGTTCAAGCTGATAAAGCCACAGCGGGTTGAAAGCCACGCCCAGGCGCATATAGCCGGGACGTTAGCAACAATTTAAAAAGACAATAACATGCTAAAAACTAGAAATATATTTATTGATACTCAGGCATTTGTTGCAAACAATTTCTTTGAAAATAAAAACTTGAGAAGATTAGCTGAATTTGGGAATAAAGAAACTATAAATATTTATCTTACTGAAATAACAATCAATGAAATAAAATCTAATATTAAAGAGGAATTACTTAATGCACAGAATGAAATAAACCAATTTAAAAAATCAATATCTGGAAAGAGTAAAATTCTCAAAAATGTTCCAGAGTTTAAGCAGTATATTGATTTACCCCCCTTAAACATCAAAGTCGATTTTAATAAACTAACAAAAGAACTCGATGAGTTTATAAAAGACGGGAAAGTTTCAATTATTCCTTATGACACAGCAAATCTAGAGGACATTATTACGAAATATTTTAACAAGGAAAAACCATTTGGAACAGGGAAAAAAAAATATGAATTTCCAGACGCGATAGTACTTTCTGCAATTGAACATTGGTGTTTGAAAAATAAATGTCAAATTTACATTGTTGGTAATGACAAAGATATGAGCGAGTATGTATCCGAAATGTTATTACCCATTCAAAAATTAAGAACTATTCTTGACTTTTTGAATAAGTTTGAAAATGAAAGAACTGTATGGATAACAGGACTTTTCAAAAAATCAGAAGAACAGATTAGACAAAAATTATCTGAATCCTTCAAGGCAAAGATTTATGATAAATTCTTTAATGAAATAAACGTAAAAAGTATAGATATTGAAGATTTTATTTTTCATGAAGAATCAATTGTACAAGACAATATTGATACTGGAGAAACAATCTTTCAATTTGAATTTGATATTTATTTTAGTACGACCATCGAATATGAGCACTTCTATGAAAGTTCAATTGACTATGATGACGAAAACGATAAATGGCCATTTAATAAATACAGAACATTAATGATTTCGATGTCGAAAACAGAAATTGCAGAAATAGCGATTGAGGCAGATTATGAACAATTTCAAAAAAATGGTCAAACAGAAAGTTCAGTATTTTGCTCTTATATTTCAATCCCAAATGAAGATGATTTTATTAAAGCTTTAAGATAATCGAAAACTGTTGCTAACGGAGCTATATACGCCAGCCGTGGCATCCACAGCATATTGAGGGTTTTGTATTTCCCAAAAATATACTTTCAAGCTGATAAAACCACAGCTGGTCTGAAAGCCACGCCCAGGCGCATATAGCCGGGACGTTGCCAAGCATTAAAATAACTAAACCCACATAAAATGAAACACTTAATAACGATTTGTTTAATATTTCAGTTCGTCTCATCATTTGGGCAAAACTGCGATTGTGAAAAAGAATTCAATTTTTTGGTAGAAAAAATCGAAAATAATTATGCAGGATTTCATGATAAAGTAACCGAAGAAAACGCTTCAGAATACAATAAATTCACATTAGAGCTTAGGTCTAAAGCCAAAAATGTTCGAACATTTCATATTTGTAGCATGGTGTTGGATGAATGGCTTGCCTATTTTAATGATAAACATTTAACAATAGGTTGGGAGAGTAATATTTATTTTACCTTCAAGGACATTGATGAGAATTCTTCAATGTTGAGGATTCCTGACTTTTCATGGAATAGTAAACAGCTGATTGATACATTGATTTTAAATAATATAGAGAAAATTACATCTAAATCAATTTTAATAATTGACTTGAGAGGAAATGGAGGAGGAACCGATTATGCTTACCAAGAACTATTACCTTTAATTTATTCAAATTCCTACATTTCAAAACGTGCTGAATATCTAGCATCTGAAGGAAATATTAGGCACTTTGAAAAAGCTTTACAAAACGGAAATATTAAGAAAGGTAAAGAGGAACAAATTCGTATTTTAATTGATAGTTTAAAAGCAAACAAAGGAGGTTACTATCAACAAAACCCAAATGATACAATAAAAGGCGATATAAAATATTCAAAACCTTCATTGGTGGGGGTTATCATAGATGACTTTTGCGCAAGTAGTTGTGAACAGTTCATTTTATCAGCAAAACATAGTAATAAGACAACAGTTTTTGGGACAAGGACGTTAGGTGTTTTGGATTATTCAAATGTTGTACCAGAAAGTCTTTTAACAAAAGGATTGTATGTTAGATATCCAATGACACGTTCAACAAGATTACCAGAAAACCCAGTGGATAATGTTGGGATAAAACCTGATGTGGAAATAAATAAACCTGTGAATTTAAATTTGAAAGATGAAATTGATGACTGGGTGATCTATGTAAATGAATATCTAAAGAAACATTTGGTAACAAAAAAATAACGACTTGGCAACAAAGCTATCATACGCCAGCCGTGGCATCCACAGCATATTGAGGGTTTTGTTTTACTCTCTCCCCTGCGTTCAAGCTGATAAATCCACAGCTGGTCTGAAAGCCACGCCCAGGCGCATATAGCCGGGACGTTAGCGGTAAGTTAGGAGAACAGAAGCTCATTATTATTATGCCATTTGAAAAAGAGTATCAAATGAATGAAAAGCACCTTAATTATTTAATTCATCTTGGGGACAATACAAAAGACTATATTGGAAATAATTCCCTAAATTGGGGGGTATCTGTATTAGGAGAAAACACGGATTTGGACCCCTATTTAAATAAACGATTTGATAGATATGAACTATTTGAATACTGTAAAAATCCTAACATAAATAACCTAAATGCTTTGGTAGCAATACTATCATGGGGTGGAATGAGACACCACCATGGCAAACAGCTTTTTAATAGTAATAGTAAAGAAATCGTTCTCAGAATAGTTGGGGACTTGCGTAATAACACGTTTAAAACCAGAAAACGTGCATTTGAAGTTTTCCAAAAAGAAAGAAATGAAGGAAATCTATCTGGAATTGGAATTGGATACTTTACCAAATTAATTTGTTTTTTATCACCCGATTTGAATGGATATATAATGGACCAATGGGTAGGAAAATCCATAAATTTATTATCAGGTATGAATATTGTTAAACTCACTTCAAACAAATGGGTTAATGACCAGAATAATTCTGATACTTATGAAATGTTTTGCAGCCATATAGACCATCTTGCTGAACGTTTAGGTTGTTCAGGCTTTGAAGCAGAAAAGCGAATTTTTTCACTTGGCAGAGGAAAAGGAAAATGGAGAACTTATTTAATCAATAATTACAATCCTAAAAAATTGAAACAATTCAGATAAATCATTTAAAACATACTTTATGAAAACTATACCTATAATTTCTGCTATTATTGTTATTATTGGTTGTTTCATGCCTTGGATACAACTCGGAGCATTGTTCACTAATCGCGGAATAGATAACCCAGATGGTGCATTGATGTTAATATTAGGTGTTATTGCTGGTAGTCTTGCTATTTTTAATTATTCAAAAGATAAGTCCAGAAATAAATGGATTTATTTTATGACAGGTATTATTGGTCTTATAATCGCAATTTTAGATCTTCAGGAAGTAAATTCCAGAGCTAAGGAAATAGCAGAAAGCCTAGGCCAATTTAATGCTTTTTTTGGGAGTAACACAGATATTCCTTTATTCAATTTTGTTGGTTCTGGTCTGTACATTGTTAGTCTTGGCTCATTTGGATTATTCCTCTGTGGAATTGGCATTATTAAACTTGATTCAAAAAAATCCAATGAAAAAGGACCTCTTCATTATGGCGTAGAAGTTGACAATAACACAAAAGTTTGTCCTCAGTGTGCAGAAACGATAAAAAAAGAAGCAAAGATTTGTCGCTTTTGTCACTATAAATTTTCAGATGAAGAACTCCAAATTGTTTCCAATGATATCAGTGTTTCATTAATGGAAAAAGAAAAAAAAGAATTATTAAATCTTCACCAAATGATAGATTCAGAAAAAAATAAGATGTTCGGTGGAAAAATGACTGATGAAATTGAAAACTGCATAAATGATTTATTTGTAAATCAAGAAAAAGCAGTGCAATTATTGAATGAATATATTGAATTAAATCAAACAGATTTAATAGACGAACTAAAAAAAATCAATAGTAGTTATAATGCAATAAAAAGAAATCTATCAATATTTATTGACTTGGGCATAGTGGAAGAAAATTATCCTCATTCACGAAAAGAATAAACCTACCGCTAACGGAGCTATATACGCCAGTCGTGGCATCCATGGCATATTGAGGGTTTCGTATTCCCCTCTCCCATGCGTTCAAGCTGATAAATCCACAGCTGGTCTGAAAGCCACGCCCAGGCGCATATAGCCGGGACGTTGCCGTCCATAGTAAGGAAAAAATAAACACCTACAGAAAAATATTAACTTTGAAATAATAAACAGGAAGGAATAAAAACAAAAAACCCGGCTTCATCACCAGCATAAGGACTGGGAGAGGAATGACCGGGACGACAATACAAAGATAATAATAAATGGATAGAAAAGCAATTCAACGGATTTTTTCAGAAGAAAGACTTGCACCATACGTAAAACACCATAGTGGTGATTTTGAAAATGCCGTTGAACACTACAAATCAAACATTAAGATTTCTGAAGCATTTTATCCACTTCTTTCGATTTTGGAAGTGGGATTGAGAAATAATATCCACGGTCAATTAGAGAGACGATTCAATGATAAAAACTGGTTTGAAAATCCAGAATTTATAAAATTAGTAACTCGTTTTCAGGTTGATAAAATCACTGAAGCCAGAAACGCAATACTAAGAGAGAAAAAAGAAATATCAACCGGTAAAATAATATCCGAACTTTCTTTTGGGTTCTGGACTTCGTTATTGGATTCAAAATTTGAACATTCGCTCTGGAAGAATATCCGATTTGCTTTCCCAAACTGTCCGAAAAAAAACAGAAAACGGAAAACAATGAGCAAAAAATTCAATGGGATACGAAAGCTAAGAAACAGAATATTTCATCACGAACCAATTTCTTGGAATTTGCCAGCATTGATAAATTACGAAAATGAAATGATTGAAGGAATAAATTGGCTTGATAAAGATTTAATTTCTTGGAGCCATGATTTGATACATACAAATGAAACAATTATGAATAGTAAAACCCTGATTCAATAGAAACTACGGGCGGCAACAAAGCTATTATACGCCAGCCGTGGCATCCATGGCATATTGAGGGTTTCGTTTTACCCTCTCCCATGCATTCAAGCTGATAAATCCACAGCGAGTCTGAAAGCCACGCCCAGGCGCATATAGCCGGGACGTTGTGCCGCATGCAAAAACCGTAGTGCAACTATTAAAGATCTTGGATAAGTGAAAAAGAAAAAAAAGATTCATAAAGATAAAAACGGTCGTGAATTCATTAAGGAAACATACTTTGTTGGTGGAAAAATGAAATTTCGTAGAATCTATGTAATTGATGGTATTCCAGTAGATGAATTTTATGAAAAAAATGCGACTGACTTTGATTTCTTTTTGAATGGTGACTATCATTTAATGAGTAATGAAAAATCGGTTGATAATCAATACAATGAGCGAATAAGAAAAGAATCCGATTTGCCCGATGAGGAAGATTTACCATTTTAGAATTCAAAAAAGAAAACCAATACAGAGCTAAAAACATATTGATAATAATGGATATGAATAGCCATAAAATAAATCCAGAGAAAGTTACCACTCCAATACAATTATTGGCTGTTTGGTTTATCGCCCTTTTATTATTGACAAGTGCTTTTTTTACAGCTGCATCTCAAATTCATGAACCAAAATGGATAAGTCCATTACTTGTGATTTCTGGTATTTTATTGGTATTTATATTTATCGTATTGATTTTTCTGATGCAGACAAAATATCGTCCAGAAATGCTCTCGGGTAAAGAATACTTAGAGTTTGTAGATAAAAAGTTCCATGGTTTTTCACCTGAAAATTTAACTGATAACCCAATTGATAAGATAGATGACTCGTCATTGGAAACACAAAGAATTTCAGAATATCAGAATAATTCAGGATTATTTCTAGTACATATATGGCGACCATCAAAATTAAAAGGACAAGTTGCCGATATTAGAATTAGCGTTTACCAACATGGACAAGGACCGTTGACTATGAATCAAATAGATTATATTGAATATGAATTGGGCAGAAAGTTCTTTAAAAGTCCAGTGATTAAGAGAAACGAACAAGATGATTATGCATTAGATGTTTCAGCATATGCACCGATGTTATGTATTGCAAAGGTTGTTCTTAAAGACAAAAAGACATTGATTTTAAAAAGATATATTGATTTTGATTGTTAATAAAGCGTAAGCCTTCGGCCTCGCGCATATTGTAAGCCCCCGTCTTCAGCCGTTACTTTGTGGCAAAAAATGAGGATGACATTATCAACGTTTAAAAAACTCTTTCAGGAGTATAAGGAATCGA
>NZ_AJKI01000035.1 GCF_000259075.1 Marinilabilia salmonicolor JCM 21150
GATGAATGCCTTAAATATCAAGGAGTTTAATGATTGTATAAATATTTTGTCATGTACTTAGATATTTTTTATACCATTTTACTAAAACTTTATTACGTCGTTCTTGATAATTGGAAACAGACATTCTTTGATATTCTTCAGCAGTATCAAATGTTTTGGGGGTTATAACCGGAGCATCCACTAAAAAACAGGAAATAAAACTCATTATACCATAAACATTTTCAAAATCAGAATTACGATCTACTGGATGAGGCCCCCTTGCCCAGCTAGGAACATCTTTATAATGTATATCATAAAATTGAAGCCTTAATTTCTGACTTCTAATATCAATATACTTTCCCGATTGGTTATATACAACCAATAACTTTTGCTTATTAAAAGAAACTTTTGGCATCCTTTCACTCCAGCATCGACCTTCATAAGGCCCCGCATCAATTGCTGCACCAGAAATTGCATCGACATCACTTAATAAACCATGCTCTTCCCTACTAACATTCTTCCCTTTACCTATACCATTTATTTTTTCTTGAAAACTAAGATAGTCCAGCAATTCCAATTCTTCCCCAGACAAAATCCGGTCACCTCGTCTCTCCCCCTCCCAATCGATACCGGAATTCGCATCTTTAATAGATTGAATTGAAATACCATAACACTCAATGCTAATTAGAAGGCTTGCTATACTGTTGACGTCCATACTTCTCGTTAAGATGATCCAATATTCCTAAAAAATTTTCATTTAGCAAGTTGTCATCATACCCGAAGGCCTTTAGAAAATATTTCATATGTTGTTCAAATAAATCGAAATCCTCTGTAGGAACATAATTGTTTGCCTCACTTGCAAACCAAACAAAACAATATATACTATTAAAATATTTATAGGGATTAAGACTAGCCTTGCAGTAATTGTATAACAAAAGCCAATAACTTCCTTTAAAACTAAAGAAATCGTTAAAATTATCATTAAGATATTTAATCAACGTTGTGGCTCTTAATATTTTTTCATAGCCTAAATTTGCAAACGAATAATCTACAAAATCATAATAATTTGGGGCATTATCAAAATAGCACTTAATCCTGGTTAACTCCTGGTGATCATAAATTACGCTTAAATCATCATCATATCCCAAAAAATTCATTCTAAACTTAACAGAATCATAATCCTGAAATTCTGCATAATAAGTATAACATAGCATTGATAAAACTACCTTATGCGACTCATAATCGAGATAAAATCCCTGCATGCTACTTGCTTTGTATAAAATATTTATATAAAGGCAGTTAGAAGCCTCATTTACATGAGTTGTATTATTAAGTTGCCATTCGTTAAGCTGATCCGTTATTTCTAAACTAAATCTCTGATTGTATCGCTTTTCAGACAAAAAAACACATGAAATAATACCCCCAATAAGAAGAAAACAAGATATGCTCAAAATTAAATTATGCTTCATCATTACTTATACTTCTCAAGTTCATTTTCTCCAATTCCTTTTTCACGAAGAAAGTCATCCCTACCAGTAAGGGTAGGATCATTGGCAGCTCTCTTTAACGAATCTCTAGGTGAAAGTCCATACACCACTTCATTAGGGTACCTATCATGCCTATAATAGAAATCCCCATTTCTGTATTCATTTACTGAGCGACTTCCTGAATAACCAATTGATAACCCACAACCAAATCCCCTGGCGACCCAAATCTTTTCCTGTGTTTTTGGATCTAAGCCTGTAAATTTTGAATAATTCAATAAAAACTGCCCTGATGCGATTGAAACAAGTCCTGACTTGTTTGCCCAATCCATCAATGATGAAGCTTCTATATTTTTTAGAATTTTTATTTCACCTCCCATCGCAGTTACAACTCCGGAAGATGGACTTAAACCAGTACTGAAATTAATCCCGGTAGTTAAAGTTGTTTCCCAAAAGCCAGTAACTGCATCCATGTCAGACATTATTGCCATTTCCCCAAGAGAACCAAATGGTACACTAACTGCATCCATTACCTCAATTCTAAATTTTCCATTATGCGTTTTAGCTGAAACTGTAACTTTTGTATTTTCACATTCATTTTTTTTATTTCCAATAGGTTGTTTTAGTGCTCTCGGCAACTCCAACTTCTCTCCGGCAAAAATCCGGTCACCCTTCCTCTCCCCCTCCCAATCAATACCAGAATTTGCATCCATAATAGACTGAATGGAAACACCATACTTACCAGAAATCGAAGTTAGCGTATCACCCGTTTTTACCTTATGTTGATACTTTACGCTCATCAAACACACCTCAGATGATGTATCAAGATACTGAACAAAACCGTTTTGGAAAAAACTCTCATCATCGGAAACTCTGCCGGGTGGGTTATATTTCTGAAAGTGTATTGGAGGGATGGTAAAATTGCTTGTGTATGCGTATCCTAGTCCTTCTACAAATCCATCGTAACGCATTCCATGGTGCAGGCATATTTCAAAGTCTTGTGGACTAATGTAAACATCGTTGTAATGTGGCATACCGTTAATACTTTACCCAATGATTATCAAAACTTCTCCCGTTAATGATTATTTCCTCAGGCGAAATGGTCAGTGATGTTGAAACGCCACCGCCTATTGAGTTGATTGAACGATTAAAATTTAGACAATAAGCGTTGGAGAACTCAATTTTCATAGGTGAACTGCCACTTTCTATACGGAAATCTATTTTGCCCTCCTTTGTGCTTGACTGCATAGCCCAATTGTACAGACTTTCCGGCAATGTTTGATTTAAAGTCATCGTCATTTGACCACCGCGAACATGATCTTGAGGTTCTCCTTTGCCATCAACTCCCTGGAAAAACGAAATGTCGAATTGAGAAACTTCATATTCTTGTCCGTCCAATGAAAACCAAACGGTAACTTTGCTATCAACTTGTGGTAAATTATACATGATTCAATTATTTAATGTTAACCCATCTTTTTTCAATTGAGACATTACCAACAGAAATTTTTCGAACATCAACCTGGATATTAGTTGACACATATCCGTTTCCACTTTGTTGATATCCAACTTTCATATTGGTACATACCCCTTTCTCAAAATACACCTTCTCCAGCGGCACATCATTCGAATCGCAAATTACAATGGCACCGTCTTCTACTTTGCCAGATTTCAGCATCCAATCAACAATCTCTTGTGGGGGAACATTGGGATATACCATATTTATAGTTCCTCCACGTACTTCCGACTGGGCTTTACCATTGCGGTCGGCCCCCTGTGCAAACCCATACTCGCACGAGAGCAGTTCGTAGCTGTCGCGATAAAGGCCGTTGATGCTGCTGTCTTCGAGCGGTCCTATGCGTAAAAAACATTTGTGTCCAAACATATCTTTAAGTATTAGAATTCATAAGATTTTTAGATATAAGTAATTTAGTCGTTAGGCAGTAGGCAGTAGGCAGTAGGCAGTAGTTATTTCTCTTGATAAAGACATACCCAAAGAACAAACAAAATCATATAAATTGCACATTATAAAATGCTTATGACTTTACTTAGATGAAAGATTTAAGTAGCCAGGCAGAAGCGAATCAGGCAGAAGGCAGAAGAAAACAACCGAAGCATTACAAATTCCTGACAACTGAAAAGTCATGGCAGCCTGATAAGCAAAAATCCAACCCTCTTATTATTCAAGTGTGAATAAGCACCTTGTGACTTAAACCACATAAAAGACAATTAATATCACCCTGATATTCTGTGGCTTAACAAACAGCACCCACTAAAAACAAATACCTGACTTGAAACATGTTGAAAAAGCACAGCGGGGTGTCACTACCATCAATAAAGACTAATATTCAACGACTTACACCATTCATCAACAGCCAAGATATCATTCAAAAAAAGATAAGTCTTCGACACGGACAGTCCCAAAGTATTTCTTTGCTGACGTCACAATTGCTTCTCCAAAAAATTTAGATGATAGAACTTTGCACTTAATCTTATTCACATGCAAAGTTCTGTAAAGGACTCCGGCCGGGAATGTTTACAAGCAATACAGCCAGAGACTTTTACAAAACGGCCCTTGATAATTAATAAGTTCATTCAACAAGCTAAACACTGGGTATTAGGCTTGCTCATAATCCGAATTCCATTCGGCACCATCATCCCCTTTAATACCATCGAGTTTAATCACAAAGCTCTTTGCAGGAAAATAAGGAGTTAGATGAATATCCAGGAAAATGCGGTCTTTCTGGTTTGGATCCTGCTCGAAACGCTTAATTTTAAACTTCTCAATCAAACGATCAGGGCCCTGCACACTGTCCAGAAACTTAACAATCTGTCCGCGCAGGTCACGCTCAGTCTTTGAACTCCAGTTTTCAAAAGAACGCCGGTTTAAGAAATCAAATAACACCTTGGTAATGTAATCGAACACCCGAACCACAGAGTAAGTCTGGAGACCAAGGTTATCACCGTTAAATAAAGTCTTTGCAGAAAAAGCCATCACTTTTCCGTATTCATTAACCATGGGAATGAGTCCCATTTTTTCGAGTTGCGATATTTCACTCTTTTTCAGGGGAAAGACCACGCCGTCAACTTCGTTGATGCTACCGAATTTCTTACCGGCAGTAACCTGCGACATCAGGGTTTGATATACCTTTCCTGCCAGTGCGGCAGAAGGTGAAATATGCAGATCATCCTCTTCGCCCAACTCCTGGTATTTTGATCTTCCTACCAACCAGTTACAAGACATGGTGGTATTACATTTAAAAGTATCACCACCGGCAAGATTGGAGGCAAAAAACATCTCAACAACATCATCAGGCTTATCCAGGTCGGCAAAGTCGGTAAACAACATGGCCTTATTGTCATGTGCAATTTTGGACCATTTTTCAACCACCTTGTTGGATCCCAGATACCCGGGAACTGCCAGGATGGAATAGTTCATTCTCAGGTCGAGTTTATCAAAATTTTGCTTCAATTCATTGGCTACAAAATCGATAAAACGGGTATTGTCCAGGTCGGTAATCTGCTCTTCCGAAGCGTTTACAATAGAAAGGTTGGGCACCTTATCAGCTTCGGTATTTCTGTAAAAAAGCATAACGCCCCTGTAAGCCTTTTCCAGGTCACGCACAGCATTTACCGCAGTAAACAGCGATTCGGCAAGTTTTTGAGTAACAACCTCAGATTTTTCCTTACATGCTTCAATCATGTCGTTGATACTCTCAGAGTCCTTCAACATCTCTATCCAGAGACCAATCTTGCTATTAAGACTGTCTCTCTCAACTTTCTTCTGACTATCCGTTAAAAATATACGTTTTCTGGCCTTTCTTTCAGGATTCAGGTTTTGAATACCATCCACAGAAGATTCCAAAAAATTAAAACCTCCATATTTGGCCAGATTATTTATGGATTCCTCAAATCGTGATTGCTTACCATTTCCTTCGGCTTTACCGACGGCAGCTTCAGCGGTTTGAGCAGCTTTAGCAGTTGTTTCAGCCATTGTACTGTGATTTAAAACATTAATAATTTCAAGATTTCAATGAATCGTTGGATAGCCTCTATTTTTCTGCATCCAGTTCTTTCTTCAACTCTTCAAGGGCAGCAATTAAAGCCTGACGCGATTCTTCATTTTGGAGTGCTCTTTGCAAAACTTTATTGGTACGAAGTTGCTTCATAAAGCTTGCATAGAAGTTCTTCTTTTCGTTCAGATCATTCAGAAATTTACTCTGAACAGTCAGGTTCTTCAGGTTAAAGTCTCCAACATTTGAAAACTTAAAATTTTCCTTCACGGGTTGTCCTGTTTCATCCTGAAATTCAACATCCACATTGGGTTTGAAGTGATCAAAAACATCCTCAACGGAGGTAAGCCCTTCAGCTTTTTCAGGATTTACTGGGTCATCCGAAGTAAGCTTCTCAACCAGAAGCGTTCTGTTTTGTGGAATATCCGCAATACCTTCTCCTCCTTCAATCTTCACTTCATTTCCACCTATTTCATAATCAAGAATTGCCATCTCAATTTTTTTTATAAGATTTGTAACACATTAAATTAAAACGAGGGAGGTGCCGGAAGCTAAATCAGTTTCAGCGCGCAAGCTTTATTCTGAAAAAGTTTCCGGCTGCCTTCCTCTTCACAGTACTATCGTTACTGAGGCCAGTTCTGCTCAAATTCAGCACCACCAATTTTCAACACCTGCGCAGAGACTTCAAATGTCGTTGACATAGGAGAGCTGCCACTAATGTCGATACCCTCTTCAAAAGATGTGATGTAGCCATTTTCCCACATCAGTTCTTTCATTTTGGATTCTTCATCGCCTTTTTTGAAGATAACGCTGCCCGAAACCGGCTTGAACTGGTTTACCATTTGTTCAAGAATGGAGGTATCGTCAGTAGATTCAACGCGAACGCGAACTTTTCCACCGTAGATGTTAGACGCGGGACGTCCTTTAACATCCACATCTCTTTCCAGTTTGTAATTACAGTCCAGGACATCAAACTCTTTGCCTCCCAGACTTAAAGTTGCTCTAAAAGCCATAAGTAAAAATTTAAATAATTAAACAATTAAACAATTAAAAAAAACATCTCTGCGCAGAGATAAAACATTGTATTTCAATATATTAATCGAAACCAGAATACATTATTAGTCAAAGGCATAACCCAAACTCATCCCTTCAAAATTTCCCTGTCAAACTGGGACGTAAACCAGAGGCATACCAGGATAGTGCTTCTCACCCCTACATAATAAATCAGTCTCATTGTCGGAACAATTTTCAAAATCAGAATCCCCTGTTCGTTTCATAACAGACTGTTTTGTGTAACCCAGTAATAACTTTGCCCCAAAGAGTTAAAACCCTCAAAATCAGCGGATTCATATTTGTCTTTTTGATCTTCGAAGTAGCCGATTATTTCTTCCAGAGTTTTATCTGAAAGGGTATTTTTATCCATCAAATCCCGAATCCTAAATTGATTCAAAAACTTCCAGTTAACAGGCATTCCCGTACTCATCTCCAATGCATAACCAATGCTTAGATTCTGAACAACAGGCGCAAGCGAGGATTTTATTTTTCCATGCAACAACCTTCGTGTAAGCAGTTCTTTCAGATGGCCCCGTACTTTTACATTGGAATGGTAAACAGGAGATGGAGTGGTCACATTAGTCCCAACCCCCTGATCTGCCGGGAGAGAAAACATCTCTGCCCCGGAGACCCGGTGGGCCGATGAATTAGAAGTCACCGTGAAACGGGTTAACTCATCATAAAAATTCTGTAAGTCATCAAATTCCTGCTGATTCAGCAAAAGAGAGAAATCAATTTCCTTTTTAAAAAACGATTTTTCCTGAGGATATACCCAGAACGGGGTAACCTGTTTAAAGTTCTGTGACAACTCCTCTTTAAACAGATCGGGCGAAGTCAATTCAAAACTTCTGAGAAAATCTTCATCACAACGATTCTTGCTGTTTCCCAAATCGCGAAAAGCATTTTGATAACTATCAATAAGAAGCTGATTGTCCGCTTTCACTTCAGTGATAAAAGAATCCAGCGAAGAAGAAAACATTTCAAGAGATAACATCTTTTCTTTCTCCGGAAAAACAATTGCACCCTGAGTCATACTTCGCTCAGGATAATCCAGCCTGAAATAATTCTTCTGACTTTCGGTAAAAACATTTTCAGAACAAAACTGGCTGGCATCCACAATTAGGTCTTTCTTTTTGTCCGACACTAAATGAGCATACTTTTCAATTATTTCAGTCAATTGCAGGGAAAAGTTATTATACCTGTTTGCACCGCCACTATATACCTGATTACAAAATAAGCGGCAGTTATTATTTCCCAATTGAAAAATCAATGATGAATACGATTGATTATAGTATTGTCCGTTTTCTCCGATAAGCACAATGACATTGGTAGCATCAGGATCCTGACCAGCCATTTTCACAGCTTTCCTCAAACCACTCCAGGCATTTGTACTATTAATAGGTTTGTAGTGGCTCAACTGTAACAATCTGCCAGACACAAAATTGAATATCCCCGCATAATCATCAACAAGACCATAACTATCAACCATCAAATCATTTCCCATTTTCATTGCCATAACTGCTCCAAACCGGTAATTAAATTCAGTGGTATCGTTGGCAAAAAGCATCTGAAGATTTTGTACACTATTCACGAGAGAAGGAAACTGCTCCATCGTATTTTGGGCCGCCTCAAAAACAAAAATCACATTGATGTCATGCAATTTTCGCTCGAGTTCTTTATATTCCGGATAATAAACAGGATTACCATTCACATTAAGAATAAAGTTCTCAGACCGGTCAATCACAGGATGAAAATCACCGGTTTTAATTCTGACACTGTCTTCGAGCCCTGATCTGGAATAAACCGGGCTGTATGTCGTTATACCGGAGTAATATTCAACCATTGAATTGGCTGAATCAGGTTTACTCCAACGGCAAAACAATCGTTCTCCCAAATTCTGAATAAGCGAAACACTGGTCCACCCGGCAGTTATCTGATCAATTTCCTCCACTGATATCTCCGGTTTATTTGTAATAAAAACCTTCTTCCGGTCGACCGATTTTTGCATCACATATACAACCTCATGAAAACCGATCTTACCGACAGGCTTTTTAAGATTCTGATTTGCAAAAAGAAGCACAGAATCGTTTTGAATTAACCTGGAAGCATTTGAAAGAGAAAATGTATCGGTAATGGCAGTAATTGTTTTGTTTTTAAAGCCCGAATGAGGATTTGTAAAGGAAGATGATGAAAGAATCATTTTAGATTGATGAATCCATCCCATATACTCAGCCTTTTTCCGATCAGGTCTTCTACCTCTTACGATTTCAGGATTATACTTTATCAATTTAAGAAAATCCCCTCTTTGCCTTATCACATAAAATGGTTCCAGTAAAGAAATATCTTCCTTCTTTTCCAGCTTCCGGGGCCGCGTCACAGTCTGATTGGACAGATTGGCAGAATAGACAATCCATGGGTCATTGTTTTTATCACTTTTAGACTCAACCTGATGGGAGCCGTAAAAATTGTGGGAATACTCTCGGGGATAAGGATTAATCCGCGTGATTCTGTTCACCGGAGCGCAGGCTCCCATAATAATCAGGAAAGCAAACAGAGAAAAGCTATAACAAAAAGTTGAGCCTTTCGTGCTAGCGGCAGCTTTTAGGATCCGTTTCATTCCGGGATGATTGATCCCCTGAAAGAAACATTTGATTTTACCTTTAAAAGCACCACTGATTCCCGGGGAAACAATAGAAAATCCGCCTTCAGGATAAATATGAAAGTCTTTGGGTCGGGTCATAATATCATGATTTAACAAGCATTACCTGCTAACTATCCAATTGAAATACAAAAATTTTACTGATTTTCTTCTCTTCTTTATCTGATAACTCCACAGAAACTTTTTCAATAATGGTATTGTTGTTTCGTCCAACAATGCGCAATCCCTGGCAATAGGAATAAAAATCATTGTAACGCTCATTATTAACAATAACTATCTTATCCGGATTATTGTCCAGATATTCATGAAGAATATAATTGTAGTTAATGTTAAAGGACTTGCCATCGACAATATTTTGAAGTTTCTCTTTGATTTCTCTACAAATTCCGGCCAATACATCGCTGGTGTCATCTTCGTGATATTTGGGCAGAATTTCTATCTGATGTCTGACCGGATATTTTGTTTTTTCGGTGTTAATCATCACCTCATAAATTCCAGGTTCTGAATACACATAAACAGCACTCCTGGATCTGGCATCCACCATACCACTTTTGCCAAATTCCCAGCGCCATTGCTCTGCATCTCCAAACCCCTCAAACAAAATCAATTCTCCTTCAAAGGCAACATCAGGTGCATGAATTGAAATCATTTGATCCTTCATTTCCTGAAATCCGGAATTCACTGTAATAAAAAAATAACTTTCCATCTTTTTATTCACTGTCAGCCTCACCTTATATCTTCCGGGATTTTGAAACATATAACTCACCTGTTGCCTAGTGGAGGAATTCCCATCTCCAAACTCCCATAACCATTCCTGAGCATTATAGGTACTATCTGAAAACATAATCGTTTCCCCAGAATCCACAATTGTCTTTGACACCTCAGCATCAATAATATTCTGCGGAGCAAATGACCTGAGGATGAAGATAAATAGAACCATCGTCGCGATCACGCCGAAAACAATCCAAAACACGAACGTATTGTACTTATTTTTCATCTTTTGCTTTTAATACTAATTCGTCTGATTAATTTTTCTTCAGTTCCCGCACTCCCATTTCACAATCCTGCAAGTTGATGGTAAAATCTCTCAGGTTTTCTTTTTGACACCAAAGTTCTTTCCTGTCCGTCAACCACATATCGTACAGAGTAGAAATCTGCTCAAACATCTTATATCGCCGGTCCCAACTGTTTTTCAAATAGATACCCTTCAAATCGTTTAATTCATACCTGATGTCATTCTCCTCATAACTGGCATAAACATTCGGTTTAAATTTTTTGATACCGGCGTATAACGTATCACACTGCAGTGCGGCCATCGTTTGCAATTCTTTAAATCTTTCAATATTCTCCATTCTTGAAACCAGCTTTTCTTTTCTTCCAAAAATCCTTGAACTACTATTGTTCTTCAGGAAGAAAAAACCAGTAATACTAAAAAGCACTATAAAACAAACTGAAACATAGACCATAGCTATACGCTTCTCTCGCTGATTTACATAGTGTTTAGAAACTACTCGCTCTTCTTTCTTCATTGCTTTCCTTTGTTTTGAACTATTCAATCTCAGTATTATACACAGTGGCATTTTTATTGGACTCAATGCATCTGATTAAATCCTCTTTAACCATTCTAAGTTCTGTAGAAACACTACGAATAGAATCTTTAACTCTCAGAAAATCGGACAACTGCAAAACCATCATTAAATGCAATCTGATATTTTCATCTTCAGTATTTTCGAGAAACTTTTGAAGTGACAATTTTTTCCTGCTTACAACATCCAACAACAACCCCTCATTGAGATTCTTGTTGCTTCCCAGTAAAGAGAGCTGATCTATTAAAGAGTCAACCTTTGTAACCGCGTCCAACTGAACTGATCTAATGGCATCATACTCTCTGGTTTTTAATGCAATATTCATATATTCTGCATCAGCAGTTCTGAAAAAAAAGAACATTGACAAAACAGTGATAAATACTGTCACAACTAAAAAAACTGCAAACTTCAGATAGGAATTAACAATCTCCTTGTGATTTTTTGCTCTCATTTGCTTAAAATATCATTTTGTATTTATCCAAATCTAATTGATCATAGTCGTATTGATGCCCAGGAAATTATAGGACACCCCTCCCTTCTGTCCTAAAATAAATCTGTTAGATTCAGTACTCATCTTGTATTTCACTTCAATATGTTTATTTGCTGAAAACAGATTGTCTGACAAACAGTTGACAATCTTACAATCAATACCTCCAGGTAAAAAATTTGGCATTCGATTAGCATCAACGGGGCCAATCATCACTTGGATGTCCTGAAGCCCTTCATCACAAGCCCCCTTGAACACAAAATTTTGTCCAAGTTTTATTTCCCCTAGTCCCCCATTATCCAATTCTATCAATTGTCTGTACTGTTTCCGCACAATTCTGATTTCAACATCAACCCCGGTAATTAAAGACATCACATCAGAAATTTTACCAAAGCTGTTTCGAATAGATGAAAAGAAAGGCACCATCCTGAGAAATAAGATTGCCTTGTGCAAAGGAATCTCACTCAAAACCGGCCAATAATCTGAAAAGATTTCAACAAAATTCCTCCTATGGTTTTTCTTATCATAAAACAATTCAAGTCGATGCGCCAATACCGAGGTTCGATCACATTCAACTTCAAACAAGCAAAAAAACCTTCGGGCAAAAAACTCCTCTTCACGGTGCTTGTTAAACTCATACAAGACCTGTTGCTTTGACTTCCCCTGATTGTGTTGAGTGGTCTTGTGAAAAATTCCTTCAGGTAACCCGTCGTAAATCCCCCTTCTGTTAACACCTATTTCAACATACTTTTCATAAAATCCTTCACCAAGGTTTTTTAGTTTTACCATATTGATGTCTTTCGAGAAGCCTCGCTTTGCACCTCCTTTTCGCAGAAAAACAAACTGGTCATAACCAAACCCCTGATCAACCAGTAAGGCGGCAACCACTTCCGGTTTAAAATCAGATCCGGAGCGGTTAATATTCTGTAGGAATCCTATTTTCTTCAGGTCAGGTTTCATCAATATAAATTCATCTAAGTTATTGATCTTATGGAACTCGCGAATATTTTACACATGGCTTTGTTTGGCTGGTTTCTTTGTAAACAAAGCAGCAAAGCCGATGGAGAAATCAAAGCTCCATGTTCGTATCATTCGTTTAAAATTTTATTTACGCATAAACTAATTATAAATCTAAAGACAACTAGAGCCGCTTTGCTCTTGCATAATATTTAATCAAGGAAAGTATATCCGGTTTTGGACTCCTTTCCTGCCATTTGAATTCTTTCCGAAACAACGATATTCTCTTTATGCTTTCCAATAAATTCAAGCTGATTGAGCTTACCCCATAATTCGGTAAAAACCCTTAAAAATCCTTCCACCTGTAACATCACAGTTCTGAGATTTTCGTGATCATACTTTAGATCAACCATATTCGTAAGAATCTCTTCAAAGGAACCCGGTGTAACATCACTCCACTCATAAAAATATTTCAATAACTCCTCTTTATCAGATTCTTTAAAAAAGCTAAGAGACACATAAATGGTATGTGCAAGAGATGAAAAATGAATAACCGTTTTAAGTGGAGATTCCTTTAGACCGTTGTTTCGAAAGTCAAAATAAATCCCTGAACAATAACGCAATATCTCTTTACAAACAAGATTTATATTATCGGCCAGAATCTGATCCCTGGGTGAATTTTGAATTTTAGAGATAATAGCTTTGGAGCTTCGAATAAGACTCTGCAATAAATCACTAAACTGATGATAATAGCTATTCAATGCTTCATTTCCTGACATTGTAATACAGGCAGGTATATAATTATGATCTATTTCATAATGGTGAGAATTCTTCCTGATACGTCCAATTACAAGAGAATGCCCTTTTATTTCTATGGCAGATCCATCAGTCGGAACAACGGTCAGCGAATAGGAGAAATCAGTATCCGGCTGACGAGGGGGAGTTTCCATGGGATCCAGTTGTCCTGATGGTGTGCGATTGAAAGGCTCTGATGTTAGAATAATATTCCAAAACTGCAGCTTTTTATGATAGTTGTTTTCTTTGGATGTATTATTTAAAACAGCATTCAATCTGTATCCGTCAGTTTTTGCATTAAAATCGAACAATATCCCTGAAGAGGTGATCGCCTGACAAAACAAAACTTCTATCACAACACTTTCATCAGCTTTTCCGGTAATCCTTATCATTTCCTCCGCGACAAGGCCGGAAGATGGTAAAAAACCATATACTCCGGGCAGTAGATTCAGCTTGAAGGCATTGCTTATATAATCCAGAAAGAAATCTTCAGTCTGACGAAAATGCATAGAAGATACATTCATACAGTCCTGCCAGTTTACTAACTTTAAATTTTGGTGCTGTCCCATAATTTATTCCTCATCAATTTTATACAATTCAACCCTCTTGGCGACAATTTTATATCGTTCTCCAATTTTATTCTCCTTGAAGGTCTTATCATAATCAATATAATTCCTTGATTTAAAAAATGATTCTTTAATGTAAAATATCCATCCCTCTTCATCTCCCTGAGTTTGATAAACAATGGGTTCGGAAGGTGATTTCTTATTATAATCCATAAGTACCTGTTTAAACCACATTCCTAATGGAATATCTTCCGGGGCTTTTGCATTAATTGTAATGGGGCCGGAATCACTTTGCTTTTTAAAGAGTTCAAGCTGAATTACCTGTAGCTTATTGTAATCTATATAATCATACCCTTCAAACTTCTTACTTTTATTGTAATCCCAAACTTTATGTATCTCAGCAGGAATGTCGGTAAACGCCAGAAATGTCTTTCTAAAAAAGGAAGGAAGAATAAAGAGAATCAAAGAAGTTGAAGCCCAAAAACCATAATTCAACTCATTGAAAAGATTGAACAGAAAACCATAAGCAATCATTGCAATTAACATAAGAAAACTAAGGAGTATTATCTCAAACAGAAATTCAGATTTGTTTTTTTTTACCCATTTCACTATAGGTAAAGCAATTAAACCAAAAAATAAATAAATGAAAGCGGATAAAATATAGCCATAAGGCATAAAATTATAATCCAACAAGGCCAATAGTACCGGAACACAAAGAAGAATCATAGACAACAGAATAAACAATATTAGTCTCTTGTTTTTTAAAAGTTTATTTTTCCTGGCAACGATGATACCAATCAAAATTAAAAGGATTCCCAGTATTGGATATAAGATATATTTAATTAACATAGTATTTAACAATTTTCTTTTCCGACAGTTGACTAGATATCAACAAAAAATACAGAAATATCCTGTCCCAAGGGGTACTTAAAACATGTCCTTAGAGCATTTAAAGCGAAAAACACAAGAAATAGACCTCTCTCCTACAATCACTTCAAACAATCAAAAAAATGAATTATTAGATGTCTGGAATTTCTATAATTCCGGTACTCACAAATATTTATTTTATGCTAAACCTCTTTCATGAAAACCTGTCAGGCCCAAAAAACAGATTGAGAGAGTTTTTAATGAACAAAGCTTGTTCTATCCTGAATATCCACTACTGAATCAATCTGAAAAGCATTCGTAAAGTTACTTTCTGTGGATTAACACTCAAAAATAAGACAGTATGCTATTTTTCAGAATGTAACAGAAGAAAGAATAATTACCTTTAAATTCAATGACACCAGTAACCAAGGAAAACATCACTACTTATTCTTTTCTGCAATAATTAAGAGGGAGTAAATTGTTTTGTACAATTCAGGTAATGAAAAAAAGATTGGATAAATCCGGAGAACAGCAGACGCTGATTTTGATTCCTTCTCATTTGGGTTAGTTTTATTTAGGATTAGTAATTAAAATCTTGAGCAAAAATATTGCGGACTATTTTAAATGTCAAGGGTAATTAAAAAAAAACCAATAATCGATTTGCCAAAAGAATCCTTCACACGGCTATATTAAAGGGAAAGTCGGTTTGCAAAAAAATCTATCACCAAAAATATTTTTAACCTGGTCTATTAATAAGTTTTCGTTATGAGATGTTCAAATACCAATAAATACGGACAACCGCAAAGAAAATTAATGAAGGGAATAATAATTTATTTTTAAGTCATTTTTTTTGAGGGCGCCTGTATTCTGCCGGTAGTTGAACATTGTAATAGATAATCTATGAATAGTTGAGGTTAAGATTATCGGTGATCGGAGAAAATTATTTCTTAAATAAAACCTGATCAGGGATTTTATCCATAACAAATTTATATCCCAAAGAAAAATCAAATAAATAATAGAAATAAAGCACTAACAGGTCAATTTTGGCCATAAAGCATTAAAAAAGGGATTATTCCCAAATCGGAATAATCCCTTTCACAAATTCTTTATACTCCTTTACTCTTCAAAACCCAGTTTCTCCAGCAGCGGCTCGATAGAGGGCTCCTGTCCACGGAATTTCTTATATTGTTCCATGCCTTCGCCTTCTCCAACTTCCTGCAGACAGTGTTTGCGGAATTTGGCAGCCAGTTCTTTGTTAAACAAATCACCAGACTCTTTGAATGCATTGAAAGCATCAGAATCCAACACTTCGGCCCACTTGTACACATAGTAACCGGCAGAATAACCACCACTGAAAATGTGGGCAAAATACGTGGAACGGTAACGAGGCAGGATCTCAGGAATCAGCCCTATTTCGTTCATGGAAGCCTCTTCAAAAGCATTGACATCTTCCACCTGATCTTTGGAGGCAAGCGTATGCCAGTCCATATCAAGCAATGAAGCAGCCAGATACTCCACATTGGCAAAACCCTGATTAAACAGGCTGCTGTTTTGCAATTTCTCAATCAACTCATCGGGCAACACTTCACCTGTTTCATAATGCTTGGCGTATTGGCGAAGCACCTCTGGCTCTCCACACCAATTTTCCATGATCTGAGAGGGTAACTCTACAAAATCACGGGGTACATTACCGGCGGTACGGTTGTATTTTCCTTCCGTGAAAAGTCCATGCAAACCATGTCCAAACTCATGGAAAAGGGTGTTCACCTCATCCCAGGTAAGTAATGAAGGGGTATCCCCCGTAGGTTTGGTGAAATTACAAACAATAGATACCAACGGGTCTACCACTTCACTGGTTTCATGATTGTATCCGGCATCGCGGAACCCGGTACACCAGGCTCCTACCCGCTTGCTCTTTCTGGGGAAATAATCAAGATAGAGCAATCCAATATGTGAGCCATCACTCTCTTTAACTTCAAAAACCTCCACATCTTGGTGGTAAACAGGAATATCTGAACGTTTCTCAAAAGTAATATCGTACAACTGATTGGCGACCCAAAACATACCATCCCTTACATTCTCTAATTTGAAGTAAGGCTGCATTTGTGATTCATCAAGATCATATTTTTGTTTTCTAAGTTTTTCGGCAAAATACCACCAATCCCAGGGTTCAATATCAAAGTTCCCGCCTTCAGCATCAACGATAGCCTGCATTTCAGCCAGTTCTTCTTTTGATTTTTCCAAAGCAGGATTCCAGAGTTTGTGAAGGAAATCATAAACCGCTTCCGGCTCTTTGGCCATATTAACATCAATCACATAATCAGCATGATTCTCAAAACCTAACAGTTCAGCTTTTTCAGCACGCAAAGCAACAATTTGTTTGATGATCTCCTTATTATCATACGCATCGTTGCGATCTCCACGCATGAAATAACCACGATACAACTCTTCACGCAACTCACGGTTTTCGCCATAAGTCAAAAAGGGAATCCAACTTGGTTTCTGAGCATTGAACAACCATTTACCCTCGTATCCGGCAGCTTTGGCAGCATCGGAAGCTGC
Source organism: Marinilabilia salmonicolor JCM 21150 (assembly GCF_000259075.1). GTDB lineage: Bacteria > Bacteroidota > Bacteroidia > Bacteroidales > Marinilabiliaceae > Marinilabilia > Marinilabilia salmonicolor. The sequence continues at coordinate 17,006 of NZ_AJKI01000035.1, forward strand.
ACTTTTCACGCCATCAGGCAATCCGGCAAGTTTGGATTCATCATCAATCACCAACTCAAAATTTTCATTCGTCTCAGCCAGCAAATGCTCTCCAAACTCCAATGTAAGCGAAGAAAGTTCAGTATTAATTGCCTTCAGACGCTCTTGTTCCTGCGGATTCAAGTTGGCACCACTGCGTACAAAATCCTGATAGTACTTGGTAACAACACGTTTTTGAGAGTCATTTAATCCGGCAGCATCCATATTTTCATAGACCTCTTTTACCCTTGCAAAAAGATCCATGTTCATCATCACTGCGTCACGGTGTTGACTCATCAAAGGAGAAATTTCGCGTGCGATGGACTGTATGCTGTCGTTACTCACGGCAGAACGTAAAGGATAAAACACGCTGCTTACTTTGGTCAGCAACTCACCGGATTCGTCAAGCGCCAGGATTGTATTCTCAAAAGTTGGTGCCTCGGGGTTAACAGCAATGGTTTCCACCTCTTCCTGTGCCTGTTTGACACCTTCCTTAAAGGCCGGTAAATAGTGTGATTCCTCAATTTCATCGAAAGGAGGTGCCTCAAAAGGCGTCTCATACTCTGCAAAAAAAGGATTCAACTTCTCCTCAGAGTCCTTACTCTGGCAGGAAGCTAAAACCCCTACTGCCAGAGGGATTAAAAATAGTCTCTTCATAGTCATTTTTTTTGTATAATCTCAAAAATAAAAAATATGAGAAATATCAACAATGACATTGTGCAGGTAGGGACAGAAAAAAAGGTTGCCGGCAAGCCGGCAACCTTTTTTCTGTTCTGGTGTCATGATTGTATTAAATCAAATCGATGCTTCTTTTTACGAAACGGTTCAATGCTTCACCTTTCAGCATGTTATTGGACAACAATGCCAGGTCAATAAGTTGTGAAACCAGTTTGTTTTTAGAAGCAAAGCCTTTGAGCGATTCATCTTTCTTACCACGGAGTTCAGTGATTTTTTTCTCCACATCTTCCAGCTCTTCTTTCTCGGCCTGGGGAATTTCTTCCTCTTTCTTGTCTGCTTTTGCTTTCTCAAGTTCGGATTTACGTGATTCCAGACTCTCCATTTTTTTACGGACAGAACCAACACTTTCACCTACCTCTTCTTCACAATCCTTCACAATACGCTGAACAAGAGAATGATTACCATTGACCACAAGATTGTAGCTATCAGGCATTTCGCCATAGAAAGCCATGGGGCCGCCACCATTCTGACTCATCTCTTTCATCCGGCGCATAAACTCCTGCTGGGTAATCATCACCGGTTTGTCATTTGCCGACAACGCCTCAAATGAAACGACAAAATTGGCCTTGTCCATATTAGGAATCTGAGAACTGAAAATGGTTGTCAGATTGTCTTTCTCAGCATCAGACAATTTAAGTTCTGTGGCTTCTTCCTGAGGAATCAGTTTCTCGGGAACATCACTGTCCACTCTCACAAAACGAGCTCCTTCAAATTTCTGCTCCAGATGATTGATGAAATGTGTATCCAACTGACCATCCATCAGCAACACATCATATCCTTTGTTTTTGGCAGCTTCGATGAAAGAGTACTGCTCTTCGGCATCGGTCGCATATAGATATACCAGCTGCTTGTCTTTGTCGGTCTGACTGTCTTTGATGATGTCCTTGTATTCATCGAAAGTAAAGAACTTACCATCTGTATTTTTCAGCAGGGTAAATTTCTGCGCACGATCGTAAAATTTCTCATCGGTCAGCATTCCGTACTCAATAAAAACTTTCAGGTCGTCCCATTTAGCTTCGAAAGAAGCACGGTCAGTTTTGAAAATCTCATCCAGTCGGTCAGCTACTTTTTTAGTGATGTGACTGGAAATTTTCTTGACATTAGAATCACTCTGCAGGTAAGACCGCGATACGTTCAGTGGAATATCAGGAGAATCAATTACTCCGTGCAACAAAGTGAGAAATTCAGGTACAATACCTTCAACCGAATCGGTTACATACACCTGGTTACAGTAGAGCTGAATCTTATTTCGCTGAATTTCAATATTGTTTTTAATCTTGGGAAAATAGAGAATCCCGGTCAGATTAAAAGGATAATCCACATTCAGGTGAATATTGAACAACGGATCCTCGGCCATTGGGTAGAGCTTCCGGTAAAATTCCTTATAGTCTTCATCTTTCAGGTTGGAAGGAGACTGTGTCCACAATGGATTGGTATCATTAATGATATTCTCCTCGTCTTTCTCAACCTCTTTTCCGTCCTTCCACTCGGTTTGCTTACCAAAGGCGACAGGTACAGGCAGGAATCCGCAATATTTCTTCAGCAAACGATTGATTTCATCCTTACTGACAAAATGCTGATTCTCATCGTCAATAAAAAGCACTATATCGGTACCCCGCTCCTTTTTATCAATCTCTTCAAGGGTATATTCAGGACTTCCGTCACATTCCCACTTCACTGCCTTTGCGCCGTCTTTATGCGAAAGAGTATGAATCTCGACCTTTTTGGACACCATAAACGAGGAATAGAATCCCATACCGAAGTGCCCGATAATGGCATTGGCATCATTTTTATATTTTTCCAGAAACTCGTTGGCTCCTGAAAAAGCTACCTGATTGATGTACTTCTCAATCTCGTCGGAAGTCATTCCGATACCCCGATCAGAAATAGTAATGGTTTTCTTTTTTTCGTCGATGGATACCCGAATGGTAGTATCACCAACCTCCCCTTTGTAGTCGCCGATACGGGCCAGGGTATTTAATTTTTGCGTAGCATCCACAGCATTGGAAATCAATTCACGCAAAAAGATCTCATGATCAGAATAGAGATATTTTTTAATAATCGGAAAGATGTTCTCGGTACTAATACCAATTTTTCCCTTTTGCATAGCTATTTTGTTTAATTTGATTAGACGAAAATTTCGACGTCAAAAAAGCAAAGCGTATGCCAAAGGGGGTGAACTGACAGATAGGCAGAGTGCAGGTCTATTCTGTCAGCAACGTGGCTTCCTCATGTTCCAGTTGTGTCAGCAAATCTTCAATGGTTCTGAGCTTCTGAATCTTTCCATCGGGACCGGTCAACAGGTATTCGCGTTTCCCGTCAGACTTCACCTCCACCTGAAAACCGCTAAAGGGCTCATCGGAAGCAGCAAACCCACGGCGGGCAAGCGCTCTGCTCACCCATTTGTATTCTATCCCCTTCCCAACAATGCGAATGGTTTTGACTTTTTGTTTTTCCACAGTAAACTGGCCTGTGTCGTTGTCGAAAAGAATGCCTTCTCGCTCAAAAAAACGACGGAATTCGTTGGTCAGCACCAGGTCTTCAGGTGTTCCGGTTTCCATTTGGCGTCCTTCAGCTAATAGCCAGACTTTATCAGCCATCTGGAGAGCCAGGTCCAAATCGTGTGTAGAAAGCAGTATTGCTTTGTTATGCTGATGCGCCAGTTTGCGCAACAGATGCATGATTTCAATGCGACTGGGCAAATCCAGAAAAGCAGTAGGTTCATCTAAAACAATCAGCGGCGTTTCCTGCACCAGAGCTTTCGCAATCATCGCTTTTTGACGCTCCCCGTCACTCATATTGGTAATGAGTCGTTCTTCAAATCCCTCCAACCCGACAGACCGGATCGCTTCGCTCACCAATTCCAGATCTCTGCTTTTCAGGCGTCCAAAAAAGCCGGTGTAGGGCGTTCGTCCCAAAGAAACCAGGTCGAAAACCGTCATATTAGAAACAGTAACCCGCTCTGTCAGCACCACACTCGCCAACAATGACATTTGACGGTTGGAAACTTTATCAATTTGTTTACCAGCAATACAAACATCGCCTGACAAACGGGGCAAAAAGCCACAAACAGTTTGCAACAAGGTGGATTTTCCGGAACCATTGGGTCCAAGCACACAGGCAAACTCACCCGCTTCGAGTTTCACACAGATATTGGAATGGAGCACTTTCTGCCCGTGTCTTGGGTGATGATAGCCTATCGACAGGCTCCTGGTCTCAATTAATGATTTTTTTTCATCATGCATAATGTCTCCTTTGCTTAAACCCCGGGGGTTCTTAAGTTCTTTCCTTTTAATATCACCCAAATTACAACCGGAGCACCAATCATACTAGTCACTGCATTAATAGGTAATGCACCGTCAAATCCCGGCAACCGGGCAATCAGATTTGAGAAGAGGGCGACGGCAATTCCGGCAAGGATCACCGCAGGGATCAATACTTTATGGTCCGATGTGCGAAACAATCCTTTGGTCAGGTGAGGTACTGCCAGTCCCAAAAACGCTATCGGCCCGCAAAAAGCGGTGATAGTCGCAGTCAGCAATCCTGTGCAGAGAATAATCAAAAGCCGGGAAAGGAAGATATTAATCCCGAGATTACCGGCATATTGTTCTCCCAGCAACATCACATTTAACGGTTTAACAAGGAAAAAGGATCCGAGCAAACCCAAGGTTACCACTGGGAACAAAACGCCCATTTGTGACCAGGACACAGTGGAAAAACTGCCCAATCCCCAAATCACATAAGCATGCACATCTTCTTTCATGCTGTAAAACTTGAGAATTCCTACAAGGGCTGAGGCCGCATACCCCACCATAATGCCTACAATCAACAACATGGCATTGTCTTTCAGATGCCTGGACAAGAAAAGGACCATGGTCAGCACCAATGAAGCACCTGCAAAGGCAGCCAAAGCCACAGACAAATGCCCCGTAAACCCCAGGTGACTGAGAGCTACCCCACCGATTTTTCCGGCTACCAATAAGACCAGTGCCACCCCCAGCCCTGCTCCCGAACTAATACCTAAAATTGACGGACCTGCTAGTGGATTGCGAAACAATGTTTGCATCTGAAGGCCGCCAACGGCAAGCCCCGCTCCTGCCAAAATCGCAGTAATTGCCTGTGGAAGGCGACTTTTCAGAACAATCAGGCGCCAGCTGTCATCCATCTGCATATCTCCTGCCAGGGCCTGAATAACTGACCAAAACGGAATATTTACAGACCCCAAAATAAGGTTAAGTACAAAAAGGGTTAGTGACAAAACAGCCAACCCACTCAACCAAAACACAGTCAACTGTCTGCCGGACAAATATTTTTCAAGAAACTGTTGCATCCGGCTATTCGTTCAAAAATTCAAAATAGACTGGCTCATAATCAGGATATATTTCAGGATGAAAACAGCCCACCAAATCTTTCAATACAACATCAGGCTCTACAATTCCACGTTCAAAAAACATTGAATAATCAGTATTGGAAAAAATCACCTGATTATCTTGAAAAGCCTCAAAGTCGCCATATCGTTCATCCATCTGCAGAAAGTCTTCTTTTGTAAAACGACCATCATGGTTAACCGTAATCAACCAGAAATCGCTTTTCCTGAAATCGTTGAATACGGTCTCAAAGTCAAGCGCCAAAGAACCTGTTCCCGGATTGTCACCGTAAGCATATTCTGTACCGGCATCTTTAAAGTAGGCCGCCATATAACTATCACCAGCAGGAATATACCACACATCATTGAAAAGCGTTCCGGTTAAAACAGAGGGTGTGGATGCTGATTTTTCCACCTCTTTTTTGATGGAAATATAGCTTGAAGCAATGTCGGAGAAGAGCCCGGCAGCCATTTCTTCCTTATCAAAAAAAGCACCGAAAAAAACCATCCATTCCGCTCTTCCCAAGGGAGAAGTCTCCAGATATCCACAATCATTAATCAATAATAATCCTGTCTCTTTGAGCGTTCCATAACGGTTATCCTTAAATGGGGAAACAAAAACAAACTGAGGTGCCGAAGCCAACAACACTTCTACATCGGCAGCACTTGCCAGTCCCACATCCCGAATTTGGCCTTCCTGAAGTTGTTTCTGAACAAAAGCATTAGAAATATAATGGGGTTCTGCGACACATTTCAGAGATTCCAATTCACCTATCTTCTCCGCAAAAACCACCTGAGTAGAAGAAAAAGCGCCCCAACTATTTACAGGATATTCGACAAAAGGGATTCCCGACTTCCTGTATTGTTCAGATGTTTGTTTGTCGCCTACCAGTACATAATCACCAACAGCAGTGCTATCCCATGGATCAACAACATGTACCAGTTTCAGATCATCATAATAAGCAATTGAAAAACCTTTTGCATACGAAGGGATGTAAACCGAATCGGGATGTTGCGAACCAAACAATTCATCCACAGGATTTTTTTCAGCGCCGGACTGACATCCGGCAAAAAACAAAGAAAGCGCCAATGCGCCAAGGAAAAATCTAAATACCATCACTTTATCTCCCGAAAGCTTTTTTTTGGTTAAAAATAAAATGCACAGGCAGGTCTTCTGGCTTGCTCAGGATTGAATAGCCTTCCCGGAAAAAAATGATCAATGATCATTGATCAGTTATCAATTGATAATTGTTGATTGATAATTGGTAATTACTTCCAGTGGCATCAGAGTATTCAACCCATAAAAAAGAGCTTACAGCTGCGGGTACAGCTCCGGACTTTAACCGGATTCCCTGTTAGGCACATAAAGCACCTGTTACATCCATTGCAAAATTACATTAATTTGACAGATTTACAAGCTGCCTAACGGTTTCGAAGTTCCACATTCTTCTCCAGCACCCATTTTCCTTTTTCCCACTCCAGCACATCGTAGGAAAAGTCGGGGCCATAATAACTATAGTTACCTTCATACATAGGTTCCATGGGAGCTAGATGATCCATCACAATACGGTCTGACCTGTCATCAAATCTCAGCATCATATTTGCTTTATTGCTGTATTCATAAATAAGACGCCTTTTTGTCCTGCCATGATCATCAAATATTAACGCACCAAAACGGGGACGTCCGCTACTGCCCAAAGTGATAACGTCAACAACACGAAGCCTCGAAAAGGCATCATTTCCGTGATATCCCAACAATGTATAAAACGTATCGCCCCTGTATTTTTCCGTAATAACCTCATAATACACTGCACCAAACCATTTATCAGGGCTGAGTCCGGCATATTCAGGTGAAGCAATATTATCACTTTTATCCTGGAGATTGAATACCCTTATCCTATCTTCAACCCGGACTGCAACAAGCCCAAAAAGGTGATGATCCCCGTTCATCTCTTCCACATTCCAGGTAACCAGTTTGAGCTGTTCATCAGACGAAATCAATGTAGAAACCCCTTGAAGATCTGAAAAATTATGTTCGAAAAAATCAGGGTTTTGCATCAATAAATTCATTCTTAACCTCAGAGATTCTGCAAGATTAAAAACCGTTTTTACACCTCTGCTTTGCCGGATACTCTTCAAAATAAATACAGATTTCAAGTCAGGAACATCCAGAAGTTTTTTTTTATCATCAAAAATCTTTACGGAATTCAGATCATCAAAACTTTCCGATTCAATAATCAAATCAACCTCTTCTGTTTCCGATTCAACCTCCTTATAGTCAACAATGGCCACATTCTTTTCATTATCTACAAAACAGTAGATCAATCTGTCGGGACGCATTTCAAAGTCCACAAGAGCAGCACAGGCAGATAAATTATCTGATAATAAATCAACTACCGTCCACTCCTCAGGAAAATTGCGTTCACTGAAAGTATTATCTTCCTGAAGAAGATCCTGTTCCAGAAAATCCAAAAATGAACTAAACCGATAATCTTTTTCATTGTCATCAGCCTTTATCAAAACCTCCCAGTTGTCAACCAGCGTATGGTTGATCTGACTAAAACCAATAGAGGAAAACAATAAAAAGAACAAAACAGAAATTCCGAAAAACATTTTCCACATCATCAGGAATACTTTTAATTATCTATATTTTTAAATACATCTTATTTTAGTTACTTTTGTGTCAGCAAATAATATGCAAAAACAAAAAGAAATGGAGAACAAAGAAACAAAAAAAATACCGCGACTCTTGAAAATAAGTCTTGGATTAGTAGTTGGAGCAGCGTTGGGGTATGGATATTATTATTTTATCGGATGCAACGGAGGTACTTGTCCCATTACAAGCAATCCGTGGAATAGTACCATTTCGGGCATGATTCTCGGGGCTATCTGGACCATCAAATGATCTTTCACAGATAATATACAATAAAAAAGACGCACGTCTGTGCGTCTTTTTTATTGTTTTATGTTATTCACTCAAGAGTCAGTTTCTTAATCCCAATTCAGGATTACTTTTCCGCAGTTACCCTCCTCCATGATATCAAAACCTTTTTGGTAATCATCAACAGAAAACCTGTGTGTAATCATCGGAGATAAATCGAGACCAGACATCAACATCTGTTCCATATGGTACCAGGTCTCAAACATCTCACGTCCGTAAATACCTTTCAGCATCAATCCTTTGAAAATAATGGTATTCCAATCCACCACTGTTGAAGGAGGTAAAATACCCAGCAAAGAAATCTTCCCCGAGTTATACATGTGGGCAAGCATCTGGTTAAATGCAGCCTCCGATCCGGAACACTCCAGTCCTATATCAAAACCAATCATTCCCAGATCACGAACCACATCAGAAAGATTTTCCTCTATGGGGTTGACCACTTTTGTAGCACCCATCTTGCGAGCCAGATCAGCTCTGAATTCATTCATTTCAGTAGCAACAACATAACGGGCCCCTGCGAATTTTGCAATGGCTACACACATACTACCGATAAGTCCGGCTCCGGTAACGAGGACATCTTCTCCAATCAACGGAAATGACAACGCAGTATGAGTAGCATTCCCAAAAGGATCCATAATAGCGACAATTTCATCGGGAATCTGGGGATTAATTTTCATTACATTGTTGGAAGGAACTTTCACATATTCTGCAAAAGCACCATCTGTGTTAACACCAATGCCCACTGTTTTTTCACAAATATGCTGACGCCCGCGGCGGCAATTACGACAGTGTCCACAGGCAATGTGCCCTTCACCGGTAACACGATCTCCTTCTTTAACATTGGTCACTTCCGATCCAACAGCAGCAACATACCCCACATATTCATGTCCTATAATCATAGGAGTGTTTATGGTTTTTTGCGCCCATTCATCCCATTTATAAATATGCAAGTCGGTACCGCAAATAGCCGTTTTGGTAACGTTAATAATGACATCGTTATGACCGGGAACAGGAACAGGCACTTCTTTCATCCAGATTCCTTTCTCAGGTTTTGCTTTTACAAGGGCACGCATTGTATTCATTCCCATCGAAGTGATTTTAAATAATGAAACGATATAGCCTGACAAAATTTGCACCCTATCTCAGACAATTAAAACATCTGAAAACAGAAATACAATCAGTATGCAGGCAAAAAAATCTATAAAAGCAGGCTTGTATTATCGGCCTGAAGCAAATTTAGTTCTACAAATTTACGCAGCCGGAAGTCCTGAAACAACAACAAAAATCAGCTTTCAGAGACTTTTATCCCATTTTTCAGAACTTCACCTCCGACTTCGTGGTTGATACGATTAAGATAATTGTAAAACTCAATTTGTGAGCGAATGGGCTTTTCACCTTCAGCAGGTTTCTTTAATCTGTTGGACAATTCATTATCCAGAATCCTGGCAGCACTGGTATCTTTCCATTGAATCCGGAACATATTCAAAAGCTCGTTTTTAAGATTTTCATCATAAACCGGACACGCAACTTCTACCCGTCGATCAAGGTTCCTCGCCATCAAATCGGCAGAAGCAATGTAAATGCGTTCCCGCTCACCTTTTCCAAAAACATAAAAACGACTATGCTCAAGCAATCTGTCAATCAACCCGATAGACGGTATTGGATTTCCATTATTGTCATAATCAGGAATAAGAGAAAACATTCCCCGCACATTCAAGCGAACATCCACTCCTGCTCTGTGGGCTTCATACAGCCTTTTAATGATTCTGTAATCTGCCAGGTTGTTTACTTTCAACCAAATGCGGGCTTCCCCTCCCTGCCTGGCAATTTTAATTTCCTGATTTACTAATTCATTAATTCTTTTTCGAAGAAAGAATGGTGACACCCACAAGTGGCTGTAGCGAGCTATTCTGTAATTTTTATCAAAAAATTCGAAGACAGACCCCACCTCTCTGGCGATTCCATCATGAGCAGTCATTAACAAATGATCGCTAAAAATACGGGCCGAATCCTCATTGAAGTTCCCGGTTCCAACGCATGCATAACGTTTTAGTTTACCTTTTTCTTTCCGGGTCACATAACAAAGTTTGGAATGTACCTTGAGCCCTTTAACGCCATATATCACTTTAATTCCTGCATCAGCAAGTTTGTTGGCCCATTTTATATTATGCGCCTCATCAAAGCGTGCCTGCAGCTCCATCACCACGGTAACTTTTTTCCCGTTATGGGCAGCATTTATCAAAGCATCCATCACATTGGAATGCTTCGCAACCCGGTAAATAGTGATTTTCATATCCCGAACCAACGGATCAATACTCGCTTCGCGAAGAAAATCTATAAGATGAAGAAATGAATGATATGGAAAATGCAACAAAATATCCCGCTGGTGTAATACCGGAAAAACTGACTGACCATCTGGATAATATTCATGTCTGATAGGCGGAAGCGGATCATAAACCATGTCGGTTCCCCCTATCTTGGGAAAGTCCATAAAATCTTTAAAATTGTGGTAACGACCTCCCTGAATAATGGTATCATCCTTTGAGAAATGAAGTTTTCGAAGCAATATCTCCAACAAATCCTCAGGCATCTCCTTATCGTACACAAAACGAACTGGCGGGGCATCCTTTCTGCGCTCCAGGCTCTGCACAATGGCACTCACATAACTTTCAGAAATATCGTCATCTATATCCAATTCAGCGTCGCGGGTCAACTTAAAAGTATAAGCTCCAATCTCATCAAAATCAAACATATAAAAGATATCCTTCAGCTCATAACGAATAACATCATCAAGCAAAAGCATACTTGTAGTTCTTTCGCTGGAGGGTACAATAAAAAAACGTCCCAATGCATCAACAGGAAGTTCCAAAAGAGCATATATCGATTTTCCTGTCTTGTGTTTTCTCAAAATCACCCCAAGATAGATGGCGTCATCCTCCAGATCAGGCAACGGTCTGCGTTTTGAAATAATTATCGGCATCAATTTGGGCCTGACCTTATGCTCAAAAACACGGCGCACATATTCACCCTGTTTCTGATTCAGGGACTTTTCATCGAGCATATAAACGTTGTGCGCTTCAAGCTCATGAATTATTTGTTCATAGATTTTTCCAAATTCAAGCCCCTGCTGACGAACAACCCTGTTTACTTCGCGCAATGTTTCGAGTGGCGAAGTACCATCAATCTCCGAATCCTTACGAAGTTGGACAAGCCTCTTTAAAAGAGCCACACGAACCCTGAAATATTCATCCAGATTATTGGAATAAATACCCAGAAACTTAATGCGCTCAATAAGAGGAACTTCCTTTTTAGAAGCCTCCTGAAGCACCCTTCCGTTAAAAAAGAGCCAGCTCAATTCTTTAGACCTGTATTTGGAATATATCATGTATTCTACTTTTAGCAGACATAAGAAAAACTAAAATATAGATAATTTGTTGAAGTGTTCCAAGAAAATAATATCGAATATTGTTAATATTGACTATTTCGGATTTTTTCCTCCTGATATATTAAACCTTTTAATAATTATATCGTTTCTATCACGTAACAACTTTATCAGGTCTGATTCAACTCTTCCGGAGACCAATCACAAGAAACCGGGACACTAAATTGTCAGGGACATCTGATAATCAATAAACCAAATAATATTTTAATCTTTTCAGCATCATGAATGAAGTATCCGAAGCAAACAAAATTTCCACAAAATTGCATGAAATATTGGAAATGCGTCATTTGAACGATTCCACATTTATAGTAAAAATTGAAAAAAACAATTTGGAATTCAAAGCCGGACAGCATATAAATGTTGGTCCCGCCAACAGTATTCATACCAGAGAATACTCCATCTACAGTGGAGAGAAAGATGATTATCTTGAAATTCTGGTAAAAGAAGTTTCTGATGGGTTCATCTCCCCGGTACTGAAAAAGCAGCTACCGGGCAATATGTTGGTTGTTGAGGAACCGGTTGGGTATTTTTCACTTCCGGTGAAGGAAAATCCCGAAGAAAAACTGCTTTTCATTGCCAGTGGAACCGGCATCTCACCGTTTCACAGTTTTATCAAATCAAACCCCGAATTGAATTATACATTGATACATGGTATTCGTGACAATTCCGAAAGATATGAGGCGGACTTTTATGAGCCATCACGGTATATTTCCTGTACTTCCAGACAGAAAAGTGACAATTCATACTTTGGACGTGTCACCAACTGGCTGGAAGACCACCCTGTCGGCCCTGACATCCGATGCTATTTATGCGGAAACAGCAGTATGATACATGATGTATATGACATTCTGGAAGCACAGGGAGTTCCCTCCGAAAAGATTCATGCAGAAGTTTACTTTTAAAAAAAGGGGAACAACCTGACCTGAATAGTTGGCTGTTCCCCTTTAATATTTATAGGATATCTACTTCTTCTCCTCAATCCATTTTCTGGCATTCACAAAGGCTTCCATCCAGGGAGTGACTTCATCCTCGCTGCGATCTTCAGGATAATACCCCCATTGCCAGGGGAATACAGCCCTTTCAAGGTGGGGCATCATGGCCAGATGACGCCCGTCGGCTGAACAAATAGCGGCTGCATTGTAATCACTTCCATTGGGATTTGCAGGATAAGCCTCATAAGAATACTTTCCGGGGATATGGTAAGCATTTTCCTCCAGTGGCAGTTCAAATTTTCCTTCTCCATGAGCCACCCACACACCTATCCGGGATCCGGAAAGAGACTCAAGCATTACAGAGTTGTTCTCCTGTATGCTCATGTTCAGGAAAATGGATTCAAACTTATGTGAATCGTTGTGAAGCATTTTGGCTTTCTTTTCATGTTCCGGGTTTACCAAATCAAGATTTACCATAAGCTGGCAACCATTACATATTCCAAGACTCAGCGTATCGGGTCGCGCATAAAAATCATCCAGTGCCTTTTTTGCCTTCTCATTGTAAAGGAAAGCCCCGGCCCAACCTTTTGCAGAACCCAGTACATCTGAATTAGAAAATCCACCGACAAACACAATAAAGTCAATCTCTTCAAGCGTTTCCCGTCCGCTGATAAGATCGGTCATATGCACATCCTTAACGGCAAAACCTGCTTTGTAAAGTGAATAGGCCATTTCCCTGTCACCATTAACTCCCTTTTCGCGAATGATGGCAGCCTTCGCCTTTCTGGCAGGTTTAATTAAATCAAGTGAAGCCTCTGATCCAATAAAATGAGACGGAAACTGATAAGAGAGCACCTGATTCTTATAGTTCTCAAACCTCTCCCTGGCCTTTTGAAGTCCACTCTGGTTCTTGTCCAGCAGATAGGAGGTTCTGAACCAGACATCGCGTAACTCATCAATATCGAAAACAAATGCTTTTACAGCTGTAGTTACTTTCAAACGACGTTTCTGAACCGGTTTTCCAATTACGCTAAACTGCACACCAGCCTCTTCCAGAATTGCTGAAACTTTCTCCAATTCCGCTACTTGAATAACAACAGCCGGATTTTCACTGAACAGTAGTTTTACCGGATCCTTTTCCTCCATTTCAGAAAGATTGGCACTAATTCCAAAGTCTTTATTGGCGAAGCACATTTCAAGAAGGGTAGTTACCAAACCACCTGCAGAAACGTCATGTCCCGCAAGCACCAACCCTTTTCTAATCAGTTTCTGTATCGTTTCGAATCCATTTTTGAAATAGTCTGCATCAGTAACAGTCGGTGCTTCATTGCCGAGTGTATTAATGATCTGTGCAAAGCTGCTACCTCCAAGTTTTAGTTTGTCGAACGAAAGATCGATGTGCAACAAATAGGTGTTTTCATCTTTTTTCAGCAATGGAGTAACAATCCTGCGCACATCATCCACTTCTCCTGCCGCACTAATAATCACCGTGCCGGGAGACATCACAGCTTCTCCGTCGGAATATTTCTGGGTCATGGAAAGTGAATCCTTTCCGGTGGGAATATTGATTCCCAAATCACAAACAAAATCACTCACTGCTTCGGCAGCATCATACAACCGGGCATCTTCTCCTTTGTTTCGGCATGGCCACATCCAGTTGGCACTCAGGCTAATTCCCTCAATCCCGTGCGTTAATGGGGCCCATACAATATTGGTTAAAGATTCGGCAACTGAAACCAATGCACCTGCAGAAGCATCAATAAGACCAATTCCGGGAGCATGGCCCACAGAAGTAGCCATTCCTTTGGTGCCTGAATAATCAATAGCAGTGGCTCCCAGGTCACTCAGAGGCAATTGAATTTCTCCGATGGTTTGCTGACGAGCCACTTTCCCTGTAACAGAGCGATCGACCTTATTCGTAAGCCAGTCTTTACACGCAACTGATTCCAATTGAAGAACAGCCTCAAGGTAAGCTTCAATCTTATCAGCAGAATAATTCAACTCCTCAAATTTTCGATCCACACTCACGTCATTCATGACTGTTTTGGGTGGATTTCCAAACATATCGGCAAGCTGAAGATCTATCGGTGCATTGCCCTTATTGTCTTCGAACTTAAACTGCATATCTCCCGTTGTTTCTCCAACCACATAAAAAGGAGATCGTTCCCTTTCGGCAACCCTCTTTAATATCTCCACATGGTCCTCGTGAAGCACCAGTCCCATTCTCTCCTGCGACTCATTCCCAACTATCTCCCGAGCAGAAAGAGTCGGATCTCCCACAGGAAGTTTATCCAGGTGAATGGTACCTCCTGTTTCCTCTACCAGCTCCGACAAACAATTAAGATGACCACCTGCACCATGATCATGAATGGAAATAATTGGATTCTCATTCCCCTCCACCATGGCACGGATCGCGTTCATGGCACGTTTTTGCATCTCCGGATTAGAACGTTGAACAGCATTCAGTTCAATGGCATTGGCAAATTCTCCGGTTGCCACAGAGGAAACAGCACCTCCACCCATTCCAATCCGATAATTATCACCACCCAAAACAACCACACGATCACCTTTGGAAGGTGTATCTTTCAAGCTGTCGGACTTTTTTGCAAAACCAATTCCACCCGCCAGCATTATTACTTTATCAAAAGCAAATTTAAGCTGGTTTTCAAAATGCTCGAAAGTAAGAACAGAGCCACAAATAAGCGGTTGACCAAATTTATTTCCAAAATCACTTGCTCCGTTTGAGGCCTTGATTAATATCTGTTCCGGAGTTTGATAAAGCCAGGGACGAGCCTTAAATTTTTCTTCCCAATTCCGTCCTTCCTCCAATCTGGAATAACTTGTCATATAAACAGCCGTACCGGCGAGTGGCAAACTTCCTTTACCTCCGCCCAAACGATCACGGATTTCGCCTCCGGAACCGGTAGCAGCACCGTTGAAGGGTTCCACGGTGGTGGGGAAGTTATGCGTTTCAGCCTTTAATGACAGTACCGACTCAATCTCTTTCTCCACAAAATAGTCTGCCGTATCCTGACGTCCGGGAGCAAACTGTTTCATTACGGGTCCCTGAATAAAGGCTACATTATCTTTATAAGCAGAAACCAAATAATTGGGATTTTCCTTAGAAGTACGCTTTATGAGCTGAAAAAGAGAACTCTCTTTCTCTTCCCCGTCAATCACGAATGTTCCGTTAAATATTTTATGACGACAATGCTCAGAATTGACCTGAGAGAAACCAAACACCTCGCTGTCGGTCAGTTTTCGTCCAAGCCGCTCGCTCAATCCGTTGAGATAACCTATTTCTTCCTCGTTTAAGGCCAGGCCCTCTTTAATATTATAAGCTTCAATATCATCAATAAAAACAATCGGCTCCGGTTCTTTATCAATGTGAAAAATCTCCTGATCCAGACCTTTGTACCGAACCTGAAGCATCGGGTCGAATTGAGCATTTTCGTTATCCGTCTCAAAAAACTCTTCAATACGCTCAATCCCGTCAATTCCCATGTTTTGGGTAATTTCAACCGCGTTGGTACTCCAGGGAGTTATCATTTCCCGTCTGGGACCGATAAAAAAGCCATCCAATTTGTTTTCAGACATCAGACGCGCTCCGTCAAAGAGCCAGGTAAGTTTTTCCAAATCGGTTTGAGTAAGGGTTTTATAACAACCTACCGCTAACACCAGCCGGTTGTCCCCCTGAAAGAAAAGGATCATGAGATTTTCAGTTTTATGCAGTTTGTACTTTGAAGTTGCAAAATTAACACAAATAAGGGAATTATTATATGAAATTGTTCTTAACCTGTCACAGTCCTATTCATTTTATTGAGGATTATTAAAAACAACAGAAAAGGTTTTATCAGAAACCAGCAACCTGTTTAAAATCCTTCCAAATTGTAAAATTTGTTTACTTTTGCTGTTGCAGATGTTAGTCACTTTCTATATTTTAAAGAAATTTTTAATACAAAGTAATTCTTTTCAGTAGTTATTTTGTCAACATACCATTGTGGAATTCCCAAAAGGTAACAGTCCTTATTCAGCAATACTCTGACACATAACCTACGAGAAGCCAATTTCATACATCAGACAAAAAAACTGTTTTCATATAAGGCGTAACACAATTCGTAAATTATTTATGAATTACTCAGAGAAAAGCATCAATTAAAGAAAATTAAAACACTCAACATGAATATTAAAGAACATAATGTATCCAATGAAGCCCAGAAACATTCTGTTAAGTTGTTTGAGCTAACAAACGATGAAGGCACAACCATTTACATCACCAATGCAGGGGCAGCAATAACCCGTATAGAAACTAAAGATAAAGACGGCAAATTTGCCAATATTGTTCTTGGTTTTGACGACCCGATGCAATACCTCGCAAAGAACTATCTTGACAATTGTGTTTTTCTTGGAGCCACCGTTGGACGTTTTGCCAACAGAATAGCACGGGGTCAATTTGAACTTAACGGCAAGAAATACAAACTCCGCATCAACAACGGGAATCATCACCTTCACGGAGGCCCCACTGGTTTCCATTCCAGAATCTGGTCACCTAAGATCGAAGACACTGACGCAGGTCAGGTGCTTATTATGCGTCTTAAAAGCCCTGATAATGACGAAGGGTACCCTGGAAATCTTGATGTGGAAGTCAGATTTTATTTAAGCAACGAGAATGAACTCATCATTGACTACAATGCATCAAGTGATGCAGCAACCCCTGTAAATCTGACCAACCATAGTTATTTTAACCTGTCGGGTGATAAAAGTAATATTCTGGAACATGATGTGATGATTTTTTCGGATGATTACACTCCGAGAAAAGATGACGTACCCATAGGAGAGATTATTTCTACAAAGGGAACCCCATTTGATTTCAAGGAATTTCACAAAGTAGGAGAACGTCTCAATCATCTTCCCAAAGACGCTTATGACCACAATCTGGTAATCAGTGGTAATGAAGGCGATTTGAGACGCGCAGCAATAGCCAAAGAGAGTCGGTCGGGAAGGCTGATGGAAGTATATACGACCATGCCCGGAATGCAGTTTTATTCAGGTTATCATCTGGATGGCAGCTATGAAAATGCAGAAAGAAAATTTGATCGTTTCTCGGCCATGTGCTTCGAGACCCAGTACTTTCCGGATTCTCCCAACCATCCTTCTTTCCCCTCCTGCATTGTGACCCCAGAAAAACCATACAGTCACACCACCATTTTTAAGTTTGGTGTAGAATAGAAAAATCTGACCGGTTTGTTTTTAACATTCCGGTCATTTTTTTTATCAGAAAGCAGCTTTCCCTCAGTGTCCTTTTCCAACAAAGAAGTTTGACAATATCAATTAATCAGGTTTAAACAATTTTTCTATTTTTGCATATTAACAAATTTTAAGACCATGGTTAGTATTATTGACTATTTCGAAGAGAGAGTAAATAAGTATGGTGAAAACCCGCTTCTTTGGGAGAAAAGCGAAGGACGTTTTCAGCCTACCACATATAAGGAGACCAAAAATCTGGTCATGGATCTTGCAGCAGGCCTGATTGAACTAGGCATAAAGAAAGGAGATCGCCTTGCATTGTTATCTGAAGGCCGCAACCAATGGCTTATTTCCGAACTTGCCATTTTGTATTGCGGGGCCATCAATGTTCCGCTGAGTGCAAAGCTGGAAGCAGACCAGGATTTAATATTCAGGTTGGAACATTCTGAATCCAGAATGATTATTGTTTCCAGAAACCAACTTCCAAAAATTCGTGAAATTCTTCAAGAACTTACTTTCCTTGAAAAGATCATTGTTTTAGACGACATTGAAGATACGCAGGAGAAAGAGCTCATTTACAGTAAATTAATCAAATCAGGAAAAACTTTCCTGGAAACCCACCGACAGGAAGTTGAAGAGATAAAAAATGCCGTTCATTTCAATGATATAGCCAATATTTCCTATACATCCGGAACCACCGCACAACCCAAGGGAATCATGCTTTCACACCGGAATTACACGGCCAACGTGGAGCAGGCCTTTAGCTTCATCGACATTCCGGCGCACTTCAGAACATTGGTTGTCCTTCCCTGGGATCATGCATTCGCGCATACTGCAGCACTTTATGCCTTCATGTATAAGGGAGCTTCCATTGCATCAGTAGAAACGGGTCGAAATCAGATTGAAACATTAAAGAATTTCTCCAACAACATTATGGAAATTCAACCGCATGTTTTAATGAGCGTACCTGCGATGGCAAAAAACTTCAGAAAAAACATTGAAAAAGGAATTGCTTCCAAGGGGAAAGTGGTGTCAGGACTGTTTAACTTTGCAATGAACTATTCGATTTGGTACAACGGAAGCGGAAATGACAAAGGCAAGGGATTAAAAAAAATAACAGCTCCTCTGTATAAACTTTTCGACAGGATACTTTTCCAAACCATCAGGGTTCGTTTTGGGGGCAATCTCCAGTTCTTCATCGGTGGAGGAGCTCTCCTGGATATTGATTTGCAACGATTCTTCTACGCCCTGGGAACCCCAATGTATCAGGGGTACGGACTAAGTGAGGCAGCCCCTATTATATCGGCCAATACACCTGATCATCATAAACTTGGTTCTTCAGGACCTATCGTACAAAATCTGGAAGTGAAAATTTGTGATTCCGACGGGAATACCCTTCCTGCCGGAACTTCCGGAGAGATTGTGGTGAAAGGAGAAAATGTGATGCTGGGTTATTGGAAAAATCAGGAAGCAACCAATGAAACCATTATAGATGGCTGGCTCTTCACAGGCGATCTGGGTTACCTGGACAACCAAGGTTACCTTTACGTTTTGGGACGCTTCAAGAGTCTGCTCATTGGCTCCGATGGGGAGAAATACAGTCCTGAAGGTATAGAAGAAGCGATCATAGATCACTGCCCACTAGTTGACCAGTTTGTATTGCACAACAATCAAAATCCTTACACCATAGGGTTAATTGTTCCCAGTTCGGAAAAGGTCAATCAGTTATCTAAGGAGTTGGGTGACGAAATGTCGCAGGAGGAAAAAGCAAAAAAAATACTGCAAACCATCCAGGAGCAGATGGCAGAATTCAAAAAAGGAGGCAAACTTGAAGAACTGTTTCCGGCAAGATGGCTGCCCGCTGCCAGTATTATTCTTCCAGAACCCTTCACTGAAAGCAATAAACTTCTGAATAGCACTATGAAAATAGTTCGTCGAAAAGTTGAAGAGTATTTTTCTGATGAAATCAATTATCTTTACACCGCAGAAGGAAAAGAGTTTATATCGGAAAAAAACAAAAGCAACCTTGCCAAATTTATTCACAAATAACCTTTTAGGATGTTCATTAGTCACCATGGCAATGATTTTGTGAAATTACAACTGGCAAAAACTTCGATAAAAACAATAAAATCTGTCTATATTTAAATCAACATAAAAATATAGTTCCTGTTTTCAGGAAATTTAGTATTTTGCTCATCAATATATAATCAGGTGACTATTTAAACATATTTTTTGTTACTGATTACATGTAAAAAACAAAGACAGTGAAATAACTTTTTCGGCATTTTGTAAAAAAGATAAGGAAAAAAGCCAACTTTGCCGACAAACCAACGTATGTAGTTTTTGTATTAGTAAAGTTTTTCCCATTTTTACAGTCGGTTTAAGACACACTAACTTATACTGTTCATGCATAAAAGCGCAAAAATTGCCATATTAATATTTGCTATAACACTCTTGTTTTCAAGCAACAGCCATTCTCAGCGAAGAGGAGGATCGTTAAACTTACTTGAAGGTATGAGTGTTACAGCCCGAGGTGGTTACAACATGTTTTTCGGCGATTTGGTAGATAAATCCCGGGGAAGTTTTTCTGTTGGAGGACTGGTTGACCGCGAAATGAATGAAATGTTGTCAGCCCGGGTTCAGCTTTTAGGAGGGAAAATGCAAGGGACACAGGTGTTCCCCACTTCAGGTCTAGAATATGCCTATTTCGATAATATTTACACTGAATTTTCTATTGGCGGAAGTTACAAACCGCTCAATCATATTATGGGGTATTTTCGTCAACGTACTTTTCAACCGTATGTGCATTTGAATGCAGGGCTTGTTTACTATTCTTCAACAGAGTACTGGGGAGAAATTGGAAGTGGGCCACAAGATGAAGAATGGCGATCTGCATCAGAAATTGCACCTATGGTTTCTGCGGGTGGTGGAGCTTCCTTTTGGATAAATCCCATGATTAGTGCTAACATAGAAATAACTGGCGCGCTTCCTTTTACTGACCGAATGGATGTGCATGACGTGTGGTATTCGGGAGATGATTGGCAAACAGAGGTAAACCCGGTATCTACCGATCCCTATGACGTTTATTACAACTTCATGGTGGGTGTTACTTTCGTCATTCAGGACAGCAAACTACGAAACGATCCAAAATACAACCGCAAAAGTTACATCAAAACAAGACAGTTTTATCAGTCTAAATCACGCCGAAGTCCGGCCAGAAGACCTAATAAGAAACGGTTTTTGTTTTTCTAGTCTGAAAAATAATGACCTGAGGAGCAGGTTTTATCAGACATTCAATAAATTCTCTTAAACTGCTTTTACATAAGCCAGATAAGGTGTAAACAGGCTGAAAGCCTGCGAGCAATAGCCAGGGCAACGTCTTGGGGTTAGAAGTATCCCCACCGCCCTCTCATTATTAATGGCGTCGCCACCAATAATGAGAGGGCGGTGTATTTACTACAATTTTCCCGACTTTATAGACGGGCACTACTTACAATGTTACTCATTTCTTTGTTTTATTTCTTTTAACCTCTGCAGGTGCTTCTGACTTATTACCATACACCACTACCCCTTCTTCTTTTTCAACAATTTTTCCAACCGAAACATTTCGTCCCTGTATTGAGCAGCCTGAATAAAGTCCAACTCTTTGGCGGCTTTCTGCATAGCCTTTTTTGTTTCAGCGATGGTTTTTTCAAGTTTTTCGGCCGACATATAAGACAAAACAGGATCGGCAGCTGCATCCACTCCCTGATCTTCAGGACCGGAATATACATGGGAAGTCCCCGGAACGTTCTCTGCTTCTTCCTGATTTTGAAAAGCACTACTGCGCTTTTTAATAATGGCGGCCGGAGTTATCCCATGTTTTTCGTTGTAAGCCAGCTGTTTTTCTCTCCGGTAATTGGTTGCATCGATGGTTTCCTGCATCGATTTGGTAATTTTATCGGCATACATAATAACCGTTCCATTCAGATTTCGGGCAGCACGACCGGCGGTCTGGGTTAGTGAACGGGTAGAACGCAAAAAGCCCTCCTTATCAGCATCCAAAATTGCCACCAGGGAAACTTCTGGCAGGTCAAGACCTTCCCGTAGCAAGTTGACACCAACCAATACATCAATAACACCATTTCTCAGGTGTTCCATAATTTTAACCCGCTCAAGCGTATCCACATCTGAGTGAATATATTCTGTCTTAATATCCAGTCTTTGAAGATATTTGGTCAGCTCCTCAGCCATCCGCTTGGTAAGTGTAGTCACCAGAACACGCTCATTAGCGTTGACTCGTACTCTGATTTCTTCCAGAAGATCATCAATCTGATTAAGACTGGGGCGAACATCAATCACAGGGTCAAGCAATCCGGTGGGACGGATAACCTGTTCCACAACCACTCCCTCACATTTTTCAAGTTCATAATCTGCAGGAGTAGCACTAACAAAAATTGTTTGATTGGTAATGCGTTCAAATTCATCAAATTTCAATGGACGGTTATCCAATGCAGCCGGCAAGCGAAACCCATACTCAACTAGATTTTGTTTACGGCTATAGTCTCCCCCGTACATCGCTCTTACCTGAGGCAAGGTAACATGGCTTTCATCCACTACAGTCAGAAAATCATTGGGAAAATAATCCAAAAGGCAGAAAGGACGTGTTCCTTCGGCGCGACCATCAAAGTAACGGCTGTAATTCTCAATTCCGGGGCAGTGTCCTAGTTCTCTGATCATTTCCAGATCATAGTTGACACGTTCATCCAATCGTTTCGCTTCAAGAGGTTTCCCAATCTCACGAAAATAAGCCACCTGTTTCACCAGGTCATCCTGGATCATTCTGATGGCCTGGTTAATCCGTTCTTTAGTGGTCACAAAAATATTGGCCGGATATATCAAAATTTGATCTGTAGAAGAAAGGGTGATGTTGTTAATTGGATCAAAAGTTTCGATGGTCTCAATTTCATCTCCCCAGAAAATAACCCTGCAGGCATGATCAGCATAAGCGAGAAAAATCTCAACAGTATCCCCTTTGACTCTGAAGTTCCCACGTTGAAATTCAACTTCATTTCTGGAATACAAAGCCTCCACCAAGTGCCGCAGGAATTTATTTCTGCCAATCTCCTTCCCCACCTCAAGTGGAATTACATTGGCATGAAAATCCTCAGGATTTCCAATACCATAAAGACAGGAAACAGATGATACAACGATCACATCCCGCCGTCCCGACAGTAATGCTGAAGTTGCACTCAGCCGAAGCTTTTCAATTTCATCATTGATGGACAAATCCTTTTCAATGTAAGTATCTGATACCGGAATATATGCTTCCGGCTGGTAGTAATCGTAATAAGAGACAAAGTATTCAACCGCATTTTCCGGGAAGAAGCTTTTAAACTCACCATATAATTGAGCCGCCAGTGTTTTGTTATGGCTAAGAATTAAGGTAGGTTTTTGTACCTTTTCAATAAGATTTGCAATAGTAAAAGTTTTACCCGATCCGGTCACTCCAAGCAATGTCTGAAACGGATTCCCACTGTTAACCCCCTCAGTTAACTGACGAATAGCTTCAGGCTGATCACCTGTCGGCTGAAAATCTGATATTATTTTTAAATCCATTTAAACTGATTAAGATCTTAGTTAGAGGAAGACTTTGGCATCAATACTTCCTTCAAAAACATGCCTGGCCGGCCCTTTCAACCAAACATTTTCAAAACCTCCTGTGTTTACAACATCAAAACTGACAGTAAGTTTACCTCCCGGCACTTTCATGTCGTAACAGTTGCCTTCACCACTCCTGATATAAGTGGCAATTGCAGAGGCTACCGCACCGGTTCCGCAGGACCAGGTTTCATCCTCCACCCCACGTTCAAAAGTCCTCATGGATACTTCCCCCCCAACAGGTTTTCCCACAAAATTAACATTGGTCCCTCCGGGTGCAAAAACATCATGATTTCGCCAAAAACTACCTTCGTTAAAAACATCGATCAACTCAGGATTATCTACAAATTTTATAAAATGCGGCGAGCCGGTATCCAAAAACAAACCCTCTTCTTTCTCTTCGTAGCCCGCGACATTAATCATCTTGAGACTAACCATTTCTCCATTCACAAGAGCCTCATGAACACCATCCACAGCATCGAACGAAAAATACTCATTTTCAGCGACTACACCTCGATGAACCGCAAAGGCTGCCAAACAACGACCACCATTGCCACACATCGTTGCCTCTCCCCCATCGCTATTGAAATAACGCATGGTAAAAGAATAGCTCTCCGAAGACTCCAGCAACATAAGACCATCTGCTCCAACTCCAAATCTCCGGTGGCACATGGCAGAAATCAGGTGATTATCATCTCCGTCAAAAGACCCATCCCGATTATCAATCAAAATAAAATCATTACCTGTTCCCTGATACTTAGAAAACTGAATTTTTGTCATCTTTACCATTTGTTTATCATTTGACATTCAACAACTCAACTCCATCAACATCACTCCCGGCAAAACCAAAGTGAATTATTATATCCACAAAATTACGAATAGAGAAGCCCAAAATAAAAGGAAATATTTGACAAACCCACCAGATGAGTTGTAAATTAATAAAACAGATAATTTGTCAACCATTACAAAACAGCCCCGGCAAATGTTGCTTTCCGGTTTCTTAGGGTTAGGGTTACGGGGAGCATCGTCTGGGGCTCTTTTGTGACCTTTAAAGGGTTTTAACCAGCTTGTTTCTAATAACAAACTGAAGCCAGATGAATACTGATGTTCACAATAATAAACGGCCCTGTTCCTTAATCCAATCGCTAACAAGAATTAAAAAAAGTTAAGTTTTACAACAGTTGCAATAAAGGCATATCATTTGATTTGCTAAAACCGTAAATTGTTAAACCAAAAAAATTCTGAAACATGAATACAAAAAAAATATTTTCGGTATTTGCAATTGCTGTTATTAGTGCATTGGTATCCGTAATTGCCTACTCATATTTTGTCAAACCAGAAACACGAATCATAGAAGTTCCGGGAGAGCATACACACGCAGCACGATATACCTCTCTCCCATCGGGACCAACCGGAGAATATCCGGATTTCACAAAAGCAGCTGAGAATTCAGTACATGCGGTTGTCCACGTCAAGACAGTGAGTACGCAGACTCAATCCTATTCAGGAAGTCCTTTGTTTGATTTCTTCTTCGGACCGGGCAGTCCTATGCCCCGGCAACAGCAGCCCGTCATGGGGTCAGGCTCAGGAGTAGTTATTACAACCGATGGATATATTGTAACCAACAATCACGTCATCGACAAGGCCACCAACATTGAAGTGACCCTGAACGATAACCGCACCTATAAAGCAGTTATTGTTGGAACGGATCCATCCACAGATCTTGCTCTATTGAAGATTGACGAAGAGGATTTGCCTTATATGCGATACGGCAACTCGGACAATCTGAAAATCGGAGAATGGGTATTGGCTGTTGGCAACCCGTTTAACCTGACCTCAACCGTTACTGCGGGGATTGTAAGCGCCAAATCGAGAAGTATTAACATTTTGGCAAATCAACAAGGAACACTGGGTATAGAGTCATTTATCCAGACTGATGCTGCAGTGAATCCCGGGAACAGTGGCGGCGCACTGGTTAACACAAAAGGTGAATTAATTGGAATAAACACAGCCATAGCTTCGCAAACAGGCTCCTACACCGGGTATTCTTTTGCAGTGCCGGTAAGCATCGTCAGCAAGGTAGTGGCAGACCTGATGGAATTTGGAAAAGTCCAAAGAGGAATTTTGGGAATCAATATTCGCAATGTAAACAGCCAATTATCAGAAGAACTGGATCTTGAAGTAAGCCAGGGAGTTTATGTGGCCAATGTAATAGAATCCAGTGGTGCCGAAGAGGCAGGTCTGAAAGAAGGTGACGTGATTACCAGTGTTAACAATGAAGAAGTAAAGAAAGTCTCCGAGCTTCAGGAAAAAATCAGCCGCTTCCGCCCCGGGGATAAAGTTAACGTCACTGCATTGAGAGATGGAAAAAAGAAAGATTTTTCTGTCACTTTGCGAAACATTTATGGCTCCACTGACGTTGTAAAAGCAGACAAATCACTTTCGATTCTGGGAGCATCGTTTGAAAAAGTTTCAGACGAAGATAAAGCGCGTCTCAGAATCAGCAACGGAATCAAAGTATCTAAGCTGGAAAACGGGAAACTCAGAGATGCGGGAATTCAGGAAGGATACATCATAACAAAAGCCAACCGGGTACCGATTAACAGCACAGATGATTTACGTAAAGTTGTGGAAATGGTAGAAGAAGGACTATTCCTCACCGGAATTTACCCCAACGGACAGGTTGCTTATTATGCAATAAACTTAGACAGATAACTGAACGTAACAGATAAGGCACTCCCGGCGGCTTGCAATAGTCACCGAATTGTTGTACTTTTGCGGCGTATTTTTGGGAAATTTTTATGAGACAATTAAAGATAACTAAATCGATCACTAACCGCGAGAGCGCGTCGTTGGACAAATATCTTCAGGAAATTGGCCGCGAAGACCTGATTTCCGTGGAGGAGGAAGTTGAATTGGCACAGCGGATAAAGAAGGGCGACCAGATCGCACTTGAGAAGCTTACCCGTGCCAACCTGCGCTTTGTGGTTTCAGTGGCCAAACAATACCAGAATCAGGGGTTAAGTCTTCCTGACCTCATAAATGAGGGTAACCTTGGATTGATTAAGGCTGCCGAAAAATTTGATGAGACCAGGGGATTCAAATTTATCTCCTATGCTGTTTGGTGGATTCGTCAGTCCATTCTTCAGGCACTGGCAGAGCAGTCGCAAATTGTGCGTTTGCCGCTGAATCAGGTGGGATCCCTGAACAAGATCAACAAAGCCTACTCAAAGTTTGAGCAGGAGCATGAACGCAAACCCTCACCGGAAGAATTGGCAGATCAGCTGGAAATCCCTGCAGAAAAAGTGGCAGATACGTTGAGAGTTTCCGGTCGTCACATTTCTGTAGATGCACCTTTTGTAGAAGGTGAAGACAACAGTTTGCTGGATGTACTGGTAAACAGTGATTCTCCAAATGCTGATAAAACACTGATCAACGAGTCACTGGCCCGTGAAATAGAGCGTGCTCTGGCTACTCTTACCGAAAGAGAAAGCGACATTATTAAGCTTTTCTTCGGGATTGGCTGCCAGGAAATGACGCTGGAAGAAATAGGAGAAAGATTCGGTCTGACTCGTGAACGTGTTCGTCAGATTAAAGAAAAAGCGATTCGTCGTCTCAGGCATACTTCAAGAAGTAAACTCTTGAAATCTTATTTGGGATAAATGAATTCACAAATAACAGAGCCTTTCGGAAAAACTCCGGAAGGCTTTTTCTTTTATAAGTAAGGTTCATCATAAAAATGCGTACTTAACCTAATTTATTTGAGAACAATAGACTATCCAAGAGGGATTTCAGCCCTTAAACCCTGAATTACTTTTTTTGTCTATTATATAACTTAGGTTACTTACGCAGCACTTTTCGGTTTAGAAAGCTGTTTTTCAAGGGCTTAAACTCTTTTATTTTTCCAAACCATTTGCCATTCAATTCTTATAGTGTTATCGTATTCTTGACACAAAAAAAATAATCAAAAAAAATATTTCATGATTATTGCTACGTTCGACAATATTCAAGAAAGCTTGATATTGTTCTCTCTTATCGCAATAATCCATGAGAGCGCCAACTTTCGCTCTAAAAACTACGGTTCTTCCATCGAAATCATTTAGCCATTTTTTTCACATAACTTATGTAATAAACTTTTTCAAATATGCATTCTGATGATGATTTATAAATAAAAAAAACCGCCCTGTACAAAGGACGGTTTTATTTATTTATGTTTCCTCTTAGGCATCAATATTGGCATAAGTGGCGTTCTTCTCAATAAACTCTCTGCGAGGTGGCACATCGTCCCCCATAAGCATGCTGAAAATACGATCTGCTTCAGCGGCATTATCATAAGTCACCTGTCTCAACAGACGGTTTTCAGGATTCATGGTGGTATGCCAAAGCTGTTCGGCATTCATCTCACCAAGACCTTTATAGCGCTGTATGTGAACAGAATCCTCCTTGCCGTCCGCAAATTTTTCAACAAATTCACGACGTTGAGCATCGGTCCAGCAATACTGCTCATTTTTCCCCTTCTTGAGGAAGTAAAGCGGAGGTGCAGCAATATAGAGATATCCGTCCTTGATAAGTTCTTTCATATAACGGAAAAAGAACGTCATAATCAACGTGTTAATGTGACGTCCGTCCACATCGGCATCCGTCATAATCACAATCTTATGATAGCGAAGTTTCTCTGTATTGAGTGCCTTACTATCGTCCTCTGTTCCGATATTTACCCCCAGAGCAGTAAAGATATTTTTTATCTCATCACTTTCGAACACACGGTGTTGAAGCGCTTTTTCCACATTAAGAATCTTACCTCTCAAGGGCAAAATAGCCTGAAAACGACGGCTTCGTCCCTGCTTGGCGGTACCTCCCGCTGAATCTCCCTCAACAAGGAAAATTTCGGATTGAGCAGGATCTTTTTCGGAGCAGTCAGCCAGCTTACCGGGCAAACCACCACCTGTCAGTACACTTTTCCGTTGCACCAATTCTCTGGCTTTTCGGGCAGCATGCCGGGCAGTAGCAGCAAGAATCACCTTATTTACAATTGCTTTGGCATCCTTAGGATTCTCTTCCAGATAGTTGTTAAGCATTGTACTTACAGCCTGGTCAACAGCAAGACTAACTTCACTATTTCCAAGCTTTGTTTTGGTCTGTCCTTCAAACTGAGGTTCAGCCACCTTTACAGAAATAACAGCTGTGAGACCTTCACGGAAGTCATCGCCACTGATGTCAAACTTAAGTTTGGAAAGCAAACCGGATTTATCTGCCCAGTTTTTAAGAGTTCGTGTCAATCCACGACGGAACCCTGTAAGATGAGTACCTCCTTCAATGGTATTGATATTATTTACATAGGAGTATATATTCTCGTTAAATGAGGTATTATACACAATAGCAATATCAACAGGCACATCATTCTTTTCAGTAGAGATGCTGATTGGCTGATCAATGAGATGCTCACGATTGACATCAATAAACTTCACAAATTCCAACAATCCTTCATCAGAATAAAAACGTTCAGATTTCACATTCCCTTCATCATCAACTTCACGTTTATCGATAAGAACGATTTCCAATCCGGCGTTCAGAAACGAAAGTTCCCGCATCCTGTTGGCAAGAACACTGTACTTATATTCTGTTTCATTGAAGATACTGTCATCCGGTTTAAAAGTAATCCAGGTACCGTTAATATCGGTAGTTCCGACCTCTTCAATACTGGAAAGCGGCTTTCCTTTTGAATATTCCTGACGATAAATCTTGCCATCCCTATGAACTTCAGCCTTAAGGCTAATAGAAAGAGCGTTCACACAAGAAACACCAACACCGTGCAAACCACCGGAAACTTTGTAACTGTCCTTGTCAAATTTACCCCCGGCATGAAGCACTGTCATTACAACTTCAAGAGCTGAACGTCCTTCTTTTTCGTGAAAATCAACAGGGATACCGCGACCATTATCTACCACGGTAATGCTGTTATCCTCATTTATAGTAACTCCGATTGAAGTACAATACCCGGCCAAAGCTTCATCGATGGAGTTATCAACCACCTCATAAACCAGGTGATGGAGTCCTTTATATCCGACATCTCCAATATACATTGCCGGTCTTTTACGAACTGCTTCCAGGCCTTCAAGCACCTGAATACTACTGGCACTATAACCATTCGTTTTCTCCAGGTTGCCCTCGTTAATGTTATCACTCATTTTACTAAGTTATTTATTTGTTATCCGACTACTTACCGGACAATCTTTTTTGCCACACAAATATAACAAAATATGTGTTAAATGCCGTGTAAAACCAACACAATTTTCGGATCACAAGCAGCGATTAAACACCTGATTTACTGGCCTTTATTCACACAAAGAATAATAAACAAAAACAGGCAAATATCCATCGATCATTCAACGATAGAAAAAGAGCACAATTAATGAAAGTGCCCTCCTGTATCTGTTTTGATACCGAAATTTCCTTCGTTTAAAATTTTGTAATTAACTGACAAAAAAAATAATTAAAAATTTGAGAACGAATGGAACCGCTTCACTCTTGCATAAGGAAGATTCCAGAACAAATCAGACAAAAAAATTTCCCTGATAAATGTAAACAATGTGAAAAAATATCTTCATTTTTACCCTGCACCCATAAAAACAATCACCCAGGATAAAAAAAAAAAAA